>NZ_JAGGPB010000009.1 GCF_018614055.1 Streptomyces sp. ISL-98
CCGGCCCATGCTCCTGCGGATCCCGAAACCGTCGCAGACCTGCGCGAACGCGGCGCTCGTGTATTGCGAGCCCCTGTCCGCGTGGAAGATCACCCCGGCCACGCCGACGCCGCGGGTCGCCACCGCCATCTCCAGGGCGTCGACGACGAGTTCGGCACGCATGTGCGAGGCCATGGACCAGCCCAATACCCGGCGTGAACGGATGTCCAGGACGCAGGCGAGATACAGCCAGGCTCCGCCGACCCGCACATATGTGATGTCCCCGCACCACTTCTCGTCCAGGCGCCCGGCGGAGAAGTCACGGCGGACGAGGTCCGGGGCCGGCGGTGCGAGCCGGTCCGGGACGGTGGTGCGCTTGCGTCGGCGCAGGTGGAGGCCCTCGATCCCGTTGAGGCGCATCAGCCGCTCGACGCGCTTGCGGTTGACGGCATGCCCAAAGCCCCGCAGCTCGGCATGGACGCGGCGGATCCCGTACGTTCCCTTGTGCCCGGTGTGGATCTCGCGGATCTCCGCCACCAGGGCGTCGTCAGCATCCTGCCGCTCGGCGCGGGCCGCCGTGCCGGCGATCCACCGGTAACAGCCGGGGTCGGAGTAGGAACGGACCAGGAAACCGGTGTTGCTGTCAGAAGTTTTGACAGGCCGTGATGTGGGCCGACAAGGTGTGCGGGTGAGCGATGACCCGACGATCGGTTTCTTGAAGGCGGACGTGGCGCGGTTCTGCACCAGTCTGGAGGATCTCGCTCCCGCGATCCGTCTGCGGCTGGTCGTCCAGCTTCGGCAGGCGCTGGGTGAAGTGACGGGCGCGGCCCTGGACAGTGGGATGGCCGCAGCGAAGGCGGAGGGCTGGGGGCTGCGGCAGATCGGCGCTCAGGTGGGCCTGTCGCACGAGAAGGTCCGCTACCGGCTCGCCCAGGCGTCGGACGAGCCAGCCGGGCCTGCCTAGATCGTGGTGCTGGCCGTTTCGGGCTTGCGGGTGGAACGGAGATGGCCGCCCTGGAGACCTCGGCGGGCAGGGCGAAGCTGTAGCGGCCGTGGAAGTTGATGTGGGCGAACTTCAGCGGGGAGAGGCGGGCGATGTCCTCGTCGCGTACGTGGATGCCCTCGGTGCGCATCTCCGCGATGATCTGCTGCATGTAGACCGTGTTCCACAGGATCACGACATTGAGCATTAGGCCCAGCGCCCCAAGTTGATCTTCCTGACCTTCTCTGTAGGACTGCCTGAGCTCGCCTTTCTGCCCGTGGAAGATCTTCCGGGCGAGGTTGTGGCGGGACTCCTGCCGGTTGAGCTGGGTGTTGATGCGCCGCCGCAGCAGCTCGTCGGTGAAGTACGACGACAGGTAGGCGCTGCGGTCCATGCGGCCGATCTCCATGATGGCCTTGCCCGTGGGAGTGGGCTTGCCGCCCGGGGCCAGCACGCGCAGGACCTCGGAGGCTTTGATGGTGCCCGAGTGTAGGGAGCCGGCCACCCGCAGGATGTCGTCCCAGTGGCTGGTGATCTGCTTGAGGTTGACCTTGTCTCGGGTCAGCGGGTTGAGCGGCCCGTAGTCGGCGTCCGGGTCCGCCCGGTACAGCGTCGCGCTGCCGGAGTCGGCCAGCCGCGGGGAGAATTGGTAGCCCAGGAGCCGGAAGAGGCCGAAGACGATCTCGGATGAGCCGTGCGTGTCCGAGGTGATCTCGACGGGCCGCAGGGCGGTCTCCTGCTCCAGGAGGCCGTCGAGAATGTAGAAGGAATCGCGCTGAGTGCCGGGGATCAGGATGCCGTGCAGGCCGCTGAACTGATCGGAGAGGAAGTTGTAGAACGTCACTCCGCGCCGGCGGGTGCCGAAGTACTTCGGGTTCGGACCGGAGTTCAGGGTGCGGATCGGGGTGACGAACCGCAGACCGTCGGCGGAGGCCAGTTCACCACCGCCCCAGGACTGCACCAGCGGCAGACGCATGTGGTAGGCGACGAGGCGCGCGTTGGCCCGGGACAGGGTCGCCGCCCGCAGGTAGTTCTGTTCGACCCAGAACAGCCGGTCGCGGCTGAGCGCGTCGACGCCGTCGTGGACGATCGGCTCGACCCCCACGTTGGTGGCCTCCGCGGTGAGGACGGCGGCCACCGACAGCTCCAGGTCGTCCATCCGGGAATTGGCCTCGGGGACGTGGGTGAAGTCGCCCAGGTAGGGCACCCAGGAGTCGACCTCCAGCACCATCTCGGGCAGGTCGACGGCTGGCAGGCGGGCCTCGACCTCCTTGTGGAGCTCGCGCAGGGAGATGGGTTCGTCCAGGCGGTCCAGGCCGGTGAGGATGATGCGGTCCCGGCCGCCCTGCTTGCTCGATCCGCACGGCAGGGTTGGCGGCCAGACCGTCTGCGAACTCGCGGTGGGCCGAATCGAGCCGGGCGGTCCAGCCCGCGAGGATCTTGTCCGGCTTCGGGTCGAGGTCGAGTTCCTCGCAGACGCGGGAGCGGGCGACCTCCCAAGCGGTGTCGTTCAGCAGCCGGGCGTTGGGGTCACCCCACTTGCGCAGGCCCGGCACGTACACCTCGTGCCGGTGCAGGGCGGTGCGCAGGGCCTCGGTGGAGGCGACGATCAGGGCGCGCTTCTCGACGCTGCCCACGGGCATCGGCGGGGGTGGGAAGACCAGGCGCCGCCAGGCGGAGGTGAGGAACTTCGCCGGGACCTCCCAGCCCTGGATGGGGCGGCGCCGGCCCTTGAGGGACTTCACGAACGCCAGCGCCTCCAGCACCGGCTCGCCGGCCGGGCTGGACGCGAACTCGAAGGTCTTGAGCAGGTCGGGCAGGAAGCGGGCGATGGTGTTGTAGCGGGCGGCGAGCATCTGCTCGGCGCCGTCGTCGGGTTCCTGCGCGAGGAGCTTGACCGTCTCGGCGGCGGCGTGGAACGGGCCGACGTCCATGGCGTCGAGCGTCGCGCGGATGTCGCCCTCGGGGTCGGCGGCGGTCCCGGACACCGCGATCCACATCTCGCGCAGCAGGATCGCGGCGGCGTCCAGGTCTTTGAGGGTCCGCAGCCGCTGCTTGGTCATCTTGGTGCTGGAGGAGCGGATCAGGTCGCCCATCACCAGGTCGAACACCTCGATCGCCTCGTCCGCAGCGACCTGCGGCATCACCGCGGCGAACGCCACCAAGGTGGCCAGGCGCCGGTCCCCGGCGAGATCAGAGACGGCCTGGGCGCGGGCAGCCCGCGCGAAGCGGACCAGCGCCTGGAGCCGTCCCGGGGGTATCGCGGACAGGTCCCAGGCGGTGCCGCCGAAGGCGTTCAGCGCCGCGTACCGTTCCATGGCCTTGCCCACCCCGCGTGCGGTGATGTCGCGCGGGGAACGCCGCAGCCGGTCCAGTTCGGACAGGCGCTTGCCCACGGGGACGACGACCAGGCCCTGCAACCCGGCGGCCTGTTCCTCGGTGGGGGCAGTGGCCAGCGTCGCCCACAGGCGTTTCTCGGCGCGCTCGCGCGAGCCGGAGACCAGCCGTTCCAGCACGGTCACCCCGGGCAGCACCACCTTCTTGTCGACCAGGCGCTTGGTGGCCAGGTCGAACAGCAGGGTCGGGCGCTCGGAGCCGATCCACGCCCGCTGATACATCCAGCGGGCCAGTGAAAACCACTGGTCGAACTCGAACTTCGTATACCCGTAGCCCTCGCGTATCTGCTCCTGGTGGTCCCAGCGGTGCTCTTTCGTCCCGTAGCCGGCGAACTCCGCGGGCTCCAGGCCAAGCTGCTCGGCGACGTAGTCGACCACGACGACGGGCACCTGTTCGGGGTTGTCCAGGAACGTCCCCAGATACCGGACGGTGCCGAGCTGGACCGCCCAGCCGATCCGGTTCCTGGCGCCCTTGGCGACCATCGCCCGGCGCCGCGCGGTCTGGTCGAGCAGGAAGGAACCGGCGAGCTGTCCCTCGTCCGGGTCTTCCGCGAACCGGCCGAAGCGCCTGCGTTGGTCCTCGCTCAGAAAATTGGTGGGCACCGCGCGCTCCTTGATCGTCACCATGACTCGCGCGCGACGTTCTCAGCCCGTCCAACCGTTTGTTCGGTGCTCTTCGATTCCGGTCCGGATCATGGCCCGACCTGGTAAGGAGTCCAGACTGGGGAACTCTTACCGGTGATCGAGCGGCCCCCGGTGTCAGCTGGTCACCCGATACTTCGCTGCGGTTGGTCAACGCTGTGGATGTCGTGATCGTCTGGGGCGGCCATGTCACGTCTCGCGCGGTGGACCGGCTGCGTCGGCAGCAGCGATGCCGGAAGCAGGGCGAGGGCGGCAAGTCCGGCGAGGACCATCAGGGTGGGGCCCGTCGCAGCCGACATTGCCGGGGTCGCGCCCGCAGTTGGGGTCCCGGCGGCCGAAGGTCTCAGCATCATCATGCTGGCGGCTACGGCGATTCCGAGGGACGGGCCGACGTTCATGGCGGTCTGCTTGAGTCCACCGATAACCCCGGCGTATCCGGGCGGCGCCTCACCCACGACGGTTGCGGTGGCAGTGACCATGACGGTGGCGAATCCCGCACCAAGGACGGCAAAGGCCACGCCGGTAACAGCCCACGTACCTGCCGAGCCGAGCTGGGACAGACCCCCTATGCCAAGGACGACGAGGACCGTACCGAGGATCGCGGTGCGGCGTGGGCTGTACCGGCGCAGCGCGGCGCCGGCGACGGGCGCACCGAGGACCATGAGCGCGGTCAGCGGGAGCGCCCTCAGACCACTGGCAAGCGGGTCGAGCCCGAGTACGTCCTGGAAAAAGAATGTGGTCACGAACAGCGCGCCGAACATACCGCCGGTGGTGAACAGCAGGATCGCTACCGATGCCGTCACCGGTACGGACCGCGCCACTGTCGGCGGCACGATCGGGTGCGCGGTGCGGCGTTCGTGCCCGACGAACGCCGCCGCGACGCCCGCGAGAGCGGTGAGGCCGAGCCATGTCGACGCGGAGGTCCACCCGTGCGCCGGTACGCCAGTCAGGGTGTGTACCAGGACCGCGAGGGCGGTTGCGAGCAACGCCGCGCCGGTGAGGTCGAGTCGCTGAGACCCGGTACGGGAGGGCGCCGGTGCTCTCACGGCGAGGGTGAGTACGGCGATCGCGAGCGCGACGGGGACGTTGATCCAGAACACGGCACGCCAGCCCAGGTGCGCGACGAGAACACCCCCGAGCACCGGACCGGCCGCCGCGGCCACACCGATCGCGCTGGTACGAATGGCGACCGGCGTACCGAGCCGGTCCGCCGGATACGCCAGCCTCAGCAGCGCAAGTGTCGTCGGCTGGAGGAGCGCACCGAACACGCCTTGTACGGCGCGCAGGGCGATCACCCAGCCGACGCCGGGAGCGAGCGCGATGCCGGCCGAGGCGGCCGCGAAGCCGAGCACGCCGACGAACAACATCCGCGGGTGCCCGTACCGGTCACCCAAGCGCCCGGCGATGACGAGAAGCGCGGCCACCGCGAGCAGGTAGGCGGTACTTGTCCACTGGACCTGCGTCATGCTCGCGCCGAGGTCGCGTTGCAGGCTGGGCTGCGCCACGAGGAGTACCGTGCCGTCCAGCGCGACGATCATCGCGCTGGCAACGCTGACCAGGAGTGCGAGGCGCCGCCGTACGGTTGCGGTCACGAGTTCACCGGGCCGAGATGAGCGTCCAGGACCGCCGCGACGAGCCGGTCGAGATGGCTGCTATCAGGTGCTCCGCCTGGTGGTGGGGCATCGAGGGCGAGCTGGAGACTCCCCCAGGCCCACAGTTGGGCGAGGCCGTGAAGGTTCGACCAGAGGGCGGCAGCCGTCACGGTCGGCGGCGGCTGGGGATCGCTCGGCTCGCTGGGCCGGTGCGCGGCAGCCTGCTCCCTCCGATACCGGACGATTAGCTCGACGATGAGCTCGAACAACGGCAGGGTCGAATCTCGGAGCTGCGACTGGTCCGATGCGTGTTTCTCGCTGTCGAGCAGGTCATGCCGGAACATCAGCTCGAACATGCCGCGGTGCTCCAGCGCGTACCTGACGTGTGCCTGCCCGATCTCCTGCAACTGACCGCGCGGCGACGTCGTGCCGTCGGTCGCGGTTGCGAACCGGGCTTTGAGGTCCGCGAAACCGCGGTGGGCGATCGCAGAGAGCAGGGCGTGATGAGTGGGAAAGTACCGACGCGGAGCCCCGTGCGATACTCCCGTCCGGCGGGCGATCTCACGCAGCCCCAGCGAGGCGGTTCCGTCGGTCATCACAAGGTCCACTCCGGCGTCGATCAACCGTTCCCTGAGAGAATTCTCGCGTTCCATAGACAGTGTCTACCATGATCCTTTAGACACTGTCTACGAGTTCAGGGAATCGCGCGGTCAAGTGTCGTCAAACGACGGCACCGTCGGCCGACACTCGCGCACGTGATCACGAACCCGCAGGTGGGAACTGTCGACAACTCGCGTCGGAAATCAACGTCGGCGAACGGTCCGGCCTATAGATTCCGACACATGCTCATCGGCTACGCGCGGGTCTCGACCGCCGACCAGAACCCCGACCACCAGATCGACGCCCTGCTGCGGGCCGGCGTCGACCGCGACCACATCCACGTCGACACCGCGAGCGGAGCGAAGGCGTCCCGGCCAAAGCTCGACCTCGTGCTCCAGCTGCTGCGCGAGGGCGACACGCTCAAGGTCACCCGGCTCGACCGGCTCTCCCGCCCGGTGCTTCACCTGGTGACCCTCGGCGCCGACCTGCGCGAGCGCGGCATCGGGCTTCACGTCATCGAGCAGGGCATCGACACCTCCACGATGGAGGGCCGGGCGATGTTCGGGATGCTGTCCGTGCTCGCCGAGCTCCAGCGTGAACTGATCGTGGCGAACACCAACGACGGGCTCGCCTCCGCACGGGCCCGCGGCCGGGTCGGCGGGCGTCGGCCCAGGCTCACCGACGACCAGGCCTCGCTCGCCCAACGGCTTTATGACGAGCGGGAGAAGACCGTCCAGCAGATCGCCGACATGTTCGGCGTGCCGCGGTCGACGGTGTACGGGCACCTCGACAAGACCAAGACCGTGCCCCGCCAGCCGAAGAAGACGGCTGTTGCGAAGCCTTGAAAGGTACCAACGGGTTACTTGCTCCCTGGCGTCTGAGCTAGGGTGCAAGTAACCAGCCGGTAGCTTCCAGTCGTCCACTTTTGCCGTTTCCCGGCGCCGGGCACCTCGTTGAGCCGACCGGGTGAATGCCCGGAGGGGCCAACGGCAAAGGGGCGGGTGTGCGACAGGAGTGGTCGCCGGAAGACGTGGTGGCGTGCTGGACGCTGGTGGACGGCGACTGGGACTTGGTGGCCAACAAGTCCGGCCCGACCCGGCTCGGCTTCTGCCTGATGCTCAAGTTCTTCGAGATCGAGGCCCGGTTCCCGGCCCGGACGGGGCCGTGCTCGGCCAGCGCACCTTGACCGATTGCCACTGAACATTGACCGACGCAAGTCCGTGACAGCGCAGTTCGATCGCCTCCGGTCGGAGGAGGGTCGAGCTGGCCGGCTGATCGCCTCCGCCGGGGCAATGCGAGTCCCAGTGCCTGGCGGCCCGTTGGCTAGTTCCGGAGCTGGCTGGCTCGGCGAGTTTCCTTGTTACGTCGTGGGTGTACCAGTGGCCGGCCTGTCAGCCATGTGCAGATCCGTTTCGTACGGCGGGGCGGGGGCTTTGCCGTTCGCGGGCCGACGGCCCCGGCTACTCCATCGCTCCCAGCTGCCGCATGAGGGACATGGCGTCGTAGTGCCAGAAGGCCTCCTTGATCTTGCCGCCCTCGCAGCGGAAGGTGGTGGTGCCGTCCATGGAACAGGTCTTGCCGGTGTTGGCGATGCCCATGAACTCGGCCTTCTGGGTGCCGGTGAAGGTCCACACGGTGGTGACGTAGTCGTCCTGCGCGAGCTGTGCCTTCTTGGTGAAGGTGAAGTCGAAGCCGCCGTGCCAGCTCGTCACGTCCTTGCGGATCTTGTCGCGACCGATGGTCGGCTCCGCGCCCTTCATGACGTCGTGGTCGATGTAGTCCTCGGCGAAGATCTCGTCGATGACGCTCATGTCGCCCTTGACCGCGATTTCCTCGAACATCCGGTTCACCAGCAGGGTGTTGAGGTGCTCGTCGCGGACGACGTCCAGGTTGGTGAACGTCGGCATCCCGTCGCAGAGGGCCACCATCTCCTTGAACATCCGGTCCGTTTCCGGGAGGTTGGAGTTCTTCATGGCCTCTTCGTACGACGGGAACTCGACCACGTCGACGTAGTGGTTCTCGGACTCGCGGTCCTTGCCCACAATGCTGTGGGTCAGCGTGCGCTTCCCCTGGCTCTGCGCGACGTACTTGTCGAGGAGCGCGTTGAGGGCCTCGGGCCGCTTGGTCTCGTAATCGACTATCTGTACGAATGTCATGGCTGCCTCCCGGGCTTGATGGGGCACATCCAGTTTAGGGAGAATCTACCCATTCGGCCCGGCTTAGCCGGAGGGTCGCTGGGGGCCTGGTCAGGAGTCCATCAGGCCCAGCTGGCGCATCACGTTCATGATGTCGTACTGCCACCAGTCCCCGACGATCATGCCGTCCTTGCAGCGGAAGGTCGTCGAGCCGGTCGCGCTGACCTTCTTGCCGGTCGGCGCGAGGCCCATGAACTCACCTGTGTGCGTTGCGTTCCAGGTCCACAAGGTGGTGACGAGGTCGCCTTCGGCGAGTTGCCGGTCCGGGCAGGTTCAACCCTCTCCGACCAGAGGCGATCAAACTTCGCTGTCACAAACTGGCGCCGGTCAATGTTCAGTGACAATCGGTCAAGATTCGCCGTCACGGGACAACCGACGCCGGACTTGGGCGGCGTGCCTGCGCCCCAAAATCGAACACGCGTATCATTCTGGGGTGGCCACGTACGACTTTCCCCAAGACCTCCGCTCCGCTCAGCAACGCCTGCACCAGACGTGGGCGGAGTACGAAGCGCTCGGTCGCACTCTCCCGTGGGTCGCGCCGAGCGAGCCGGAGTGTCCGCCACTTTCTGCTACGAAAACCCGGACGCACGCGCCCTGGTGCAAGCAGCCGCTGCTGATGCCCAACAACAGCGCAATCAAGGAGCCCAGCAGGAACACGAGCACATCGAAGCCTCCTGGCGCGAGCGTGCACTCAACGCCGAGGAGACTCTCACCCGCACCCAGCAGACCGTCTTCACCCAGCGCAAGCGGATCGGCGAACTGATGGGCCAGCTCCGAGACATCGAACAGACGGCTCCCTCAGACTCCGCCCCGGCCCTCCGCACCGAGAACGCCTCCCTCAGGCGCCGCCTGGACCAGGTGACGCAAGAGCACAGCTCACTCCAGGAGCGACTCGAAGGCGCCCGTTCCAACCTGCGGTTCGCCGAGAGACGCATCGCGGACCTGGAAGCCCAGCTGCTCGAAAAGGACCAATCATGACGAAGACTTTGGGCCGGCGTCGCCGCTCGCCAGCAGCCGGGGCTGACCGCTCCCGTTGTCCGCGAACAGGTCCCGGGCACGACGCAGCAGTGCCTCCCGTACATCGTCCGGAGACAGGACCCGGAGCGGGGTAGCCAGGCTGAGCAGGTATCTGGCGAGCCCATCCGCGTCGGGGCCGCCGATGTCGACGATGGTGGCGTTGGGGCCGTCCGGACGGTGGGTGCCGACCGTCGGCGGGACCAGCCGCAGCGCTTGGTCCATGGGCAACGGGAGGCAGACGGTCACATAGAGCGGGTAAGCGCCGGTTGCGATGGATCGGGAGACAAGCAGTACCGGGTCGGGCGGGTCGAGGAGCTCCACAGCATGCCCGGTCGGCCGTATGTGAGCCACCCGGTCCGCCCGGAACGTCCGCCACTCGCCCCGCGCCACATCCCGGGCGACGAAGTACCAGCGGCGCCCTGTGTGCACGAGGCGGTACGGGTCGACGTCCCGGGTGGTGGACTTCCCTTCCCTGTCGCGGTACGACAGGTGGGTGCGCTCGCCCCGGCGGCACGCGGTGGCCAGTTCCAGCAGCATGGCGGGCGCAATCTGCGGCTCGTCGGGCCTGGGAGTGTGCACAAAGGCGGCGTCCATCTCACCAAGTCGGTCCGCGATCCGCGGTGGAAGGACCTGCCGCAGTTTCAGCAGCGCCGACAGCGCGGCTTGGTCGCCGCCAAGAACGCCGCTGAGCGCTGCCTCGCGCAGCCCGACGGCCACAGCGAGTGCCTCTTCGTCATCGAGGACCAACGGCGGCACCCGGGCCCCGGCACGGAGGCGATAACCGCCCCAGGGCCCGGGGTCGGACTCGACTCCGTAGCCGAGTTCCCGGAGCCTGGCGACGTCCCGACGCACCGTGCGCTCGGTGACCGCCATCTGGTCGGCCAACTCACGGCAGGTCCACGAGGGTCTCGCGGACAGCAGCGAGACCAGTCGCAACAGGCGGGCCGAGGTACTGATCACATCGTGAAGTGTCCCGCATGACCAGGACCGAATCTGTCCTGGTCCCGTCATAGCGTCTGCCCCATGAGCACAGGAAAAACATCCGCACCCGCGATCCGCTACTCGGCCATCACCTTCGACTGCCCGGACCCCGCCGAACTGGCCCGCTTCTATGGCGACGCCCTTGGACTGCCCGTCGCCTACTCCACCGACGACTTCATCCTGCTGGGCCAGGAGGGCTCGGCCGGACTGGGGTTCAACCGCCTGGCCGACTACCGACGTCCCACCTGGCCAGACCCCTCCCAGGAGAAGCAAGCCCACATCGAACTGGGGGTCGATGACCTGGATGCCGCCCAGGCCCGGCTACTCGCCCTGGGGGCCGTCGAGCCCACGGTCCAGCCGGAACCCGACCGGTGGCGGGTCCTGCTGGACCCCGCAGGACACCCTTTCTGCATCACCACCCTGGCCTGAGCATGATCGGCAGACTGATGACCATGACAGCGCACGCAGGCAGAGGCGGCGAACTCGCCACTGTCCTGCTGCGGGTGGCGGAGAGGCTGCACGGCTTCCCCGGCTGCGAGATCTACTTGATCAGCCAGGACGCAGCCGATCCGGACACCGTGCATGTCACCGAAGTCTGGCGGGACGACGCCAGTGCACAGGCAGCCCTCGCCGCTCCGTCGCCCGCCAACGGTCCCGCCCCCGCAGATGTCCTCGCGCTGCTGTCGACTGCGCCGCACCGCACGGACCTCACCGTCCTGGGCGGGGTGGGTCTCCCTGCCGACGGCCGGCCCTGACGAACAAACCTCCGACGACAGGCATGGGCTCCGCGTGACCACCCGTGCCGGAGCCGTCCAGCGGATCAAGGACGGAGCGATCCCCGAGCAGTCGCCGTAGCGAGGCGTTCAGCGCGGCGCTCTGCTTCCACGCGGACAAGATCGAAGCCGCCCTGGCGGGCGATGCGTCACGGGCATCTACGCGACGCATCGCCACAGTTCAGAGCCAATCCGCACACATTGAGAGTCGGTAAAGGCGACTTCTCCCCCGAGGACTGCGACGACTACCTCACCCGGCGCCTCGTCAAAGACGGCCAGCCGCTCATCGCCCCGGAACTACGGGCCGTCATCACCGCGCGCTCCCACGGCCTCCCGCTCTACCTCGACCTCGCCGTGCTCCGCTGCACCGGCCGCACCCCCACCCCGGCAGACTTCGAGGCCGACTTCCCCGCGCTGATCACCCGCACCCTCACCGACCTCACTCCGGACGAGCGGCACATCCTGCGCTCCGTCAGCCTCTTCGACGCCTTCGACCTCGACCTCGCAACCCGCGCAGCCGGGCTCACCCATCAGGCCGCCGCCGCCCGGCTCGTCGAGCGGCCCTTCGTCCGGAACGACCCGTTCGCGCTGTGGCCCCACCACCTGCACGCCCTGATCCGCTCCACCCTGCGTACCGCGGACGACGCCACCGACGACCGGTGGACCGACGCCGACTGGCGGGCCGCCGCGACCCGGGCCCTTGACGCCCTCGGAGAGCAGTGGAGGATCACGGCCGGACCCGACCGGCGCCTGCTCGTCGGCTGCCTGCGCCAAGGCCTCGCTCTCGCCCGCGACCACCGGCTCGACCTCGGCTGGCTCGCCGACGCCGCGTACGCGTACACCGACGACTACGTATGGGAGCCCCTGCCCCTGCCCGACGGGGACGAGGGGCCGGCCACCGCCGCCGACGCGCTCACTGAACTCCTCGCCGCGCTCGCCCGCCGCCAGCACGAACACCGCTCCCGTACTGTCGAGCGGCTCACCGCCGTCCTCACCACCGGCCTGCTGCCCCCCGAACTCGCCGAGATGGCCCTCTACTTCCGGGCCAAGGCACACCGCGACCTCGGCCAGTCGGCCGCCTCCCGCGACGGCATGCAGCAGGTCGCCGCCAGCGGCGGCCGGTACGCACCAGACGCCGCCCGGGGCCTGGCCCACCTCGCCCGCGCGGCCGGGGACTTCCCCACCGCGCTCGCCACCGCCGAAACCCTCGGCTGGCCCGGACGCGGCAGCCGCGTCCTCGGCGACATCCACGTCGCCCACGGCGACATGACCGCGGCCGCCGCCGCATACACCGCGGCCCGCACAGAGGCCGAGCAGCACGGCAACCTCGGCGAACAGGCCATCGCCCAGGCCCACCTCGCCCTCACCGCCGCGTTCACCAACCCCGGCCGTGCCGACGGCGAGGTCACGCTCGCCGAACAACTCCTCGCCGGACTCGACCAGCGCGCCACCGCATTCACCGCCCAAGTCGCCGCCCTCGTCCGCCACGCCGGCGACGCCGGACAGGAGTTCACCGACCGCGCCGACCGCCTCCGGGACGAGACCACCGCCAGCGGCATCACCGCCGCCGCGCTCCTGCTCGAACTCGCCGTCGTCTTCCATCACGCCGTCCAAGGCGAGCACGACAAGGTCCGCGCCGTCATCGCCCGGCTGCGCGAACTTTCCCGGACCGGCGACTACGCGTACTACCTCGACATCGCCCGCCACATGGCCGACCTGCCCCTGCCCGACCCTTCCCCCACAACCTGGCTCGACGGCGAACAGCACACCCGCAACCGCTGGCGGGCACTGATCACCGCCCGACGCGACCTGCGCACCACCCGCTGACGGTGACGTTCAAACGCAGCTGGCGGCCGATTCCAATGGAAACGGCCGCCGTGCCTTGCGTCGGCGCTGGAAGACCGTAGAGGACAATCCCGCCTAGCGTCGCGCGCGGATCGAGGTCCGGGGTGCGAAGCCAAACGAGCATGGCCCGTCCTGGTCACTCACCCGCGCGGGCACGCTCGGCGGCGCGAACGCTCTGCTCCAGCGCGGCCATGAGATCACCGAGCCGCTTCTGCGGGCTCGGCGAGCTCGCCGCCGCTGACCTTCGCCGTGACGAGCTGCTCCAGGGCGTGGGAGGTGCGGCGGTATCGGGCTTTCTTCATCGCGTCGCACTCGATGGTGGAGTTCCCCTCGTGGGCCATGGCGTCTCGGCCCGGGTGAAGCCCGCGAATTCGATTTCCCTTGCTGTGCGGAAGAGTTCGGCGCAGTCCGATCCGGGAGGGAAGCGCTTGACCACCCGGTGGTGTACGTGTTGCCGGTGGGCGACGCCGGCGAGCTGTCGGAAGACGTCCATGTCGATTTGCTGCTGCGAGGTGAAGCACTTCAGTGCTGCTGCCTTGGCGTCCAGAAGTTCCCGTGTTCCGACGAACACGTTGGTGGGCTCGAACCCGATGCTGTAGGGAGATCGGAAGTAGCGCAGGTTGTTGACCTCGTGCAGGGCGACCGCCGTCACTTCCTGCGCGGTAGTGACGTGGTCGAGGTGCTGGTCGTCGGGGAAGTGCGTGTAGACGATGTCCGGGCGCGCTTCGCGAAGGATCCTGAAAAGCTCGGCGTTGATCTGCCCGCGGTGATCGACGAACCGGGTGTCGGGGATGGCCGAGAAGGTGTACTCGTGCACGCCCAGGACGGCACCGGCGGCTAGGCACTCCTCCCGGCGTACTTCCAAGCCGTGCGGACCAGGCGCTCCGGTGGTGAGGCAGTGGACCCAGACTTTGGCGCCGTCGATGGCGTACTGGCGGATACGCATACCCATGGATATCTCGGCGTCGTCCGGGTGGGCTACTGCGACGAGGACGGTCGTCATCGGACTACCGGTACTCGTGCGTCATGCGGGTGAGGACGAGCTGCCCGCGCTCGACGAGCCGCGGGTTCCGCTTGGTAAGGCCGGTGGCCAGGTAAGAGACGCCGAGCCTCGCAGTCAGCAGGCGGAGCACCCTTTCCTCGGCGTCTGAGAGGGAACGGCCGTAACCGGAGAGGTAGGCGCTCTTGAGGTCGGGGCGCGTTACCCATACCGCGCCGCACAGCCATACGAACTCTTCGACGGCGATGCCGTGGCCAGCCATGGCGAAGTCGATCACGCCGTGGCCGTTCTCGGGGTCCCACAGCCAGTTGCGGGTGGAGCAGTCCCCGTGCCGGTACACAAGGGGAAGGCTGTCAGCCAGCCGGGGTAGTTCCCGGGATACGCACTGCACCAAGGCGCGCTGCTCGCGGTCGAGGTGTCCGGCGGCAGTTTCCAGGCAGGAGGCGGCCTCTTCCGCCTGATCCTCCATGAATGCGCGGACGTCCGCGCGGTCCTGGCCCGAGGGAGGGCCGGAGTGATCGTGCCAGCGCCTCAGCAGGTTGCCGGCGTATTCGTGTACGCGCCGCTCCTCCTGCTCATCGAGGGGAAGTCCCCGCACGACGCGGCCGGGCAGCGGTGTGGACATGATCGCCTGTAGGCCCGGGTCCGAGGCGAGGAGGCGGGGAGCTTCATGGGGAGCGAGGACGCGCGCCGCGTACGCGTAGCCGGCGATCTCACGTTCGTAGTCCTTCGCGCTCGGGCTGAGCTTGACGAAGACGTCGCCTGTCCCTGCGGTCACCCGCCAGACCCTGGAATCTCCCCGGGGCCAGGACACGTCCGTGGCCGTGTCCACGCCCGGCAGGTGATCTGATACCCATCGCAGCAGGTCAGAGGGGATGGGAGCGTTCTGAGTCATCGAGTCTCCGAATCGCGGTCAGAAGTGGTCTGGCAGCCACGGTTCGCGGTCTGCGGTGGCCGTCAGGAGCTGCGCGAGCGCTCGCGGATCGGCGTCCACCCCGGCCAGCCTGGCGGCGGCCGTGCTGCGGTAGCCACCGGCGTACCATACGGCGAATTGCCCTCTGGTCAGCGTGATCTTCCCTTCGTGGGTGGTGGGTGCCAGTTCTCCCTTGCCGTGGGAGACACGCAGCATGAGCCGCTCAGTGGCCTCGCCGTCCTCGGTGACGATTTCGATCGGAAGGGTGAGGTCCATCTCGTCAGGCCAGCCGCGTAGCTGTATCGCCTGGCGCACGTCCAGGATGCGCAGCATCCACGGGTGCCAGGATCGCGCTACCAGGGAACCGAACCGGTGCAGGTGATGCAGGAGCAGCGGCGCGGGCGGCAGGGCCGTCCGCTGGAAGGCGACGGCGGCGAGGCGGCTGCCGTGCCTGCCGAGGAAGGCGAACATGGCGGAGGCTGCCGCCTGGTCCGCAGCCCAGAAGTCGTACACGATCAACTGGCGCCCCTCGGTCGGGTGACGCCCTGCGGCTGCGGAAAGCACGCCGGTCGGCTCCTGACCGGGCTGGTTGAACCGGTAGGTGGCCATCTCGGGGTGCTGCCGCTGCTGCCATCCCTGCCACCAGTCGGGCCGCTTCCATGGTCCGTTCCACCGGGCGGCTAGATCGTCCTGCAACCGGAACGTCTGTGCTGTTGTCCCGCAGGTGATCTCGAATCCGGAGTCGCTGAAGTTGCGGTGAAGCTCTTCGGTGGGGACGGTCCATGAGTACACCGGAGTCGGAGCCTCCCATCCCAGGTGGCGGCCGTAGCCGGTGGACGTGGTCCACAGCGTGGCCAGGACTGCGCCCTGCTCGCGCAGCGGCCGAAGCCGTTCGGCAATCATGCTGGCCCCCAGACGGGCGCCGCGTTCTTCGGGGGCCACGCACCCGCAGGCCATGCTGGCGCTGGGCACGGGACGGCCGCCGAAGAGCTGCGGGACCAGCAGGCCCATTCCGCCGGCGACGACCTGACCGGCGCGCACTGCGACTCGCCGGTCCGCGTGCGCGCCCAAGTGCATGACGTCTTCCACCCGCTGCCCGTACGCGCGCCGCGCCAGAGCGCTGTACCTGAGCCACAGTTCATCGTCGGCTTCGACGAAGACCACTGCCGAGTCGCTCATGCCGCGCCTGCTTTCTTCTAGTAGTTGGCCGTGTCGCGGACGGTGTCGGCGTCAAGGGGGACAAGGAAGCTCCGGGTGAACGTGATGACCTGCGCGCTGTCCTGGTTGAGGGCGGTGGTGCGGCACGTGATGATCCCGTTGCGCGGGCGGCTCTTGGAACGCCTGCGGCCGGTGATCTCCGTCTGGGCGTAGAGGGTGTCTCCGACGAAGACGGGGCGGGGGAACCTGATCTCCTCGAACCCGAGGTTGGCGACGGTGAGGCCGCTGGTGCTGCGCACGGTCATCCCGCCGACGATGTGCAGGGTGATGCTGCTGCACACCAGGGGGCGCCCCCATTCGGTGGTGCTGCTGTAGTGGGCGTCGGTGTGGATGGGGGCGTCGTTGCCGCCGAGCATGGTCATGAGGACGTTGTCGGTTTCGGTGACGGTGCGCCCGGGGCGGTGCTCGAAGACCATGCCTTCCCTCAGTTCGTCATAGCCGAAGCCGACGACTTCCCGGTAGCGGCCTTCGGCGATCTGCCGGTACCCCGCGGGCGTGGGCATGTCGACCGTCACACGTCCCCCTTCTGGTCAGTGACGCTGCCTGTGCGGGCCAGCAGGGCTCGGGCGGCGAGCACCATGGGAGGCCCGATCATCTGCCCTTTGACGGCGGTGATGCGTCCGCCGGCGTCATGCCCTGCGGCCACGATGGCTCGGGCGGCGGCGATCTCTTCCTCTGTCGGCTTGAACACGTCGGCGATGACGGGGAGGTGGCGGGGGTGCACGCAGCTCTTTCCGGCGAATCCGAGAGCCAGGACCTGTTCGGCCTCGGACCGCAGGCCGTCAAGGTTGTCCAGGTCGAAGAACGGGGAGTCGATGGCCGGGATTCTGGCGGCTGCGGCACTGGTGACGAGCATGGACCGGGCGTGAAGAAGCGGCTCCCAGGCCATTTCGCAGCCGGTTGTGGCGGCGTAGTCAGCCGCCCCGAAAAGGACTCCGGTGATGCGGGGAGACCGCACGATGGACGGCAGGTTTTCCAGGGCGCGCGGGGTCTCGATCAGCGCGTACAGGTGCGCGGTGTAGTCGGGGGTGTCGAGGACGCCGGCGACTAGCTCGATGTCGCGGGCGGACTCGACCTTGGGGATCAGGACGATCGCCGGTTTCGCCGGGTAGGCGGTGATGGCGGCGAGATCGGTGATGCCGTCGAGAGTGGCCGGGGAACTGATGCGGATGCCGAGGATACAGCCGGGTGTGCGGGCGGTGAAGAAGGCGCTGGCGGTGTGGCGGGCGTCGGGTTTGGACGCGGGAGGGACCGAATCCTCCAGGTCGACCAGGGCGACGTCCGCGCCGCAGGTGTGAGCGGACGGGAACCGGGTGGGAACGTGGCCGGGGGTGATGATCCACGACCGGGCGGCGTCAGGCGAGGGAGACATCGGCAGACCGCCTTCCCTGCGTGGCCACGCTGCGGGCGGCGTCGGGGATCGTGTCCTCCTGACCGGCGACGATCTGCCGGTCACCGAGTTCGAAGAACAGGTCCCAGGGATGGACGCCCTCTTTGTCGGCTGCGGCCAGGACAGGCGTCTTGAAGCCGGAGAACACGCCGGCGAGACCGCTGGCGAGGCTGGTCGAGTCGATCGTCGGCGGCGCGGGCATGAGGGTCCGTTCGGCGAGGTCGGCAGCATCGGCGAGGTGCCGCAGATCGATGCCTGTGGGGTAGCCGTAGCGTTCCAGGACTGCCACGAGGACTTCGAGCTGCGTGTTACCTGCGCCTGCGCCGAAGCCCCGGGCGCAGGCGTCGATGATGCGGGCACCGGCTTGGACGGCGGCGACCGAGTTGGCCACGGCCATGCCGAGGTTGTTGTGTCCGTGGAAGAGGACGGGCACGTTTACGGCGGCGGTAATCGCTTCGATCCGGGCGGTGACGTCGCCGGGCAGGTAGTGACCGGCGCTGTCCATGAGTCCGACGGCCTGTGCCCCGTACTCAGCCATGAGGGCGCACTGTTCGGCAAGCTGTTCGGGGCTCGCCATGTGGCTCATCATCAAGACGCCCTGTGCTTCGGCGCCGAGTTCGCGCAGCACGTTCAGGTGTCGCTCGGTGGCGTTGGCTTCGGTGCAGTGGACGGCGATGCGGGCGACGTCCGCGCCATGGCGTATGACGGCGTTGCGCAGGTCGGCGGAGGTTCCCCACCCAGGGGCCATGAGGACGGCCATCCTGCTGCCGGTCAGCGCCTCGCGGGCGGCCGACAGCATCTCGTCGTCAGTGAGTTTGCCGCGCCCGATCTGGAGGGAGGACGCGCCCAGGCCGTTGCCGTGTCCGATCTCGACCACGGGGACGCGGGCGCCGGTCACGGCCGTGGCGTAGCTGCGGATCTGTTCGTGATCGAGCTGGTGGCGCACGGCGTGCTGGCCGTCGCGCAGGGTGGCGTCATGGATGATCAGAGGGGTGTCCGGGGTCATCGTCCGTTCTCCTTCGCGGTGGGGATGGTGGCGGCGATGTGCTGCTCGGCCGTTTGGATGGCGGCGGCACTGATCACTTCGAGGTTTCCGGCGTGGACCGGCATGCGGCCCCGGGTGGCGGTTACTTCGGCGATCACGCGTGCTGTCTCGCCGACCACGGTGCACGAGGTGATGTGGAAGCCGGGGATAGAGGTCCGCATGACCGTCTCGGCACCCTCCACCAGTGCGCGGACCGGGCCCGGCTGTAGTCCAGGGGCAACGATGGTCATTGCGGTGCGGAACGGCGGCGCGGGTACGGCGGGGCTGATGTTCAGCATGGCCTTGGCGGTATCGGCACCGGTGAAGTCGAGCATCGCGGCCTGGGTCGTCTCGATGTACTCGTCGAGGTTGAGGCGGCTGGCGCGGCCCACGCTGGCGCTGGCGGCCGTGGCCACCATCTCCACGTAGCGGGGGCGGTAATGCTGGGATATGGCGTGCAGGACGGGGATGCACGCCTGGCCGCCGCAGGTGACGAGGCCGATGTGCTGGTGCTCGGTGGCCTCGCTGCCGTTCACGGAGGGAACGATGAACTTGCCGCCCCTGGTGGGTGTCAGGTCAACGAGCGTCGCGCCGGTGTCGGCGAGCTGAGCCCAGTGCTTGGGGTGGTCGAACGCGTTGGTGACGTCGAAGATGATGTCGAACTTCCGGCCCGATTCCAGCAGGGCGGCGATTCCTCCCGCTGTGGTGAGGCAACCCATGTCGGTGGCCTGACGGAGTCCCTTGCTGTGAGCGGTGCGCCCGACGACGAGACCGCAGCGCAGGCGGGGGGAGTTCTGTATGCGCTCGGCCAGGTCCAGGGCGAGGAGGCCGGTTCCGAGAACGGCCGTGTTCAGCACGGTGTTCGGTTGCATGGACGCTCCGGTGGACGGCGGGGTCACAGGACCCGCAGGTGGACGGCAGGAAGCCGGGTGGATGTGGCGTAGAAGTCCGTTTTGGGGGCGAGGGGAACACTCGCGTGCACCGATCCGGCCAGCACGATGTCGCCGGCACGGAGGACGGTTCCCTGGTCGGCGAGGCGGCGTGTGAGCCAAGTCAGGGCGTTCAGGGGGTTACCGAGGATGTCGCGGCCTTCCCCGGTCGCGGAGATTTCCCCGTTGATGTTTGCCGTGATCTTCTCGGTGGCGAGGTCCCAGCCCGGGGCAAACGGAAGCTGGTTGCCGAGGATCACGCGGGCGCAGGCGGCGTTGTCGGCGATGCTGTCCACCAGCGTCATGTTCCAGCCGGGAAAACAGGTGTCGAGGATTTCGAACGCGAGGAACACCCCTGCCACGGCGGAGCGGACCTCTTCCAGGTCCGCAGTGGCCGCCAGGTCGTGACCTATGCGGAACGCGATCTCGGTTTCGATCCGGGGGTTCATGAAGTCGGCTGCCCTCAGCGGGAAGCCGCTGGGTGAGGCCATGGAGTCGAAGACGAAACCGGAGTCGGGTTCGTGAATGCCCATCTGCTCCTGCATTGCTGCCGAGGTCAGGCCGATTTTGTGGCCGATGACCCGGCCGCCTGCCGACACCCGACGCTCCATGTTGATCCGCTGAATGCGATACGCGTCCGAGAGGGTCAGATCCGGGAAGCGCTCGGACAGCAGCGGCACCGGGACGCGGGTGCGGGCAGCGTCGGACAGCTCTCTGGCCAGCCTGGCAAGAAGCCTCCCGTCAGCGACGGATTCGGCCGACTTCACCGGCGGCAATTCGACAACGGAATCGTGCGGGTGGGGTACCAACGAGACCTCCTTGAAGGGCAGGTGCCCGGCCCTGGCAGCGCGTCACGCGCTGTACGGGGGCCCGGGGCCGGGCGGTCTATCGCGCCGCTCCGTGACCGTGGCGGGCGCGGAAGGCGAAACGGGCAGCGGCGGATCTTGAGACCGGCAGGGCTCGGGGGTTGTGACGTCCGGCCCGGACCCCGCCGGGGTCTACAAGGGCGCGGCCCACCAGGTGCTGCTCGGCTCAGGCGCCCACCGATGAGCCGCCCGGCGATGGTGTCCGGGTGCTCGATGCCGGTCGGCGTGACCGGTGAGGCTGTCGCCCGAGGGACCAGGATGAGCGCGGGCGGGAGGACACCGAGAAGTCTCAGGAGGGCGATGGCGCGGCCAGGGCGGCTTGGTGCCGCGTGCGCGCCGCTCACGACGTCGCCCGCAGCACGGCCCGCACCGTCTTACCGGTTTTCGACGTCTCGACGTCCCAGGACACAGTGAGGGCATCCAGCACCACCAGGCCCCGGCCGCTCTCCTCCTCGGCGGTCGCCTTCCGCTGCACCAGACGACGAGGTGACGCGTCCGATACGGAAACCCTCACTGTGCCTGGGCCCGGACGCTCCACCGTCAGGCGACAGCGCGCCGGCTCATCCCCCGGTTGCCGGACCGGCGCCGCGTGCTGCACGGCGTTGGTGACCAGCTCGGAGACAACGAGCACGGCATCATCCACAAGGGCGCCCAGTCCCCAGCATTCCACCGTGGTCCGCACGCTCATTCGTGCCAGCCCGACAGATTCGCGGAAGAGGGAGAGGGTCTGTGTATACGCGGGACAACCGCGCGGCACCGGTCGAAGGGATGCCGGACGCGCGGGGTGTGCTGCCGTCATGGTCATGATCGCCTCAGCGGTGCCGGTCGATTCGGCGCCCCGACCGCTTCCCAGAGGGAGCGAAGCGCGCACGGGGCCGTTAGGTGGCCACCGGAGAGGGAACATCGCTATCAGCTCCCCGGGCGGCGTGAACCAGTCAACTCCCGTACGTGGATCACGAAATGGGCCACAAGGGGGTGCGTTTTAGTGCCGGGGGCCAGCCAGGGGGGCCAGGATGAAGCGTCCAGCTACGCGACCACTCGGGGGTCAACCATGCTGTGTCCAGATGGAATCGGCCAGCTTCTACGGGCCATCCGGGAGACGACCGGCCGCACGAGAGAACAACAGGCCGAATTCCTTAGCAATCTCGGCGCCCCGTATGTCGACCCGGAGAACATCAAACGGTGGGAGACCGAGAAGCGGCTTCCCGTCCCCTACTGGCACCCCGCCCTCTCCAAGGGCTACGCCATCCCAGAAGAAGAGATCCGGCGGGCTATCACCGCGTCCCGCCAGTACCGGCGCGCGGCTGGAGCTGCCGCAATACTGCTCGACCAGGAGGAGGACGACGACATGCACCGTCGAACCGCCGTCTTCGGCACGGCCGCCATTGCCGCCGGGATGGCCACGGACCCATGGGGGCGCCTCGCCGCCGCCGTCTCCCGCCCGAAGGTGGACGGCGAGACCGCAGCCGCGCTGGTCAAGAAGACCGCCGGGTTCTTCACCACTGAGGAGCATCTACCCGCGCGGCTCCTGACCCGGCGGCTGGCCTGTCACCTGGAGACCTTGACGGCGCTCATCCCCGGCGCAGGCCGCCATGAGAAGGCGCTCATGGTCGCGGCAGCCGAGACCGCGGCCCTTGCGGGCTGGGCGGCCTTCGACGAGGGCGAGCACGACAACGCGCTGAGCTACTACAAGACCGCCGCCCTCGCAGGGAAAGAGGCGGGACACCCGCCCGCCGTCGCCCTCGCTATGGGGTACGCCTCCTATGCCGCGGCCCCCGGCAAGGCCCGCGAGATGCTGAAGACCGCCCAGGGCCACGTGAAGGGCCGCGGGTACGCCTCCGCCCGGTCCTGGCTCGCCGCCCGCGAAGCGGAAGAGGCCGCGGGAATCCGTGACCCTGACGGTGCCGTTCGCGCCCTGGACCGGGCCGTGACCGCTTTCGACTACGCCGAGCCCGGAGAACTCCCTTGGATGAGCTTCTACCGGCAAGCGCGGGTTGATTCCTTCGCCCTGTCGACGTACGCCAAGATCCGGCACGCGGACCTGACCAGCGCGGCGGACGCTGCCCTTGAACACCTGGGCGACGACGACTCAAAGATCAGGATCGCCGTTCTGCACGACGTGGCCAACGGCTATATGGCCGCTGGGGAGATCGAGCCGGGCGTAGAAATCGGCCGCCGGTTCGTTGAGGCCGCGACGACGACCCCGACAACCATGGGCCGTCAGCGAATGCGCGACTTCGCATCCGTACTGCCGGCGGATACAGCAGCGGCGCGGAGCCTCGCCGAGGACATCCGCGCCGCACTCGTCGCCTAGAGCTACGCGGTCTTCGTCTCCTCGTCCACCCACGCGAGGTATTCGGCCGACCCGTGCGTGATCGGGGTGGCGATGATCTCGGGGGTGTCGTAGCCGTGCGCGGCCTTGATGTGCGTCTCCAGCGCCTCGTACCGGGCCGCGCTCGTCTTGAACAGGATTTGCCACTCCTGGTCAGTCTGCGTCTTACCCTCCCAGCGATAGACGCTGGTGACGGGGGCGCTGATCTGCGCGCATGCCGCGACGCGGGCTGCTACTGCGCCAGCGGCTAGTGCGCGGGCCTTCTCTTCGCTGTCCGTCGTCGTGAGCACGGTCAAGTGGTCTGCCATAGTCGTCCCTCCCGAGTTGGTCTCCCGGCGACCGTACCGGGCGCCGAACGGCAGGCACGATCGTCCCGTCCGTTCCGGGGTTGGTCGGACGACCGCGACGGCGGCCTGACACCCTCCTCGGCGACCGGGGCTACGACCACGACAAATACCGCCGCCTCGTCTGGGCACAAGGCATCAAACCGGTGATCGCCCGCCGCAACGTTCCTCATGGATCCGCGCTCGGAGTTCACCGGTGGGTCGTCGAGCGCACCATCGCCTGGCTCCACGGCTTCCGACGTCTACGCATCCGCTGGGAACGGCGCGACGACATACACGAAGCCTTCCTCGGTCTCGCCACCTGCCTCATCACTCACCGACACGTCCAACGCCTTTGTTAGGACCTCTTACCCCGATCCACGGGGCTCGCACCTGCAAGTTCGCCCCCCTATTTGGCCCTCACGTGCGCGGAGTCGAGGACCGCGCGGGACAGGTCGACCAAGTTCCGCTCGTCCAGAAGCCGGAGCACCTCCTGGTGCAGCCGGCCCCAGACCCCCGCACGCGAGCAGATGACAAACCGGCGATGCACGGTCGACTTCGACGCCCCGAAGCACGGAGGCACAGCCGTGGTGGAGACAGCGGCTCTGGCAGCCGAGTTGCACCGAACCGAACTCGGCATCGAATGGGCATAGCGGGGCGTTGGCCGGGCCAGTCGTAGAACTGGTCGGCAGAACGTCAGCCCTCGACGAGCCGCCGGACCATGACCCACGAAGCGCCAGCCAGCAGGACGATCACCCAGATGGCGACGAGCGGCTGCCGCCCTCTCACGAGTGCCCGCACCGTGGCGACGATCTCGACGGCCGCGGCCAGCACACCGAGCGACCCGATGACGGCCGCGGTCCAGTACGCCCAGGCGTGCTCGCCAAAGAAGCGCAGCAGCATCAGGGCCGGACCAAGGAAGACAACCGGCCAAGTGTTGTTGCTCAGCGAGGGTTCGACGGACATGGCCCGCTCGTCCTTCGTCCCCACGCCGGCCGCTCCCGTCTCCGACATCGTCCCCACTCCCCCGCCTGCGCATGATCAAGGCCTGACGTCCCAAGAGACGCCAGGCCTCATCAAAAGGTTCCCCGAAAGCGGCAAGGCGGTTATCGCACAACCACACGGCCAGGCCGGCTGGCGGCTCACGGGAGGCGAGTCCTGACCGTTGATGTCCAGCCACAACCCCGGGCAAGCACCACCGACTCTCACCACCACCGACACCAAGCCGAGAGATCGCACGCCGCCTCCTGCAAACCCTCGTCCCTGCCTCAAGTTCCAGCATTGGCGCCGGTCTCAGGACTCCGGCGGCACCGACCGCCTGTGGCAGCACCACCGACTGGTTGGCCTGTCAGCGCCGCGACTGCTGCTGTGACGCGGCGGTGAGCCGAGCGATCGCACTGACCAACTCTGGTTCGTCGGAGAGGTCAATGTTGCGCTGGTCGCCGGCATAGCTGATGAGCCCGAGCATGCGGTGGACGGTCGCGGCCTCCGCCTGTTGAAGCTGCCACTTCTCGTCGCCGAGGTCGCGCTGTTCGTCGGTGACGTACTTCTCCGGTGCGGCACGGAACCGGGCATCCTCGGCGAGGCAGCCCTTCAGGGCCGTAGGCCACGCCATTGACTGGACTGTCGGCTCCATCCCGTTACGAGCGCCCGATGCTGCGGCGTCGGGGTCACTGATGGCGGCCATGATCTGGGCCTCGCGTGACTGGTCGGCTCGCTGTTGCAGATCGGGCAGAGCAGCGAGGCGGGCGGCCGTCGCCCGGATCGTACGGGCGTGGCGCATCGCCCAGTCCCGTTCCGCTCGTCGGCTGCGTCGCTCGCGGGCGTCTTCAACGCGCTCGCTCTGGGTGCGGGGCAGGGTCCCGTCCGGCCGCGGGTGGGCTCTGCTGAGTTGGAGGTGGCGGCGCTCGGCAGACTGACGGCTTTTCACCTCAAGGGCGGTGGCGATGCGTGCCCAGGTGATCCGCTTGGTGCGAGCCAGGGTGATGAGTGTCAGCTCGTCGCTCTCTAGCTTCTCCCTCAGCGTGCGGATCACCAGCAGTGCGGCCAGGATGTCCGTCTCGGTCGCATCCGGATCCAGAAGACCCTGGGCACGCTGGCAGATCCGGTCGTAGCTGCGTGCGATCTCCGCTAAGCGTCTGGCGCGAGGGGGCCCTTGGGCAGGTATGCGGCGGATTCCGCCAGGAGCTTCCAGCAGGTGCCCCCAGGCGCGTTCCTTGTCTGTCTCGGCTTCGGGGCGCTGCCCCGTCCGCGTCGATGTCGTCCTCATGACGACTCTTTTCGTCGTCTGTCGGACGACATTTTCAGGAGATGCTGCCGCCGGGTTCGGCGGCCGGACTGGCAGACACCGGGCCCGGATGGCGCGTCAGTCATGCGCGGCCGCCCGGCCGCAGAGGTCTGTTTTCGCAGCTTGCGGCGCCACTGGGCGCGCAGCACGCTGCCGACGATCATGGTGATCGCAAACAGCAGCGTGGCGATGTACTGAGCCGTGGCGTCACGGATGACGGAAGTCAGCATCGTCAGGTCAGCCCACGTCGAAGACGTGCGCTTCACTCCTCACAGAGGTTGGCAGTGCGGGGTGTGCCCGCCCGGAATTGGCGTACGCGAACCCAAGCGACGCGGCCGGCGTACGCGCTCGTGGCGAGTACCGCTGTCCGGCCGCGGCACCAGCCGCGCACATCCGGGGAGAGTCTGCCGGGCCTGATCCCGTGGCAAGTGCCATCCCGGCGCGACCGCCAGAACCGCTACCCTTCGCCACCTCCCCAAGGTAGACCATTTCGGGCATAGCGCTGCCCCTTCCGTATTTGGAACGTCACGTTCCGGAGGCATTCGGACGCTGATTAAGCCGGTATGCGCGATGAGGCGCCTCGGCGGTTCATCACGGTCGCCAGCCAGCGCAGGACCGGGAGATCTCTGATGCGGCTGGCCACGCTGCTTGGCGGCACAGTCGCGAAGCCCACGGGGCGCTGGCCGAAGCTCACCGCTGGCGTGTGGGTGCCGCCTCGAACTGGGGATGGGGTCGATGCGCTTGGGCGGAATACGCGCCGCGACGCAGGTCTTCCCGCTTACGTCGCAGCATCAGATCCCCTAGTGAAATGGGCTTCTCAAGAGGGTCTCCCAGGGATTCTCAAACGACGCCGACAGCAGCCTTATTGATCCGGAACGGTAGGTGTTCTGGCTCGTTGATCTCTGCGTGAGTGAACTGGTAGGGGATGCATGGCAGTTGTCGCCGTCGGCGCAGGAGGCGCTGCGAATGCGGGCGGTGGCCGCGCTGGTGGCGGGCCGGGACCGTGAGGTTGTCGCGGCAGTGGGGCACCAGCACCCCGGCCGGACGGCACCCCCCGTCGTCTGAGCCCGAGATGGCCCCGCGAACCCGCCCCCGGTTCGCGGGGCCACTCCCATTCCGGGCCCGCTACTTGACCGGCTTCCAGATCCCGCAGCCCTCCGACTTGAACAGCCCGTCCGACGGCCGGATCGTCACCGTGATCTCCCGGGCCGCGTTCGCGAAGTTGTTGTCGATGATCTCCCCGGCCTTCGTCGCCCGTTCCCAGTAACAGTTATCCAGCTGACCTCGCGTCCGGTACGTCCCCGGCTGGATGAACTCCGCATCGTCCGACTCATCCGGGTCCGGCTCAGCCCGCACCTCGCACTCGCCGTCGCCGTACCACCGCTCGTACTTCCCTGACGCCGCCTGCTTCAGCGTCTTCGTCCACTTCGGGCACAGCTTGGGGATTCCCGCCTCCAGCATCGCCTGGTTGTCCCCCTCCAGCTGGCTCGCCAGCCACTGAGGCCGCGACGATCCAGGAGCCCCACTCACCGGCAACGACTCGCAAATGTCCTATACGTACTCCGACGCCGAGGCGTACAGGGAGTCGACGACCCACCCCTTCTCCCCCGCCAGCTTGTCGATCTCTTCCTCTGGAGTCTCCGGGATCTCCGGCTCTGCAGGTTCCACCGTCTCTGGCTCGACCGCCGGGGCGCTGGACGTTGGCGGCGTGCTCGGCTCCGCGTCCGGCTCTTCGTCCCCGCCCGAACACCCCGACAGCACCACCACCGCCACCCCGACCACGACGCACCCCGCTCTACGCATACGTCTCATACAGCGCAGGATGACAGTGCACCCGGGCAGGGAGGAACCGAAACACCCACTACTGAGATTCGTCGCGTGATGTCGCTAACCGGCCCGCACACACGTTGATGGGCAACCGTAGATGTGCATTGCGGGCGATGCGTTACTCCACTGTCGTATATGCCCGCTAGCCTCGCGCTTTCATGTGCGTGGTCGTCCATGCCTTGATCAAATAAGCGGAGAGTGCTGCTGACCTGCAACGATGGGACTTGTCTAGGGTCCTGTTGGCTGCACGGAAAGAAGCACTCTCCAGGTGAGCAAGCGTATCGGGTTGTACCCGCGTGTCCGTGTCGAGGGCGGTGGCAGAGGGACGGTCTCGCAGGCCGGGGTGGTGCTGCTGGTCGAGACGGTCCGCAAGTCCGGCCTGGACACCGCGATATCGGCGGCAATGGCGCCGTGGCGCAAGCCGCGGACAGTGCACGACCCGGGCAAGGTCCTGCTGGATGTCGCGCTCGCGACGGCTCTGGGCGGGGACTGCCTCGCCGATGCCGCCATGCTGCGGGCCGAGCCCGACGTGTTCGGCCTGGTGGCATCCGACCCCACAGTCTCCCGGCTCATCGACGTCCTCGCCGCAGCCGGCCCGAAGGCCCTCACCGCGATCCGGTCGGCGCGGGCAGAAGTACGGTCGCGGGTCTGGGAGTTGGCCGGGGCGAACGGTCCGGCCGCCGATGGCAGCGTCATCGTGGACATCGACGGCGTGCTGGTGCTTGCGCACTCCGAGAAGCAGGACGCCACCGCGACCTGGAAGAAGACCTTCGGCCATCATCCCCTCGTCGCGTTCGTCGACCACGGGCAAGCCGGGTCCGGGGAGCCGGTGGCCGCGCTGCTTCGGCCCGGCAACGCGGGCTCCAACACCGCGAGCGATCACATCACCACCACCCGGCTCGCCCTGGCCCAACTCCCCAAACACCTGCGGCGGGGACGGCAGACACTGATCCGCACCGACTCCGCCGGCGGCACCCACGCCTTCCTCGAATGGCTGTCCCGGCGGGGCCGGTGGCTGTCGTATTCCGTCGGCATGACCATCACCGACGCCCTCCACCAAGCCACCCTGAAGATCCCGAAGAAGGCGTGGACACCGGCCTATGACGCCGGCGGCACCGAGCGGCCCGGCGCCTGGGTCGCGGAGATCACCGACATGCCTGACCTGAGCACGTGGCCGAAGGGTATGCGGCTGATCGTCCGCAAGGAACGGCCGCACCCCGGCGCCCAGTTGCGCTTCACCGATCTCGACGGACTGCGGCTGACCTGCTTCGCGACCAACACCAAAGTCGGTCAGCTCGCCGACCTTGAACTGCGTCACTGACCTTCCCCTCGTAGCGTAGAGACCGTGAGTGCAGGGGAAGTTGAGGGTCATGGCGGGCAAGAGGCGGAAGTTCGACGCGGAGTTCCGTGAGGGGGCTGTGCGGATTGTGGCGGAGACCGGCAAGCCGATCCCACTGGTCGCGAAGGACCTCGGGATCAACGAGACGACGCTGGCCACCTGGGTGTCGAGGGCACGGGCGGCCGGCAAGGCCGGTCCGACGGGTGAGAGCGAGGAACTTGCGCGGTTGCGACGGGAGAATGCCCAGCTCAAGCGGGACAACAAGGAGCTGGTCATGGAGCGTGATGTCCTCAAACGCTGCATGGTCCTGTGGGTGAAGTAGCTGTTGCGGACCCGGCGGCGCTCGTCGGGGTGATCAGCGACCAGAGGACCGATTTTAAGATTCCGCATCGCACCTCCTGTCGAGCCCTGGGGGTGTCGGAGGCGTGGTTCTACAAGTGGCGGCGCAGACCGTCCGAGCCGACGAAACGCGAGGTCAGACGGGCACTGCTGGCCGAGCGGATCTCGTACTTCTTCGACCGATCGGGCCGCACCTACGGCTCGCCGAGGATCACGCTGGATTTGTGGGAGGAGGGCTGGCAGGTGTCGCAGAACACCGTCGCCGACATCATGGCCGAGCTCGGCCTGCAGGGCCGCAAGCCACCACGCCGCCGGCGTTCGCTGACCCGTCCCGGGAAGCGGAAGACGGCACGTGACCGGGTGCTGCGCAGGTTCGACGCGATCGCGCCGAACATCTTGTGGTGGGGCGACATGACCGAGATCGACACCGACGAGGGCAAGCTCTACCTCGCGAGCGTGCACGACGCGTTCTCCCGCCGGGCCCTGGGCTATGCGATGGGCGACCGGCACGACACGACGCTGGTCAGCGCCGCCCTGCAGATGGCGATCGCGACCAGAGGCGGCCAAGTGGACGGCGTCATTTTCCACACCGACCGCGGATCGGAGTACAACTCCGAGGCGTTCAGGCAGCTTTGTGGCAGGTGGGGCGTGGTGCAGTCGATGGGCCGTGTCGGCTCCGCCCTGGACAACGCCGCCGCGGAGTCGTTCCACTCGGTCCTCAAGGTCGAATACGTCCACCGACACCGTTTCGCCACCCGCGCCGAGGCGCGACTGAAGACCGCCACCTGGATCGCGGACTTCTACAACACCAAACGACGCCACAGCGCGGCCAGCGGGCAACCACCCGTCGAGTTCGAACGGATCATCCAACAAGCGCGAGCTCGGCCCGATCAACAAGACCGGGCCGCATAACCAACGTCTCTACGAAATCTGGGGATTGACAGGTACTCCCTGAGCCACGCGGGACATTCCTGAACACACGCTTGAAACACCCGTTACCTCGCACGGTCGGAGGTGTCGTAGGGGTCACCACGGCACCGACCGGACCACACACGTCCTGCTGAGCGAACACGCCGCCCCGGCCCCATCAGAGATCCAGAACCTCCAATTACTGTCGAATTAACCTCGCCGTTTCGGTTGGGGCTGGTCCGGATGCTGGCCGGAACGCGAAAGTGCCTTCCTGAGCTGGGACGATGACCTTGTCTAGGGGTTTGATCGTCGCCAGCGGAAGGCACTTTCTACGTGCAGGTTATCGGTTCCCGTCCCAGGCTGACGGTGTCCGCTGACGGGTCGGGGGTGGTCGGGCATGCCGGAGCGCGGTTGCTGGCTGATCTCGCCGATGCGACCGGGCTGACCAGCGCGTACTCCACCGCGTTGCGGCCGTTGAGGCCGCGCGGGACCGGCCACGACCCGGGCCGGATCATGACGGACCTCGCGGTGATGCTCGCTGACGGCGGCGAGACCATCACGGATCTGGCCGTCCTGCGCGACCAGAGTGGGGTGTTCGGCCCGGTGGCCTCCACACCCACGGCCTGGCGACTGCTCGCCGCCATCGACGAGCGAGGGCTGGCCCGGCTGCGGACGGCCCGGGCCGCAGCCCGGGAGATCGCCTGGCTGCAGGCCGCCGAGACCGGTGAGGGCATACCCGCCGCCCAAGCCGGCGGACGCGCACTACCCGGCCTGATCCTGGACATCGACGCCACCTTGGTGACCTGTCACTCGGAGAAGGAGCAGGCCGCCGCCACCTACAAAGGCGGCTTCGGCTACCACCCGCTGCTGTGTTTCCTGGCCAACACCGGCGAGGCCTTGGCCGGGCTGCTGCGGCCCGGCAATGCTGGCGCGAACACCGCCGCCGACCACATCAGCGTGCTCGATGACGCGCTCGCTCAGATCCCTGACGCCCACCGCTACGGCACCGACATCCTGGTCCGCGCGGACAGTGCGGGCAGCGCGAAGGCGTTCCTGGCCCACCTACGCGGCCTGCAAGCAAGCGGCATGACCATTGCGTTCTCCGTCGGCACTGCGGTCACCGACCACGTCCGCCGCGCGATCCTGTCCCTGCCCGACCACCTCTGGCACCCCGCTCTCGACCAGGACGGCACCCTGCGAGAAGGCGCCGAGGTCGCCGAGCTGACCGGAGCGGTCGACCTGACCGCCTACCCGGTCGGCACCCGCATGATCGTGCGCCGCGAAAGCCCTCACCCCGGCGCCCAACTCTCCTTGTTCGACCAGGACGAAGGCATGCGCCACCAGGTGTTCCTCACCGACACCCCCTACGGGAGCGGAGGCCCGATCCAGCACCTGGAGGTCCGCCACCGCGGCCATGCGACCGTGGAGGACCGCATCCGCTGCGGCAAGGACACCGGCTTCGGCCGCTTCCCCTCCCGCCACTTCCCGGTCAACACCGCCTGGCTCGAGCTCGCCCTCACCGCGATCGACCTGCTCGCCTGGACCCGCACCCTGCTACTGAACGGCGACCTCGCCACCGCCGAGCCTAAGAAGCTCCGCTACCGCCTGCTACACGTCGCCGCCCGCCTCACCCGCGGAGGCCGCCGTCTGCACTTGCGGATCTCCAAGACCTGGCCCTGGAGACACGAGCTGGCCATCGCGTTCCACCGCCTCGCCGCCCTGCCCCGCCCGGCAACCTGACCGATAAACCGGCCCTGCCCGCCCACGACCCGAGGAACCCTGGAGCACCCGGCCCGCGCGCCGGGCACCAGCCATGCACACCCCTCGCCCAGCAATCGACGCCCAACGTCAAGACATCAACCCAGCTCAGCCGACCTCAACTGAAACGCGGAGGTTAAGGTGTCGTCGTTCGGGACCGGCTTGCCCACCGGGGCTGACCTGCACAAACCGGCGGTCTGCGATTGGGGGGCTTCTACCTCCGGCAGTGGTCCCGGTCCCCCGCTGGGGGGGGCAACCGTCCAGCCAACGGTTCAGCTGCCTTCCGGTGCAACCCCTGTCTGGCGTTCTCAGCAGGTTTGAGGCCCGTGCGCGGGTGCGCGGGTGTGAGTGCTCAGCGGCCGGTGCTCGGAGGGCGTTCTTCCGTCAGTCCAAGCCTCGGCGGCGCCCAGTCGGCATGGCGCAGGATGGCCCGGACGGTCGCGCGGGACGGGGCCAGCCAGAGAGCTGTGTTGCGCACGGCGACAGCCAGGGGATGGGCCAGCTGCTGCCCCATCCGGCCGGCTTGACGCGCTGCGCGCGCGACGGACTGGCTGCGCGGGCGGCGCTCGGCGTCGTAACGGGTCAGTGCCGATTCGACCGTGGGCTCGGTGGCGATCGCGGCGGTCAGGGTGGCCGCGTCCTCAAGTGCCTGGCAGGCGCCCTGGCCGAGGTTCGGGGTCATGGCATGAGCCGCGTCACCGAGGAGCACGATCCGGCCCGCGGCGAAGGCGGGCAGGGGTGTGGCCAACTCGTGAATGTCGTGATGCAGGACGGCCTCGGACCGGGTCGCAGCCAGCAGCGCGGGGATCGGATCGTGCCAGTCGCCGAAGCGGCGGCGCATCACGGCAAGAGCGTCCGCATGCCGCACGCCGGGGGGCGAGTTGAGCACCGCGTGCCACTCGGCCCGGCCGTCGGCGAAGGCGATGTGCCCGAACTCCGCACCCTTCCCCCACGTCAGTTCGAAGTCGGTGCGCAACGCCACCGGTTGCTCGGTGATGGCGCGCAGGACCGTCGACCCGCTGTAGACGGGACCGGGGTGGCCGGGAAACAGCTGGGCGCGCAGCCGGCTGCCCACTCCGTCGGCGGCCACGGCCAGATCCGCGTCCAGAGCGCCGCCCCTGAGACATACCCGTACCCGGCCGGGATCCGAGTTGTCGACGGACTGCACCTCGGACCCGACTGCCAGACACTCGGGCGGCAGGGCCTCGCGCAGCAGGCGGTGCAGTACGGCTCGCGGGATGCCGACGATCGGCGTACCCAGCTCGCGCTCGAGCGCGGCTCCGTCCAGGCGAGCAAGCCGGCCGCCGCCCGGCGTGCGGGTGCCCCCGGTGTACTGCGGCCGCGCCGCCGCACGCACCGCCTCGCCGACGCCGAGGACGTCCAGGGCACGCAGTCCGTTGGCATGCAGCGAGATACCCGCGCCCACATCGGCCAGGGCGGCAGCGCGTTCCACGACCGTCACCTCCCAACCGACCAGCCGCAGGCCGATCGCTGCGGCCAGCCCACCGATGCCTCCGCCGACCACTACCGCGCTGCCACCCATGCTCGGTCCTCCTCCACCCGTCCTGCCATCATCCTTCTACAGATGTAGAAGGATGGTACTCCGGCCCTCTACAGGTGTAGAAATAGGGGGTGCCCACCGATCGACGCACTCTCCTCGCCGACGCGGCCATCACCGTGCTCGCCGAGACGGGGATGCGAGGACTGACCCACCGCGCCGTGGACCGGGCAGCCCACCTGCCGCCCGGCACCACCTCCGCCTATTACCGCACCCGTCAGGCGCTGCTCACCGCGCTGGTCCGGCACCTGGTCGCGCTCGACCAGGCGGAGCTCCAAGAGATCGGGAACAAGACACCGCCGCCGCAGAGCGCCGACGAACTGACGGCTGGGATCGCCGCCCTCGTCGAGCGACGGCTCACCGGAGACGGCCGGCGGCGCTCGCTCACGCGCTACGCGTGCGCCATCGAGAGCGTGCACCACCCCGAATTGCGGGAGATTCTCGTGCCGCGCGAGAACGCAGGACGACAAGTCGTACATGACTTCCTGGCCACGCACGGGCTCGCGGACGCCGAGGAGCGTACCGTCACATTGCTGACGTGCGTGGACGGCTTGGTCTTCGATCGCCTGGTGAACGGCGGAAGCGTGTCCGACCAGGAGATCCGCAGACTGGTGGCGGCGGCGCTGCGATAACCCGCACCCTGCACGACGGGAAACGATCTACGGCAACGCGGGATCCGATCTCCGCTGAGAGACTCATCGGCCGAGGCCACGGCGTTCCGTCGGCGCCCCCGAAACGAGACGGGACGGGCGGAGGCGAGCGACAAGACGTCCCGGGACGCCCAGCCCTGGCGCACACGGTGCGCGACAACATGCCCTGGGACAAACAGCAAACCAAACAACTTCAGCCCTGCCACCGCGGGCGGGCTTGCCCGGTCCCGTCGCAGTATCCGCAGCGGCCCGAGCGGGCGATACCGGGCGCGCCGATGGTGTCGGCGGCGTCTAGCAGGAGCCGGGGGAAGCCCGGCCGCGTGGGCTCCATGCAGAGAAAGTTCCTGCCGCTTGCCGACCACGACCTCCAATGCGACGTCGGGGCCGTTGGATCGGGTATCCCAGGTGATGCCGTGGGTGAACGTGCTGAGCATCTCGTGCAGATCGCTCATGGTCTCCGCCCCGGACAGCTGTACCCGTGCGGCGAGCACGACGTCCTGCGCGGCTGCGAAGGACTGCAGCGCGGACGGCGGTGCGAACGGTCCGGTCCGGCCCACGGGTTCGGGGTGGGTGCTGTGAAGCCGTGCCAAGGCGTGCCACAGGCTGCCCGGCAGATCCTGGGATTCTCCTCTGCTGCGTCTCATAGGCCCTGTGTACGGCCCGGAACGGGGCGTGCCGTGCCCCGCCTCTTCCCCCGTCCCGCGCGGTGACGCGTCGACTTGGAGAGCCGTGCCACCCGGCGGTCACGCGCGGGCGGCCGGGGAGACTTCGGCGAGCCGGTCGAGCCGGGCGTACAGGTCCCGCACCACGCGGGCGTGGTGGTGTTGAGGGTCGAGGGCGAGCACTATTACCGCCGCGCGGACCTGCGCATGCGCTGGTATCCGCGTCGCTGCCGCAGCTGCCCGAAGGGCGGCCAGGCATGAACGAGAAGACGCTGCCGTTCACAACGCCCGGCCGCACTGATGAATCACGTTGGCGACCGTAAGGAGCCACGGCGCGGGAGGGGGCACCTTTCGTCGTTACCGCGGTCTCATCGAGCGGCGGACGCGGTTGATCATATTCTGGGCGTCTACTCCGAACACCGCTGACTTCTTCAGCGTGCGCCAGACCCGCAGGTACGTGGCCACAGAGTCAGCGTCATCGAGCCACAGTTCCGCGTGCCAGTCCTCGGCAATCACCAGCCGCTCGTCAAGGACCCAGAACCCGTTCGCGGTGGGGATCTTGAGCGACGCGCCGAGCGGGACGATCCCCAGCTGCACGGTGTCCATCCCGATCAACCCAGTGAGCCGGTCGAGCTGGCTGACGAGCACGGACGGCGGACACACCAGCGCGTGCAGCGCGGCCTCCCACACCAAGGCGTGGAACCTCCGGCCGCCCTGGTAGAGCCACTCCTGCCGCTTCATCCTGGCTCGGACCGCCTCGTCGGTGTCGTGCACGGTGCCCTGAAGGTCGGCGTACCGCAGGAAGATGTGCCGCGCGTAGTCGGCGGTCTGGAGCATGCCGGGGATGACGGCTTCCTCCCACGCGTAGATGGCCCTGGACCGGTCGACCTCCAGGTTCCAGCTGTCCTGTACCGGCCGGTGCCCCGCGGCCAGTTGGCGCCGCCAGGAGCGGATGTGGGACTCGAACCCCTTGAGTCGGGCGTCCAGTTCATCGAAGGTTTCGGGCTGGCCGACCGCGCCGGCCCAGGCCCGCAGATCTTCAGTGGTTGCGGTCTGCCGTCCGCCCTCCAGCTTGTACACCTTGGAGTGCGGCCAGCCCAGCCACTGAGCGAGCTGTGTACCGGTGAGCCGGCCTTCTGGGGCCAAGAGGCGTAGTTCCCTCAGGCGTGCTCCGAGGGCCTCGCGAGCCTGCTGGTAGTCCGTGCTCACCGGTGCCGTACTAGCCCTTCGAGCCGAGTTGGGCTGCGAACTGGTCGTACAGGATGGAGGCGTGCACTGCGGTGTCACGCACCTGGCAGTACCGCAGCACGTCCGCCGGCTCCGTGATGATCTGGACGTCGTGGAAGACATCCGCGTCGTCGAAGCGGAGCACCGCTACCAACCGGCTGTCGAAGATCCAGAAGTCCTCGGCAGGAAGGTGCGCACGCTCGGCGTCCTCGCGCCACAGGTTCCGCACGTCCTCGCCCGTGGCCGTGTTGCACCGCGCATAGCTGAGCAGGAACAACTGCCCTTCGGTGGGCGGGTTGTCGACGACGCGGACACGGCCCACGTACTTGCCGCTGGACGTCTGCTGGCGGATGTTCACGCACCACTCGCTGTCGAGGTCGCACGGGGCCGTGCCGGTCGTGAGGAACTCCGCGTATGCAGTGTCTTCTCGGTCCGACGCGTAGCCGCGCCGGGTCTCCAGGTGCCAAGCCGAGTGCTCGAACGTCTCGAAGAGTCGGCCGAACTCCTCCACGTCGATGATCTTGGGCACGCGTTCCATCTCCTTGGGGCCGTGGTTGACCAGGAGTTCACGCGGTACGGCCACGGCCGCGTCACCGGGGCCGAAGTGCTGGAGCCGGGCGAGGTCATCGGGATCGGTCAGCGGCGTGCCCTGGACGATGATCTCCCCGGAGTCCAGGTCCTCGTGGACCGCAGGGCATCCACCGTTCTTGCTGTCCGTTCCGTTGAACCGCAGTCGTCGCGCCATGTCGTCTCCTTCGGCGTCGGGTGTCGCCAGCATCACCCGACCAGCGGTCCCGATCTACAGCGTGCACTCCATTACGTGAGACCACAGGAGAACATTCGGCCAGAGCACGAGAACATTCGAGAACATCGCGTGGTGCGCGTCAACAGGTCCTACCTACGGTCCTGGTCATGGAGACGGGAAACCGGCTGGCCGCGGCCGTCAACGCGGCAAATCCAGGCTGGTGTCACTGGCACGTGGGCTCGTCGGAGACGGCCGTGCTGATTCAGTACGGTGAGCGGTCCTCCGGGCCGCCGGTGGCGTTGTACGCATGCGCGCCGTGTCGGGAGCAGCACCGCCTCACTCCGATGAGCGAGGCGTCGTGAAGGCGGCGCCGTTCACGACCCCGGACCGGGTGGTCATCCCTTGCTACTGCTGGGTGCGGAAGCCCGGCACCTGGGACCGCTGCACCGAGGACCCGGGCCACGAGGGCGAGCACATCGACTGGGCATCCAGGCAGACGTGGCCGAACCGCGGACCGGAGCCGCAGTGACCGCGCCCGCCGCCGAGCCGTCGGCCACGACGACGCCCTGCCGGGAGAAGCCGGTACCGGCCACGCGAGAGCTCAACTGGGAGCAGTATGCCGGCCGCTCGTGCTGCGCCTGCGGCCGCCCGTTGACGTCCGGCGCGGTGTCGCGCGGCCGAGCCCGCGGGCGGCAGGGGGCTCACGTGCTGGATGTTGAGGTGTGGTCCTGCCCATGAACCCCGCACGCGTGTCGTCGTCGGCGAGATGTCCGCGGGGGCATGTCGAACCCGTCGTCATCGACGGCCAGGAGCACGAGCACAAGCTGGGTGTCTGGTACGCCAACCAGAAGCAGCGCCGGGACAAGCTCACCGCCCCGCAGCGCGCCGTCCTCGCCGAACTCGGCATCGAGTGGGGGTGGCACCGGCCGCGGCCGGTCGTTGAGCCAGTCGGTCAGCGAAGTGCACACAGACCCCGGGATGTTATGGCTGATCCCCGGGGTCTCGTGCTGTCCGTGGTCCAACGCGGAAAGGGCCGGCGGCTGAGGACGCGAGGATCAGCACTGCACGTCACCGGGGCTGTGTTGACCTGGTTATGCCCCGATCGGTTGCGGTGGTCGTTGCTGCGACCGCCCTCGGTCTTTCCATGAGTTAGGACAGAGTCTGACCTACATGGTTCATAGCGTGGTCCTTGACCGACGGAACACGAACAGCGGAAGGCGGAGACCATGACCGTCAACGAGCTAACCACCCGCGACCTGGCCGGGGCCCCGGCCGTCACCGGTGAGCGCGCCGAATGGCTTGAGGCGCTGGCCAAGCACCGGCACTTTCTGCGCTTCACCACCCGTGACCTCACCGACGAGCAGGCCGGGCTGCGGACCGCTGCCAGCGAGCTGTGCCTGGGCGGTCTGATCAAGCACGTGACCGCAGTCGAGCGGAACTGGGTGGACTTCATCCTGAACGGACCATCCGCGATGGGGGACTTCACGGCCATGACCGAGTCCGACTGGGCCCGTCGGGCAGACGAATTCCGGTTGCTGCCCGGTGAGACGCTGGCTGGTGTATTGGCCGACTACGAGGAAGTGGCCCGCCGGACCGACAGCCTGGTCGCCACGCTGCCCGACCTGGACACCGCGTGGCCGCTGCCGAAGGCCCCGTGGTTCGAGCCCGGCACGCAGTGGTCGGCCCGCCGGGTGCTGATGCACATCGTCACCGAGACCGCTCAGCACGCCGGCCACGCCGACATCATCCGTGAGTCCCTGGACGGCGCCCAGAGCATGAGCTGACCAGCCAGCGATGCGCTGCTCGGGCTGCACGTGACCTCCGCAGACGGCCCCGGACTTCTATCCGTGACACCACTACTTTGCACCTGGGGTCAGAGATAGGTCCGGGGCCGTCGAGGTGGCCCGGTTGCTCAGTCTTCAAGGCTCACGACCCTCCGGGCCGGAGACCCGGCATGCCGAGGGTGACCGGCGCGATGCGAGTCAGCCGCTGGTGGCTTTGTCCGCGAGTAGTTCGCGTACAAAGCCACGCTGGCTCTCTTCGCGTTTCTCACGGAGGAAGGTGAGGGTGAGGTCGATCCCCTCGATCTCACCGAGCCAGCCCTCCTGCTCGGCACGGGCCCGGCGAGCCAGGAGATCGGTCTCGATCTCGTCGAGGCGAGGCAGCATCTTGGGGTTGATGTTGAGCATGGGACATCGCAAAGCGGGGCCGCTCATGGGCAATGGCCGTGCGTGGGCGCTCCTCACCCACTGCGGCATCGATGTCGTCGTTGGGGGAACCTGCGCCGAGTTCTTCGTGATCCTGCTCGCCGTGGCGACGACTAACGAGGGCACTGGAGATTCGTCTGCCTGGCGAGAAGGTGAGGGCTGAGAGATCGTTCCCATCGGGTCCTTTAAGCTTCGCGGATGACCTGCGAAGAGCTGTACTGGGAACCGATAGCGGCGTTTCCAGAAGGCGAGCCCGAGACGTCCTTCGGCGGGCGTTGGGAGGACCGGCTCTGGCCCGGAAGGCGCGCATCGGGCCGGCGTCTTGGCCGTCCGCCTCATTGAGCGCGCGGGCTGTCTCCTCGGAGACGTACAGGTCCCGGTCCGTGTACTGCGGTCCGCTCTCCGCTGTGAGGATCTCCTCGCCAGGCCGAAGCACCGTGTGTTGATCGACGAAGGGGCGCCCCGCCGGGGTGGAAGCGAGTGCCAGGTCTTCGTCATCGACGAGCTCGGTGTCGACGATCTCGACTGGCGCGCTCATAAATCCTGTCGGTCCTCGTGCGGCATTTCAGTAAGAAGCCGTATCTCAACCGAACATGATCGCTTGATTTCTGCTGGTCAGGCATGGTCTAGCTCGGAATGAGGGAGGCATCCGGCGTCTTGTTTCCGCTCCATGAGCGAGGGGTGCGCGATGGCGTCGGTGCTGGGAGTGCTGGAGGAGCGGGAGACATCTGCCCGCGTGCGGGTGGAAGGGCTGCGGGAGGAAGTCGCCCGGTTGGCTGGGGTGTTGGAGGCCGCGGAGATCGAGCTGGACCGGCGGGTGATCGCGCGGGAAGAGCTGGTCGAGGCCCTGGCCGCCTCGGCTGCCGAGACCACCGCCGTGACCGGGGCCGAGGCGGAGCAGGAAACCGCGCCCTCGCCCGCGCCGGTGCCGGGCTCGATCGTGCCGCCCTGGCGGGACGGGTTGCCGGTGACGGTGCTGGCGCCGGACTACCAACGGATCCTGGGCGTGCTCGACGAGCGGCAGCCGGCGGGCCAGGGACCGCTGAAGGCCAAGGAGATCACGGTGGAGCTGGGCCTTGGGACGGCGTCGGCGAAGGTCGAGGGGGTGCGCTCGAAGGCCAGGCGCCTGGCGGAGCGCGGGTGGCTCGTGCAGGAGACGTCGGGGATGTTCAGCGCCGGCCGCCGGCCCGTGCCCGCGCCAGACGCCGCCCCATCCGCGTGACCATCGACCACCGGATCATCGCCTCGCTGCTGGCCGGCAACGTCTCGTAGTCCCGGGCCAGCCGGCGCGAATGCATCAGCCACGCGAACGTGCGCTCTACTACCCAGCGCCTCGGCAGCACCACGAACCCCTCCATGTCGTCGGTGCGCTTGACGACCTCCAGGGTGAGCGCGAGTTTCTGCCGGCACCAGCCGACCAGGCCGCCGGTGTAACCGCCGTCGGCCCAGACCAGGCAGATGTCACGGTGCAGGCGGCGCAGCCGCCGCAGCAGGCCCACTGCGGCATCCCGGTCCCCGACGTTCGCGGCGGTCACCGCGACGACCAGCAGCAGGCCGAGGCAGTCGGTCACGATGTGCCGTTTGCGGCCGCCCACCTTCTTCCCGCCGTCCCAGCCGCGTGAGACGGACGGCACCGAGGCCGCGGCCTTCACCGACTGCGCGTCGATGATCCCGGCCGTCGGCTCCGCCTCACGGCCCTCCCGCTCACGCACCCGTCCGCGCAGCCGGTCGTGGAACTCTGTGATCAGCCCGTGCTCGCGCCAGCGGCGGAAGAAGGCGTAAACGCGGCCCCAATCAGGGAAGTCCGCGGGCATCGCCCGCCAGGAGATCCCGCCCGCGACCAGGTAGCGGATCGCGTCCAGCATCTGGCGATGGCAGTAGCCCTCGGGCTGCCCGCCCCTGCCCTGAAGCCAGGCCGGCACCGGCAGCAACGGCCGGATGGCCGCCCATTCCGCGTCCGTCGTGTCCGACGGATACCGGCGCACCCGGCCCGGATGATCGGCCGCGTTGCCGTACACATGCGCGAGGCAATCACACGATGGAGCAGCCGAGTTGAACTGAACGGGCTCGGACGCGTACAACAACGACACCAGGGCCTCCCGGCACTGCTCGGTCAGATTCGCATCCCCGAGCTACCGAGAGGCCCTGGCATCAGTCAGGTCTCCACGCCACACGAAGTGGATCTTCGCACCCGAAGATCCACTTTCGATACACGCCCTAGCTTGATCTTTAACCAGTGCGGCGTGGTCGTGGGGTGGTTGGCTTCTTCGTTCGCTGTTTCGCAGGTTGTGTCTTGCGGGGTGTGTGCACGTCGTGGCGGGGTGTGGGCCGGGTGTTCTTTCTGCCCGGTGGCCGTCCGGGGCCGGGGCGGGTGGGTTTCGGTGCTTGGGCCGGGCAGCTGGCCTTGTGGCGGATGTGCCGGAAGTCGCGGCGGACGCGGGCGGGGGTAAGCCTGTCCGGGGAGCTGGGTTTCTCCCAGGGACGGCGCCGGTCGGCTGCGAGTGGGCGGGCGAGCCGCAGTTGGGTGTAGGCGGCGAGGATCAGCCAGGTCCATCGGTCGGCCGCCTCGGGGGTGCGGATCTTTGGGGAGGTCCAGCCGAGGGTCTGTTTGAACAGGCGGAAGGTGTGCTCGATGTCGAAGCGTCGCAGGTATGCCTGCCAGAGACGGTCGGCGTCTGCCGGAGTGGCGTCGGTGCCCGACCACCACAGCCAGACCGGCTTGGGTGTTGCTCCGCTGGGCAGGTGGTCGATGTCCAGGCGGATGACCGTCCCTTCGACGATGGGGAGGGTGCCGTCGGTGGCTGCCCAGGAAGAGCGGTGGGTCAGCTTGGGGTGCAGCCGGTTCCAGGAGCGGGCCCTGGCGGTGCCGTAGAGACGTGTGTCGGTAACCGTTTCGGTGTCCGGGGTGCCCCAGGTGTCAGGCTGCCCGAAGACGAACTCGCTGCCGTGCCGGGGCGGTCGGCCCTGGGTGTGCGGCAGCCGGGCTGGGACAGCCCTGCGCAGGACGCGATCGGATCGCATCCGGGCCAGCACCTGAACCGGCAAGTCGCCCAGGAGGAAGCCGAGGCGGGGTGCGTCGTATCCGGCGTCCGCGACGATGAGGATGTCCGGGTCGCCCTTCTGCCACTGCCCCGCTGCGATCAGTCGCTGAAGCAGATCGCGCAGCTGCCGGGCGGTGACGGTGGCGGTGTCGTCCCCGGGCGTCAGACGCAGTGCGTCCAGCGGTGCGGTCCATGAGCTGCGGCCCGGCTCGAGCGCGCAGATGATCGAGTAGGGCCAGCCGGGGACCGGGATGTGCTGGTCCTTGCCCCGTCCGTAGGTGTGGCACAGGATCCGTTCCGGTGAGGTGTGGGCGTCGGGCCGCAGCCAGCAGGTGACATCGACAGCCAGGACCAGCCGGCCATCGGCAGCCCGCGGCAGTGGCACTTCGGCCAGTGCCCGCCGCAGCCGGCCGACATCGATGCCTCCACGGGCCACAGCCGCGTAGAGCCCTCCATGGCCGCGGCGGTGTTCGCCCACCAGCGACAGCTCGGCCAGCGACCTCACCGGCCCGTCGCCGCACAGAACGGCATCAGCCAGCTCGAACAACGCGTCCGATCGGGCGGTCAGGCAGGAGTAGAACTCGCCCCGGAAGCATGAC
>NZ_JAGGPB010000099.1 GCF_018614055.1 Streptomyces sp. ISL-98
GGTGCAGCTTCCCGTCCCGAAGACGGAAACCTCGCTTCGTGTAGTTGAGCGACGGCCGCGCTTCGCGCTTCCTCTTGTACTTCGGCATCCCGGCCCGCCGCGCCATGGGCAGCCGGTCCTTGACGTCCTTCTGCGCCTTCGCCCTCGACTTTCCGAAGTCGCGGATGCACTGCTGCTGCGGAACACTGCTGCCCTCTCGAAGCCACCCCATACTGCTGCGAGCTTCGGTCAGCATCTTGTCGAGCTGCGCCGGACCGCACGTCCGCTTTTCGATGCCTTCCAACCGGTGCTTGTTCCACAGGTGGGCCTGCTTCGACTTCGCGCAGGACTCGTTCCAGATCCACCGGCACCGGTCCCACTCCGCCATCAGCGCGGCGAGCGTGGTCGACGACACGCGAAGCCTAAAGGTCCACCGGGCGTGCCCGGCATCCTCCGTCATCGATCCTGTCGCCATGAACATCAACCCACCTGGCAGGACTGACAGTTGAGAGCTCTTGATCGTTGCGGGTTGCCTCACCCTGGTTCAGGGTGGACGCCGGATCGCCCTGGCAGCGATCCGGCTTTCCCCGCCCTGCTCCGCAGGAGTCCGATTCCTCCCCGGCCTGAAGGCCGGGGCATCCTCGGAGGAATCAGGTGAAGATCGACGGGATCCGCCGGCTCCCCCATGCGCTAGGCGGAGATGACGCCGAATCGTACGTCGTGACCGGCGGCGGCCGGGGTCATCATGCCGAGCAGCCGTTCCGCCTCCTCGGTCACCTCCGCGCGCTGCGTGCGAGTGAGCGTGCCGAAGGGTTCGACGGTGACGACGGCTGCGTCCTTGGTCTCGTCCAGTCGCCAGATGCCGGCGAGGAAGCCGTCGACCAGGAGGGTGCTGTAGCCCTGGTTGTTGTTCCACGTGCGGCCCCGGTACTCGGCGGGGACGACCCGTGTCCGGTCCGCGTGGGAGAAGAGCAGGTTGTCGTACTCGGGGAGGAAGCGGGGCGGGCCCGGGGTGTCCTCGTCCGGGCGGGGGGCGTCGGGCAGGTCGACGAGTTCGACGCCGTTCTCGTCCTGGAAGACGAGGAGCTGCGGCCTCAGCCGCTCGAAGGCGTCCTTCAGCCGGGTCAGCCCGCACCAGGTCTGCATGTCCTTGACCGAGGCGGGGCCGAAGGCGGCCAGGTAGCGCAGTACGGTGGCGTCGGGCGCCGGTACGGGCTTCGACGGGCGGCCGACCCACTTCTCGACGGTGGTGAGCGCGACCTGGCCGCTCCTGCCCCACAGGCCGCGCGGCGTGACCTGTACCAAGGGCAGCTTGCAGCGGGCGGCAACGGAGAGCGCAGGCGGGTCGGCGTCGGGCCACTCCTTGAGGAGTTCGTCGCGGAGTTCCTTCGGGGTGCGCGGGCGCTCTTCGACCAGCTCTCTGGACAGCCGGGCGAGCCGGTCGAGGTCCACTCCGGCCAGCTGCTTGCGGAAGGTGGTGAGCTCGCGGTCGCGGGCGGCCTGGACGAGCGGGCGCAGCGTGAGCGCGTCGTCGGCGGTGTGGGTGTGAATGGTCGACCTGAGCGTGACGATGCGTACGACCTCACGGGAGGCCATCAGCCCGGACAGTTCCTCGGGGTCGAAGCCGTCGAGCCGGGCGGCGAGCTGGTAGTACGGCGGCTTGGGGTTCTGCGCCTGGAGGCCGACGAGGTGCTCGACGGCGCCCTTGGCGGGCATCGCGGTGCGCCGCAGCAGGAGCTGGCGCGCGAGGGTGGCGCGGTTCAGGGTGCGAGTGCTGAGCACTGGGGCTGCCGGGTTCGTCTTCGAGGCCATGTTCCGCACGCTACCGATCGTCGCGGACAGCTTCGGTCCGCGAGAAGCCGACTGAGCCGACTGAGCCGACGACAATTGGGACGTATATCCTGCCCCTGGCCAGATGCCCCGCAGGGAGGTGAGATCTGTGATGTCGGAGCGACGAGTCCGTCCCGCGCTGTCCCCGAAGAAGCACTCCTGGCGCAGGCAGCCCCCGCCGCCGGCCGCCCCTCCCGCAGAGCCGCCGGCAGGTGATCCGGCCGCCGCGCCCGGCGACGTACAGCGCAACGGCGGCAGCATCGTCCACGCCGCGCTCTACCGCGACGGCCGCCACGTGTCCTCCCCCGCCTCCCTCGCCGAGACGTTCCGTCAGCTGCGCGAGTACCGCGGCGGCATGGCCTGGATCGGCCTCCAGCGGCCTTCCGAGGACGAAATCCACTCCCTCGCCGCGGAATTCGACCTCCATCCGCTGGCCGTCGAGGACGCCCTGGAGGCTCACCAGCGCCCCAAGCTGGAACGTTACGGCGAGACGCTCTTCGTCGTGCTGCGCGCGGCCCGCTATCTCGACGCCCCGGAAGAGGTCGACTTCGGCGAGCTGCACATTTTCGTGGGCCAGGACTTCGTCATCACGGTCCGCCACGGAGCGGCGCCCGACCTCTCCGGCGTACGCAAGCGCATGGAGGAGGCTCCGGAGCTGCTGGCGCTGGGGCCCGAGGCCGTGCTGTACGCGATCCTCGACGCCGTCGTCGACGGGTACGTTCCGGTTGTCGAGGGCGTACAGAACGACATCGACGAGATCGAGACCGAGGTTTTCCGCGGCGACCCCGAGGTGTCGCGCCGTATCTACGAACTCGCCCGCGAAATGGTCGAGTTCCAGCGCGCCACCCGCCCCCTGGTCGGCATGCTGCACGGCCTGATGGCGGGCTTCGCGAAGTACGGCACGGACGAGGAGCTCCAGCGCTACCTGCGCGACGTCGCCGACCACGTCACGCACACCAGCGAGCGCGTGGACGGCTTCCGCCAGGCCCTGGCCGACATCCTCACGGTCAACGCCACGCTGGTCACGCAGCAGCAGAACGCGGAGATGCGGGCGCTGGCAGAGGCGGGCTTCGAGCAGAACGAAGAGATCAAGAAGATCTCGGCGTGGGCGGCGATCCTCTTCGCGCCGACCCTGGTCGGCACGATCTACGGCATGAACTTCGACGACATGCCGGAGCTGAGCTGGGCCTTCGGCTATCCCTTCGCGATCGGCCTGATGGCCGTGGTCTGCGTCAGCCTGTACTTCATCTTCAAGCGCCGCGACTGGCTCTGAAGCGCGGCCGAGGGGCCTCCCGAATTGGGCTCTCAGACCGTGAAGGGCCGCTCCTCCAGGAACCGGTCGTCCGGGCGGCCCGTCACGTAGAAGTTCGGGCTCTGCGTGGCCGGCATGCGTTCCAGGATGTCGCGGTGGAACGCGCGGTAGCCGCCGCGGAAGGCCCCGTTGTCCCAGACGTCCAGCAGCGTGCCGGTGAAGGCGCCGTTGACCGGGCCGTCGGAGGCGAGCTGGTTGTCCTGGCAGGCGGAGATGAGCAGTGCGTTCACTCCGTCGTTGCGGGCCTGCTTGTCGCCGAGTCCGCGCTGGATCTCCTGGAAGAACTGCTGGTCACGCTGGTAGATCTCGACCTGCTTGGCGACCGGCATGAGCCGTGAGGCGTTCTCGATCTCGTCCGGGTCGCGGGTCTGGAACTGCTCCTGCATGGCCTCGGGGGTCAGGACGTCCCGTACTTCGATGCCACTGCCGCTGTGGCAGCAGTCGAGGAGGGCCGCGATGCGGACTCCTTCGGCGAAGCGTCCGAATTCCCTGTGCAGTTCGTCGTCGAGGAACTGGCGGTCGAAGAGGACGAGGGTCTCGTCGAATTCGTCCCGTTCGTCGTCGGAGCCCTCGGCGTCCGGTACCTGTCCGCCGTGGCCCGAGTAGGTGAACAGCATGATGTCGCCGCTTTTCAGCCGCTTTGCCGCTTTGCGGAGCTCCTTGGTGACGTTGTCTACGGTGCCGTCGGGCGTGAGCAGGGTCGTATCGCCGAACCCGGCCGCGCGGGCCAGCCGGGCCATGTCGTGGGCGTCCTGCTCGCATGCGACGAGCTCGCCGTCCCAGCCGCCGTACTGCGCCGGGTCGACCTTGTTGAGTCCGATGTGAAGGGAAATTCCGGTGGCCATGTGGGCTCCTCGCGCGCCTGGGCTGGGGACATCGCCTGGATACGTTCCGTGATGGGCGCCCGCCGAATCCGTCGGCGGCGCCAACCGCCTGAAAGGTCCACTACTGACAGTGACTGGTCATCGCCGCGCCGTTGCGGGACCGCAAAGTGGGTGGAACCATGACAAATATGCCTTTGGCGGAAACGGAATGGGACCTCGTCACCATGTGGGTACGGGAGTACCTGCTGGACACCGTCGACCCCCACAACCAGCTTTCCCAGTACGGGTTCTCGGCAGAATTCATCGGCTCTCTGCGGCTGACCGCCGTCAGCTCCGAGAACGCCCGCGCGCTCGTACAGGCATCGCGCAAGGACATCCGGCGGCAGAAGGAACTCCTCGATGCCGTCGCAACGGTCGACCGGCTGTCCGTCCTGCCCGACGTCGCGAAAGCCCTTGAGTTCCGGGACCGGCTGCGCGAGGACTACCGCGCCCACGCCTCGCAGGACAATTTCCGTACGTGCGTGCTCAAGAACGGCACGGAGGTCTTCATAGACCGCCAGAATCTCCGGGAAACGCTCCGCCAGTTCGTCGATGACCCCGAGAAGTCCGTGCTGCTCGTCGACGGCGATCCGGACAGCGGCAGGTCGTACACCTACAACCTCATCCGCCACATCGGGCAGCACAGCGGCTTCCGTCCGGCGCGCGTCACCCTGTCGCGCACCTCGACCGCCGACAAAGTCGTCAGGCGACTGGCCGAATTCGTCGCCGACCCCCGCTCCGACGTCCCCTCCGTGAACCCCACCGGGCTGAACGACCCACTGCCGTCACTCGACGACGCCGTGCACCAGGTGGTCCGCCGGGCGACGGCCGCCGAGGACACCTTCTGGCTGGTGCTCGACGAGTGCGACCGGCTCGACCCCAGCTCCGACGTCTGGGACTTCATCGGACAGCTCGCCCTCGCCATCTACGAGCACGCCGCCGTACGGGGCGACCAGGCACCGCGTCTCGTGCTCCTCGGTTACGGTCCGACGATGCGCCAACTCCCCTACGACCTGCGGGGAAGTCTGAGCCGGGACACGGCCCGTATCGCCGAACCGGACGATCTGCGCAGCTTCTTCGACCAGTACTTCCACGAATCCCCACCCACCGGACAACCCGAGGAGGCCTCGATCGCCGAATTCGTGGACGCGGCCGTCGAAGAGGTCCTCAAGGCCGCGCAGGCGGAGGGCGACAGCGGCGAGAGCTATATGCGGAGGATCTGCACGGCGGCGGAGGGGGCGATCCGTGTCTACCGATCGCTCTGAAACGCGGGACGTCTTCGCCGCCCGGCTGCGCCAGGAACTGCGGCGGCCCGGCGGAGATCACGCGCATCCCGTCTCGAAAACGCACCGGGGCTATCGCGAAGCGGCCTGCCTGCTCACCCGGTTCGACCCCGTGCGGCTTCGGCTGCCCGGCGAGGACCGCACCACCGGTGGCGCGGTCCTGGAACTGCTGGACGACTGCTCGACGGTGGGCAGGAAGGACCGGTGCGTATGGGCGCTCAAAGCGGAGGCCAGGGACGCGGCATTGCGCGCACTGGCCGGTCCGGAGGCCGCGCGGCTCGCCCTGGAGAGCAACGTCGAGCAGTTCCCTGACGAGCCCGGACCGGAACAGGTCTGTCTGGCGTACCTGTCCGGCTGGCCGCTGGAGATTACGGACCGGGCGAGCGCCGACGATCTGGCCGACCTTCTCCAGGCGGTGCTGTGGCTCTCACTGGTGCCCGGCATGAGCGGTCTGCCGGACGTCGGGGACATCCAGCGCACCCTGGAGCGGGCCAGACTCTTCCATCCACTCGAACACCTCGTACAGGGAGCGTTCGAGGGGCGTACCAGCGAGCTCGACGAGCTGCGCGGCTACGTCGGAAGCCCCCGGACCGGTGTCGCCCGCAACGCCCCCGTCCCCCCACTGGTGATCCACGGGCCCGGCGGCATCGGCAAGAGCACCCTGCTCGCCAAGTTCCTCCTCGACTCCAGCCCCGGCCGCACCCCCGGATTCCCCTTCGCCTACATCGACTTCGAGCGGCCCACGCTCTCCATCCACGAGCCGGTCACCCTTATCGCCGAGGCCGCCCGCCAGCTCGGCATCCAGTACCCCTTGTTCCGCGCCGAGCTGGACACGCTCGCGGACGAGTGCCAGCAGACGGCCCGCAGCCAGCGGGAGGGCGAGGAGCGGGTGACGCAGCTGCACCGGCTCGCGACGACGCGGGCGGTTCTGGGGCGTACGTCGTCGCAGGAGTTCCAGCTGATGGCCACCGAACGCGAGACCGACCTCATCCGGCGGGTCGCCGATGTCCTGGTACGGGCCGTGGCGGTGGCGGACCGTGAGGACCCTCCGTTCGTGCTGGTCATCGACTCGTTCGAGGCGGCCCAGTACCGCGGATCGCCGATGCTGGGCAGGATGTGGGCGATCTGCGTCGCGCTCCAGAACGTCTATCCACGGCTGCGGGTCATCGTCTCCGGACGCGCTCCCGTCGACCATCCCGCGCGGGCCATGACACCGCTGGACATCGAGCTCCACGACCTCGATCCGCAGGCGGCCGTCAGCCTCCTCATGTCCTGCGGCGTCGAGGATCCCGAGGTGGCGCAGGCGCTGGCCGACCGGGTCGGCGGCCACCCGCTCAGTCTGAAACTGGCCGCACGGGCCGCGGCCCTCGCCGGAGGCGAAACCGGCCGCATGGAGGACCTGATCCGCAGCCTGCCCGCCCGGCGCCGCGACTTCTTCCGCCGGGTCGACCAGATGCTCGTCCAGGGCATCCTGTACGACCGCATCCTCAGCCACATCGCCAACGAGGACGTACGCCGTCTCGCCCGTCCCGGCCTGGTGCTGCGGGTCATCACCCCCGAGATCATCAAGGACGTACTCGCCGAACCCTGCGGTCTGCGGGTGGAATCCACGGACCACGCGCGCGTCCTGTTCGACGAGCTGTCCTGCCTCGACCTGGTGGAGCCGGCCGGCCCCGACGCCGTACGGCATCGCGCCGACGTCCGCGCGATCATGCTGCGCCTGCCGGGAAGCGACCGCACCGACGTGATGCGCACCGTCGAACGACGCGCCGTCGAGTACTACGCCGCGCGGCACGGCCTGGAGGCACGCGCCGAGGAGATCTACCACCGGCTGCGGCTCAATGAGAACCCGCGCTCGGTACAGGCGCGCTGGCTGCCCGGGGTCGGGCGGTTCCTGGTCGGGGCGCAGCAGGAGATGGCCCCCAGGGCCGCGGCGCTGCTCACCGCGAATCTCGGCGGAGGGGCCCCCGACCGGGTCATGGAGGGCGCCGACCAGGAGGACTGGGAGCGGATCGCCGCCCGTGAGGTCGAGGACCTGCTCGCGCAGGGCTTCACCCAGGCGGCGTACGCCCGGCTCGGGGAACGCCGGCCCTGGACACCGTGCAGCTCCCTGCACGCCCTCCTGGCCGAGACACTGAGCCGGCTCGGGCGGCCCGAGGATGCCCGGAAGGCGGTGTCCAACGCCATCGGGCCCGCCGAGAGGGCGGGGTGCGCCGAGCGGCAACTGGAACTGCTGCTGCTCTCCGCCCGCCTCGCCGAGGAGGCCGACGACCTGGTGAGCGCCGACACCGACCTGCGCCTGGCGGAGGACATCGCGGTCGGCATCGGCCACGATCTCGAAGCGATGGGCGCACTGCTGGCCCGTGCCCGGATGGTCGCCGGGGCCGAGATCCCGGACCCCCAGGTCGACCGGGAACTCGCCATGCGGCTGCGGGTGTTGCCCGACGCGGTCCTCGCCGGCCAGCCCGCGCTCGTACGCGCCGTGGCGTCGCAGATCTACGCGGAGGACCCCGGGGCACTCGACCACGCACTGGACGTCGTGGGGCTGCCGGAGGAGGACGAGACGCTGGACATCCTCGGCGGGGCGATGTCCCGCGCCTCGTCCGAGCGGCCGGGGCTGCTCCGGGACCTCATGGGGATGCTGGACGAGGCCGTCGGCCCGCAGCGGCAGCAGGCGGGCGGCTCGCCCTCCGGCATCACCGACATCCTCCGCCTCGCCCGCGACCGGGGCACCCTCGACGTACTCGCACGGCAGCTGCTGACCGTGCCCGACGAGAGCGGCGAGATCGCGGCCGGGGTGGCCGCCGCGATGCGCGCGGGGGCGGGTGGTGGGCCATGACCGCGTATCTGTCGCCGGAGGAGATCCAGAAGGTGCGGGACGCCGCTCTGGAGACCGGACTCGCCGACCCCATGGTCAGGCCGCTGCTGTTCGACGGCATCATGCCCAGGTACCGGGGCACGCTGCCGCTGCTGCCCGCCCCCGTACGGCAGGTGCACTCGGATCTCAACGAGATGAACCGGGTGGAGCGTCTGGTGGACGGCTCCGTGCCGCTGGAGATCTGGCTGCGCAACGCCGTCGCCCAGACCACCGAGGCCGCGCCGCTCGCCGTCTTCCAGCACGCCCTGGACGACGTGGCGAGAAACGCGGGCGGCGAGCCGGATGTCATGGCCGGGGTGCCCGCCCCGGAGATCAAGGAAGAGATCGTCCACCGTGACGACACCGTCCCCATCGGCTTCCTCCGGGGCGGCGACCTCGCCGCGACGGCGGTCGCCCGTATCAAGGTCCCGCCGTACGAGACGGGCGCTCCGCTCCAGCCGAACGGTTTCCCGCACTCCGGCACAGGCTGGCTCATCGCCCCCGACCTGCTCGTCACCAACCACCATGTGGTCAACGCCCGGGCGGGCACCGGCGCCGGGCGCCCGCTGGCCGAACCCGCGGACCTGAGCCTCCAGGCACAGCACACCCTCGCCCGGTTCGACTACGACACCGACGACGTGGAGACGGAGGAGGCCACCGTCAGCGCACTCGTCGCCACGGACGCCGAACTGGACTACGCGATCCTCCGGCTGGCCACAGCACCCTCCAAGCCCGTACTGAAGCTTTCGCGCAATTCCCTGGCGGTCGCCAAGGGCGACTACGTGGCCGTCAACATCATCCAGCACCCCGGCGGGCAGCCGAAGCGCGTCGCACTGCGCAACAACCTCGTCTACGAAACGGACGAGCGCGACGTGCGCTACTTCACCGACACCCGCGGCGGATCCTCCGGTTCGCCCGTCTTCACGGACGACTGGAAGGTCGTGGCGCTCCACCGGGGGACGCGGCGCGTGGAGAACGTGTCCTTTCACGGCAGCAGCACGGCCTTCGTCAACGTCGGGACGCAGATGGACACCGTGATGCGGCACCTGGCGGCCAACAGCCCCGCCGTCCATGCCGAGATCGAGGCGGCACAACGCGACTGAGCAGCGCAACGCGACCGAGGAGAGCGAGGAGAGCCCTATGCGCAGCCGGAGCAGATCACCGGTGGCGACCGGTCCCGAGCAGGTCTTCACCGACCTCCGGGAAGTCGCCCAGCGGGTACGGGACGGCCTGTCGCGGGAAGTCCCCGAATCGTCGGAGGCTCTCCCCGCGGACCAGCTGCCCGCCGGACAGATATCCCACTTCGCCGAGCTGGAACGGGCCCGTGTTCTGTCGGCGGGCGCGACCGGCCTCGAGAAGCTCGCCGAGGGGCGCTCGGACGAGATCAGTGACGACGAGTCCTTCGGCATGGAGGCCATCGTCCTGCTGGAGGGCAGGCCCGCCATCCTCGTCCAGAACCGCGACTTCAGCCCGCAGGCGGGCGACTGGGCGGTCCTCGACGGCCACCGGGCCGCGATCCGTGACTCGATCGCACGCGTCGGCCGGATCGAGGTCACCGGGCACACCAGCCTGGACTGGGTCGGCACGGCCTTCCTCGTCAGCTCCGACGTCGTCATGACGAACCGTCACGTCGCGGTGGAGTTCGCCCGCGGCGACGGCAGCGGCTGGACGTACCAGCAGGGCATGAGCGCCCGGATCGACATGGCCGAGGAGTACGGCGGCGCGGCGGGCGGGGACGGCGGCCCCGCCTATGCGATCACCGAGGTGCTCGGCATCCACGAGGAGGTCGACATGGCTCTGCTGCGGGTCTCCCCGGCCGACGGCGGAGGCGCCCTGCCGACGCCGGTGGCCGTGGCCGCGGACGCGCCGACCGATCTGCCGGGACGTCCGGTGTACTGCATCGGCTATCCCGCGTGGGACGGCCGCCGCAATGAACCGGAGTCGATGCGCCGCATCTTCATGGACATCTACAACGTCAAGCGCCTCCAGCCCGGCACGACCACGGAGCTCGTCCGCGAGCAGAGCGTCATGAAGCACGACTGTTCGACCCTGGGCGGCAACAGCGGTTCCCCGGTCTTCGACCTCACCGACCACCGCGTCCTCGGTCTGCACTACGGCGGCCGCTACGGCTTCGGCAACTACGCCGTACCACTGTGGGAGTTCGTGGAGGATCCGCTCCTGCTGCGCGCCGAGGTCAACTTCGTCTGACCGCCGCCCCCGTCCGCCGCTGGGTGACTGAGCCTTCCGGTCACCCAGCTGTGGAAGGCGCCGATGTGGCGTTCCGCCGGGACGAGGACCCCGCCCTTGCGGTACGCGCGTGACGCCATCGCCGGCTGGGTCCGCTCGCAGGCCTCGAAGTCCTGGGTGTTCACCCGGTGGAAGAGCTCCACGGACTTGTCGAGGTCTGCGCCCGATGCGACGACCCCGGGGGCGTACAGCCAGTCGCACTCGACGACCGTGCGGTCCACGGCCAGGGGGAACATGCGGTGGACGATCACATGGTCGGGCACCAGGTTCACGAAGACCTGCGGCTTGACGGTGACGGCGTAGTAGCGGCGGTCCTGGTCGTCGTCGACGCCGGGCAGGCGTCCGAAGCCGGCGCTGCCGTCGACGGTGAAGCCCTGCGCTTCCTTGCTGAATTCGGCGCCGTGTCCGACGTAGCACTGCGCCGCCAGGCCGTCCGCGAACTCCGGGAGTACATCGGTGAGTTCGGGGTGGATCGTCGCGCAGTGGTAGCACTCCATGAAGTTCTCGACGATCAGCTTCCAGTTCGCCGCCACGTCGTAGCTGATGCGGCGGCCCAGGGCCAGGCCCTCGGTCTCGTACCGCCCGATCGCTTCGGCGCTGCCGAGCCGCTCCACGGCCGCGCCGATCACGGTCTCCTCGAAGGACGGCGGCTCGTCGGCCAGACAGATCCAGGCGTAGCCGAGCCACTCCCGCAGCGCCACCCGCACCAGGCCGTATTCCGTACGGTCGATGTCGGGCATCTGCACCAGGTTGGGCGCGGCGATCAGTCTGCCGTCCAGGTCGTACGTCCAGGCGTGGTACGGGCATTGGAGGCTGCGGCGGACCTGGCCCGCGGGCTCCGTGCACAGCCTGGCGCCGCGGTGGCGGCAGATGTTGAGGAAGGCGCGGAGCTCACCGGTGCGGGTACGGGTGACCAGAACGCTCTCCCGGCCCGCCTGCACCGTGCGGTAGGCGCCGGGCCGGTCGAGGTCGGAGCCGCGCACGGCGCAGTACCAGAGCGATTCGAAGATCCGCTCCTGTTCCTGCCGGAAGATCCCGGGGTCGGTGTAGAAGTGCCCGGGAAGCGTGGCGATCAGGCTGGGGGTGGTGGAGGCAGGGCTGGTCGTCATGGCGGTCATGCCTCTCGGCTCAGACGGGCGCGGTGGCCGGCCGACGGGGGTCGAACAGACCGATGGGGTGATCCGTGGTGCCGGTGAGCGCCAGGTCCGCGACGATCTCGCCGACGACCGGCACGAATTTGAAGCCGTGCCCGGAGAATCCGCAGGCGACGGTGACCGAGTCGGTGTGCGCCGGGTGGCGGGCGATCACGAAGTGCTCGTCCGGCGTGTTGGAGTACATGCAGGTGGCGGCCTTGAGGAAGGTGCCGGGCAGGGCGGGGATACGGCAGGACATCTGACCCGCCATTGCGGCCACCTCGTCGTCGTACACCGTCCGCTCGATGGTCTCCGGGGTGCAGACGGACCCCTTGCGGAAGAAGGCCACCTTGGCGCCCTTCTCCGGTCCGTCGATCGCGGGGAAGCCGTAGACCTGGACTCCGTCCGCCGCCTCCCAGATGTAGATGGGGTGGTGCTCGGGGAGGAACGGCCGTACGCCACCGGTCGGCTGGAACCAGTACATGACCTGCCGCTCGATGGTGAACGGCACTCCGATGTCGGTGAGCAGCTGCGGTGCCCACGCGCCGGGGCAGATGACGAGATGCCCGGCCGTGTACGCGTTCTCCGCTGTGTGCACGCGGACTCCCTTGCCGCCTTCGAGGGCCTCCCAGCGCGTCATGGGCTCCGTGAAGTGCAGGTCGGCGCCGCATTGGGTGGCGAGCTGGACGTGCGCGGCGACGGTGTTCTCGGGGCGGACGAGCCCGGCCCGCGCCTCGTAGAGCGCCACCTCGTCGTCGCCCGGGGTGAGGGTGGGAAAGCGGCGGCGGATTTCGGGGGCGTCGAGCATCTCGTGGGGCAGGTCCCACTGCTGGGCGGACAGCAGCGAGCCGGCGACGGTGCGGGAGTCGGGGCGGCCGACCATCACGCCGCCGCAGAGGGTGGCGATGCTGCGGCCGGTGTCGCGTTCCAGCCGCTCGTAGAGCTCGTACGAGCGCAGGAGGAGCGGTACGTACGCCGGGTCCTCGAAGTACGACTGCCGGGTGATGCGTGAACCGCCGTGGCTGGAGCCCTTGTTGTGTACGGGGCCGAACTTCTCCAGGCCCAGGACGCGGGCGCCCCTGGCGGCGAGATGGTGCGCGGCGGCGCTGCCCATGCCGCCGAGGCCGACGACGATCACGTCGTACGTGGGTGACATCTCAGGGAACCTCGCTCACTTGAGGATGTGGGTCATCCGAGGGTCGAAGAGGGGTTCTTGGGCAACGGTGGCGGCGGTCTTCTCGCCGAAGTAGTCGATGTGGACGGGCGTGCCGGGCTCCAGTGGCGGCAGCCAGGCGTAGGCGATGCAGCGGCCCAGGGTGTAGCCGTAACCGGCGCTGGTGACGTACCCGGAGGGGAGCCCATCGACGTACACCGGCTCCTTGCCGAGTACTACGGCGGCCGGGTCGTCGAGGGTGAGGGCGGTGAGCCTACGAGTCGGCTCGCCGAGCGCTTCGAGGGCTTCCCGTCCTGTGAAGTCGCCCTTGTTCATGCGGACGGCGAAGCCGAGTCCCGACTCGTACGGGGTGTGTTCGGCGGTCATGTCGTGGCCCCACGCCCGGTAACCCTTCTCCAGGCGCAGGCTGTTGAACGCCGAGCGGCCCGCCGCGATCACGCCGTGCCGCTGCCCCGCCGCCCAGAGGGTGTCCCAGAGCGCGAGTCCGAGGTCGGCGGTGGTGTAGAGCTCCCAGCCGAGCTCGCCGACGTAACTCAGCCGCATGGCGGTGACCGGGACAGGGCCGATGTGCGTCTGCGTGGCCTTGAAGTAGCCGAGGGCCTGGTGGGAGAGGTCGTCGCGGGTGAGCGGCTGGACGAGGTCGCGGGCGAGGGGGCCCCAGACGCCGATGCAGCAGGTGCCGGCGGTGATGTCGCGTGTCTCTATGTCGTCAGGGGCGTGACGGAGCAGTCGGTCGAGGTCGGCCGGTGAGTTGGCGCCGATCTGGAAGCGGTGCTCTTCGAGGCGGGCGACGGTGAGGTCGGAGAGGATGCCCGCGGCTTCGTCGAGCAGCAGGGTGTAGGTGACCGAACCCGGCTTCTTCGCAAGGTTGTTGGTGGTCGTCCGCTGCAGGAATTCGAGGGATCCGGGCCCGGTGACTTCGAGGCGCCGCAGCGGTGTCATGTCGTACAGCGCGACCTTCTCGCGGGTCGCCTTCGCCTCGGCGGCGGCGATCGGCGACCAGTGGCGGGCGGACCAGTCGTCGCGCGGGGGGAGGGTGAGGGGCTCGGCGAGCGGGGCGTTGGCCTCGTACCAGTGCGGGCGTTCCCAGCCGCCGCCCTCCAGGAAGTGCGCGCCGAGCTCGATCTGGCGTGCGTAGAAGGGGCTGACGCGCAGGGGGCGGGGCTGCTCCGGTGGCTGGAGCGGATGGATGATGTCGTACACCTCGATGAACTGCCGCGCCGCCCGCTCCTCGACGTACGCCGGTGAGCGCTGCGCGGTCTCGAAGCGGGTCAGCTCGCACTCGTGGAGGTCGACGGACGGGCGGCCCTCGGTCATCCACTCGGCGACGGCCTTGGCGACTCCGGCGGAGTGGGTGACCCAGACGGCCTCGGCCAGCCAGAACCCGCGCAGTTGGCGGACCTCGCCGAGGACGGGCATGCCGTCGGGGGTGAAGGAGAACACCCCGTTGAAGCCTTCGTGGATACGGGTTTTCGCGAGCGGGGGCAGCAGGGCTGTGGCGTCTTCCCAGCTGGGGGCGAAGTCGTCCTCGGTGAAGGGGTACGAGGAGGGCATGACGGGTGCTTCGTCGTAGCGCGGGACGGTGAAGGGGTCGACGGGCAGGGGGCGGTGGGCGTACGAGCCGATGCCGATGCGGTCGGCGTGCTCGCGGAAGTACAGGTCGCGGTCCTGGTGGCGGAGGATGGGCAGCCCGGCGCCACCGCGCGGGGTGTCGAGCGGTGTCGTCCTGGCGTACTGGTGGGCGAGCGGCAGCAGCGGTACGTCGATGCCCGCCATCCGGCCGATCACCGGGCCCCAGAAGCCGGCCGCCGACACCACGTGGTCGGCGGGGAAGGTGCCCCGGTCGGTGACGACGCCGGTGACCCGGCCGCCCCGCTGCTCGATGCCGGTGACGGTGGTCCGGTCGACGCAGCGGGCGCCGCGCGCGGTGGCCCGCTCCAGCTGGGCGCGCGCGGCGGGCAGCGCGTGGGCGAGGCCGTCGCCGGGGGTGTGGAATCCGCCGAGCACCAGGTCGCGGTCGAGGAGCGGCCACAGCTTCAGGCACGCGTCGGCGCTGACGACTTCGCCCTCGATGCCCCAGGAGGCGGCGAGTCCGGCTCGGCGGTGGAGGTCGGCGAGGCGGGCGGGGGTGGTGGCGAGTTCGAGGCCGCCGACCGGGTCGAAGCAGGGCTGTCCGTCGACGTGGAGCGAGCTGAACTTCTCGACGGTGTAACTCGCCATCTCCGACAGGGTCTTGGAGGGGTTGGTACGGAAGACGAGGCCGGGCGCGTGCGAGGTGGAGCCGCCGGGGGCGGGCATCGGGCCCTGTTCGACGACGGTTACGTCGGTCCAGCCACGGGCGGTGAGTTCGTCGGCGAGGCAGCAGCCGACGATGCCGGCGCCGACGATCACCACTCGGGGTACGGCGCCCCGGTCTCCTCGTATCGCCATCAGAGCACCACCACCGAGCGGAGCACCTCGCCGCGTTGCATCGTGGCGAAGGCCTCCTCGACCTGGTCCAGGGTGATCGTCTCGCTGACGAAGGCGCCGAGGTCGAGCTTGCGGCTGAGGTACTGGTCGATGAGGATCGGGAAATCTCTGCTGGGCAGGCAGTCGCCGTACCAGGACGACTTGAGGGCGCCGCCGCGCGAGAAGAGGTCGATCAGCGGGATGTCGAGCCGCATCTGCGGGTCCGGCACGCCGACCTGGACGAGGATCCCGGCGTGATCGCGCATGTAGAAGGCCTGGCGGTACGTCTCGGGGCTCCCCACCGCGTCGATCGCGACGTCGACGCCGAATCCGCCGGTGAGGCCGCGGACGGCTTCGATCGCGTCCGTGCCACGGGAGTTGACGGTGTGGGTCGCGCCGAAACGGGTGGCTCCGTCGAGCTTGGCGTCGTCGATGTCGACGGCGATGACGCGGCGGGCACCGGCGAGCGAGGCTCCGGCGACGGCGGCGTTGCCGACGCCCCCGCAGCCGATGACGGCCACGGTGTCGCCCCGGCCGACGTTGCCGGTGTTGACGGCCGCCCCGTAACCGGCCATGACGCCGCAGCCGATGAGACCGGCGGCCTCGGGGCGGGCGGCCGGGCTGACCTTCACGGCCTGGCCGGCGGCGACCAGGGTCTTCTCGGCGAAGGCGCCGATGCCGAGGGCGGGGGCGAGCGGGGTGCCGTCGAGGAGGGTCATGGGCTGTGCGGCGTTGCGGCTGTCGAAGCAGTACCAGGGGCGGCCGCGGCGGCAGGAGCGGCAGTCGCCGCAGGGTGCACGCCAGGCGATGACGACGTAGTCGCCGGGGGCGAGTTCGTCGACGCCGTCCCCCACGGCTTCGACGATGCCGGCGGCCTCGTGCCCGAGCAGAAACGGAAAGTCGTCGTTGATCGCACCCTCCCGGTAGTGCAGGTCGGTGTGGCAGACCCCGCAGGCCTGGACGCCGACCAGCACCTCACCCGCTCCGGGATCGGGGACGGTGATCGTCTGTACCTCGACGGGTGCGCCCCTCTTGACGGCGACAACCGCACGTACCTCGTATGGCACGATCGCGCTCCTCTCTTGTTGCGCATTGCACGACTGGTTGCGCGATGAGAGACATAGTGGGAACGGCGTGAGGGACGCGTCAAGAGGGCGGAGGGGACGGTCGGCAAAACGCCGGACGGGCTGAAGATTCAGCCCGTCCGGCGTTGAGGACACTCCCCCTACGCCCTGCGGGCGTGGGGGACCCCCAGAAGGGCGTCCGGAGGTCTGGGGGCTTGCCCCCACCACGCGGCGGCAGCCGCAAAATGTCATAGCGGCGAGGGGCGGCTAGGGGAAACAGCGCCGCAGGCACCGCCACGCGTCAGACGCGGTACCCCATCCGGTAAGAGAGCTCGTCCGCCGCGTCGACCGCCAGCTTCGCCAGTTCCACCAGCCGCGCGTCCCCCATCCGGTACACCGGACCCGACACACTCACCGCACCGATGACCTGCCCGTCGTGCGCCCGCACAGCCGCCGCGACCGCGCTCAGCCCGACTTCCATCTCCTCGGCCACCACTGCGTACCCCTGCGTGGAGATCTCCGCGAGCTGCTCCCGCAGTTCGGCCCCGGAGGTCACCGTCCGTTCCGTGAATCTCGCCAGCCTGCGTGCCAGGAAAATCTCCTGCACCGCCGTCGGCAGACCCGCGAGCAGCACCTTCCCGCTGGAGGTCGCGTGCAGCGGCGTACGCCGGCCGAGCCAGTTCTGCGCGGTGACGGAAGCCGCGCCGCGCGCCTGCATCACATTGACCGCCGCGTCGTCGTCGAGGACGGCGATGTTGACCGTCTCGCCCGCCTCGTCGGCGAGTTCACGGACGACGGGCGCACTCTCCTGCGAGATGTCGAGCCGCCCGGCCGCCGCGCCCGCCAGCCGCAGCACCCCGGCGCCCAGGTAGTACTTGCCGCGGTCCTTCGCCTGCCCCACCAGGCCGCGGTTCTCCAGCACTCCGAGCAGCCGGAACGCCGTCGACTTGTGTACGTCCAGCTCGTCCGCGATCTCCGTGACCCCGGCCTCGCCGAGCCTGGCCAGGATCTCCAGCACACTCACCGCGCGGTCCACCGACTGCACGGAACCCGCTCCCCCTTTGGACCGCTTCGTCGCGTCCGGCTCCTCCGCATTGCCCTTGCTCGCCATGTTTCCGTTCTCACCGCCTGGCGGCCGATTCCGGCCGACATCCATGGGGCCCTTGACGCAGCGGCTCCCGATCCGGATTCTGTTGCGCATCACGCGTGTCGGTGCGCCATATGGAACATCATGTTACCGAAGAGCGAACCTAGGGGGCTCTGGTGATTCCCGTCTGCCACCTCGACGACCTGCCCGAAGGCGAATCCGTCCGTCTCCCCACCGAGCCGCCGATCGCGGTGTTCCGCACCGAGGAGGCGCTCTACGCGATCGACGACACGTGCTCCCACCAGGATGCTTCCCTCTCCGAGGGCTGGCTGGAGGGCTGCCTGGTGGAGTGTCCGCTCCACGCCGCCATGTTCGACCTCCGCACGGGGCAGCCGACATGCCTGCCCGCGCGCCGCCCCGTCCGGACCCACCGGGTCTCCGTCGACGACAGCGGCTTCGTCCATGTCGAGGTGGCCGTCGGCGCCGCCGGGGCCGCCGGAACTGCGGCGGCTGTCGCAACCGCCCGAGCCGTCGGTGAAGGCGTCTCCGCATGAGGACCGTCGCCGTCGTGGGAGCCTCGCTCGCCGGGCTGTACGCCGCACGGGCACTGCGCGCGCAGGGATACGACGGCAGGCTGGTGATCATCGGTGATGAGATCCACCGGCCGTACGACCGCCCGCCGCTGTCCAAGGAGTTCCTCACCGGAGCAATGGCCGAGGACCAACTCGCCCTGTCCGACGCCGAGGAGGAATCGGAACTCGACGCCGAATGGCTGCTCGGCGTCCGCGCCCAGGGACTCGACACCAGAGGCCGCACCATACGTCTCGACAGCGGCCGTACAGTCTCGGCCGACGGCGTGGTCATCGCCACCGGAGCCACCCCGCGCCGCCTGCCGGGCACGGCCGCCACACCCGGCACGGCCGGAGGTGCCGCCTTGCGCGGCGTACACACCCTCCGCACGCTCGACGACGCGCGGGCGCTGCGCGCCGAACTGACGACCGGGCAGCCGGTCCAGGTCGTGGTCGTCGGAGGTGGGTTCATCGGGTCCGAAGTCGCCTCCTCCTGCGTCGCGCTCGGCCATCACGTGACCGTGGTGGAGGCCGCTCCGCTTCCGCTCCTACCCCAGCTCGGCGATGCCATGGCCACCATCTGCGCCGCCCTGCACGCCGACCACGGCGTGGAGCTCGTCACCGGCACAGGGGTCACGGCCCTGCGCGGCACCGACGCGGTGACCGGCGTACTCCTCGACGACGGGCGGCTGCTGCCCGCCGATGTGGTCGTCGTGGGCATCGGCGCCGTACCCGGCACCCGTTGGCTGGAAGGCTCCGCGCTCGCCGTCCGTGACGGGGTGCTGTGCGACGACGGCGGTGTGACCACGCTGCCGCAGGTGGTCGCGGTGGGTGATGTGGCGAGGGTGGGCGGCAGCCGCGCCGAGCACTGGACGAACGCCACCGAGCAACCCGCCGCGGCCGTACGCAACCTTCTGGCCGGGCGCACCGTGGAGTCGGCCCGGCCGCTGCCGTACTTCTGGTCCGACCAGTACGGCGTACGTATCCAGTTCGCAGGCCGGCGGCTGCCGTGCTGCACGGTGCGAATCACCGAAGGGTCCGCCGACGAAGGGAGCTTCCTCGCCGTCTACGAGCGCGAAGGCATCACCGTCGGCGCGCTCGCCCTGAACCGCCCGCGCCCCTTCATGCACCTGCGGCGGCAACTGGCGCGCGGGCGCCGGACGCGTGCGGCGGCTGCGGCTGCGGCTGCGGTCTGACGCGAGTCGGGCACGCTCGCGGTGGACCGCCCGATCCCTTCGGAGTCCGCTGTTATCCAGCGGTGGGGCGTAGCTCGGGATACTGCCCGGCGGGCGGTGCGTCATTTGCGGGAACTCGGCTACGTCTACACCGTGCCGCAGCGAGGGACGTATGTCCGTGACCGCAGCGCCGAGGACGAGCACCAGGACGACGAGTAGCCCCGCCCGTATGCCACGGGGGCAGCACACGAACGGGGCTGGGCCGACACACTGAACGGTCTTGCTCGCCCTCGCTCAGCGGGCCGGGGTCCTACTGTCTGTGGCCCGTACCGCACCGATCACAGCAGCATGGGGGCCACGTGGAAGTGCCCAGTGGGCTCAGGCCATCCGAGCTGCGCACGGCTTGCGCCGGGCCGTATGTCCGTCCGCTGTCCCGCGATACCCGGATCGTCATCATGGGCCGTTCGTCGGCCTTGCCCGTGCTCACTTCGGGCACTTGTCGGCGTGCCGATAGACCACGATCGGCACGCCCGACGTGCGTTCCGTCTCGCCCCGCCGAACACGATCAAGAGATCCGATCGGCTTCATGCACGCCGGGCACGTCTCACCCTTCGGGGCGAAAGTGGTGTATTCCCATTGGCTTGCGTCTGTCTCGGTCTTGGTCGCCATGCGCGCCGTCGTCCCTCCGTGCGGAATGTCGTCTGACGCGATGCTCGTCCGCTCGGTGCAACTGCCGCTAGGGCGTTTCCCGTTGCTGCAACAAGTCGTCCCGGATGCTCTCCAGGAGGGTCCGCATGGGGTCGCCGTGCAGGGCGGTAGCGGCGAATCCGTCGAACTTGGCCACGCACAGGGCTACGTCGCGCGGGTCTGTGACGATCACTTCAGCGTGCACGGTCTCCACTGTCACTGCACGGTCGTCCCGGATGACGAAGGCGTGATTCGGTATGTCGTGCTGCCGCCCGCTCAAGGGCACGACCCGCACGTCTAGGTGCGGCAGCCGAGACAGACTGATGAGCCGGTCCAACTGCCCGGCCATGACCAGCGGTGGCACGATCAGCCACCGCAACACCGGTTCTGTGACGACAAAGCGCAGCCGCTTACTCTCGTCGTACAGCACAGCTTGGCGTTCGAGACGCGCGCTCACCGTTGCTCGTACGGTCTCCGCGCTCAGGTCGTCGTGCCGGGACAGGATGGCTCGCATGTACTCGGGCGTCTGGAGCAAGCCCGGCACGAGCGCGGGTTGAAAGAGACGCAGGAGGTTCATTCGGGCATCCACGGCCTTGAGCTGCCGCTGTGCCTTGTGAAGCCCCGCGCGCTGGATCAGTCGCCATGCCGTCGCCTCAGTCGCGACAGCACGGGCGGCATCCATGTATTCGGACTTCACGTCATCCGATACGCCGATGGCAGTAAGGATGCGTTCCACGTCGTCGGCGTGCGGACTGAGCTTGCCAGTCTCGATCTTGCTGAGCTTGCTTGCGGACATGACAGCGCCACGGGCCACCGCTTTGGCTTCCTTGCCGGAAGCGTCTCGCAGTGCCCGCAGCGCTGCCCCCAACTCCGAGCGGTTCACTCTCCGTGCTTCGCCCACCAGTCCGCGAACGGTACGGCGTGGGCAAGGGCGGTGTCCCGGTAGCCAATGAACTCGGCGGCCTGGGCGTCCGGCAGTACGTCGGCCCGGAGGAACTTGCCGTCCGGGGTGTAGTGCATGGGTACTGGTGTGGCTGAGTCGAACAACCAGAAGTCACCAGCGCTGTCCGGCAGCGGGTTTGGCCGATCGGTTACGTCCAGGATGAAGAACTCTTCACCGGCCGTGACATTGGTGACGTACCCCCACCCCAGCTCGAACCGGAGATACGGGGTCAGGGGCCGGGTCAGTACATGGACCCGGTACATGCGCCGCCCCGAGTCGACGTAGTCCCGGACCTCTGCCAACCAGTCGGCGTTGTAGTCGCCGGGCTTGTCCTGGCCTTCCACGAATGCGCGGTAGGCGTCCGTACTACCCGAGCGGCTGTAGTCGTCCAGAGTTTCCAGCCGGAATGCTTCGCGCTCGAACGTGTCGAACAGGTCCCCGAGAGACCTAGCCAAGCTGATCACCAAATGCCTTCACGATCAGATCCATCGGGATCTCTACCAGAGTTTTCGTGTGCGGGAATGTCCAGACCGTGATCGGCGGGTGTCTCGCCCTGCACCAGGACTGTGCCCCGGTCGGTCTTGTAGATGGTGGGGCAGTCCTTCTTGTCACACGTCGTCGCCAACATGGTCACCTTCACGAGCGTTCCCCTTCCCGTGGTCTCTGGTCTGCCTCGCGATCCTTCCGGGCCGGACACGCCCAGGGCAAGAGCCGGTGCTTTCCGGAACGGGAAATCGCTTCGCACACAGCAGGAAGCCCCCGCACCCGTCGCCCTGGTGAGGGTGACGAGCACGGGGGCTCTGTGATGTGGTCAGCCCTTCAGTACTCCGGTAGGCCGTGCGGCAGCCTTGCCGCCAAACAGCTCGATACCGCAGTAGAAATCGATGCGAGTGCGAGGGAAATGGTCTGCGACTGTCGCGGTTGCGCTGCACAGCAGGCACCACGGATGTGCGTACAGGTAGCGCTTACGGATGCGCTGCCACCTGGTCCCGTATCCCTTGGCTGTAGTCGTCCCTCGCTGTAGCTCCGCCTCACGCTCATGCACGGGGCAGCGTCCGCCCGTGGTGAGTTCGGGGCATCCGGGTACCGAGCAAGGGGGGCGGGGCTTTCGGGGCATGGGGGATCACTTCCCGAGGGGTGGGGGATCGTTTCCTCCACCACGTATGGGTGACGGAGGGCACGGACGATCGTTGGATGGGGTAGTTCTGAGGCGGAGCAGCATGGATCAACACCCAACTGCCTTGAACGGAAAGCGAGTCCACATGCGTCGTATCTCTGTTGTCGCCCTCGGAACCGTGGCTCTCTTCGGAGTCCTAGCTGTTCCATCCCATGCCCAAGGTGTAGATGGAACTGGCAGTAGCCAAGTCGGTGACTCGCTTAACCGGGTGCTCAACACCTCGAACAACTCCCTCATTGGCCAACTAGCGTTTAACGCGCCCGCGACGAATTTCCAACTCAAAGCCCTAGCCGACAAGACGGCAGAGCTGGCCGAAGTTTTGGGCGATGTGTAGGGCAGGCGGAATCGAACCGTCACTACCGCCGTGTTCGGCCCTGTGACTAGCCGGTCCTACTAGGGTGCGCGCCTACACTGCGCCCCTTCCGTCCCGAGCGAGCATGACCAGAGTTCATCGAGCGGACGATCGAATCGTCATCCTGTATGGGTGACGCTTGCATACCCGTTAGCGCGCTGGGGAAGATCGTCGGGCGACATTAAAGGTTGTCCCGCAAGTGAT
>NZ_JAGGPB010000100.1 GCF_018614055.1 Streptomyces sp. ISL-98
AATTTCTGGCGCATCACACTAGTGCTGTGACCGTGAAGGTTCACCGGGTTGGCTGTTCAGGCCGCGGTTGACAGGGGACGTCCGCCCCAGCGGATGCCTTTCTCGCTGCGGATTCGGGCGCGTTCGCGGCGTTGGGCGGCCAAGACGTCTGGGTGGCGGGCATTGGCATTGCGCCAGCGCAGGTATCGGTGCAGTTCACGCGTCTGGACCGGGTGGTTCGGATGGTTCGAGTTGGCCAGAGTGAACTGACGTAGTGGCCCGAAGTGCGCCTCGATCGGATTCGCCCAGGACGCGTAGGTCGGGGTGAAGCACAGCTCGACCTTGTTCCGCCGAGCCCAGGCCCGGATCTTCGGCCCTTTATGGGCGGAGAGATTGTCGAGAACGATGTAGATCGGGGCGCCGTCCGGGCGGGCGGCACGGATCGTCTTCAGCGCCGCCAGAGTGTGGTCGGATCCCTTGCGGCGACGGTTGGTGCCCCACAAGGTGTCGTCGCCGACCGAGTAGCAGCCGTGGAAGTACCGGATCCCATGCGTGCGGTGGTAGGTCGCCGGCAGCCGGTCCGGCCGGCTCTGCTCGGCCCAACACCGCCCCGCTGTGGGGCGGATGCCCAGAGGGCCGAACTCGTCGAACGCGAAGGTGCGGTCCGGGCGGTGTTCGAGGGCGTACTCGATCCGGTCGAGCTTGGAATCCCGGTCGGGATCGGTGGACTCCTTCCACGTCTTCGTGTGCTGGAAGGTGATCCCGCGGCGGGCCAGCAGGGTCCGTAACGCTTCTCGGCTGATGCGTATCGGTCGGCCGAGGACGCCGCGTTGCAGGTAGGCGACGAGCTTACGCAGCGACCAGCGGGTGAAGGGCTGGCCGAGCTTGGTCGGGCGGGTGGTGGCCGTCGCCACGACGAAGTCTTCGTCGTCAGTGCTGAGCAGGCGGGGACGGCCTCCCGCCCACTGAGGGTCCAGGCAGGCCAGGCCAATCTCGTTGAACCGGTGGATCACGTCGCGGACGGTGTCCTCATCGGCCTGGACCAGCTGGGCGATCACCGGCACCCGGTTCCCGCCGGCCGAGGCAAGCAGCATCATCGCCCGCCGGTAGCGCACCGTGCTGGTGCTGCCCCGACGCACGATCTGCTGCAGCTTCTGCCCTTCTTGATCAATCAGTCTGCGGACCTTGACCGGTGGTGCCACCACGCCTCCTCGCACCGCGTTGGATGTGACTCACATCCAACCGGCGCAGGCACCATCGAATCCACCAGCAACCCGGTGAACCTTCGCGGTCACAGCACTAGACCCGGACTTCGCAGGTCACCCGATCGTGAAGATCAAGCGATCGTAGCCGATCGCTCGCCGATCGGAACCGTAGCGGCGATAGCTGTCCCGGTCCGGCCCGGTCGAGATCGGACGCTGGGAGGCCGCTGCGGCGAACCTTTTCGGCGACCTGCGAAGTCCGGGTCTAGACGTCGGCAAGAACTCTTGCGGGGGCTGGGGCATGGCAAGGGTTCCTGCCAGGGCTGTAGAGTCGTCTACAGAGACGAATTATCCCCCTGGACTGAGAAGCCCTTGGGAGCAACAAACGAAGGGCCCGACCCGGCTCCTACCCCAGGTCAGGCCCTCCGCGCAGTTCACGAGCCCGGTCGCCCATAAGCAGGCCGGGCTCGCTGCGTACGCAGCCCCGGTCGCGACCGTCTCATAGGTGGGCGCCCTAGTGGACGAACTGCCCCACCGTGGCAACAACCCCCACCAGCAGACCCGCTAAGGCCAGTCCAACCTGCCACCTCTCGGGGCCAGTCCAACGCCTGCGCGGTTTCCGCTCGCTCGGCTCCACCACTGCTCCTCCAGTTCTTCCGGTGGTGCACTGACGGCCTGCCTGAGCAGGCCGCCCCCCGCCAACAAATCGATGGAAGGGAACCGACAGGGAAGAACTGTCTGAACACCTGTCATCATACGGACCGCGCCCGACAGGTGCGTCGTCACAACATTCCTACCTGCTAGGGAAGTTGATGGTACGGACCAGCAACTCCGGTGCGTGCAGGCCAAGTTAATGAGGGCTTCCGCATGTGAACGGACTGTGAAGGTATCCAACCTCCTACGCCGAGCCCCCGCCAGACGAGCGGGGGCCGCAACAAGTCGCTTCACACCTTCTGTTCAAGTGCCTCCGCCCTACCAGCCAGGGAGGCACCCTGCAGTTATGGATGCAGAGACAGTTGCGCTTGTGGCTGCTGGAGTGGGCCTCGTCGGGGCGATAGGCGGTGCCGCAATCGGGGGGGTAGCGGCAACCCGTGGAGCGCGCCTCGGAGCCGAGACAGCGGCAAAGGCCACCGAGAAGCAGGTAAAGGAGCAGGCTCTCAACGAGCACGAACATTGGCTCCGTGAGCAACGGCTACAGGCTTACAGGGGCCTGCTACTCGCCTACGACAAGTGGGCGACGGCGGCCAGCCAGATGAGCAGCATGCTGGACTGGATGAGGACCGACGCTGACCCGAATCCGGTCGACATCGGGTCTCCGGCGAACGAGGTCACTGGCGCCTACGTGCTTATCAAGCTGCTTGGGCCAGAGGAGGTTCGCCTGACCGCCACCGCTCTTTGGGAGGGCGTGCACGACAGATACGAGTGCTTGTCGAAGTGGAGGAAGGCGTTCCTTCGTGAGGACGATGGCGCGATCGAACAGGCTCGGATCAAGTGGGAACGGCTGGGAGGAAGCGGGGCATTGCACGCGGCTTTCGTCCGGGCAGCGACTGAAGCTGTCGCCCAGCCTGAAGACTTACGACGTGGTGCTGCCCTCACTACTAGGTCTCCATGAGGCAGAGACCAGAACGGAGAACTCAAAGGGCCCGACTCAGCGAGTCGGGCCCTTCGTGTACCTGGGAGCCTCGCCCACGGGTCCCGGGAAGGGCCCGTGCTGTCACCCCTTGCGGGGAGCCATCTGCTCGGGCGTCGCCGCACAGCGGAACCCTGTGTCGTCGTCATGCATCGTGTCGTTGGCGTCGTTGGCAGCGGCGGGCGCACCCCGAAACAGTGGACTCGTGAAGGCGCTGCCGCGGAGTTCGTAGCGCCCCGGCGTGGTCGGCGTCGCAAGCCACTCCCACACGTTGCCCACCATGTCGTAGACCCCGTACGGCGAAACGCCTCTGTGGTACCGAGAGACGGACGTCGTGACTTCCACACCGGTCTCCCGGACGTTGCACTTTGCAGCGGTCTTCTGGTCCCCCCAGGGGAAGGTGCCGCCGGAGGTGCCCCGTGCCGCCTTCTCCCACTGTTCGGCTGTCGGCAGCGACTTCCCCGCCCACGTCGCGTACGCGTTCGCGTCTCGCCACGTCACGTGCACCACGGGGTGGTCGTACAGCTCGCGTGGACACCGGCCGTTCTCCCAGTGCTCGGGCACTGGGCGCCGAGCGGGGTCAGGGCTCTATCGATACGCCGCTTCACCTATTGCTGACGTAGGCGAGCCTTTGCCAGCCGAGCTTGCGTAATCCTTGTAAGGGGGTGGTTATCCCCTAGGATGCGCAGGGAATCGGCGAGGGCACCCTCGAACAAGGGAATGGCCTGACCGGGATCACCTGCTGCCAGGTAGGCCCCCGCCAGATTACTCCTGGCAGTCAAGGTGGTGGGATGGCTGTCCCCCAGAATCCGTTGACACGCAACGACTGACTCTTCATACATTGGGACGGCCCGATCCAAATCCCCCATCACCTGGTAGGCATAGGCAAGATTATTGCGTGAAGCCAGAGTGTTGGGATGGTCGGGGCCCAGGACGCGCACACGGTCAGTCAATGTCTGCTCGTAAATCGAGATGGCTCGGTCCAGATTTCCAGATGAGAGGTAAGCGCCCGCTAGGTTGTTTCGAAAGGTGAAGGTAGATGGATGCTCGGTACCTAGGATGCGGATTGAATCGGCGAGCGCTTGTTCGTAGAGGGGAATGGCACGACCCAGATCCCCCGCCGCTTCATAGGCTCCCGCAAGATTATCGCGAAAGGTAATAGTGGAGGGATGGTCGGGACCCAGAACGCGCTGACGGTCAGCCAGCGTCTCCTCGTAGAGGGGAATGGCACGACCCAGATCCCCCGCCGCTTCATAGGCACTCGCAAGATTATTGCGAGCGGTGAGAGTATCGGGATGATCAGAGCCCAAAACTCGTGCACAAACAGCGAGTGTTTGTTCGTAGAGAGAAACGGCACGGCCCAGGTCCCCCGCCGCCTGATATGCGCCCGCGATATTATTTCCGGAGGAGAGGGTGGAAGGGTGGTCGGGACCCAGAACGCGCTGACGGTCAGCCAGCGTCTCCTCGTAGAGGGGAATGGCACGACCCAGATCCCCCGCCGCTTCATAGGCACTCGCAAGATTATTGCGAGCATTTAGCGTATCGGGGTGGTCAAGACCCAGGACTCGTGCACAGTCACTGAGCGTTTGTTCGTAGAGAGGAACGGCACGAGCCAGATCCCCCAGCGACTGGTAGGCATACGCAAGGTTATTGCGGGATGCAAGGCTATCCGGGTGGTCCTCTCCGAGAATCCGAAGTCGCTGATCCAGTACCCGTTCATATAGCCCAGTCGCGCGACCCAGATCTCCGATTTCTCGGTAGGCCGAGGCCAAGTTACTCAACGACGCCAGGGTGCTCGGGTGATTTTCCCCAAGAACTCGGATGCGTTCACTGAGCGTCTGTTCGTAAAGCCGAATAGCTTCCGCAAATTCTCCAATTGCAAGCAGGCTTGTAGCCAAATTGTTCTTGACTGTTAGAGTTTGGGGATCCGATTCAGGAAGGAACTCCGAAGAATGTCGCAACGCCTCCTGGTAGATCGCGATTGCCCGCCTGTGATCTCCCCTCTCCTGAAAGAGCGAGGCTAGACCTAGTCGAGTTGAGAGCAGGTCCGGACTGTCTGATCCGAGGAAGTTTTTTTGGTCCCTCAAGACCTGTTCAAACAAATCCACAGATCGCTCTCTGCTGGCCAGCCTGACCCTCAAGAACAACACGCTCGGGTGCTGTCTCCCCAAGACACCTTCCAGACGTTCAATCTCGCGCTCTAGTTCGTTCGTGGCAACTCGAAGATTTTCCTGGCTTTCAATTCGGCCAGTGCGCACGGAAGACCCCGATGCCGAAATCGACGAATTATCCGCGAACACTGCCCAGTTTCCTGCAAGTTCGCTCTGTTCCTGCGAACCTTCTTGCGCAAATTCAAGCGCAGCCGATTCGCAGACGTTGACAACCCCTTGCGTGATTGATTCAACAGACTGAAGGCGTGAGAATGAGAAGATTTCGACCGGATATCTCGAAGCAGCCGCTACTAGTCGTTCGCTCACTTCCGAGTCGGTAACTAGCACGCCGAAGCAGCCGGCCGCAGGATTTCGTAGACGTCGAAACTCATTAACCGTGTCACTCAAACCGATAATCCAGCTGGCTGGAGAATTTTTATAGCCAAGCCGAACCTCAAAGATTGCTACGACGCCATTCCGCTCCATCACGGCGTCAAGCTGTGTGTCCCCAGTCGCCACTTCTGCTTCACCATGCCACCCAGACTGCTCCAGGCGCTGAACTAGAGCGGAAACAAGAGACTGCGCGAGATTAGAATTCACGGCACACTCCTAACATATTTCCAAGACAGCTCCTTTTTCCACTCAATCCAGTTCGCAAAAATCGGCAGCTGGACCAGACCGGCCGACACAAATAGGGAAATAGAGATTCCTAGGATATTTGATTCTCTGGCCTCCTTGGAGTGAGGTGTAACAGTTTGCCAAAAAATCAACACTATTGCCGCGAGGGTAAGTACGGCACCAATAGCGAACGCCAGTTTCGCTCCCGAAGATCTGAGAGGGGAAACTGTCTCGCAGGCCAAGAGAGTGGTCCGGGATTGAGTATCTTCAATTGAGCAACGAACAAGAGTCGGACGGCCTCTTCGTCTGCCACTGTTCAGAGACGCCTCAAGCCCACCCCAAAGCGACTCGGTGGCGCGCACGAGCATTTCGGCAGCCGTGACGGTACGACTGGAGCTGGAAGCTGCCGCGGCTCCTGCTACTAGTGCCTTCACACGGAATTCAAGATTGGTACTACTTACACAAAAGAATTCAGCCTCACAGTCCATCAACGGGACTACGAAATCGAGTCCGGCCGCCGAAGCCCTGGGAAAGCGACTTTGCACCTTCGCGAGCACCTGAGCTGCGTCCATCTGTGAGTGTTCGACAAGTCCACTCACGATGATCTGTGGTGCTGCCACCTGCGAGGCTCCCGTGCTCGGTCACTAAGGATCAGCCGCACTACAGTACTGCGGTGCTTGGCCCATGTGGGAGACCCACGCTGCCGACTGCGTGACTTAGACCGACCGGCAAATGGATCATTTGAGGCGCCGGGTGGTGGGGCGGCCGTCCCAGCGGTAGCGGCTCGTTGCTCGGCGGATGAGCATGCGGAGCGTGACGAGAGCGGCGGCGAGGTAGAGGTAGAAGTCCACGACCTCGCCGTTCCTCTTGGTGCAGCGCCGGAGCTTGCCGTAGTCGTTCATCCACGAGTGCGTGCGCTCGACCACCCAGCGCTTGCCTGCCTGGAGCGGGGCCGGCACTCCCTTGCGGGCGATCTCGGCCGTGAACCCCAACTCTGTTATCAGCGCACGGGACTTGGCGCTGTCGTAGCCGCGGTCGAGGTTGACGTTGACGGCGTCCGGCAGCGGGCCGACCTGCTCCTTGGCAGCTTCCAGGGTGGGTCCGAGCAGGGGTGAGTCGTGCCGGTTGGCTCTGTCGGAGACGATCCCGAGCGGGACACCGCAGGCGTCCGAGGCGACCGAGCGTTTCAGTCCCTGCTTGCCCCGGTCGACCGGGGAGCGCCCCGCCTTGTCGCCGCCGGACGGGGCCTTGGTGATACAGCCGTCCACCGAGATCTCGCCCAGTCCGAGGCCGATCATCCGGTCGTACGCCTCAAGCGCCAAGGCGTGCACCTTCTCTGATATCCCCAGCCCGGCCCACTCCTTGACGCGGCGTCGGATCGTCTGGTCGGAGCATCCGGCTGTGGAGATGCGTT
>NZ_JAGGPB010000101.1 GCF_018614055.1 Streptomyces sp. ISL-98
ACGTCTCGGTAGCGCCGCAGCTTTGCGTATTTCAGACACCGCCACAAAGTAGCCGTGTGTGATGCTTGGGCTATTGGTCGGCGGTGGCAGCGACCGGGGAGCCGGCGAGAGGGTGTTTCCTAGGTGTTCGCCTGTGAAACACCGTCACCCGCCGGACGCGTCCAGGGCGAACCGTGTTTCATGAGTTGTTGCAAACGGCTCGACGGTTTGAAACCACTCATGAAACAGTCGGGGCTCGTGAGCGACGACTTCAAGCGCGCGGAATCGCGCGACTGCCCGATGTCCACCTGCGCCGCCCCCGCGGGCTCGCCGTGCCGCACCGGCAAGGGCAAGGTGGCCATCCAGTACCACACCGCCCGCTTCCGCCTCGTGCCCCAGCTCGCCAAGGCCCTCAACGTGCCGACCCCCGCCGTGCGCAAGCCCGGCTCCGCCTGGGCCGAGCTGCCCCGGCCGGCGAACGCTGGCGCCGAACCCGTCGGGCACGCCCGCCTCGGCTACGCCCGCGCATCCACCGCCCGGCAGTCCCTCGACTCCCAGCTCGACTCGCTCGCCGAAGCCGGAGTCACCCGGATCTTCTCCGAGAAAATCTCCACCCGCGCCACCCAGCGCCCCGAACTGGACAAGGCCGTCGCCCTCGCCGGCGAACTGCGCGCCTCCGGGGTGTGCGTCACCCTCGTCGTCCACGAGCACAAACGGCTCGGCCGCGGCATCGAGCTGGCGACCCTCGCCGAGGAGCTGAAGGCGAGCGACGTCGGCCTTCAGTTCCTGACCGGGGAGCTCCAGGGCTCGCACGACCCCTCCGGCATCGTGTTCACCGTGCTGGCCGCCCTGTCCGGCATGGAGCGCGAGTACATCCGCGACCGCACCCTCGAAGGCCACGAGTCCGCCCGCAAGCGCGGCAAGACCATCGGCGGGGCCAGCGTCGCCGACGACCACATGCTGTCCATGGCCCTACACCTGCGGGAGCAGGAGATGAGCCTGCGCGACATCGCGGCGCGGCTCGTCATCACCAAGGGCAAGAAGAAGGGGCAGCACCCGTCCCCGGCGACCGTGATGCGGATGCTGCACGAGCACGACGAGGCCACCGCGCCGATGTGATCCGGCCTCCGAGCAGGGCCTCAGCCGCTTAGCGTTGTTTTTTCGGCGAGAACTGCCGGGACCCCGACTTCGCGCCGTGGCGCACGATCTACGGGTTCGCGCGGCGCTGGGCCGCCGCCGGAATCGTCGGCATCATCCGCGAACAGCTACGCCGCAGGATCCGCTTGGCCAGCGGGAAGACACCCCGTGCGGCGTCAGCGATCGTCGACTCCCAGAGCATCAAGGCATCCGAAACGGTCGGCAAGGACACCCGGGGATGGGACGAAGCCAAAAAGATCAATGGGAGGAGAGACACCTGATCTGCGACAACAGGGGCCTGGTGCTCCTGGTCATGGTCACCGCCGCCAATGTCACCGACCGCGACGCGGCCAGGGAACTGCTGTTCCGCCTCGCCCTCACCCACCCTGAGATCGCCATCGTCTGGGCGGACTCCGCCTACGCCGGGAAGCTGGTCGACTGGGCGAAGACCTACCTTGACATCACCCTCAAGACCGTCCGACGCCCGCCCGCCGGACGCGAAGGGCTTCGTCGTCCTCCCGCGCCGCTGGGTCGTCGAACGCTCATGGTCGTGGATCATGAGGGCCCGTCGGCACTGCCGCGACCACGAACGCCTTCCCGAGATGAGCGAATCACTCATCACCTGGGCGCGCATCACGCTGATGACGAGGCGTCTCACCCGTCGCAGCAGCCGGCCTGCAGAACGGCGCGACACCACCCCGTACTACCTCGCACAGGCCGCGTGATACCAGAACAGAGGCACAGGGCCGCCACCCGAAAGGGGCCCGTCTTGTGCCCAGGTGGTCAGACGAAGCGTTTCAGCTGGCCCCGCCGAGCGTCGAAGGTCGCCCGGAAGATGACGGACCTGCAATCGCCGGGCGGTCGGCCGGGGCGGATGCCCCCGCCGGCCGCCCCCGGGCCCACGTCGGCTCAGCCCACCGGAAGGAAACGGCCCTTACTCCCCGGGCAAACCCTCGGGGCACGACTCGTTGAGGTCGGTGCCGTACAGGGGAACGGAGATGACACAGCCGAGACTGACGTCCTTGACCAGCGAGAATCCGTCGTCGTCTGCGGCTGCCGCGCCGGCCCCTCCGCATACTGCGGTGACGGCAAGGACGGATGCGGCAAACATCGTGCGAATACGCATGACCTACTCCTCATGTGGTGTGCGGGTTTTGGCAGAGCACAGGCCCGCAGAGCAGGCACGTCAGGACACGAAGGTTGCCAGCGGGTGATCCCGTGACCTGGCCAGTGCTCATGTCCGGCGAATGAACGTCGGCCTGAGTGGCCACTGTCGGTGCGACCAGAAGGGGGGGGCGCTGTCCAAGTTCAGACACAGGCACATAGAAACGACGCGGTAGGGGCAACACCGCGAGGGAAGTGATGGATACCTGCGATCAGATGCAGTCATCGCCGACATGACGTGGGGTCTGCTGTGTGGGTGCGGTGGTCTTGCGCTGATTGGCCGCACTTGGCAGGGCCGGGCGGCGCAATGCCGGGCGTGGCGTAGCCCGTTGACCGGTGGCCCGTGCTGGTGTGGTGACGCGGCTGCCGCCATGCCCGAGCGGCCGTGCCGCCACCTCGCCGACCCGGAGGAAGGAAAGACAGCATGGCCTCACCGGTTTCCCGCCCGCACACGGCCGCTGCGCCGGCGCGTCACAAGCCCAGGGCGGAGATCGACAGGGTGCTGCCCGGCAAGTACAAGAACACGATCAAGGATCTGGAGGTGCGGGACGGGGCGAACAGCCGGCACCGCGGCATCAAGTTCGTCCTGCCCGTCGAGGTGTGGCGCAAGGGCGCCAAGACGGCTGAGGGGCAGACCCTGCAGTGCGTCTACCGGTTCGAGCCGGACCCGCACGTCGAGCCGAAGTACAACAAGGACCAGGAGGAGTTCTACCGGATCGCCGCCACCGAGCTCGCCGGATACGTCGCCGGTCACAACAGACTCCCCGAGCCGACCGACGGGTTCACCGTGGTCTTCGGCAACACGACCTTCACCCTGACCCCGATGCAGCATCCGATCGGTCGCGGCTTCAAGATCCAGACCGCGCCCGACGGGCCCCGGGTCGACGGCTGAGCTGCACGCGCTGAGGCCTGCGTCCACTTCGGCTCGGACGCAGGCTTCGGCTGGTCGGAAGGCTTCAGACCGGTCAGACGCTGCCTACGCCGATGACTTCTTACCTGGCCGCAGGGTCTTGAGCGTGAATCCCCTTGTGGGGGACGGGCTGGGATCTTTGATTTCGCCGAAGCCGGCGACCTACCTGCCGTCGCCGCGCACGCTCCGGGAGTCTGCTCAGTAGTCGCGGGATCGGCGGCCGGGCCCGAGTGTCCCAGATGCTCGCGAAATTCGGGAACGCCGAGCGATCCTGAACGCCGTCGAGACCGCATTCAGCGCGAAGGCGGGGGCGAGCCTCACCGGGCACGCGACTGTCGACAGTCCCGTCGCCGGTGCGTGCTGTACGGGTGAATCAGCCCGCGTCGATGCGTGGGACAAGAACGCACCGGGTACGCCGCTTTTGTCCCCTACGGTTTTTGGTGTGCCCCGGCGCGGTGGATGCGGCGGTGCGGTTCCGTGTCGCCGTGCGCCACCGTGCCCGGTTTTCGGCCCTCCGGTCGCCGGGCGGAGGTGTCCGGCATGCCGTTTCCGTCCGCTCACCACCGATTGGTTTTGCCATGGCCATGATCGGCGTTACCTGTCACAAGGGAACGGGTTCCCAAGACGAGAAGAAGATCCAAGTCGACCCCAAGATGAAGCTCGACAGAGTCCGCAAGGAGCTCGAAACCAGCGGGTTCATCGCCCCCGATGGCGCAGGCCACAAGTTCCGGTTCGTCGAGCTGACCGCGGCGTCGCTGCCGGACCTGAACCAGCCCGGCGGGGGAACGGTCAGTCCCAGCAACGAGGAATACCTCCCGCTGCACAAGTACCTGCGGAACGGGAACTTCTTCGTCACCAACATCGACGCACCCCGGCCCGACCTCCTCGGCATCCGCAGCGGATTCTTCGAGGACCGGCACCTGTTCGTCCGCGTACGCCTGAACAACGGAGACGGCGCCAAGGAAAACGCGGACATCAACGCGTTCGACCCGATCATGCTGACGAATGTAAAGCCCACCAACCCGGACACTCCGGCCGGGTACTTCGAGAATGTCTGCGTGGTGGTGGAGAACAGCGTGGTCGCGTTCGACCTCTGCTCGTTCGCTGCCGCCGGCTACAACTACACGATCGAGCCGGGCATCGCGACCCGCGCCAAGGGCGGCCTGGCCGTCTGCCGCCAGCCGGGGGACGGGCGGCAGTACCTCACCACAACCTCGGATCGCTACGGAGACGTCGCACGCACCATCAGGATCGTCGGTGCAGACAGGGCGAACGTCCACCCCAGCCGGTACGTGCGGTTCCAGAAGGTCACGTTCACAACCCGACGGCTGACCAAGGTGTACGGCGACGGCCAGAAGGTCGAGCTCGACACGCAGCCGCCGAACCTCAACCGGGCGGACCCGCGCATGTGGTCCCTCGCGCCGGAACCCGACTCCGTCGCGAGGGAGCAGCTCCAGGTGATCCCCGGCTCCTCGGTCAAGGTCGGCGGGCCCACCCAAGGCAGCTTCTCCAAGACGAAGATGGTCGGCGCGGGGTGGGAGGGCGACGACTGGACCCGGGCGCTGGGCCAGGTCACCGTCTACTTCTTCGTCTTCCGCTCCTGGGACGACGCGCACAAGGTCGTCAGCTCCTACAACGCCCCCGAATCGACCACCTGGAATTGAACCGCCCCACGCGAAGGAACCCCCCATGAGTAGCACCGAAAAGCTCGCCGTCGACAACACCACCAAGGTGGTCGAGGTCGTCCACACCTCTGGCGACAGCCGTGCAATCCGGTTCGGCCTCGGCGACTCGTTGGCCACTGTGCGGGCCACCTTGGAGAACCACCGCTTCATGCGGGAAGGCGACGTCTTCCTCGTCAACGGCAAGTCCCCCCTCAGCCGGAGCGACGAGGAGGCCACCAGACTGTCCGAGGTGCTTGGCAAAGACAACGTCCTGCACATCGGCACCCCGTCGGTCGACCCGAGCTTCAAGAGGGACGGCGTCGACCGCTACAACCAGCTCAACGTCCAGCAGCAAAAACGGCTCCTGGGCCTGATGAACGCCTACCGCGGCCGTACGTTCGACCCCCGACGCGGCATGGTCCCCACGTTCCACGACGTATGCGTCAGCCCGCCCCTGCCAGACGTGAACCGGCCGCAGACCAGCAGCGAGAAGTACACCAGCTTCACCTTCTCCGAGTTCACCCGCAGCCTCACCGTCTCGGGCGTCCAGTCCGCGTCGGTGTCGCTGAACGCACCGTTCGTCGAAGCCGAGGCGGAGTACACCCATGAGAAGAGCAAGAACACCACCCGCAAGACCGTCACCGAGCACCTGACCAGCCGCCTCCTCGTACGCAAAGCCGAACTCAGGATCGACCCGGAACGACTGGTCCCGGACCGGGGGTTCGTCCAAGCGGTCGCCCACTCCGTCGACGGCACCGAACTCGAGCTGCGCCACTACGACGAACTGCTCAAGGTCCTCGACACCTGGGGCTTCTATGTACCTGTCCGCTACACCATCGGCGGGCTGGTCTACGCGACCGAGAGCACGAAGATCACCTCGTACGAGGAGTCGGACAAGGAGAAGGAGGAGTTCGGCGCGTCCGTCAAGGCCCAGTTCAACAAGGTCGGCGGCGGAGCCTCCTACAAGGAGGCCAAAGGCCGCGAGAGCAGCAGCTCCGACACCACCAAGTACCAGGACACCACCCTCCTCGCCCTCGGCGGAGCGCCGCTGACCTCCACCGACGACTACAAGGAATGGGCGGTCTCCCTGGACAACGCCCTGAACTGGACCATCATCGAATACACCGAGCTCTACCCCACCCTCCTGCTGCTCAGGACGAAAGAGCACGGCGACATCCAAGCCCTGAGGTCGGCCATGAAGACCATCGAGCACTTCCGCGACAGGCGGCCTCACGAACTCCTCGACATGAACGCGTACAACACCACCGTGCAAAACGCGGTCAACCCGTACCCGTAACCGGCAGCGCCACCCGGAAGGCCCCCGGGGCGATCAGTCCCGGGGCTGCTCCACCAGCGCGGCCTTGTACACCCCCCACGACACCACCCCAACGGTGGTCCTCCCCTCCGTCGGCTGCGCCACGCAGTCCTTCCGCAGCCCGGAGACGATGATCCCGGCCAGCACATCCTCCCCCCGCTCGACCAGGACCACCGGCCCACCCGAATCACCGCCGCATGCACGGGCCAACCGTGGCCTGTCGTGCACCGCCTGGTACGTCAGACGACGCCTGGGCGACCGCTCGTACGTGTGCGCCTCCAGCCGGTTCACCGCCCGTGCCCGGCCCGTCGGGGTCAGACCCGTCCCATACATACGGACCTCCTTCTCCAACACGTCGGTCCTCAACCGGGACCGCATCACCCGCAGGGGACGGCCGCCGGGCAACTCCGTACGCAGAAACAAACGCCCCACATCGGCGCTGTCGTCGAAGTTCTCCCTGTTGGGTTCAGAGAGCACTGCGGGTTCGTACCCCTCCACCGAAGCCACGGCCGGGCCGGCCACCCCCCGAAACACCGAGAACACCACACCCTCCAACGGCACCACGCCGTCACCAGGCCCGGTCAAGCAGTGCGCCGCCGTCACCACCGTCCGCATGGTCGTCAACACACCGCTGCACCTCCAACTGTCCCCCTGCGGAGGCCTGGCGACGATCGACACATAGAAGGCGGGCACGTCCCTCCCCCGAAGCTCGGTGTACTCACCGGTGAACGCGCCCGCAGACGACGGCGGAAGAACCAGCCCCACACACCCCGCCACCGCGACCACCGCCAGCCACCGCCGACTCGCCGACACCCGCCCACGCTTGCCCATAACTCCTCCGCCAGCCACACCCGAGCGATGAATGCACACGGACAGACATCACCGCCGCGCACCAGCTTCGTTCCCTCTCACACCCGCGGCCAGTGCCCCCAGCCGGGTGGCACCCTCAGAGGGCGTTTGATCTAGGTGGATTGCCCTTTATCTCCCTGTCTGACCTGTCCTCTCGCGACTTCCGGTGACACCTCGGCGCGGGTGGCGGGCAGCTCGACGGATGCGGTGCGCCCGCGACGACAGCGCAGGAAGCGGGGGACCCACCAGTTGGCGGGGCCGGCGAGCTGCATGACGGCTGGCACGAGCAGTCCGCGCACGACGGTGGCGTCCAGGAGTACCGCTAGTGCCAGGCCGACGCATACGACTTTCATACTGGCGAGTTGGCCGGGGATGCCGGTGGCGATGACCACTGCGAGTGTCAGGGCGGCCAGGTGAACAGGCGGGCGGAACGGTCGAGTCCTCGGACAACCGCGGTTCTTGTGTCCCCGGTCTGGGAGTGTTCTTCCAGCATTCGGGACAGCAGGAGGATCTCGTAGTCCATCGACAGTCCGAATGCCATGCAAAAGATCATGATGGGTGCGGTCAGGTCGGTTGTCCCGGTTGCGCTGTAGCCGCCCAGGAGCCAGGTGCTGTGGCCTTCTTGGAAGACGAACACCAGGGCGCCGAAGGTGGCGGTGAGGCTCAGCGCGTTCATGGTGATCGCTTTGATGGCGAGAACGGGGCGGCGGGTGACAGCGAGCACGACGAGCAGCGCCGTTGTTGCGATGAAGGTAAGTGCCCACGCCAGCCGGTCGACCAGTGGTTGGCGGACGTCGACCAGCCTGGCGGCGGGGCCACCGACCATCACGGACGCGGGCCTGGGCGCGGGGGTGGCGCGCAGCCTGGCAATGAGGTCCGCCTGGGCCGGGTCTTGCGGGTCGCCGTGTGGTGTGACAGCGAGCCACACGGCTCGCACAGCAGCGAAGCGTGCTGCGGACGCGGTGGCAGGCGTACTGCGCTGGCCGTTGTTGTAGGTGCCGGTCGTGGTCTCCACCTGTGCCACGCCGGGGTAGGCGGACAGACGGCGGGCGTAGGCGCCGAGTTCAGCGGGGTGTGCTCCAGGGTTGAAGCCCTGGAGCACGACGGGTTGGCAACTGTTGATTCGGTTGTAGGCCACAGTAGGTCATAGAGTCCCCCACATGAGTGAGCGAGACGAGGACTGGATCTCTACTGGACGGGCAGCGAAGCGGTTGGGGGTGTCCACGCGAACGCTGCGGCGGTACACCCTCGAAGGCACGTTGGAGGATCGGCGTTCGCCCGGGGGCCGGCGGGTATTCCGGGTCGGGGATCTGGACGCGTTGTCCCGGCGCCGGGGTCATCCCGCGTTGCCGCCGGTCGGGGGCGTGGTGCTCTACGGGCGGGTTTCTTCGCACCGGCAGCGCGCCGAGGGGGATCTGGACCGGCAGATGGCCGCGCTGCGGCAGGCCGCCAAGGGCCGGATCGTGGTTGGGGAGTTCACCGATGTGGCGTCGGGGTTGTCGGACAAGCGCAAGGGTCTGCGGCGCGCTTTGCGGGCGTGCCAGGACCAGTCGGTGACCATGCTGCTGGTGACGCATGACGAACGCCTGGCCAGGTTCGGGACCGCGCTGCTGGCGGAGGTGGTGTTGCCGTCGTGGGGGTGCCGGTTGGAGATCGTGGGGGGTGATGAGGAGTTGGACGAGACGGGAGACGGGGATCTGGTGCGGGACATGCTCGCGGTCGTCACCTCGTTCTCCGGCCGCCTGTACGGGGCGCGTTCCGCGAAGGCGCGTGCGCTCACGCGGGCAGTCAAGACAACAGTCATCGAAGACGATTTGTAGGCCATGCTTGGTCATGTGTAGTGTCCGGGTGACGAGTTGGAAGGAGGTCAGGTGGCGTGAAGCGCACGAGGAACAAGCGCAAGCCGCGTGTCCTGGCTGCTCCTTTCACCGTCGCCGCGCCCGGCGGTGCGCGTATCCGGGACCGGCTGCGTCTGCCCGCCTGTAATGCCGAGGTGTTGGCATTCGTCGGCGGTCATCTGGGCGGGCACGCACGAGCCGACCTGGCGGAGCGTGTCCGTATCGGCATCGTGCCGGTCAAGGAGAACCGGCGGGCGGAGCGTAAACGCGCGCTGACGAAGGTGTCGTCGTCGCGTTGGGCGGGTGCGATCACCCGCGTGTCCGAGGACCAATACCAGCTCTCCCTGCGGTGCCTGTTCGATGAGCGGGCCTCCCTGCGCCGGGCCACCCGGAAGATCGGTCAGCGCCTGGCCGTCCCGTGCGGTCAGCGCGTGGGCGGTGTGCGCGGCTACCCGGATCAGGCCGAACGAGCGCAGAAACAACAGCGCCTGGGCGTGCTTGAGGGCCGCCTGGCCGAGGTCGAGGCGCGTATCGGGGCCGGGCACCCGGCGGTCGTCGTCGGTGGCCGATGCCTCGCGAAGATCCGCCACAACCTCACGGACGCAGGTCTCACCGGGGCCGGATGGCGCCAGCGGTGGGATGCGGCCCGTATGTTCCTGACCGCTGACGGGGAGTCCGGGGCACCGCACGGCAACTACACCATCAGCGTCGATCCCGGCGACGGTTCGGTGACGATCGTCCTGCCCGAACCGCTCAGGCATTTGGCGAACGCACCCCGTGGCCGCTACCGCCTCGCCTCCACGGTCACCTTCAACCACCGCCGGGGCGAATGGCTGGACCGGATCAGCGTGAACAAGGCGGTGCGCTACGACATCATCCACGACCCCGTACGCGACCGCTGGTACCTCGACGCCTCCTGGTCCACCCCGCAGACGGTCCTGCCCACCCCCGTCGAGCTGGCCGCCAGCGGCGTCCGGCTGCTGGCCGTGGACCTCAACCACGGCCACCTCGCCGCCTCCGTCGTGGACGCCCACGGCAACCCCGTCGGCCAGCCGTTCACCGTGCCCACCGACCTGACCGGACCCGCATCCCAGCGCGACGGACGCCTGCGGGCCGCCATCACCGAGCTCATCCGACTCGCCCAGGCAAACGGCTGTGCCGGTCTGGCAATCGAAAACCTCGGCTTCACCGACGCCCGCGCCACCGGCCGCGAAACCATGGGCCGGGGCAGACGCGGCAAGACGTTCCGCCGCACCGTCGCGGGACTGCCCACCGCGAAGTTCCGTACACGCCTGTCCGGTATGGCCCACCACGCCGGCCTCGTCGTCATCGCGGTCGATCCCGCCTACACCTCCCGCTGGGGCAGCCAGCACTGGAAGGCACCACTCCAGCAGCAATCGAAGACCACGCTCGTCACCGGCCACCACGCGGCCGCGACAGCGATCGGCAGACGTGCCCTCGGCTACGGGATACGGCGTCGGCCAGGTGTGACCTCCAGCGTCCAGAGGAACGCTGCGGGGAGAGCTACCGGCCAGACCGTCCCCCGTCCGTGGGCACGCGGGACCGCGAGCCCACCAAGGACCACAGGCAGACCCCACGTGGGCGGTAAGATCTGCTGGGACCAAGGTGACCAACTCGTGCTGTTCCACGACCTCGAAGACCGTTCGCGAGGTCACCGGATCACCGATCCGGTTTGTGATGATTCGGCCAACACTGGCCAACATCACTAGGAACGGTGTGTTGGTGGCCACCGTGCCTGGTGGAAATTGGGTGTGCAGGGTGTCTTGGGCCTGCACGACGGTTGAGGTTGGCGGTAGTTCCCGTTCGTTCAGCAGACCGAACCGGACGTGCGCGAATGGTGCTGCTAGGAGCAGCAGGCCACCGGTCACTGCCAAGGGTGACGCGTAGCGGGCGATGGGAGACCCAGCTTGCAAGCCTGCCCCACGAGCCTGCCTGGGATTTCGTTGTCGTGGAGCTGAGGGCGCTGCGCCAGCGGGAGAAGATGTCTCCCTTGTCCAGCCAAGGATCCAGCGCCGTGATCAGCGCCGGCAGCACCAGCAGGCTCACCATCGCCGCGAAAATCACCACGGTGATGCCGCCGAAGGCGATCGAGCGTAGGACGGTGTTGGGGAAAGCCAGCAGCGCGCCCAGCGACAGCACCACGGTTGTAGCCGAGAAGAACACCACCCGGCCGGCCACGACCCAGGAAGTCAGCAGTGCGTCGCCTGCCGACATGCCTCTGGCCTGTTCCTCCCGATAGCGGCTCACCAGAAACAGGCTGTAATCCACCGCCAGGCCGAAGCCCAGTCCGCTGTTGACGCTCACCGCGAACAGCGAGACCTCGGTGAAGGCCGCCAGGCCGCGCGGTGCTGCCATCATCCCCAGCACCGCCAACGCTCCGACGATCACAGGCAGCAGGGCGGCGATCAGGGAGCGGAAGACGAACAGCAACAGCATGGCGGTGATGGGCAGGGCGAGCATCTCGGCCTGGGCACGATCGTGTTCCACCTGACGGGCGATCTCAACGCGCGTGGCGGCTTCGCCAGCGGCTGAGATCGTGAAGCCGCCACGCTGACCGCTCTCGCGATCCATCAGCCGTCGCGCGGACCGGAGTACCTGCTCATCCCCGCCTCGCAGCCGTACGGCAACGACAGCGCAGCGCCCGTCCCGGGACAGCAGCGCCTCCCGTTCGGCCGTGCCTGCTGTCCAGTAGGACCGCAGGTGCGCGACGGCGCGATCGGCGATCAGGCGCTGCGTCAGTCTCAGCCCGTCCTTCGTCGCCTCGGCCGTGTCGACTCGCGTATCCGACTGGGCGAGGAAGACCAGCTGGGGTTCACCGAGGCGGAAATGCTGCTCAAGGGCCCGGTCGGCACGCCTGGACTCCGCGTGTGCCGGCAGCATGCTCGCCGTCGACAGGTGGTCCTCGACCGAGTGGCCCAGGATGCCTGCCATCACAGCGCAGGCCCCGGCAAGTACCAGCACCACACGCCACCGCAGCGAGCAGGTCAGAAACCAACGGCCCGCCCAAGAGATATTCGCGGAGCTGCCTTCCATCTCACCCTCCTTGCAGGGGCGGGCGGTCAAGGGCTCCAACGGACGACCGCTCCCTGGAGCACGCTCGGCGGGCGCGTCTCACCCGATCCGACGAATGCCGGCAGTCGTACCTAGTGCCCCGGCTCCGTGAGCTCTGGAGCAGGGGGCAAGGCGTGTTCCCTCGCGGGCAGCAGCGGCGCTGGGCCAGCGCGCGTCATGCGAAGCGCTCCAACCGGTTGCCTCCAGCGCCCCCGAACCGGACCAGCCACCGGTGAGCACTGGCTGCGTTAACCCACAGCAGCCGTCGCACCTACGGCTGAATTCGGCTCAGCATCTTCAGGGAGCACTCATGGCGACAGCGTCCCGTTCCGGAGCGCAAGATCCTTCTGGCCCGACGTCATTGGACTCTCTTGTTCAACGGACACTGCTGCCACGGCCGCGCACCAAGCGCAGCGCGCCCCAGGGCGCCGGTCTGGCGGTGGTGACGGGCGGCTCCAGCGGCATCGGGCAGGAGGCAGCGCGTCTGCTCGCTCGTCGAGGCCATCCCACTGTCCTGATCGCCCGCCGGCGTGACGCCCTCAACGACTTGGCGCTGGAGCTCAGCGCATTGGCTCCGAGCATGGCCCTCGCGCTGGACGTCTGCGATGACCAGGCCACCCAGGCCACGTTCGGCCAGCTGGTGCACGACCGCGGCCCCGTGCGTGTCCTGGTCAACTGCGCTGGCTCCGGCCTCTACAGCCCCTTCCTGAAACACGAACCGACAGATCTGCGCCGGATGATGGAAATCCACTATTTCGCCGCCGCCACCGCGATCCGGTCAGTGCTGCCCGGCATGCTCGACCAGCGGGCGGGCCACGTCGTCAACATCGGCTCGATGTCCACGAAAATGGGCCCGTGGGGGCACAGCGGCTACACCGCCGCGAAAGCGGCACTGACCGCCCTGACCCAGACGCTCGCCGCCGACTACGCCTCCAGCGGTGTCCACTTCAGCGTCGTGCACCCCGGCATCATCGACACCCCCTACTTCGATACCCCCGATCTACAACCCCTGCGTCAGCAGCTGCGACGCCACCTGATCAACCCTGAACGCGTGGCCCGCACGGTGGTACGTCTGCTTGACCGGCCCCGACTCGAAGTCTGCGTACCCCACCACTACCGGCTCGTCGACGCCATCAAAGCCCTCCACCCCACCATGCTGCACCACCTGGTCGCCTCCCACAGCCGACCCACCAAATGCTGAGAGCTGAAGCACTGAGGTCGGCGGCCGCCCGGGCGGGAGCGATCTGAGGTGCCGCGCCCGGCGGTGCCACGGCAGCCGACGGCCGGCCAGCCCCAGTGGGGGGAGTCCCTGGGCGGCGGGACGTTACGGCCCTGTCTCACATTCGGTGGTAACGGAGTGTCATGCCGTAGCCGGAGAATGGGCGATCGAGGGCTCTGCAGCGAAAACGGGTTCGAGGGGTGTCCAGACGGCGTGTCAGCCCGGATGCCGGAAGTCCACCGATTCAGGGCCGCTCACGCTAATGTCCGAGGTGCCAGCCGGTGAACCTCCAGGCCAGAGCGCCTGCCGACGCCAAAGCCTACCCAGAGTGAGGTCAGCAACGTTCCGTTACCACCGAATGTGAGCCAGGGCCGTCCGTTTGACAGACCCCGGCCCGGGTCGGGCCTGCGCCGTGCTGGAGGAGGAAATCTGCCCGTTGCCGCTGTGAGCCGAGGCCGTCCGTGATGCCTTCCAGCCCTATGCCGACGGCTGGCGACGGTCCGAAGCGCCCCCCTTCCGACTTTCACCGCGCCCAGTCCACCCTCAGCTCGGTGAGCTGGGCGCGTTGTTCTTGGGTGAGTTTGTTGCGGCGGGTTTTGGTGTTGGAGATCCGTACGCCGAGCTTGACGGCCGCCGGCGCCGCCTGGCCCTGGACCGTGATCTCTTCCGCGTGGCCCCGGGGGATACAGTGGTGGCCTTCGCGGGCGATGTACTGTCCGAGCGCTGCTACGCCTCGCTGGAAGGCTGTTGACGTTTTCTCGGCCGCTGTCCTGCTGCTCTTGGCTTCCGGGTCCGGGCTCTGCTGTTCGGCGGGCGTGACGCCCAGTTTGGTCAGCCGTTCCGGCGCCCTGGGCGGCTGCCGTGCCGATCAGGACCAGCTCGGCACAGGGGCCGCCCGTGAAGTGGTACACGTTCACGGCGGTGAGGATCCGGCCGTCGACCACGGTGCGCTGTTCACGCTGGACGTACTGGGCAAGGGCCGCCACGCCCCGCGTGAACGCTTCCCCTCCCCGCCCCGACCCAGTCTTCGGCTCGCCGACTGCGGGCGCCGGGCGCGGCTGTACAGGCGCTTCAACTCCGAGGTTGTCCAGCCGTTTGCGCTGTTCGTCGTTCAGCCGGTGCCAGTCGCGCTGTTGGGTGGCGTGGGGCGACGCGGACAGCGAGCGGCAGACCCGCAGGACGAGACGGGCCGTCTGTGGGACGTGCTATGGACGCCCCGCCGACCTGATCAATATCGAGTTCGTCCTTGCCTGCGGCCACCCATACGGGTGATCAGAATGCGCTGGTGAATGGGCAACCCTCTCTTTGAAGGCCAAACACCCAACAAGGAGGCTGGCGTGCCCTATCCCATGAAGCGTGGAATGCGTGCTCGGCAGGCGAAAGTCGTCTTGGCCGCGAGTGCGGCGGCACTGCTCACCAGCGCCGTCCTGACGCCTTCGGCGAGTGCCCGCGCTGCAAAACCAAACTGTCTCGGTGGCGCGATCTGCTTCTACGACAGCAAGAACTATGAGGGACGCATGGCCTACGTCAAGGCTGCGGACTTGAAGCCAGGTCAGTGTGTCACCATCCCCGGCAACGCCCTCGGCAAGCGGTCCTCACACTCGGTCCTGAACTGGTCCAAGGAAATGTTCTGGGTCAGGGAGGGAACTTGCGACGCCCCGACGACGGAGTGGCCCGTGTACGGCCAGGGCGAGAGTGTTGACCGGCGTCCGGACTTGCCGAACGGGGTCGTCACCGTCCAGCGCTCTCAGTTCTGAACTCGCAGCGACCGCGCACGCGATCGGCGAGCTGATGCTGGAAGTGGCCCCCTCCGACCGCCTCGCGCTGCTCTGCGAGCAGATCGGCGAACCCCTCGAACAGGGGCTCGCATCCCGCCGCTACGCCCTGTCCGGGCGACCGCCGTGCCCTGTACGGCACTGTCCTGTGACTGGCACCGGCCGCGGGCAGGGGGCGCGCAGGGGTCCCGGCTCCTGACGACTGGCCCCGGGGCCCCCGTGTGCACTTCCACTTCCCTTGACGCCGGTTCAACGACCGACCCCAGCCCGGGTCACCGTGCTGTGCCTGCCTCAGTCCCTGTTCCCGGTCACGGCCGGACTCCTGCGCCGGCCCGCGGTGGCGGTCCAGGTCAAGCACCGAGGCAAGGTGTGCGTCGTTGAGGAGCTGACCCGGGACGAGAAGGTCAGGTTGTTATGGGGTGTAGGTCAATACCACGCAGCCGTTGTCTCCGTTATGGCCGTTCTCGGACCGGAAGTGCTTGCGTGCCCCCATCCGCCGGTTCCTCCCGAGCCCGTGAAAGAGGGACACGGGTGTACCGGGACATAACCGGCCGGACCACCTTTTGCCCGCTGGGCGTACACGCCGAGGACGCGGGCGACGTCGGCCGGCTCCATCTCCGCGACGCCGGGCCAGGACCGCCCATCGAGGGCATCCCACGACAGGATCGCCAGCTGCACGCACTGCCGCTCGCGGCCCTGGGCCTTGCGGTAGATCCTTGCCCACGGGCCGAGCCCGCGCTGGGTGAGCCGCCACTTCGCCTTCACCACTTCCTTGACCACCGGATGATCCTCGGTAAGACGCAGGGAGCGGCGCTGCTCGTGGCCCTCCAGGCGCTCCGGCAGCCCGAGCTTCACCGCGGCCGCCGCCGTGAGGACGATCAGCGGATCGGAGTCCTTGCCGTACCGGTTGAGCTTCGCGGCACCGAGGCCGGACTCGCGCAGCGTCCACTGCACCAGCTCCGGCACCGTCGCCGCCGGGCAGTCGAGCACGATGCCGTCCACGCCGTACGCGCAGCCGTCGCCAGGACAGCGCGGACTCGATCTGCGCCACGTCCCGCACCTGCTGGGTACGTGCTGCCAGTTGCGCAGCGGTGAGCGAGCACGTCCCAGCGACGGCCAGCCGCACCTCACCGGCAATGTGGACGGTCACCTCGTCGGGGGGCCAACCAGCCACGGCCAGCCAGAGGGATGCCGCACGACCCGGAACGCGGCCGGACCGGCGCCCTCCCCCAGACCTGCGACGACATCCCGGCGAAAGTCCCGGTCGGGCAGAACGACGAACCAGCAGGCCGGGGCAGCACCCATAGTCTTGTCCAAGGCGGACGGACCTCTCCGAGAGTGAGCAACGCTGAAAGCCGCGTGCCGACCCGGGCCGCGAAAGCCAGAGTCGGCACCGGGCACCGCTCAGGGGCCCATCCGCTCCCAGGAGCCCTCAGGCACGAGTACTACATCCGCGGACTGCGTTGAGCATCCCGGCAGCGTGCTCACGGGTAGGCCGCGAAACTGTCACGCAGGGTGCCTGACCCGAGGAGCAGCACAGGCTGGCGGAGAGAGAACAGCAGTCGACGATTCTGCGAGACCCAATCAAGTCGGCCTCCGCAAGAAGCATGCGCAGGCCGGACTCAACGATCACGAACGCGCAACGGTTCGCGGCTGCCGCTGAGACACTCACCCGCGCTTTCGTAGTGGAGCACCCTTGTGTCTCACCTGGGTGATGCTGAGACACAAGAGGGTCTGAGACATGCGAGCTGTTCATAACGTCGAGCACCTGGCCCGCCTGTTCGCCGACGCCGGCGCCGCCGGGGTGATGGTCGTCGACCTGCCCTCCCACATGGCCGCACGCTGGCATGACGCCGCGAGCAACGTGGGCCTGCGCACCCCACGCCTCGTCCCACGTCACACCCCCGACACCGCCCTTCCGAACGTGATCGCCGGAGCGTCGGGATGGCTCTACGCACCCGCCAGCACGGCCCCCACCGGCTACCAGGGCCCACTCGACATCCAGGCCCTCGCCGACTTCACCCAGCACCTTCGCGCAGCGAGCCCGCTGCCCGTGGTCTCGGGGGTGGGGATTTCCACCCCTGCCCTCGCAGCGCGCGTCGCCCCGCTGGTGGGCGCGGTCGTCATCGGCACCCCCGTCGTCCGCACCCTGGTCACCGACCCCGGTCAAGCCCCCGTCCTGGCCGCCTCGTTCGCCAAGGCCCTGCGCCCGACCACGCTCACGGAGACCCGCGCCTGATTCCTCTACACCGACACAGACCCTTTCCCGCCTGACCATTGACGCGCTTGCCCTGCACCGTGCCCTGCGCGCCAGAGGCAACGACCGCGCGCACACGCTGGCCGCTCGGATCACCGATGCACAGGCCCTCGCCCGCACCGCGCTGCGGCTGTTCCTCGACCTCACACAGGATCGGCCGCACACCACTGCCGAGGACCTGCTGCTCCTCGACCGCGTCGCGCAGATCGCCAAGGCCGGCCAGGGCGCAGGCGCGGAGCTGACCGCAGCCCTCGCCCGCGCCGTGGAGAACCAACGGCGTTGCGCCGGCGCCGCATCAGGGCGGGTCGTCCTCGCCGGCCCCTCACCGCAGCAGTTCATCGCCTCGGCCGCCGACCTCCTCGACCGCATCCCCACCCTCTACCACGCAATACACCGCGACCGGCTGGTGCCGCCAAATCCCCCCACGCACCAGACTCATTGAGGGCGCACCCTCCATACCCCCACCCCAGGACAGACCATTTCAGATCAGCCCCGATTCCGTTCCCTTTCTCTGGGTGCGGGAGTTCAGTCCAGTACCCTCCTTTCTCTTTCAGCTGAAGGAATCCTCCCCAAGGTCGACTACGCGATCTTCGCCGATACCGGCTGGGAACCCGAGGCCGTCTATTCTCACCTGGACCGCCTGGAAAGAGAGGTGGCAGAGCCTGCCGGTATACCGGTTTTCCGTGTCGCATCCGACAATATTCGCAACGATGCATTGAACCCGGATCACCGGTTCGCTTCCATGCCTCTCTGGAGGCCACAAGTTCAGGATTACCGAAGGGCTGTTGCGCGGAACTGAAGGGGTCGACAGGACTGCTTGACCAGTGTGCACCCTCAAGTTCAGAGGTTCTCCGTGGGGTCAAAGCGTGGTCATGTCCCTCGTCGTGGTGTAGGGGATCAGTTCTCGGTAGCGCTGGGGAACCTGGGCGAAACCCGTCT
>NZ_JAGGPB010000102.1 GCF_018614055.1 Streptomyces sp. ISL-98
ACGAGCAGCAGTTCCCAACCCCTTCGGCCGCATCGTCTGGGTCTCCCCGGTCCTGCCCGGATCCGCCCACGACCTGACCGCTGCCCGTACTCACGGCCTCGTCCAGGCCCTGGCCGGTGCCGGTGCGGGCTGCTGGGCCGACCGTGCCTATCAAGGTGCTGGCCGCCACATTCGGGTCCCGACCCGGGGCCAAAGCTCAAGCGATGGCAGCGACGCCACAACACCACCCACGCCAAGATCCGATGCGTCGGCGAGCAGGCCATGGCCACCCTGAAGAACTGGCGACTCCTTCGCAGGATCCGGTGCAGCACCAACCGCATCACTAACCTCTTCCGGGCCGTCCTTGCACTTCACCTCGCCACATCAGCATGAGGGTGGAAGGGCTCCTTTTCGGTATAGAGGTCGTCCAGTCTGTGGATGGTTGACTGCGGTGGCGGTGGCGACAGCAGTTCGCGCGGCGGTTACGACCGGGTGCCGGAGCGCTGCGACAAGCGGGGGGACAGCACCTGGCCCAGCGCCAGCACGCTCAGGCCGAACATCAGGACGCCCAGGGGGACATGGAGCGACGGCATGTGCGCGATGCCCAGCACCACCTGCACCGAAGCGAGTACGAGGAAGCCCGACGCGTGCAGGATGGGGCGGGGCGTTCCGCCGCCCGGCCGCCACGCCAGGATCGCGGCGAGCACGTACACCATCGATGCGCCGTACATCACGCGCGATCCGGCGTCGTGCAGCACTGCGCCGTGGGACGAGGACAGCAGCATTCCGGCGGTGACCGCCTGGAAGGAGAGGGACAAGGTCTGCAGGGCGATCGCGACCTGCAGGAACGTGACGCTGCGGTGTTCTGCCGTCGTCTGTGTGGCCATGGCTCGGTCCCCTCTTCTGCCTCGCGGCGGTGGATCGGTAGTGTCTCGGTAGTCCGACGACGTGGGCCCGCGAAATGTGAGGCGAAGCGCCGACCTCACAGTCCGGTGCGGTGTTTCGTCGAAGTGGCGAGAGCGGAAGCGGACGAGAAGAACCAGGGAGCGGTCGCGACCATGAGCACCCCGTCCGGGCCGGGGCATGACCGGTCCGAGCCGGGCCTGAGCGCGATCGTCGGCGAGCGACGACATCTGATCAATCTCGGCTACCGGCTGCTCGGTTCGCTGGCCGAGGCCGAGGACGCCGTGCAGGAGACCTACGCCCGCTGGTACGCGATGTCCCGGCAACGGCAGGAGGCCATCGAGTCGCCCGGCGCCTGGCTGACGACGGTGGCCACCCGCATCTGCCTGGACCTGCTCGGCTCAGCGCGGGTCCGGCGCGAGCGCTACGTCGGCGAATGGATACCCGAGCCGCTGCCCGACCGCACGGAGTGGATCAGCGGGCCGTCGGGGGGGCGGCGGCAGGGCCGAGCCGGCCGACCCCGCCGACCGGGTCACCTTGGACGAGTCGGTGAACATGGCCTTCCTCGTCGTACTGGAGTCGATGACGCCGGCCGAACGCGTGGCGTTCATCCTGCACGACGTCTTCCGGTACCCCTTCGCCGAGGTCGCCGAGATCGTCGGCCGGACGCCGGCGGCCTGCCGGCAGCTGGCGTCCTCGGCCCGTCGGCGTATTCGCGCCGCGCAGGATCCGGCGGTTCCGACGGCCGGGCAGGCCGGTCTGGTGCGGCGTTTCAAAGAGGCGTGGGAGGCCAGGGACATCGAGGCCCTCGTCGATCTCCTCGACCCGAACGCAACGATGATCGCCGACGGCGGCGGACTGGTCGGCACCGTCCTCCGCCCGGTTGATGGCAGCGAGCGCATCGCCCAGTACCTGATCCACATCGCTGGCAAAGCCCCTGGGCTGACGCTCCTGGAACGGACGGTCAATGGCCGGCCCGGCCTCGTCGCCCAGCACGCCGGCGTCACGGTGACCGTGGCAGCGTTCAGCCTCACTGCCGGCCGCATCACTCGCATCTGGGCGATCCGCAACCCGGAGAAACTTCGTCCGTGGACCGAGAACGGACAGAGCTGACACGGCGCCACCATCAGCTTGGAAAAGGGCTCACTACCGCAGCGGTCCTCGTCTCTTGCGCGGCGCACCGTATATCGCACGCAAGGAATGACGCTCCCCGCCAGCTGGTGCATCAGCATGGACCGCGCAGCGCCAGGCATACGCCAACGACCTGGGAGCCCCACCTCGCTGGACGCCGTCACCGCCAGGTCCAACCGCAGCAAGTCCGACCAGGACCCCAGCACCTGGATGCCGCCCAGCGGCGAAGTCCACTGCCAGTACGACGCCGAATGGACCGCAACCAAACTCCGCTGGGACCTCACCCTCGACCCGCAAGAACAGACCGAGCTGCTCCACCTCGCCGAAGAGTGCCCGACCATCCAAGTCCCACTTCGAACCAGCCCCGTAGCCGAAACGCCAGCACCCCCTGCCTGGGCTCAAGTTACTTGACAGGCAAGGCGTTCTCATCAATGTCCTTCGGTCACGCATCAGCTTGCGACATCCCATTGGGAAGCCGCCCGAAGGCAATGACTTCGCTGTCATGTCCGTAGTGACGCTGGTGATGCCGCCACGCCCCGCTGATTCGCCGGCGCATACCGCAGGGAGACGCGGGCTGTCATGGCATGACGATCAACTGGCCATGACGAAAATGCCGATGAAGAGAGCCATGTACACCAGCAGGATCAGACCCGCTACGACCGCCATGACGAGGACGGGCCAGTACACCGGCGATGAGGTCGGTGAGGCCGGTTGGGTAGACCGTCTGGTCGGTGGCTCGCAGTTCGTCCAGGGTCCACCAGCGGAGGGCGCGGATGTTGTCGGGCTGGGTAGCGCATGCCGGGTCGATAGCGGAGGGCGCGATGCGGGCAATGTAGTACCGCTCGACCTGACGAGCGAGCCGGCCGCCGACACTGTGGACCTGGCTGCGCCCGGCAATCTGCGGGCCCAGCTCGGCATTCTCCACGCCGAGTTCCTCGGCGAGCTCGCGTCGAGCGGCGGTCGTATGGCCCTCCCCCGGGTCCAGGGAACCGCCGGGGGTGGCCCAGAAACCCCCGTTCTCATCGTAGGCGAGCAACAGCACTCGGTCTGCGTCGTCCAGGACGACGACGCGGGCCGCCGCGCGCAGGGCTGGGGTCACATTGTCCAGTGTGGCAGTTCAGGCCCTTTCGATGACGTAATCACGTACAAGCGGCGTCCGGATCACATGCCTGGAAGGTAGCGAGCGCCCGTGGGCCAGGGTCTCCACGATGGGCTCCTCGTCGTTGTAGCTGGTGTCGAGCAGGATGGGGACGCCGGTCATCCGGCTGAAGCTGTCGATCACTGTGGCGAACTCCGATGCGGCGGCCGGGCCGTAATCGAAGAACATCGACGCTGCCCACGAGTGAGAGCCGCCCCTGGCAACGTACAGGTCCGAGGGCCGGGAACCCCTGCCCCGGCGTTGGCCACGAGGGCGCCGCAACTGCGCACTGCCCCAGTCGTTGATCGCTGGATGCCGGTGGCGCGCGGGCGCCCCGGCCGTCTTGGGAATCACGAGGGGGACTTGATTGCGCTAGCTGGGACTTTGGCAGACAGCTTGTCAGAGCGCAGATTTGCGACCGCGGCCTAAGCGCCCACGGGGTCGGGGTCCGGCTCCAGCAGTGCACTCGCGAGCTGCTGGAGCTCGACCCCCCGGCTGGCCTTGATGAGGACGACGTCGCCGGAGCGGAGTGTGCAGCGCAACAGCTGCAGGGCCGTGTGCTGGTCGGGCATGTGCACTGTTGTCGCGCCGACGGCGTGTGCAGCCTGCTGCATCCATCGCGCCTCGTCTCCCCCGATAACGATGAGCTGGTCGAGGCCCAGGTCGGCGGCGATGCGGCCGACGCCCTCGTGTGCCGCTTGTGAGTCGTCGCCGAGTTCGTTCATGCGGCCGAGGACCGCGATGGTGCACCGACCGACGCCTCGCGCGACGGCGGCAAGGGCTTGCAGGGAGTGCCGCATGGAGTTGGGGTTGGCGTTGTAGGCGTCGTTGATGATGGTCACGCCGTCTGCGCGGGTGGTGGTCTCCATGCGCCACGGGGATTGGACGGTCGCCGCGCTGAGCAGCTCGGCGATCTGGCCGACGGTCAGTCCCGCTTCTCGTGCCACGGCAGCCGCGGCGAGCGAGTTGTGGACCTGCGGTTCGCCGAGAAGCTGCAGCTGCACGGTGGCGCTGCCCTCGGGCGTCGTGAGGGCGTAGCCAAGCCTGCCCCTCCGCCTCCGGACCAGGGTCACAAAGGGCCCCGGGAGCCGGGCCGCCGGTCTGGCCATGGCGTTCAAGCTCATCGAATCCGCCCAGAGCCGCTGGCGCGCGGTCAACGCAACGCCCCTCGTCGCCCTGATTCGCGCCAGCGCCCGCTTCGAACGCGGCGTCCTGGTCGAACGCTCGCAAGCAACCGCGGCGTGAACGGCCGCCAGTTATCCGCCGCAGCCGCAGAGTTGTTCGCCCGCGTGGAAAGATGAGGTTATGTGGTCGCGACTGCCGTTCGGGGACGAGTTACGGGCCGAGCTGGGCTCACCCAGGCGCTCTCGGCGTCTGGGCAGCAGTCCGCGCTCACGTGTGTGGCGCGTGGAGCTGGCCGGGGCACCGGCGGTGGTGAAGCAGATCGTCGACGGTCCCGACGCCGAGGAGCGGTACGCCCGCGAGGTGGCCGCGCTGCGGCTCGCCGCCCGGGCTGACGCGCCCGTGGTGCCCGCACTGCTGAGCACCGATCCCAGCGAGCGGGTGCTGGTCTTGGAGTATCTGGACCACCAACGCCCGTCCAGCGACTGGATCGTCGACTACGCGGCGGCCCTGGCTCTGCTGCATGCCACTGCCGGCCCGGAGGACGTGGGAGTACTTCCCCGCTGGCTGGGCCCGGACGAGGCCGACGTCGAATCCTTCCTCAGGCTGGCCGAGACTCTTGAGGTTCCCGTCGCGCCTGGTGTGTCCGGCGAGCTCGATGACCTCGTGCACCGGCTTGGCCAGGCATCGGGGCATGCCCTTCTCCACGGGGATCCGTGTCCCGGCAATGACCTGCACACCACCAGCGGGATCAGGTTCATCGACTTCGAACAGGCATCATTGGGCAGCGGGCTGGTGGAGCTCGCCTACCTGCGCATCGGCTTCCCGACGTGCTGGTGTGTCACTGCGGCATCCGCTCCGCTGCTGGACCGGGCGGAGACCGCCTACCGCACGACATGGCGCACCGCGACCGGCACCGAACTCCACGACGATCTCGCCGACGCGTGCGCCGGCTGGCTGCTACGAGGCGACGCGCTGGTCGAGAGGGCCCACCGCGGAACCACTGACCACCTGGCCCGGATCCCGGACCGGGACTGGAAGTGGGGCACCGCGACCGCCCGGCAACGGCTCGTCCACCGGCTCGGTGTCGTCGGCCAGATGACGGCCGACCGCGCCGACCTGAGCGGCCTGAGCCGGCTCAGCACGGATATGCGCCAACGAATGCTCGCTCGCTGGCCCACGCTCCCACCAGTCCCATCACAACGCCCATAGACACCGGCTGATATCTGCTGAGGGAGGTCAATGGCGGCGAGCCGGGCGCGATGCTGGACGTCGCGGATGACGGCCACGTCGACTCGTCGGCCAGCCTTTCGGTGATCCACCTCCATTCGGGCACGGTAACCGAGCGCGTTGAACTCCTCGACCAGGACTTGCTTGGCCATGAGGTGGCGCCAGCTTTCACCTTCGGCTGCCGGGCAATCCGACCCCAGCATGTGGGCGAAGTGCGCGGCGACCTTGCGTCCGCGCTTGAGGATCACCCCGGAGTCGCACAATGGGCACGTGAAAGATCCGCTGCCAAGGTCACGCGCGGCTTGGATCCGCTGGCCCTCGTTGTCTATGGCGATCAGCACGTCAGCCTCCTCCTCGTCATCACAAGGTCGGATTGCCCACGTTGGCGCCCTTCAACTCCGGAGTGAGGGTGATCGGTTGCATCCCGACTAATGACCACCAAGGCATGCGCTCGTCAGTTTCGGCGCAGCAGGATGCAACTACTGTCGCTCCGCGCCCAAAACCTGCGCTCGAAAGTCCCTTGTGCGCGATACGCGATAGGGATCAGTGTCAGGATCCACTCGTCGCTCGAAACGCACGTCAGGCCACGTGCTGGAGTTCTTGGCATCTGTGGCTAGCGCCTGATCTAGCGTCAGGCATGTAGGAAGCCCTCTGGTAGGACTGATCTTGCGACAGGTCACACCGATCCGAGGGGCTCCGCGTGTCCAGCAGTATCACTTACACCGCCGCGCTGGACATCAAGCGAGACACCGCCGAGCGGCTGGCCTCCCTGATCAGCGCGCGACGCATCGAGTTGGGTACCCGCACCGGACGGCGGGCATCGGAACATCCGGCTGTGGAGATGCGTT
>NZ_JAGGPB010000103.1 GCF_018614055.1 Streptomyces sp. ISL-98
GTGCTAACTCACCGGCATTGCTCTGACCAGCGAGAATAAGGATTGTTGAGGCCCTTGTTCCCGCTCCTGTCGGAGGCACTTTCCAGGTGAAGAAGCGTATCGGGTCGTACCCGTCTGCCCGCGTGCGGGGCGGTGGCCGCGCGGTGGTCTCCCAGGCTGGGTCCGTGTTGCTGGTCGAGACCATCCGCAAGTCTGGTCTGGACACTGCGATATCGGCGGCGCTCGCGCCGTGGCACAAGGCTCGGGCGGTGCACGACCCCGGCAAGGTCCTGCTGGATCTCGCGCTTGCGGTCGCCATGGGCGGGGACTGCCTGGCCGATGTCGCCCTGCTGCGGGCCGAGCCGGCCGTGTTCGGCCCGGTGGCCTCCGAGCTGACCGTCTCCCGTCTGATCACCGCGCTCGCCCAGTCCGGCCCGAAGGCCCTGGACGCGATCCGCAAGGCCCGGGCCGAAGCGCGCGGGCGGGTCTGGCGGCTGGCCGGGACGAAGAGCCCGGCCGCTGACGGGCAGGTGACCGTGGACATCGACGGCGTGCTGGTGATTGCACACTCGGAGAAACAGGATGCGACGCCGACGTGGAAGAAGTCCTTCGGCCACCACCCCTTGGTGGCGTTCGTCGACCACGGCCAGGACGGGTCCGGGGAACCGGCGGCGGCCCTGCTGCGGCCGGGCAACGCGGGCTCCAACACCGCAGCCGATCACATCACTGCTGCCGGCCTGGCCCTGGCCCAGCTCCCCAAGCGACTGCGGCGGGGGCATCAGACACTGATTCGTACCGACTCCGGCGGCGGCACACACGAGTTCGTGAACTGGCTTTCCAGGCGCGGGCGGTGGCTGTCCTACTCGGTCGGGATGACCATCACCACCGACATCCACCAGGCCGTACTCAAGATTCCCGCCTCAGCGTGGACGCCGGCCGTCGAGGCCGGTGGCCAGACCCGCGACGGCGCCTGGATCGCCGAGATCGGCGGACTCCCGCTCGCCGGCTGGCCCACCGGCATGCGGCTGATCGTCCGCAAGGAACGGCCGCACCCCGGAGCCCAGTTGCGTTTAACCGACGTCGACGGCAACCGGCTCACTTGCTTCGCCACCAACACCAAGGACGGCCGGATCGCCGATCTGGAACTGCGGCACCGCCGCCGGGCCCGGGCTGAGGACCGCATCCGAAATGCCCGCGACACCGGCCTGCGCAACCTGCCCCTCCACGACACCAGCCAGAACCAGCTCTGGCTGGAGATCGTCTCACTCGCTCTGGACATACTGGCCTGGATGCCGATGCTTTCGCTCGGAGGCGATGCCCGCCGCTGGGAGCCCAAGAAGCTCCGCCTCCGACTGTTCTCCGCCGCTGCCCGGCTGGTCACGACGGGCCGCCGCCGGTGGCTCCACTTCAACCCCCACTGGCCCTGGACCAACGTGATCACAGACGCGATCGACCGGCTCCAAGCCCTGCCAAACCCCGGCTGACCAGCCGACTCACCTGTTCCGACAACGCGCATCAACCACCCCGGAAAGTGGAACCCGGCGCCCACCCGACGCGAGAGCCGGGCCACCGCCCTGCCCGAACCCCGAAAACCCCCACCGGCCACACCACAAAGGGCCCGTCGGCAAGCTGACGGACCCCCCATGAACGATCGAGGCTAGGGCCTGCGGCGACTTCAGTTACGGGACAACCCTTAGGTGCGTTGTCCGGAAAGCCGCCGCCCACGTGGCGATCGTTGCATCACCGGCCTAGCTGCTCCCACCACCAGGAAACAGATGCGAGGGATGGCGGTTCGGTGCGAGGATCGGAGGGTTCTTTCAAGTAGTGGGAGGAGATCAGGTTCCTTTCCGGCGCAAGCCCGGCGGCGTTGAGGTAGCGCAGGGCCTTCAATCCCCACTCGATGACCGCACGTATCCCGTGAGCGATGTCGAGCACGTAGACCCGGAGACCCTCGTCGGCCGTCAGCATGAGCTGATCACCGAGTTTCATAAACAGGGTCAGAATCCGGTCGCGCAGGGCGACAGCGACTGAGACCGCCTCTTGCAGTGAATAGCGTGGATTCTCGTGGAGCAGGACATTGATGATGTTCATTTCGCTGTGGTTCTGCTCCCGCTCCCGCGCATACGAGATCAGATCGTTGTCCAGGGCCATCACCAGGTTGGCTGACTCGACCAGCGCCCGGACCTTACGGGAGCTCATGATCTCGAGGGGAACCTCGACGCCGTTGGCCATCTCGATCATCATCAAGTCCTGGCCGGCGACGCTGTATATGCGCATCGCCAGGTATGCGTCCAGGGACGGCATGATGCCCCGCTCCGCGTAGCTGATCTGCTGGGCGACACCCAGTAGCCAAGCCCGGAATCCCCCTGTCCAGCACATCATCTGGGCGGGCGTCGCCCACTGCCGGAACGTGCGAACAATGTCCTGCAGTGCTCCGACGTACGGGTCGTCATCGAGCGTCCGCGCGTCCGGCAGGTCCAGGACCCGCTGGTAGCGCGCAGCCAAAACCGCGAAATCGCGCACGCAGGTGCTCACCGGACCCTCATCACACATATCGTCAAATGCCAACGCCCAGTACGTCATGTTGGCGACTGCCTGTATGCGTTCCGTGATCGCATTCGGCGAGAACCGGGCAATTACCTCTGCGGAAGCCGTGGCGATCAACCGTGCACGGTCCTTATCTCCGAAAGCGAACTGATCGATCCAGGCGATGGCTCTCTGTTCGATGGCGTCGGCTTGAGGATGGATGGCGGCTTCGAAGGGGCAGTAGAAGCCGGGGAGTCCGAAGGCATCGGGGTCCACGGTCACGTCGTGATATCCGTTCGTCTGGTGCGGATTGAGGTCGACCTACTTCTTCCGCTCCCAGCCGCCTTGACATGGGGCTGGCGGTTTGTGAGCGAGTTGTCAGCGGGTGCGGTCATCGGTAAGTGCTGCCAACGCAGCCAGGCGGTGTTTACTAAGGCTGTCGGGCAGGGCGTCGAGTTGGTGGAGCGCCAGGTCGCTGTACTGGCGGGCGAGGTCTGTGGCCCGAGCGCCGGCACCGCTGCTGTGCACGATCTCCCGCACGGTGTCGAGAGCTTGGGGGTTTGCGGCGGTGACTGCTTGCAGCAGAGCGACCCGGCCGGCCGGGGTGGCGAGGTCGCGGGCTAGGAGGACGGGCAGCGTGGGACGCAGGTTGCGTATGTCGCTGGCGGCGGGTTTGCCAGCAACGTCCGGGTTGGCACCGTAGGGCAACAGATCGTCACGGATTTGGAAGGCAATCCCGAGTGCCTCGCCGTATCTGGTAAGGGCCTCGGCGTGCTCGGAGCGCGCTCCCACAAGTACCGATCCGGTTCGGCAAGCCGCCGCGAGCAGAATGGCAGTCTTGAGTCGGACCATCTCCAGGTAATCGGCGACCGGGGTGTCGAAGTGACCCGCCATACAGAGCTCCGTGGCGGCCCCTTGGCACACCTGGCGGCCCACTCGGGCCTGAATCCTCATGGCTTTCAGGACGCGTGCCGCCGGCACTCCGCGATCCGCGCACTCGCCGAGCGTGTCGAACCAGGTGAAGAACAGAGCATTGCCCGCGACGATGGCGTGGTCGGCTCCGAAGCGGCGATGGACGGAGTCGCGGTTGCGGCGCACGTCGTCATGGTCGATCAGGTCGTCGTGGATGAGGCTGCCCACATGGACACACTCCAGGCCGACAGCGGCTGGAAGCACCTGGTGGACGCTGCCGCCGACTGCCTGGGCGCTGTGCAGAAGCAGAAGCGGGCGTAGAAGTTTGCCTGTCGGGACGAGCGCATAGCGAGCGGTGGCCTCAGCGCCGGTCGCATCGGGTGGCCAGCGGGCTTCGAACTCGGCGCGCAGCAGGTCGACCAGTTCCTTGTCTGGCAGGTAGGAACGTTTCTGTAGATGTCCTGAGTGGGGTGGTGCGCTCTCCGATGGAGGCGGAGATAACGGGGTGCCCATCCGTGAGCCCTCCTTCGCTCGGCACCGGCCGAAGGCCGAACCGGCCGGAAGCTCCCGCGCGAGCTGGACGCGGTGCCGAGCGGATGCTGCCCAGTTGACCGTGGTCAGACACCCGCGCACTTCGGGTGCAGGAAGCGCACGGATCGCCTGTGGGCGCACTGGCGCACGCAGCGGGGGCGCAACCAGCCCCGACCGCATATGCCCAAGGCAGGGTGAGCTTGCCACCCGCTACGACAAGACCGCAGCCATCTACCAGGCCGCCCTTCACCTGCGGGCATCCACATCTGGGCCGGGGTCTGTCAAATGAACGGCTCTGGCTCACAAGCGGTGGCGACGCAGCGTGGCCGTGCTGACGGCGGGTGATACCTGCAGCTTGGGACGGTCCTGCGCCGGCGCCAGGCGGGTACCAGGCGACTGCCGGGACACTGGCAACCCGACCGTCCTCCCGGCTCCGCGTCGCCGAAGGGCAGGAGCCCTGCGCCTTGGCGACGGCCTCCACCAGCCACGCTGTCGCGGATCCGTTCACGGATGTCCCGACAAGGCGACGCCAGAAACATCATGACGCTGCGTCACCACCGCTTGTGAGCCAGAGCCGTTAGCTTTACAGACCCGCAACCGGTGCCTAGGTACAGGTTTACCGTCGGAGGTGTCCCCGCCCGCACCGGGCGAGGGCATGATGACGGGAGTGGTCACGATGACGACCTGGGTACCGGCCTCCTGCACGCTGCCCACCACCGAGCAGCCGCTGCGGGTCGCGGAATTCGACGCGCTGTTCGCCCGCCGCTACTGCCTCCGGAGATCTTGAGTCCGGCGAGACGGCCGGGGCCCTTGTGAACGCTGGGAACTCCGGTGCCGCGAATGGTGTGGACGCCGGATCGGCAGACCTCGCCGCAACTACACAGCACCACGCTCCCCACGCTCGTGTGGTTACTCCTGGTGGGTCTCTCGAGCTCTCTGGTGGCTTTTCCGGCGAAGGCCGTGGGGGTGAAGGCCGTCGGCCGGAGCGCGTGTGCGTGCGCGAGGACCAGGCCGCTGACGGCGGGGACGCCGCTGCCACGACCGGGTTGCTGGTAGCGGAGGTAGGCCCGCTGCGCGGGGAAAAGCCCAAGGAATCCCATGCTGTTGAGATAGATGGGCCGGGCCAGGCCGCAGTTGCTGCTGGTCGGACACGGCTGACGGTCGTGGACGGCCGCGGTGCACCGCAGCAGCAGGGGCGGAGAGTCGCTGACCTGCCGGATCTGCGGCTGCGGGTGGCGTTGGCGCCGGTGGCGTGGCTGTGGGCGCAGCTCACGCGCGGGCAGCAGGGCGTAGCTCGCAGGGCTGTCGAACAGGGGCTGAAGGTGTTGGACGGCATTGCCGGGCCCGAATCAGCACCTCGGCTGCTCGCCGACCGTCTGACCGACCGGCTGGAAGAGGCTGGCGGCGAGGCCCTGGTGCGCGAGCCGCTGGGTTGGCTGCTGGGCAGGGGCTTGGTCCAGCGCCAGGCGTGTACGGACCTGCGCTGCGACGACGGCATCCGGCTCGATACCGGCGCCAGCTGTGAGATGTGCTCCAACCAGCGGCATGTCCGCCGCGCTTGGCGCGCGAAGATCACTGCAGAGGTCGACACCCAGATGCCCGGCACCGATCCCGCGATGCGGCAGACTGCCATCGAGGAACGGCTGCGTCACCAAGTCGCGCTTGAGGCGGAGAACGTGATGTGGCGCCGTCAGCAGGCCGAGGCCGGACGGGCCCGCCGCCAGGCCGCCCGCGCCAAGGCCGAGGTTGAGCAAGTCCGCGCGGCAGGCCCGGCCCTGCGAGGACTGCGGTGCGGCCCAGCAGACAGGGCTGTGCGAGGCGTGCGGTTACCGGCGTGAGCTGCCCGGCCTGGTCTCCGAGGCCGAGCAGCTCGCGGCCGCCGCAGCGGCGGCCGCGAGCAGCTCGTCCCACGTCGCCGCCGCCGTTGACCGGGCGCGTGCCGAGCTGCGGCGGGAGATCGAGGACGCCCAGCGCCAGTTCCTGGCCATGGTGGACGAAGCCGATTTCAAGCCCGACCCCCGGGATGTCGACACGCTCCTCGCGCACACCACCCTCGACGCGGTCCGCATGGTCGCTGCCGCATACCGCGCGAGCGCGCTTGAGATGCTGGCCCGCTCACCGAAGGTCGAGGCGGAAGCGCGCCGGGCGTACGCCACCGAGAAGGGACGCCGCCGGCACGAGTGGGCCCCCGACGGGCCGATTGCCCTCGCGGCCGCTGAGAAAGCCGCCGCCGACGCCCGCGCCCGCACCTCCGAGCACCTGCTGGCTGCCTGGCTGGACCAACTGCGCACCACACAGGAGCAAAACGCCGCCGACGCCATGGTTCCCGCGCCGCGCAGCCCGTGGGCCGACCGGCTCGCCGAGCTCGCGGCTCGCCCGCTCGACGACGAGGTTCTGGGGGCGATCGCATGACTGCCGTGGAGCCGGCCGGCGTCGACCTGGCCCGCGTCGCGCTGCGCGTCGCGATGGAGGCGGTTCGAAGAAGAGCGGCGACCAGGCCAAAGTCGGCAAGCTGGGGCGGCCCGCAGGTGGGCATTGAGTTGGGCGACCGCTGCTGCACGGCCAGCGGCCGCGGACGGCAGACGTTGCGGGGCACGGAGGGACGGCTGCACGAGACGTGCACCGCCGCACTGCCGCGACTGGCAGCGTCCCGGCGAATCGTCCATCTGCGTCCCAGCACGGTCCTGCGGAGAGCACAGCAGATTCTTCTCAGTGCCGCCGTGGGTGGCGGGTTCACCTCCGCTCGCGCGGAGAGCACGACCATCCTGTGGACGCTCACGCAATTCCCCAGCCAGAAGTTCACGATCTTCCCCAGGGGAATCCCGGGGTCTGCGTCGTGGGCAGCGTCCTCTGAAGGTGGAACGCCGGGCGCCCGCCCCTGCCTCCTGCCTCGGCTGAGCGCGCTGATAGAACCCCCGTCATGACGTACCGATTCACCGCCCGCGCCGCCAGAACAGAGATCGACCCTGACGGCTACTTCACCGAAGCCGCTCTTGCCGAGGGTGAGGACGGAAGCGGCTTCATCTTGATGTTCATGGCGGGAGAGGAAGACCCAGACGAACAGGAGGTCGTCCTGGGGATGGACACATACTGCCTGGTCACAGCCGGACAGGGGACCGCGTACGGCTGTGTACGCGAAGCCGTTCTGACGGGCAACGTCCTCCGCGTCTCGCTCAACCCTGAAGCGCTGGAGGACCTGCGGTTGAGCGACAGTGAGATCGAGGCCGTCATCGAAGCACCGCCCGAAGACATCGCCCTGTTCCGCGAAGTACTTGCCCAGGTACTCACCTACGGACGCGCGGACGCTGTGCCCACTCGTCTAGCCGTATGAGCCGCACACCGGGCCGTGGTCCAGCCATGGGTGGGGAATTACGTGAAGACAAAGGCGTGACCCGTGGGGAATTGCGTGACCGTCGACACATCCCTGCACACGCAGGGAGCAGGTGGTCTTCGCGGCCGCGGCGACGTAGCGGCGGGGACCATCCCCCGCGTTTGAGGGGAGCATCGCGACCCTGCGCGAGGCAGGCGTGAACGTGTTGCTCGGCGAGGGCGGATACGTACCGCGTCCGCCGGGACAGGGCAGGCCCCGCGAGTTCCCATGGGATCTCGCCCTCGATGCCCTGCCGGCATCCTGATTCTTCGTCGACCGCCGACGCCAGACTGACCGGAAGCCACGCGCCCGGCTCCCCCAGGGGCCGGGCGCCGTTGCGCCCGGCGAAACCCCACGGCGCCCCGGCGCGGTCGTGCGCGAGGCTCCGTCCGCACGTGACGCCAACGCTCCCCGGGATGACGAACCGCCCGCCCCGCCCCTTGGTGATCTACAGGTCGAGCACCGCGCGCAGGGCCTGGCTGACGCGTTCCATGGCCGCCGGCTCCACGCTGCCGAGCAGCTGCCCGTCGCCGAAGCGCGCTGTTCGCAGTTGCTGGAGGTTGACCGCGACCGCGGTGCAGGGCAACGGCTTGTCGAGCACGACGGACATGGCGGTGTCCGGGTAGCGCCCGGCGGGGTGCAGCACGATCGCGAGGACCGCGCCGTATGCCTGTTCCAGGCCGTCGAGCGAGACGACGAGGACATTGCGGCCGTCCGGCAGCGTCCAGATTTCCCCGCGCTTCACAGAGTGTCGCCCTCGCCGCACAGGTCGTCGCCGAGGCCGAGCCTGGCGAGTTGCTGGGCAGCGTCGAGCACAGCCTGTCGACGTGCGGCGCGCACGATGTAGGCGTTGAGGGACAGACCGGCAGCCTCAGCGCCGGCACGGATCGACGGGTCAAGGTCATCGGGGATTCGCAATGTCATGACAGCCATGCCACCACATTAGCAACCGCAGAGCGGTGTCAGTCAGTGGTGGCGCTCGCTTTTCGCTTCATCGAATACGCAGAGAAGGCCCTGGAGCGGGTCGAGGATCCGGGCCTGCTCGCCATCGCGTACGCCGTGTTGGAGACCGGCTACGACATCGACAACGTGCGTTCCGCCATCGAGTCGGCCTGACGGCCTCTGGCAGCCAGCTCGTGAACGTGCGGGGTGGAGCTGCACGGCTACACCCCGCACACGTTCTCGGCTATGCCCAGTCGAGTCCGAGTCCGAGTCCGAGTTCGGCGAGCGGCGTCGTACCCGCGCGTCCAGTCCTGCCGCTCGGTGTCCAGGATCTGGAACTTGACCCACTTGGCGACCATCACCGGATCCCTGGGGGCGGCAAAACGGAGCAGCAGCCGGGACTCCGCCTCGCCTTCCTCCGGCTCCTCACCGATGTTTTGCGACGGATCAACCACGCGCTTCTGGTTCTCCTGCGGAATCGCGAGCATTTCCACGGCACGCTCGTCATGTGCCCGAAGCCCTTCAAGGACCTTCACCAAAGGCCGGTACGAGGCAGAAGTGAACATGTCTTCCGGCTGCTCACCCGGGGCCAAAAACACGGGAACGATCAGCGTCGCAACCTTCCCCTGATTCGGCTTCTGCCTGAGCGCCCGACCGATTGCCTGCACGATATCCACCGCCGACCCCTTCGGGTCCAACAGGGCCACGGAATCCACCGCCCTAATATCGACACCCTCACCCAGAACACGGCAATTCGAAAGCACCGCACGCCCGGCCCGGCGGCCGAAGTCCCCGAGCGCCTGGCGCCTGGTCACCGTGAGCTGCGGTTCTACTCGGCTCGCACTGCGCGAAGCGGCCCCATTATCTGCGGCAAGGCCCTTGGCGCCGGTTCCCGGTCCGTTGTTCCCCGTCCCCCGGTACAGCTCCGG
>NZ_JAGGPB010000104.1 GCF_018614055.1 Streptomyces sp. ISL-98
TCACTTGCGGGACAACCTTTAGTTGCCTCATAGTGAATTGCATTTGGCGTTCACTGGCGCGTCACTTTTTCGGGGAGGGCTCCTTCGCGGTTTACTCCGGTACGTCGCGTGCATGCGTGGTACTCCCTGGACACCGCGCCCCCGGCCCCATGTGCCATCACTGAAACCCCAGTTGGCGTGCCCGCTGCGGCGGCGGCCGACGCTACGCATGCACTTCCCCACCACGGGTGCACACGGAGCCGTCACCTATTCGGCCAGAAGCCCTGCTCGGAGCGCTGTCACCCACCGCCCTGACGGCGCACGTCGGGGGCCGTCATGATGCGTCTTGGGGCAGTTGGGCAGTCGTGTGTTCTGTGCCCTGTGGAGGGAGGTTGCGCCGGTAGAAGTTTCGGTACGCGCGGACCGAGGGGCCGTCGGCTGCTGACCACAGATCTTTGGCCACCGGTCGCCTCCACCGCAGTACATCCAGGTCGGATGCAGCGTTGCGCTGTACCAGGCGGCGTAGGAATGCGGCCCACAGCCGGTTGACCGGCCACAGCAGCCAGTCCGGTCCGAGCTTGCGTACGACGACGGCCCACATCGCGATGGTCAGTTCGGGTCCCACCGGGCTTACCGCAGCGATCACTGTCAGCAGGGGTGGCCTGGTGTCCTGTTGTGGCTGAGATTGGGCGGTGACCAGGGCCAGCGTCGGGCTGGCCATCGTGACGCGGGCGTAGGGGCGGAAGCGCTGGACGCGGGTGATGTCGGCATCGACGGGCTGGATCATGAAGGAGAAGTGGGGGCCTTCGTCGCGCAGGGGAACGTACGTCATCGGGCCCGGGGCGCCGTGGGCGCAGGGCCAGTGCGCGACGTCGGTGACGTGCTCGCTGACGGTCAGCAGGTCGGAGTGGCACACGTGGACCTCACCGGCCACATGGAGGTAGTGCCGACGGTCTTGGGCGTGGTCGAGGTCGGTGAAGGGTTGTGCCGGGCCGGGCCCGTGCCAGAACCAGATGCATCCGCTGTGTTCCGCGACGGTCAGGCTGCGCTGCCTGGCCCGGGAGGGGATGCGGCAGCCTCCGGGGATTTTCACGCAGCGTCCGGTGACGTCGAACTCCCAGGCGTGGAAGCCGCAGGTGAGGCTCTCGTTGCGGACGTATCCGCCGCGGGCCAGATGCGCGCCCATGTGGCAGCACTGGCTTTCGACCATGCCGATCTGTCCGCTGTCGGTCCTGAACAGCGCGTACTCGCGGGAGAGGTAAGTAACCGGCACCACCTGTCCACACCGCAGGTGCTTGCTGAAGCGGGCGAAGTACCAGCCGGTGGGGGCGGTGACCGGTCCGCGGTCGGCGCCCGGGGGCAAGTGGTGGTGGAGCTCCAGGTCGTAGGACTGCGGTCGGGGGCGCCGCGTCATGGCTGCTCTCCTCGTACGACGCTGGTGTGGTGGCCGTGCTGCGGCCTTGCTTGAGCGGGCAGGCCGGCGGGGTTGGGTTCGGGTTCGGGTTCGGGTTCGGCCGGTGCATACCAGGTGTAGGAAGCGGGGTCGAAGCTGCTGAGCCGGCGGATGAGCCGCCCGGTGGACCACGGCCAGGCGAAGATGTTGCGCCCGGTGGGGCTCAAGTAGTAGCTGGTGCAGCCGCCGGAGTTGTACACGGTGGTGCGCAACGCCTCCTGCACCGTGGTGTTGTGCGCGTTCTGTGCGGCCGGCAGGACCTCGAGGGCGCGGTGGCCATCTTGCTCGAGGTGGGACAGGGCTGCGGTGAGGTAGGTCAGCTGGGCTTCCAGAACGGTGATCGCGGAGGTGGAGCCACCGAGCACATTGGGCCCCAGAAGCAGGAAAAGATTGGGGAAACCGCTGACTGCGGTGCCCAGATACGCCTGTGGTTCTCCGTCCCAGGCTTCATGCAGTGTCCGGCCGTTCGTGCCGTACAGGGTCTTGGCCAGAGGCAGCTCACCGACGCGGAAGCCCGTGGCCGTGATGAGGACGTCGGTCTGGACGGTGGTGCCGTCGGCGCCTACGACCTCGTTGCCGCGTACAGCGGTCACGGCGGTCGGGTGCAGGCTGACATGCGGCTGAGCCAGGGTGCGGTAGAAGGTGCTGGAGGTCAGAAGGCGTTTGCAGCCCAGTCGGTAGTCGGGCGTGAGTGCCTTACGCAGCTGCCGGTCACGGACTGCGAGCCGCAGGTGCGCCCGGGCGCCCGCCTCGACGAGGCGGGCGGCACGCGGGTGACGAAAGGCGTAGCCCAAACCCTCCTGCAGCGCGTACTGCCCGGCACGCAAGGCGCCGCGGGAGCCGGGCAGACAGTCCAGACACCAGTTGAACGCCGCAGGGACCGGCAGGTCGGGTTTGGGTAACACCCATTGGGCGGTCCGCTGGAAAAGGTGCACCTTGGCCGCCCGGGCCTGGATGGCCGGGACGACCTGGACAGCGGAAGCCCCGCTCCCCACGACGACCACGCGACGGCCGGCGAGGTCGACGCTCTGGTCCCACTCGGCGGTATGGAGCACGGGCCCGGTGAACTCCTCGATCCCGGGGACGTCGAGGTGCTGCGGTACGTGCCACGGCCCGGTGGCCAGGACCAGTACCGCGGCGCTGTATGCCCCGTCACTGGTCTCCAGCAGCCAGCGCCCGGCCGCCGGATCCCATCGCGCTCCCAGCACCCGCACCCCGCAGCGCAGCACTTCGCCGAGTCCGTGCCGCTCCGCCGTCGTCCGCAGATACGCATGGATCTCCCGCTGTCCGGCGAAGACCCTGCTCCAGGCGGTGTCAGGGGTGAATGAGTAGCTGTAGAGCGATGAGGGCACATCACAGGCGCAACCCGGATACGTGTTCTCCCTCCACGTCCCGCCGAGTTGCGGCCCCTTCTCCAACACCAGGACATCGCCGAACCCCGCCTCGCGCAGCCGGATAGCGGCGCCGATACCGGAGAACCCTGCTCCGACGACCACGACCCGCACATCCCTCACGGGCCGCCTTGCCTGCGCCGGAATCCCAGCCTCGATCCGCGCCTGGTACATCAGTGCCTTCTTTCCCGTTGCCGTATCTGCCGCTGCTCAGCGAGCAGCCCCTCCCGGCCACCAATCACCGCGCACGCCTTCAGCAGCACCGGAAGCGCGAGCAGGAAAGCCCCCCGGTACGTGCCTTGGCCGCACGCCCGAGCCAGCCGATCAGCCCAACGACGCGTGCGGCGGGCGGGAAACGGCAAATCTGACAGAGCCGGTGCGACGGACAGGGCTCGTTGGTCTGCCGCGCCGCCCTCTGGGGCCGGAAGCCAGCCGGGAGGTGGTGGTGCGCGTTTCTACTACGGGGCGGGTCGAAGTGGACCTGCGTGGTCGGGCACTGCTCGGCCAGATTGACCAGTTCGGCCTGTTCCTGCGGGTCGACGGCCAGGTGCCAGGTTCCAGCGGAGCTTGGTTGCGGTCCCTTCCGATGCGTGCTGGCAGCGGACTTCACCGGCAGGCGGCATCCAGGTACCGGAGCCCTTCGGACTTGCCGCGGTTCGACCTTGCGGTGACGCCGACCAGCGAGGTAGTGGCACCCAGGTCGTTGGCGTACGCCTCACGGCGCTGCGCGGTCCATGCCGATGTCACCCCGGTGCTGGAGAAGATCCGCGTCCCCAGAACGGGCCCAGGCAGGCCACGTGGGAAGCGGGACAGCTTCTCGGCTGACAAGACATACAGCAACGGCCCATGCCGTCAGTACCTGCGGCGCCGGTACATCCGCCACACGATCCCGGAGAAGACCGACAGCAAGGCGACCCGTCTACCTCTGATCTTGCCCTGTGCATCGCCCTTTAGGTTGGTGGTGAAGGGCGTCCTTGGCCCGGAGGCGCGGAGCGCCGGAGTGCTCTGCGCCTGTGTGGTGACGGTCAGATGGGACGTTGCTGGTTTTCGATGTACTGGCGGACGGCGGTCAGGGGTGCGCCGCCGCAGGACCCGGCGAAGTAGGAGCCGGACCAGAAGTGTCCGCCCCACAGATGTCGGCGGACGCGCGTTGTACTCCTAGCGAAGCCTGCGGGAACTGACGCCCTTGAAGGAGCTGACCAGTTTGGAGAGCTGAACCTTCGGCGGATAGTGCACGAGCAGGTGGACGTGATCCTGTTCGCCGTTAAACTGCTTCAGCTCGGCTTCGAAGCCTTCGCACTATGGTGGTCGCCATGAGTGAACAAGGGGTGGAGAAGCGGCAGTTCGGGCATCGCGCCCGACTGGCACTCTCCCCTGTCCTGTCGCTCAAGGCTGATGATCAGGCGCACGCCGCCCGCACGATGTGGAACCTTCTCCACGCGTGGTGGCAAATGACGTCGAAGGAGAAGCGGACGCTCGGACACGCGGACGCCGCGATCCGCCAGGCGCGTAAGGACATCGACTTCCTCGCCGTACTGCCCGCCCAGGCCGCGCAGGCAGTACTCAAGACGTACTTCCAGGCATGGAAGAACTGCTGGGACGGCCGCGCCGACGCCCCGAACTTCAAGGGCCGCATCCGCACGGTGATGTCCGTGGACATCCCGCAGGGCCGGGACCTGAACATCGTCCGCGTGCACCGCCGGTGGGGGCAGGTCAACATGGTCAAGTCCGCCAAAGGAACAGTGGACCAGCCAGGCAAGAACGTCGCCCAGAAAGCCGGGCTGAACCGCTCCATCAGCGGGGAAGCATGGGGCCGCACGGTCACCATGCTGACGTACAAGACCGCCCAGCACGGCGGCACCCTGGTCAAGGTCCCCGCCCCCCACACACACCTCCCGGCGCTGCTCCGCCTGCGGTTTCATCACACCCGGCAGCCGGGAGTCCCAGGCCGTGTTCGTATGCAAGAACCCGGACTGCGGCTGGTCGGGCAACGCCGACCACAACGCAGCCCGCAACATCCTCCACCTGTACCGGATCGGCCTCGTGGCGATCCCGGCTGCCGGGAGGGCAGTCGTCAGACGCGCGAAACGCGTCAAGCCCACCACCGCAAGGTAGGTGGGAATCTGCCGGATCCATCCGGGAGAGCACTTCAATACTTCATCTTCGGCGTCCTACCCGCACCAAGGACGGGGTCTCCGACTTCGTGCCGTTCCTGGTCACCGGCGTCTTCTTCTGGACGTTCACCAGCAGCTCGGTCATGGCGGGCACCCGCGCCCTTACCGGCAACCTCGGCCTCGTCCGCGCCCTGCACTTCCCGCGCGCCTCACTTCCCGTCGCGTACGCCGTCCAGCAACTCCAGCAGCTGCTCTTCTCGATGGCCGCACTGGCGGTGATCCTCTGCTGCTTCGGGCAGTTCCCCCGGCCGTCCTGGCTGCTGGCACTGCCCGCACTCGCGCTCCAGTCGCTGTTCAACACGGGTCTCGCGATGGTCATGGCGAGGCTGGCGTCCCGGACCCCCGACATCGCCCAGCTGATGCCGTTCGTCCTGCGCACCTGGATGTACGCGTCGGGTGTCATGTGGAGCGTCGGCCAGGTCCTTCACGCCGACACGCTGCCGCATCCGGTGGCCGTGGCGCTGGAGTGCAATCCGGCCGCCGTCTACATCGACCTGATGCGCTTCGCCCTCATCGAGAGCTTCACCGCCGCCCAGCTTCCCCCGCACGCATGGCTGATCGCCGCGGGCTGGGCACTGCTCGCGGGCATTGGCGGCTTCATCTACTTCTGGCAGGCAGAGGAGACGTACGGCCGTGGCTGAACAGGATCGGCTCGAACAAGACCGGCAAACCCCCACTGTCATCGCCGACGACGTCCACATCACCTACAAAGTCCAGGGCGGCGCACGGGAAGTGCATGCCGTCAAAGGCGTCACCTTTGTCGCCCACAAAGGCGAGGCTATCGGTCTCATCGGCTCCAACGGGTCCGGAAAATCAACCCTCCTGAAGGCGGTCGCCGGCCTGCTGCCACTCGCCCGCGGCCATGTCTACGCCCAGGGACAGCCGTCGCTGCTCGGGGTGAACGCCGCCCTGATGAACGACCTGACCGGCGAGCGCAACGTCACGCTCGGCGGCCTGGCCATGGGCATGACGCACAAGCAGATCCGCGAGCGCTACCAGAAGATCGTCGAGTTCTCCGGCATCGACGACAAGGGCGACTTCATCACGCTGCCGATGCGGACGTACTCCTCCGGCATGGCCGCCAGGCTCCGTTTCTCCATCGCCGCCGCCAAGAGCCACGACGTACTCCTGATCGACGAGGCGTTGGCCACCGGCGACGCCGCCTTCCAGCGCCGCAGCAAGGCCCGCATCGCCGAGCTACGCGCCAGGGCGGGCACCGTCTTCCTGGTCAGCCACAACAACAAGGCGATCACCGAGACCTGTGACCGGGCGATCTGGCTGGAGGCCGGAACGATGCGGATGGACGGGCCCGCGAACGAGGTCGTCGCCGTCTACGAGGAGTACGCCAAGAAGAATAAATAGCGTAAAGCCGACTCTTGATGACGCCCCGGCAGATCGCGGCCAGCGACGCGAACACCACGCTGGGAGCTTGGTGGCGGCCCGGTCGGCCGCGTACGTGGCGACGCTCCGGGCGGGCGGTCACGGCGACCAGGGAGCCCTGATGCAACAAGCCGCTGACCTGATCCAGTCCGGGCCGGTTTCACGGATGCCCAGCTGGTCCAGGATCAGATCGACCTGCACACAAGTCGGTTCAGTTCGTGGTTGGTTCGGCCGAGCTTCCGCTCGGTGGCTGAGCCCACGAGCGCGACAACAACAATGACGCGAAGGAGCATCGCTGTGTCCATGAGCGCTGATCTCGGGTCGGTGGCGGTGCTGGGCGGCGGCGCCTCGGGGCTGACCGCGGCACACGAACTCGCCGAACGCGGTTACCGCGTCACGGTGTACGAGCGCAATGACACACCGGGCGGCAAGGCCCGCAGCATGGACGTGCCGGGCACCGGCACCGGTGGGCGTCTTCCGCTGCCCGGCGAGCACGGCTTCCGCTTCTTCCCGGGGTTCTATCGCAACCTTCCGGACACGCTGCGTCGAATCCCGTATCCGAACAAGTCGGGCAGCGTCCACGGAAATCTGGTGAACACCACCGAGTGCCTCGTAGCCCGTGACGGCGGCCGTCCGAACTTACGGTTTCCGGTCCGTACGCTGTTGTCGTTACCCGTTCCGGAGTCGCTGCTGCCCGGCGCTCTGGTGGAAAGTCTGGCCGGGCTTGTGGACACCGCGCTGAACCTGCCGCCGTCCGAGGTCGTCCACTTCCTCGGCCGCGTGCTGGTCCACATCACCAGCTGCGAGCTCCGGCGGATCGAGCAGTGGGAGATGGTCTCGTGGTGGGAATTCATCAACGCCGACGCCATGTCACGGGAGTATCAGCAGCTGCTCGGCGTCGGAATCACCCGGGACCTTGTCGCCATCCGGGCCGAGGTGGCGAGCACGCGCACCGTCGGCCGCCTCACTCAGGCGTTCATCTACAACCTGCTCGGCCGCGGCAACGACGGTGAGATCGACCGGGTGCTCAATGCGCCGACCAGCGAGGCATGGATCACGCCCTGGGAGGAGCATCTCCGCGGCCTCGGCGTCGAGTTCGAGTTCGCCACCGAAGTCAAGGAATTCGTCTGCGACGGTGGCCGGATCACAGGCGTCAGGGTGAGGTCCACGAGAAGCGCAGCGGCCCGTACCGTGGTCGCCGACCACTACATCTGCGCCATGCCCGTCCAGGACGCCCGCGCCACCTGGGGCGCAGATCTTCGCGCTGCCGACCCCCAGCTCGAACGCTGTGACCGGCTCCAGACGGCCTGGATGGTCGGCGTGCAGTTCTACCTGCGTACCCGCACGCCCCTCGTGCACGGGCACGTGATCCACGTGGACTCGCCGTGGGCACTCACCTCGGTCAGCCAGGCGCAGTTCTGGAAGGGGCGTGACTTCCGCTCGGCCTACGGGGACGGAGAGGTGGCCGACTGTCTCTCTGTGGACATCTCGGCATGGGACAAGCCGGGGATTCTGTACGGAAAACCGGGGATGAAGTGCACTCGGGACGAGGTTCGCCGGGAGGTCTGGGCGCAGCTCAAGGCGGGGCTGAACGGCGCCGGGCGGCGAGTGCTCGCCGACGCGGACCTGCACTCGTGGTTCATGGACCCGGCGGTGACCGGCCTCGGCGGACCTTCACCCTCCAACCGCGAGCAGCTGCTCATCCACCCCGTTGGCACCTGGTACGACCGGCCGTCGAGCCGCACTGCGGTGCCGAACCTGTTCCTGGCCGGCGACTACGTTGCCACCGACATCGATCTCGCTACGATGGAGGGCGCCAACGAGTCCGCGCGGCGAGCGGTCAACGCCCTGCTGGACGCGGACGGTTCGCCCGCACCCCGCTGCCGGGTCCGGCGGCTCTACCGTCCGCCCGAGCTGACGTTCCTCCACAAGCTCGACGAGATCAGGTACCGGTCCGGCCTGCCCAATCTCTTCGACTGCGGCAGGTAAGCCGCCACTACCTGTGATCTTGGCCAGTGCCCCCGTCTTTAGGCGGGGGGTGTAGGCCATCTCAAGACTGCTCTGACCCGCAGCTCAGTACGGGCGTTTCTGCTGCTCGATGTACTGACGAACCACTGTTATCGGTGCTCCACCGCAGGAGCCGGCGAAGTAGGAGCGGGACCAGAACCGGCCGTGCATGATGGCCCGGTTGACCTGGCCGGTGAACTCCTGCCGCAGGTACCGCGAGCTGACACCCTTCAGGCTGTTGACCAGCTTCGAGAGCGCGACTTTCGGCGGGTAGTGCACCAGGAGATGAACATGATCGCGTTCGCCGTTGAACTCCTTCAGCTCCGCCTCGAAGCTCCCGCAGACATCGCGCATGATCTCCTCACAGCGCGTCAACATGGCGTCATCCATCACGCCTCGCCGGTATTTCGTCACGAACACCAAGTGCACGTGCAGGTTGTAGACAACGTGCGCTCCGCGCCTGACATCGGGTGCTGCTTCCCATCGTGGTGACATGCACCAAGCGTAGTATGATCAGCGAACCAGCCAACAAGCGGAACGGGGAGGGAAGTTGAAGCGCCAGCGTGGCCACAAAGCCCGTCTCGGCCTCACCCCCGTCCAGCTGTGGAAGATCGAGGACCAGGGCCACGCCGCACGCGCGATGTGGAACCTGATCCACGACCTTTGGACGATGACGCCGAAGTGCCAGCGGTCGCTGTCCCGGATGGACACAGAGATCCGCCGGGCCCGTAAGGAGATCGACTGGCTCGCCAAGCTTCCCGCACAGGCCGCGCAGCAGGTCCTGAAGACGTATATGCGTGCGTGGGTGAACTGCTGGGAAGGGCGGGCCGAGGCTCCGACCTTCAAGGCCCGGTTCCGTACCCGCGCGGCCATCGACATCCCGCAGGGCCGGGACCTGCGCATCAAGCGACTGACACACCGTTGGGGTCAGGTGTGGGTGCCGATGGTCGGCCTGGTCCGCTTCCGTTGGACCAAGGATCTGCCCGGCGTCACCAAGGGTTCACATCCCGGCAGGGTGACCGGCGCGCGCCTGGTCAAAGACGCGCTCGGCTGGCACATCGTGTTCCGCACCGAAACCCTCGTGGACGATCCCACGCCGCACCAGGGGCCGGGCGTCGGCATCGATGTCGGTGTCACCCGGCCCCTGGCCCTGTCCGACGGCACGTTCCGCGACCACGACGCATGGCTGACCCCGAAGGAAGCCGAGCGTCTGCGCCGCCTGGAACGCACCCGCGAACGCCAGAAGCAGTACCGCAAGCCGGGCGAACGCACATCCAACCGGCTGGCCCGCACCAACCGCCTGATCGCCGGGTACCGCGCGAGAGCCAAGCGCCGCACCCTCGACTGGCAGCACAAAACCACCACAGGCATCGCCGACACGTTCGGCGTCGTCGGAGTGGAAGCACTCAAGATCACGAACATGGTCAAGTCCGCCAAGGGCACCGTCGAGGAACCGGGCAAGAACGTCCGCCAGAAAGCCGGACTGAACCGCTCGATCAGCGGCGAGGCATGGGGCCGCACGGTCACCCTGCTGGAATACAAGCTCGCCGACCGGGGCGGACACCTAGTCAAGGTCCCCGCCCCGAACACCTCGAAACGGTGCCACGCCTGCGGCTTCATCACCGAAGGCAACCGCGAGAGCCAGGCCGTGTTCGTGTGCAAGAACGAGACCTGCGGATGGTCCGGCAACGCCGACACCAACGGCTCGTGCAACATCGAGACAGCCACCAAGCACCAAGCGCCCGAGGACATTGCGGGTGTCAGGACGTGGAGCCTTAGCCAGTGGGCAGGCCCTGAAGCGTCAACCGCTCATCCAGTCGCACTCTGACACGGATGGGATTCTGCCCCGTTTACGGGGCAGAGGATGTCAACGAAGACGAACCAGCTCAGGCAACGGAGACGGCCTCTCGGTCAGGGACGGGGCCTTGCCGCAGAACTCCGCTTCGAGGACATTCACGTAGAGCGATCCGTCCTGCAGCCAGTCACCGTTGACGTTGAACGTCAGCTGGTGCTTCCCGTCCAGCGTGCCGACCATCGCGGACAGGGAGCCGTTCGTACGGCCGCTCTTGCCCACTACCTTCACTCCGCAGGACAGCTGCGCGAACTCGACACCGAGCCCGTACCCGATCCCGTCCCCCGCCGGAACCTCATCGAGCATCTCCTTCATCTGCGCCGAGGGCAACAACTCTCCACTTACCAAGGCACGTTGGAAGCGGTTGAGGTCGCTGCTGGTGGAGATGACGTCGCCGGCCGCGCCCAGCCAGGTCATGTTCTGTTCGGTGGCGTCATAGATCTTGGCGTCGGGGTCTTCCTGGTGGAGCCGGGAGTAGCCGACGGGGTGCGGGTTCGGCATCTGTGGTGTCGTGCCAGGGAACGATGTCCCGGTCAGCTTCAGGGGCTTTATGATGCGGCGCTTGACCTCTTGCCCGTACGAATGACCCGTCGCCTTCTCGATGACCATCCCGGCGATCACGAAGTTGGTGTTCGAGTACAGCGGCGTTTTCTCCGGATCGGGCTTTGGCGGGTACTTCAGCGCTGTCGCCACGAGTTCTTCGGGCGTATGGGTGTCGTACCGGTGTTCCGGGAAGCCGGGACCGGCGGCATTGTGTATGAATGCGGGGTCAGCGGTGTGGTTGGCGATGCCGCTGGTGTGGTTGAGGAGCTGACGCAGAGTGATCTTGCTCCCGTCGTAGCCGTTGCCCTGCACCAAGCCGGGCAACCACGTCTCGACCGTGTCGTCCAGGCTCAGTCTCCCTTCCGCCTCCAGCTGGAGCAGGACGGTCGCCACGAACGTCTTGGTGATGCTGGCCCCGCGGAAGTGATCGCCGGGGGAACGTTTACGGCCCGTGCTGGTGTCCGCGTAACCGAACGCAGCGAACCAACTGCCCCTACGGTCCCGAGCCTTGGCGACCGCTCCGGGAAGCCCACCCTTCTCGACAAGATCACGCAGTGCGGTCCGGGTCGCCTCGTGGCCACCGTGCTCCGACTGTGCCGCGTGTGCGGACGGGGCGAGTGCCGCCGCTCCAGCGGCTAACGCCACTGCCAGAGCGAACGAGACGGTGCGTGCAGCCCGTTGCTTCATGGTTGTGTGCCTCCTGGTCGCCAACGGGCAGTGCCTGCCCCTTGGTGACGATGACGCCGAACGCGGGCTTCAGGGTTGATCGTTGGTGTGGCCGTCATGCCGAGCGACCAGAGCGACGGCCGATACGAGGCAGTCACGTGATCGCCCGGACAGGTCCTAGCTGCGCAGCAAGGCAGCCGGTACGCCCTGCCCATCAGGGAGCCGCTATGGCCGCAGAAGACGGAGGTCGGAACGGGCAGCGGTTCGGCGTGCCGGGGTGGTTCCTGGGTGTCCACCAGACGTGGCGGCGCTGCTGCCGGCCGCGGCGGTACGGACTGACGACTGTGTCGGCGAGCCGACCTCCCTGGTGGACGCCCTCGCCGCGAGGCGGCCAACTCGCGTTGCACCGGGCGACGTTCGGTGCGGCGGACCCCATTGCGCCGACGGCCGTGCCGGCACGCTGGTGCTGGGCTGCTCGAACGGGCACTGCGGCGGCTGGATCCGGTGACGGGCGAGGTGGGCGGGGTGTTCGGCGGGTGGCACGGCGACGGCGTGTCGGCGATGGCGCCAGGGGGCGGCCTGCTCGTGTCGGGCGGCGCGGGCGGTGGGGGTGCCGTGCAGTCCGCGGGCAGCGCGGAGGAGGCGGATACGGAGGGGTGCGGCTCGGGGAAGCGTGGCGCGGACGCGGTCGCACGGCTGCGGACGCCTTCACCAGTGCTGCGTGCGAAGGCCGAGCGGCAGAGGCATCACCGGTGACTGGAGTTGATGGCTACGGCTTGGTGACGTCCACGCAGCAGCACGTGAGACGGTGGTAGCGAACGCGTAGTGATAGCTGGGCAGGTTGTCCTCGGTCAGTAGGTTCAGCACCCACGACGAGCGAGCGGCCGTGCTCAGCTTCGATTGGCCGGTGTGCCAACCCGTACCACCCAAAGGCCCTTCGAAGTCCGCACCCCGGCTCCACGGAATGTACTGATGCGGAAACCACTCCCGCACCGTGCCCAAATGCCGATCAACAAGCCGGGCCACCACCGGTTCCAGTTCCACAAGTCAATCGATCCGTTCCGGACAACCGGGCATGTCGTGATCATCTGCCATGGCCAGTGAGTATGAAGCAGCACAGCCACCCCCGGCGGTGATCTTCACTCCTTCGAGGATGGACCGGATGAGGATTGCGAGGCGCGCACGGGATCAGGCCCGGCGCGACGCCCCAGCAGCCGGGAAGGTAGGCCGACTTCCCCGCTTCCAACCACTTCAACTTCCAGGCCAGCTCAATCGGTTACAACCGGCGCGGCCTTGTACGAGCATTCCTCCCCGCGGCGGAACGCGACGCGTTCCCGATCGTTGATCACAGCGCAGTTCTCGCTCTGGCTGCAATCGTCCGCGACCGAACGCGGCGCGATGGCCTTCCCCATGCAACATCAGGGGAAGGCCATCGGCATAAACGTCTAGCCACATCGAAATAACGGCTGGGCGCACATGGCCCTGACTCAGCTCACGACAGGTCAGTGGTGCCGATGGCGGCACGGGCCCTGTTACGGGCCACCGCTTGAGATCACGACGGGGGTAGAGGAGTTCAGCACCGCGCTTGCCTGCGGAGGTCGGGAAGGCCGGGTCGTCGGCGCGGGCCCAACGGCAGCCTGTTGAGGGTGACTTCGGGCAGATGCTTCTGCTGGACCTGGCGCAGCTCGACTACGCCGTCCTCGGATACGGCGGGCGCGGGTCCGGGCCCTTCGGCGCTGGGGGTGGGCGGGGCGGGCTCGGGGCGCTGCGTCGGGAGGATGTCGGTGCCTTGTGGCGCGGCCTTGCGTGAGGTGGCGCGCATCGTCGTCCGGCGCACTGAGTTCGGGTGCGGATACGGGCGCTGGGGGGCTGCCCGGGATGGTTTCCGGGGTAGCGGTGCGGGTGCCGTGCTCTGACAGAGACGTTACGTCGCCTCCACCGTGAACCGTGTGTTCAGGCCTTCCAGCAGTTGACGTCCATGCGTGTCGAGTGCAGATCCGTCTGGTGTTGTGAACGGGCGGCGGCTGACTAGGCGGGCCAGCGGCACGCCCGGCATGAGCTGCGTCCCGGTCTGCGGCACATGCATCACCACGCAGTCGTCCGGCCCGCACTCCAGCAGTCCGTAGCCCTTGCCGCGCCACTGCAGCGCGCCGCCCGTCATGCGGTACACGCCGCTGACGGGTGCCCCGGTAAGCCGTCCGGGCGGGCCCTGGTGGCGCAGGGTCAGTTGTGCTGCCTGCACCGGTGCGAGGTCGGCTTTGGCGGCAGTAGCCTGGCCGCGGAGCTCCAGGACGTGCCGCAGCATGGTCGGCAGCTGTTCCTCCTCGAGCTCCACCTCGCCCAGGAGCCACGTGGAAGCCTGCATTCGGCAGTTGATTTCCAGTGCCACCGCGGATTCACCGCGGACCACGAAGTCCGTGCCGAAGACACCGATGTAGCCGAGGTCCGCGAGTCCCCAGCCGATCCGCTCCGTCGCTTCCGGTCCTCGGGCCAAGCCGCGGGGGACAGTCTCGCCGCTGCTCCGAAGTCGCAGCCGGAGTATCCACCGAATGCCCCACCGAGCCCTGACACATCGGTGAGCTGGACGGAGGGCCGCAGGACAGTGACTGAGCCGTCTCTCGACACCAAGCCATGGAAGTTGAACGAGGTGACACCCACGTAGGCGCTCACCAGCCACCGCTCGGCGGCCGGGATCTTGTCCACATCCTCCCTCCCGTCCACCAGGTACGTCCCCCGGCCGGCCGAGCCCACGGGGCGCTGCACCACGTACCGGTCTCCGAAGCGGCGTCGAAGCTCCCGGTGGTCGAGCTCGTGGACCACCGTGTCGACGGGCGTGGCAACGCCCAACTCGCGAAACCACGCACGCATCGCGGTCTTGTCCTCGAGTACGGCGCTAGTGGGCTGGGTGAGGTGGGGGGCAGAACGGGCACCCAGGCGTTCCAGAGCCGTCAGCCACTCCGGCCGGGGTGGCAGATAGGAGGCGAGCCCCAGCTCTCTGCCCTGCCACCGGCCCCCACCAGATCGGGCAGGGCCTCGACAAGCTGGTCGAGCTGCCCGAGGACATCGCTGTCCTTCCGGCGAGGCAACAGCTGCTCGGCGGAGAGGAGTTCGGCATCAAATCGCTCCGCTCAGCCCGTGTCCGCCGCTCGTGCGCTCATCAGCACTGAGAGGCAGCGGGTGCGCAGGAGTGGCAGCAGCGGGAGCGCACGCGGGGCGAATCCAACCCCCGGTACCGCGCGTAACAGGCGAACGCCGTCGTCGAGTGCAGTAATCACCAGCAATTATCCTGTCGCATCCGTGAATTGAATGTCTCCGGAGCCTCGCCGGCCCGTCCTGGAACTGCCGGACGGCAAGACTACGGTCGGCTCCGAAGTCCCCCGCCTGTCGCTCCTGCTGGTGAGAACCCTCCCCAGCATGCCGCCGGAGCCCGCCATCGGCCGGCGCGGATACCCGGACGAGGTCTGGGTATCCTTGATCGAGCGCCAGGCCATCCGCCGCGGCACCTTCCGGTCCGTCCGCGACCTCAATGCCAAGATCCGCGCGTTCACCGACGGCTGGCACAGCCGCGCGCACCCGTTCGTCTGGACCAAAACTGCCGACCAGATCCTCAAGAACCGTAAAGAACTAGCGAGCTTGTGCCCGCACGACCGATCATGGAACGCATGAGTGACCAACCAACACGATGGAGCCAGGCAACCGTCTACCCCGACATGTGGGCCGACCCGGACGACGACCCCCGCGACGGCGAAGGAGCCAGTCCGGACGGCGAGCTTGCGACGCTGCTGGACTTCCTGTCGGGATACCGCATGACTCTGCGGATGAAGTGCGAGGGCCTTGATGCGGAGCAACTGGCCCGTCGGTCGGTTCCGCCGTCGACGATGTCGCTGCTCGGCCTGGTTCGGCACCTCGCCGAGGTGGAACGGGACTGGCGCAACTGGATCAGGGAGGGCGATCCGCTGCCGAGGCTGTACGGCGAGAAGGACGCGGACTTCGAGGGAGCTGCCGCCGAGCAGGCCATGGTCGACGCTGCGTACTCCGATCTGGAGCGCGAGCAGGCCGCGATGGACGCCGAGCTGGCCGAGCACCCGGACCTGGGCGAGCGTCTGGGGAAGGACGGGACCTCAGTACGGGAGCTGATGGTGCACAGGATCGAGGAGTACGCCCGTCACTGCGGGCACGCCGACCTGTTGCGCGAGTGCGTCGACGGAAGGGTGGGCCAGTGACGAGGGCCGGGGGTTACCTCCACCGCCGGAGGCGCATCCAGGATTGCGGTGAACGACAATTCGGCTCGGACGCTCCTCACAATCCAGCCAGACTCCCGAAGTAGTTGAAGCGCGAGCGCAGTTCGTCCACGCCCAGCGGAATCTCGTCGGTCCTAAAAGCTGTCCCGTAACTGATCTTTCGCATGAGGGTGGTTGGTCAGGATTGGGTCGTGGCACCCACTGGTGGGCTGCGCCGCCAGGGCTGCGTCGTTCTCGCGGACTGTCCAGTTTGATGACCTTGTCTCCAAGATGGTCAAGGGCCTGGCGGGGTTGCGGGCGTGGTGGCGGAGGCCGTCCGCGATGCTTGTGCGGCCGGTGAGCCGGGGGCCGATGGCCCAGTTCCTGAAGGCGGCCATGGCTCGGGGTGGGGTGGGGTGCGGTTCCGGTCCTCACTCGGGAGGCGCCTTCTCTGTAGGTGCGGTCCCGGATCGGCAGGCTGCCGTCGGGAAACGCGGCGAGGGCCGTGGCCGCGGTCTGGTCCGGAACGGCGGGCAACCCCTTGGAGGCATCGACATCGATTCACCCCCTACGACCGCACGACACAGCAGCGGCTAGCAGGGGCCGTCCTCCCGACAACATGCAGATCCACACCGGGAAATGAGCAACACAGTCCCCTGCTATGGTGCGCCGATGTCATCGATCAAGCAGTTCCAAGTCACCTTCGACTGCGCAGAACCTGAGCGCGTGGCTCGTTTCTGGTGCGAGGTGTTGGGGTACGTCGTATCGCCGGTGCCGAAGGGGTTTGACACGTGGGACGACTACCATCGCTCGCTGCCGCCTGAGCATCAGGTGCAATGGTTCTCCTGCATTGATCCCTCAGGTGTGGGCCCGCGGCTGCTCTTCCAGCGCGTTCCCGAAGGCAAGGTCGCCAAGAATCGGGTGCATCTCTGCGTGCGGGCCGGCACCGGGCTCGTGGGTGAGGAGCGCCTCGCCACACTCCAGGCCGAGTGCGCACGACTGGTCGCGCTCGGCGCGGTACACGTGCGAACGCTGCTTGCCGATGACCACAATGAGTCGTGCATCGTGATGCAGGACATCGAGGGCAACGAGTTCTGTCTCGACTGAGCATCCTCCGAGCCGGCGAGGTGGGAGCCGTCTCCCTTGGGCCTCTCTTAAAGATGGCCCCGTATGGGGCGGGAGTTATCCCGTGAGGGCGAGGTTGTGAAGTCGGGCGATGGCGAGCATCGCGGTGTGAATGCCGTCGCCCTTCAGACGGCAGTCGCGAAGGATCTTCCAGGTCTTCCTCCGCGCGAAGACGTGCTCGACGCGGGCGCGGACCTTGCGGTGGGAGGTGTTGTGCTCCTCCTTCCATGCAGCCAGTTCGGTCTGGCCGCGTTCGCGGCGGTGCGGGATGACCAGGCCGGTGCCCCGATAGCCGCCGTCCGCGATCACCGTGGTCGGCCGACGGCGTCCTTCGCACCGGACAGTTCCCACGCCTTGCAGTCGTTGCGGTTGCCGGGCAGCGGCCGGCCGACGGCGACGACGAGTCGGGTGTCGGCGTCGATGACGACCTGGTGGTTGGTCGAGCACCGGTAGTTCTTCGACTGCTCGGCAACCGTGTGATCCCGCGTGGGGACCAGAGTGCCGTCGACGATCAGCACGGCGTCCTTTCGGAACCGCTTGCGGGGCTGGAGCGCGAGCATCGGCCCGAGGTGGCAGATGATGCGGTCCGCTGCCGACTTGGACACCCCGAACAGCGGGGCGAGCTGGCGCATCGTCAAGTTCGTACGCCATTAGGCACTGTTTCTCGGATCA
>NZ_JAGGPB010000105.1 GCF_018614055.1 Streptomyces sp. ISL-98
CCGACATGGTCGTGCCACGCGGCCCGAAATCGTGACGACCGTGCGCTCCCAGGTGTAGGCGGTCTTCATGGGGAAGGGGCCCTCGTTGGTCCGCATCACCATCCGTCGGCCGGGCTCGTACTCGGTGATCGCGTATGTGCAGGCGAGGCGCCTGCCGAGGAAGCGGGCGACGAAGCCGGCCTTGGAGCCGACGTTCTTCCAGGCGACCCGGTTCTCGTCGGCCTGGTCGCGGCGGAGCTGGAAGGGCTTGGGGACGCCGGGGAAGTTGACGTACAGGACCTCGTCCTTGCGGTTGACATCGTCCGTCCACCAGCCGGTGAGGCCGTCTTCGGTGTTCAGCGCTTCCAGGACGCGGTACAAGTCATCGCCGAGCCCAGACGGCGCGAGATCCTGCGGCTGATCCGGGACGACGAGCTGTCCGCGGAGGGCACCTTACGACGCCCCCCGGCGACCCCCGCGGACCTGGCCGGATCACACGTCATCGCCTCCTTCCGGAATCGCCGCTGGGCAGCGGGGGCGCACACGAGGGCCATCGCCGATCTTGCGTGGGAATCCCGGCCTTGAGGCCGGGCGGGAAACGCATGCTGATGTTCGGAGCCGCGAAGCGGCGTAGTACGCTGCAAATCTGCTTCGGCAGCGGTCAGGGCTTGGCCGTCATGAGGTTCTTTGGAGCCGAGTGAGAAGCCCCCTCGTTTACGAGGGGGAGGAGTCACAGAGCGTTCCGAGGCCGCGGTGCGCCAGGCCGCGCACCGTGCTCGCGAGCATGTGCGAGCCCGGCGGCCACGCTTCACCGCGGACCGGTCGCGGCAGCGCGAGGTCACCGAGCGGTTCTTCGCCGCCGCGACCGGTGGTGACATCAACAGCCTTATGGAGCTGCTGTCCTCGGACGTCACACTGTGGACCGACAGCGGCGGCAAGGTCCGCCAGGGCGTCGAACCCGCCGACATGAACGCCGAACGGGTCGAGATCAACGGCGGCCCGGGCATGGTGTTCAGCGGTTTGGGCCGTGTGATCGTGACTGTCACTTTTGATTTCGACGCCGACGGCCGCATCACCGCGATCCACAATGTCGCCAACCCGGACAAACTCCAGGCCATCGCCGACGGCACCACTCACGACGTCGGCACGCACTGAGACCTGCGCGGGATCACGCCAGCCGGCCCCGAGAGCGGGTTCCGGATCGTGGAATGCGATGTCGTACGAATCCACGCCGCTGCCTGCGTAGTGGTGCCCGGGCCGGCGCACTCGGCGGCCCTGTCTGCCATGCACCGCAGGGGCTCCGTCTTACGAGCCCCCGGCGATTGTCATCCCTTGAGTGAATACGCAGACGACACCCGGACCTCTCACGTCGACTTCCGCTCAGCCCGCGAACTCGCCCATCCACGCCTCGACGTCGTCCGCGGAGCGCGGCAGGCCCGCCGAGAGGTTCTCGTGGCCACCGTCGGTGACGACCAGGTCGTCCTCGATCCGGACGCCGACGCCGCGCCATTCCTCGGGCACCGTCAGGTCGTCGGCCTGGAAGTACAGGCCGGGCTCGACGGTGAGCACCATGCCGGGCTCCAGCACGCCGTCGATGTACTCCTCGGCCCGTGCCTCCGCACAGTCGTGGACGTCCAGGCCGAGCATGTGGCCGGTGCCCGCCATCGTGAAGCGGCGCTGCAGGCCGAGTTCGTACGCGCGGTCGGTAGGGCCGTCGATGAAGCCCCACGCGACCAGCCTCGCCGCCAGGGAGCGCTGGGACGCCTCGTGGAAGTCGCGGTAGTGGGCACCGGGCTTGACCGCGGCCATGCCGGCCTCCTGGGCCTCGTACACCGCGTCGTAGATCTCGCGCTGCAGTGGCGTGAAAGTCCCGTTGATCGGGAGTGTGCGGGTGACGTCGGCGGTGTAGAGGGAGTGCGTCTCCACGCCGGCGTCGAGCAGGAGCAGCTCGCCCGGGCGCACCGGGCCGTCGTTGTCCGTCCAGTGCATGATCGTGGCGTGCTCGCCCGCAGCGCAGATCGTGCCGTAGCCGACGGCGTTGCCCTCAAGCCGGGCCCGACGGAAGAAGGTGCCCTCGATCCACCGCTCGGACGACACGATAGCCTGCGGCAACTCACGTACGGCATCGGCGAATCCGCGCACCGTGGAGTCCACGGCCTTACGGATCTCGGCTATCTCCCACGCGTCCTTGACGAGGCGCAGATCGCTGAGGGCCTCTTCCAGTCCGGCGTCACGCTCCTCATCAGTAGTGAGGACGGCTTCCAGGGCGGGATCGTGGCCGCGGACGATCCGAGTCGGTGCCCCGGAGGCCGCGGCAAGGTCACCGGCGGCCGTACGGACGTCGCGGCAGGGCAGGCCGAGGACGAGTTCCGACTCGGCGAGGGAGCGGCGACGACCCATCCACAGCTCGGCCGTGGAACCCGTCCAGAACTCGTCGTTGTCCCGGCTCTCCCGGGGCAGCTGGTAGCAGTAGGCCTCGTGGCCGCCGTCCGCGCGGGGTTCCAGCACAAGGGCGCCGTCGCGGACCTGATCCCCGGTCATGTGCACATAGCCGGAGTACGGGCGGAACGGGTAACTGTCGTCGTTCGAACGGACCTTGAGGTTCCCCGAGGGAATCACCAGGCGCTCGCCGGGAAAGCGTGCCGAGAGCGCGGCCCGGCGGCGGGCCGCGTACGGAGCCTGTTCGCTGAGCTGCAGATCGCGCCGCTCGGTGTCCGCCCAGCCCGTCCGCATCAGGGCGGAAAGCTCCTCGGAGATTCCTCGGTAGAGGCCGTTCTTTCGACCCTTCGCCACGTCATGCACCTTCTTCTGATGGGTTCCTCAGGGGTGAGGGACGGAGAGACGCGTACGGACAGGGCGAGCTCCCGTCCGGTGCGGCCCCGGTGCCCTCGCTGCCACCGCTCTTCGGAGGCCCCCGGACAGTAACCCGCGCCGCACCCGCCGGTTGCCGAAAACTGCCACTGGCGCGGATCGGCCGCCACGCGCTCACGGATCGGATAGAAACGCGCTCCTTCCCGCCGGAGTTCACCGGATCGAAAGGACCGTGCCAGATGCGCTTCCGTCATATCGCACAACGAGCCGCCGCATTAGGGGCGTTGCTCGCGCTCGTAACGCCCGGAATCGCGGTGTCCCAGACACCCGCCATTGCGTCGCCGCACTGCACCCCGTTCGGCTCGACGACGGCCGACGGGGCGGACGAGTGGGGCAGTTGCTTGAAGGTGGACCTACAACTGTCCGAGGCACCGGCCGTCGGCGCGACGGCGCGGCTCGACATAGAGATAGCCAGCACGGCGGCGCGTTCCGACGTGCGCGTCGACGTCCAACTGCCTGCCGGGCTGGTGTGGGTGGAGACACCCGAGGGTCTGCGGTCCGCTACCGTCGCCTCCTCCGTCCCCGCCCACGGCGGGCGGCTGCACCGCGCCGAAGGCCATGGCAGCACCGGCAAGGCCCGGCCGTGGCGGCTGAGCGGCACGGTCAAGGCCGTCGCCGCCGGATCGGCCGCGATCCGCGCGGTCGCCACCTCGGTCGCCGTCGGTGACGCCGACAGCGGCAGCGTCTTCCTCACCGTCGGCGCGCAGCGCTCGAGCTTCGGCATCGCGCCAAGGGACGTCCACGCGGCGGCGCCGACGGCCGGCGGGGCGTCCCGCGCCCACGCCCGTCTGCCGCACCGCCCGGCCGGGCCCGCGGCCGGCACCACGCCGACCATGGTGGCCTCGGTGGCCGCGGACACGGCGTGCGCGACCGGCACATGGGGATACACCGACCACACGGGGGCCGCCCGGGTGTCCGCGAACGCCCAGGTGACCGTGTACGACGCCGACGAAAAGGGCCCCCACGAGCTGCTGGCCTCCGGGCTCACCGGAGCCGATGGCCGGTTCTTGCTGTGCTTCGACAACACCGACGAGGCGGGCGGCGGGCAGGACGTCTACGTCCGGTTCGCCACCGAGAACGCCAACTGGGTCATACGCAACGGCCGTTCCAAGCAGGCCTACCGATTCACCACCGGGATCCGCTCCGAGACAGCCACGGGCACCACGGTCGACTTCGGTGCGTTCCAGCCCGCCGACGCCGCCCTGATGCGCGGCGTCGAGGCCTTCGACACCATCAACGCCGGGTGGACATGGAAGCCCGGCACCTGCTGGGACGCCAGGGACGCCACCTGCCGGCGCGGGCTCGTCAACTGGGCGCCCGACTCCACCGACGGCACCTACTACTCGCTGCGGGACAACGCCGTCCACCTCGCCGCGGAGGACCCTGACTCGAACATTCTCGTCCTCCACGAGTTCGGCCACGCGCTCATGGACGACGTGTACGAGGACGCCTTCCCGTCCGCGCCGAACTGCAGCCCGCACTACATCCACCGCGCGAGCTCCGAGGGCTGCGCCTGGACCGAGGGGATGGCCACCTGGTTCGGGGTCGCGGTGCTCGACGACCCCACCTTCCGGTGGCCGGACGGCAGGACGCGCGACCTGGAGGGCCCGACCTGGGGCACGCCGGAGTGGGACAACGGGGACACGGTGGAGGGCCGCGTCCTGGGCGCCATGATCGACCTGGCCGACAGCACGAACGAGCCGGGCGACACCTGCTCTGAGAACCCGGCCGGCCCGCTGTGGTCCACCTTCCTCGACCACGTCTCCGGCACGTTCCGACAGTACTGGGACCAGCGCGCCGCCGACGGCTACGACGTCGGCCCGACCGCACTCGACTGCCTTCACCACAACACGATCGACTACCGGCTCTAGTCACCATGACGGGCGCGTCGCATCGCCGCACGATGCGACGCGATGCGCCCGTCCTTCGCCTGTCCACCCGTCTGCCTGTCCGCCTGTCCGGACCGAACGCGAACCGTTGATAATGCGGCGCATGGCGAACACGAAGCTCAGCGAGGCCCTTCGGCTTCTGGGGATCGATCACGAGGCCGGCCGGGTTTATCTGGTCCTGCTGGAGCTGGCACCCGCTCCGCTGAGCGCGATCGGGACCGCTGCCGGGCTGGACGGCGCCCAGCTCGCCGCGGCGTACGGCGAGCTGGTCGCCGCCGGCCTGGCGAGCGCGGCCGTCGATGGCCAGGATGTGGTGGCTCCGCTGCCGCCCGCAGCAGGCCTGGAGATCCTCGGCCGGCACCGGGCGGCCGAGCTCGACGAGTCGCGCATCACCGTCGGCGGCGCGTTCGAGTCGTTCCGGCGGCAGCGGCTCGCCGCGTACAACGACAACCTTGTCGAAGTCGTCACCGGGGACGCCATCGGCCCGAGGATGCGCCAGGCGTGGGCCAGCGCCCGCGAACAGATCCGGCAGTTCGACTCTCCTCCGTACTTCCCCATATCCGGCGCCACCGACGATGCGCTGGCCACCCTCGCCCGCGGCGTGAGGCAGCGTGTCGTGTACTCGCAGGAGTCGATGGAGCACCCAGGAAACCTGGAGGCAGTCATCGAACCGTGCATCGAGGCCGGTGAACAGGCCCGGGTCCTGCCGTCAGTACCGGTCAAGCTCGTGATCATCGACGACGCGTACGCGCTCGTGTCGTTGTCGATCAAGGAGGCCGATGTGCACAACACCATGCTGATAGTGCAGCCGTGCGGGCTGTTCTCCGCGCTCGTGGCCCTGTTCGAGCAGTCATGGCAGACCGCACTGCCCATCCACGGCCGCACCGCTCCCCGGCCGGGCGGTCTGCTGCCCGCCGACCGCCGCCTGCTGCGGCTCCTCGCGGGCGGTGTGCGCGACGACGTCATCGCCCGGGAGATCGGCGTCAGCCGTCGCACACTGTTCCGCCGGGTGGAGGTCCTGATGGCCCGGCTGGGCGCCACGACCCGGTTCCAGATGGCCCTGCAGGCGCAACGCTGCGGATGGTTGTGACCGGGTTACGCCCGTCCGGCACGGCGGGCATCACGCGTTGTCCATATCCACCAACCGCTGTGTTAACAGCGACGCCACTGGCGGGGTACGGGAGTTGGTGCCGGCGCTGGTGGCGTCGGGCACCGGGTCACGGCGACGAGAAGTGTGATGACGATCCCGCCAGCCACCACGAACAGCGTGGTGCTGATCCCGTCTGCGGTCGCGATCCGAAGACGTTCGCCGGTGAGGTCATCGAGATCCGCGGTCGCCACCAGGACGAGAAGGGCGAGGCCGACCGCGGCACCGACCCCGGAACCAGTGGAGGCGATCCCCGAGGCGATGCCCTGGTCCCGGTCTGCCACCCCGGTCGCAGCAGCGATGAACATGGTGGTGAACACCACGCCGTCACCGATGCTCAGCGCCACGAGTCCTGGGATCAGTTCCACGTACGAGCCGTTCGGCGAGATCGCAACGCCGAGCAACACGGCGCCGACTGCCCCGAAAGCAAGAGCAGCCACCAGCGTGCCTCTGAGCCCGAACCTCGTTACGAACTGGCCGGCAGTCGTTGAGCCCGCCAGCACGACCGCTGTTGGGATCAGGAACCCGGCACCTGTTTGCAGCGGGTCGTAGCCGAGGATCTGCTGAAAGTAGATCGACAGGAAGTAGAGCACCGAGCCGAAGGTCGCCATGAACATGGACGCGATGACGACGCCGGTCATGAGGTTTCGGTTCGACAGCAGCCGAGGGGGCATGAGCGGGTCGACGCTGCGCCGCTCGATGACTGCGAAAGCCCCGATCAGTAGCAGGCCGACCACCGCGCTGATCAGAATGCCTGGTGAAAGCCAGCCCAGCCCGGGTCCTTGAACCAGAGCAAAGACGATCAAGGTGACGCCCAGAGTGACGCTCAGCGCACCAGGTAGATCGAACTTGCGGCCCTTCTCGCGTTCACCGTCGGGCGGGATCAGCACGAACGCAAGCACCAGTGCCGGGCCCGCCAAGGCGACATTGACCAGGAAAACCGCTTCCCAGCCGAAAGCCCGGGTCAGCAGTCCGCCGAGCAACACGCCGATCACAAGTCCGGCCGCGCCCGCACCGCCCCAGATACCCAAAGCGCGGTTGCGCGCCTGACCTTCCGAGAACGTGGTGTTGATGAGAGCCAGAGTGGTGGGGAAGACCAAGGCTCCGCCAAGTCCTTGAAACGCGCGTGCGGCCAGCAGCATCCCCGTCCCGGTAGCGAGCCCACCCGCAAGTGCCGCTCCGGTATAGAGAGCAAGCCCGGTCGCCAGGATCCGGCGCCTGCCGAGCAGGTCCGCGGCGCGACCGCCAAACAGCAGGAAGCCGGCCGAGGCCACCGCGTAAGCGCTGATCACCGATTGAAGCGTTTGCGCGGAGTAACCCAGGTCACGTGCGATGTCAGGCAACGCCACCACGACGATGTACTGGTCCAGCGAGACGATCAGCATCGCGAACGACAGCAGCGCCAGTGTCGCGGTCTCACGATTCCAGCCAAGACTGCCGGGCGCTGATGAGGCTTCCCTAGATCGCAAGGCACCACTCCTGGTTGACCTGGCACGTTCGCTTTACGTCGGCTTCGGATGTCCGGCCGAGCGGGACACCCGACACTGCTGGGGGAAACGCCTCAAACGCAGAGCACTAGCAAGACCTTAAAGACCGAGGTCACCAGCCGCCTCAACGACACCCCCGTTGAACCAAGCTGGGCCGCCGCGCAGCCCCGTCGAGGGCGGAACAACCGAGCCCCACGGCCTGAGCATCCTGGTGTCTCACTTTGCGGCTGCTGGGTGAGATGAGAATCGGGCCCCATTGCGACAGGGTGGGTCGGCCATCGGCCGTTTGTTGCACAGGACGCCGTTTGACGGCCGGGGAGTCGCCCCGATAGTCGGCAGCACATCGCCTAATCTCCTAGAACTGACGCTTCGTCATGAAAGGAAGATTTCATGCCTTCTCGACTCAACCCATACATCAGCTTCAACGGCGATGCCCGGCAAGCCATGGAGTTCTACAAGGGGGTCTTCGGCGGCGCCCTTACGCTGAACACATACGGTGACTTCGGCGAGAAGGAGGCCGGAGACGCCGCCGACAAGATCATGCACAGCATGCTCGAGACCGACAGCGGCTTCACGCTCATGGGTGCCGACACTCCGCCGGGTATGGAGTACAAGCCCGGGAACAACATCGCAGTGAGCGTGAGCGGGGAGGACGCTGACGAACTGCGCGGCTACTGGAACAAGCTCTCCGGCGACGGCACGGTCTCGGTTCCGCTGGAGAAGCAGATGTGGGGCGACGTCTTCGGTATGTGCACGGACCGCTTCGGCATCACCTGGCTGGTCAACATCAGCGAGCAGCGGACCTGAACGGGCAGCGCCGCTCTTTCCTCGCCTACACCGGCGCCGCCGTCGCGGCGCTCGCCCACCAGCGGGCCGTCACTGAACCCGCGTACCTCACAAGCTCCTTGTCCGGCTACCCCGTCGACTTCGAACTGGTCACCTGGCTGGAGACCAGCAGCGGACCCGACCGCCGGCGTCGATGCCGGGCTGCGTTTACCGCCCGCGGCAAGGCGTGCAGGAGGCCTTCGGCTCTTCGGTGGAGCCGCAGCGGCCGCCTATTCACCCCCAGACCTCGTCGGCGAGGACAGCGGCCAGATGCCGCCTGATGTACCCACCGCGCTGGTGGGCGCGGCGCTCATCGGCGGCTCCGTACTCACTCTCATGATCAACGAGAACATTCCCGGGATCGACCCAGAGTGGTTGCGCCGGCTCGGCATCTACGTCCTGGCGGGCGTCATGTTCCTGCGCGGCCTGGGCGGTTACTTCATGAACTCGGGCGCCACCAGCGAGTTCCAGACGTGGAACTCCGCCCTGTATCCACCGCTGTGCATCGGGCTCGGCCTCCTCGCCGTGACCGTCGGGCCGGCCGCGACCGGGCGCGCTCGCGACCTGTCGCCTGTCAGGGAATGAGGCCTGGCTCCACGCCCCTTGCCCCCACCCCACACGGACGTGAGTTCCCTCGCAGAGGCACTCGACGTCCTGCGCGTCGTAGACGTCAACCTGAACCCGACCACCAGCCCTGGACGAAGCCGGGTGGCACCACGGAAAGTAGCCGTCCTCGCCGACCGCCGGGGCCGGATTGCTCACACCCCATCGACACGGTCAGTGCTCACAAAGCCCGGATTCCGGCGCTTCCGCAGGAGCTCGTGCTAACGGACTCGCGGACCCTGGAGTGAGCAGTTCCGGGTGATCACGAGCATCGTCTGGGACATCCGGACGCATCCTCGCCTGAGCGGCAACGCACCCCGCCGGCCTCCAGCTTTTCTACGTTCCGACGACCTAGTCTGCGCTCAGCACGCCCGAGTGCCGGGCGGGGCGATCACAGCAGCACCGGCCATGACCTGGAGGAAGAGATGCCCAGCCCGCAGCAGCCTTTCGGGACTGTCGTCAGTAGCATCGGCGTCAACCTGCGCAAGTACCCGAGCACGGATTCTGCCATCACCGGAACACTCAGCCACGGCGCCGAGATCGGCCTGAAGAGCAAGGTCCATGCCCAGGTCATTGACGGCAACGGCATCTGGTACCTGCTGCGGGACAAGGCCGTCTGGGTCGCGGCCCGGCACGTCGACAACACCGGACAGGTTCCCCTTTCCAAGGATGTGGAGCCCGCGCAGCCCGTGGGCTGAGGGAGCGCGGTCTCCACCTTGGCGGCCGGATGTTTCTGTGTGGGTGTGGCTCTCGGCGGAGCGACGGTTTCGGGAACGCGGTCATCAACAGTGCGGTGACAGAGATCCCGGATGATGCAACCCGCCCGGTCGACGTGCGAAGGGCTCCGCTGCCCGACAACTGCGCCATTCGGTGCGATGCGGCGGAAGGCTGGACTGAACGGGGTGGCCGCGTGAACGTAGCGGCCTGTTGGTTGAGGCTTGGCCATCCCTGATCTTGCGTGGGAGCCCCGGCCTTGAGGCCGGGCGGGAATGCATCCTGATGTTCGGAGGCGCGAAGCGGCGTCGTCCGCTGCGAATCTGCTTCGGCAGCGTTCAGGGCTTGGCCGTCATGGGGCTCTTTAGAGCCGAGTGAGAAGCCCCCTCGTTCACCCGCCTCACGAGGGGGAGGAGTCACGTAGTTGCGGGCCGTCGGCACGGCTGTACGTGCGTCCGATGGGCAAGTGCAGGTGTCGGGTTACGTTGTCAGCGGCTCGCCCTATGCTCCTGATCATGATCGAGAACAGGTTTGATGCCCTGCTGGAATCCGGGTTCACCGACCGTCTGGGCGAGCGCGACAGGATGCTGCTGGCACGCCGGGCTCTTCTCAAGTCCTGCTACGAGAAGCCCTCCCCGGTTCTCTCGGACAGTTGGTGGTACGCGGTGCCGGGCGAGCGCTACGAGGGTCTGTTCACGGCTTTGAACCTGCACGACCGGTTCCCCGTGACGCTCAGCGAAGGGGCGGACGTGGTGCGGTTGCCGTACAGGCCAGGAGCGGTTCCGGTGTTCGTCACGCCGGAACTCGACGGCTGGCGGCTGATCATCGGGAACCTGGAGAGCGCGGTCGGCGTCGACTGGGACGAGTGGATGAGCGCGGTGGAACGGTTGAGCGCCCAGTGCGGCGAAGCCCAGATGTTCTTCGAGGACGACGCGGGTGGATCGAACGTCTGGGTGGTCGCCGAGCAGGGACGCATCCGGCGCCGGTATACGCGCGAGGACGATCCCGAGTGGGTCGGCGAGCCACTGCCGTGGGAAGAACTGCGCGTCGACGACGAGCACTTCGATGCAGAGTACGACGATGCGGCGCCCAACGAGGGCACAGCGGACGCCACCACTGCTTGCCGCCAGCTGTCAGTGGATCCCAGCCGGATCGGCGCCGACACCCAGATACGCGGCCACGGCTGGCTGGCGCTGAGCGCACCGGGAGTGGGCCACAAGGACCTGGCCGACCTCGTCCGCAGCTGAGGCCGTCCGCCGACTCGCGGTCGTCTCAGAGCACCCGGACAAGCTCGCACCCGCCATGGGCGATCACGGCGGATCCCACGTACAGCCTGACCGTCGACATCTGTGCCGTGGCCAAGTCCCTCCACCAGGAGCATCCCGGTACTGCCCTGACAAGACTCCTGATGCCTTCGAACTCGACCGCTGAACATAGCCAAACGGCAGTGGGGCGATCACGCTGATCAGCGTGATCGCCCCCACTCAGGTCCTGGTGTCAGCCTGCGGCCGGGTG
>NZ_JAGGPB010000106.1 GCF_018614055.1 Streptomyces sp. ISL-98
CACCAAAGTCACCGGTATTGCCCCTAGACCCGGATTTCGCACATGCGGTTTGAGGTGTCCAGCCAGCGCGGGCGGGTTGCGTCGATGCCGAGTAATTCGAGGAGGTGGGCTTGAACACCGCGAGTGACCAGGATGGTTGGCGGGTCGGTGGCTGTTCCGGCCCGCATCCGCAGGCTGTCGAGGTGGTAGAGGATCAGGCGTCCGGTCGGGCGGACGGCCCGGTTGTCGGGGTAGAGCCCGCGCATGGTCTGATCGCCGCCCAGGGCCTGGCGGACCTGGCGTTCGATGAGGCAGAACACCAGCAGGGCCAGGCAGATCACGGTGATCAGCGCGGCGATGCGCCGGTTGTGGTGCAAGAACACCGGGGCCACGGCGAGCGGGCCCTTGAAGTCGCTGTAGCGGCGTTCGATGACCGGCTGGCCCTTGTAGCGGATCAGAACCTCGGCGGCGTCGGCCTCAGCGGGATCGAGGGTGGTCAGCAGCGCGTACCAGCCGTCCGCGGCGGCCTCGGCGGCCAGGGCTTCCTGGTCGTAGTGCCAGGTCAGGGTGGGCCGCCCCCTGTCGTCGGTGGCGATGCAAGTGACCAGGCAGGAGCCGATGCGGCGTTTACTGGTGATCACGCCGACCCTGGCTGTGACCTTCTGCGCGGTGGCGTAGTGCCGGCCGCCGCAGGCGCGCTGGAGCTTGTCCAGTTCCTCACGGGCCTGCTCCAGCCGCCGGGTGCGGGCGGCCTGCTGGGCTTGGGCGTTGGCACTGGAGTGGACCAGGATCCGGCGCACGGTGATCTGCGGATCGCGCTTGCGTGGACCGGCCAGAGTCTGGGTGTCCTCCAGCACCCGGTAGCGCCCACGCTGCCCGGGCGGTTTGCCCGCGTCCCGTTCGGCGGTGTAGTTGACCGGACGGGTCTGGCCGGGATCAAGACCGGCATACAGACCGTCGGGAATCTTCGCCGCGGGCGCCGGGGCGATGAACCTCACCCCGGCTTCCTGCAGGGCCAGCAGGTTGCCGTAGGAGATCAGCTTCGAGTCGCCGATCATCAGGAACTCGCGGGGCGCGGCCAGCTCGCGCAGGGCTGTCATCGCCCCGACGACCTGGGAGACCTCGCCGGCCCCGCCGTCGTAGGCGCGGTGGAAGACGGGGATCCCGCCGTCCGCCGAGATCGCGATACCGGCCTGGATCTGCTTGAGATCTGCCCGGCGGTCCTTGGGACGACCGTACTTGACCTGCGGGAATCCCTCCTGCTGGTGCTCGTAGGCGCCGTGCAGGGACATGCTGGTCATGTCCCAGTGCAGGCGCGAGACATCGATCCCGAACTCGGCGACCGCGCTAGCCCCCACCGTGCCGACGATGCGTTCCAGCTCGGGCGCGATGGCGTCCAGAGCACGGCCGATACGGTCGTCGTTGAGCAGGTCCGCCTCGATCCCGAAGACCTCCTCCACCGCCCACTCTCGTGCCCAGTCACCCACCCGCACCAGCGGCGCGGGCGCGGACAGCCGGTTGGCGACCAGGACCCCGATGACCTGCCCATGCGTCAGGTGCGCGATGTCGCGCACCGGACACAGCTCGTCGATGATCCGGGCCACGTCCAGCCGGCGCAGAAACTCGGCAGAGACAGGCAGAGCGCCCAGACGCCTCTCCACCACAGGAGCAATCTCCACGTTCATCCGTGGACGACGCACCCGCGGCCGCTCGGCACGCGAAATCATCGACACATCACATCAACGACCACACCGACGACCGGACACCGCACATGCCTCGTTCCAACCAGACGAGGCATGTGCGAAATCCGGGCCTAGAGGTGCGAAGCCAGTACGTCAGGACAGCGTGCGAATGACCTGGCGCACTTGGTCCGCGACAGACTCCGGCAGCGGCGCGTAGTGGATGCTGGGGAGGATCTCCTGCCCCTCCTCACTGGCGGTGTAGGTCAGGAAAGACTTCAGGACAGGGAGCGTATCGACCTGGTTCCCGGTGTCACACACGATCTCGTACGTCACCAGGACGATCGGGTACGCCCCCTCCTCCGAGGTGCGGTAGTCGAACTCCAGGGTCAGATCCTTGCCCTTGCCTGCGATTCGAGCTTCAGCCATACCCGCAGAGGCAGTCTCCGGCGAGGGGCCGACAGGCCGGGCCGCCCCCGTATCGATCTTGACCGTGCTGATCTTGAGGGTTGCGGCGAAGGACAGTTCGAAGTAGCCGATCGAGCCCTCCTGTGACTGCACCTGCGAAGCAACTCCGGTGGACCCACTCGCGGATTCGCCACCCTTCCCCTGCCACGACTTCTCCACTGGGTGGGGCCACTCGCCTCCCGCGGCGCCCGCGAGATAGGCGTTCAAATTCTGCGTCGTGCCGGATCCGTCCGAGCGGTGCACGGCTCTGACAGCGAGCGACGGCAGCTTTACATCCGGGTTGAGCCGCTGAATGTCTGGGTGGTCCCAGGAAGTGATCCGCGCGTCAAAGATTTTCGCGAGGGTCACGGCGTCGAGCGTCAGGCTATCCACTCCCGGGAGGTTGTAGCCGATCGCGATGGGCCCGCCGACCATCGGAAGGTCGATGGCCCTGCCGCCCGGACAGACCCCCTTCGACGACTCCACCTCCGTGGGGTCCAGCGCACCGTCGGTGCCACCGAAATTGGTGGCCCCCCGCAGGAACTGGGCCACCCCGGCGCCGGATCCCAGGGGGTTGTATTTGATCTCGACTCCCTTGCAGACCCGCTGGTACTGCTCGATCCAGTACTTCATCGCGTTCTGCTGTGCCGTCGACCCCGAACCGGGCAGCTTGCCCTTGCTGGCGCAGTCGATCCGGACCGCTGCAGGCTCTACGGGCGCGCCATCAGGATCGGAGGCGCCTCCCACGTCACACGCACTCAGCAGCAAGCCCGCCATCGCGGCCGCGGTGACCTGCGCGGTCCGTCTGCTCGTACGTCGACGCTGCACTTCGCTCCCCCTGAGACACCGAGTAAAGCGGCCGAGGTACTAACGGAACGCCCGTGGCCTCGCCCGCCGACCATCAGCCTGGAATATAGATGGTCGGCGATCCAGTGCGTGCCTCGGGCGACATGCGCACGAACATCAGAGGTCGCGCCGCCATACGGCGGGTGAGCAGCCGCATTCAACAGGCTCACCACGGGCCGAATCGAACCAACGCGAGTCCACCTCTCCGGGCAGCGACCCAGTCCAGAATTCGACACCCATCTATGTTGACAACGGTCAATGCAAGTGCGAGGCTCAGGACATAGATAGACATCGAAACAAGCCCTGCCCCCAAGGAGACAGCAGACATGAGCGAGCAGAAGCTTCCGGTCGTAGTGATCGGCGCCGGTCCGAGCGGCCTGGCCGCCGCCGCACATCTCGTCGAGCGCGGCATCGAGCCCTTGGTTCTGGAGGCCGGAGCAAACGCGGGCGCTGCCGTACGCGAGTGGAGCCACGTGCGGCTGTTCTCCACGTGGGCCGAGGTCGTCGATCCAGCGGCCGAGAAGCTGCTCGCCCCGACCGGCTGGACCGCGCCCGACGGTGCGACGTACCCCTCGGGCGGTGACTGGGCCGCGGACTACCTCCAGCCGCTGGCCGACGTCCTGGGCGACAAGGTGCGCTTCGGCTCCCGCGTCACCGGTGTGTCCCGCCTCGACCGCGACCGTGTCGTGGACGCCGACCGGGAGCAGCAGCCCTTCACCGTCCACGTGAACGCTGACGGCTCCGAAGAGCGGATCACAGCCCGCGCCGTCATCGACGCCTCCGGCACCTGGTCCACCCCCAGCCCGATCGGCGGCGACGGCCTGCCCGCCCTCGGCGAGCGCTCGGCCACCGACCGCATCTCCTACCGAGTGCCCGACCTCAAGGACGTGGCCCTGCGGGCCCGTTACGCCGGCAAGCGAACGGCTGTGATCGGCTCAGGTGCCTCCGCGTTCACCGCGCTCGCCTACCTTGCCGACCTCGCCAAGGAGACGGACGGGACCCACGCGGTGTGGATCCTGCGGCGCGGAATCGGCGGTGACACCTTCGGCGGCGGCGAGGCTGATCAGCTTCCGGCGCGTGGTGCGCTGGGCCTTGCTGCCAAGGCGGCCGTTGACGATGGGTACGCCTCCGCCGCCACCGGCTTCCGTACCAGCGTCGTCGAGAAGTCCGGCGACAAGCTGGTGCTGGTGGCTGAGGACGGGCGTCGGCTCGATCCGGTCGACGAGGTCATCGTCCTCACTGGCTTCCGCCCCGACCTGTCGTTCGTCTCCGAGCTCCGCCTCGGCCTCGACGAGCGACTCCAGGCCCCGACCGAGCTCGCCCCGCTGATCGACCCCAACCAGCACTCCTGCGGCACCGTCTACCCGCACGGCGTCAAGGAGTTGTCGCACCCGGAGCAGGGCGTTTACCTGGTCGGCATGAAGAGCTACGGCCGCGCGCCGACGTTCCTCGCCATGACCGGTTACGAGCAGGTCCGCTCCATCGCCGCCGCCCTCGCAGGCGACCACGAAGCGGCGGAGCGCGTCGAACTGACGCTCCCGGAGACCGGAGTCTGCGGCGGAGCGGGCCTCTTCGACGAGCCCGGCGCGGCCGAATCCGACGGTGCCAGCGGCTGCTGCGCCGCCCCCGCCGCCCTCCAGATCGGCGTAGGAGCCCCGGCCGGCTCAGGCGGCTGCTGACGCCTCACTCCACCCACTCACCCAGCAGGAGGCACGCCATGTCCCGCGTACAACTCGCCCTCCGCGTCCCCGACCTCGCCGCGTCCATCGCCTTCTACACCAAGCTCTTCGGCACCGAGCCCGCCAAACTCCGCGACGGCTACGCCAACTTCGCCATCGCGGAGCCGCCGCTCAAGCTCGTCCTCATCGAAGGCCAACGCGGCGAGGACACGCGCATGGACCACCTCGGCGTCGAGGTCGACACCACCGAAGCCGTCAACGCCGCCACCACCCGCCTGTCCGAAGCGGGCCTGACCACGGCAGCGGAGAACGACACCACCTGTTGCTACGCCCTCCAGGACAAGGTCTGGGTCCACGGCCCCGGCCAGGAGCCCTGGGAGGTGTACGTCGTGAAGGCCGATGCCGACACCCTGGCCAAGCAGCAAGGCAGCACCTGCTGCACCAGCACGGACACCGCCGACGCAGGGGCGGGCGAACCTGCCACCGTCGCTGCCTCTGGCTGCTGCTGACCTGGCTCAGGAGCCTCTGACGGGACATCAACTGACCTCTCGCAGTGAAGGTTG
>NZ_JAGGPB010000107.1 GCF_018614055.1 Streptomyces sp. ISL-98
GCGCGGCATGAGCCTGTCGCAGGACGTCGGCGGGGATCGGCCTGGACGGCTCCTGTGCCCAGTCGGCCACCTGCTGCCGCCAGTGCTTCAGTGTCCGTCGGGCCTCGGCGAGGGCGGCGCTGGTGACCGTGACCGGTGTGCGGTGGGCGTGTCGGAGCAACAGCATCCTCACCGCCAGCGGATCGGTCCCCTCCGGGGCGAGGAGATCGCCGCGGTCGGGGGCGCCCTCGTCCGGGGGTGCTGGGCTGACCTGGCCCACGCCCATCCAGACCCCGCCGACGGCGTCCTGCCCGGGGGTGCCGTACTCGGCGAGGTGCACATCGGCAGCGGCGCAAAGCGGCTCGGTCAGACTGTGAACACCGACGGTGGCGGGCGGGTGGATGCCGAGAACGGACATAGCGCGACCGAGCGCTCGGGCTTGCTCAGGAGACAGGTCCGGCGTGGTGAGGACGGTGAGGGACTCCAGGCCGTGCAGCTCCGCGGTGCGCGCCAGTACGTCACCGACCAGAGGCGCCCTTAGGTGCACCGTGCCGACTCCGGTGCCGATGACTGGCAGGTGGACGCAGATGCGCAGCTGGTGGCGGTGGGCGGAAGGAACCTCCACGAAGCGTCCGGTGCGGGTGTCGGCGATACGCAGCATGATGCGGAGGCTAGTCCTGGAAACCTCCGGTAGCGGGGAGGATCTGACCATGACGCCGATGTTGCGGAATACCGAGGGCCACGCGGTCGATGGGCCCACGCCATTCCAGTCCGGCAGCCGGTCAGCTGCTCGTAGGCGTAGCGGGCCTCCCTCTGCAGGTGTTCGGTTTCGCCGCACGGTGGCATCCGAGGCCAGAACGCTCGGCTTCCAAGCCGGCGGACACGTGCCCATCCGTGATGCCCTGGGTGTCGTTGATTCCCAAGCTTGTAGCGCGAGTTCGATTCCCGTCATCCGCTCCATGACAGAGCCCCGGGTCAGCGACCTGGGACGCGTTTTCCGCCCTTCGCTTCAGGCGGCCGGCTCCCGGCGGATGCAGCACCGGCCGGGGGCGGGTGCGAGGCACGCCTGGAGGCCAGTTTCGTGCAGCCCTTCGACAACACCGCGCAGGAGGTGGAGGTTCATGCCGCACACCGTCTCGGTGTGCTCGCGAGCCAGTGTGTGGAAAGGGCAGTTGGCGAGAACGACGGCAGCGCCTTCAAGGCGCGGCTCGAACCCATACCGCTGCAGGAGGTCGAGTACCCCGGCACCGTCCTGCGTGCCCCACTCCTTGCCCAGTTCATGCGCCTTGTGGTGCAGGACCGTGCGCGACGGCTCGCCGGTGGCCTCGGACTCTTCCAAGGCCTGCGCGAGCAGCAGCCCGGCGAGGTCGTAACGGCGCGCCGGCAGGCTGACGGAGACTTGCTGCGAGGAGCGCCGGTAGAGCTTGGCGGGTCGGCCCGCTCCTGGGCCGCTGCGTCCGCTGCGCCGTTCGTACACGACATCGAGCAGGGACTTGTCAGCGAGACGGTCCAGATGGAGGGCGGCAGTCTGCCGGGCAAGCCCGGGGCCTCGGCCGCCTCGTCGCGGCTGACCGGATCCGCCTGGCGTACGACGTGGTCGTACAGCCGTCGGCGGGTGGGCTCGTTGAGGGCGGCAATGGCGGAGACGTTCGTGTCATCGGGCTGGTCCATGGCAGCCTGCGAACGGCATGAACATCACCGATCGGGCGTACAAAACGCCCGATCGGCCGAGCCGGGGCGGCGACAACCCTCTTGGCTGGAAACCTGCTGGGAGGACCGCCGAGCCCAAACGGAGACGGAGTACGAGATGCCGACGAGAATTCTGTTGGAGGGACGCCCCGGCGTTGGCAAGACGACCGCCGTCCGCCGACTGGCTGCGCTTCTGCACAGCCGTGACATCGTCGGCTTCACCACGGAGGAAATCCGGCAGGGCGGCGCCCGGGTCGGTTTCGCTCTGGAGACGGCGGGACACCGCGCTGTGCTCGCCCATGTCGGCTTCCCGGGGCCGCCGAAGGTGGGCGGGTACGGCGTCGACCTGAGTGTCATGGACCGGGTGGCGCTGCCGGCGCTGATGGCGGCTTCGACGGACCCTCTTCCCGGGCAGCTGGTGCTCATCGACGAGCTCGGACGGATGGAGTTGGCCTCAGCCTCGTTCAGGGAGGCCGTCCGGTCCGTCTTCGAGGCCGGCATCGATGTGGTCGCGACCGTCCATGCGCACAGCGACCCGTTCACCGACGCCCTGAAACGGCGCGCCGACATCGAACTCATCGTCGTAACGCTGACCAACCGGGACGCTCTCCCCGAGCAACTGGCGTCACAGCTGGAGTACCGGTGACGGGGTCGGTGATTCAGCGGTCATGACCGCGATCGTGACAGCATTGGGCGCAGCGCCGACAAACGATGGCCGACACTCCGCCCCCGTGATCACCACCCACCAAGGCAACAAGTCCCTGACCAAATGTGCTGGTCAGGGGCTGATTCTCTCGGTGTGGCGGGTGCAGGGTTCGAACCTGCGCAGGCGTAAGCCAACAGATTTACAGCTTGTTGGACTGGACGGCGCCTTTCGTCCGGCGTAGTCCGGAGATAGGGCAAATCAGTGCTTCCGGTGGACATTCGAGAGGAGTCTGATCATGCTTGGCGATCTGCTCGGCGAAGAACAGGGACAGACGACCGGAATGCGGGTCCTGCCCACAGAAGGGGTCTGCATCCCGCAGTTCCTGGAGGTGTGAGATGGATCTTGACGACCTGGTCTTTCACCCCTGGTCGATGCAGGGGCCACGCAACGTCCCGACCCTCGTTGGCGGCTCAGGTAGTTACGTGAGCGACGCCGATGGCCGACGCTACCTGGACTTCAGCTCGCAGTTGGTCTTCACCAACCTCGGTCACCAGCATCCGCGCATCGTCGCGGCTATCAAGGAGCAAGCCGACCGGCTCTGTACCGTTGCACCCGCCCATGCCTCCGACGTCCGCGGTGAAGCGGCGCGGTTGATTGTCGAGGTCGCGCCGGCGGGGCTCGGGCACGTGCTGTTCACCACGGGTGGGACGGAGGCCATCGAGCACGCGGTACGGATGGCCCGCCTGTTCAACGGCCGGCCGAAGGTGCTCGCCGCCTACCACTCCTACCACGGCTCGACGACGACGTCGATCCACCTCACCGGCGACCCGCGCCGCTGGGCCTCGGACACCGGCGCGGCGGGTGCCGTCCACTTCTTCGGCCCGTTTCTGTACCGCTCAGTGTTCGGGTCGAGAACCCCCGAGGAGGAGTGCGAGCGGGCGCTCACGCATCTCGAGCAGGTGATCCTGCTGGAAGGTCCGTCGACGATCTCCGCGCTGGTCCTGGAATCGGTGACCGGAAGCTCGGGGGTCATCGTGCCACCACCCGGCTACCTTCGCGGGGTCCGCGACCTCTGCACCCGCCATGGGATCGTCTACGTCGCCGACGAGGTGCTCGTCGGCTTCGGCCGTACCGGAACCTGGTTCGGGGTCGACCACGAGGGCGTGGCACCCGACCTGATGGTCTTCGCAAAGGGCGTGAACTCCGGGTACGTGCCGCTCGGTGGCGTGCTGGTCAGCGACCCGATCTACGAGACATTCACCAAGCGCCCCTACCCAGCCGGCATGACCTACAGCGGGCACCCGCTCGCGTGCGCGGCCGCCGTCGGCGCCATCGGCGCCATGCACGACGAGGGCACCGTTGCGGCAGCTGCCCGCCTCGGTAGGGACATCCTCGGGCCCGGACTCACGGAGCTCGCCGAGAAGCACCCCTCTGTGGGGGACGTTCGCGGCATCGGCGGCCTCTGGACCCTGGAACTCGTCCGTGACCGGCCGACCAAAGAACCGCTCGTGCCGGTAGGCGCTACCGGCGAGGCGAACGCACCCATGACCGCGTTTGCCAGGGCGTGCCTTGATCGCAGGTTGCTTCCACTACTCCTGGGCAACCGCAGCCATGTCGCGCCGCCGCTCAACCTGAGCGACGCCGACGCCGCCACAGGCCTGGCCGTCCTGGACGAAGCGCTGGCTGCAGCCGACGCGTTTCTGGTCTGAACTTCTTCGGGCGAGGACAGCTTGATGACGGCAGCACAGCTGCGCCACCAGGTCGCGGGGTTGCGATCACTCGTATGGTCCACAGCACGGACGTCGCGCGGCCTCCGGAGCCGTGTGCGCAGGTTCGAACGAGCCTTCAAGAGCCGGACCCAGTCTCATCGAGTCCGGCTCTGTGTCGTGCTCCCGCACCGCTGCGGAATCCTAATCCTCGACCCAATCCGGGCGACCCAATCCGGGCGTCGAAGACACGGCCCCCTCGGCCGTGTGCTCAATTGGCTCAGGCGTTGGGACGCTTGCCGTGATTGGCCTTCTTCTTCTTACGGGCGCGTCGCTTGTTCCCTCGCTTAGCCATGGTGCGCATCTCCCTAATTCGGAACTTTCCGTGCCTTCGCCAGTCTAGATTCGGCCCGGGGTGTCCGCATCAGCGGTGCCGCGGCCACAGCGCGCATACCGGTGCTCCGCCGCCCCAGAGCAGTCACTGGCTTCTGTCGAATGCGCGTCGAAGCCGCGCAGGCCGATCCATCACAGCGCTGCCAACCGCAGGTCAGAGTCCGTGCAGGGCTTGGACCATCAAGCGCCTTCCAAGGGCCTGGCCGAGCATGACGGAGACGACGCCCCGCGAGGGCCATTGTCGGTGCCCGCCTGTACCGTCCCGCCCATGACTGACAGCCCCTCGAAGCACTGGCGCGACGGAGTGGTCGAGGAGGCCCGCAAGCTGGCCGCCAGCACGTTGAACGTCGAGGACACGTTCATGGCAAACCTCTACCCCGCGACGCTCCTGGACGCGACCGACGAAGCCTTGAGCTCGTTCGAGACCGGACTGCGGACGCTTCGTAGTCCCTCCGACGATGAGGTCCTCGCGGCAGTGGAGCGAGCGGTACTCGCCCTGAACGCCATCAATGAGCTTCTTCGATGTGGCCACCGATCGGGTGACGGTCCGTGAAGCGAAACGAGCGAGGCCCCCGGGCTGTTGATCGAGATGTCTGACGTCTCAATTACGTTGCTCGGGGGCCTCGTTGGTCGTCCACCCTGCCGCAATCGACCTGCCGCACGCACTCGTGGAGTGGGTCACCATGCTGATCGTCACCCGTGAGGGCGACCGGCGCTGCAAGCTCCGTCCGTCCCAGCGCGCGATGGTGGCACTGGTGTACCTGCGCGAGCACACCACTTTGGCGAAGATCGCCGCCGGGTTCGGGATCAGCGAGTCCACCGCCCATGCCTACATCAGCGCGGTCGTCGACCTGCTCGCCGCGCGTGCGCCGGGTCTGCTGAGGACGCTGCGCGAGCATGATCCCGACTTCGTCCTGCTCGACGGAACCCTCGCCGAGTGCGACCGGGTCGGTGACGGCCGGGCCGACTACTCCCACAAGCACCGGCGCCACGGCGTGAACGTGCAGGTCGTCACCGATCCCGGCGGCCGGCTGCTGTGGCTCTCGCCCGCCCTGCCGGGCCGCACTCACGACCTGACCGCCGCCCGCACCCACCGGATCATCCGCATCTGCGAGCGCCAGGGCGTTCCCATCGTGGCCGATCTCGCCTACCAGGGCGCCGGTCCGTGGCTGACCTCGGGCATCAAACGCAGGCCCCTGCAGGAACTGACCCCCACTGAGAAGACCCGCAACCGTGCCCTGGCCGCCACACGGGCACTCGTCGAACGCGGCGTCGCCCGCCTGAAGTCCTGGCGGATCTTCCGCAGGTCCCGATGCAGTCCCAACCGCATGACGTCAATCGCCAAGGCCGTCCTCACACTGGAGCTGCAACGCTGAAGAAGCTCAGTGATGAATTCGGAGGCCGGTCGGAGGCAGCGGACAGGCCGTCGGCCGCCGGAGGGATTTCCGGCGGCCGGCGGCCCGTTGAAGGGCTGGGGAACGGTGTCCTCGGCGCGGGTCCCTGTCACTCGCAGGGATAGCTGGTGATGCGGACGGTGTACGCCGAGGAGACCCAGCGGTTGGTGCCCACCTTGCGGAAACCGTTGGTGGTGGACGCCGACGCGAGGATCGTGGAGCCGTTGGCGTAGGACCCGACGACCGAGTAGCCGGTGCCGGGACCGCTGCGGATCAGCAGACCGCCGCTGGCGTTGACCCTGTAGTAGCACTGGGTCGCGAGCACACTGGCCGGCGCGAGCTCCACAGCCGCGCCCGTCGTGCGGGCGGGTGCGGCGGCCTGAGCCGTGAGACCGCCGCCGAGGAGCGCGGCGGCGGACAGGGCCGCCACGGCCGCCGTGCGGGCGGCGGAGCGACGCGGTGACATGGTGCGGCGTGCTGCTGTGACGGTCATGGAATCGATTCCCCTTGCGTCGTCGGTTCTGGGTGCGGAACACGTACGTAGGAGCAGGCCCGGGCCTGGCCGAGCGGTGTCACCGCTCAAAGACACCGGAGCCGCGCACGACGTTAGCGCCATCGGGGCGAACAGCCGCCTGACACACGAGAACTCCCCAACCGGAACGAGGGAAGTGGCCCGTTCCGGTTGGGGAGTCCGTAAGACGCTGAATCAACGTAATTGAGACGTCAGACATCTCGATCAACAGCCCGGGGGCCTCGCTCGTTTCGCTTCACGGACCGTCACCCGATCGGTGGCCACATCGAAGAAGCTCAATGATCAGCACGACGGGGCCGCCTACGAGACCGGCGAACGTGAAGAACTCTGCGACTACATCGAGCAGTCGCTCACAGAGTGCGGCGTAGACGTTCCTGCACTCACCACGCGCCATGGGCTCGGACGGTACGAGATCACCGACAAGTGGCGCGACTGGTAGGGGCCCCACAGCGTGCAACTGCCGTGCCAGAACAGCCGGGCAGCAGCGGTCAGTCGAGGGCAGCGGCGACGTCAGCAATCGCCCTGCAGCCGTGAGGCCGCGCAGGAGGGATGACCTGGGAAGACGCGCCCGAGATCATTGCCAGGCTTACAAAGCAGATGTCGGCGGTTCGAAACCGTCCGCGCCCACTTCATCGGCAGGCTTCTGGCCTAGCTGCATAGCAAGCTCGACGGCGCGGCCGAGGCGGCGGCCTTAATGCAGCGCTGACTGCCCTTAAGCGGTCAGTGGCCGAGTTGAAAGGCTGGGACACCAGCACCTCGCAGAACTCGGTGAGGAGGTTCACGCCGCCTGATTGAGCAAGGCAAACTCGTTGCGCTGGCTGGGACTGACCCTGGCGGAGCGCGTGTCCGCATACAGCCGAGAGAGTGACCGCTTGAAAGAGCTTAGAAGCACTTCATTGACTCGGCTCGACAACTGCTCGGTGGTCACAATCAATAGGAAGCCCCCCTGTTCCGGGTACGGCCGGCACAGGGGGCGCTTCCGTTCGGGGGGTCAGCCGAGCGGCACACTTACGTAGGGCTCCCACTCGTACATCTGATGGTCGCGGTTAATCACGATCAGTTCTGCATGGGTTATCCGCGCGGAGGCAGAGGTCCTGTCTACGGCGTCGAGAGCCGCAGTGAAAGGAGCTGTCGGCCCAGTGCTGTTGCTGTACCCGATCGACAGGTGAGGGGTGAACTTGTCAGCATTCTCCGGCACTTCTGGGAATACGTCGCCGATGGCGGCCCGAATTGCATCACGTACCTCCTTCACAGGGGCGGCTGGTTCGACTGGCACGAGGATCGCCTCGGGGTCGACGACCGGCGCGCGCAGGGTGAGGTCGAATGTGGGCACTGCGGCAAGCCGGTGCGTGGCAGCGCCGACGACGGATTTCACATCCTGTTCGGATACCTCGTCGACGAAGCCGATGCCCTGCATGGTCAGGTGCAGCCATCGATCTGGAATCAGATCTAGTCCGCCAACGGGTGTGAGTGCTGTCCGGTACTGCTCCGCGAAGCGGTGGACATCGGGCTGTCCATCGAACGTCAGGTGCCAGGTGTAGAAACGTCGACCTGCGCTCCAGCCTGGCCGCCACCACCAGTGATCACGCATGTGCTCGGGTGTTGTCGTCATGCCCTGAGATCCAATCAGGCCGGACCGTCTCCTGACGAGAGGGCCAGGTGCCGAGCTGCAGAGTCTAGGCACCAGTCTTCGATCGTGCGGCGAGCCACGCTTGTCACGCTGGCGTCCGCTGCTGGGCTCTGTGCCAAGGTTCTGGCGAGCTCCATCATTCGCTGAGCGATGGGCTCCATGCGCCGCTCGGCAGGCATTGTCAGCACTGGAACCAGCGCTTCCATCACGCCGTCGGGCTCGCCGCAGGCGAGGAGGGCGGCGGCCTGGCTGATGTGAATCTGCGCCTCGGTCCCGTAGGCCCATACCGGCTGCGCGGCTAGCAGGTGGAGCGCGGACTGGGTCTCCAGAAGGGCGGCATGAGGATGCCCGATACGCAAGTGGACGCCAGCTGCGTAGTTCACCTGCCGCGCCTCGGGGCACGAGAACAGACCGCCGATCTCATCGGTGCCGACCATGACGGAGCGGGCGTGCTCGGCACGTGTGAGGGCGCCCTGCGCCTCGCTTTTAGCTCCGAGCATCGACCAGGCGTCGGCCTCCTGGCAAGCGAGCAGCGCGCCGACGCTCCCCGTGGCGTTCGAGTGCGCGCCCCGCCGGGCGTGGTTCACGGCGTCGCGCAAACGGCCGTCCCACAGAGCCACCTTCGAGCGTGTTGAGGAAACCCAGGCGCGCAGGCCGTCATGGTCGGCGTTCTCTGCACACAGCCATGCAGTACGACCGTGGGTGTCGGCGGCGCGTAGGTTGCCTAGGTCACTGCTGATCCAGGCTAGTAGGCCGCACAGATACCCGGCGGACACATAAAGGTCAGCGGACTGTCGTGGTGGCTGGTGTCCCTCCAGCAGGCCGAACACCTTGTCTCGAAGCTTACGGACCTCAAGGAACACCTCGACCGCGTCCCCGGTCAGGTATCCGGCGGCGAGGCTCTGCACGTCAGCGAGGATCTGTTCGAGGGCGATGTCCCCGACGTTCGTTACCTCGGCCCACTGCGCCCACCTTGCCGACTCAGCGGCAGCCGCGAGGACGCGGTCGGATTCGGGCTCAGGCTCCCGTACGGCGCGTTGCGGAGGCTCTGCGGGATGCTGCTCGGGGGCGTGATGTTGAAGGATTCGCAGGTCGTTTTGCGGTAAGGCCCTTCGATCCTCGATATCGAGAATGTCCTCGATGGCGCACTCGATCGCAGCAGCGACAGCGACCAGCGCGGTCAAGCTCGGTCGGCGGCTCGACGGCCCGGGCCACTTCTCCCACTTGCTAACGAGGGAAGCATCTGCGGCGACGGTCTCCCCAGTTGCCAGCGAGATTCGTTCGGCTGTCTCCTGCAGGGTCCATCCGTAGGCATGACGCCACGCCTCACGCGGCCGCATGCGGAAACGCACGCGCATCTCGATTGCGACTTCGGCTGTAGTGCACCCAGCAGCCCGCATTGCATGGCGGAGGGTGTCCCGGTCGCTCTTCGATCCTGGCTTTGGCTGCGACGGCATTGTTCTCCCTACCCAAGGGGGTTCGCTCACCGTAGCCAACATGTCGTTTCTCGGCGGGAGTCTTCCAGATGATCGGAGGCGTAACTGGTCCATATAGCAATCCAGTTACGGGCATCTGCCCAGGTCACCGCAGTCTCTGGGTGCCAAAAAAGTTGGACGCCGCAGCCCGTGACGGAGGGGGCGCGAATTGAAAACGTAGAGGTCAACAACTTCAACGACGGGGGCACCCGTGCTCACCAGTACAGACTCAGCGATTACCGACTGGCTCGCCCACTCCCACGAACGTCCGTCTGATGTATGTGAGGAGTGGGCTCATCTCGGCGTCGCGCTACTACCGCTTGGCCACCGCTTCGACGCCGTACGCATTCACACCGGGATCGTGCGCGCCGCAGCCGGTAGCGACGAGTGGCCGCTGATCACCGAATGCCTCGGCGAAGCCCTCGCGGGCCCGGTCATCCACGATCCGCGCGGTGAGTTCTACGCGCTGGTGCCCCCTCAGACGACGGAAACCTGGAGCTCCCCGCTGGCTCGCTGTCTGGGCAGGGGCGCTTGGGTTGGCGTACCACGCGTGGACCAAAACGCGTTGCAGTTCGGCCCGTACTGGTCAGTCCCCATGGAGCGGGCGGGTGAGCTGTGCTCCCCAATCGCGGTCGCAGAGCTGGTCCGACTCGGGCACGAGCGACTCACCTCGGGGGCACGGTGACCGTCAAGGCAATCATCCGAGCTGCGGAATGGCACCTCGGCGCCGACACGGAAGACGGAGCACCTCAGCAGCCGCTGCACGATGTCGAGTGCACGACGTGCGGGGAGAGCCCCGAGTGCGTCGTCGGCAAGCGGCTGCCGGCCGAGGTCTGGGCACTGAAACACACCGGTCTGAATCCGGAGCATCGCGGATACCGGGCCGTGCAAACCTCGTTCTGGCGCGTCACCCCCGCCCCCGGCAACCCGCTCGGCCAGACTGGGCGCATCCATGCGAGCTGAGCCCCCATCACTCCTGCCTCGGTCGCCAGGCCCCTGGACAGGTGGACGGCCGAGGCAGGCCTCTTCACCCATCACATCGAACCGGGCGATCACATGTCCGATGACGGCAAGCACGCCGGTCAGCCTGCCG
>NZ_JAGGPB010000108.1 GCF_018614055.1 Streptomyces sp. ISL-98
TGGTCCTTACCTTGTCCTGATCGGGCCTGCTCGCCATCGCGTACGCCGTGTTGGAGACCGGCTACGACATCGACAACGTGCGTTCCGCCATCGAGTCGGCCTGACGGCCTCTGGCAGCCAGCTCGTGAACGTGCGGGGTGGAGCTGCACGGCTACACCCCGCACACGTTCTCGGCTATGCCCAGTCGAGTCCGAGTTCGGCGAGCGCGGTGAGCTGCTGCTCGCTCAGCCGGTCGCGGCGGTTTTTTAGGTTGGACAACCAGATGCCGAGCCGTACGGACGTGCCATCAGGAAGTTCTTCACTGTGCCCGCGCGGCACGACGGTGCGGGCCTCGCGCGCGATGTACTGCGCAAGGGCCGCCAGGCCCCGCGTGAACGCATCCGAACCCTTGACCGCCCCAGCCTTCACACCGGCCCCGGCCGCCGTGAAGGCGCCGGGTTCAGGCTCCCCAGCCGCCGTACGGATCGCCCTCCTGGCCGGAGTCGAATCCCTCGTCGAAGCCCTTGAGGACAGGATCGAGCTCCGCCGACGCGCACAGGGAACAGAGCCGTACGCCGGGGCGCTCGGCGGCGTCGAGCGCCTGATCCAACGTCAGGACAGGGATGCCCTGCGGGGCTTCGGCACAGTCGACGGCGTGTACGACGCCCTGCGCCGGTCCGCGGCCGCCGCCGAGCTTCTGCAGCACCCACCCGGACGGCCGACGGGGACCGACGATCTGTTCGACAAGGGGCGGCGGGGCAGGCGCTCGGTGGGCACGGTGTCGTACGGCGCGCCGTCCACGGGCCGGAGGTGGTCCTTGGGCCGCAGCCACATCCGGTACTCCGCGGGCTCGATGCCGCCTTCCTTGGTGTTCCTGTAGACCATGATCGAGACGAGGTAGAGCCAGCCGTCGGGAAGCTGCCGCGGGGCGTGGAGGCGTCCGACGACCTCCTGCTCGCCGTCGGGCAGCAGGACCCGGATCGGTGCCGACTGGAACTCGGAGGGCGTCACGCTCCCCACCGTAGGCGGGCCCGGGCTGCGTCCTTGCGCTGCACTCCCCGGTCCGGGGATCGCGCGGCGTGTACGCGATGGTGCCGCTGGCCTCGGCCCGTACGGTTGCGGTGCCCCGCTACGACAGGACAGCGCGGCCGGGCGGCCCCGCGCCCGCTTCGCACGTTGCGCGGGGCCGCCCCCCTCAGCTTGTCTTTTAACCTCGGCTGCGTCCCGATCACGCGGAACGGGAGAGTTGCTCGCGCATCCATGCAGGGTCGGGGTTGGTGTGCGGCCAGCCCGCCACGATGACGGTCGGCACGGTCTCGTTGCCATCGTTGGCTGCCCTCACCGCTGCAGATCCAGCGGGGTCGCGCCAGATGTTGACCCAGTGCACCTGGCGGGCGCTACGGCCCAGCCGGATGCGCAGTCGTACGCAGTACTTGCAGCCGGGCCGCCAGAAGACGACCGGCCGGCCGTCGGCCGCGCTGCGGCGTTGTGCCTCCAGCGCGCTGATCGACCGCGGGAAGATCGGAGGCGAGTTCACGCCTGCGAGCAGCACAAAGACCGGTGTGGGGTGCCGGTGGGGCCGCTGCCAGAGTGTCCACTAACTCTTGTTGCCCGGACTGCAGGTGCGGTCGTGACGCTTGCTGCACGCTGAGCCAGCGTCGTGCCTGTTCCTCGTCCGGTGCGTCGGGCCACACACCACACCCTCGGGCATGCCGTGGGTGTGGTGGTGGGCAGCCCAGTAGGAGCGTTGCCAGGTGAGCGGCCAGGGCGGGTTCCACCACGGGTCGAGCGCGGTGAGCTTGTGGCCGAGACGGGTGGGCTGGCCGGCGGTGATAGGTCATCTGCCAGGGGGCGCGTGCGGCGTCGAGGCGGGTGAAGCGTTCGAAAATTCATCGTCGGCCTTCGGACGGGATACCACGGACGGGTGAACAGCCCATCTGCGCCGCGAGCACGGCGCGCAGCAGCAGGACGATGAGTCGGTCACCACCGAAAGAGGTGGGACGCCTGGCCCATCGAAGGAGACCGAATGAAGCGTCTGCTGACTGCGTTGGGGGCGTTGCTTGTGCTGGTGGTCGGCGAGATGATCGCGCCGACGGCACAGGCGGATGCGGCTGTCTTCCCGCTGTCCGGCTACGAGGTGGTCAGCGCCACCGTGCCGGTGGCTGCGGGAGCCACCGGAGCTACGGGGGTGGACTGCCCCGAGGGCAAGAGGCCGGTCGGTGGCGGAGTCTATACGGGGAACGACGACATGAGGCTGATCGAGTCGTTCCCCTTGGGAGGGGCCGGCGACGTGACCGGCTGGCTGGGAGGTGTGTTCAACGGCGGCACCGACTCCGTGTTCGACGTGTACGCGGTCTGCGCGCGCGTCAACCCTGAGGCGGACTATGAGGCGGTCGGAGTCACCAACGTGCCGGTGGCCGTCGGAACCACCGGAAGCGCGGCCATGCGCTGTCCCGCGGGCAAGAGGCCACTCGGCGGCGGGGTATATACCGGCGACGACGACATGAGGGTGGTCGAATCGTTCCCCACGAGCTCGCGCCGTTGGGCGGGAGCCGTGTTCAACGGCAGCGGCTTTGAGTCCGTCATGGACGTGTACGTGATCTGCGCGCGCGTCAGCCCTGGGGAAGGCTATGAGGTGGCCGGGGTCGGCAACGTGCCGGTGGCCGTCGGAACCACCGCGAGCGCGGCCGTGGACTGTCCCGCGGGCAAGAGGCCGCTCGGCGGCGGAGTCAGCGCGGGCAGCGACGACCTGAGGTTGGTCGAGACGTTCCCCCTGGGAGCGCCCCTTTCCCCAACCGGCTGGACGGGAACCGTATTCAACGGCGGCGACGCTTCGACCACCTTCGACGTGTACGCGGTCTGCGCGCCCGTCCCCACGGATTGAGCCCGTTCCCTGATCCCTCAACCATCCGCCGCGACAAGGGCCTTGTCGCGGCGGATGGTTTTGCGCATGTCGATGCGAGGTGTCCAGCGTCTGTTCGGGGCGCCGGGCGGTCGGCCGGGGCCGGGCGGCGGGGTTTCGGTGCTCACCGTTCAACCCACGGCTGGGAGACGTTGCCTCCCGGCCGCAACGGCAACACTGGGCAGCCTCCCCGCCTCACTCAGCTTGTCGTTTAACTGCTGGCTCAGTCGTCTCTGTTGGCCGGAGGAAGCTGTTCCCTGATGAGCACTGGATCTTCAAGATTCAGCGGGGTCGCGACCATATCTTTGCGCATGGCTTGTCGCAGCTGCCACAGCGCGGACGCGTAGCGGGCATACGCCTCTCGGTAGGTTTCCGCTTCGGTGGTTCCACCCGATCCGATGAGGTCACGGATGGTTACTGAGCTTGTTGGCGTGTTGTCGTTGGGGGCTGACGGCGTGTGATCGTCGCGGTATGCCGTTTGTATGAGGTATCCGCAGGGTGGTGGGCTGACGCCTGAACGACAGGCGTTTCGTGAGCGGATCCGGATGGAGGCCGCCGAACGGTTCGGCGCCGGCGCCTCCAACGCGGAGGTCGCCAAGGACTTACGGGTGAGTGTGCGCTCCGTTCAGCGGTGGCGCCGGGCCTGGCAGGACGCCGGCACGGACGGTCTTCGGTCGGTGGGGCCGGTGTCGCTGCCCAAGCTGAGCGAGAAGCTGTTCGAAGTGCTCGAGCAGGAGCTGGCCAAGGGCCCGGTCGCGCACGGCTGGCCGGACCAGACCTGGACGCTGGCGCGGATCAAGACGCTGATCGGGCGCCGGTTCCACAAGAGCATGACGCTCTCGGCCATCGCGCAGATGCTGCACCGGCACGGCTTCAGCCATCAGGCGCCGGCCCGCCGCGCGGTGGAGCGCAACGAGGAAGCCGTCACCGGCTGGGTGAAGGAGGCCTGGTCCCAGGTGGAAACACCGTGGCGGCGCTCGGGGCCTGGCTGTGCTTCGAGGACGAAGCCGGCTTCTCGATGACGCCGCCTACCGCCCGCACCTGGGCCAGGCGCGGACACACACCGGTCATCCGGGTGCGGGGACGCTCGCAGCGCCGCATCTCGATCGCCGCCCTGGCCTGTTACAAGCAGGGAGAACGATCGCGCGTGATCTACCGACCCAAGCGGCACGTGGATCACAAGCGGGGCGGTCGGCGCAGTTTCGCCTGGACCGACTACCGCGACCTGCTCATCGCCGCCCACCAGCAGCTCGGCGGCCCGATCGTGCTCGTCTGGGACAACTTAAATGTGCACAAGGACGCCCGGCTGCGGGCCTTCATCGACGCCCACGACTGGATCACCTGCTACTTCCTGCGGGCCTACGCACCCGACCTCAACCCCGTCGAGGGCATCTGGTCACTGCTGCGACGCAGCAGCCAGTCCAACACCGCCTTCGTCGACCCCGACCACCTGATGCGCACCGTCCGGCACGGCCTACGCCAGATCCAATACCGCGGCGAACTTATTGACGGATGCCTCGCCGGAACCGGACTCACCACGACGACATCACGCCAACAAGCTCAGTAACGCCTGCTCGCGGCTACCGCAACAATTCCACTCAGGACGCCGAGTGCCACACACAACGGTGAGTACAGGACAGTGTTCAACCGCTGGAATTCACTGGCGGCTCCGGAGTTCATGAAGTAGCCACCCAGGCCACGGGCGAGCAGAACCACCGTCAGGCCGTACACACCCACCAGCCGCAGCCAGCCCGGGCCGACCGTCGGTATGGACTCATTGACCATAAGGGTGAGCACAGCGCCACCGATCAGTGCCAGACCTACCAGAACGGTGCTCGGTGCCGGCGGCATCTTGTCATCATCGACGCCACCAATCGTCCTGGACAACGTCGCCGCATCGCTCATCGGCCAGGGGGAGAACGCCCAGATGAAGTGCAACAGGCCAATTGCCGCGAGGGCAATCGTCAACGCCATGGGGACCACAGTGCGGACCATACTCAGTGCTCCAATCCCGTGCCGACGCGTGCGGATCTAGTATGGCAACAGCACTCTCTTCACCCGCAGTTGCCCCCTCGCGCGGGACCTACGCGGTCAGAGCACCAGTACGGACACCCTCACGCAAGTCTGCGACAACAGGGCGTTCCGGAAGCTCGAGCTGGCTCGCATCGCCGAGCTACCAGGAGGTCCCGCCTTCATGCACCGCTCGCGCCGCGATCACCCGAACAGGAACCCTGTTCGACCGGCAACTCCACTGACCGGAATGCGGATGGCTTCTGAGTCCCGAGCAGAGGACCGCTCGACTGCTTTAGACAGAGCGCGAATGTCCGCCGCAGTCTCGCTGATGATCTCGGCGACCACAGCGAGGGCCGCGTCGCATTGCTCCCGTACCCGGCCCAGCGTCCGGGGGTGACGCGCCGTGCCATGGCCAGCGGGGGACTTGTAGTCCAGATCGTGCACGATTGCGTTGCGCGCTTTGAAGAACCCGTCGAGCTGAGTGAGCCGGGCCAGCGGCAACCGGGCGTTGGAGATGCCGAGGGTGTCGCGGACACGGGACTTCACGTCGCCGCTTCCCTGGAGACTCGCCTTGGTACGCGCCGCGATGTAGAGCTTGATCATCTTCTCGCGGGTCCACGATCACCCTCATGACCAGACGCCTGACCAAGCCCGTCAAACAAGGCACTGCCCTTCCCCCGCGTGCACGTGAACCGGCGCCCCGGACGGTGCGCATCCGCGCCCGATCCGGCGGGATCAGGCTGGCACCAGAACCGCTTCGCTGACCGTCACCCCGACGGCAGCCGGATCAATCGTGCCCTTCGGATGATCCAGGGGCGCCAGAATGGTGCGATGGACCATCACTTCGTTGGCATCCCAGAGTTGACCGGCGTTCCCCGTGTTGCTGTCGTCATCGACGTCATGCGCGCCTTCACCGTGGCTGCCTGGGCCTTCTCGCGTGGCGTCGAGAGGATCGTCCTGGCCTCAACGGAGAGCGAGGCACTTGCCTTGAAGGAGGGCCGCTCGGGTTGGCTGGCTTTGAAGGACGGAGCTCCAGCAGCGGGCTTCGACGCGGTGAACTCACCTGGCTTGCTCAGGTCATGCGATTTCGCTGGCCGCACGCTGGTGCAGAAGACGACGGCAGGGACCGTGGGCGCGCTGGCCGTCGCGAACGCACCGCTGGTCTTGTGCGCGAGCTTCGTGGTGGCTGGCCCGACCGCGCGGTTCCTGCAGACCAAGGATTCCGGCCCGGTGACGTTCGTTGTCACCGGCGAGGGAGGCCAGGCCGACGAGGACCTGGCCTGCGCTGAATACATTGGTCAATCTATGGCCGGAGGCGATGTCGAGGCGGCCCCGTATCTCCACCGCGCGAGGACTTCTCGTGCCGCGGCCGATCTTGCCGGTGGGCTGCGGAGCGGATACCACCCAGACGATGTCGATCTCTGCTTGGAAATCGACAGGTTCCCCTTTGCGATGATGGCTCGCCAGGAAGAGTCTCTAACGGTGCTCCGTCCCGTTGCGGTGCCTGACATCCCGTCCAGTATCCGCTGATCTGCTGGAATTTCGGACTTTCCAGGCGGCAGAGCTCACCCGATCAGGGTGGGCTCTGCCGCCCGCGCCCCTGGGCCGTCACGCTTGTAGGCCAGGCCAAGGCTCCTGGTCGCGCCACCGCAGCGGGTGGGCGGGGTTTCAGGCGGCAGCACGCGCGAAGTTGCCCCGCCGCCCACTCACGGGTACTCCACCTCGGAGACATGCTGGACCACGCGGATCTTGCAGGCGATGCGGTGGCGGATACCTCGTTTGCGGAGTCATCTGCGCAGGTGGGCCACGCTTGCCCAGGTGTTCGCGGATTGCGCGGCAGGAGTACGCCTTATCGGCCAGGGCCACGTCCGGCCTGGTGCGGGGCCGTTCACGGCGTCGAGGAACGCGCAGGCGGGCCATCACATGGGTGAAGGCGGCGCATCACCGGTGTGGCCGGCTGTGAGAGCGAACGAGAGGGGCTGGCTGCGGGCGTCGGCCCTAGCGGTGATCACGCCGCCACCCCGCTTCGGCGTCCGGTTGGCCAGTAACGGGCGGCCACTCAGGTACTCGCCGCGTGGCTCCGGGCGTTGCGGCGTGCGTCGGAGGACGGCGATCGGCGGTCTAGCCTCGCGCTTTCATGTGCGTGGCTGGGCGAGGTGCGCTGGGACGGCTAAGTGCTGGCTCTCGGTCACACGGTGCGGATGACCGTTACGAGGACGGTGACTGGTGCGGGTGTGCCGTGCTGGGCCAGGAGGGCGGTGACGGCGGCGCGGACGTGTTCGCGTACCTGCTGGGCGACGTCCAGGACCCGGTGGTCCTCGTGCAGGACGCAGCGGACTTCTACGTGCCAGCCACCGCCTTCGGGTGTGTGTGCGGCCCGGATGCCCGCGTCGGCGGGGAGGGGGGCAGCTCCGCTTGTCTGTTGGGCTCGGGAGGCTACGGCGGCGGCCAGGCGGTCGGCAAGGCTGGGCTGGAGTGCGGCCACGCCGGGGACTGCGAGAGCTGCCCGGGCGGCGGCTTGTTGGATGTCTCGGATCCTGGTGGTTGTCATCGCTGTCCGTTCCGCTCCGAGGGGCCTCCACCGGGCGCGTCGAAGGGGTCAAGGACGCCGTCGATTTTCAGGTCGACGTCGGTGATGGCCAGGCCCAGCTCGTGGTCTGCGGCATCGAGGACGGCTCGGCGTACCTGGGCGGCGCGGTCCGGCAGTGGCTGGTCGAGGGCGGCTGCCAGGGTCATGGTGACGTGGATGGCGGTGCCGTTGCCGGTGGGAGTCAGGCGGCAGCTGGCGGCGCGGGCGCCCGGAACGGTGTCGGCGGCCCGGCGCAGGACCTTCGCCGCGGCGGTCTCGGCGATCCGCAGGTTGTCGGCGGGGTCGTTCAGCGGCAGCACCGCACCTATGCGCACCTCGGCGCGGACCGCGCGGATCACCCGTTCCGCGAGGCCGTGCCCTTTGGGCTGTTCCTCGGCGTGCAGAGCCCGGGTGGCCTGGTCCAGGGCCGCAAGCCCTTCCACGGCCTGCCGGCAGTAGGGGCAGGCGGCGGTGTGCGGGTCTGCTGGGGTGCTTGTGTCGCGGGCTTGTTCCCAGGCGTGGCTAAGCGGGCGTCCGCACGGCAGCAGCTCGTCGCCGGCGAGCAGTTCCGCGTCCGGCAGCAGGTGGGCGTCGGTCGCCTTGGCGCTGTCTGTCGGCGGCTCGCTGCCAGGTCCCGCATGCGGGTCGTCTAGCGCCATGGGCCCATCGCCTCCCTCAGAGTGTGCCGTGCGCGAAAGAGTCTGCCTCGCACCGTCTGTTCGCTTGTCCCGGTCACGTGGGCGATCTCCTCGTAGTGCAGACCGTGCAGTTCCCGCAGGACCCAGCACACCCGCTGGTCGGGGTCCAGCCGGCGGAGTGCCTGAGCCAGGGCGGTCGTGGCCGCGTCCGTTTCGGCAACGTGCGGCGGTGAACTGCCCGCATCACGTGCGGTGAGCTCGGGGACGGCGTCCAGGGGGAGAGCGCGGGGTTGGCGGCGCAGGGTGTTGAGGCAGCGGTTGGTGACGATCCGGTACATCCACGTGCCGAACAAGGCGCCGTGGCGGAACTCCGGCAGCCGGCGCCAGGCGCTGAGAAAGGCGTCCTGCACGGCGTCCTCGGCGTCGGCCCGGTTGCCGAGCAGGTGGTAGGCGAGCGCGAGCAGTGAGCTGCTGTGCCGGCGGACCAGGACGGCGAATGCGTCGTCATCCCCTTCGGAAGCCCGTACGGCCAGCAGTCTGTCATCCATGCTGATGTCCCGGCCGGCTGGGACATCAGCGGTCGCCGGTGGAGCAGGCTCCTGCGGGCGGGCGGCAGCCGGTGGGGGCGAGGATCCGGTCCGGTCGCGCATCCACCACTCGCTTCCTGCCGGAGACCGTCGTCCCGGCGTCCGCACACACCCCGTCATTCTATGTGGTATCCGTCACGCGAACGGTGTGAGGACTGCGGCTGGGATGTGTCTAATCCTTCGACGGGCACCGCACCGGCGCCCGCACGGACACCCTCGGGAGGTCCTCATGTCAGACACCCTCAGCCGACCCACCGCAGGTGAGAGCCAGCCGGGCAGCGCTGGCAAGACTCTGCAGGGCCGCACCGGCGCCGGGGCTGCGCCCGAGACGCGCGGGCGGACCACGATCGCCGACAGCGTGGTGGAGAAGATCGCAGGGATGGCCGCCCGCGAGGTGCCGGGCATCCACAGCCTCGGTGCAGGGATGGCCCGGACCTTCGGGGCCGTCCGCGACCGGGTGCCCGGCGGACACCCCAGCGTGACGCGCGGAGTGAAGGTCGAGGTGGGCGAGCGGCAAACAGCCGTGGACCTCGACGTGGTCGTCGAGTACGGCGTCTCCATAGTGGACGTCGCCGGCGACGTCCGGTCCAACGTCATCGCGGCCGTGGAACGCATGACGGGCCTGGAGGTCGTCGAGGTGAACATCGCCGTCGACGACGTTCACCTGCCCGACGAGGAGGAAGAGCGGGAGGAAGAGAGCGAGGGCCGCGTGAAGTGACCGCAGCGTCCTTGCGCCCGCGGTACGTAGCGGATCGCAAGAAGTCGACCGACATGGGATTCGGGTGAGTGAGATGAGCAGAGCGACGGTGGGCCTGCTGGCCGGTATGGCCCTGGGCTTCGCCGCCTACTTCGGCGGTTTCTGGGCCTTCCTGCTCGTGGCGGCCTTGGGCGCGGTGGGCCTGGCCGTCGGCCGCGTCCTAGAGGGTGACCTGGAGGTATCCGACTTCGTCCGGTCCCGGGACCGACGGTGACCACGCAGCCCCCGGTCACCCCGATCGGCGGACCGGAGCACGCAACCCGGCCCCCTGTACCGGCGGCCGAGCGCGGCGCGACCATGATCCCCGACAAGGTGGTCGCCCGCATCGCGGCCCGCGCCGCAAGAGAGGCGCTGGCAGGCCAGACGGGCGCGACCCCCGCACACTTGGGGGCCCCGCCCCGCTCCACGGTCGCGGTCCACGGCGGAGCGGCCCGGCTAGGACTGTCCCTGGACCTGCCCTACCCGATCAACGTCGCTGAGACCTCCCGCGAGGTCCAGCACTATGTCGGCGAGCGGGTGGGCCAGCTGACCGGCATGCGCGTCACCGAGGTCACCTTGACCATCCAGCATCTGGTTCCCTCCGGCGGCCTGGAGCACAGACGAGTGCACTGAACCAGGCCGGCACACGCCAGGGAAGGAGAGCGGCCATGGCACGGGATCAAGAGCCCCCCGCTGAGACGGAGCGACCCGCCACAACCCAGGCCGCCACCTCCCTGACGGTGGCGAAGTTGGCCAAACAACTACCAGACGCCACGCAGCCCCAGCACAGCAGCACAGCGGACGAGGGCACACGCCCATCGCGCCGCCTGTGGTCTGCCCGCCGGATACCCGCCGCGCTGACCGCCCTCGTCATTGCGGCCGGCGCCGGAATGCTGCTGTTCGACATCTCCATGGTGCGGGCCGGCCACAACGCCGCCGCTTGGCGCACCCGCCTCGCCCACGAACTGGCCACCCGTCCCCTGGACGACGTCTGGATGCTCACCGGCGCCGCGCTCACCGCCGCCCTCGGTCTGTGGCTGATCATCCTGGCTCTGACCCCCGGCCTGCGCCACCAGCTGCCACTCAACACCCCCGGCGGCCAGAACCCGGTGCGGGCCGTGCTGGACCGCGATGCCGCCGCCCTCCTGCTGCGCGATGCCGCCATGCGTGTCCCTGGCGTCAGCCGGGCCAGGATCCGGGTGCGCCGACACTGGATCAAGGCCCGCGCGGACATTCGCTTCCGTGACCCCGGCGAGGTCAAGACCGAACTCACCACCGTCCTGCGCGAGCAACGCGACCAGCTAGCCCTGGTGCACCCACCCCGAATCACCCTCCGCGTACGCCAGCGCCGCAACTGACCCGCCTGCGAACGCTCGAACCGGCCAGAAGAAAGCAGGCGAAGCCATGAAGAGGCAATCCGCAGCCAACCGGATCCTGCTGGCTCTGGCCGGCCTCGTCCTGCTGGCAGGAGGCATCCTCATCCTCGCCGGTGGCCTTGATCTCTACCGGCGCTGGCACCTGACGCCACCCGCCGGCTGGCCCTTGACCAACCCACGCTCCGTCCTGCTCAGCGCCGGGGACCGTACCCGTTGGACCGACGAGGGCTGGTGGTGGCCCGTGGTCATCGCTGTCTTGGCCGTCATCGTCCTGCTCGCCCTATGGGGGCTGCTGGCACAACTGCGCCGAACTCACCCAGGCCGCATGCCCATTGGAGGAACACCCCCGACAGAGGGTGTAGAACTGCGCGACCACGCCCTCAGCGACGTTATCGCCGCCGACGCCCGCCAACTGCCCGGCGTCCACCAAGTCAGGGTGCAGATGACCGGCCGGGCCCACCACCCCCAGTGCCGCATCACCCTCACGCTCACCCCCGACAGCGAGCCCGGCCCCATCCTGCAGGCCCTGTGCCACGGCCCCCTGGAACGCGCCCGCCAGTCCACCGGCTGGGCCCAACTCCCCACCCAGGCACGGCTGCAGGTCACCCCACACAAACCCCACCGCGCCGAGTAGCAACCCGACCTCCACACCCCCACACCGACGGCAAGGACGATGCCTGCCGACCAGCCAGCGCGGTGCAGTCCGAACCGACGCTGCGACACGGTGTTGCTGTCAGAAGTTTTCAGGCCGTGATCCGGACCTCTCCTAGATGCAATTCCAAGGGGTCTGTGGTTACTGAGGGCGCTGGCGTTTCGGCTACGGGGCGGGTTCGAAGTAGACGTCGGTGGTCGGGCACTGCTCGGCAAGGTCGAGGAGCTCGGCCTGTTCTTGCGGGTCGATGGCGAGGTCCCAGCGGAGCTTGGTTGCGGTCCATTCGGCGGCGTACTGGCAGTGGACTTCGCCGCTGGGCGGCATCCAGGTGCCCGGGTCCTGGTCAGACTTGCTGCGGTTCGACCGGGCGGTGACAGCGACCAGTGAGGTGGCGGCCCCCAGGTCATTTGCGTATGCCTCGCGGCGCTGCGGAGTCCAGGCTGACGCGCCGGAATCCCATGATTCGGCGAGCGGCACCATGTGGTCGATGTCGAGGCCGGAGGGGCCCGACACCGTGGTCGCGTCGTAGTAGGACCACCAGGTGCCGCCGGACAGCTTGCACCCGGGGCCAATGGTCGGCGGCTCGACTGCTTCCTCGATCAGTACCTCGTTGCGGGTGTTGCAGCCGTCCGAGGGGTTCTGCCCGGCGTTCCAGTGGCGGAACTTGTCGCGCGTGTACCCGTCGCGGGATTCATCAGCGAGGTCGAGCTGGTGGACCGCGACGCTCAGCGGAAGCGTCTCGGCGGCGTGCGCCGGCGGGGAAGTGGTGAGGGGCAGGACGGCAAGCGCGGCAGCCGCAGCGGCGCGCATCAGGTTCTTGATCACGAACCCATGGATAGCGGCTCGTAAGCCACTGGTGGGCTGGAACGCTCGATTGCTCACACTCCCGGGGGGTGCAGTACAGCGCAGAAACGATGCCCCTCCCCGCTATTCGCCGCTGCGAGTCAGGTGGGCGACTGGCTGACAGTCGGCACCGCGGTACGTACCCCGTTGCCGATCCGGCTACCGAGCGGGCCCCAAACCTCCTCGATCGTGACTTCGCGGCCGTCGGGTATCCGCCCCACGGGAGTACGCGACGGCACTCGGCGAAGCACGCTCTGCAGCTGGCTGCCCGCTCCGGGAGGCCAGCTGTCTCCGGCCTAATGCCAGATGATGTCCGACAGGTCATCGAGGGGCGTGCGGGCTGCGAGTGTTTCGGGCACGGCCAGCGTGTCGGCCTTGCGTAGGGCGGTGGGGAAGCGGAAGCGGCCGCGGCTTTCTACCTCGCTCAGCGCGACCTGGAAGACGCGGAATTCATCCAGTTCCAGTGCCTCGAGCTGGTTGAGGTTCTGGGTGAGGAGAAAGGCCTTGGCCTTGAGCTGGCCCTGCTCCACGAACGCCAGCACCTTCCAGAATTCGCGGGGGACCTGAACCTCGCGGTAGAGGCGGTCGTCTTCCTGGAAGACCGGTCCGCCGAAGGCGCTCAGTTTGAGGTCATCGATCTCGACCTCGGCGAAGAGGGCGTCTTCGAGCTGCCCCCACAGGCCGCCCTTGCTGGATTGATTGAAGTCCTCGATCTGGGGGGTGATGTTGGTGTAGAAGAAGGAGTCCTTGTTGGCCTTCTTCGCCTCCAGCGGTGCTCCCCACAGGAGGTCAGCGCGGCGGGCCAGGTGCCCGCGGTCGAGCGGGTTGTCCTCATACAGTTCGTTGCCGATCTGGACGTCGTCCGGCAGCCGCGGGTCCTTGATGAACTTGATTCCCCTGCGGGGCAGCTTCTTGATGGAACCGCCGTCGATATTCCACGCTACCCAGAACGCGAACCCTCTGACGCCATTGAGCGCGAGGGAGAAGTGGGTGTAGGGGATGACGTCGGTGCCACTGAGCTGGACGGCGTCGTCCTTGACTGCCGCCGTGAGGCGCGGGGGGTCGATGCGGGTACCCAGGAACGCGGGATCGTATCCCTGGATGACTGCGGCTTCTTCGACGGACGGCTGCTGCAGGCTGATATCGAGCTTTTCGAAGACCGAGCGAGGCAGGCAGGCCAGGGCATGTTCGTCGGGACTGAATTCGCCCTCGCCGCCGAAGTGGAGTCCTGCCATCACCTTGCCCGGCCGGCCGTTGGCCCCCTTGAACATCCAAACAGCGCCGGAATCACCGCCTTGGCTGACCTCACCGGCGGCGGGCGGAATGGCCGGGTCGGGTTCGATCTCGAAGCAGCCGATGTTCTGCAGCCCCACCTCGCCGCCGTAGTCGAGCTGTACGAGGGTTTCGATCCGCCGCACCACACCGTGGGTGACACCGGTGGTGCGGCCGCTCTTGACGACCTTGTCACCGAGTTCCGGCTCGCCCAACTGCTCCGGGGCCACGTCGAGCTCGAGGATCTTCTGGGCGAAGCGGCGGTCCTCGATCGTCGCGACCGCGCAGTCGCCGGCCATGCCCAGGTGGGAACGTTCCAGGACACCGAGACGGTTCTGGGCGATCCGGTTGTCGTCGTGCGTGCCGGGCTGCACGACGGCCTCTCCCAGCTCCCCGTCCGAGCCGTGCAGGACGTGCCAGTTGCTCAGCACGTACGGAGTGCCGTTCTTCTTGTCGAACACGATGCAACCGATCGTCCCTGCCGACACCTCCACGTGCCCGACACTCGCGCCGGGCACGATGGGATCCAGGCGTCGCTTCCGCTGCGGGCTCTCCGCCTCTGCCACTACGAGGAACTGAGGTTTGTAGCTGCGCTGGATGACATCGGTGGGCACGTCGGCGCCGTCGACCGTGATGGTCTCCGGAATTCTCGTCGTCTCCAGAGCTTCCAGTTCCTCCGGCACCACCTTGGTACCCACCGTGAACTGGAGCGTGAGCTCCTTCGTCTGTCTCCCGCCCTGCTGCCGGTAGCCGATACCGATGCTGTTCACATTCGGATCGGACAGATAGCTCTGCCCCTTGGTCCGGATGAACTGCCGGAGGGAATCGATGAGCTTGTCCTGACTGGGTGCTGTCTTGGACGTCGTGCTCTTCTTCTTGGTGACCATGAATGATCCCTTCACGAAGGCGTACGGGGAGGTGCTGACTTGGGGGGCGCTGCCCGGCTCGGCGGGCAGGTGAGGCGCGCGTCACGCTCGAAGGTCCTCAGACCAAGAGGGAGCTGAGTGCCCGGACGCTGCGGCGCTAAGGGCCATAGCCACCTGATCGGCACTCATTGTAGAAGTAGGGTTACTTTCCGTATATCGCGGAGTGTAAGGCAGCGGCAGTCCGTAGGCGGCGACCCTGCCTACCGCGCGGGCCAGCGCGCCTGACCCGGCCCCACAAGGCGGACTTCGACGCCGGTTCCCGCAAGGACACCGCACTGATCCCGAACGGCACTCTTCGCGCTCTCCCCGGCGATGCCGATGCCCCATTACGTCGGCTCCGTGACAACTTGTAATCGATCTGATCGCGTGCGACCCGTGGGAGTCTGGTATGGCTCGTATCGCCAGGAGTGCAGGTAGACGTAGCCGGCCGGTGCCGCGTGTTTTCATGCGGTCGACGGGTTTCGCTTGCGGGCTACCCCGCCCGTGCACACGCCGCCCGCCGCCGTTGGGGATGCGCCCAACTTTCTTGACGTCGATGTGGATCATGTGCCCGGGGCGCTCGGCAATGATCTGCTGTGGTTCCCTATTCGTCGCGCCGTTGGGGTCGATGAAGTGGCGCCGGTTCAAGCCAAGCTGCGCAAGCAGTCGGGTGACGGTGCGGCGGCTGACGGGTGTGCCGTCCTGTTCCAGCTCGAACGCGATCCGCGAGGCAGACCACTTGCGCTTGCGGCGCATCCTCTCGATCCGGTCGACCAGACGACCAGACGACCAGACGACCAGACGACCGGGCGTAGCGGTCGGTTGCCGGTGCGGGGCCGAGGGCCGGTCGAGGAGTCCGAGTTCGCCGTAACGGCGGTAGCGGTTCACCCATTTGGATGCGGTCGCACGCGAGATCCCCATCTCGTACGCTCCCCGACGGCACCCGGCTCTCGGCGGCCTACAACTCAGGCACCGGTTATGCCACGTTCGACGTCCCGTGGGGCGGCACGACGTACAGCTACCGATTGCCCCCGGCGCTGCCGCGATCTTCACCACACGATCGGTCTGAACTACCACCCCCCACCCCGCACCCCCCTTTCCTAATCCCCATTCAAAGGACGAAGGCCATGAGTGGTATGCGCAGGCGCACAGTGGTCACGGCACTCGGCGGTACGGTCGCCGCCGTAGCCGCCACAGGCACCGCACAGGCCGAGGAGCCCGCTTCGGCAGCCGCCGCGAAGCGCGGGTCCGGCCCGTACGAGGCGAAAGCCAAGGCCCTGTTGGCCCGGATGACCGTCGAGGAGAAGCTGGGGCAACTGCAGCAGCTGTCCTGGACGGGCGACACCGGTCCCGGCGGCGGGCAGACCGCACAGGCGGAGAAGGCCGCCCGCACGGGCAGGCTCGGGTCCGTGATCAACATCTACGGGGCGAAGAGCACCAACGACCTTCAGCGCATCGCCGTCGAGGAGTCGCGGCTGGGTATCCCGCTGCTGTTCGGCCTCGATGTCATCCATGGCTACTGGACCACGTTCCCCATCCCGCTGGCCCAGGCGTCCAGCTTCGACCCGGCGGTGTCCGAGCGGGACGCCGAGATCGCGGCCGTGGAGGCGCGCTCCAACGGGGTGCGCTGGACGTTCTCCCCGATGATGGACGTCACCCACGAGCCGCGCTGGGGGCGCATCGCGGAGGGGTGCGGCGAAGACCCGTACCTCACGGCGGTCTTCGCCGCCGCCAAGACCCGCGGCTACCAGGGCGACGGCAAACACCTGGACGCCAAGAACCGGCTCGCGGCCTGCGCCAAGCACTTCGTCGCGTACGGAGGCGCGGAGGGCGGACGCGACTACAACACCGTGGACACCTCCGAAGCCCGCCTGCGCAACCACTACCTTCCGCCCTTCAAGGCGGCCCTCGACGCCGGGGTGGCCACCGTCATGGCATCCTTCAACACCGTCAGCGGCGTCCCCGCCCACGGCAACTGGCATGTGCTGACCGGCATCCTCAAGGATGAGTGGGGCTTCGACGGGGTCGTCGTCAGCGACTACATGGGCGTCCAGGAGATGATCGCCCACGGGTTCACCGCCGATGGTGCCGACGCCGGCCGGCTCGCCCTGAACGCCGGGGTGGACATGGAAATGGTCAGCACCAACCTTGTGGACCACGGCAGGAAACTACTCAAGGGCGGTCAGATCACGGCCCGCCGCCTGGACGACGCGGTCTCCCGCATCCTGCGCCTGAAGTTCCGCCTCGGCCTCTTCGACAACCCCTACGTCGACGAGGACGCGGCGGTCACAGAGCTGACGAAGGAGGCCCGCGCCGCGGCACGGTCGACCGCCGCGCGTTCCATGGTGCTGCTGAAAAACGACAAGGCCGCCCTGCCCCTGCGCCCGTCCGTCGGCTCCATCGCCGTCGTCGGTCCGTTCGCCGACTCCGCGGACCTGCTGGGTGCGTGGGCCGGCCCCGGCGCGCAGAAGTTCTCTTCGGTGACCGCGCTGGAAGGAGTCCGGGCGGCAGCCCCCAAGGCCAAGGTCACCTCCGTCACGGGGATGAACCCGGAGGCCACGGACACCTCGGGGATCAAGGACGCGGTCGCGGCGGCCAAGGCGGCCGACGTCACCGTAGTCGTGGTCGGCGAGCCGTGGTGGATGAGCGGCGAGGCCGCCGTGCGCAGCGACATCACGCTGCCCGGGGCGCAGGAGGACCTGATCACCGCGATCGCCGACACGGGCAAGCCGTTCGTCGTCGTCCTGGTCAACGGACGGCCCCTCGCCATCGGCGGCTGGCTGGACTCCGCCCCGGCCATCCTGGAGGCGTGGCACCCCGGCACGGAGGCGGGCAACGCCATCGCGGACGTACTGTTCGGCGCGGTCAACCCCGGCGGCAAGCTCCCGGTGACCTTCCCGCGCACCGTCGGGCAGATTCCGATCTACTACAACCACGAGAACACCGGCCGCCCCTACGACGCCAACAACAAGTACACGTCCAAGTACCTGGACCTACCCGACGGGCCGCAGTTCCCCTTCGGGCACGGCCTGAGCTACACCTCGTTCGCCATCGGCGACCCGTCCCTGAGCACCCGCCGGATCTCGACGGGCGCGCTGCGCAAGGGCGACACGGTCGAGGTGGCGGTCACCGTGCGCAACACCGGCGAGCGCGCGGGCGACGAGGTCGTCCAGCTCTACCTCCACGACCTTGCGGTGAGCATCGTGCAGCCGGTCCGCAGGCTGCGCGGTTTCCGCCGGGTGAGCCTGGATGCGGGCAAGAGCACCACCGTCCGGTTCTGCCTCGGCGCCGATGACCTCGGCTTCTGGACGAACGACACTGGTGGACAGTTCGAGATCGAAGAGGGTGACATCGACATTTATGTGGGCAACAGTTCGCTCGCAATGGCCAAGACGACGCTGACGATCGCCTAGTAGGACTCCGTTAAGTCGGTTGGGGTCTTGGGTTCCGGCTGGTAGTGGATCTTGTGGGCAGAGGGCGGTGGCAGGTGGTACAGGTGCCGGTCCAGCAGTTCAGGAAGTGCTGGAGGGTGTCGAGGATCTGGTAGAGGGTGAGTCCGGTGTGTCGGCTTTTGGGGAGAGCCGCTGCTCGGTGAGGAAGGCGTGAGCGGCGGTGACCAGGGTGGCGTGGTGGTGCCATCCGGTCCATGAGCGACCCTCGAAGTGGTCCAGGCCGAGGCCGTGCTTGAGCTCACGGTAGTCGTGCTCGATGCGCCAGCGGATCTTCGCCAGGCGGACCAGTTCGGCCAGCGGGGTGTCCTGGGGCAGATTGGACAGCCAGTAGTCAGTGGGCGCTTCGGCGTGCTCAGGCCATTCGATCAGTAGCGTGACGTCGGGCAGGACGCCGTCCCAGTGGCCGTCGCGGGCCGTGGCGGCGGCCTGGGCCAGGCGGCGGGACTTCACTCCGGCCGGCCGCACCCGCAGGGACAAAAAGCGCGAGCGCATCGGTTGGCGGGAGCCTTCACGCCAGGTGACCTCGGTGAAAGCCTGCCGTCCGTGTCCGGTGGCGAGTGCGGCCACCGAGGAGGGCGTGTCCCGGTAGCGGGGCTGCGGTTTGCGGCCGTTGCCGGACCAGGGCGGGGCGGTGGGCACCGCATCGTGCGGGTGGACGGTCACATCCGAGCGGATGGCGACGGCATAGCCGATGCCCCGGCTCTGCAGGCCGTCGCGGAAGTCGGCGTTCTGGCCGTAGCCGGCGTCGGCCACCAGCACCGGCGGGACCAGGCCCCATCCGGCCAGCTCGTCGATGGTGTCCAACGCCAGGCGCCACTTCTCCCGGTGGCCGATTTCTGCGGGAATCCCGCTCTTGCGCCGTCGGACAGCGTCATCAGCCCATCGCCGGTTCGGCGCGGTGGTCGAGTCACCCGTCGACGCGTTCAACCGGCCTGTTCACCGCGGCGACTTTGGGCTGCGGATCCCGCCGTCGGGCCGGGCGACGAAGGAGTTCTTCGCCGCGTGGCGCGAGGCTCTGCCGCGGGCGCGGAAGTATCCGGTGGCGGTCCGGAACTACGTGATGTCGAAGCTGACGTACATCTCCGGGGTCCGGGCGGCGGAGCTGTGCCAAGTGCAGCTTGGGGATGTGCACTGGGAGAACGGCCAGTGGGGCCGGTTCCTGGTCCACGACAAGGGCGCCGGCGGCTCCGGCCCCCGGGACCGCGAAGCTTTCCTCTTCGAAGAGGGCCGCGCGCTCCTGTGGTGGTACGTCGAAGAGGTGCGGGGCGAGTTTCCCGATGACCCCTGCGACCCGCGGGCGCCGCTCTTCCCTTCCGAGCGTCTGGCGAGGTCGCTGACCGGCATGGAGGGACTGCTCGCGCCGCCGGTGGTGCCCGACACGTTCCGGCGGGCACTGAAGATGGCCTCTCACGAGCATCTGCGGGGCCCGGTCAGCGAGCTCTTTCCGCATCTGCTGCGGCACGCGTGCGCGACCCACAACTATGAGGCGGGGATGCCGTTGTGGGACGTGCAGGTCTTGCTCGGCCATGTCTGGGCATCCACCACGGTCGGGTATCTCGCGACCGCGAAGGGCGACCCGGAGCGGGCGAGCCTGGAGTCTTCCCGGCGAGCGGTTCGCCGGCTGAGCACGGAGGCGTGATCCGTTGAAGTGGAATCTGCGCTGGGCCGCGGCCAAGCGCGATATCTGGCGCCCTACCCAGCTGCAGGCGGCCTTCCGGGAGGTGGGGTTCACTCCGTCTCTAAGCAAGGTGGCCGCGCTGTGGTCGGGCAAGCCGGTCACCGTCCGGCTGGAGGACCTGGACATGATCTGCGCCGCCCTCCAGTGCACGGTTGCGGACCTGATGGAAGCCGAGCCGGTGGCGGCGGCCGAGGGGCGCCCGGAGACCGAGCAGCGAGCCGTGGGCGACAGCGGCCCCGCACGCCCGATTCCCCGGCCGGGCAGCGGCGGGTCCCGGCGCCCGCTGCCGCCGAACTGACCCGGTCGACCGGTGATCAAGGGCTTCCGGCTGCTCGGATCGTGCGAGACGTGCGCGAGCTGGGGAGCGGTGAACGGGAACGCCATGTGCCCTCGGTGCGCGTGGGGATGGATCCGCGTGTCCTCAGCCAGGGACGGCTGGAGCAAGGCTCCCTGCCGCCGCTGCGCCTGGACCGTGCCGGTCACGCGGGCGGGCGTGTGCGCGCCCTGCCTTCTGGCTGTTCGCCTCGGGGAGGACGACTCCTGGGCCTGGGGCGAGCTCCACGACGAAACCCTCGCCCCGGGCCGGCCGCGTCAGCTCGCCCTGGACATCGAGGGTGTCGCCCTACCCGAAGCGAGGCCGGTGCGGATGCCCCAGGCTAAATCCGGACGGCGAGCGGCCATCCCCTCGTGGTTACGGGCCCGGCTTCCCGAGCCGATCCAGGACGATCCCCGGATCTGCCCACCCCAGGTGCCCGGCCAGCTGGGGCTTTTCCCCACCCCGGCCCGCCAGTTCGCCCGCACCGACGCGGCTCGCATCAGCGACCGGCCCATTCCCGGATTCGAGGCCGTCTCCGAGCAGCTGCGGTACATGGCGGACGAGCGCCGGGTACGCGCCCGGACCATGTGGATCTGGCGGCTGGAGGGCTTCGCCCGTCTCGCGCTGGCTGCCCGGGACCCTGATCAGCACCAGGTCGCCGCCGAGGTCCTGAAGGACCTCCTCTACAACGGCCCGATCCTCGGGCAGGCCCTGGACCGCGCCGATCTCCTCGCACCGCCTCCGCCGCGCCGGATGGTCCCGCCGCGCGGCACCGGCCCCACTCGCCAAGGCGGGCAGCGGGACCCTGAGCTGCGAGGGCAGTGCGCGCACTGCCTCGCCTGGGCGAACGACCGCCGGGTCCTGTGTGTGCCGTGCACCAGCTGGTGCTGCGAGATCCGCAAACTCGGCGGCAACGAGGCCGAGTGCGACCGCTGCCACCGCACGCTGATGCTCCGCGGCGGGATGTGCCGCATGTGCCGGATCGTCGTTGCCGAGACCGAGGTCGACACCGCCCGCTCGGCAAGAGCTGACCCACCCGGGCGGAGGGGTATGCCGGGCCGTACGGCCCGGCATACCCCTCCGCTTCTTGTTGGGCTCACGCCCCTCGCGGAATACCCTGGGGGGGTATACGGTTGTGGTGTGGGTCCGCGGGAGCGGGGTCACACCGGACGGGATAGGGGATGACGGTCATGGACCACAGCGCACACCACACCAGCACCGCACAGGACCACACGGCGCACCAGGCGCACGCGGACCATGCCGGGCACCAGATGGGCGGGGTGACCTGGGGGGCGGCGGCAAAGGCGACGCTGCACTGCCTGACCGGATGTGCGATCGGCGAGATCCTCGGCATGGTCATTGGTACCGCCCTGATGTGGGGCAACGTCCAGACGATGATCCTGGCGATCACGCTGGCGT
>NZ_JAGGPB010000010.1 GCF_018614055.1 Streptomyces sp. ISL-98
GAGGTTATCGGCAAGCGCAGGGGTAGAGGGCGGCAATCCAGCCGCGTACGGCGCGCTCAGCCGGCTGGTGCTCTGGTCAGTCAGGCCGAGTCAGTCGTGTCCGCGGGGACACATCGGTGCAGCCGACGGGACTGCCCCGGTACAGGACGGAGCGCGGCCCCCCGCTGCTACGGGGCGATCTCCTGCCGCACACGTTCCGCCCGCTCGAGGTCGGGGTGCCCCTCTGCGTAGCGTGCCGCATAGATGGAAACCGCCCTGTCGATGTCTGCCACGGCGCCTTCCTGGTCTCCCGCGGCACGCCGGGTCAGGGAGCGCTCGACCGCCGCATCGGCCCCATACGGGTGCTCGCTGCCCATGCACCGCTCGAACATGGCGACGGCCCGGCTCAGCACCGACTCCGACTCCTCGTAGCGGCCCTGGTCGCGCAGTAGCGCACCCAGCTTCGTCAGACTGCCCGCCACATCCGGGTGGTCCTGGAACTCCTCCTCCCGCACCGCGACAACCCGCCGCAGCAGTCCGTAGGCCTCCTCCAGGCGTCCCGAGCGACGCAGGACCTCGGCAAGATGACTGTCGACGTCGATCACGTCACGGTGGTTCTCCCCGTAGTCGGCTCCGTAGTCGGCGATCAGCAGGGTGCGCGCAGTGCGCAGCTCCTGCTCCGCCACGTCGAGATCGTCCAGTTCCCGGCTGATGATGCCGAGATGCTTGTGGCAGGTGGCCATGTCGATGGCCGGCGTGCCGGGCATCGCCGAACGAACCTCGAGCGCCTCACGGTAGGCATCGGCGGCCTCCCGGAGACGGCCGCGCCGCCACAGTGCGTCGCCGTAGGTCGCCCACGCCTCCGCGACGAGAGGATGCCGCTCGCCGTCCGACTGCCGCAGGTGCTCCAGCACCTCACCGGCGAGGTGCTCGGCCTCCTCGAACGCGGTCAACTCCCTTAGGACGCGGCTCAGATGGAGTCGTAGTCGGCCCACGAAGTGCTCCTGCTCGCCGAGTTCGCCGACCGCCGCCGCGATGGCCTGCTCCGTAACCCGGCGCGCATCCGCCAGTTCTGCCTGGTGGTAGTAGACGCGGCCGAGCGCGGCGAGCACCATGGCGCTCGCCAGCCGGTCGGGTTCCGCCCGCGACGACTCCACATCGAGGGCCTGTTCCAGCAGCCCCCTTGCCGGACCGTGTTCACCCCGCAGGTGCAGATAGCGTCCCGCACGCAGCAGCAGGGATCCCAGCACGGCCGGGCAGCGCTCCCGCAGCAGCGGGTAGTGCGCCGCGCGGGACTCGGCGAGCTCCAGAACGTGGGGCATGATGCGCCGGCACGTCACCCAGGACGCCGGACTCAGGGGCTCCATGGGGAACGCCGCGCTCACCAGCATCAGCGCCGAGCAGACCGCCCAGCGCTGCTCCTCGGGACCGGTCATCCGGCTGAGCACATACTCCTGGGCCAGGCGGTGGATGGTGATGCGGTCCTCCGTGGCGTCGACCAGCGACAGCCTGACCAGGACTGCCACCGCGCGGTCGTACTCGGCGCGCGTGGCGGGTAACCCCTCTCGCTCCTCACCCAGGACGCCGATGTGACCGGGAATCAGGTCTCTCGGAATGTCGTCGGGCGCCAGAAAGGAGAAGACGGAGAGCAGTGCCCGCACATGCGGGTTTTCGTCGTTCGCTTGGTCGAAGCTGACGTTCCAGGAAGTGGCCATGGCCGAGGCATACCAATCCGTGTCGGCTGCTGATGACGTGTGGCGCGGTCCCTCACCCAGAAGGGCTCGGTAGCCGGCCAGGGACGCACGGCGCTCCTCCACGTAGGCGCCGACGTACTCCAGGGCAAAGGGAAGACCGCCGAGCCGGGCGGTGACGTCCCGCGCGGCGTCGCGATCGGACTCCCGAGTGCGTTTGAGGAGAAAGGCCTCTCCGTCGTCCAGATCGAAGGCCTTGAGGGGCACCCGGGTCACGCCCAGAGATCCCCAGTTGGGGTTGCGCGAGGTGATCAATACGTCGCCGTTCGACGCCCGGGGCCAGATCGTGGAGACATCCGGGGGCTGTTCGACATTGTCGTAGACAAGGAGCCAACGGCTCCGCCCGCGCAGAGCGGTCCAGAGGCGGGAGAGCATCACTGTCAGGTCGGGGACCTCCTCCGCCCCGAGCGCCCGGGCGAGTTCGGAGAGCTGGCCACTCAGCGACACCTGACGCTCGGCGTTGACCCACCACACCACGTCGTAGTGGCTGGCGAAGCGATGTCCGAACTCCAACGCCGTCTGCGTCTTGCCGACGCCCGGCAGACCCACAAGACCACCGGCGTCGGGACGGGGCCCGCCGTCGTCGGAGAGCAGGCACCGCGACAAGGTGGCCAGGGCTGCGTCACGGTCCGTGAAGTGAGGATTACGCGGCGGAAAATTGGTGATGACCGCACCCCACGCGGGATAGCTGAGCCCGGCGGCAAGGAGTGCCACATCCGTCACCGCGCCCCCGGGCCGCAGCCCCAACCGGTGAAGTCGCGTCACCAGCGTGGACGCGGCCACATCCGGTTCCCCGGACGACAGGTCCAGACAGGCGTCGTGGGGCAGCGCCTCCAGCGGATTCAAAGTCCCCGTCTGCCCTTCGCCCCACAGATCGAGCGATCCATAGCGGATCCAGCCGATCGGCTCGCCCTCCTCATGAGCGGCGTCCAGCTGGTTCAGCCAGTCGGCGTAGCGGGAGTGATCCTGGGGCGGGATCTCGGGGAGCAGGATCAGGGCACTGTCGGCGCCGTCAAGGAGCTGCTGTGCGGCTTGCTCCAGGCCTTCGTCCTGCGGCGGCAGCCCGCCCCGTCGCAGGACGGTGAATCCCGCGCGGACCAGCACCGTCGCCGTCCAGTCCGCCCAGGTCCGCTCCCCCGGCGGGTAGCAGAGGGCTACAGTCTGCTGCGCCGGCGGAACGCCTTGGACGCCGTGCGGATCGTCGGCGCGACCGGGGTCCGCTGCGCCACCGTCGGTCACGGCGGCCGCACCGAGATAGGTGATGCAGGCTGTCAGACCTGTCGCGACCACCTGGGACAGGGACGGGCTTCCGGCGAATCCCTCACCGACGCTGGCGTAGGAGGCGACGGCACCGCCAAGCGCGATGACCAAGGGCATCGCGAAGCGGACCACCCGGTTACGCGCGTCCGCATGCGATCGCGGAGTGACGGTGTCACCCCCGGGCGGCGCCAAGGGCGCGGACGCGGGGTCGAGGTCATCGGCACCGGGGTCGGGGAGGACGGACATCAGATCGGCCGGCCTTCCGTGGAGCCGATGACGGCAGAGCGCATGCTCACCCCTCGCGTTGCTCAACTACCGCCGAGCTTATGCGATTTGGCCTTCTGCCGCACCGCGCGCCCCGGGCGCGACCTCGCCACCGCCCACATGCCGGGCTGATTGGCGCTCCAGGTCGAGCTGGTCATCTGTCGCCTTCACGCAGGAGCTCGGCGAGATCGGGCAGCTGCGGCCAGCTCCGCGCGCATCCCGTCCACGATCTGTTCACCGGACTTGCGCGGCAGAAGTGGAAGCACCGTTCCTGCGGGAAGGGCGCCCACGGCCTGCGCGTGTTCGACTGGGCACGAGTGGAGGTGCGGCCCTGGCACCGGCCGGACCGCCGGCACTGGGTGATCGCCCGCCGCAGCGTCATCCGTCCGCAGGAGATCTCCTACTACATCGCCTACTGCCCCGCCGGCACCACTCTCGATGAACTGATCCGTGTCGCGGGCAGCCGGTGGGCCATCGAGGAATGCTTCCAGACCGCGAAACAGGAATGCGGACAGCGAAGCCCTGAAGCCCATGGTCGAGGGTCACCAAACGAGACACGACCCCCACCGCGGCCGTCACTTCAAGCTCAACGCCTGCATGCCGACAAGGCGTACGACATCCCCCACCTGCGGAAATGGCTCCGCGGCAAGCGCATCGGCGTCCGCCCGCAAGGGCATCGAGTCCAGCGAGCGATTAGGCTTCGCGCTTTCACGAGTGGGCCGTCCAAGCTGTGATCAAAAAGGCGAGAAGCGCCTCTGACCTGGGACGATTGGACTTGTCTAGGGTCCTGGCCGTCCTCAAGGAAGCTGCACTCCTCAGGTGAAGAAGCGTATCGGGTCGTACCCGTCTGTTCGCGTGCGGGGCGGTGGCCGGGGGGTGGTCTCCCAGGCCGGTGCGGTTCTACGCGGCGCTGGCGCCGTGGCGCAAGGACCGTGCGGTGCACGATCCCGGCAAGGTCCTGCTGGATATCGCACTGTCGGTCGCGTAACTAAACGTATCCGCCGCGTGCCGTGAGCTGTCGAGAGGCCGCGCAGGTTATAGGCGGATGACGACGAGGGCGATGTCGTCGGCGGCGCCCCCTGCGGTGCCGAGGCGGGCCAGCAGCGCGTCGGCCAGCTGGTCTGGGGCGAGGGTGCTGTCCTGGGCCAGGGCTGTGGTCAAGCGTGCCAGGCTGGCGTCGATGTCCTCATCGCGGCGTTCGATGAGGCCGTCGGTGTACATCACGAGGGTGTCCCCACGGGTGTAGGACAGGCCGGCCTGGGGGCGGGGGACATGGTGGAGGCGGGCGCCGAGCGGCGGATCGGTCGCTTGGTCCAGCAGTTCACAGGTCCCGTCGTAGTGAAGCAGGACGGGCGGTGGGTGTCCGGCGTTGCTGTAGATGATCAGTCTGCTGCGGGTGTCGATGAGGACCTTGACCGCGGTTGCGGCCGTCGCGCCGTCCAGGGAGCGGGCGTACAGACCGAGGACTTCCAGGGCCTGGGCGGGACTGGGAGTGGCACGGATGACTGCGCTCAGGGCGCTGCGGAGCATGCCCATGACGGCGGCGGCGTGCAGGCCGTGGCCGACAACGTCTCCGACCGCCGCGGCGTAGCGGTCGGGTGGCAGGTCGACGACGTCGTACCAGTCGCCGCACACGTTTAGTGATGTGGCCGCCGGCAGGTAGCGCACGGCGATGTTGTCGGTGTGGTGGTCCAGGTCGGGGGCGGAGAGCATGGCTTCCTGCAGGGTGACGGCGACCTGCCGTTCACGGGCGTGGGCCTGGTGCAGTTCCTGGTTCAGCCGGTGCAGTTCGCCGGCCCGCGCGTACAGCTCGGCTGCCATGCCTTTCTCCCGCTCGGTGAACTCCTCGGTGAGCTGGCGTGCCCGGCGTGAGTGGACGAAGGCGGTGACGTCCTCGGCCCGTTGGACGATCCACTTCACCTTGCCGTCTGGCCCGAGAATTGGGGTGTGGATCTCGGACCACCATCGCTCCTCGAACCCGCCTGGCTCGTCGAGGGCGGGGATGTCGTACCGCTGCAGCACCAAGGTTTCCGGTTTCCCGGTGTCCAGGACCCGGCGCAGTGACGCCCTCAGGTGTTGTTGTGTGTCGTCGGGGGTGCCGGAACGTTCCGGCAGGGCGTCGAAGAAGTACTTCCCGATCAGCTGGTCTCTGGCCCGGCCGGTGGCCTGCAGATATGCCGTGTTGACGTAGCAAATCACCAGGTCCGTGTCCAGCATGAGGTACGGGCTTGGTGTTGCGTCGAAGAACGCCGTGAAATCACTGTCCGCTGTCATCACACGCTCTCCGTGGCCTGTGAGCGCGACTGCCTGCACTTCTAATCTACGCGCGATCCAGCGGCCGGGCTCAGGAGAGGATCAAGACGCGGGCAGGCCGAGGGCTGGCCCGCGGGGGAGTCTCTGCCCGCCCGGCTGATGTGGGGACCGCACACGCCGACCGACCAAGCGGCCGTCCTCCATGAGGGGTTCTGTCGGTGGAGACCGGCGTGCGCATGCTCCAGGACGCTGGCTACCCCATCGAGGACGCGCAACAGGAGATCGAACGCATCGAGGCGCGGGCGTTCGAGGCCGCCGCCCGGCTCGCCGACGCCACGGGCGACAACGCGGCCGTTCGGGCCTACCTCGGACTTCCCGAGGCCGACATCGACATCCCCGACGTGCCTCTCGTTGAGCGGAGCGACCAGGCAGCCTGAGGTGGCTGTCCGGGCTCAGTGCTGAGCCTCTTCTTCCTGGTGCTCCCGCCCACCTAGCCTCGGGCATACACGTGGTGGGGCGTCGGGTACGTGATCGGAAACGCAAAGAGTGCTCCTGACCTGCAACGATGGGACTTGTCTAGGGTCCAGGTCGTCGCATGAAAGAAGCACTCTTCAAGTGAAGAAGCGTATCGGGTTCTATCCGCGTGTCCGAGTCGAGGGTGGCGGGAGCGGGGTGGTCTCGCAGGCCGGTGGGGTGCTGCTGGTCGAGACTGCCCGCAAGGCCGGTCTGGATGCTGCGATGTCGGCGGCGTTGGCTCGGTGGCGGCGTCCTCGGGCGGTGCATGATCCGGGCAAGGTGCTGCTGGATGTGGCCCTGGCGGTTGCGCTCGGTGGGGACTGTCTGGCTGATGTCGGGATGCTGCGGGCCGAGCGGGCCGTGTTCGGGCCGGTGGCCTCCGACCCGACCGTCTCCCGACTCATCGACACCCTCGCCGCGGCCGGACCGAACGCTCTCACCGCGATCCAAGCCGCCCGGGCCGAGGTCCGCGAACATGTCTGGAAGCTGGCCGGGGCGTCGTCGCCGGACGCCGCAGGTCAGGTGATCGTGGACCTGGACGGAGTGCTGGTCCTGGCCCACTCCGACAAGCAGGACGCCGCGGCAACCTGGAAGAAGACTTACGGACACCACCGTTGCTTTGACTCTCAGGGAATCTCAGCAATCCCGGCCTTTCGGCCAGGAAGGTCCGTAACGGTGTCACCAAAGCCCGAGTTGGGCGGTGGTGTCCTGTTGACGGTCTCCCGTTTCTGTCCCGCGTTGTGCGGGGATTTCGCCACCTGGCCGCCCCGTCCCGGCCTTGCGGCTGGGTCGGGTAGCGCGGTTCCTCTGGTCGGCTCCACGGGGTATCGGCGCTCGCGCGCCCTGGTCTGCGGCCACTCCGGTACCAGTCATGCAGGTTGCCGCGAGGGCGGCGAGGTTGCGTGCGGCGTTCTCGTCCCGGTCCATGACCAGGGGGCAGGCGTCGCAGGCGAAGACTCGGACGTGCAGCGGCAGTTTGGCTTTCACTGTTCCGCAGCCCGAGCAGGTTTTCGAGGAGGGATACCAGCGGTTGGCGACTACCGAGCGGCAGCCGTTGCGCTGGGTCTTGTAGGCGATCTGACGGCGGATCTCCCCGAACCCGGCATCAGCGACCCTCCGCGCGAGGCGCCGGTTCTTGAGCATTCCGGCGACGTTGAGGTCTTCGACCACGACGGTGCCGTACTCGCTGGTGATCGTGGTGGTGAGCTTGTGCAGGGCGTCGGCGCGCAGGTTGGTCACGCGGTGGTGGACCTTGTTGCGCTCGGCGTTGGCCTTGATCCACCGGGCGGAGGGCTTCTGTCCGGTGCGCCGGTCAGGACCCCGCCGGCGAGAGACACGGCGAGAGAACCGCTTGAGCGTCTTGAGGGCGGTGTCGTAATGCTTCGGGTTCGGGATGTACCGGATCTCGCCGAGGCTGTCGGCCATGACCGCGAGGGTCTTCACCCCGAGGTCGACGCCGACCGTCACATCCGGCCGTGCGACGCGCTGGATCTCGCGCTTGACCTCGACCTGGAACGAGACGAACCAGCGGCCCCGCTCGTGGCGGACTGTCGCGGACAGGACCCGGGCCGCGCCCGCAGCGATACAGCGCTCAAGCTTGCGGGTGGACTCGTGTGTGCGGATCGTGCCCAGCCGGGGCAGGGTGACGTGCCAGCGGTCGGCCTCGACGCGGATTGTTCCGGTGGTGAACCGGCACGCCAACCTCGTCTTGTGCTTGGACTTGAAGCGGGGCATCCCCACGCGCTTGCCCTTGCGCTTGCCGTTCTTCGACTTCGCGTAGTTGTCGAATGCGGCGGCAGCGTTCGCGAGACCGGTGGAGTACGCCTCTTTGCTGTTCTCCGACCACCAGGCGGCAAACCTGGGGTCGGTGTGCTTGGTCCCGTTGAACGCCTTACGGAGCGCGGGCAGCGACCACGGCCGCCAGTCCGTCATATCCGCTTCGGCAACGCCGTAGGACTCTTCGGCCTTGCGCTGCCACCACGACGCCGACACCCAGCCCACAGCCCAGTTGTAGGCAGCACGAGCCCCGCCGCAATGCGAGCGGAGTGCAGCATCCTGGCCACTATTGGGGTCGAGCGCGAAGCGGTACGCCTGCACCACGAACCCGGGCTGCGCCTGGAACTTCTTCACGCCGGGTCCTCCCCGGCCGCCGCCGCCATCGCGCGGGCCGCACGGTTCTTCGCAGCACGCTTCCCGTACAGACGCGCGCACATCGACGTGAGTACGTCGGTGATATCGCGGACCAGGTCATCGGTGCTCTCCTCGGGATCGAGGATCACCAGCTCCCGGCCGGTCGCGGACAGCGCGGCTTGCAGGTGCTCGACTCCGAAGCGCGCGAGCCGGTCCTTGTGCTCCACAACGATCACACGGGCAGCCGGGTCGGCCAGAACACGGTGCAGCTTGCGCCGCTTCCCGTTCAGCCCGGACCCGATCTCGGTGACGACCTCCGCCACGGCCAGACCGCGAGCAGTCGCCCCGGTGACGGTCCTCGCCACCTGCCGGTCAAGGTCGGCTTTCTGGTCCGCCGAGGACACACGGCAGTACGCCACCACACGGCCGGCCTCGGTCTGCTCCGGCTCGATGACCAGCCACGAACCAGACGGGGTCTGGACGACAGGGACCGGCATCTTGCCGTCCTTCGCCCATTCCCATGCGGTCTGGTAATGCACACCAGCCCGCTTCGCCCACTCCGAAAGCTTCACACGATCACGATAAACCATAAGAGGAACTGAGATTTACCTATGCATCAGATGATGCCCCCCTTATGGGCTTCGTCGACCACGGACGCGGCGGCACTGGAGAGCCGGTGGCAGCCCTGCTGCGGCCCGGGAACGCCGGCTCCAACACCGCCGCCGACCACATCACCGCCACCCAAATCGCCCTGGTCCAGCTCCCGAAGCGACACCGGCGAGGCCGTTCCACTTTGATCCGCACCGACTCCGGCGGTGGCACCCACGAGTTCGTGGCCTGGCTCGCGAAGCGCGGGAGGTGGCTGTCGTACTCGGTCGACATGACCATCACCGACGCCATCCATCAGGCCGTCCTGAAGATCCCCGCCTCCGCCTGGACGCCCGTCGTCGAACCGGGCGGTGAGATCCGGCACGGCGCCTGGGTGGCAGAGCTGGACGGCGACTGCCTCAAGGACTGGCCGAAGGGGATGCGACTGATCGTCCGCAAGGAACGCCCGCACCCCGGCGCACAGTTGCGTTTCACCGACGCCGACGGACTGCGGCTCACCGCGTTCGCCACCAACACCACCAACACCCCGATCCCCGCACTCGAACTGCGGCACCGCCAGCGAGCCCGGGCAGAGGACCGCATCCGCAACGCGCGCGCCACCGGCCTGCGGAACCTGCCCCTGCACGAGACAGCTCAGAACCGGATCTGGCTGGAGATCGTCCAGCTCGCGCTCGACCTGCTGGCCTGGCTGCCCATGCTCGCCCTGACCGGCAAACCGAGGCTATGGGAGCCCCGCCGTCTGCGGCTGCGACTGTTCTCCGCCGCGGCCCAACTGGTCACCACCGCACGCCGCCGGCACCTGAGATTCACACGCCACTGGCCCTGGACCGACGTCATCACCAACGCGATCCGGCGGCTCGACGCCCTCCCGAACCCTGGCTGACGAACAGCGACCACCCGTCCCAACGAGTAGCACCACCACCCACCACCGGAGCCGTGGAACCCGGCGCCCACCCGACGCGACAGCCGGGCCATCGGCCTACCCGCCACCGACCCGACAAACATAAACGGGCCACCGGAGAATCCGACGACCCGTCACGAAAGATCGAGGTTAGCCTCAATACCAGTGACTT
>NZ_JAGGPB010000109.1 GCF_018614055.1 Streptomyces sp. ISL-98
AATTATCAGACAGGCCTTAGGCGACCAGTGCGGCGAGGGCGAGCAACAGCCCCGACCCGGCCGCGCGCGCCGTGGGGCCGGCGCGGCGAAGACCCCCGCGCCCATCATCGACCCCAGACCGATCACCACCGCGTCGAACACCCCCGGCCGGCGGTGCACCTCCTCCGGCAGCCCGGCGGCGATGGCTTACTCATGCGCTCAGTCCTCGGCGGCACAGCCGCAGGTCTTTGGGCATTTTCCTCGGAGCCTGGTGACGTGGGGCATGTCCAGACGGATACTTGACGGATGGACGTTTCCGCGCCCAGCTTCTCCGACCTGCGGAAGCGACTCGGCAGCAGCTTGTTCACCCGCGTCGCGGGCCCGGCGGGCCCGGACAACCGTGCCCGCATCCATGGCACGCCGGGGCCCCGCTGGTTCGGCCCGGAGCGGCCCATCCGTACCGTCCACAGCGACGCCTCGATGTTCATCGGCGGACTGAGGGCGTTGCTGCTGCAGTCGCTGCATCCACTGGCCATGGCCGCCGTGGCAGCACACTCCGGCTACCGCGGCGACCCGTGGGGACGGCTCCAGCGCACCAGCACCTTCCTCGCAGTGACCACCTTCGGCACCGCGGACGACGCGCAGCGCGCGGTCGACCGCGTCCGGGCCGTGCACAACCGGGTGCAAGGCACCACCGCCGCCGGAGAGACGTACCAAGCCTCCGACCCTCACCTTCTCGCCTGGGTGCACATCGCCGAGGTCGACAGCTTCCTGCACGCCCATCAGCTCTACGGCGCAAAGCCACTGGACGCCGCAGGCTGCGACGGATTCGTCGCCGACACAGCACGGGTCGCGGCCGCGCTCGGTGTAGTGGATCCTCCCCGGAACCAGGCTGAACTCGCCGACCGGCTGGCTATCTATCGCCCCGAGCTGCGCGCCACGCAAGAGGCCCGCGAGGCAGCCCGGTTCATTCTCCTTCACCCACCCCTGCCCTGGATCGCCCGAGCCCCATACGCCGTCCTTGCCGCAACCTCGGTATCGACTCTCCCCCTGTGGGCCCGCAAACCGCTCGGACTCCCCTACGTGCCAGGAGTCGAGGAAACCTGCGTGCGGCTGGCCGGACACGCGCTGACAAAGACCATCCGATGGGCCATGACACCTCCCCCACTCCCCCCACACACGACCTGAGCCGCGCGTGCCGCTCCTCGACGACCGACGTCCATTCCTCTCACCCGGAAGCCGCAGGCGAAGGAGGTCGGGCCCAGCGGCTACCCAGACGGACCGTCACCAGTACTCGTGATCGGGGGGTGTGCCCTGCGCAGGGCAGACAGAGTGGGGCGGTCTCCGCAGCGGAGACCGCCCCACCCCGTGAGTGTGGTGTCGAAGTGTGACGCCGGTGTGTTACTTGACAGGTTCGGGTTCGAAGCCGGGGACGTAGCCGGAGGGGCCCATCGTGACCCGCAGGGTGTCGTAGCCGCCCTTGCCGTTGTTGGCGTGCTTGGTCCAGTACTGGCACTTGTAGCCGGTGTCGGACTTCCAGTCGAACGCCTTCGCGACGGGGAGCTTTTCGCAGGCGAGTTTGCTGGCGTCGGTGCGCCCCGACTCAGTGCCGTAGTTCTCGTTCAGTGAGTTGTACACGAACTTCGCCACCAGCAGGCCCTTCTTGGGTGTGGTGGTGTAGGAGGTGATGCTGCTGCCCTCGGTGTAGCTGTCGCTGATCTTGACCTCGTAGGGGATTTCGGCCCCCTCGTACGTCACGACGCACTGACTGACCGCGCCGGCCTTCTGGGTCACGCCATCGGGGCACTTGGCGCTGGTCTCACCGGCCACGCTGGCGGTGAGGAGGATGGCCTCGCGCAGGCGGTGCTCCACCTGCTCGGTGAGGGGCGCGCCCTGATCGGGGGCCGGGGTGACCTTGAGGTTGTCTTCGCCGCGCTTGCGCACGTCCTTCTGGGGGCCGTCGATGGCGACCGGCAGGGCCTTCTGCGCGGCTCCTCCGCCACTGGAGTCGGAGGAGTTTGCGTCGGAGCCGCAGCCGGCGGTGAGCAGACCGGCCACGACCAGGCCGAACAGAATCTTGGGGTTTCGCATAAGCGGAGCGTAAACGCCGCCACTAACATTCCGTACAAGGAGGGCCGGGCGGCACCGGGGTCCACGGCAGTTCGAACAGGGGTATAACAGGCTAGAAGTTGATCAATGGACTCGTCAGGACTCCGGCTGCGCGGCCACCTTGCGCCGCGTGGGGGCGCGATCGTAGGGGAATTGTGACAGTGGCCCGCCTCTATGGAGCAGCACCCAGCGAACGGTTCCCTCCCTGCATGAGGGCGCCGTTCGCGTTCCGCCTCCGCTGTCGAGTGTGTCTCTTTGGTGGGTTGGTCAGTTGATCGGATGTGCCTGTCCGGTTAGTGATCACCGATGCTGTGTGGGATCGGATCAAGCCGTTGATGCCGCCCGATCCGGTCCGTGGACGGCGATGGGCCGACCACCGCCGGACCCCTAGACGGCACCTGGGAACGGAGTTTCAGCCCGTTCCGGCCGCGGCGGACGCTGGTGACGACGTGGGCCGGACCGTGTCGGTGGACACTACCGTCTGCCGGGCTCACCAACATTCGGCCGGAGCCAGGCGGGAGTACGGACCGGCACGGTTTTCGGAGTGCCGGGGCGCCAGGTCGACCGCGCCGATGGCCCCCGGAACAGCAGCACAGTGCCGACGCTGTCAGCACGACGTGATAGTCCTCCGTCTATGGCTGTTTTCAGGGACTTCAATTTCAAGCTGCTGGTCATCGAGAAGCTCATGTACTGGGACCGGACGCTCACGCCGGTGTTCAGCATCGAAGAGCGGATGGAGGCCAGGGGGATCACCGACCTGCAGTCCCACGTGTTCGACAACGACCTGGCGTTCACTGTGCTCGACGAGTCCCGAACCTTCTTCGAAGAGCTCGAGATCAGCGAGGAGTTGCTGGCGAGCGTGGACGCGCTGGTCGTCGATGGCGGGCATCAGGTGTACTACGAGTGCTCGCCGGTCTGGGACGGCGAGGACGACCTGTTCGACGTCCACTCGCTCGACGACCTGGCACTGCTACCGAACCTCAAGCGCATCATCGGCGCCGACTCCAGCGCGCTCGCGGTCCCTGACAAGCTGGAACGCCTCGCGGCACAGGGTGTTGCCACGGTCTGATGAACCGGCGCAGGCCGTGGCGCCCCGGGGCTGCCAGGTGGTGCGCGTGCCGGTCTGTGACCGTCGGCCGATTCCAGGGCTGGCGGGGCGCGTGAGCGGCCGTGGGTGGGAGGCGGTACGTTCTCAGCGGATCGGAGCGTGCTTCCGGGCGCGGCACGGCGGGAGGGGGCCACATGGATGTCGATCGTTTGGCGCAGGTCGGGGTAGCGTATTTCGCGAAGCTCGGCACTGATGCGGTGCTGAAGGTACGCGAGCTGCCTGACGGTCTGGGTGTCTGCGTGTGGCACCCGATACGGGGCGGGGGGAAGATATTCGTCGCGCGGGATGAGTCGGTGCTGTTCGTGAGCTCCGCAGCCGACTTCGACACTGGTCTCGCCGCCTTCCGCCAGGGCCGGCGCACCCCCGCCTAACAGACTCGCCAGCGCTCGGCGAAGTTCCGCACACCGGTCAGCGGCGGAGGAAGCAAACCGAAGACCTTTTTCCTTGCGCCACGCATCCACTTCCGCCTCGCCTGCACCATTCCAGGTGTGGCGTAGGTGCGGCTGGTTCGAGGTGGTCAGTATTGCGGCCAGCGATCGCGGCGCCGCCGTGACTTTCTCGGAGCCGTCCGGGCCAGGCGGCGGGTCATGAGGGTGATCGCGGCCCAGGTGATCAGGGACTCGGAGTGCTGGACGAGCCGTTCATAGTCCCGCGCGTGCCGACGGGCATTCATCATCCAGGCCAGGGACCGCTCGACGACCCAGCGACGGGGCAGCAGGACGAACCCGGATGAGTCCTTGGGTCGGGCGACCGTCTTGATCGTCAGGTTCATCGTCGCGGCAAGGGTCAACCGTCGTCTCGGGGTCCGCGACTGCGCCGTAGTCGACTGTCCGCGGCCCTGGAGGACTTCCTGCGGCACGGCGATGTCCGCCCCCTGCCCGCTCTCGGCGTGTGCGCGGTGATCGCCTGCGAACGGCAGCGATCTGGGAAGGCCTCTCCGTACTGCCTGCAGCACTGGCAGCGGCGTGGACGCCAGATCCGGGAAGGGACGTTCCCCGGCGATGAGATGTTTCAGGCCGTCACGCGGGCCGTGAGCAAGACCTTCGAGGTCAGCCTGCGCGGACTTACTCCACTGGTTGCGGCCGAAGTCCTCTACGGCCTGCAGGAACGTGTCCGAGGCGGGACCAAGATTCCGCCCTGGCACGTTCGCCTCGTATGCGAGCAGGCGCTGGCCGAGCGCGCCTCAACACTGGCCGACCTCGACCCCGCCGGGCTCTGCAAGCGCGGCCGCCGAGTCCTAACTGCCTTCACCACAGCCGCCCGCCGACTGGGCATGACGCCAGAGAGTGAACGTCACAAAGATGTCTGGGATGCCACCGCGTTCGGTCTCTCCGGCACCATCCGCTTCACCGAAGTACGCCAGCCCTGGCTGCGCGAGGCCTTGAAAGCCACAGTGTGCGAGGAGCTGCCCCGGCGCCGGGGCAGCCAGCTGTGTCACCGCATGCAAAACCACATCAACGCCTTCGTGCGGCTGTCCGACAGCCTTCACCTGCAGTGTGAAGACCACGGCGCCCACCCCGCGCTTCTGAACCGCCAGGACATCGTCAACTTCTCCAACCGCCTCGCCTTCCTCACCGAGAGCGGCGAAATGAGCGTCTACACATGGATCGCCCTCGCCCGCATGGTCAGAAAGTGGCTGGAACTCATGCACCGTGGTCGACCACCAAGTCCCGGCGGCGGCGCCTTTCCGCCGACTGCAATCCCACTGGAAGGTCAATTGACCTGTGGCGCGCTACGACAGAGCGCTCACGATGCCTTCAAACCGGAAGTACCCGGCTGCTCCGAGGCCCACGGCTATCAGGGAGGCGACCATCTGCGGCCCGCGTTCGGGAATGGCGGGCATCAGCGGTGTCGCCATCCGGGTGAGGAGCACACTGAGCAAGCAGATGGAGCCGCACACCGCCAGAATCATGAATCCGAGCCAGAAAGCACGGTTCAGGATCGGCTCGACAGCCCCGACAACACTCTGCGCGTGGTCACCGGACCATGATGCACCCAGGTTGGACAGCGCGGATATGTCGACGAACTGGACCGCTCCGCATCCTAGAGCCGCGTCTGGTAGCACAATGGAGAGAAGGGGATGAGGGCATGTATGACAACACCCTGGCGGCGGGAAATGCTGCGGCTGCTGTCGACGCACGGGGCGTCGTAGCGGCGTGGAGCCGGGGTGCCCGACTGCTTCTCGGGTACGAGTCGGGCGAGGCGATTGGACGTCCGGCGTCCGACCTTCTTGCCGCTGGCCTTCCGGACTCGGCCTGGCGGAGCCTCTCACAGCAGGAGCCGTGCACCGGACGGGTCGCGCTGCGCGACCGGGACGGCCACACGATAGAGGCCGAAGTGCGGGCCTACCCGTTGGTAGGTGCCGATGACCACGTCGAGTGGTTCATCCATGCTGCCCCGCAGGAGGCCGACGGTGCAGACCTCGCTCTGCAGCGCCGCCTGCTTCAGTATCACCGGCCCGTGCAGCCGGCAGTGGAGACGGCGATGCGCTACCTGCCCGCGGATCCGCAGGCCGGTGTGGGCGGCGACTGGTTCGATGTCATCCCTCTTTCAGGCGCACGTGTGGCTCTGGTCGTCGGCGATGTCGTCGGCCACGGCATCCAAGCCTCCGCCACCATGGGCCAGCTGCGCAGCGCGATGCGCACCCTGGCCGATGTCGATCTTCCTCCCGATGAACTGCTGACCCAGCTCGACGACCTCATCCTCGAAGAGATCGAAGAGGGCATCGAATCCGCCGGAGAGGTCGGCGCGACATGCCTGTACGCGGTCTACGACCCGGTCTCCCGCCACTGCACCCTGGCCAGCGCCGGCCACCCCGCCCCTGCCACCGTCATGCCGGACGGCTCCGTGGACTTCATCCCCCTGGTCCCAGGCCCCCCTCTGGGGGTAGGCGGCCTCCCCTTCGAGGCCACCGACGTCCGCCTGCCCGAAGGCAGCCTGCTCGTCCTGTACACGGACGGACTGGTCGAAGCCCACGACCGCGACATCGACACCGGAATGCAGGAACTCGTGCAGGCCCTGGCCGAACCCAGCCCATCGCTGGAAGCCACCTGCGACCACCTCATCACGGCACTCCTGCCTGAGCGGCCGGTCGACGACATCGCCCTGCTCGTGGCCCGCACCCACGCCCTGGGACCCTCGCACGTGGCCACCTGGGACCTGCCCGCGGCGCCCGTCATCGTCGCCGACGCGCGCCGACGGGCCGCCGACCAGCTCACGACCTGGGGTCTGCAGGATGCCGTCCCGACCACCGAGCTGATCGTCAGCGAGTTGGTCACCAACGCCATACGGCATGCCAGAGCCCCCATCCAGCTGCGGCTCATTCGCAACACCGCTCTGATCTGCGAGGTCTCCGACGCCAGCAGTACTGCTCCTCACTCGCGCCGCGCCCGTGCCCTGGATGAGGGCGGCCGTGGCCTGTTCCTGGTCGGCCAGCTCGCCGAGCGCTGGGGCACCCGTCACACGCCGACAGGCAAGACCATCTGGGCGGAGCAGCCCCGACCGCTCCACCGCCCGCGGCCCCGGCGCCTGCCCGCCGGGAGACCACACACAGCAGGTCACGTGGTGGAGCCACGCAAAGACGACCATGAGTGGCCGCGAACGAGTTTTCTGGCCCCAGGGGAACGAGTCCTTTGGCCCCGATTAGCGATCTTCAGGGCCTGCTGTGAATGAGTCGATTGGCCCCACCTCAGTGCGTTCGGAGGCGTCGAGGGGCCGTTCGAACGTCCGCCGCTCTCCCGCAGACTGTGAGGTGTGGAGTGTCCGACATCGGCCACCGGTCCATCCTGGAGACGAAGAAGCGTTGGGGATCGTTGTTGTGGCGGACGCAGCGATGAGTTTTCGCGGCCCGGAGAGTCTCACCACCGTTATCGACAACGCAGGAGGAACACGTGGCTCAGCTACTGAGAGTCCAGAACATCACCGTCTCGAGTGACGGGATCGGTGCCGGTGAGGACCAGACGCTCGAGAGGCCATTCGGTCATGTCGATCCCGAGAGGCTGTTCTCCTGGGCCGGCGCCACGGCGAGCTGGCCCATCCGCACCGAGCCCGGCGGGAGCCGCGGTCTCGACGACTACTTCACGCGGGACTTCACCCACAACATCGGCGCCGAGATCATGGGCCGCAACAAGTTCGGACCCCAGCGCGGGCCCTGGCAGGACCATGACTGGCTCGGCTGGTGGGGCGACGAGCCCCCGTTCCACACCCCGGTGTTCGTCATGACCCACCACAAGCGTCCTTCGTTCGCGCTCTCCGACACCACGTTCCACTTCGTCGACGGCGACCCGGCCACGGTTCTCGAGCAGGCGCGGGAAGCGGCGCAGGGCAAGGACGTCCGACTCGGCGGCGGGGTTACCACCATCCGGCAGTTCCTCGACGCCGACCTCGTCGACACCATGCATGTGGCGGTCTCGCCGGTGAAGCTCGGGTCCGGAGTACGACTCTGGGAGTCACCCGATGAGCTGCTCGACCGGTTCCACCTTGAGGTCGTGCCCAGCCCGAGCGGCGTGACGCACCACCTGTTCTGGCGAAAGTGACACGAGGGCTCACTCGGGGATGTCAGCACAGCCGATGCGGGCGTTTCAGTAATTGACTCCTCCCCCTCGTAAACGAGGGGGAGGAGTCAAGCTGAAGATCGTCACAGCAGCGGTGGAGCCGGTCAAGGCCGCGGAGGTCTGCGTAAAACTGGGCCGGGGTACCAAGCCCGGCCCAGTCGAGCCGGTACGCGGCAAGCTCAAGCGGCTCGCCGAACGGGGCTGGCGGCACCGTACCCCGGCTTCCCCGCGACCCGGCGCAGCGCAGCGTTCAGTACTGCTCGGTCTCCACGAAGCCCGCGTCCGCGTCGTTGTCCGCACCGAAGGCGTCGGCGGCGGCGGTGGGGTCGAATCCGGGCGGGCTGTCCTTGAGACCCAGACCCATGTCGGCCAGCTTCGCCTTGACCTCGTCGATGGACTTCGCACCGAAGTTGCGGATGTCGAGCATGTCGGCCTCGGAGCGGGCGACGAGCTCACCCACGGAGTGGATGCCCTCGCGCTTGAGGCAGTTGTAGGAGCGGACGGTGAGGTCGAGCTCCTCGATCGGCAGTACCAGATCGGCAGCGAGGGCGGCGTCCGTGGGGGACGGGCCCATGTCGATGCCCTCGGCGTCGATGTTGAGCTCGCGGGCCAGACCGAAGAGCTCGACCAGGGTCTTGCCGGCCGACGCCATGGCGTCACGGGGACGCATGGCCTGCTTGGTCTCGACGTCGACGATCAGCTTGTCGAAGTCGGTGCGCTGCTCGACACGGGTCGCCTCGACCTTGTACGTGACCTTCAGAACCGGCGAGTAGATCGAGTCGACCGGGATGCGCCCGATCTCCTGGCCCACCTGCTTGTTCTGCACGGCGGAGACATAACCGCGGCCACGCTCGACGGTCAGCTCCATCTCCAGCTTGCCCTTGCCGTTGAGCGTGGCGAGAACGAGGTCCGGGTTGTGGACCTCGACACCGGCCGGCGGGGCGATGTCAGCAGCGGTGACCAGGCCGGGACCCTGCTTGCGCAGGTACATCACGACCGGCTCGTCGTGCTCCGAGGAGACGACCAGCTGCTTGATGTTGAGGATGAGGTCGGTGACGTCCTCCTTGACGCCCGGCACGGTGGTGAACTCGTGCAGGACCCCGTCGATCCGGATGCTGGTGACAGCGGCACCCGGGATCGAGGAGAGGAGCGTACGACGCAGGGAGTTGCCGAGGGTGTAACCGAAGCCGGGCTCCAGCGGCTCGATCACGAACCGGGAGCGGAACTCGTCGACGACCTCTTCAGTCAACGAGGGACGCTGAGCAATCAGCACGAGGTGTTGCCTCCAGTGGTTTGGCGCCCGCTATGTGACGCCGTAGACACCACGAAGGGTACGGGCGATACGGGCGATACGGCCTCCGAAGAGGCCGAACCGCCCGACTCCACCGACTCCGCCCGTCTGCCGGACAGTCGGCGGGCCCAGCTCTTGCTGGGGTGGAGCCCGACGATCAGCTGCTCCTACTCCTGGGCGTCAGTCATACGGAGGGGGGCCGGGACTGGTACAGCCGGGTGTGATAGCGGCCTTCCGCCTCCAGTCCGGTGGGGTCGTCACCGGCACGGAGCACCTGCTCGACGGCGCGACGCTGTTCCGCCGCGCTGGTGAACAGCCGCTGGGGGTAGGTTTGTGCTGAGGTGACTCCTGTGGT
>NZ_JAGGPB010000110.1 GCF_018614055.1 Streptomyces sp. ISL-98
GACTTGTTTCTCCGCAGGCCCTAACTTCGCGGCATTGGGTCGTCGCCGCCCACACCCAACTCCGCCTCGCCCGGCCGCTGGCCGCGGATCTCCGCCGCCCTTGGGAGAGGCCGGCCGAGCCCGGCCGGCTCACCCCCGCCCGCGTCCGCCGGGGGTTCAGGAACCTCCGCCCGAACTTGCCGAGGCTGTCGCACAACTTCCGCTTGGCGATGGTCAAGAGCGATTCGTTGTTCGGTTCCGGCTGTCGCGCACGCATCGGAATCTTGGCTCGTGGGGCGGAACTTCCTGTTGTGCGACCGTGACCTTGAGATGCCGCGAGATGTACGGGAATGGCTGCCTCCCGAGCACCTGTGCTGGAAGGTGCTGGACGTCGTCGGAGAACTCGATCTTTCAGCGTTCGAGAGCAGCTATCGCGCAGACGGGCAGGGAGGGGTGGCCTACCCTCCGGCGAACCTGGTCGCGCTGATCCTGTACTGCTACAGCAAGGGAGTGCGCTCCACCCGTCGTGTCGAGCAAGCCTGTTGGGATGATGTGGGCTGCCGGGTCATCACCGCGAACCGCAGAGTGGATCACTCCACCATCGCGCGGTTCGTCCGACGCCACCATGCTGCCCTGGAGTCGTTGTTCGTGCAGGTGCTCGCGCTGTGCGGCCAGCGCGGTCTGGTGGATCTCTCGGCGGTGGCCGTGGACGGCTCACCGATGGACGCGAACGCTTCCCGTGACTCCAACCAGCGCCTGCATCGCCTTGAGGCGATCATCTTCCAGTGCGAAGACAAGATCGGCGCGCTGATGGAGGATGCGCTCGAGCATGCGCGAACCGTGGAGGCCGACGACTTCGAGGGGACCGAGAGCGACACCGAGTCCGATGACTGGCCTCATTTGTCCCGCCTGTGCGACCGGCTCACCCGAGCCCGGTCGGCCCGGGACAAGGTGTATGACCGAGCCCTGCCCTCACCCAACGAGATAAGGATCAAGGTTGAAGCGGCAGAGCGGATGGTGGCCCGGGCGGAGGAGCGTCTGGCCGCGGAGAGCACGGCTCACCAGGAGAAGCTGAGGAAGTACGAAGCCCGGGCGGAGGCAGACCTGGCGGCCGGCCACCGCGGGGCGAACGGCCGCCCGCCGGTCTCGATGGAGCACAAGACCGTCCTCGTCCGGCAGCGGGCTCGGCTGGACAAGGCGCGGGCCTGGCTGGAGCGAGCCCGCAACCCCCGGCCGGTCCCCTCGCCGGAGTCCCGCGCCTGCCTGAGTGATCCCGACTCGCGGTTGATGCTCAGCAAACGCGGAGGCTACGTGCAGGGCTACAACCTGCAACTCGCCTGTGCACGCAACCAGTTACTGCTTGCGATTGAACTTCAGGACAGCCCTTCCGATATGACGGCCCTCATCCCCGTGGTCACGCAGACCCAGCGCAACTGCACCGCGGCCGGGATCACGAACGAGGTCCAGGCATGGCTCGCCGACTGCGGATACGCCTCCGCCGCCAACTTCGAAGCACTCGCCGGCCTGCCCCTGCTCGTGGCGGTGGCCCGGGAAGGACCAGACAGCGGCCCCGCTCCGCAGGACAAGGGTGCCATTCCCGCAGGCCAGCGCGAGATGGCGGAGCGGCTTGACACCCTCGCGGGCCGGACTCTCTACAAGCGGCGTGGCGCCCTGGTGGAGCCAGGCTTCGCCCAGTTATTCCAGAGATTCGGACGTCACCTTAACTATCGGAGCACCGCCAGAGTGAACACCGAGATCAAGCTTCTCGGCACAGTCCACAACCTCAACAAGCTCCTCAGTCACACAGCCGAAACTCGCTCTTGACCATCGCCAAGCGGAAGTTGTGCGACAGCCTCTGCCTGTCCGGCCAGTGCACCGAAACCCAATCGGCCCGGCCCCGGCAGACCCCTCGGCTCGAAGAACCGGCACCCCGCCACCCGCTACGACGTGGGCAAAACGGTCAGACGGCCCGAGACCATCGCCGAACGTGACCAGGTCAGACCATAAAGAACAAGCTGAGCTTGACTCTGTCGGGGATCTTGGAGTTTCCCAGTGCGTCGGCGTGATCGGTGGGCATGCTCGGGGTGTTCCGAGAGCCCATGCAGTTGTCGAGGTGTCCGTTGTCGCTCCGTCCTCGTTCCGGTGAGCAAGTCCCGCCTCTGACCGCGCAGATCGCGCGGGCGAGGAACCCGGGCGGTACGGCGGCGATGTGGGTGAGAGACCGCCTGGACGGGCTGTGGCGTGACGAGGACTTCGCCGACTGGTATCCGCGTGACGGGCGTCCGGGTCTCTCGCCCGCCCAGCTGGCCACCGTTTGTGTGCTGCAGTTCGTGCTCGGCCTGTCGGACCGGCAGGCCGCCGAGGCGGTGCGCTGCCGCATCGACTTCAAGTACGCGATGGCCATGGAGCTGGACGATCCCGGCTTCCACCACAGCGTGCCGGCCGACTTCCGTGAACGTCTCACCGAGGGCGACCGCGCGGACCGCCTCCTTGACCTCGCGCTGGCCCGCCTCAAGGAGGCCGGCCTGGTGCGCGAGCGCACCACGCAGCGCACCGACTCCACCCATGTCCTGGCCGCGGTCCGCGACCTGACCCGGCTGGAGATGGTCACCGAGGCGGTACGTGCCGCGCTGGAGGAAGTCGCCGGCACCACCCCGCACCTGCTGGACGAGTTGGTCGACGAGGACTGGGGGCGCCGTTACGGCCGTCCTGTCCACCTGGGCAAGAACCCCACCAAGCCCAAGACCAGGATCCTTGACACCGGCAACGACGCCGTCCGGCTCCTGGAACACCTCTACCGGCACGGAGCAGACCGTGCGTCCGGCTCCCGCGTCCAGGCCCTGCGCCAGATCATGGTGCAGAGCTATCACCGCGACGCCGCAGGACACCTGCGCTGGCGCACCGCTGAGACCGAAGACGGACCCGGGCTGCCGCCCTCGTCCCGGGCAATCGTCTCCCCCTACGACACCTCGGCCCGCTATGCCCGTCACGGGCACATCATCAGCTGGAAGGGGTTCTCCGCCCATCTGACGGAGACGTGTGCTCCTGACGGCCCCAACGTGATCACGGACGTGGCCACCACCTCGTCCACCACCCACGACAGCAAGGTTCTGCCCGGCATCCACACCCGCCTGCACCGCCGCGGCCTGCTGCCCGCCGAGCACCTGGTCGACAGCGGCTACACCTCCCTGCCCCACCTGGAACAAGCCACCCGCGAACACCAGGTCACCGTCTCCGGGCCGCTACGGGCCAACCCCACCCGCCAGCACCGCCGGGGCGAGGGCTATGGCCGGGACGACTTCCACATCGACTACGACCGTCAACAGGTCACCTGCCCCCAGGGCCAGGTCAGCCATGGCTGGCACGGCCCCTACCCGACCTCCTCGCCCACCGCGGCCCCGCTGATCGTGGCCAGGTTCACCAAGAGCCAGTGCCACCCCTGCCCGGCCCGCACCCAGTGCACCACCTCCCGCAAAAGCACCCGCACCGTCGGCTTTCCCCCGCGAGAACTCCGCGACCTGCAACTCCGTGTCCGTGCCGAGCAACAGACACCCGAGTGGAAGACCCGCTACGCGGTCCGCTCCGGAGTGGAGGGAACGGTCAACGAGTTCGCCCACGGCCACGGGATGCGCCGCTGCCGCTACCGAGGACAGGGCAAGGTCCACCTCCAGCACGTCCTGACCGCCATCGCCATCAACATCGAGCGCCTCAGCGGTCTCTCGCCGATCGAGGAAGCACCCCGGCAACGCCGACCGACCGCTTTCCAGACCTACCTCGATCAGCACGAGGTCCCCCGGCCGAAGTCCTGGCGCACCCTGGGCACCTGACCTCGGCAACTCCAAGATCCCCGACAGAGTCAAGCTGAGAAGCTGTGTCACATCCTCTTTCCGCAGGTCACGAGGGCGTGAAGGACGGTAGTGATCCCACCTCCGTTCGGCTGGGCGCCGATGGTCGCCGTTCCGAAACGGAAACGGCAGCGGGCCGGTCTTCAGGCGGCTGCGAGGGTGGCCGGAACGGCCATCGCGAAGCGACTTGCCCTAGACAGGCGGCACGGGCACGCAAAAACTCGCAGGCGGGCGGCCCCACCACGTTCAGCTCACAGCACTGGCCCACCCCGACCCCGGCCCGCTCCATCGCCCCCGCTCGTTCGGACGACTGCGGTAGCGGGCGCCGCGCGCCTGTACGACGGTGGCGGTGAAGGCGATGAACCTGTCCCCCTACCAAGAGGAGAGTCGCTGTGAGCACATCCCAGTCCAGGTCGACAGCCGATGTTCAGGTGGATGAGGAGGGCCGCGTCGTCATCCAGTCCCCGGAGCTCGCGGCGCACCTGAGGGACATCCAGGGGAACGGCATGGACCCTCTCGCCCGGTCCGTGATCAATGTCTGCCCCAACCTCGTCGCGGGCTGCGGGAGTCCCCCGATGTAGTTCCGCCCACGGCTGCGGGCGCTCCACCCGCAGCCGACCCACTCATGGTGAGCCACACACGTTCGGGGTGTCCGTATGGGTTTTCAAGAGGAGCTGGGCGCGGCGCTGACCGATCGTGCTCTCCATCTGATCGTGCTCCCCACGGAGCAGTGCAACTTCCGTTGCACGTATTGCTATGAGGACTTCACCGTCGGACACATGCAGCCGACGACGGTTCAAGGGATCAAGCGGCTGCTCGACCGCCGGATGGCCGGACTGGAGCGCCTGAACGTCTCGTGGTTCGGGGGCGAACCGCTGATGGCCCGGGCCGTTGTGGAAGAGATCTCGGCCCACATCGTCGCAGCGGCGGCCGATGCCCCGGACCTGCAGTACATGAGTGACATGACGACGAACGGCTACCTTCTCGGCGTTCCGGTGGCGGAGCGGCTCGCCGAGCTGGGGATCCGGTCCTACCAGATCTCTCTGGACGGCCCGGAAGCCGTGCACGACACGACCCGTGTGAGGGCCAACGGAGGCAGCTCGTTCCGGCAGATCTGGCAGAACCTGCTGGCCATCCGGGACAGCACGCTTCCGATCGGTGTGATCCTGCGGAGCCATCTCACTCCGGCGAATCTGCCCTCCATGCCGGACTTCCTCGCCGAGGTGCGTGACACGTTCCTCGACGACGACCGCTTCTCCGTCAGCCTCAAGCCCGTGGAGCGAATGGGGGGCCCCAACGACGCGACCATGGACGTGCTGTCGAAGGAAGCACGTACGGATGTCATGGCGGAACTCGAAGCCGTGCTGAGCGCCGGGGCGTCCACCGCACGCAATGCCATGGGAGCGGAGGTCTGCTACGCCTCGCGCCCGAACTCGCTGGTCATTCGCGCGGACGGCAGGATCGGGAAGTGCACGGTGGCGCTTACCGATCCTTCCAACACCGTCGGGCAGCTCCTGCCGGACGGAAAGCTCAGGATCGACAACGCCCGGCTGAGTCCCTGGTTGCGGGGGTGGGCGGATCAGGACTGGAACGCCGTCCGCTGCCCGTATATCGGCATGCCGCGCACGCGCTCGGAGCCACCGCTGCTGCAGATCGGCTATGGGCCCCATCGCTGACCGGGGCCGGCCAGTCCCTAGAGCTCGAGCTCCGAGATCCGAGCGCTCTGGTCGGTGCGCGCACCGGTGCGCCGTACTCATCCCTGGCGGCGCGTGCGGTGGCGCACGGACCGCCACGCGTTCGGCCGGCCACCAGGGTACTGCCGTGAGCGGCGCCGGGTCGGCGGCGGCTTCGGGGACGGGTACAGCGCCGCTCGCAGTCGGACCGCGTCGGTGAGCTGCTGGAGCCGCCCAGTCGCTCCGGCGAGAGGTGCGGCGGGATCGGATCAACCATGCGGGGGCCTCCGCGCTTCGGTGGGGCTGTCCCCGCACCCTCGCCGCTCCCTGTCAGTTCGGGGGCGTGCACGTTGGCCGCGTCCCGGCAGCCGGCCCGGCGACTTCGTCTACCGTCCCGCCGGACGGACCCCGGTCAGCCCCGCTGCATCGTCTGGAGGTCGTGCAGCGTCAACTCGCTTTTGCCACGATCCGCCGCTCTGCTCTGCGTCCAGGCCAGGATGGCCGGGTGCGCCTTCTCGTACGGGGTGCCGGCGGCCGTGTTCTCCCCGTCGGTGTCGGCCACCTGAGAGAGGTAGGCGGCCGGCGTGCGGGCCGCCGCCGCTGTAGCCGATGTTGTAGCCGAGGGCGTGCTGCTGCGGCAGGATCGACAGGAGCCCCTTCTCTGTCCGGACCCAGAACAGGCCCCGGCTGACGATGAAGCGGCTGAAGGTGTCGTCAGGGCGCAGACCAAGCGGGGTGTACGTCTAGTAGGTCCACTGATCCGTGCCCCCGTCGCCCACGTGCTTGAAGTGCTCGCCCACGACGGGCAGGCCGAACTCGGGGTCGTAGAAGGTCCGGCGGCAGACGCAGCCCGAGCCGGAGATGGCCGAGGGGCTGTTCTTGTCCTTCTCCACACACGGGTGGAAGAGGGCCGGGATCTTCTTCGGCTCCACGAGCGTGCAGTGCAGCGCGTTGGGCTCGCAGCGCACCAGTCTGCCCAGCCACTCCTGTACATGAGGCGTCCGGGCCTCGATGGACACGTCGGCATTCAGTGATTTGGAGGCGATGCTCAGCCGTGGCTCGGTGTAGACGACGAAGTGCAGATAGCCCTTCGTCGGATCGGTCAGGTTCAGGTCGCGGGACTGATAGGTCACCGTGGCGCTCCGATGCAGGGTGAACCTGGCGGCCCAGACGTGGCCGCGTGGACCGGTGATGGTCAGGCGGCGCGGTGTTCCGGGCGCAGGGCGAGGCCGCGGTGCAGGAGCTGTTCGGTATCGGCCGCGTTCAGGCCGAGCTGGCGGGCGACGACCTCGCCTTCGTCGTCCCGGTCGAAGGCGAGCAGGATCTCGCGGCTGTCGGGGTCGGTCATGGTCCGGCGGGCGGCTTCGACGATGTGGGCGACGCAGCCCGTGGTGCCGTCTTCGACGATGTCCCGGCGGGTGCTGTCGTCCCAGACGTTGAGCTGGAGCCGGGCACCCTCGGTGGAGCAGTCCTCCTTGGAGTCCGCGCCCAGCACGCACCGCCCGAGCATGGCGGCGTGGGCGTGGCGCTGGAGGTAGACGGCTTTGCCCAGGAGGCGGTCGACTTCCTTCTCCAGGTTCTCGCGCGCCTTCTCGGGGCTGACCATCGAGGTCTTCGGGTCGTAGGGCTGCACCCGGATCTTCAGCGCCGACAGGCTGCTGGCGAGGTCGTCGGCGACGCTGAGCAGGCCCACCAGGTTGACGTCACCGCGCTGCCGGGGCGGGGGCAGTTCGTCCGGGCAGCTGCCGAGCGGTTCCAGGGATTCGTGCAGGTCGGTCAAGGTTCCTCCCGTGCCGGGTGTCAACGCCCCTGATTCTCAGTCCATGTCGACGGGACGTGCGGGTGAAGGCTGAGATCGGCCACGCGCTGGCCGGTTGGCACCCATCAGCGATCGCGAGCCGCTCCCCTGCCCTGATCAGGCTGGGGCCTGTGCTGCTGCTGGCTGGCGGGACCGGCTGCGTCGACGGCCGTCTGCTCCGGCTCCTCCCGGTCGGCGATGGCGCGGCGGCGGGCGTTGGCCTTCCGGGTGAAGGCGGAGAGCCGGGCCAGGTTCTTCGGTGTGCGCACCCACGTCGCGGGGTCCGTCGTCCGGCCCTCCAGCTGCTCCGGCATCGCGGCCTGCTGGTGGGCGTGGACAGCGGCGGCCCGCTGCGCCGGAGTGAGGGCGGCATCCCGGCCTTGGTGTTCGACAGCGTGCGGCGCGGCCGCCGCCTGGTCGTGGTTGTGGTCATCGGTTTGCGCGGCGGCCGAAGCGATCGCGGCGGCGGGTGCGGCGCGGATCGCGTTCTGCAGGGTGAGGCTGGCCACCCGGGCTCGCTCGTACCGGGTCGACGCGCGGGGCGGCTTGCCGTCGGTGCCGGCGGGGCGCACAGCTTTGCGAGGACCTGGGAGACGACGACGCCGGGGTGCCATTTGGGCACCCCGGCGTGACGTCGAGGGCGAGGAAAGCGAACGGACTAGTTTCAGAGAGGAATGAGAAGGAAGTCCGTTCATGGCCTCGCCGGGGCCAACGGTAGCAGTCAGCCGGGGATCAGGTCGCGCAGATTTTCCGGGGTGACGATCAGGGAATCCGGGTGCAGTCCGTCCGGGCGTTCCAGGCCGATGTAGGTGACCGGGCTGTCCGGGATCGTCGTCCCGTCCCACAGCGTGGTGGCCGTGGCGCGGTCGGCCATCAGGTTGGTGAGGTACCGGACCGTGAGCTGGTCGCGCTCGATGATGCCGCGCAGCAGTGTTGCGACCGACACCCGGTTTCCCTCGACCCGGTTGGAGTTCGGGCTGCCCTTGAGGGACAGGTGCAGCCACTTCGCGTGCCAGCGGCCGTCGTCCCCGCGTACGAACGCCAGCGGCAGCGCGACCCTGCCCGGGCCGCGCAGCTCCGACTTCATGCGCACGGTGCGAGGCTCGAAAGGGCGGCCCCGCTGCTCGGCGTCGCGCAGCATGAAGCCGAAGAACGACTCCTCAACCTCGTCGAAGCCCTCGCCCGAGTAGATGTTGACCTGCGGGACGACGAAGGTGCCGCGCACGGCGCCCAGGCGCAGGTTGATGAACTCCGAGGCCCCCTCGGGTGCGTCGGTGATGTCGCCGGAGTGCTCGCCTTCGACCTCGGTGAGGGCGGTGTACGACAGCCAGGCGAGGGTCTGGTACGAGGCGTCCAGCATCAGCGCCGACAGGTCGTAGTCGGTGTTGCGACTCGTTTGCTTCCAGTGGACGAAGAACCGCAGCAGCTCGCCGTCGACCGGGGAGACCGAACCGCGGGGCAGCACGCCGAGGCCGGCCGCCGTCGCCTTGCCGCTGAGTGGGAGCGCGACGTCGAGGACGTCCGGGTCGATCAGCAGGTGCCCTGGGTCCGGCAGGCGGCGGCGCGTCTCTGCGTCCAGGGCGGCGACCAGGCGATCGCGCTCGGGTGCGGGCATCGGCGGGCGGGTGTCGGCGGCGACCCAGGCGCGGCCGAGGCGATTGACGAAGACGCGGCGCTCGCCGGCTTCCGCGCTTTCCTTGCCGCGGTTACGGAAGTGCTCGAGCACCGACAGCAGGACCCGGCCGGAGACCTGCGGGGCGACCCGCTCGGCGGCGACCACCACCGCGTCGCGCTCGTCCTGGGTGACGCACGCGCGCAGCATGCGGTCCAAGGAGCGGAACAGCTTGCCCGGGGCGGCCATCAGCAGCCGCACCGCCCCGGTGACGTCGCCCGTGCCGAGCAGTTCCTCGAAGTGGCTGTCGAAGTTCCGGGCCTCCTTCTCGCCCCGGGCCACAGCGAACACGTCGGCGGCGTGCGGCCAGCGCGGGTACTCGTGCGGGTGCAGGCGCTCGCCCAGGCGCTTGAACGCCTCGCGGTGCGCGGCGACGTCGGCGACCTTGGCGGGGGCTGCCGTGACAACAGAGTCGAGGCCCGCGAGCAGGGCGCGGCGGACCGGTCGGGACAGCGACCGGAACCGTGTCGGCTCCAGGAGGGTCACGTCGCCGTCCGACAGCGCGCAGGCCAGCCGCAGCACGTCGGTGACGGTGTCCAGGAGGAGGTCCGCGCCGGCGCCGAGGCGGGCGCGGTTGACGACGGCACGGTTTTCCCGGACCGGGATCGCCTCAGGCTGGGGGCCGTCCACGCAGTGCCCGGCGAGTGTCGCCAGGTCGAGCAGGCCCTCGTCGCCCAGCGGGGTGGTGCTGCCAGCGAGGCCCAGGTACAGGGCGGTGACCTCGTCGCCCGGGGCGCCGCCAAGGTGCAGGACCGTCAGGCGGTCGCCCGCGGCAGCGATCAGCTCGTCGTGAGCGCCGAGCATCTCGGCATACGTGTGCTGGTAGTTCCCGTACGACGGGAGGGTCAGCAGGTCGACCACACCGGCGCGGAGCTGGGCGAGCGTGCCGCCGCGCGACGTGTCGTCGGCGAGCGCCTCGATGATGCACCGCATCCAGAAATCGAACGTGTCCGGCACGTTGGCCGGGAAGTCCACGAAGTAGACGTTGTGCTGGACATGGTCGCCGACCATCTCGCGGACGGTGTCCAGTGCGCGCGTGGCGGTGTCGACGACCGTCTGCTCGGACAGGCCCGACAGGTGCGCAAGCAGCTCCGCCGAGAGCTTGAAGCCCACGGACATCAGCGCGGCGTCGAACTGCCGTGCTGCGACGCCGCCTTGCCCGGAAGGTCCGGAGGGGGCGGGGAGGCGGTGGGTGTGCCGGATGACCAGGGGTTCGAGAGGGTGGGGCATTCGGGCATGGTCCCAGAACCGTACGAGCCGACGCATTCGGGTTTTCGAACGCGGTGTGCACACCAGCAGGCTGAGCGCTCCGTGGGAAGCGAATGGCGGATCCGCGGGCCAGTGGGGCTGGTCGCGCGCCCTGCGCCCCGTTGGGACGCGGTCACACACCGCACTTCGACACGACCGCTTAGCTCTGCAAGTTTGGGTTCTGGCTCAGGTTCCGTGCAGCGAACTCATCGGCCAGGCCCCGGTACCCCTCGTCGACCTCGGCCTTCACGTTGGAATGGAGGCGGAACTGCTCGGCGATGCCCTCGGTGCGCATCGCGGTCTGGTCGTGCATGCGGCCGGGCCGGTCGGCGCCGGAGAATAGGGTGCGGCCCTGGCGTCGCTGATCGTGGTGGTCTTGATGGTGTTCTGCTTGCGCTTGCCGGACACGAACGCCCGCCGCCCGAGCCGGTGTGCGGCCGGGCGGCGGACCTGGGTCTCGGTGCCGCCAATCCGCAAGGTGACGCCCTCGGCTTCGGCGTACGCGAAGACGTCCGCCAGGGTGCGCAGCCGCAGTCCGGGCCGGTCGGGGATAGCACAGCCGCGCTCGGCGAGCAGCGGACGGATCTCACCGATGGCCTCGGTGATGGTGGAGCGGCCCACCCCGTACAGCTCCGCGAGAGCGGCATGAGGCAGCTGGGTGCGGAGGTGAACGAGGGTGACCAGCACTCGGTCGGTGAACACCAGCTCGCGCCTGGGACCGGCTCCGGACGCCCGGCGGCGCGCTCCGCCACGCCGCTCAAGCAGCGCGGACTCCTGGCGAACCGACCAAGGCACGGCCAGCTCCTCGATCAAGAGGCCGAGATATGCACGGGAGACGCCGGTGAAGACAGGATGAGACAAGGCCGCACGGGCCCAGTTCTTGGTCACACTCGAAGAACCCGTGCGACCGTCGCCACGTCACGCCCGACGCCCTCAATCGCCGACGGCGCTGTTGTCGCCACCCTCGATCTCGACCAACTGGCCGACACCACCGACCCCCTGGAGCAGGCCGAACGAGCCCTGTTGCTGACCGTGTTGCTGGAACCCGCGCTGCTGGCCCTGCGCCGCCTCGCACAGGAATGCGGCGTCGGCCAGGCGCTACAGCGATTGACGGGCGCTGGATCACTCGGCCCGGACGTCAGGCACCACCGCTGACACCTGGGACGACGAAGCGCCTGTGGAGAGGGAAGAACTCCGTCTGGGGGTCATTCTTCACACCCAGCTCCCCCTTGAGCACGGGTGCGAGCCTGGCGGCGGCGAACGCGGGGAAGAGATCCTCCGACTCCCAGATGTCAAGCACGTGAAAGCCGTCGGCGGCGAACCAAGCCGTGTGCAGCACCAATCCGTTCGGAGGCTCTTCTTCCCAGCGCACCCTGTCGCGGGCCGCGTCGTACAACTCCGGGGTGATCTCGGGCCAGACAAGGGTCATCACGACTGCCATGGAGGTCCCTCACAATCGGCTCGGTGCGGCGCCGTCTTCCTGGCGCCCGCACGGCGACGCTAAGTGGACTGGGTCGGCCGGGCATCTCCGGACGGCCATTCGTGCCGCCCGACTGCCGTACCTCGCCGCCGCACGGGCAACACAAGAGGCCCCCTGGATTTCTCCAGGGGGCCTCTTGGCTGTGCGTCATAGCGGCCTTACCGTCTGAGCCTGCGGCCCTTTTTGCCCTTGTCCGACCTCGAATTCGACCCTCTGGTTCTCTTCCGGGGTTCGGTAGCCCTCAGCCTGGATCTCGCTGTAGTGCACGAAGATGTCTGCCCCTCCGTTGTCGGGTGTGATGAATCCGAAGCCCTTCTCGGGGTTGGACTCCTTCACCGTTCCTTGAACAGCCTTCGGCTCGCTCCTTCGCATCAGATGCCCGCTGCCACGCTCGGCACGTCTCGCGAGCCGGGTACTAGTGTCTCGTGATTTTGTT
>NZ_JAGGPB010000111.1 GCF_018614055.1 Streptomyces sp. ISL-98
CACCGCCGGCGCCGAGGGCGCCTCGGCGGCCGGCCGCCCGCCTTCGACAAGGAGGTCTACCGCGACCGCAACGTGGTCGAACGATGCTTCGCACGCCTCAAGCAGTTCCGCGCGATCGCGACCAGGTTCGACAAGCTCGCCGACCGCTACCGCGCCGGAGTCGCCCTGGCCTCACTGATCCTCTGGCTCCGCGAACCAGTCCGTGATCATTTGTCAGACACTGCCTAGGTCGCCTGCGGCGGGCTTGCCCCTCTCCGGGAATAACCGGAGTCACCCTCCTGTTGGTGCAGTGGTTGTACACACCGCACTCAGCAGGAGGACCCCCCCCCGGTGGACGCGATTCGAGGCACGGCGAGCGGAAACGCGCCGGTACCCCTGTCCGTACTCGACCTGGCGACGGTGGGCCACGGCCGCACCGCCACCCACGCGCTGCGCACCGGCGTCGACATCGCCCGCCTGGCCGAGAGCCGCAGCTTCCACCGCTACTGGGTGGCCGAGCACCACTCCATGCCCGGAGTCGCCAGCTCCTCCCCGGCCGTGATCCTCGCCCACATCGCCGCCCACACCGACCGCATCCGCCTCGGTTCGGGCGGCGTCATGCTGCCCAACCACGCACCGCTGGTCATAGCCGAGCAGTTCGGCACGCTGGAGGCCTTCGCCCCCGGCCGCATCGACCTGGGCCTGGGCCGCGCCCCGGGCACGGACGGCGCGACCGCCGCCGCACTCCGCCGCACAGACCGCCCCCATAGCCTGAAGGGCATGGGAGGTACCCCCATCCATGAAGGCGCCGACGACTTCCCGCAGCAGCTCGCGGAGCTGACCCGCTTCCTCGACGACGACTTCCCCGACGGCCACCCCTACGCCCGCATCCACGCCGTCCCGGGCCCGGTCCAGGGCCCCTCCGCCCGCCCCCCGATCTGGCTGCTCGGCTCCTCCGGCTTCAGCGCCCGCCTCGCCGGAACGCTCGGCCTGCCCTTCGCCTTCGCCCACCACTTCTCGGCGCAGAACACCATCCCGGCGCTGGACCTCTACCGCGAGTCCTTCCGCCCCTCCGCCGTCCTCGACGCCCCGTACGCCCTGATCGGCGTATCGGCGCTCGCGACGGACGACGAGAAGGAGGCCCGCCGCCAGGTGCTGACCGGCGCCCTGTCGATGCTCCGGCTGCGCAGCGGCCGGCCCGGTCTGATCCCGACGCCGGAGGAGGCCGAGGCGTACGCATTCAGCCCGCTGGAGCGGGAGTTCGTGGACGGCTGGCTCGGCAACGTCATCCACGGCACCCCGGACACGGTCCGGACCGGCCTCGACGACCTGGCCAAGCGGACCGGCGTCGACGAGCTGATGATCACGGCCAACGCGCACGGCGGCGACGTACGCCTTCGCTCGTACGAGCTCATCGCGGACGCGTACGGCCTGCCCCGCGCCTGATGCGTACGCCGAAAGTGATCGCCGTCAGACCTGCAGCGCGCTGACGGCGATCATCGAGTCGATCAGCTCCGGCGCGACCGCCCGCGAGTACAGCCAGCCCTGCCCCGTGTCGCAGCCGATCCGGCGCAGCCGCGCCGCCTGCCCCGAGGTCTCGACGCACTCGGCGGTGACGGTGAGCCCGAGCCGGTGCGCGAGCTGCACGAGCGCCTCGACGATCGTCTCGTCGGCCGGGTTGGCATGTTCTTCGTCCTGGAAGCCGCGGACGAAGGTGCCGTCCAGCTTGAGCACCGACACGGGCAGCCGGCTCAGATAGGCGAGGTTCGAGTACCCGGTCCCGAAGTCGTCGATGGCGATGTGTACGCCCATGTCGCTCAGCGCCTGCAAGGCCTGCAGCGGCCTGCCCGCCGAGCCCATGACCGCCGACTCGGTCAGCTCCAGCTGGAGCAGCTCGGGCGCCAGCCCCGTCTCGGCCAGGATCTCGGCGACGTCCGCGACCAGGTCGGAGTCCCACACCTGGCGTACGGCGACGTTGACGCTGACGAAGATCGGCGGGGTGCCGGGGTGGTCCGTCTGCCACTGCCTGGCCTGACGGCAGGCGGTCCGCAGCACCCACCGGCCGAGCTGGACGATCGATCCGTCCTCTTCAGCAATTCCGATGAACCGATTCGGCGCCAGTGTGCCGAACTGAGGATGCTCCCATCGGACCAATGCCTCGACCCCGCGTACGCCCCCGCCCTCCAGGTCCACCAGCGGCTGGTACTCCAGCGTGAACTCACCGCGCTCGACGGCGGGTCGCAGCGTGCTGGACAGGGCCTGACGGGTCATCCGGTGCGCGTTGCGCTCAGGGTCGAAGAGGGTCCAGCGGCCCTTGCCGTCCGCCTTCGCCCAGTACAGCGTCGTGTCCGCGTCCTGCATGAGACCGGTCGCCGTGGTGCCTGCCGCGACCCGCTCGACGACTCCGATGGACGCCGACACGGACAGCCGCTGCCCGGCCAGGTCGAAGGGCTGCTGGAGCGCGACGAGTGCGGCCTGGGCGAGATCGGCGAGCTGTTCCGTGCCGGTGGAGTCCTCGACGAGCAGGGCGAATTCGTCGCCGCCGAGGCGGGCGACGAGATGGCCGCCGCTGCGTGCGTACCCGTACTGGTCGGCGCACCGGGACAGCCGGGACGCCACGGCGGCCAGCAGCCGGTCGCCGACCCGGTGGCCGAGGGTGTCGTTGACGGCCTTGAAGCCGTCGATGTCGAGATAACAGAGCCCGATCCGGCCGGTGCCCCCGTCGTCGCACGTCGAGTTCTCCAGAGCGGACGCGAGCCGCTCGAAGAAAAGCGTGCGGTTGGGGAGGCGGGTCACCGGGTCGTGCATCTGGAGGTGGCGCAGCCGGGCCTGGAGCTCGCGCCGGTCGCTGATGTCCGCGACCGACAGCAGCACGCTGCTGCTGTCCGGCACGGGCGTGAAGGTGACCTCCGCCCACAGCGAGCGCCCGTCGGGGTGTTTGAGTCTGCGCGTACACCGGAAGCGGGCCCTGCGGCCGGAGAGGACCTCGCGGTAGGCGTCGAAGCTGCGGGCGTCGGCGGCGAGGTCGAGGAGGTCGGCCGCGGCCTGCTCGTGCAGATGGTCGGCGTCGGTGCCGAGCATGGCGGCGAGCGAGTCGTTGGCGGAGACGAGGAGGCCCTCGTGGTCCACGACAGCCATGGCGAGGTGGGCGGCGTTGAAGGCGGCCTGGTAATCGCGCAGCTCGGACGCGGAACGGCCCATCACGTCACGCTGTGTAACGGCCCGCGGCCGCCTGGTCTCGGGGGCTGAACCGGGTCCATCGTAGGTTCCGCTCACCGCTCGCTCCCGCAGGGCATTGATGGCTGACAGATGTTGTCGAGGGCCGTCGGCCGGCTGGAGGCCACTGCCCTGGGCGGATTTCATGCAGGAAAGTGTGCCGATCATAGAGGCAGTCGGGACGGCCGATCCAGCTGCATGGCCGTGATGCCCAGCACCCGCCTCCCGCGGCCGATCGTTTCTGCGCGGCTGCGCCTTGAGGTGTTCCTACGTGAACGATTGTGACTTTCTGTGATCTCGCCGGGGTGTCGGCCGTGTCACCCATGCGGAGCAGCGGAACAGGGCATCCAGTGCTAAACCACCAGAAGGTGGGTGGGGTGCCCCGCATTTCCGCACCCCGGAGGTCGACGTGGTCCGTCGCAGGACATCCGGGGGAGTTGACCGGTCCCGCCAGCGCCAGCGCCTGCGCAGTACGGCGGCACTGCTCACCTCCCTCACGGCGCTCGCTGCCACCGCGCTCGTCGCCGGCCCCGTCGTGGCGGCCCGGGACGGCGGACCCTGCGTGCTGCCACGTACTACGGCGCACCACTCGCTCGGACTGGACACCTGGAACCGGGCCTACCCGCGCCCCATACACACCCTCGACGCCGTCATGGTCTTCCTCGAGTTCCCCGACTCCGAACCCACGCTCACCCCCGACCAGCTCGCCGCCGACCACTTCCCCGCCACCAGCGACTTCTTCCACCGCGCCTCGTACGGAAAGTTCCAGCTGCGCACCCACCCGGAGCGGACCTGGGTCGACATGCCGGAGTCCTCCACGGCGTACCGAATACAGCGCGACTGGGACCCGGACCGCCGCTCGGCCTACCTGCGCGACGCGGTGGCCGCGGCCGACGACCGGGTCGACTTCACGCGGTACGACATCGTCTACCTGGTCGCCGACCCGGACGCGCCCGGCGTCGACTCCGACGCGACCAAAGTCGTCAACTTCGACCGGCCGCTGCGCGCGGACGGCCGCGACATCAAGCGCATAGTCACGGTCTTCGAGCAGCACCCGCCGGACCGCAACGTGCTGGCCCACGAGACCGGCCACGTATTCGACCTGCCCGACCTCTATCACCGGCCGGTCGACGGCAAGGGCGACTGGGACACGTACGTCGGGGACTGGGACGTCATGGGCAGCCAGTTCGGCCTCGCGCCGGACCTCTTCGGGTGGCACAAGTGGAAGCTGGGCTGGCTCGACCGGCGGCAGGTGGCCTGCGTATCGGGCACCGGAGGAACCCGGCTCACCCTGGAGCCGCTGGCCGCGCCACCTTCTGTGCGGGGCGGGAAAGGCGGGACGCGGCTGGCGGTCGTACGGACCGGAGAAGGCGGGGCAATCGCCATCGAGGCGCGGGGCGGTACGGGCAACGACCGGGCCACCTGCACCGAGGGGGTGCTGATCTACCGAGTGCGCAACGAGGCGGCTTCGGGCGCCGGGCCGATAGAGGTGATCGACGCCCACCCGGACACCGAGGCGTGCTGGGACCGCTCGGTCTACCCGCCGCTGGCGGATGCGCCGGTGGGGGTCGGGGAGACGTTCACGGTGCCGGGGGAGGGGACCAGGGTGGAGGTGGCGGACCGTACGCGGTCGGGGGCGTGGACGGTGAGGATCACGCCGACGGCATGAATCGGCTGCGACGTGCGACGCGCAACGAAAAAGCCCCTCGCTCTCGCGAGGGGCTTTCTCCGTCTGTGCGCCGCCAGGGACTCGAACCCCGGACCCGCTGATTAAGAGTCAGCTGCTCTAACCAACTGAGCTAGCGGCGCCTGCTGACGTCGTAGACCTTAGCATCCTGTTCGGCGGGAGGAAAAATCGATATCCGGGGCTCCGTGACCTGCCCGGGACGGCCCGCCCGTACGCACGCCCAGAGCATCACATCGGGCCCCGGAAGCCACGGGTGGCGTACGTCGGGGGCAACCAGCCAGCGCGGCCCGGAGGGGCTCTGGGGGGCGTGCGGGGCGGTGAGCGGCGGGACGGTCACGGCGTCGCCGGTGCCGTGGCAGAGCAGGGGCGGCATGGTCCCTTCGCTTTCCCGGCCGCCTCCTCCCCACTCCTCCCACTGGAGCAGCGAAGGCAGCCGCTGGGCGGTGCCGGGGGAGGCGAAGAGCAGCATCCGGCCGCGGTGCGTGGCGACGGGCCCCGAGCCGGGCCCCTCCGTCCATAACCGGTCGAGCATCCGGCGTCCGAACATCGCCGGAACGCTCACTACATCGAAAACCGACCCGCAGGGCAGAACGCCGGGGGTGCTGGGACGGCCCTCCCAGAGCGAGAGCGTGCTGCGGGGATAGGCGGCGGCAGAGGCGAGCCAGGCAGCGCCGGCGGCGGTCACCTCGGCGGTGTGGTGGGAACCCTCGTTCCGGAGGACGCGGAAGATGTCGGTGGGCGCGTGGTCTCGCGAGGCGGTCATGGCACATACATCTACGGGCAGGACCGGTTCCGCTTCTGAGGGTTGCCGGAAACCGGGACAGGGAGGGGCGACGAGGAGTATCTTGCGCGACGGCATATGCCAATCGGGCGTGACGGCTGCCCATCTCGCGTGACGACGCGGACATCCCCCGCTTGTGATGTCCCCCTGACCCAGCGAATCAGGCGCCGGTGCCCGTGCCGCGCAGGAGGTCGCGACCGAACTCGACCATCTTCACCGCGTACGCCTCGGCCCAGTCCGCCCGCTCCGCGATCTCCTCCGCCGACAGCCGGTCGAACCGCTTCGGGTCCGCGAGCTGCGCGGCCGCCATCGCCTGGAACTCGACCGCACGGTCCGCCGCCGCGCGGAATGCCAGCGTCAGTTCAGTGGCACGTTCGAGCAGCTCACCGGGGTCGTCCATCGACTCCAGGTCGAAGAAGTGCTCGGGATCGGCGGCTGCTTCCGAAGGCTCGAAAAGCAGCGGCGCGGGGCGCAGCCGCCGCTCGGTGCGCTCGGGTTCCGCCATGGGTGGTTCCTCCTTCTCTCGGCCGTCTGTGCTCGACGGCCACCGTCCATTGTCCCGTCCCGCGCAAGTACGCCCCAGGGCTGCCAGGCAACGCGGTGCTCGGGGTGGGGGTTCAGGGCTGCCAGGGGACGCGGTGCTCGGCGAGGTGGGCCAGTACCGCGTGGTTCGCCTCCCAGCCGTCCGGGAACTTGACCGTGACCCCCAGCTGGACCGGCTCCGTCGACGGATGCTCGTCGAGCAGGTCCGCCACGCCCTCGCGGCACACCACGATGCACGCATGGCGGTGGCGCGACGCCAGCACGCACAGGCGGCCCGTCTCCAGGTGGAACGCCGTCGCGTCCGGGCGGCCCGACAGCGGGTGGAGTACCACCGTCACGTCGAATTCGCGGCCCTGAAGGCGGTTCGCCGTATCGACGGCCACGCCCGTGACACCGAGCTCCGTCAGCGCCGCCCGTACCGCCGCTGCCTGGTCGCGGTGGGCCGTGCCCACCGCTATACGGTCGGCCGTCAGCGGGACCGGGTCCGGCGAGCGTTCGCTGACAGCCGCGCCGCCGCGGTCCAGGAGGCGGCGTACGACCTGGGCCACCGCCCGTACCGCCTCGGGGTCCGTGCGCGGGGTGTGCCTGGCCGGGAGCTCCAGCAGGCCCCAGCCCGACTCGGCCGCCTCGTCCAGCACGCGGTCGGGGCCCGAGCCGTCGGAGGGGACGCCGAAGGCGAGGCGCCGGTCGCCGTGGCCCGTGCCGCTGCGGAAGGGCGTGTACGGGTAGAACGCGTCGGAGACCAGCGGCGCGGCGGAGGCCGGGAGCCGCCAGGACACGGGCAGCCGGTGCTGGGGGAGCTCCGGGTTGTGGGCGAGCAGTGTCGAGACCGCGCTCGCGGAGGGGTCGTAGGAAAGGCCCGCCCACTGGTCGGCTCCGACGATGGAGAACGGGTCGAGCTGCCCCGGGTCGCCGACGAACAGCGCCCGCTCGAACAGCCCGGCCACGGTGAGCAGCGCGTCCGAACGCATCTGGTACGCCTCGTCGACGATCGCGTGCGTCCACGGCTCGGGGACCTTCACGTGCGCCCACTTCGCCGCCGTCGAGATGACGACGTCCAGACCCGCCAGATCCGCCGCCTTCGCGGACTTCCGTACGTTCGCCAGGTCGTCGAGGGCCTTGTCGTACGGGTCGGTGTCATTGCTGTGGAGGCGCCCGACCGGCAGGTCAGGTTCCTTCTCGGCGAGCCGCAGCACCAGGTCGTCGACCTGGGCGTTGGTCTGCGCGATCACCATCAACGGGCGCCCTGCGGCGGCCAGTTCCAGCGCCGCGCGCACCACGAGCGTCGACTTGCCCGCGCCCGGCGGCGAGTCCACCACGACGCCCCGGGCCGCGCCGTGCAGCGTGTCGTGGAGGATCGCCGCGGTCGCGCGGGCGGCCTCGGCGCCGGGGTCGAAGTGCGACGGCCCGGTCGGGGCGGGGTGGCTCATTAGAGGACCATCCCTT
>NZ_JAGGPB010000112.1 GCF_018614055.1 Streptomyces sp. ISL-98
TGCTAACTCACCGGCATTGCAGCTCAGAAGGCACTTTCGCGTTACCGCACAAAATCCGGCCCCACACCAAGTGAAACGGCGAGGTTAGGAATCAGTGGCTCCCGTGGCATCGGTCGCTGCACGTGTCACCGGAACCGGCGGGCCACCGTGTGGAAGGACTGCTTGGGCTCCCACTGCCCGGTCTCCGCGTAGCCGCGCCGCGTCCCGGTGGGGAAGGTCTTGGCCAGCGCGAAGCTGGCGATGTCCAGGTCGTGGCGGCGCTGCGGGGAGTAGGGCGAGTCGGGGGCGATGAAGTTGTAGACGAACGCGCCGTGCACCCGCTCGGCCGCGTAGAGGTCCAGCAACTCGCCGACCTCGTCGGCCTGTTCCCGTTCGTTACGCACATAGCCGTCCTTGACCACCGGCGGTTCCCGCTCCCAGTCCACCACGTTGAAGCCCGACCCGCCCTGCTCCTTGGCCCCCGTGAAGGTGCAGCAGCCGAACTCGGTGATGACGACGGGCTTGCCGTGCCGGCGCAGGGCGCGCAGCTTCTTGGTGTATGTGGCCTTGTTGTCCGTGTTCCGGTACAGATTGACCCCCACGACGTCGAAGCCGCGCCAGTCGACCTCCTCCCACTCCCCCGAGCTGTACGTGACCCGCCCCTTGAACAGCGGCCTTATGGTCTTCAGCGCCCGGTCCAGAAAGGCGTTCAGCCGCCCCTGGTAGCCGGCCGACTCGGGGCGCCCCAGCGCCTGGCCGCGCTCGTTGTAGTCCTTGCCCGGCACCAGGCCGGACATGAAGATGGTCAGCTCGGTGCCGACCGCGATGCCCACGCCGGGGTGTCGGGTGCGCAGCCGCTCGGCGGCGCGCGCCACCGAGCCGAGAAAGGCGAGGGTCTGCTCCGCGTCCTTGTCGAACTGCCGCGGCTCGAACCAACGGAATGCGGTCGGCGGCACATCGGCCGAAGGGCTCGCCCCCGTCGACCAAAGTCGCCACCTCGCTCGACCTTCGGCGCGAGGAGCAGATGGCCCCATTGCCAACGAGAACGCGGAATTGCTGAACCACTGCTGACTAATCGCCTTCATGACTGTCCGCGATGCCACCCGGACAGGGTGACCAGCGCCGTTCTGGGGACTGCCCGGACGACTGTCGCCACGGTCCTGCTGCGGCGGCATGCGCCCATACGGCCGCCCCCTTCTTCGCACCTGGGGGGTGGGAAGCGATCACGACTCATCGGCCTGCGTCCTGGCCAGATGAGTGCGGGGCGGGATCTATCAGCCGCTTACATCGTTGATCCAGACATGGACCTGTTGCCGACGAAGGCGACGCCTGGTGTGGAGGAGCGCGCTGGCGCCGCAGCGGCCGCGGCATCTTGTGGAAGACGCCGGTGGAATCGAATCGGACATTGCAACGACGCGAACAAACTCCTTGGGACTCAAAATACTTGAGATCGTGCAAAACTAAACTGAATTGATCTGAGAAGTCCACTAGAAGTAGATGGCGTTGAGCCGGTTACGGTTGTGCGACTCAAGCACTATCTGTCCCAACTCCCCATCCCCCCATGGTGGGAGAAACCCTGCCTTGGGGAGGGATTCGCTCAACGTCCGCGCACGAAAAGGTGGGTGCGTCCCGTACGCAACCAACTAAGGGCTCAACCCACGTGCGAAACAGTCGAATAGCCCTCTTCCTGGCGGTGGGCACCGTCACCACGCTGGTTCCCGCGCTGACCCCAGCCACGGCATCCGCCGCGGAGAATCCCCTTCGCCCGTACCTCCAGCAGAAGCCGGACTGGCACCGCTGCGCCACGGCGATGCCTGCCGCCTTCCAGTGCGCCACGATCAAGGTGCCGCTCGACTACAGCAGCCCGGGCGGCAAGAAGCTCGACCTCGCGATATCGAGGATGAAGACGAGCACCAAGAAGGAGCGGCGCGGTGTGCTTCTGCTCAACCCGGGTGGCCCGGGCGGGCCGGGCGTCGACCTGCCGCAGTACCTGGCAGGCGAGCTGCCGAAGGCCGTGAAGGCCAAGTACGACCTCATCGGCTTCGACCCGCGAGGCATCGGCCAGAGCTCCCCACTCGGCTGCGGCCTGACGTCCGAGGAGCGGAACTGGGAACGGCCGTACAAGGCCGAGACGTTCACCAAGGACGTGAAGTGGGCCCGGACCGTCGCTGAGAAGTGCGACGCCAAGCAGGGTGACAAGTTGCGCCACATCACCACCCGCAACACCGCCCGGGACATGGACGTGATCCGTGTCGTGCTCGGCGAGAAGAAGATCTCCTACCTCGGGTACTCGTACGGCACCTACCTCGGCGCCGTCTACACGCAGATGTTCCCGAAGCGCTCCGACCGCTTCGTGCTGGACAGCGCCGTCGACCCGGCCCGGGTATGGCGCGGCATGATCCAGGTCTGGGCGGAGGGCACCGAGCCCGCCTTCACCAGGTGGACCGAGTGGACCGCCGCGCGGCATGCCACATACAAGCTGGGCAAGACCCCGCAAGCGGTACGCAAGACCTTCTACGACCTGGTCGCCCAGGCCGACCGCGAGCCGATCGACCTTGACGGCACACTTCTGACCGGTGACGACATCCGCTACGGCAGCCGGGGCATGTTCTTCAGCGTGCGCGACGCCGCCGAGTCGGTCGCCAAGTTGAAGAAGGCCGCCACAGGAGCACCCCCGTCCGCCGGCCGGGAGCTCAGGACGCCCGCGCCCCTTCCGCCGTCGTTCGGCCGGACCGTGCCCTCGGACAACGGCGACGCGGGCTTCTGGTCCGTCGTCTGCGCCGACACCCGCACCTGGCCGCGCGATCCCGAGCAGTACCGCAAGGACGCGATCCGGGACAAGGCCAAGTACCCGTTGTACGGCGACTTCGCCTCCCACATCAAGCCGTGCGCCTTCTGGAAGAAGAAAGGCAGCGAGCCCGCCACCACGATCGACAACAAGGCCGGCGCGCTGATCCTGCAGAACGAGTGGGATTCCCAGACGCCGCTGACCAGCGGCCAGGGCCTGCGCCGTGCCATGAAGGGGTCGAAGATGGTGACGGTCTCCGGAGGTGTCGGACACGGCATCTACGGCACCAAGTCGTGCGCCGACAAGACGGCCACCGCCTACCTGACCACCGGCAAGCTGCCGTCGAAGGACGTGACCTGCCAGGCCCCTCCGGCCGCAGACGAACGCAGCGACCCCAACCCGCTGCCGCTCCCGACGCCTCGGGGCATCCCGGGGATGGTCAGCCGCTTCTAGACCCCAGGAGTCCCCTGTGAGGCCCTCTGCCTGCGGAGGGCCTCACGATCAGGGCTTGCTGTACCGGGCTGGGGCGGAACACGGCGCGGCTGCCCGCAGCCACTGACTGTGCGCGGCCCCGAACCCCGACGGCGGCAGCCCCGAGACCCACCGGGTGCTCCGCAGGTCCCGCACGTCGCTGGGCGGCAACAGCGAGCAAAGCAAGGAGAAGAAGAGCAAGCGCAAGGAGCAAGCGCGGAAGCAGTGGGCCGAACAAGCACGACAGAGGACCCGACGGGCCGGACCAGGGCGTACGGAAGCACAGGCGCGAGCTCCGCCTCACAGGCTCACACCCTCACAGCTCACCCCGTCTACTGGGGGTATGGGCTGTGAGCCTCACAGACCTCACAGACCTCACAGGTTCGGGCTGACGTGACACCAGGTGTGCCCTGAAGCGGCTGACTTTGCATAGGGCAGGTTGACCTTGCATCTGGGTCTGCACAGTGCAGTTCGATCTTGCATACGGCTGCTGCATCGCGCGAAAGGATGGCTGGGCTCGGCCGCGTCGCCTGCTAGCCGTGCCCAGCCGCCACCAGGTGTGAGCCGAACGTTTCGAAAGAGGCGCCCTGGCCGCAGCCCCCGCCGGTGTCGGCGGAGGCTGTGGTGTTGGTGGCTAGAGCCCGGGACCCGGGTCGCCGCCGCGCTGTCGGCATTCGGTCGCGGCGTCGAGCCAGTCACCAGCCGGTTCGACGGCCTGCTCGCGCTCAATGCCGGAGTCCACCCTTCCGTCAGCGGGGCGGGCGTCGTCGGCGATGTCGCGGGCCCGCTGGCACGGATCTGATGATGGGCCGGACAGCTCAGCGACAGCGCCGACGACGCCAAACGAGAGGGCGACGGCCGCCGCCCCGGCCATCATCAGGCCCGCGCTCCGGTCCTGTATGAGGCGCGGCAAGTGGCGCTGCCAGCGGAAGTACGGGATGCGGTCCCGGCTGTTCACGGTGTTCCCTATCGGGTGGCAGGTGATTGAGGCATAGATCCTGCCGAAAGTACCTGCCGGATCCGCACTCCGAGCGTTGCACTGACAATTCCCGTGACAAAACGACTGACAGTCTCGTGGCAGTCGACGCGGCGAAGATGCACGGTCAAGTTGACCAACTCAGCCACCGGCTGCGCAGCCTGACTTTTCACTTCGCTGGTCGCGACCGCCCGGCGACGCAGCGTCCAGTGCGACCGGACATGGTGCGTGACACCGGTCCGAGGGCGCGAGCCGGGCAGGGCTACGTGTCGAGGGCCTCGCGGCGCAGGTCACTGGCGCGCTCTCGCAATTGCCGGACGCGCCGGCGCTGCTGCTCCGGGCTGAACTCGTTGACGTACTGCCCGCGCGGCCCCATCAGCAGCCCTTCGGCAACCAGCTGACGTAACTGCGGGAGCAGTCAGATGCCGGGCAGCGGCCACCGAAGCGGGGCAGGCGGTCGAATCACACCGAAGCATGGTCGTCACGTCGGGCTCCAACCCTGTCGGTCTTGTGTCGACGAGCGCGCGGAACAGTGGTGGCAGGCAGGCTGCCACAGCCGACCCACTCGCAACCGACACCCCACACGCGCGCGTCGCACAACACATGGAACGTGAATGGCTCTTCTCGCTCATCCCGCTGACGATCGGCGCGGTCTTCCTCAGCTTCGGCGTGTACGGACTCCGCCGCGCCAGCGCGATCCGCCGCACAGGTGTCACCGCAGAGGGTCGGATTGTCCGCCACGACGTCAGCCGAGGCGACGAAGGCGCGAGATTTCACCACCCGGTCGCAGCCTGGACGACCCGGGACGGCCGCGAGTGCGAGTACTCATCCAGGTTTGGCCGCGGTGTCGTCGGAAGTGGCTTCGGCGTAGGAACCGTTGTCATGGTCCATTACGATCCGGAAGATCCCCGCCGGTTTGCCATCCAGGGCTGGGACGCAGCGACGGTCGACCTGGTGTTCACCGTGTTGGGGTCGCTGCTCACAGCGGGCACGCTGGTGGTATTGCTCGTCCTACTCCTCACTCTCTGACCGGAGCCGACTCTCATTTTCTGCGGCAGCAGCACAAGGTCTTGGGGACGCCCCTCGTCGCGCACCCGGGCGGCGAGCACCGCGACCGTACGCCGGACGTCGTCCATCGCCTCACGCAGCCCGGCCGTCACCTCGCGGGCCTGCGCGACGGTCAGCGGCGGCCGCGCCGGTTCGGCGACGTCGTCCTGGTCCTGGTCGTGCTCACCCATGCCCCCATCGTCCTCCGCGCCGGCGGGCCGGACCAGGGCGTACGGAAGTGTCCTGTGACAGGCGATCTTGACTGCTTGCCGCTCAAGAGCAACCACCGCCCGCAGCCCCGTGGGACCGCCCGGTGCCACGGGGCTGGACAGCCGCCTGGGCATGATGAGTAGGGAACCCGGCCGGCCCTGAGTACACCCGCGCACGCGAACGGCCGTTCGGAGCTGCTTGGCTGTCCCCATGCACGAGACGCCCCCCGCCCTGACCGCCGACCGCGCCGCCGAGACTCCTGCCATCGACGAGGTGTCGATGTGGGCCACGGCCTTGACGGTGGCCCTGATCCCCGTGGCCTTCTTCTTCGGGGGGTTGGCCGGAATGGCCACGGAGGTCCACCCTCAGACGGTGGCGGTCGTCAAGGCCTGCTGGTGGGCATCCTGGACGGCCACCCCGCTGCTCGTGGTGGCCTCCCGGCTACCCTTCCGCCGCACCGCCCTGGCCCGGGCCAGCTACTGGGCGGGGTGGGCCGCACCGGTCCCGCCGGCCGTCGCGATCCTGCTGACCCTCAGCCTGTAGCCGGCAGACAGACCACAGCCTTGCATCGGGCAGCAGGCGGCAGGCGCCAACTCGGCGACACCGCCGGCCCAAGGCGCGAATCTTGTGGCCGCGTACTCACGAGATCGCAGTTCCCGCTCGCCTGCCAAACGGCAAAAGATCGCGTGTCACAGGACACCAGTGCGGGGGCGGGCGGGCTCTGCACCAGCTCACAACACCCCCGTAGCAACCCGCCCTACCTGGGCAAACAGCCCGACAACCTCACAGCTTCGGCGAGGCGCGTGACACCGCTTCGGGGCCGCTGGCAGAAAGCGCCCCGTGGGCTACACGTCCATAGGGCCGTCGTTGGTGGCCAGCCGCTGCTCAATCTCCCGGGCTGTCTTCTTGACGTCCTCCCCCAGCAGCAGGGGGATTCCCCTTCTCAGGGGTTTCGGCCGGTTTCCCGGCTTACAGGTTCCTGCTT
>NZ_JAGGPB010000113.1 GCF_018614055.1 Streptomyces sp. ISL-98
TGCTAACTCACCGGCATTGCAGGTCAGGGGCAGTTTTCTTACCCAATGGCGTCTTGCACGGGGGCAGCTTTCGCCTCACTCTTCAGGACTTGAGCTGACCGCTTACTGATTTCATGACGCATCGCCAGGCAAGTGCAGAGGGCCGAAAGCACCTTCCGCCTCACCTCGCGAGGACAGACCAAGACTACGCAGCCACTGGCCCGACGCCCACCCACTTCTGTGAGTCTCGAGGCCGGCGCTGTTCTGTCCATTACGTGGGCCCATTGCCCGGACGCCTACGGGGCGTAGCGGGCATAGACAAGCGACCTCTTCAGGAGGCGTCGGGGCCAGTGCGGCTGACCAGGCCCGTCTCGTAGGCGACGATCACGGCCTGGGCCCGGTCGCGGAGGCCGAGTTTGGCGAGGATGCGGGAGACGTGGGTCTTTACGGTCGCCTCGGACAGGTTGAGGCTCGCGGCGAGTTCGGCGTTGCTCAGGCCCTGGGCGAGCAGGCGCAGGACCTCGAGTTCGCGCGGCGTCAGCGCGGCCAGGTCTCGGTGGAGCGCGGCCGTTCCGGAATCCCGGCGGGCGAAGCGCTCGACGAGGCGGCGTGTGATGGCCGGTGCCAGCAGGGCGTCCCCGGAGCGGACCGTGCGTACGGTGGCGACCAGGTGCTCCGGGGTGACGTCCTTGAGGAGGAAACCGCTGGCTCCGGCGGACAGCGCGGCGTAGACATAGTGGTCGAGGTCGAAGGTGGTGAGCATGACCACACGCGGTTCGTCGGCGGCGCCGCCGAGAATGCGCCGGGTCGCCTCCAGGCCGTCCATCTCCGGCATCCGGATGTCCATCAGCACCACGTCGGGCCGGGTGCGCCGGACGGCTTCGACGGCTTCGATGCCGTTGGTCGCGTCCGCGACCACGTCGATGCCGTCGGCGGTGAGGATCATCCCGAAGCCTCTGCGGACCAGCGCCTGATCGTCGGCGACCACCACGCGCAGAGCTTCGTTCACGCTTCCTCCAAGGGAATCTGTGCTTGAACTCGGTAGCCACCGAGGGGGCGTGGCCCTGTCCGCAGGGTTCCACCGTAGACGGCCAGGCGCTCACGCAGGCCGATCAGCCCCCGGCCGTTGCCGGTGGCCGCGGACGCACTGGGGCTGCCGCTGGTGTTGGAGACCTCCACCTGGAGTTGGTTCGCGCCGTAGTCGACCTGCACCGTCGCGCTCGCACCGGCCGCGTGCTTCACCGCGTTGGTCAAGGCCTCCTGCACCACCCGGTACGCGGTCAACTGCACGCCGGCCGATACGGGACGCGGTTGCCCGGACACGGTCAACTCGACCGGCACTCCGGTATCGCGTACCCGTCCGACCAAGGCGTCCAGCTGGTCGAGGCCCGGCTGCGGCGCCAGATCCACCGAGCCGTCCGGGTCGGAGCCGTCCGCGTCCATCGTGAGCAGCCCCATGACATGGCGCAGCTCCCCCATCGCCGCCCGGCCACCCGCCTCGACGGCGAGCAGCGCCTCACGGGCCTGGTCGGGGGCCACCTCCATGACCTTGCGGGCGGCACCGGCCTGGATGACCATCACGCTGACGTTGTGGGTCACCACGTCGTGCAGCTCGCGGGCGATTCTGGCCCGTTCCTGCTCGATCGCCCGGCGCAGCGCCTCGGCCTGCTCCCGTTCCAGTGCGGACAGCCGGGTGCGGCCCTCGTCGGCCCGCAGCTTCCACGTACGGAGCCCGTTGGCCGCCACGACGATCGGTACGGAGATCAGCAACGGCACGTACTGATGGGGGACCGTGGGTGACACCGTGTCCCTGGCCATGCTGACCAGCAGCACCGCCACGGGCAGGCTTGCCAGCGTCGGCACCCGGTAGGGGCTGTAGGCCGCGGCGCTGTAGGCGGCGATGATGCAGGCGTAGAAAGTGAGCCTCGCCGCATCGGGCGGCGTCAGCAGAGTCGCGCCCATCACGATCCACAGCACGGCGAGCGGATAGCGGCGACGCAGCGCCAGGGGTCCCGAGGCCATGAACGCCAGGCTCAGCAGCATGATCCAGTCGGCCGACCTGGCCGGGTACCCGATGGGAGCCGCGACGGGCTGCCGGTCGGCCCATCCGTGCAGGTTGTCCATGACGTAGTAGGCGGAGGCAAGGCCGACGACGAGCGCCAACACCGCGTCGAAGACTCGGCTCCGCGGGGTCGGGCGGGGCACCGGGCCGGTCGGGTGCATCAGCGCCCTGGCTCCCTCGCGAAGGCGATCCATCACCGGCACGTTCATCATCGGCCCATTCTCACTGATGACTTGGAGCCCCGGCATCAGTCCAGTTGACCCCACCGGCTACATCTGTCGCCTACATCTCAGGGATGACATCGACCGGCCTCATCCCAGCGCGGTACGAGATCTACCTCGGTCGACCGTCGTGCCCGTCCCGGAGGCGCCCCTAGCGTCGGACCGCCAGATGGGAATCGGAATACCGAGGGAGCGCTCATGACCACACCGGTGATCGAACTGTGTGACGTAAGCCGTCGCTACGATGACGGGCCACCGGCGCTGCAGGACACCTCGCTGACGGTGCGGGCCGGTGATTCCGTGGCGATCCTTGGGCCGTCCGGCAGCGGCAAGTCCACCATGCTCAATCTGATCGCGGGCCTGGACCGGCCGGACAGCGGAACCGTCACCGTGGCCGGTGTGCGTGTCGACAAGCTCGGCGAGGCCGGCTCGGCGCGTTACCGGCGGGAGAAGATCGGCATGGTCTTCCAGTTCTTCAATCTGCTTGACGACCTGAGCGTTGCCGACAATGTCGTTCTCCCCGCGCAGCTGGCCGGCATGGCACGCCGTGAGGCGCACCGCCGCGCGGCGGACCTGCTGGAGTCCCTCGGCATCGCCCGGCACGCCCGCGCCTTCCCGGGCCGGCTGTCCGGTGGTCAGCGGCAGCGTGTGGCGGTGGCGAGGGCCTTGATGAACCGCCCGCCGCTGCTTCTGGCCGACGAACCGACCGGTGCGCTGGACTCCGCTTCCGGCGAGGATGTCAGCGAACTGCTCAGGGAGCTCAACGCCGATGGCCAGACCATCGTCGTGGTCACCCACGATCTGGCTCTGGCGCAGTCCTGCACGAAGCGCACCATCCAGCTCGTCGACGGCCGGATCACCGCCGATGTCGCGGTGGAGCCCACCCGATGAGCGCTCTGACGCGGATCGTGCGCTCGGGCGTGGCTCGCCGCCGGGTGCAGACCATTGTGATCGGGCTGGCCACACTGATGGCGGTGACCGCGTCCGTCCTCGGCGCTTCCCTGCTCGTGGCGTCGAGCGCACCCTTCGACAAGGCCTTCGCCAAGCAGCACGGGTCGCATCTGACCGCGCAGTTCGACGCGAGCAAGACCACGACCGCACAACTGTCCGCCACCGCCAAAACCGCCGGGGTCAGCGCCACTGCCGGACCGTACCCCACGGCGTCGATCACCCCGCAGATCAACGGCATGGGTTCCGCGCCGCTGACGGTCGTCGGCCGGGACACTCCCGGCGGCTCCGTCGACAACATCACGCTGACCACAGGCACTTGGGCCACCGGCCCGGGCGAGATCGTCCTGTCGGCCGACTCCGGGCTCAACGCGCGCATCGGCCTGCAGATCCAGCTCTCGGGTCTTCCCGGCAGCCCCATGCTGAAGGTCGTCGGCATGGCCCGCTCGGTCAGCCGCACCGCCGATGGCTGGGTGGCCGCCTCGCAGATCGCCTCGCTCACGCCGTCCGGCACGGTCGGCGGACACCAGATGCTCTACCGCTTCACCACGGCGGACACCGCCGCGCAGATCGACGCGAAGCGCGCCGCAGTGACGTCGGCGCTCCCCGCCGGGGCGCTGGCGGGTTCGCAGTCCTGGCTCACCATCAAGAAGGTCGCCAACCGCGACACCTCACTGTTCGTGCCGTTCCTCGTCGCGTTCGGCGTCCTGGGCCTGGCCATGTCGGTGCTCATCGTCGGCAACGTGGTCGCCGGGGCGGTGGGCACGGGGCTGCGCAGGATCGGCATCCTCAAGGCCATCGGATTCACCCCGGGCCAGGTCGTACGCGCCTACATCGGACAGGCGTTGATCCCGGCGGCGGTCGGGACGGCGGTCGGCGTCGTCGCCGGCAATCTGCTCGCCATCCCGGTGCTCGCCGACACGGAAGCCGCCTACGGTACGGCGGGCCTGACCGTCACTCCGTGGATCAACATCGCCGTGATCGCCGGGGCGCTGGGCGTGGTAGCCGCCGCCGCGTGGGCGAGCGCGTGGCGGGCCGGACGGCTGCGCACCGTCGACGCGCTCGCCGTCGGGCGCACCCCTTCTCCCGGCCGCGGCCGCCGGGCAGCCCAGCTGACCGCCCGGCTCCCGCTACCACGGCCGGTCAGCATGGGCCTGGCACGGCCCTTCGCCCGTCCCGCCCGCGCGATCTCGATGGTCGCGGCGATCGTGTTCGGTGCCACGGCTGTCACCTTCGCCGTCGGTCTGGGCTCCTCGCTCACCCAGGTGATGAGCGCCAGGGACCATAACGCCGCCGACGTCACCATCGGTATGACCGGCCCACAGCCGGGCCCCGGCGGCCCGGGCACCCGTGAATCGGACACGGCCGACCCCGCCGCGATCACCGCGGCAATCGACGCCCAATCCGGAACCAAGAGGTACTACAGCAGCGCCACGACGCAAGCCACCATCTCAGGTGTGTCCGGTTCCACCGCCGTCATCGCGTTCACCCACGACGCCTCCTGGGGCGGCTTCCAGATGGTCTCGGGGCGCTGGGTCGAGAAGCCAGGCGAGGGTGTGGTGCCGACGCCGCTCCTGAACGCCACCGGCACCCGGGTCGGGGACAGCGTCACGCTGAACGTCAACGGCCGCACGGTCACGGTCCGGATCGTCGGCGAGGTCCTGGACACCCGCAACGAGGGCATGGAGGTCTTCACCGACGCGGCGACCCTCGCGACCGCGGCGCCGGACCTGAAGCCCACGAGCCACCACATCGAGGTGAAGCCGGGTACGGACCTGCCCGCCTACGTCAGCACGCTGAACACCGCACTGCAGCCCCTGGGCGTCACGTCCACGAGCGGCCAGAACGACAGCAGCAGCGACACCGTGGTCATCCTGAACTCGCTGACCGCGCTTCTGACGCTGATGCTCGTCGCGGTAGCCGGACTGGGCGTACTCAACGGTGTCGTGCTCGACACCCGCGAACGCATCCGGGACCTCGGCATCGTCAAGGCACTTGGCATGTCACCCCGGCAGACCATTGCGATGGTCATCACCTCGGTGGTCATCACCGGCCTGGTCGGCGGCGCCCTGGGCGTGCCGGTCGGTGTCGCCCTCCACGGCGCGGTCCTGCCCGCGATGGGCCACAGCGCCGGCCTCAACCTGCCCGAGTCAGTCATCGCCATCTATGAGGCGCCCGAGTTGGTCCTGCTCGGCTTCGGCGGCCTGGTCATCGCGGTCCTCGGCGCGCTCCTGCCCGCCGGCTGGGCCGCCCGGACCCGTACGGCCACCGCTCTGCGCACCGAGTAAGGCCGAGTCCCCGAACCGGCCGACGTGCCGGGTGTCGTCCTCGCGTACGCAGCGCTAGACCTCCGACGGAGTCTGGTCGAGGCACTCCCGGATCTTGGCTCCCTGCCTGCGTTTGTGCAGGTCAAGGGCGTACGGGCGCGGAGGGCGCGCGAGCCCCTTCCACCCCGTCCCACGAGGACCTCCCCAGCGTACGCAATGCGGGACCCCAGCGGTTTCGCGAGGTGCCGTGACCCGCTCCGGTGGGTCCGAGGCGGCCGACTCAGTGCAGGTGCCGCTGCCAGTCGGCGGGGACCTTATCCCGCGGGCCCGGGACCGGCTGGGATTCCGGGTGCGAGGTGGGCGGGGGCAGTTCGGGGCCGTCGTAGTACTGCCCGGTCTCGATGTTCCAGAACCAGCTCTCGCCCGGTTCGAAGCTGGTCAGGAAGGGGTGTCCCGCCGTCCGTGCGTGCTTCGTGCCGTGCTGGGAGGGTGAGGAATCGCAGCATCCGATGTGCCCGCACGCGGCGCAGCGCCGCAGGTGGAACCACCATCCGGGTCCGTCGCCCGCAAGGCACTCCGCGCAGCCTTCTCCGCTGGGAGCCGCTGTGGTGTCGATGCCTGCGATCCGGTCAGGTGCCATGTCCCACTCCTGTGGTGCGGCCTGCGGGTGGTGCGCCAGTACCGCGATGCCGCCTACGCCCCGGCCCGCGCGGCTTCCGCGTCAGCCTCTGCCTCGGCTTCCGCTTCGGCTTGCAAGACGCTCCGCCTGGTGAGGACCGCCGCCGCGGCGAGTGCGCTGCCGGTGAAGGCCAGCGCCACGGTCCACGGCCGGTCGAAGAGGTGCCCCGTGGCGTGGTCCACCGAATAGCGGCCGGCTCCGGTGATCCCGATGGCGGCCGCGGTGAAACCGAGGAACCCGGGGTACTCGTAGCCGCCGGACTGGGCGAAGAACCCGGCGGGCATGTGTACGGCGACTGCCCCGGCCATGGCTCCGGCCGCTGCTGCCCCGGCCGCCGGTGTGGCGAGTCCGAGGGCGAGCAGCGCCCCGCCGCCCGCCTCACCGAGCCCCGCCGCGACGGCGCTCTGCTTGCCGGGCCTGAACCCCATGTGCTCCATGCCCTTCGCGGTGCCCTCCAGGCCTGCGCCGCCGAACCAGCCGAGCAGCTTCTGCGAGCCGTGCGCCGCGAGCACCGCGCCGGTGCCCACGCGCAGTACGAGCAGGCCGAGGTCGCGTCGGTTGATGCATGGCATGGGTCTCTCCCGGAGTGCAGGGGCGCGGCTACCTCTCCACTCTCATCACAAAACCGATCTTTTGCACTATTTACATGGCACTGCCCCGCTCCCTCACTCACCCCATCAGCAGCGCCGAGATGGCGTTCCGCAACTGGGCAGGTTGCGGTGACGGCGGGACATGTCGCTGGAACGGCAGGGCCCAGCGGCCTGCGGGGGCGTCGTCCGCCGAATGAGTGGTGAACAGGCGCAACTGCGGGCCTGGCGTCAGGCCCAGTTCGCGTGGGAGGCGGTGATGGGTGAGGAGGAGAGCGGGGGCGCCAGTGGTGGTGGCGGTCGCCAGGGCGCGGGCCACGTCGGGGACGTCGAGTGTGCGGGTGGTCCACAGGGCGAGGAGATCGGTGGGCCGGGCGATGGGCACGGCCTGGGACGGCCGGTCGAAGGTCACGAGCTGCGGATGGCGGCCGTACCGCCAGAACTCCGTGGTGATGAGATGCGCCGCCGCGCGCAGCAGCGCCTCGACCGGTCCGAACGTCGGCGGGCTGGTGTCGAGGACGAGGGTGACCTCTCCCGGGAACGGCTCGGCCTCCGTGACATGGAGCCGGTAGAGCAGTTCGTGGCGGGAGTGCTTCAGGAGCAGGAGCGTTCTTGGCAGGGCGAGTTGGGTGGGCAGGAGATGGGTCAGGGCGCCACGGTTGCTGGTGCCGCTGGTGCCCGGCGCGTGGACGGTGGTCTTCGTACGGGCGGAGCCGTCGCTCGCCTGCGGGGCGAGCAGCCGCAGTTGACGGCGATCGAGGTGCGGCATGTCGGCGGCCGAGCGCGCGAGCAGGAGCGGCAGACTCGGGTCGGCCTGGACCGTCTCCGGACCGAGAACGGTCAGAAGGGAAATCATCCGGTCGCTCACCCTGTTGGCGACGTCGGCGACGGGCGTCAGCGGTACGGCCGGAACGTCGCTCTCGCACAGGCCTGAGGCCAGCGCGTCGCGAAGGGCTGCGACGCAGTCCGCGTCGCCGCTCCCCGGCGGAGGGGCGCACTCGGCGACTGGGGCGGTCTCGGCTGCGAGGAGCCCCGCGAATCCGATCCGGGAGCGGCCCGGCCAGGCCAGTTCCTTGAGGCGGACGATGCCGGGGTGGTCGGCGAGCGCACGGAAGCGGGGGTCGTGGAGTGCTCCGGGGGCGGCCGTGCCGGTGAGTGCGACGAGGTCTTCGACGAGGGAGAGCGGCGGCCACAGATCGGCCTTGCCGAGAGCGACGAGGCCGGCGGGGTCGACGTGGAGGGCGGTGGGGCGCAGTGGCGCGTCGGGGGGTGGGGGTGCGTTGGGG
>NZ_JAGGPB010000114.1 GCF_018614055.1 Streptomyces sp. ISL-98
CCCTTCGTCCAGGCGGCCTACGGGACGCTGTGCGCCCTGGAAGGGTCAGTCCCCGGCGACGTGCCGGGTGACCGTGTCCGCGAACTCCTGGGCGGAGGGCGAGAAGGCCGACCACTGCCGGGCGGCCCAGTCGACCTCCAGTGACGGGATGCCGGTGACGGGTAACAGCCGCACGCCGTCACCGGGCTGGCCGACCAGCGCCAGCGCTGTCCGGCATGGAGCACGCGTACATCCGCGACCGCACCCTCGAAGGCCACGAGCCCGCCCGCAAGCGCGGCAATACCATCGGCGGAGCAGGCGTCACCGACAACGACATGCTGTCCATGGTCCTCCGCCTGCGCGACCAGGAGATGAGCCTGCGTGATACCGCCGCCCGGCTCGTCATCACCAAGAGCACGAAGAAGGGCCAGCACCCCTCACCCGCCACCGTCATGCGCAGGCTGCGCGAGCACGACCGGGCTACCGACGGGGGCCTCGTCACGGCAGAGAGGGGCCTCTGACCTCGGCCGGAACCCAGCTACGGCACGTTTCGCCAGTTTTCGCCTCTTCTGGTTGGCCTCGCCCGTCAGGTGTGACCGAATGGGTCAGTCACCGTGGCACTCCGTCCTCCGCCTGTGCAGTGACCGGGGCGTGCGGTGATTCCGGTGCCGCGACGGGGCGTGGGGCCGGGACCGGGGTGTGACCGAATGCCGGGTCGCTGGTGCTGTGGCGTCCGGTCTCGATGTGCCCGCGCAGGCGGCGCCGGAAGCCCGGGGAGTCCTCGCTGGTAATGGTGACGTCGTACCAGTGGTGATGTTGGGCGCACGGCACGGGGAGGGTAGTCGGCCGGCGCGCGGGAAGCGCCAGGCGGATGGTGTGGTCCTGGTAGGCGTCGGTGATGGCCACGCGCACAGGTGTGTCGCCGTGGTTGGTCAGGTCCACGAGGAGGCTGCCTTGGCCGCTGGTGTCGTGGCATGCTGTGACGTGCAGTACCGGCTGGTGGTGCGCTGGGCCGGTGAAGTGTCTGAGGAAGCCGTTGGGGCCGTGGACGCTCATGTCGTAGCCACCGTCAAGGGGCCAGCTGTCAGTGAGTTCGGTGTGCCTGGCCAGGGTGTAGGTCCACGGACCGTAGGTGCCGGTGTGTGAGGTGACGTGGAAGACGGCGCCGGTCTCACCATTGTTGAGGAAGTCGATGTGCAGCCGGCCGTCCTGCAGACGGGCGTCGGCGGCCAGGTCGTAGGGCAGTGCGCGTGCCCGGCGCAGTCCGGCTTCCTGCTCGGGCAGAGCAGGATCTTCCGGCTGGGGGTACTTGACGGGCTTTTCCTCGCAGCGTGGGGGACGGTAGCTGCTGGTGCTCGGCAGAGGTGGCATGTCGTTGTTGCGCTGAGCGAAGTCGAATGCGGAGGTCAAATCCCCGCACACGGCGCGCCGCCAGTCGGTGATCTGGTCTTCCCGCACGCCGAAGCGGCGTTCGATGAAGCGGATCAGTGAGGTGTGGTCGAACACTTCGGAGCACACCCAGCCGCCGCGGCTCCACGGGGAGACAACGAAGGTTGGCACGCGCGGTCCCAGTCCGTAGGGGCCGTGGTCGCCCTTCGAGCCGTGGTAGTGCTCTTCTGCGATCTTGACCGTGGATTTGCCTCGATTGGCGTTCTCCGGGGGGTAGGGCGGTGGGACGTGGTCGAAGAAGCCGCCGTTCTCGTCATAGGTGATGATCAGGGCGGTCTTGCTCCACACCTCGGGGTCGGCGGTGAGGGCGTCGATGACGCGGGAGACGTACCAGGCTCCGTAGTTGGCCGGGTAAAAGGGGTGCTCGTTGAAGATCTCCGGGGCGGCGATCCAGGACACCTGGGGCAGCCTGCCCCTCTTTACATCCGCACGCAGGATCGAGAACAGACCGTCGATGTCGGGCATCCCGTCCTCGTCGCGGCCGCGGATCTGCGTGCCGGTGCGCGCGTTGCGGTACAGCGGGCTGCCCGGTTTCGCTTCCTCATAGTTTTTGAAGTGCAGGAGGGAGTTGTCGCCGTAGTTGCCGATGCAGGCGTTGCCCTCCACCCAGCCCCACGTCTCCTCGCGGGTCAGGCCATAACCCACGTCCTGGTAGATCTTCCAGGAGACACCGTGCCGCTGGAGGCGTTCGGGGTAGGTGGGCCAGGTGTGTGCCGGGGTCGTTTCGGCTTCGTAGTTCTGGATGATGGGCCCGTCACCGCGCCGGCGGGCGTCGACGCACCCGGTCCACATGTAGTAGCGGTTGGGGTCGGTCCAGCCGTTGAGGGAGCAGTGGTAGGCGTCGCAGATGGTGAAGGTGTCGGCCAGCTGGTGGTGGAAGGGGACGTCCTCGCGGGTGAAGTGGGCCATGGTCGGGTAGCCCTTGTGCTTCACCCACCCGTCGTTCCTGCCGCCGTTCCACGCACGGTGGCCCGTGTTCCAGTCGTGCGGGATGTCATCGAAGCACGTCAGGCCGAGAGGCTGCCCGTCCACAGGCGCCGGCCGGTACGGCAGTACGGCTCCGTTCCTTCCTTCCTGGTGCCACACCGGAGCGCCGCTGGGCAGCGTCCAGGGGCGGGGATCACCGAAACCACGGACACCTCGCAGGGTGCCCAGGTAGTGGTCGAAGGAGCGGTTTTCCTGCATCAAGATGACGATGTGCTCCACATCGTCGACCGTTCCAGTGCGGTAGTGCGGGTCGATCTCCGCAGCTCGCGCGATGCTTGTCCCCAGCATGGAGAATGCCGCGGAGCCGCCCACCATCCGGAGGAAGCCACGGCGCCCATAATCAGTCAACGACTCACACCTCTGCTTGCGTACGGCCAAGATTCCCTGTCGTAGCGCAGGACAGCAGAGCCGAGCCCACCCCGACGTGGCCACATCACTCGCCTGGGCGCCCAACATCACCGCATACACCCTCAACGCGTGGCGCCACGTTGACGACCAGGGCAGGAGACCACGAAGGCCCCACGCTGACGCCTGCCTCACGGAAGTCTGCACACTTGACCACCGGGGAGACCAGAGAACGATGCCCCTCAGCCCGGCTAGAGATCTTTAAAGGTGTGGGTTACGTGAGGTCGTGACGGCTGTCGTGGGCCGCGCTATGCCGGAGGAATGAGGTATCCCGATGGCGGAGGGCTGACGGCTGAGGAGCGGGTTCGGCGTGAGCGGGTCCGGTTGGCGGCCGCTGATCTGATCGAGGCCGGGGCCAGTGACCGGGAGGTGGCCCGGCGGTTCAGGGTGACCCGGATGTCGGCGAACCGCTGGCGGCGGGCGTTGGCTTCAGGCGGTCGCCAGGCCCTGGTCTCCAAGGGTCCCGGTGGTGCCCGCTGCAAGCTCGATGCAGGTCAACTGCGTGTACTGGAGGCGGTGTTGGATGCCGGCCCGGCCGCCGCCGGCTGGAGCGACCAGTGCTGGACTCTGGCAAGGATCGCCGAGGTCGTGCGACGCCGGTTCGGCGTCGAGTACACCCTGGCCGGGATGGACCTGCTGCTGCACCGCATCGGCTGGAGCGTGCAGGTCCCGTCCCGCAAGGCCGCCGAGAGCGACGAGGAGAAGATCGCCGCCTGGAAGGACGAGCAGTGGCCCGTCATAAAAAGACGGCGGCGGACCTGGGCGCCTGGCTCTGCTTCGAGGACGAAGCCGGCCAGGGGCTGAGGCCGCCCAAGGGCCGCACCTGGGGCCGACGAGGCCACACTCCCGTCGTGCGGGTCACCGCTGCGGGCGCCAAACGCGTCTCCATGGCGGCACTGATCTGCACCAAGTCCGGCCACCGGACCCGGCTGATCTACCGCACCCACCTCGACCGCGGCCCCGCCAAAGGCCGGCGCAAGGGCTTCACCGAGACCGACTACGCCCGCCTGCTCGACGCCGCACACCAGCAACTCGGCGGCTCGATCGTCCTGGTCTGGGACAATCTGAACACGCACGTCAGCCGCACCATGCGGCAGCTAATCGACGCCCGATTATGGCTGACCGTCTACCAGCTGCCACCGTACGCACCCGAGTTCAACCCGGTCGAGGGCGTCTGGTCTCACCTGAAACGGTCCCTGGCCAACCTCACCAAGCACAGCCTCGACCAGCTCACCGCGCTGGTGAAGACCCGGCTCAAACGGATGCAGTACCGACCCGGCCTCATCGACGGCTTCATCGCCAAGACCGGCCTCGACTTCCAACCGCCGTAACCTCAGCCATTGAAGATCTTCTAGCGATCGTTCGCCCATGTGGGATATCCGTCAATTGCACATCAGGACGATGATGCACTCGTACTCGTCGCCGGGGGCAGCCGTGTCCTTTGTGGCGACGTGAGGAGCAGGCGTCGTGGCTACGGCGGACGCTGCCGTCGCTGACCCCGCCGCAAGAGCAATTCCTAGGGCAGTGCCGACCGCGAATATTCGCGAAACTGTCTGCCGCTTGGGGCGATCCATCTGTGTGGTGTTCATGGAACTAGAGTGCACGCCCCTGTGGCCAATTTCGCGCCGAGCTCGGCTGATCGGGTGGAGCTTGTCGGCGGTGAGCTTGGCGCGCCTCGACTTCGTGTTCGACAGAAACACCCCGAGTATCACCTCCGTCCCGTCCTCCAGCCGCTCTACGTGGGCCCTGGGAGCCGTCACAGAGCCCGTGCGCGCCTTGTACTGAGAGGGCCTCAACGCCCCGCTCGAAGGCCCCAAGGCCGCCCTTGGACGGCTTCGCGGACGTTTCCTGCTCCGGGTGTGTCGGCATGACACCGAGCTGCTCCAGGCGCTCGCGCTGCCCGTCCATCAGCCCAGTCCAGACGGCGTGCTGGCGCTGCTTCTCCAGCCACTTCCCGATGTCCATGCCGTGCACGGTGACGCCGGGCTCCACGTACGCGAGGACGCTCTCCTCCACGAGCATCTCCCGCACCGCCGCGAAGTGCCGCTGCCACTCCGCCGGCCACGCCGGGTTCCAGTCCTCATCGACCTCCTTGAGCGCCGTCTCCCACTCCGGGTGATCGGCCAGAGCGCCGGGGCGGCGCAGGTTGGACAGCGACTGCCCCACCGGCCGGTCCAGCGCGGCCGCGGACCGGGGCGCCAACTGCCGCGTCCGGGTGGACGACCTCTTCGCGGCCGGTGACCGGGGCACCGTGGCCTTCCAGTTCGAAGAGCGTCGGCCGCGGCATGGAGATGGAGCCTGGACACCGTTATGGCGGGTCACGGATTAAGGACCTGACGAGGGGTGGCGCGCGGTTCGCTATCCCGGAAGGATGGGGCATCCCGGAAGAGTGGTGGCGCAAGGCGCCGTCGGCCTCTGCGGCGGTATTCCGGTGTGTGGCACTGCCCCAGCCATCTCAGTGACACCGTTCATTTGGCATTGCCTGAACCGCAATCTCTGCTTTGCTTCTTTCCGCCCCCCCTCGTGGTATTGGCGTCACGTTCTGCCTTGCAGACAATCGCTGTCGTCTGACAGCGGACTAGCCGAGGAGGCGCATCGTGGTACGGAAATTGATAAACCTGCAGGGACGCACTGGTCTGGGAATGCGGGCCGGCGTAGGCGTGGCAGCGCTGGTTGGCGGACTGATCCCGCCGATGGTGGTCGCTGACAGCGCTGCGGCACAGACGACGCAGCAGCGGAAAGTGTTCGCGACCCCTGGCAAGCACTCCTTCACGGTTCCGGACGTCGGAACCGCCGTGGACATCGTCACCATCCGCCTCTGGGGCGGCGGGGCCGGCGGTAGCGGAGGCGCCGGCGGTGCCGGCGGCGGAGGAGGCGGCGGCGGGGGCAACGGCAGCAACCTCCTGGGCGGCGGGGGCGGCGGCGGAGGAGGAGGCGGAGGAGGAGGAGGGGGCGCCGGCGGCGGTGGAGGCTCCGGAGCCTTCCTGCAGTGTCGTGTGGTGGTTCCTGCCGGCTCGACGTTGAGCGTCGTCGTGGGGTCAGGGGGAAGTGCGGGCGGCGCGGGTACCGGCGGTGGCGGAGGCGGCGGCGGTACCGGTGGCGGGGGTCTCGCCGGTAGCGGAGGCAACGGCAGTGCCGGTGGCGGAGGCACCTCGGCCACCCTCGGTCAAGACGGTGGGGACAGCAGGGTAGAGATCCTCGACCTGGTTCAATTGGCCGCTGCCGAAGGCGGCAGCGCCAGTAACAGCTCTGCGACCGGCGGGGCGGGCGGCGGAGGCGGCAGGGGCGGCGCTTCCGGCGTACTCGGCGGTGGCGGCGGTGCCGGCGGCGTCGGCGGTGGCGGCGGTATCAGCGGTGGCGGCGGTGGCGGTGGCGGAGACCAGGACTGTGTGGGTATCCCCCTCACCACAGTGGATGGAATCAACGGTAGCGGCGGCGGAGGCGGCATCTCCGGTGCGACCGGCAGTGCGGGCAGCGGTGGCGGTGGGACCGGCGGCAGCGGTGGCGCGGGCGGCAGCGGTGGCGCCGGCGGTGGTGGTGGCGCCGCGATCGTCTTCAGCGGCGACTCCCACGGTGCCGGTGGCGATGCCGGCGACGGGGGCGGCGGCGGGACCGGCGGCGGGGGTGGCGCCGGCGCCAGCAGTGGCACCGGCGGCTCCGGGTCTGCTGGTGGTGCCGGGGAAAGCGGCGACGGCGGTAACGCCGGCGCGAACGGGGCCGTCGTGATCAGCGTGGCACCTGGGCCTTGAAACCGGGGTCCGTAGGACCCACCGCCCCCGGCAAGCACGGGGAGGTCCCGGCATTCGAGCTGGACAGCACGCTACGGTTCTTCGCCCGGCACCTCGGCTAATGCCGTCGCCTGTAGTCCGCGATGCGCCGTTCGGATGCTGGTCCGGACGGCGCGGTGTCGCCAGGCCGTCCGGGTGGCAGAACGAGTACGCGTCCGCGAGATCGATGACGACGAGGGGCAGCGCCTGTTGCGGATCATCCGCAGAGGCACGGGGTCAGTAGTGACCTGGCGGTGAGCCCAGATGGTGCTGCTGCCCGCGCAGGGCATGCCCGTGGCCAAGATCGCCGAGGTGACGTTCACCGGCGCGGACCGGATCCGGGACGTGATCCACAACTTCAATGTCGACGGCTTCGAGGCGCTCTACCCGAAGGTCTTCGGGTCCTGCTCCGCGAGGAGGGCGTGTCGTTTCACCGCATAAAGACTTGGAAGACCTCCCGCAACCCCGACTACCCGGCCTCTTCGTGTTGTTCGAGGCCAGACCGGCCGGGCCTGCTGATGCACCAGTTGGTCCGCGCCAGCGGCCTCTCACTCAGTCAGGTGTGCGGTCTGGACTGGCCGCGCTACGGGACGAGGCCGCGTCCAAGGGCTGGCCGCACGGCATGCGGTGCGGGGGCAGCGCTGCGGTTCTGGCGGGTCGCGGGGTGCTGGGGTGGCAGCGGGGGTGTGGTTAGAGGGCTTCGGCGAGTTCTTCGATTTGGTCGGCGAGGTGGGGGTCGGGGTGGGGGACGCTGCCGAATTCTTCGTCTTGGTCGGTTGTGAGGCGCTCCACGAGGGCGCGCAGGGCTGGGTTGGGTGTGCGGTGGTGGCGGGTGGTGTGG
>NZ_JAGGPB010000115.1 GCF_018614055.1 Streptomyces sp. ISL-98
TTCTGGCGCATCACACTAGTGCTGGTAGCCGTTGGCCTGGACGGTGAAGAGCCGGGCGTACGTACCGTCCTCGTCGAGCAGTTCGGCGTGGGAGCCCTCCTCGGTGATCCGGCCGTCGGCCAGCACGACGATCCGGTCCGCGTCCCTGACCGCACCGAGCCGGTGCGAGATCAGCAGGCTGGTGCGGCTCGCCCGGTATCGCCGGAGCCGCAGATGGATGTCGTACTCGGCCTCCGCGTCCAGACCCGAGCTCGGCTCGTCCAGGATGAGCAGGTCCGGGTTTGTGCGCAGGAACGCGCGGGCGAGGGCGAGGCGTTGCCACTGGCCCCCGGAGAGCAGTGCCCCGGCATCGTCATCGGCGTCGTCGGCGGCGAAGACGCGGCTCAGCATGGTGTCGTAGCCATGCGGCAGCTTCGCCACCACGTCGTGCACACCGGCCTCCCGCGCGGCGGTGGTCAGCTTCGCCGGATCGCCGAGCGCCCGCACGTCACCGACGGCGATGTTCTCGCCGGCGGTGAGGTCGTAGTTCATGTAGTCCTGGAACACCGCGCCGAGCCGACGGCGCAACTCGTGCACCGGTACCCGGCGGATGTCGACCCCGTCCCACAGGATCTCGCCCCGGGTCGGGTCGTAAAACCGGCACAGCAGCTTGACCAGCGTGCTCTTCCCGGCACCGTTGTGTCCGACCAGAGCGACGGCCGTGCCGCGGGGGACGAACAGATTCACGCCGCGCAGTACCCAGGGGCGGTCGTCGCCGTACCGGAACCAGACGTCCCGCAGCTCGATGCCCCGGCTCAGTGCGGGGAGCCTGTCAAGGAGGACACGGCCGGCCGGTGGTTCGAGATCCGGTCCGGCCTGCAGAACGGCCATGTAGTGGTTCATCAGCAGAAGTTGATGGTGCCCATCGGCGAGGGAGCCGACGAGACCGGACAACGCGCCCTGCACACCTACGACAGCGGCCACGAACATGGAGACGTCACCGACCGTCAACCGCCCCTGCCTCGCCGCGAGTACCGCCCAAACCAGTCCGCCTCCGGCGACGAGTGCGCTGAGCAGGGCGAGGCCGGACTGGGTGACGAGCTCCCTGCGCTCCACCAGCCGGCGTTCGACGTCGGCCGTGCGCCGTTCGTCGAGCATCCGGCCCTTGAAGAAGTCACCAGCCGCGAACAGCCGGATCTCCTTGGCCGCGTCCAGACTCGACAGCAGCGACTGGTAGAAGAACTCCCTCCGCTGCGCCGAGCTGATGCGCCAGGCGCTCTTCGCCCGGCGTCGGGACAGCCGGAGCTCGGCCACCAGCGCGGGCACGGCCGCCGCGACGACGAGTCCGGTCATCACCGGGCTGATGACGCAGAGCGCGACGACGAACCCGACGACGCTCAGGACCCCGCCGGCGATTCTCAGCCCGGTCTCCACGACGCGGCCGACGGTCTGGCTGCCCGCGGACTGCGCCATCCGCAGACGGTCCTGGAACCGGGGGTCTTCGAACCTGGCGAGTCCGCCGAAGGAGTTGACGACCGTGAAGAGCCGGTTCACCGCCCGCATCCCCGCCGCCCGGTTGAGCCGTGCGCCCAGGTACTGGTTGAGGTGCGGCAGCAGCGCCGCCACCAGCCCCAGCAGGCCGAGTCCCAGAGCCAGCCCGAGCAGAGCCTGCTGGCTCACACCGGTCAGCCGGTCCAGGACGAGCCGGGTGAGCCAGGCCACTCCCACGGGCACCCCGGCGGCAGCGACGGCGACGGCCACGAGGCCCGTCATGTGTGCGGGCGCCGACCGCCAGGCGAGGGAGACCGCACTGCGGGCGGCGACGAACGCGTCGCGCGGCGCGAGCTGCTCTTTCCCGCTGCCCGTACGACGGCGCTCCTTCCCGCCGCCCGTACGGCGGCCCGGATCCTTGCTGATGTTCCCGCTCATGCACCGGCCTTCGTCGTGTGCGAGACGCGTAGCAGGGCGCGGCCGCTGGCTGCGATCCGGCCTTCGGGGCCCATGCGGACGCCGGTCGGCATGCCCTGGATGCCGAAGGCCCGGGTCAGTTCGCCCTCAAGGCGTGTCACGGCGACCGTGGCCACCGGGGACAGCGCGGCGACGAAGGCATCGGGTCGCGCTCCGTTGTCCTCGTCCAACACCACGGCGGCCAGGACCTGGCCCGGTCCCGCCGCGCGTGCCAATTCCACCACGCTCGGGAGGAGTTCCTCGCAGGGAAGGCAGCCCGGGGACAGGAAGGCCACGAGTATTCCCTCGCGCAGACCGTCACGGGCCAACGGCCTGCCCTCGGTGTCGCGCACGGAGAAGCTGCCCACGGGCTCTCCGACCGAGAGCCCCGAGCCCTGGAACGGGTCGCCCTCGGCGGCGGGCGAGGACCCCTGCCGCTGGGTGCGCAGCCGTCGGACGACCCCGAACGTCAGCATCAGATTGACGATGCTCAGCAGGCCGAACAGCGTCAAGACGGCGGTCAGGTACGCCATGGTGGGTTGATCCTTCCGGGGACGGCCCGGCCGTCGTGGCCGGGTAACGAAGGGGAACGGCCGTCACCGGCTGCCGCGCGCGGGAGTCGGCGGACGACGACGCCCAGCAGTTGGCCGGACGTGAAGTAGCCGCACTGGCGGGAGTCCAGGCTCCGCCGCGGGTTGTCTCCGAGCAGCACGAGCCGCCCGTCCGGCACGCGCTCCTCGGCCAGCGCCCGCAGTGCGGGTCCCACGTCCTTCGGTACCCGGTCCCCGGGGACGGCGACGGCACGTTTGATCAGCCACGCAGGCATGGGGAGACGGTCCCAGCGCTCACCGGCGGGCGGCCCGGACACGACGAGCTGGCCACTGCGGACCGCGGCGAGCCGGGTGCGGCGGACCACGACCCGGTCACCGTCGGCGAGGGTGGGAGTCATGCTCTGGCCCTCCACGGTGACGACGACGTACCGGCGGCGGACCAGGGCCACCGCGCCGGCCACTGCGCACCCGGCGCCGAGTGCCGTGAGAGCGGCGGGCTCTCGCGTCATGCCCTGGCCTCCTCGGGGTCCACCGGGCCGAACAGGTGAGCCAGGTCGTCGAGGGTCACCGTGAACAGCGCGAGGAGTACCCCGATGCCGACGGCCAGGAGCAGTCCCGCCGATGAGCCGGCCGCCGCCTCCGCCGTGATGGGCCGTCCCACCAGTCCGGCGAGGGCCACGCCGACCAGCAGCACATTGCGCACGACGTACCGGGGAGCGACGGGTTCTGAGCCGCCGAAGCAGTGGCAGGCGGCGTTCTCCTTCCGCCGCAACACCCCGGTCAGGGCCAGGGCGAACCCCGCGAGCAGGAATGCGCCCGCCGCGAAGCCGACGGTCACGGACGCGGGGACGACGAGCGCCACCAGCACGGCCGCCTCGGCGGCGATCACCAGGGGTGCCACGGCCTTCGTCCTGCGCCGCAGCGGCGGGGCGAGTTGTGCCACCGAGAGCCGGAAGGCGCGGTACGCGTCCGCAGAGCGGAGCTTGCCTGCGACCGAGCACAGGAAGACGAGGCCGAGCAGGACCCGGCCGCTGACGATCACATAGTTCATCGGAGCGAAAACCCTCCCGCCGGCGGAGCGCCCGGCGCTGAAGACCGGTCGTCGGAGACCGGCTCCGCCCCGGCGCGGGCCGGGGCGGAGCCGGTGCCTTGCAGATGCGGTGGTACGCAGTGGGGCGACGCCCGTTACATGCGGCAGCCGCAGTAGCCGACCCGCTGGTAGTCCTCGCACACCTCGTACCACATCAGCGTGGTGGTGCGTCCCGAGCACCTGCGGTAAATGCACTCGCTCTGCCAGCAGTCGGCCGCCGACGCACTCGTCTTCGGGGCCACCTTGTCGAGCAGACGATCCGAGATCGTCCGCAGTTGTACGAGCATGCCCTTCCTCCGGTTCCTTCGTGGGGTTCTTCCGTGGGGTTCTTTCGTGGGATCGCCCGGCTCGGTTCCGGTCCGTGTACGGCGCGGGACCGGTCGGTGTGCGGACCCTGTTCGGTCTCGCCCGGCGGGCTGGTCCGAGCTTGTGGGCACGGAGCCGGCCGCGGCAACGGCAAGTTCTGTCTCGGACAAGCCGTTCCTTGTCCGGACTGGTCAGAAGCTTGTCCGGATCCTGTCCGGAACCGGCGGCGGAGGACCGGAATCAACGTTGTCCGTGTGTGGCGGGACGGCTCACGATGTCCGCATGGCGAATGTGGGGGAGACGCAGCCGCAGCAGGTCGGTGATGCGGGTGAGTTCGCGGCTGCCATGCGGCAGCTCAAGGAACGCTCGGGGCTGACGTACCGCCAGCTCGAAGAGTGTGCTGCCGAGCACGGAGAGGTGCTGGCCCGCAGCACACTGGCGGACGTCCTCGGCGGGAAAGCCACGCCGCGTCCCGAGCTGGTGGCCGCGTTCGTACGGGCCTGCGGGGACAGGGAGCGGGTGCGGGAATGGCTGGAGGCCCGGGAAAGGGCCGTCAGCGGTGGGACAGGCCAGGACGAAGGCGACGAGGGCGAGAGCGAGGACGAGGCGGGGACACCGGGCCGGCGCACGCGTCGTGGACTGGGGCAGCGCCGGGTGCCCGCGCTGCTGCTGGGGCTCGCCGTGCTGTCCTTCGTGGCCGCCACCGCCTGGGTCGTCGGATTCTTCGGTGAGCCGGGCGGTTCCGGGGGTGACGGAGGCGGTGCGTCCGCGCCCTCGGGGAACCGGACCGTCCTGCCGCAGGGTCCCGTGGAGATCCGCCCGGTCCTGGCGGACGGTCTGTGCCTGACCGACGGGCATGCCGAAGGGTACGACTCGCTGGTGGCCGTGCAGCGTCCGCGCGGGGACGTCGCGCCTCAGGAGACCGAGCTGGTGCCCGCGGGGGGAGGCACGCTCCGCGTGCAGTGGTACCACCCTGACCATGGCAAGGGCTGCCTGAAGGCGGTGACTGTTCGCACTGGTGCCGCCCTGCTGGAGCCCTGGGACGACTGCGGAAAGACGAGCAGGTTCCGCATCGAGCCGTCGGATTCCGGCGGCAGCGATCAGTACGTGCTCCGCGTCATCGGCGGTGGATGTGTGGGCATCAGCGGGTCGAGGAAGTCCGCCGGAGCGCCGGCGGTGACGCAGCCCTGCGACGGGAGCGGGAACCAGATCTTCTCCATCTCGCCCGCGTCTTGAGCCGGTTGGTGGCGTGTGCCCAAGCGCGCACCCCCCAGGTGGTCGCAACACCCTGGAGGCTCTCACCAAGAAGGGCGTCGTCGACAAGGAGCGCAAACAAGGGTCGGTGATGTACACCGTGCCCAAGTCCGCAGCGGCCGAACCGGACTCGGCGGCGGCTCCCGAGACTGCGGGCGACAGGCCCACAGCAGAGGTCTGGTCGCCGCCGGCCGAGCGCCCCTGACTGCGCGCGGTGGGCGGGCGCCTGCCGCGAGGAGCGCCGATGGTCTCCACCGCGGGCCAGGCACCCACTCTCTGTCCCTCCGTTGCCGGCCCGCGTGCCGCGCAGGTCGTGGGCGTGGTGGTCGAACAGCAGATGGCCGCCGGGCACCATGCGTTCCATGACGCGGATGGCGTTGACGACCGGGGCGATGGCCACCCAGGGAACAACGCGGAGTTCACCCTCGGAATGGTGGTTGCCGTCCGCGTCCCGGGCGGACTTGTACACGGTGCTCGTGATCAGGTGCCGCCCCTGCGGTCCTCGCCGTCCGGCTCGGGATCGGGGCAGCAGCCGCTGCGCAGGCCGGCCACTACTGGCGGGAGGGGGTTTATTCCGACCATGCACTATTCCCCTCCGACCAGTAGTCCTCATGCCGGGACCCAGCAGCTTGTCAGGAGACCGTCGCCGGGGTGTCCCGCAGGGTGACGTTGGCGTGGCTCTCCTGGAAGCTCTGCTCTGAAACGAGGGTCAGCCGGGCCGTGGACTGGAACTCCGGCAGGGTAGTGGAGCCGCAGGAGACCATCGTGGTCTTGAGCTTGGCAATGGTCAGGGCGAGCCCTTCGTTGAGGTCGCCTGCGTAGGGGACGTAGCCGTCCACGCCTTCCTCGAAGACCAGCCCCTGGCCTCCCTGGCCGTAGCGCTGCCAGTTGCGGGCCCGGTTCGAGCCCTCACCCCAGTACTCCTTCACGAAGCCGTCACGGGTGGGCAGCTTCGCGCCGGCCGCCTGATCGAAGCGTGCGAAGTAACGCCCCATCATGACGAAGTCGGCCCCCATCGCCAGCGCCAGGGCCACGTGGTAGTCGTGCACCAGCCCACCATCGGAGCAGATCGGCACGTACTCGCCGGTGCGTTCGCGGAAGGCATCCCGGGCCGCCGCGACGTCCAGCACAGCGCTGGCCTGGCCGCGGCCGATGCCCTTCTGGTCCCGAGTGATGCAGATGGAGCCGCCGCCCACCCCGACCTTGACGAAGTCCGCTCCCGCCTCGGCGAGAAAGGTGAACGCCTCGCCGTCGACCACGTTGCCGCCGCCGACCGGGATCTCCGGATAGTGCTTCTTCACCCAGGACAGCGCTTGCGCCTGCCAGTCGCTGTAGCCGTCGGACGAGTCGAAGCACAACGCGTCCACGCCCGCCTCCAGCAGGGCCGGGACGCGCTCCTGATAGTCGTGGGTGTTGATACCTGCGCCCACACGCAGACGCTTGGCAGCGTCCACGACCTGGTTCGGGAAGCGCTTGTTGTCCGCGTAGTCGGAACGGAACACCACATGCTGCAGGTGACCCTCGGTATCCAGCACCGGGAGGCAGTCCAGCCGTTCGTCCCACAGCCGCGCGTTGGCTTCGGAAAGCGTGATGTCGGGCCCGGCATGGGCCAGGTCGGCGATAGCGGCCATCCGGCCACTGACCGGTCCGTCCAGATCATGACGCTGGGGATGAAAGTCCCGGGAGGTCACCAGGCCGAGCAGGCGGCCGGTGGCGGTCCCGTCGTGGGTGACCGCGGCGGTGCTGTGACCGGTGCGGCGCATGACATCGACCAGCAGGCTCAGGCTGTCGTCGGGGCGGACGTTGGTATCGCTGGTGACGAACCCGGCCTTGAAATTCTTCACCTGGCGGACCGCTGCAGCCTGGTCCTGGATCGGCTGATTGTGGTGCAGGAAGCTGAAACCACCGTTTCGCGCGAGCGCGATCGCGAGATCGGGTGTGCTGACGGCCTGCATGATCGCGGACGTGAACGGGGACTGCAGCTCGATCGCCGACGCCTCGCGATGTGCCGCACCAGGGGCGTGCGCAAGTCAACCGTCGCAGCCGAGCAGTCGGTCCGAGTCCGGTTCGGCAAGAGCAGAAACTCATTGAACGTCCGTGAGACTTCGGCCATGATCTGTGCCACTCGTTCCTCCTGACCCGTCGGCCGGGGCCCGACTGCCCCGCCGTGAGGACCGCCCCCGTATCCCGGGGCCCGGGCAGGCAGAGATCAGCACGGCAGCCGTGGAGGTGCCACCAACTGCGGCAGAGCCCTGACCGGCCCGTGGATCGAACGGGGTGCGGTCGTGACCTGGCACCTTATCGATCAACTCAGCAGGCCCCACGCCATGATCAAGCCGACGAGTCATCTCACCCGCGACCGTGATGCTGCGCGAGCACGACGAACAGGCTGCGGCGGCAGAGAGCGCATGACCACGGTCACCAGGTCCCGGCTGCCGCTACTTTGCGGCTGGCGTGCGAGCCAAGGACTCCGGAGCCGTGTACTTCAGGTTTGGTTTCCTGCCCGGAGCGTCAGCTGTTGGCCAGGGTGCGGTCGAGGAGGGGGAGCAGTCGGTCCCAGTGGCGCTGCAGTGCGGAGGGGTTGAAGGCGTCGGTGTCGGACATGGTGAAGCCGTGGATGGTGCCGGGGTAGATCTCGGTGGTGTAGCCGACACCTGCGGCATCCAGGGCCTGGTTGAGCTCGCTGATGGCCTCGGGCGTCAGGTCGTTCTCGGCGAGGCCGAGGTGGACTTGGGCGGTGAGCTTGGGGACGAGGCGGTGCGGGCTGTCGGGCGCGTCGGTGACCAGGAAGCCGGGGTGGAATCCGGCGACGGCGGCCACCTGGTCGGGGTGGGCCGCTGCGGTGCGCATCGCCAAGGCGGCGCCTATGCAGTAGCCGATCACGGCGGCCGGTCCGGCGCTGACCTCGGGCTGGGTGGTGAGGAACCGGAGGTAGGCGTCGGCGTCGCGCAGGACATGTTCGGCGGTGTGCGCCTCGATCAAGGGCATCAGCTGGGCGATGACCGCGGGCCGGATCTCTTCTCCGATGTGCCCGGGAAGTTCGATCACTGGTGCCGGGCCGTGCCGGTAGTAGAGGTTGGGGACGAGCACGTAGTACCCGTGCTCGGCCAGTTCGCGGGCCATCTCCTCCAGCACGGGCCGCACGCCGAAGGCGTCCGTGTACAGCAGCACTCCCGGGTGCCGCTCGCCACGGTCGGGGAAGGCGGCGAAAGCGTCGGCCTGGCCGTCCGTGGTGGGAATCTGCAGCGTCTTGATGGGCAAGATCTTCCTTCCTTGGGGCTGATGCCAAGTGCACAGCCTCTATCAGGGTTGAGGTCAACCAGAGATCAACCTGGCGATGACCTACGATCATTGGGCAAACCGGCACGAACCGGAGTAGGGACGATCAACCCAGCCGACACCGGGAGGCTGACCAGGTGGCTCCATCCGGATCAGAGTCCTCTTCACGCCGACTGCAGCCGTAGAAGATCTCCAGGTTGACCCGAATCGTGATCATTCTCAGCGATAACGGCTGTCCGCTGGTTCCTCAACCCCGCTCTTGATGTTCATGCTGCCCCAGCAGCGTGCCTCACGTCTCGTCGGAGTGACCAACTCATCGGCTCACAGGCTTAGTTCGGATAAGAGATGCTGTACATCCTGACCGGCTGCGACCGGGCACTCGCCGAGATCGCCCGCCGCGCCCTCGGCGACAGCGACCGCATGCCCAAGCTGCACGCCTGATTCCACCGGCAAGCCGGCGCCCGCGGCTACACCCCGGAGGTCCTGCCTACGCAGTCGGCGTCAACAAGGGCGGCTTTACGGGTCCTTCGCTGACCAGAGCGCGCAGCTGGAGGCGATGCTCGACACCTGGGAGGGCGAGAGCACCGACGAGGTGCGCGACCAGGTCGAACATGACGGCGGCGATGCGCGCACCAAAATCCGGCGAGCCGGCCTCCAGCGAGCGCCTGTTGCCGCTCGACCTTGCCGTGCGCGACTCGGCCCGGGCGCGGGGCTGGAGCGCGACCCGGGTATGTGGCTCAAGTTGTTTCCGCACTCGCTGTGTCCCGCGCTGGTTGTGTCTCGTTCTGTCGAGATCACACTGCGGGCTGTGTCCCGGCGATTCAGCCGGCCGTGTCGCTCCGGTGCAGGAGGAACTCGGGCGGTTTCCGGAAAGTTTGTCCCTTTGTGCCCCCGTGGAGCAGAAGCCGTCACGGCTGGTGTCGGTGGACGAGCAGATCCAGGTTGCGGCTTACCTCGCCGTCGAACACTGCAGTTAACGTGTGGCCGTTGGTCGAACGCTGCGGTTAGCGTGTGGCCTTTCGCGGACCCGCTGCTTGACTGGGAGATCCTGACATGACCAGTAAGTTCACCGAGCTTGCGATCGACTGTGCCGATCCCCATGGTCTCGCCCGGTTCTGGTGCTCGGTCCTTGACTACGAGGTGCAAGACGAAGACGACGGAATTGTCACAATTGGCTCCCCCGTGGCGCCTGAAGGCAAGAACCACCTTGGCCCAGTGCCACCGACGTTGACATTCGCGCACGTGCCCGAGGGCAAGACCGTCAAGAACAGGCTCCACATCGACGTCAACCCAACCGACAGGGAGCAAGACGAAGAGGTCCGTCGCCTGCTCGAACTAGGTGCTCGACATGCCAACGTCGGCCAAACGGGCGATGAGAGCTGGGTCACGCTTGCCGACCCAGAGGGGAACGAGTTCTGCGTCCTTGCGGGCCGCCGCCCCTGATCGGAAGCCGCACACCGCGCCAGGCATGCTGCGACAGCGCGCCACCGCACTGGAGTTCATCGAACCCGAACGCAGCGACGACGACCGCCGCCACGCCCGCCTCTACCGCTGGGACCGATGGTCCGACATCGCTGCGCACTACGCGACGGACCCCGACGATGCCCTCGACCGCTACGGCACCCGCCTGTGCTGCTACGCGGTCAAGCACATCGCGTGGACGTGAGGAAGGAGGCGGGGAAAGTTCACACTGTGCAGGCCGTGTGCTCGGAACACGGGCGTCTGGCTCTCACCGCTGCCTCCTGCCCCGGGGTCTGCCGCGGGGCAGGAGGGTGATCGTCCGTCAAGCTCCGTTGTCAGTGCCTCCCCATAGTGTGGAGACATCACTCGGGGAGCCTCGGAGAAGGAGCAGAAACGTGTCCGCCAACAAGATCCAGCACAAGGTGAATCACGTCGCGCTGGTAGTGGACTGTTCGGGTTCCATGCATCAGCACCAGAGTCAACTCATCCGCGTCGTGGACGAGTTCGTGGCGGGCTTGAAGGCCGAGTCGGACAGCCTCGGTCATGAGACCCGGATCAGCCTCTACTCCTTCGACCATAAGGTGGAGAACCTGGTCTGGGACATGGACGTGAAGCATCTGCCGTCCATGCGGGGTCTGTACAAGGTCAACAATGGCGCTACGGCACTCATCGAAGCCTCTCTGAAGTCCCTGGACGACCTGGGCCACATCTGGGAGGCGTACGGCGAGCACAGTTTCCTCCAGATCGTGGTGACGGACGGCGAGGAGAACGCCTCCGGCGGCGACAGACGGCACGACGGCGACATGGCCATCCTCGGCCCCTGGCTCGATAAGATCGCGGCGAAGATGGGTGCGCTTCCGGGCCACTGGACTTCCGCGATCCTCGTTCCGAACTCCCTGGCGAAGCGAACCGCCCAGAACTACGGCTTCCCGGCCGGAAACATCGCCATCTGGGATGCGGATTCCCAGGAGGGTGTCGAGGAGGCGATCGGTACCGTGCGCGCTGCCGCCACCAGCTTCCTCCGTGGCCGCGAACAGGGCGTGCGCGGCACGAAGAACCTGTTCGCGGTCGGTCAGGACATATCGGTCGACGACGTGCGAGCGAACCTCGAACCCGTCCCGGCCGACAAGTATCGACTCCTGAAGGTCGACACGGAGGTCGAGATTCGATCCTTCGTTGATTCGCATCCGGGCGTGACGTACGAACGCGGGTCGTGTTACTACCAGTTGGGCACCCGGGTTCAGGTTCAGCCCGACAAGGAAGTCATCGTGGTCGAGAAGGACACTGACCGCGCATACACGGGCGACGCGGCACGCAGTCTTCTGTTCGGTACGGGTATCCATGGGACCGTCTCCGTGAAGGCGGGGCGTAATCCCAAGTTGGAGGTATACGTGCAGAGTCGTTCGGTGAACAGAAAGCTCAAGCCGAAGACGCGTCTGCTCATCATGCTATGACCTCAGCAACGGATTGACAGTTTTGCGCCTCACGCCTCCCTCGGACCGAGGTCCGTAAGCGCGGCTCCCAGCCGACGTGCACCCTCGGTCAGCTCGGTGTGATCGGTCGTCGCGGCGAACCCGATACGCAGGTGAGCCGCCGGCGGTTCGGTGGCGAAGTAGCGGCTGCCGGCGCTCACCGTGACGCCTCGTTGCCGGGCGGCGCTGGTGAGGACGGTGTCGTCCACGCCAGACGGCAGGCGAACCCACAGGTGCAGCCCGCCGGTAGGCGGCCCGGCCAAGGTTGCGCCGGGGATCTCGTGGGCGACTGCGGCGGCCAGCACGGCGCACCGCTCTCGCAGTGCCGTACCGAGAGAGCGGACGTGCCGGTCCCAGGACGGGGAGCTGAGCACTTCCAGCGCGGCCTCCTGGAGCGGGCGCGTGACGAAGAAGTCGTCGACCAGACGCACCGCCCGCATGCGCTCCATGACGGGTCCGCGGGCCACCAGTGCCCCGATCCGCAGGCTCGGTGCTGCGGGCTTGGTGAGTGAGGTGACGTGGACGACCGTGCCGTCGCGGTCATCGGCGACCAGTGGCCGCGGCACGGCGCCGCCGTGTCCCAGGTGCCGCGCGAAGTCGTCCTCGAGCACGAACGCGCCCGATGCGCGCGCCACATCAAGGATCTGGCGGCGCCGTTCGGGCGCCAGCACGGTGCCGGTCGGGTTCTGGAAGGTCGGCTGGCAGTACAGCAGTCGCGCGCCGGTCATCGCGAATGCGTCGGCCAGCATGTCGGGCCGCAGGCCGTCGGCGTCGAGCGGTACGGGAACCGGCCGCAGCCCTGCGGCGCGGGCGGCGGCCAGGGCCCGGGGATAGGTGGGGGACTCCACCAGGACCGGGCTGCCGGGCCCGGCGATGGCCCGGAATGCGATCGACAGGGCGCTCTGCCCGCCGGCGGTGACCAGCACGTCCTCCGGAGCCACGCTGCCGCCGACGATCCGGGCGAACACGGTGCGCAGCGCCATCAGGCCGCCGGCCGGGGCGCGGTCCCAGGCGTCCGGACGGCGTGCCGCCCGCGCAAGCGCGGCGCTCAGGGCCCGGGTGGGCTGGAGCGAGCGGTGTATATAGCCGCCGTCCATGGTGATCGTCCCGGCCGGTGGTGGGCCGAGCGGGTCGGCGATCAGGTGGGTGTCGACTGCGCGGTCGGTGAGGGCGACCGTCTGCCAGTCGGTATCCGTGTCGCTGTCGCAGGCTTCGTCGCGGAGCCGGTTGCGCTGCGCCGCGAACGTCCCACTGCCCGGACGGGTCACTACCGCGCCCTCGGCGGCCAGTGCGGCGATGGCCCGCGCCACCGTCGCCGGGCCGACCCGGTATTCCTTGATCAGCTCTCGGCTGCTCGGCAGCCGGTCGCCGGGGGCCAGTCGGGAGACCAGCGTACGGAGACTGTCGGCCAACTCCCCAGAAGTGCTACCGTTGTTCATGAGAGACGAGAATAGCGCTACTGGTCCTGGTCGGGAAGCACTTCAGCTGGACGTCGCCGCACTGCGGGCCGACACCCCGGGGTGCCGCCAGGTCATCCACTTCAACAACGCGGGCTGCGGACTGCTGGCAGCGCCCGTGACAGACGCGATGGTCGGCCATCTGAACCTCGAAGCGCGGATCGGTGGTTACGAGGCGTCGGCCGCCCGAGCCGCCGAAGTCCGCGAGTTCTACACGGAGATCGCCGCCCTGATCAACACCACGCCCGACAACATCGCCTTCGCGGGCAGCGCCACCCACGCCTACGCCACCGCCCTGTCCTCGATCCCGTTCGAGACCGACGACGTCATCCTCACCACCCGCGACGACTTCATCTCCAACCAGATCGCCTTCCTGTCCCTGCGCAAGCGGTTCGGCGTACGCATCGTCCACGCGCCCAACACCCCCGAGGGCGGGGTCGATGTGGAGGCGATGGCCGCGCTGATGCGGACCCACCGCCCCCGCCTGGTGTCTGCCACCCATGTCCCCACCAACTCGGGCCTCGTCTCGCCCGTCGCCGAAATCGGCCGCCACTGCCGCGAGTTGGACCTGCTCTACCTGGTCGACGCCTGCCAGTCGGTCGGCCAGTTCGTCATCGACGTGGAAGAGATCGGCTGCGACCTCCTCACCGCCACCTGCCGCAAATTCCTCCGCGGCCCGCGCGGTTCCGGATTCCTGTACGTATCCGATCGCGTCCTGAGCGCAGGCTACGAACCGCTGTTCATCGACATGCACGGCGCCCGCTGGACCGAGCCGGGCGGCTACGAGCCCGTAGGGACGGCGGCCCGGTTCGAGGAGTGGGAGTTCCCGTACGCCACAGTGCTCGGCAGCGCCGCCGCGACGCGCTATGCCCGCAAGGTCGGTATCGAGGCCATCGAGCAGCGCACGCCGGCGCTCGCGGCCCGGCTGCGCGACCGGCTTGCACCGATCCCCGGGGTGCGCGTGCTCGACCGCGGCCCGCGTCTTGCCGCGCTCGTCACCTTCGGTGTAGCGGGCTGGCAGCCGCAGCCGTTCAAGGCGGCCATGGACGCCCGCGGCATCAACTCGGCGCTCAGCTTCCGTGAGTTCGCCCAGTTCGACTTCGGGGACAAGGGCGTCGAATGGTGCCTGCGCCTGTCGCCGCACTACTACAACACCGAGGAGGAGGTGGACCACGTCGCCGACGCGGTCGCGGACCTCGCCGGCAAGGGACGGCGATGACCGCCACACAGACACACGCCGTAGAACGGTCTACGGAAAGCCTCTGGCGCAACGGAGACTTCCTCAAATTCTGGCTCGGCGAGACACTCTCGCTCCTCGGCACCCAGGTCACAAACCTTGCCCTGCCGCTGACCGCGATCATCGCCTTCAATGCCACCGACGAGCAGGTCGGTGTCCTGCGGTTCCTGCAGCTTGTCCCGTATCTCGGTCTCGCGCTGGTCTTCGGGGTGTGGGTGGACAGGACCAGGCGACGGCGGATCATGCTTGGTGCCAACCTCGTCCGGACGATCGTGCTGGCCCTCGTACCCGTCCTGTACTGGATGGACGCGCTCAGCATGGTCTCGCTCCTTGTGATCGCCTGCGCCGTCGGCGTCGCCTCGGTGCTGTTCGACGTGAGCTGGATGTCGTACGTACCCACGCTCGTACGCGACCCCAAGCACTATGTCGAGGCCGGCGCCAAGATGGGGATGAGCTCATCGGCGGCCGATGTGGCAGGTCCCGGGCTCGCGGGTGTCCTGATCGGCGCACTGACCGCGCCCGTGGCGCTGATCGTCGACGCGTTCTCCTATCTGGTGTCCCTGATCTCGCTGCTGCTCATCCGCACGCCCGAGCCCAGGCCCGAACCGCCCGCCGCACGACGGCACCTGCCGACCGAACTCCGGGACGGCTTGCGCTGGGTGCTGAAGAACCCGGTCCTGCGGTCGCTGGCCCTGATCGGGTTCTGCTGCAATTTCTCCATGATCACCGTATGGACGATGTTCCTGCTGTACGGAACACGCGACCTGCACCTGGACTCGACAACCCTCGGCGGCATCTTCGCCACTGCCTCCGTGGGCGGTCTGATCGGTGCGGCGATCTCCCGTAAGGTCATCCGTCGCTTCCGGCTCGGACTGGTCTACCTCGTCGCCCAGTCGGCCCTGCTCATCGGCCCGATGCTGATCGTTGTGGCCACCGGCCCCCGGCCGGTGATGGTGGGGATGTTCGTCCTCTCCTTCTTCACCACCTATCTCGGTCTCGGCATCGCCGGCGTCATCATCGTCAGCCTGCGCCAGGCCAGTACCCCGCAGTCGATGATGGGCCGGATGACGGCGGTCTTCCGCACCCTGCTGTTCGGCGGTGGCGCACTCGGCGGGCTGTTCGCGGGCCTGCTGTCCGGCCGGATCGGCGCCCAGGGCGCATTGACCGTGGCGGCGATCGGATCCGCCGCCGTGCTGATCGCGCTTGTCCTGTCCCCGGTGAGCCGACTCCGTGGCCTGCCGTCGGCACCGGAAGAACCCGTCACAGCGGCAGCGGAAGGGCAGGCCACGGGCTGAGACGGAGAATGCCGAAGGGCCCCACCGTGAACGGTGGGGCCCTTCGACATCGTGTCCGGTGAGGCACTGGCGGAGGTCAGTCACGCAACAAAGAAATCAGGGCCACCTCAGAAGGCGGAGTTGGCGAACCAGTGCAACAGCAGGTCCTGGTCACCCTCGTGTTCGACGGCCTCGGTGTTGTGGTGCCGACGGCCGTAGAGGAGCAACAGGAGGTCGGCTGCGGTTGTCTGGACGGTTGCGTCCGCAGTGGTGTCTGCTGTTGCGGCGGCCGGGTCGATCCCGAAGCCGTCCGGGCGCAGGCTGACGAGCCAGTCGGCGTTCCCGTCGGTGGTGCGGAAGCGGATGGTCTCGCCGGTCCCGCGCAGGTTGGCCACCTTGGGTGCGAAGAAGGTGGCGAAGGGCAGGTTGACGAGGAACTCGTCGATGCCGTCGACCGCGAGCGCGCGGTCGATCGCGGGCCGGAGTCCGAGGGTCAGCTCGGCGTCGGCCCGGTGCAGCAGGGTCTCGAAGAGCATCCTGCGCGCCCAGAAGCGGGCATGCTGGTCGGCGCCCCACGTCCACATCGGCAGGTTCGGGTCGGTGGCTGCGAACGCGTCGGCGGCCACGGCCGCGCTCTTGTCCAGCCAGCTGGGGTAGGCGTCCGTCGTCGTAGGGAGTCGAAGTTCTACTTCGCGGCTGTGCGGTGGGCTTTGGATGCGTGCGTGCAGCAGGGCCGAGAACCAGCGCTGCACGCTGCCGGTGTGCTTGACCAGGTCGGCCAGCGTCCAGTCGGGGCAGGTGGGCACAGGGGCTGTCAGGTCGGCCCCTTTGAGTACGGCGGTGAACTTGGTGGTCTCGGCCGCCACGGCTGCGCGGTGGTCGATGGGGTGCCAGGTGGTCATGTGTCGTTCCTTTGAGCGGGTTGGCCGGTGGGAGGTCAGACCTCTGGTTCTGTAAGTGGGAGCGGGGTTCTGGATCAACTTCCACGTACAAAACCAGACCTCGGCGTGCACAGCCTCGGCCGCCGGCTGACCCTGCTCGTCGGCGGTGACCGGGAGGGATGTGGCAAGGGGCCGGTGTTCTTGTTCAGCCCCACCAGCGCGTCAGTACCGAGGAAACCCACGGCCGAGGCACGGACAAACGCCGACGGTTACGCGTAAATCCTGGCCCGGCTGCAGTGCGGGAGCTCTCAACAAGGCCGGCCGCCGGTCCGCCCCCGGTCAGGTGGCGGGCCGGGAGAGGAAGACCCGTTCCAGCAGGGTGTGCAGGGAGTCCCGCTCCTGGTCGCTGAGCCTGTCCAGGCCCTCCTGCGTGGCGCGCATCTTCGCGCGGATCGCGTCGGTGACGCGCTCGCCCTCGGCTGTGAGGACGACGTTCTTGATGCGCCGGTCGGAGGGGCTGGGCTCGCGGCGCACCAGGCCGCGCTTCTCCAGCCGGTCGACGATCCCGGTCATGTTGGAGGCGTCGCAGGTCAAGGTGTTGGCCAGGGCGCGCATCGCGGCGGGTCCCCGGCGCAACACGGTCAGTGCCTTGCCCTGACTCGCGGTGAGGTTCTCGCTCGCCGCCGCGACCGTGAAGTCGCCGTAGTAGGCGCCGAGCGCCACCGAGAGCAGTTCCATGAGCCGGGCCGTGTCGACGCGGGCAGTTCCTGTCATGGGAGTCACTTTACCCAGGAAACTTGACGATCTCAAATATCTACATTTACCGTCTACTCATTGCTTGAAGTTATCAAGCATCAAGGTTGCCAAGTACCTACGAGGAGCACCCCCGTGACCGTCACTGCGTCTTCGGCCCCCCGCGCGGCCGAGATCCTGTCCCGGCCCGTCGCGCTGAACGGCCTGACCGTCCCGAACCGCATCGTGATGGCGCCGATGACGCGCATGTTCTCCCCGGGCGGCGTCCCCGGTGAGGACGTGCAGTCGTACTACGCCCGTCGCGCCGCCGCGGGAGTGGGCCTGATCGTCACCGAGGGGACCTACGTCGGCCACGAGTCGGCCGGGTCCAGCGACCGTGTGCCGCGGTTCCACGGTGAGGAGCAGCTGGCGGGGTGGGTGAAGGTCGCCGAGGCCGTCCACGCGGCGGGCGGCACGATCGTGCCGCAGCTGTGGCACATCGGCATGGTGCGCAAGCAGGGCGATGCGCCCTACGCCGAAGCCCCCGCCGTCGGCCCCTCGGGCATTCGCGTCGACGGCACCGAGGGCACCGGCAAGGCGATGACCCGGCGCGACCTGGACGACGTCATCGGCGCCTTCGCCGAAGCTGCTGCGGCTGCCGAGCGCATAGGCTTCGACGGCGTCGAACTGCACGGCGCCCACGGCTACCTCGTCGACCAGTTCTTGTGGGAGGGAACGAACCGCCGTACCGATGCCTACGGCGGCGACCCCGTGGCCCGTACGAAGTTCGCGGCCGAGATCGTGGCCGCGGTCCGCGAGACCGTCTCGCCCGACTTCCCGGTGATCTTCCGCTACTCGCAGTGGAAGCAGGAAGCCTACGACGCGCGGCTCGCCGAGACCCCGGAGGAGCTGGAGGCGATCCTGACCCCGCTTGCCGTGGCCGGCGTCGATGCCTTCCACGCCTCCACCCGCCGCTACTGGCTCCCGGAGTTCGAGGGCTCGGACCTGAACCTGGCGGGCTGGACCAAGAAGCTCACCGGCAGGCCCACCATCACCGTCGGCTCGGTCGGCCTCGACGGCGACTTCATCCGCGCGTTCGCGGGCGAGGGTGCCGCGGTCGGCAGCATCGACAACCTCCTCGACCGCCTGGAGCGCGACGAGTTCGACCTGGTCGCCGTCGGCCGCGCCCTGCTCCAGGACCCGGAGTGGGCGGCGAAGGTCCTGGGGGCCGCGTCGGGGAGCTGAAGCCGTACGACGGGGCGGCGCTGAAGACGCTGAGCTAGACGGCTTCGTTTGGACCACCGGGCCGACCAGCGGAAGATCCCCGCGACGTGGAGTCCGGCCAGGTCGCTGGTCGCGGTCACCTTGCGCAGGTACGCGACCAGCTTGCCGCCGTCGACCGCGCCAGGATCCTGCTCAGGTCCCACCCTGTCGCCGACGGCCACAGCGGTCTGCTCTGGGCCCTGCGCCCGGTGCGACCTGGAGCTGGGCGCGAGCGCCCTGCAGACGGATCTGCCGCGGCTGCGCGAAGGATCCGTCGGAGGCCATGAGCTGTGCCGTGGCGACGCGGGAAGTTCCCGGCATGTGAGCCACCTTACGCCGAGAAACTTGACGATCTCAAGTATTGACGTTTACGGTCTACCAATTGCTTGATGTTCTCAAGTATCGATGTTCTTAAGTAGTTGGGAAAGAGTTTCCGTGTCTCACGCACAGCACGCGGCGTCCTCGCGCCCCGCCGGACAGACCGCGGTCGTCCTGGTGCTCGGGCTCGCCGCCATGGTCGTCTCGATGATGCAGACCCTGGTCGTCCCGATCCTGTCGATCATCCAGAGCGAGCTGGACGCCACCACCGCCAACGCCAGCTGGGTGACCACGGCCACTCTGCTGTCCGCCGCCGTCTTCACTCCCCTTCTCGGCCGCTTCGGCGACCAGCACGGCAAGAAGCCCACCCTCGTCGGCGTGCTGCTCGTGATGATCGCGGGCTCGGTGCTGGCCGCCACCACGACGTCGCTGACCTGGCTCATCGTCGGCCGCGTGATGCAGGGCGCGGCGACCGCGATCTTCCCGCTCGCCCTGTCCGTGCTGCGCGAGGAGATCAAGCCGGAGAAGCTCCACGGTGCGATGGCCCTGGTCAGCGGCACGCTCGGCTTCGGCAGCGGACTCGCCCTCGTCGGCGCGGGACTCCTCACCCAGGGCTCCGACCCCGACTACCACCAGGTCTTCTGGCTCGCGGTCGTCCTTGCCGTGGTGGCGCTCGTCGGCGTGCTGTTCGTCGTGCCCGCATCGCGTACGAAGACAGGGGGAAGGACCGATTGGCTGGGCGCGCTCACCCTGGCGATGCTCCTCGTACTGCTGCTTCTGCCGATCTCGCAGGGGCACGAGTGGGGCTGGACATCCGGCCGTACGCTCGGCAGCTTTGCCGCAGCGGTTGTCATGGCGGGCGTGTGGGTCTTCACCGAGACGCGGGTCAAGGAGCCGATGGTGGACATGAAGATGTTCACGCACCGCCCCGTGCTCTTCACCAACTTGGCGGGCCTGCTGCTCGGCTTCGCGATGTTCGCCCAGTTCATCGGCGTCTCGTACCTCGTGCAGATGCCCGAGGAGCTGGCCGGTTACGGCTTCGGCGCCTCCGTGCTGGAGGCCTCGGTCGTGTACCTGCTGCCGGCCACACTCGTCTCGCTGGTGGGCGCCCCGTTCGGCGGCATGCTGGTACGCCGGATCGGGGCACGCGCCACGCTGGCTGCCGGAGCCGGCTTCGGAGTGCTCGGCTTCACCTGGCTGACCCTGGCACACGACACCAGCGCCTCGGTGATCGGCGCGGGCATGGTCGCCGGTCTGGCGATCAGCTTCGGGTACGCCGCCATGCCGGCGCTCATCGTCGCCAGCGTCCCGGCCCACCAGACCGGGATCGCCAACGGCATCAACTCCATCTCCCGCTCGGTCGGCAGCGCTGTCGCCAGCGCGATGATCACCTCGCTCCTCGCTTCGAAGACCATCGATCTCCCGGCCGGAATGCCCGCACTGCCCCAGGAGAGCCAGTTCATCCTCAGCTTCACCATCGCCGGAGCGGCATTCCTCCTGATCGTGGCGCTTGCCCTGATCGGGCTCAAGGCAGCACACGCGCCTCGGATGCCCGTATTGAGGAAGGTGGCGGAATCGGAGACTCCTGAGCGCGTCGGGGTCTGAACCAGAAACGACATGCGGCCCTGCCACCTGCAGGCGGCAGGGCCGCATGCACGTCATGAGGTCAGTCGGCCGCCTGGCTCAGCGAGCCGTCTTGGACGACTTCTCGTCCGCTGCGCCGTTGCAGGTCCACTGGATCAGCTGGGACCCTTGGTCGCCTGGGAGCCGAGCCCGGGGCACTTGCCGGAGTAGACGTTGCGCAGTTCGCGCGTGCCCGCGTCCGACGCCACTTCTGGCCGACTGCGTCGTTGCACGTGCACTGAGCGGCACCGCAGGCCACTGTGCGGGTCGCTCCCTCCCGCGAGTCCCGGCGCCCGGGTGCTGAGGGTCCCGTGAGCCGCGACGGTGCGTCTGGTGCCCGGGTCTGCCCACCTGGACATCACTGGCTTTGTTTGGTGGGTCTCATGTGGTGCCTTGATCCCGCCGACAGGTGGGATCACGGTCAGAACGGAGCAGTGGGCTGGTCCAGTCAGTTGGAGGTCTGGCGCAAGACCAGGCAGACGAAGCCAAAGCTGTCCCGGTAGGAACGCAGCCATTCGGAGCGGCGTGTGGTGGCTGTCGAGAGAACTTCGGAACTGTCCGGATCATCAGGATGGTCCAGGGCCCATGCAGCCAGCGACCCCCAGCATGCCCACTCGTAATCGTCCAGCTCCCGGCGGGTGCTGACGTGGCCGTGGACGGGCGTCCACCGTCAGCAGTCACGCGATCCAAGGTGGTCGCCAGGTCGGTGAAGTCGCCGAGCATCTCAACGGCTTCCTGGGAAGGCTTTTTCTCCCAGAATCCGTCACCGACCAGGACGCGCCCGCCCGGAGCCCAGATGATTGCGTGCCACCGCGAGAGTGGGCAACAGGCCGCCGAAGGCGTGTGCGGCCCCGACACTGAGCACCAAGTCGAAGGGGTGCGCGGAGGCGAAGTCGGCGGCTGCCTGGTGGTGGAGGACCAGGCGATCTTGGACGCCAAGCCTGCTCGCGGCCTCACGGGCTTGTGCCAGCGCGTCTTCAGAGATGTCGACGCCCTCGGCACGCAATCGAGGGCTGGTGGCCAGGGCGCGAAGGAGCCACTCTCCTCCGCCGCAGCCGAGATCGAGCACACGCGCGTCAGGTTGGGAGATCCCGCGCTCGAGCAGTTCGCGCACAGAATCGTCGTCGAGGGGAGACTTAATCGGATGATTGGCATGAGCGATCCTGGACATCAGTTCGCGGTTCATCGGCGCAGCCTGACACCGCCGGAAGACTGCACGCACCTCCATTTCCTCGGTGAACTGCCTGCCACTCACGCTCATGTCCCGTTCCAGCGCCGCCGATCAGCCATTTCTCGCCGAGTGGCGCTGAGCCCCCGGCAACCGGTCAGAGGGTGACTCCCGCAATCACTTCGAAACGACTCCCACAGCCACGCGCATAGCCACCCTGGGACGCTCCCCCGGCGGGCTGACGTGCAAGATCCACCTGGCGAGCGAAGGGGTCGGCGTTTGCTCACGTTCGTCATCACACCAGGCCAGTGGGGCGACGCCCCATAGCTGATCCCCGTCCTCGATCGCATCCGGGTACCCATGCCCGGCGGCCCCCCCGCACGCGACCCGACCATCTGGGCGGTGACAAGGCGTACAGCTCCCGCCGCAACCGGCGATACCTGCGACGCCGACAAATCAATCACACCATTCCCGAACGCGGGGTCGAGCGGGCCAACCAACAACGGCGAGGCAGCGCGGGCGGACGGCCCACAGGGTTCCACCGCACGATGTACAAACGCTGCAACGAAGTCGAGCGAACGACCAATGCGCTCAAGGGCTTTCGGGCCATTGCCACCCGATTCGACAAGAGGGCGTATGGCTTCCACGGCACCGTCGCCGTCGCCGCCGTACGCCTCTGGCTCCTCTCGTGACTCGCCGGACACTCACTAGGTGTATTGAACGCGAGAGTTGTTGACACTTGCGGGTCTTGAACATGGCGAAGACCTCCGGTGTGGTGGAGGTGTCTAGGCTCACCGCACGGAGGTCTTCGTGTCCCACCGTAATGCCCGGCTGACCGTCTTTGGGAGGCGAGCACATGACGCCGCATCGCACGGCACCAGCAGTGGAAGCCCGGGTCTGCGAACTGCGGCAGACCCGCAAGCTGGGGCCGGCCCGCATCGGCCCGATCCTCGGACTGCCCGCCTCGGCCGTGCACCGAGTCCTGACACGCCACGGCCTGCACCGGTTGGGCTGGCTGGACCGGCCGACCGGAGAACCCGTACGGCGCTACGAGCGGTCGAGGCCGGGTGAACTGGTCCATGTCGACATCAAGAAACTTGGCAACATCCCCGACGGAGGCGGCTGGCGCGCAGTCGGCAGGACGGCCGGCGATCACAACCGTCAGGTCACCACCGGCCAACGCAGAAGCTGCAAGAAGGGGGTGGGCCCGCACGACCGTGCGGGCCCACGTTCTGGTTCAGTTGTTGCAGGACGTGAAGTCCGGGCTGGTCTGGGCCAGATAGATGCTGGACCGGCCGTGGTCGTCGCTCTTCAGCGGAACGGTGACGGTATCCGTCGCCTTCCACGGGAAACCGTTCGCATCGAAGGTCCACTCACCGGTCACCTTCGTCGCCAGCTCCGACAGTGCCACCCATCCGTAGTGAAGCGACGGCACGGTGATCATCAGGCTGTTGCCGAGATCCTCACGCAGGTTGTAGCTGACCTGGCCGGAGATGGTGAGGCTGACGCTGGTCTGGACAGGGCTCGCACCTCCCGTGCCGATGCTCGATGTGAAGGACACGCCGAGCTGGCTCGACCAGCCGGTGGAGGTGTTCAGCGAGAACGTCCACGGCACCGGCGCCTCGGTGCCGTTGTACCAGACGGGAGAGACGCACTGCTTCGGAAGCGGCTCGGCCGGGGCCTGGGAGCCCTTCGTCCACGAGCAGGTCGTTGCATCCTTCTGGCAGCGCTTCGACGCGTAGTCCACAGCGGCCTTGAACGCGGCGCTGGTCGCCGACGACGGGATCTTCCACTGCTGCGCCTTGCTGGCGTTGCAGCCGTAGGTCTGGGTCCACGCGTCGTTGTACTGGGCGGCCAAGACGACGTCGATGCACTTGTTGTCACCAGCGTTGCGGATCATGAACGTGTCGCTGGTGTTACTCACGGGCTGGAAGTACCAGCGCTGGCCGGACGATCCGGAACAGAACTGCTGCTTGAGCGGGAATCCGGCTTCGATGCACTTGCCGGTGTCGTCGTTGACCAGGGTGAACGACCCGTCGACCTGAGTGCTGGCGTTCCACTTCTGGTGGTAGCCCGGCGCGGAGTTGGTGACGATGTAGACACCGTCCCCGGTGTTGCCGTTCTGCACGTCCAGGTTCCGGCCGCTGTTGACCGACGTTAAAGTCAGGCCGCTCAGGCCCGAGCCGTCGTCGGCCTGGGCCGTCCCGGCCTGGGCAGCCAGGCCAAGAGTGACGGCGAGCGCGGCTATGAGGACGGCGAACGTTCTGGGTAAGCCGCTGCGTCTGGGCGGTTTCATACCAGAACAACCCCCTTATCTGATCGGAGTGTTGGTGGTGTAGTCCACCTTGTTCATCACACTGTCGCTGCCTGTGATCTTGCGGCGGTGCTCCGCTTTGAGCGCGCTGTGAAACCTCGCTGACGGCGTCGCCGAAGCACGAGCCGGCCCGGCCCATCGACGGGGGCCTCGGCCGTATGTCGATGACGAGGCCACGCCCACTCCACGTCCAGCTCCGCGCGCGGCCTGCTGGGACGCGGTGAGCGACTTCGCGTTCAAAGGGAAGGGATGGGCCACCTTGAGCTTCTGGTCCCGGAGCAGGTCACTGGCGAGCCCCTGAACCCCAACACCGACCACCACAAGTGGAAGGACCTGCTGTAGGCGGCTGGGATCCGTGAGGTCGCCTCGACGCCCGTCACACCGCTGGAACGGTCCTGCTGATCCTCGGTGTTACGGACGTCGTCGTCGACGCGATCATGGGCTGGGAGCCGGCAAGTCGGCGCGGATGCGACGCCGGTACCAGCACCCGTCCTCCAGGAAACCGCCGACAGGGTCGGCGGCCTGCTCTCGGGTGCTTGGGTGGCTGCGTGAATGCCCAGGTCACAACATCGCCTGTGGCCTGGGGCATTTCGCTTGTTCCTGATCGCGGATGAGCGAAGGGAGGGCTTGGGCGAGATTACTCCAGGTCCGCGATCACCAGTACCTCGGCACTGCCCTTGAACTTCCAATTCTGGTCCGGGTTACCAGGGCGCAGCTTGATGTGCAGCGTGACTTGTCCGCTCTGATGCCCGGACTGCTCCACCGACACCGTCACTTCTTCACGCCCGAGGACGTATTCGGGGGTGCTGCCGTACTCAAACGCGAAGGATTTGAGTGCCGCGTCGACGACGAGGTTGTCGTCGAAGTCCCTCCGGATCTTTCCAGGGAAGGTGAACTTCTCCTTCCTGGTCACCCCGTCCTTGCAGCTGCCGTTTTCAATTTCGAAGGAAATTACTCGGAATGCGAGTGCCACCACGCACCTCCATTGAGAATCGGCGATGCTGCCGAAACTCTCGTATTGGTCCACGCCTGGGCATCCAGCCCGGCGAAGATTGTTCCGCGTCTTTGATATCAGGTTCCCATCGCTTCTTGCTACGGACGAAAACCGGACATGAGTAGGACCCGGACTATCTCCAGCCATGACAAGTTGCCTGTTCCTGAGGCTGCGAACTGAGGTCACCGCAGGTCAGGCTCTTGTCCGGAATCTGGTGACGTCGGGCATGAGAGGCGCAATATGAGCTGGCCTTTCGTTTCGGAAACGGTGGCCGAAAATCGGGCTACTGGCACCATCAGGGGCGCCATTGCTTGCTGAATCTTTGGCGGGATAGGTTTGACGCCGGGCTCTCTGCGGTTCTCCTGGATGGTCGTTGGCAGTTTCAACTTCGCGTATTCGTGTATCTTCTCGGTTTATGGGTGCCGGGGAGAATCTTGCGTGCCATTTCATCTGCGGTCGTGCCGCAGCGGCGCGTATATTTCGTTTTCCGTACTGCCATTGCGTGGCATCGGGTGATCCAAGCAGGCGTGCGACCGAGCCCTCATCCCTAGGCCGTGTCCGATGGGTCAAGTGACTTGCCCGGAGATGTGACCGTTCCGGGTTTGATCGAGACTCTATGGGGTGAATGTGACCTGATGTTTTGTGGCTGTCAGGTAGTGGTTGGCTTCGTATTCGGCGGGTGGGATGTGGCCGATCTCGCCGTGAAGGTGACGGTGGTTGTACCAGTCGATCCATTCGGCGGTGGCCAACTCGACCTCGGACAGCGTCTTCAAGGGCCGTTGGGGTTTGATCAACTCAGTCTTGAAGAGGCCGATCGTGGACTCCATCAGGGCGTTGTCGTAAGCGTCGGCGACCGAGTCGATGGACGCTGCGATGCCCTCGCCCTGGAGATGGGTGGCCGACTTGAACCTGAGCTGACTGCCCGCGTCGCTGTGATGGGTCCACTGCCCGGGTTGGTGCGGACTGGTTCCCCCTCGCGCTGCCACAGCCTCATCTCCAGTGCGGCTGGGACGAGTTCGGTGTGCTTGGTGGTTGCCGCAGGCCGGCCGACGATGCGGCGGGAGAAGGTGTCCACGACGAACGCGACGTAGAGGGCCCCGGCCGAGGTGGCGATGCGGGTGAAGTCCCCGCGACCCAGCAGCGGTTCGGCGCCTGGGCGACGAAGTCCCGGTCGACCAGGTCGGGGGCCCGGCCGGCGGCCGGGTCGGTGACTGTAGTGGTGACCTTCTTGCCGTGGACGGCGCCTGGGCAGACTCATCGGTCGTGACGCCAGGCCGCCCCGTTGTCGATCTGGTCCTGGCGGAGCCACTTGCGCAATGTCTCGGTCGTCCCGATCCCCAGCTTGGCGGCGACCGCCTTCATCGCGGACCACTCGGTGTCGTACCTGGGCCGCACCTCGGCGACCATGCGGACCGCGCGCTTGCGCAGCTCAAGGGGGTAAGGGAAGGACGTGCCATGACTCGATCCTCTCAAGCGATCGAGTCCCTACCGAACCCGGAACGGTTCACCCTTCGGGAAGATGACCGCCCGCGTGCAGGGCACCCCAACTGGCAGCGGAGAAACTCGGTGCCGAGCCGATGCCCATGAGGACCCCGTCGGGCACCTCAGGCGTTTCAAGCCGCCGGGTTGTGTTGTGGCGGAGCCGCGCGCTGGACGGGCTTCGTGTCCGAACGATTGAGATGGCATGCTCTTGCGTCTCCCGCGACCTGTTGGTGGTTGAGGGTGCGTGCGGCCATCGTGTTCACCAGGACGATCTCGTGTTTGTCAGGTGCTGCTTGGCGGTGGGAAGGGCCAGCGCGCGGCCGGGAGTCATCGCCGTTGAGTCACCTGTGCTGTTGCAAGGTTTCCCTGGTCACGGAGCGCTTGGTCGGCCTCGTACCCGGCCCGGTGAAATAGTTCGAGTCCTTGGGGCGCGCGGCGTCATGGCTGGTGGAACGGGGGGCCGGTTCCAGGTGGGGTATGTACTTCGAGCAGTGGATGTAGGCCTCTTCGACTCTTAGGTGGACCCACATCTCAGGACTGCGCCCCGGTGCGACGTCGGTGGGCAGGCCCGGATGGAGGGAGCGTAGGTCCGTGTCGCCGAAGAGCCGCGCTACGCCGTTGACGTGAAGTCCCACGTGGTGGTGGGTGAAGTCCACGAACAGCATGCCGAGGTGGGGATTCTCCGTCATGTTGCCGGCGCTGGCGAGCACACCGTTCCCCCGGAATTCGGGGTAGGCGAGGGTGTGGTCGTCGATCACGTGGACAAATCCCGGCGCCCCGGCGCGGAAGCTGGCATCGCATTCTCCATGGGAGTCGGCGGTGGCTAGGAAGACCATTGCCTGGCGGCCGATGAACTCCCGCATCTGGGGTGTGAGGCAGGAATGCACCTGCTGGTCGTAGAACCTGGTGGCGCGGTCGGCTGTGCCCAGCTGCTGCTGCAGCCGGTGTTCACCTGCTGATCCGAAAGGCGGCGGGGGCAAGGTCACGGGGCGTTCTCCTGGCAGGACGGGCCGGCGCGCGGCTCAGGGCATGGACAGGACGGGAGTCTCGAACGGGTCGTGATGGATGCGTTCGGGCGAGGTGCCGTTGAGGGTGAGCGTCTCACTGGCGGAGACGACCATCGGGGCCGGGCCGCTGAGATAGACGTCGTGCTGGTACCACGGTCCGTACTCGGCCAGAACCTCCGGCAGGGATCCCCGGATTCCGGGGGTGTACTCGTGGGAGACCGCGCCCCTGACGGTCAGCCAGTGGTGCCGCTGGGCCATCCGGAGCATGTCGTCGACCCCGTACAGCTCGGCGCCGGTGCGGGCACCGAGGAACACGTCCACCTGGTGGCGCCCGCCGCGACGGGCGACCTCCTCGACGAGCGCGCGGATCGGAGCGAGGCCGGTGCCGCCGGCCACACAGAGCAGGTCGCTGAAGGCGGCGGCGTCGAGAACCATGTCTCCCATCGGGGGCCCGAGCTGAAGCACGTCGCCCACCGCCGATCGGTGCACCAGCGCGCTGCTGACTGAGCCGCCGGCCACTGCCCGCACGTGGAAGGTGAGGGTGCCGTCCTCACGAGGCGCGTTGGCGGGGGAGTAGTAGCGCCACTGCTTGGGCCACCAAGGTGTTTCGACGCTCACGTATTGTCCGGCGGCGTACGCGTAGGGCATGTGGGGACGTACGGTGATCTCGGCGATGCCGTGTCCGCGCGGGACTCGGTGCACAACCGTGGCGGGCCACACGGCGGGCCGTACCACCTCGTCCTGCTCGGCAGCACTGATCATGACGTCGACGACTACGCCATACGCCTTTGTCCAGGCGGCGGCGATGTCCGCAGTCCACGCAGGGCCGGCGTAGCGGGCCAGAGAGGCGAGGAGGCACTCGCCCACGGCCGGGAAGTGCGCGGCCAGGGTGCCGAACTTGCGGTGATCGCGGCCGAGGTGTCCACAGAAGCGAACCAGGTTCTCGGGGTCGTCGACCAGGTCCACGATGCGCAGCAGCGCGCGCAGCAGGCGGCCGCGCTGGGCATCCATCCCCGGCGGGAACATCGGACGGACCTCGGGGTAGCGGGCGAAGAGGATCGCGTAGAAGTAGACCGTCATTTCTGCGGCAAGTGGCTCGACCACCGAGACAGAGGCTCGTACGAGGTCAATCTCGTGGGCCGACAAAGGTGCCTCGACGACCTCTGGATCAACGGTATGTATGGCCGTGGCGGGTCCTCCGGAGAGGGATGCGCGGATGTGTTGCTTGAGCGATTGATCCAGAATCTCAAGAGACCAGCGCTCCTCCATCCGTTATTCGAGATGGCTTCCCTCCGGCGGACCGTCGGGTGGCATCGCTCATGGGGCCACGCCCCCGAAGCGTGTTGCGGGCGGGGTCGTCTGTGAATCTTCGTCTCAGGAGAGGGGTGATCGGGGCGTCGAAGGTGGCGGGCATGAGTCCTCATGGTGGGAGGAGTGTTGAAACGGATCAGGCGGTTCCGGACGCTACATGATCCCGGAGGTGACTCAGAAGTAGCTAAGGGGTATGACCGGTACAGGCCCATTCCGCCCAGGTCGGTATTTCCGCTAAGGGGCGCTTCAGGACCAACTGACGTTCTTGTCCCAGAGTCTGAGTTCGGCGACGGTCACGGCGTCCGGTCGCAACAGGGGCGCCCGTTTGCCCGGATGCTCGCGGATCGCGCGGGAGGACTACGCCTTGTCCGCCAGGACCATCGTGGGCCGGGTCCGGGGCCTGCTGCCCTGCGGTCGAGCCCACATCGCTGCCATGACCTTGGGGAAGGCGGGCGCGTCCCCGGTCTTCCCGGGGATCAGGACGAAGGGCAGCGGCCGACACCGCCCGCCGGCGGCGAGGTGGATCTCACTAACGGGCCCTGCTCAACGACGGGGAGGCGCCCGGGTCACCGGTGGACAGAACCGTGTAACGCTCGCACTGCTCTGCGGTTGCCATCCCTGATCTTGCGTGGGAATCCCGGCCGTCAGGCCGGGCGGGAAACGCAGGACGCTACGCCCGGAACGAGCCGAGAACTGTAAGGCCGCTCACCGAACAGGCACCGCCCGGAAAGCAGGCTCGAACCGTCGGCTGTGTTGGGTGACGACACAGGTCAGCAAAGCCCTGCGCCTGACCAGGCGTAAACTCCACGTGTACCCGCGGGGAGGCGTCATGCGCCACACAATGCGAATCGGACCATTCCATATCGGATTCGGTCGCCGTCCGGTGCCACCGATGGACGGCTCGGTCAGCCGCGAACGTTTCGCCATCGACATCGCAGAGGGCTTGATGGGCGTCGGTGTCCCGTTCAGGCGCGGCTGCAGCGCCCTCGGGTTCCGGGTGGTGGTCACCGACACGGAAACCGGGCGGCGCCAGTACGTCTCCGAAAACTACACCCACGACCTCGCCTATGCCGACGGCGAGAAATACGTCACCAAACTGATCACTGGTACGAAGAGAGTGAAGTAGAGCCATCGGTCAGCACGACCGGGCGCGGCCCGCGCTCATTCCACGCAGAACACTGGCACTGCAGGCAGGGGATGTGTACACGGCGGGATCTCCGGCTGCCGTCAGCGGGCCGTCTGTCGACTGAGATACGGGAAGAACTCCGCTGCGGGATGGGCATGCCTGCCGATGATGACATCACGCCCTTCGCCACCGCCCACGCACAGCCGCACAGTCCGGCCCATCAGCGGTCTAGCAGCCGGGCGTCGCGCCTCCGAGCCCGCCGGGCGATGCGCGGCAAGCTGATCAACCCGGCTGCGGCGCTCCTCTGACGGGCTCGGCCTCAGGCCGCGTCGAGCAGTTCCCATACCCGCAGACCCGCCGTCCGGGCCGTGCCCGCGCGGCCGATGTCGTGCCGGAAGACAGTTCGGCCATCATGCCGTGCGTGATGGGCGCGGGTGACGGTGCGGCAGGCGTCGAAGACAAACATGGGGCGCTGGAAGAACGCGACGAGGCTGCGGACTGGTGCTCGCACGGCGGGCCGCACGGTGTCGGCGGGCAGGGCGGAGTCGGTGGCGGCGAAGAGGCGCTCACGGGCGCTCGTCGCGAGCTCGATCATCTCGATGAACGACCACTGGTCGGCCACTTCGCACTGGCTGCGGGAGAGGGTGGTCTCCCACTCCTGCGGGGCGAAGAGGTCCGTTCCAAGGTCGAACGGTTGCCGGACGCGGGCCTGTTTGCGGAACTCGTCCGACGGCAGGCGCTCGTCCCCGGTGAACTCCGCGAGGAGGGCTGGGGGGAGCGCGCCGGGCTGAGCGGCCAGGCTCTCGGGCTCGGCGACGCTGAGCACGCGCATGACGAGGCGGGCCCGGGCAGCGATGTGGCCCCCGGCTTCGTAGTCCAGGCTCAGCACGAGCCACTCACCCGAACCGCTGGTGGTCACCCGCGCCCGGAGGTCGAGCCAGGAAGCGTCCGCGAAGCGCAGGTCGGGCGCCTCGTAGTCGAGGCGGGCTATGCGGACGACGACCGCGGTCCGGTGCTTGTGCAGGAGGTGTGGGAACGGCGTCAGATGTTCGGCGAGCCAGCGGGCGAAGCCGTTGGCGGCCAGGTCGAGCAGGGCCCGTGGCCGCAGTTGCAGCGGGCTGAACTGGGTGGTGTACAGGGGCTCGCGGAAGGTGGTCTCACGGGCGTCACAGATCACGTCAGCCGCCCGCGATGGCAGTCAGGAATTCCACCTGGTCGGCTTCCTTCAGCGTCATGCTGAGATCCGGAATGGCGACTCGTTCGCCGTTGAGGAAGAGCTGGTGGCTCCGGCGGATCTGCCCGTTCGCGTCGCGCAGGACTTGCCGGATCTGCGGGTGACGGCCTTCGAGTTGTTCCAGGGCCGTGCCAAGGGTGTCGGCCTGGACCTGGACAGTGCGCTCGTAGTTCACGAGACGCAGCATGATGCCGCTGAATCGGAGGATCACGTGGGGCTCTTGCCTTTCTGGGCTGCACACATGCCGAGGTTGATCTCGAGGAGGTCCTGGGTGCCCGCGCCCGCGAGAAGCCCGAAGGCCTCCCGCAGGAACATGCCGTAGCGGGGGTCGCCGTAGTAGGCATGCCCGCCCAGGACTCGGAACGCTTCGTTCAGGACGGCCAGCGCCTGTTCGGTGACGTGGTGCTTGGCGGCGGAGACCACCGGGTCGAAGACGGGGTCGCCATCTCCCGCGTCGAGCCGGGACAGTGCCCGGTGGACGATCGAGCGGGAGGCCTCGACGGCGACGTACATCCGGCCGACGGCCGCCTGCACATTGGGCAGGTCCATGAGCGTCTGTCCGTAGCGAACGCTCTCCCGGAGCCGTGCCGCTGTGCCCTCCAGCAGTCTCCGCATCTGGCCGGTCGTGAACGACGCGATGGCGACACGGCGGGAGTTCAGGTACTGCTGCGCGTGGCTCAACCCGTCGGCCGACGCGATGACGCGGTCGGCCGGGACCCGCACGTTCTTGAAGGTCACAGACGCCGCGCCCGCCGTCCGGAAGCCGGCAGCGTGCGCCGGGCTGACCTCGACGCCGTCGTCATCCGCCGCCACCAGGCACGCCACCAAGTCGCCGTGCTGGCCGGATGCATAGGTGAGGAAGACGTCCGCGAGCAGCCCGCCGGTGATGAAGTCCTTCCTGCCGGACAGCAGAAAATCCGGCCCGGATGCGGTGAGTTCCGTGCGCATGGAGAGCAGATCGGTGCCCTCGGAGAAGGCCAGCGCGGGCAGGCACTCCCCGCGGCTGATCGGTAGCGCGTAGGTGCGGATGAGGTGCGTGCTCCCTGTTGCACACAGCAGACTTGCGACACCCGTGTGGATGCTGACTACGACCGGGAACGCCGGGTCGGCGCACAGATACCCGATCTCCTCCAGCGTCCGTCCCCAGGTCACGGCGTCGGCGTCCTCGCCGGCCACGCCGGTAGGAAGCGGGAAGGCCTGCAGGCCCAGGGCACCGGCGTCGGCGAAGGCCTGCTTGGGGACGGGGATGCCCTCGGCGTACCGGTCGACCGCCCCGTCCCCGATCTCAGCCAGGAGGTCGCCCCATCGTGACCGGACTAATCTGGCGACGTCGTCCTCATTCACACGCATAGCGGAACCATCTCCCCGTGCACACTCGCCCGTTGGCGTGAGCCATTGGCCTACGGCTTTCAGTGTGTATTCACGTCACCCGTGTGCACAGGGCGAACGACCCGGCGCCAGAGGTGCTGGTGTGGAGCCAGTTCATACCGTGCGCCGGGAGCGCGTTCAGGGGGCGCATGGTGATGCGCGCGCTTCCGGGAGGGGCGGCCCCAGTCAGTCCGCGGCACGGAGGATGGTCACCAGGCGGCCGCCACCCTGCCTTTTCTTGAGTGCGAGATTCTCGTAGAGGTTCGCGGTCGCCGAGGCCAAGGCGTCGAGCTTGCCCTGCACTTCTGTGACCTGAGCCGTCGCCTCGCGGAGTTGGTTACGGAGCCCGGCGATCGTCTCGTCACGCTGGACTTCACCGGGGGGTGCGGAGGACAGGTCGGGCGACTTGAGCATCGAGGCCGACCGGTGACCGGGGCCGATCCAGGCCGAGGCCATGGTCCAGTCGACGACTGAGCGAGGCCGTGATCGTTGCTCTCTGGTGACGAGCAGTTCCGCCGTGTAGCGTCGCTGTCAGATGTCGTGGTTCGCAGTACCTGCCCGCGCCCTGGCGTGGGCGTTTTGCTGTGCAGTGCAGGACCAGGGCGATCACCTCCGGGTCCGCGCGGTGCGGATCCGATATCGACTGAGAGGCACGCGCATGGCCAGCGGAACCGTGAAGTGGTTCAACTCCGAGAAGGGCTTCGGCTTCATCGCACAGGACGGCGGCGGCCCGGACGTCTTCGCGCACTACTCCAACATCAACTCCTCCGGCTTCCGCGAGCTCCAGGAAGGCCAGGCCGTGACCTTCGACATCACCCAGGGCCAGAAGGGCCCGCAGGCCGAGAACATCACCTCCGCCTGACTTTGCAGGCAAGGATTGCCCGGCCCCCCGGCGTATGCGCTGGGGGCCCGGACTGTTTGCCGGAGCAGCGAGTGCTACGAGAAGTACCACCATCGTCGAAGCCGTCTACCAGGCGAGTGCTGATGTAGCCGCCGATGACCTGGACAGGGACGACGGCTTCGAAATGCCGCCAGGCGGAGCGCTTCTGGATGCCCAGAGGGGCATCGACCCTTGCACAGAGAGGCTGCAGTACGTGGTATCCGTTCCGCCGATCATGAAGACTCCGGATAGCGGGGCGGCGGGCGACAGTCCAGCCGCGATGACATCGGCCCAGATGAGAGGCCTGGCGGGGTGCGCCGCGGTGTTCTTGCCGATTGATCCGCCGCGGGCGGGCCGTGTCGCGTTCTGGTGCCCGGACGGAACGCCGCCGGGGGCTGCCGACCGCTTGGCGGTGGTGCGCCCGCACGGTGCTTCCATACGCCGACGGGAGGTGGCGGCCACCGTCGTGCCGGTGTCGCAGGCGCTGGCGGCTCTCGCGGAGGCGCGCAGGATGCCCGGCGCCGATCCGGCGGCCGCGTTCTGGGGTGCGGCCACCGTGCTCGCGCTGCAACTGCTCGCCCGCGGCCGGCTGCTGCCGGGCGTCAGCCCTGACGGGTTCGACGGGTGGCGGATCGGGCCGTACGACCATGAAGACCTCGTGCGGTTGCGGGAGCTGGCGGCCGCGATGCCGCCCGAGGCGAGGGCGGTGCCGGTTGAGGGCGGGACGGCGTTGGAACTGCCGCAGGCCGAGCCGCTGGTACGGGCCTTCCTGGACGCGGTCGCCGATGTGCTGGCCCGTACTCCGGCGGCCCCGGTGGCTGCGGGCGGTGAGGCCTGGACCGCGACCGCACCGCAACCGGTGCCGCAGCAGAGGCAGTGGGCCGCCGACGTCGCCTCCGGCCTGGACACGGGAGTGCGCGTCTCCTTGCGTATCGAACTGTCAGGGACGGGCGACGAGAGGGGATTCCGGGACGGGGAGAGCGCCGGTCCTGGCGGGGGCGACGACTACGACCCGGATACAGAGGGCCGGTTTCGGGCTGTTGTCCAGCTGCACGAGCTCGCCGACGGCGTAGTCGCCGATGCCCGCGACGTCTGGTCGGGGCGCTTGGCTGCCGCCGGCCTGTTCGGCCCGGAAGCGAGGGCACAGACGCTGCTGGCCCTGCGCCGGGCCGCCCGCGTGTGGCCGCCGATGAGCCGCCTGCTGGACGTGGCGGCCCCGGTCGAACTTCAGCTGTCCGACACCGAGCTGAGCGACCTGCTCGGCGATCCGGCAGCCGCTCTGGCGGCGGCGGGCGTTCAGGTCCACTGGCCCAAGGAGCTCGCCCGGCAGCTGCTGGCCCGCGCCGTCGTCGAACCGGCCGAGAAGACCGCCTCGGACCTGCCATCCCTGCTCAGCGCCGGTGCTCTACTGGCCGTCCGCTGGCAGCTCACCCTCGGCGGCCGGGAACTCGATCAGGCCGAACTCGACCGGATCGCCGAGGCACAGCGGCCCATGGTGCGGCTGCGCGACCAGTGGGTGCTGATCGATCCCGAGATCCTCGCCCGGGCCCGCGACCGAAAGACCCGCCAGCTCACTCCTGTTGAGGCGCTGGGCACCGTGCTGGCTGGCAGCGCGGACATCGAGGGCGAGCAGGTGGAGGTCACCGCCCGGGGATGGCTGGCGGAGCTGAAGGAGCGCCTCGCCGATCCCGAGACGGCCGCCCGACGCACACCGTTGCCGCAGCCTGCCGCGCTGCGCGCCACCTTGCGCGACTACCAGGTCCGCGGCCTTACCTGGCTGGATCAGATGACGTCTCTTGGGCTGGGTGGCTGTCTCGCCGACGACATGGGCCTCGGTAAGACGATCACCCTCATCGCCCTGCACCTGCACCGGCAGAGCGATCCCGCCACCGCCGGGCCGACCCTCGTGGTCTGCCCGACATCGCTGCTGGGCAACTGGCAGCGCGAGATCGAGCGGTTCGCGCCCGGCACCCCCGTCACGCGCTATCACGGCACCAGGCGCAGCCTGAGCGGAGCCGAGGGGGGCTTCGTGCTCACGACCTACGCCACCATGCGCCTGCGGGCCGCCGAACTGACCGAACCCTTCTGGGGGTTGGTGGTGGCGGACGAGGCGCAGCATGTGAAGAACCCCTATTCGGCGACCGCGAAGGCCCTGCGCACGCTGCGCACCTCAGCCAAGGTCGCCCTCACCGGGACACCGGTCGAGAACAACCTGTCCGAGCTGTGGGCCCTGCTCGACTGGACGACGCCCGGACTCCTGGGGCCCTTGAAGACATTCCGCAGGCAGTACGCGCGTGGCGCGGAGAGTGGCGAGGACCCCGAAGCCGCCCGGCGCCTGGCTACGCTGGTCGCCCCGTTTCTGCTGCGCCGTAGGAAGTGCGATCCGGGTATCGCCCCCGAACTGCCGTCCAAGACCGAGACCGACCACCCGGTCACCCTCACGAAAGAGCAGGTCGCCCTGTACGAGGCCGTGGTCCGCGAGACGATGGCCGCGATCCGTGCCAGCGACGGCATCGCCCGCCGGGGCCTGGTCCTCAAACTCCTGGCCGCGCTGAAGCAGATCTCCAACCACCCCGCACAGTTCCTGAAAGAATCGGGCGGGAAGACGGCCGACCGGTCCGGGAAGCTGGAACTCCTCGACGAACTCCTGGACACCATCCTGGCGGAGGACCAGGCGGTCCTGGTCTTCACCCAGTACGTCACCATGGGCCGCCTGATCGAGGAACACCTGGCCGGTCGGGGCATCACGGCGCAGTTCCTGCACGGCGCCACCCCCGTCAAGCAGCGCGAGGAGATGGTGCGCCGCTTCCAGGACGGCGAGAGCCCCGTTTTCCTGCTTTCCCTCAAGGCCGCGGGAACCGGCTTCAACCTCACCCGCGCCGCCCACGTGATCCACTACGACCGCTGGTGGAACCCGGCCGTGGAGGAACAGGCCACCGACCGCGCCTACCGCATCGGCCAGACCCAGCCCGTGCAGGTCCACCGCTTGATCGCCGAAGGCACCGTCGAGGACCGGATCGCCGAACTCCTCGAAACCAAGCGGGCCCTGGCGGACGCGGTCCTCAGCAGCGGGGAGGCGGCGTTCACCGAACTGAGCGACGCCGAACTCGCCGACTTCGTCCGGCTGAAGGGAGCGGGCCGATGACCCTCACACCGGGCGCCGGGGAGCGTGACCGCCGGCGTGTCTTCCCGCCGCTGCCCACGGCACGCGGCCGCCGCTCCTTCGCCGAGACCTGGTGGGGCAACGCCTGGGTCGAAGCTCTGGAAGGCCCGGTCCGCTCCGCGACCGGACGCCTCGCCCGCGGGCGTACCTACGCCCGCGGCGGACACGTCGGCGAGATCACCGTCACCCCCGGCCGCGCCACCGCACGCGTTCAGGGCAGCCAGCCCGCCCCGTATCGCACCTCCATGGACATCGCCCAGCTGACCCGCACCGAATGGGACCTGCTGCTCGACGCCGCCGCCGCCCGCGCCGGACACCTCGCCGCCCTCCTGGACCGCGACATGCCCACCACCCTGGCGGACGACGCCGCCCAGGCAGGCGTGCATCTCCTGCCCTCGCCCCGCGACCTGACCCCCCGCTGCTCCTGCCCCGACTGGGGCGACCCCTGCAAGCACGCCGCCGCCCTCTACTACCAGGTCGCCCGCCTCCTCGACCATGATCCCTTCGTCCTCCTGCTCCTGAGGGGACGCGGCGAGAGCGAACTCATGGCCGAGCTGCACCGCCGCAACGCCGCCCAGGCCACCACCCCCGCCCCACCGTCTCCACCAGCCGGGGTGCCCGCCCGGGACGTCTTCGCCGCCGCCCGCGCCGGGCTCCCGCCGCTACCCGAACCGCCACCGGTCGTCGACCGTCCGGGCCCGGTGGCCCAGCTGACGCACGCCGACGATCCTGCACCCGGACTGGATGCGGCCGCGCTGGAATTTCTTGCCGCTGACACCGCCGCCCGCGCGGCCCACCTCCTGCAGCAGGCCCTCCTGCCCGACGGCCAGCATCCACAGCCGGTTTCCCCGGTCACCCTCAGCGTCGCTGACGACCTCGTACGCCTCGCAGCGGCCGAACCCTCCACCGAGATCTTCACCAGGCTGTCCTTCGCCGGGCACCACAGACCAGCCTCCCTCGCCCGGGCAGCCCGCGCCTGGCAGTACGGCGGGGCAGCCGCCCTGGCAATCCTGGACACGCCCTGGGATCCGGACCCGGCCTACCTAAGCGCCGTACGCGAGGAGATCAAACAAGCCTGGGACGGACAACGTGCACCCGGAATACGCGTCGCCGGGAACTGGCTCACGATCATCGGACACGACGCCCAACTGCGCCTGGGCACCGACGGACACTTCTGGTACCCCTACCGCAAGAAGCACGGCGCCTGGTGGCCGGCCGGGTTCCCGCACACGGACGCCACGGCTGCGCTGAGCGAACTGCTCGACTAGACAGACGCCCGCTGCGCCACGGTGTGCGCCATCGCGGTGTGCCGTGCCAGTCCGGGACAGGCGAGGTCTGATGCCGCACACGGGGGGGAATCCCGGCCTTTAGGGCAAGGCCGTGAAGTTACGGGCTGATCGTCGGCGCCAAGATGCCGATGCTCAGGGTCGCCTTGTAGGTGCGGCGATCGATTTTGAGGCTTTTGTGCGCGTAACGGGATAGGGGGCGCTTCACAGCGCGGGGGCTGACGCGTAGGCGGCGGGCCGGCATGAGCTGGTCCAGGACGGCCCGGCCGATCGTCCCAACGAGGTCGATCACCGTGTCGGCGATGACGCCGGCGGCATGGATGACCTGGTCGCGGGCGGTTTCGAGAGCGATGCTGAAGCTGGCCAGGTCGGGATCGACGCCGGGCATGGCATCAGCGATGGCGATCCGCAGGAGTTGGTAGACGCTCAGCAGGGCGTAGACCTCCTGGGCGATCCCGGCCCAGGTCGTGGAGCGCAGGACGCGGCGGCCCAGCATCGTCTTCTTGATCTCGAAGTAGGCCGACTCCACTTCCCAGCGTTCGTGATAGAGCCTGACCAGCTCGCACGCCGGGTAGCGGTGGTGGTCCAGGAGGCTGGTGGCCATCCGGTAGACGCCGGTGTGACGTCCTGCCGTGGTGGTGATGGTGATCTCGCACTCGATGACGCGGACTTCGACGGCACCGAATCGGGAGAGGAAGGAGCCGTCGTCGTAGCGGGATAGCAGTGGTGGCTTGCGGTGTGAGGTGAGGCGGGTCAGGAAGGCGGCCTCGGTGTCGGCGACCGCGCCGAGGAAGGCGTTGGAGGAGAAGCCGCGGTCCAGGAGCACGATCATGCCGTGGTGCAGGGAGCGCATCAGGCGTCGGCCGTAGACGCTCTCGCCGCGGCTACGGGGGCCGAAGGCCGCATCGAGGACGGCCCGGGTGCCGCAGGCGACCAGGGCGGTCAGACAGATCTGCGGGTAGCCGGAGGTGGCGTACTGGTTGGAGCCCTTGCCCAGACGGGCCCGGTGCACGGCACTGTCGGGCACGTCAAGGAACGTGCCGTCGATCGCGACCGTCAGCATGCCCTTCCAGCGGGCGCCGCCGGTGCGGATAACCGAGGCCGGGCCGCACAGCAGGTCGAACAGGGCCCGCATCGGGCGGACTCCGAGCCGGGCCCGCGCACCCCACAGCGCCGCCCCGGTGACCCTGCGGAATCGGTATCGAGCCCAGCGCGGCGGTGAGCTTGCGCCAGACCGCCAGGTAGCCGCATTCCTCGAACAGGGCGGCGGCCAGCAGCAGGTAGACCACCACCCGCGCGGGCAGTTTCCGCAGCCGCCGCTCGGCCGCCCCGGTCTCGGCCAGCACCGCATCGACCATCTCGAAGGGCACGATCCGGGTGAATTCCCCCAGGTGCCCCGGCGCGAACAGGCCCGTGGCTACCGTGATTTCACGCGTGATGACACACTCAGCAGACAGCGGAGCTCCCGAGCTTGAACGGTTCGTCTTGGCCGACAAGTCGTTCTATCGAGGCTCCGCTTCCCATGTCCGGCCATCAGACAGATCCCCCCCTTGCCACCAGCCCTGAAGCTGTAACTTCACGGCCTTGGCCTTTAGGCCGGGCGGGGATGCCCCCCTTGGGGCAGAGGCGCGGAGCGCCGGAGTTCTCTGCCCCTCTGTTGTGACGGTCAGGCTGGGCGCTTCTGGTTCTCGATGTACTCCCTGACGATGCCCAGGGTGCTCCGGCGCAGGACCCGGCGAAGTAGGAAGGGGACCAGAACACGGACCCCGTCCCCATTCGGTCTATCCGGCAGATGTACTCCGCCCGGAGGTAGCGGGAGGACACGCCCTTGAGGGAGTCGACCAGCTTGGGGAGCTGGACCTTCGGCGGGTAGTGCACGAGCAGGTGGACGTGGCCCTCTTCGCCGTTGAACTCTCGCAACTGCGCCTCGAAGGACTGCCACACGTCCCGAATGATCTCCTCGCAGCGCGTCAGCATCTCATCGCTGAAGACACCGCGCCGGTACTTCGTGACAAACACCAAGTACACGTGCAGGTGGTGGATGACGTGATTTCCCCGGCGGGATATCGGGCTCTGATTCCCAGCGTGGTGACATCCGCCAAAGGTAGTATGAGCGGTGGACTTGACCGAAGGGGGGTGGGCTGGGTGATCCGTGCGTACAAGTTCCTCCTGCGGCCCACCGTGGGCCAGGCGATCGGGCTCGGTGAGATGCTGCGCGATCACTGCTCGCTCTACAACGGGGCGTTGCAGGAACGCCGCGACGCCAACCGGCATCCCTCGAAGACGAGCGTCAAGTACGGGCAGCAGTCCGGGCAACTCAAGGACATCCGGGCCTTCGACCCGGAGCGTCAGGGCCGCTGGTCTTTCAGCTCCCAACAGGCAACGCTACGCCGGTTAGACAAAGCCTTCACGGCGTTCTTCCGCCGGCTCAAGGCTGGTGACAAGCCGGGCTATCCGCGGTTTCGTGGCGTGAACTGGTTCGACACGGTCGACTTTCCCAAAGATGCCGACGGCTGTCGCTGGGACTCCACGCCGCACGACCCTGTTACTCGCGTGCGTTTCCAGGGCGTTGGGCATGTGAAGGTCAACCAGCACCGGCCGGTGGTCGGCAAGGTCAAGACCGTCAGCGTCAAACGCGAGGGCCGCAAGTGGTTCGTCGTCCTGACCGCCGAACTACCTCAGCCCGAGCCGCTGCCCGCGACCGGCTCCGTGGTCGGTAGGCCTTGACCCCGGATTTTGGA
>NZ_JAGGPB010000116.1 GCF_018614055.1 Streptomyces sp. ISL-98
CCGGAGCTGTACCGGGGGACGGTACTGGTGGGCTCGCGTATTCAACTGTCGCCAGTTCTGGGGGGAAGCGAGGGTGACGCTGACCGTGTGTAGCGAGAGCAGCTCGGTGACCCGTTACCTTGCCCAGGCCGGCTTGGCCGGTGCCGCCGAGTGTGTTCGGTGGCTTCCCGGCTCCGATGCTCAGTCGTGAATCTCCGCTCGGGTACGTGCTTGTAGACCGTGTTCCTGCTGACGCCGAGGAGCTTCGCGATGGACGTGACGGTGTTCCCCGGGGCGGGTGAGCAGGTCCTGGCGTGACGCACCTGTTCCTCGGTCGTGGCCGGCGGGCGGCCAGCCGGGCGCCGCGGGCGCGGGCGTCGGCTCGGTCTTCATCATCGCCGTGGGCCAGCTGGTGCTCGGCCTCGTGGTGATACTCGTGGTGACCGAGGACTGACCGCGCAGGGCTCACCCCTCCCTCAGCGGGTGCCCGACGTCCCCTGCGGGGCCATGATGAGACTTCCCGGCCGTCGCGGAAACGCCGGGCGGGAAGGGGAATGTGATGGAGCTGTTCCCGCCGGTGCCGCTGGCGGAGTGGCGGGACACCAAGGAGACGCTGCATCGCTTCGCGCAGATCGTCGGCAAGATCCGCCTGGCCGCGAGCGCCCGGCGCAACCACTGGTGGAACGTCCCGTTCCATGTCACGGGGCGCGGCATCACCACGCGTCCGATGGGTGGGGTCGACGGGAATCCGATCTTCACGATCGACTTCGACTTCGTCGACCACCGGCTCGTCGTCGTGACACTGGACGGCGAAGAGAGATCCTTTCCGCTTCCGGGCCAGTCCGTCGCATCCTTCCACGACGGGACCATGGCCGCTCTGGCCGCACTGGGCGTCCGGGTGGACATCGCCATTCCCAGGCCCTTCGACCTGCCCGACGCCGACCGGCCGTTCGCCGAGGACACCGAGCACGCGACCTACGACCCCGTGGCCGCCAACCGCTACTGGCGCGTCCTGAGCCAGGTGGCGTCCGTGCTGGAGGAGTTCGCGGCAGGCTACTCGGGGAAGACCAGCCCGGTGCACCACTTCTGGCACACCTTTGACATCGCCCACAGCCGGATCTCCGGGCGCCGGGTCGACCAGCCCCGGCAGGTCGACCCCGTCACCCGGGAGGCGTATTCCAGGGAAGTGATCAGCTTCGGCTTCTGGTTCGGCGACGACACCTTCGGCGAGCCCGCGTTCTACTCCTACACCGCCCCCGAGCCCGCGGACCTGGCCGGGGAGCCGCTCAGCCCCGCGTCCGCGCAGTGGGTCGCGCACGGTGACAGCCACTTGGCCGTGCTGCGCTACGACGCGGCCCGCGCCGAGCCCGATCCTCGTGCTGCCGTACTCGCCTTCTACGAAAGCGCCTACCAGGCCGGGGCCGGACGCGCCGGATGGGACCCCGCGGCGCTCGCATGCCCCGGAGGCATCACGGACCCGGTCCGGCAGATCTGACGTCCGGACCAGGTGTCCAGCGGATTGAGCGGGTCAGTGGAGCTACCGCTTCCAGTCCGTCGGGACCTTGTCCCGGGGGCCCGGAGTGGACTGCGAGGCCGGGTACGCGGTGGGCGGGGCCAGCTGCGGCCCCTCGTAGTACTGATCGGTCTCAATGTCCCAGAACCAGTTCTCACCCGGTTCGAAGCTGGTCAGTAGTGGGTGCCCGGCCTCGCGCGCGTGCTTCGTGCCGTGCTGCCCGGGTGAGGAGTCGCAGCACCCGATGTGTCCGCAGGCAGCGCAGCGCCGCATCGGATGGCCGGTCAGACCTCGTTGGTTGCGTCTCTTCCAGAGCGACCAAGCCGATCAGGCGATGAGGCTGATTCCGTCCAGCCTTCCCGCATCGTCCTGACCTGTGACGGCGCGCCACGTCGATCGCTTGGTCCTGCAAGCCGGGTCATACCGGTTATGTAGGGGCAGCCGGTGGGCGATCATGTAAACCCGTACCTGCTCGGGCTGTGGAGCGCGGCAGGTGGGCGCGTCCGCATTCGAAATGGGCGATTGAGAATGCGTTACTTCGTATCCTCAGCGGCAGCGCTCGGCCTGGGGTGCGCCGGGATCAGAACCGCGTCGCCGTCCCGGAGTCCGGACGGCCACGGGCCGCGCACCGTGGCGCCCGTCACGGGTGCCAGCCGCAGGCCCACCACCGGACGGTGTTCCGGGGCGTACGCCAGCTGTTCGGTGGCCGAGAAGCCGGGGCGGGACCGGCAGCTGGGTACGGGTGGCCGTCCGGCGACCGCTGCTCCCACTCCCACGGGTGGGCGGGCGGCTCCGTCAGGCGAGGGGCCGTGCGGGACAGCGCCAACGAGACGGTACTGCGGTCGAGTTCGGCGGCGAAACGTGCCCAGCCCGGGACCGCCAGCGCCGCCATCATCAAGGCCGGGATGGTCGTACGGGACGCCGTTCAGCTCCAGCGAGCCGACTGTTGTCCCCTCGCCCAGGGATCCGACGGCGGGCCGTGCAGCCGGCGCCCGTCGGTCAGCCGCAGCGTGACGCCGTCGCCCCCGGACGTGCGGCTTGCGACCCAGGGCAGCGGCTCGTGGACCAGCCCGCGCCACGGCCGGGCCAGCACCGCAGCCCGCGCGCCGGGCAGAGCGGCGAGGTAGGCGGCGAGCAATTCCGGCCGCTCACGCCTCAGTTCGGGCACGAAGTCCCGTTCGGCGGCGGTACGGCACACACGCATGTCCTACGCACCCGAACACGGTTCACACATACTGATGTCGATGAACGCCTTCGCCCGGGCGGCCGATGCACTGGCCATAACGCCGGTGCTCAACTGCCTTCTTCGAGAAGCCGCCGTACCGGCCGGGGAACCGGTCGCCGGTCGTGTCGTCCACCGCCTACACGTCAGCGGCCGGCTGCTGCGCGTGCGCACCGGCCACCGGCCTGCGGCGCCCGAACTGTGGTCCGGCAGCACCTGGAGGCCCCTGGGGCACTCCGGACTCGTCGACCTTGCCATCCAGGAAATGCGCGCGGCCACCGGACGCTCCAACACCGCCCTGGCCGCCGAGATGACTGCCAGCCGCGCGGCCGTCGAGGCCCTCCTCGCCGCCCGGGCCTGCGCCACTCCGCCCGACGACCCATGGCTGCGCTCCGAACAGGCCCTGGTCATGGGCCACCCCTTCCACCCAGCCCCCAAGGCCCGCAGCGGCGGCGGCCCACCCGCCGCCTGGCTGCGCTACGCCCCCGAGGCGTACGCCCGCTTCCCGCTCATCCTGCTGGGCGTCCGCGAGGACGCGGTGATCGACGACGGCGACACCACGGCCCTCGACGCCTTGGGAGAGGCCCCATCCGGCTACCGCCTGCTGCCCGCCCACCCCTGGCAGCTCGACCTCGCCCACCGCCTGCCCATCGTACGCAGCGCCTTCACCGAGGGCCGCCTGCTGCGGCTGGGAACCACCCCCTGGCAGGCCCGGGCCACGTCGTCGGTGCGTACGGTCCACGTTCCCGCAAGGCCCGAACGCCCCGGGGCGCGCGGTGATGTGTTCCTGAAATTCAGCCTGGAGGTACAAATCACCAACGACGTCCGGCGAATGCGACGGCACGAACTGCGCCACGTACGCCGCACCGACCCGCTGGTTACCGCCGCCTTCCGGGCGATGGGCGGCCCCGCGGCCTGGCTGGCCGAACGCGGGCACCGCACGGTCCGCGGCCTTGACGAGGTGTTCCCCGTCCTCGTCCGCGATGGCCTGGACGGCCACGTGGTCCCCGGCGCCACCGCCGTCCTGGCCGCCTCCCTCCCCGAGGGCTTCGACGGCAGCCCCCTCGACCGCCTCACCGACCCGCTGCCCTGGTGGACGGCCTATCTCGGCTGCGTCGTCCCGCCTGTACTGGAGGCGTACGCCCGCCACGGTGTCGCGGTCGAGTGTCATCTCCAGAACACCCTGGTCGCCGTGGATACCGACGGCACCCCCGTGCAAGCCGTCTTCCGCGACGCTGAGGGCGCCAAGGCGATCCCCTGGACGCCTCGCGAGGCCGCCTGGCAGCGCTTGGTGTACTGCCTCGTCGTCAACAACCTCACTGAGATCGCCGGCATCCTTGCCCACCGCTTCCCGGGGGCCACCGTGGAGCTGTGGTCTGCCGCACGGCGGGAGTTCGAGCGGTACGCCAAGGAACGCGGCCTCTCACGGACCGAGACGGAGACGCTCCTCACCGCGCCGACAGTCCCGGGCAAGGCCAACCTGCTCTCCCGCTGGACCGACGCGGACGGCACCGACCCGCAATACCTCGCCGTCCCCAACCCCCTGGTCATGCGCCCGTGAAACGGTGTCAGGGAATCCGTGCCCGAGACCCGGCGGAGATCGCCACGGAACGTAGTCATTGCCAACGAAATCGCGGATTTGCTAATCCACTGCTAACGAACAGCCTCCATTGCTAATGGAGTCGCGGATCCTACACGAGTTCAGCGCCGGGTCACCGGTCCTGGGAAAGTTTGTACAGCTCGGCCAGTACCCCGCCGGAGTCGAGGAGCTCCTCGAACGTCCCGGACTCGGCGACGCGACCGCCGTCGAGGACGATGACGCGGTCGGCGATGCGGGCGTTCTCCAGGTTGTGGGTCACGAAGAGGGCGGCCTTGCCCGCAGCGAGCTTCTTGAACCGGCTGATCACGAGGTGCTCGGCACGCGGGTCCATCGCGGACGTCGGCTCATCCAGCATCAACATGGAGGCGTCCCTGTAGAACGCCCTGGCGACCGCGATCCTCTGCCACTGCCCGCCAGACAGGTCGGTGCCGCCCCAGTTGGAGCTGGCGACCAGGGTGTCCAGGCCGTACGGCGACTTCGCGATGACGCTGTCCGCGCCGGCCGACCGGGCGGCCTCCAGGAGGAGAGCGTCGTCCTCGGTGCGGGGCTGGCCGAGGTGGATGTTGGCGCGCAGGTCCATGGGCCAGCGGGTGTAGTCCTGTGGCACCAGGCCGACCCGCGCCCACACGCTGTGCGGGTCCGCCCCGGCGAGATCGGTTCCGTCCCAGGTCACCGTGCCGCTGGAGGCGATGCGCAGCCCCGTGAACAGGGCGGACAGAGTGGTCTTGCCGCTGCCGTTCTCGCCGACCAGGGCGACCAGTTCGCCGCGGCGCAGGGTGAGGCTGACGCCGTCGAGGGCCGGGGTCTCGGCGCCGGGGTAGGTGTAGGTGACGTTCTCGGCGCGGATCTCGGCGGGCCCGGCGGCCGGAATCTGGGTGGTGCCGCGTACCGCGCGCAGGGCCTTCGCACGGCGCAGGAAGGCTTGCCAGTCCTCCAGATACAAGCTCGTGCGGAACAGCCGTGCGGCGGCCATGACCATGGAGGTCAACGCACCGGTCGACGTCCGTACGGCGATCACCGCGGTGGCGGCGATGGCCAGGTCCATCCGCCCGGTCGCGGCGAGCCAGCCGAGCGCGACCCAGGTCGCCGCCAGCATCAGCCCGCTCAGGGCCGCGCCGAGCAGGGTGACGCGCAGGACGCGGGGCGCCGCCGCCCGGTGGGTGGCCTTGATCCGGTCGGTGATCTCCCGGTACCAGCTCGTCAGGAACCCGGCCATGGTGGTGGCGCGAACCTCGGCGGCGGTGCGGCGGTCGGTGGAGTAGTACCGGAGCAGGTAGCGCAGGTGGTTGTCCGAGATGTTCTGGTAGTCGGCGCGGTGCTGGATCCGGGCCGAGGCGATGGCGGCGGCCCCCTTGGGCACGACAGCCAGCAGCAGAAGAGGCAGCAGCAGGGGGTGAAGGATCGTCAAGACCGAGGCGGCGGCGATGAGCTGGGCGAGTGCGGAGACGAGGGCCTGGGCGTCTCCGATGAGGTTCTCGGTCGCTTCGGCGCCCTTGCCGGCGGCCTGGAGGCGGTCGGTGAATCCGGGCCGGTCGTACGCCTCCAGTTCCACCTCCGGGGTCGCGGCGATGATCTGGAGGTCGGCCTCGGTGGCGACCTCCGGGGCGAGCCGGGCGGAGGCGTAGGTGGCGAGCGCGTCGGCCCCGGCCCGCACCCCGGTGGCGGCGACGACCACGATCAGAGCGCCGGTTGCGGCGGACACCCGGTCGGCGACCGGGCCGCCGGTGAACAGGTGGTTCATGGCCCCGGGCAGCGCTCCGAGCGCGACCGCCGAGGAGACGGCGACGACCAGCTGACAGGCGGCGAGCCAGAGCATCGCGGGCCGGTCGGCGGCCCAGCCGAGGCGTGCGGCGGCGGCGAGCGTGCGGGGCAGCCGGGCGGCCATCTGCCACCAGGAGGCGTTCGCGATGTCCTCGAAGTGGGGGTCGCTCTGGTAGCCGACCTGCTGCGGGGAGCCGGAGGTTTTCGGGGCGGGTGAGGACGCGGTCACCCGCCCCATCCTGGTGCTTCCGCCGGGGCGGCCGGGGCCTTTTGAGCCGAAGTCGCCCGCGTGGTGGAGAAGCCGTCTACAGGGCCCGCAGGGCCAGCTCGACGGCAGTGATCAGGAACAGTCCGGTGCGGTACGGGGCCGCCTCGTCGGGCCCGAGCGCGGCACGCTCGACGGTCTCGGCGAGCACGGCCTGGTCAAGATAGCCCTGCTCGACCAGGTGCAGCTCCTTGCCCCAGCTCCTGAGTAAGCCGGAGGCGTAGCGGTGCACAGCGGTGTTCATCAGGTGCCCGAAGTTCTCCCGCAGCACCGGGTGCACCACCTCATCCGGCAGGCCCCGGGCAGCGAACCGTGTCGTCAGCAGCCGTTTGTCCCGTTTCCACTCCAGCGGAAGCCGCTGCCCGAACCGGACCAGGTCGGGATCGGTGAACGGGGCGATGGTCCACAGGCCGCGCCGGGCCAGCAGCGGGGTGGCGACCTCCAGGGCGACCAGCGCGGTCTCCGGCGCCACCGTGGCCGGAGAGATGCCGGTGTTGACGTCGCCGAGCAGGTCGCGCACCCGCTCCCCGCACCACGTCGGCGCTTCGGGCGTGGGTGCGGGCCCGCCGTCCGGGCGGCGCACCCGGGCGACTTCGTCGCCGCCGAACCCGGCGACCACGGTGGTGAGGCCGCGGGCCATCAGCGCCTGGGCGAGCGCGTCCGCGGCCTCCAGGTGCGGCTCATCCAGCGGACTGATCGCCTCGGGATGCGCGCGGCGCAGGCCGCCCGGGGCGAACGGCGGGTGGTCGGTGGCCGGCACCGTGACGTCCGGGGCGAAGTCGGTGTGCTCGATGACCATGCGGCGCCGGGTGATCTGCTGGGACTCGGCCTCGCCGCCGATCAGCAGCGCGCACGGCGTGATCAGACCCGGGTGGGCCAGGGCGAGGGAGAGGGCGAGGTTGGTGGAGTCCTTGCCGCCGGACAGCTGTGCTGCGGTCTGGGCCGGGGTGAGCGGGCGGCGGGCGTAGATGTGGTCGACGAGCGCCTCGAACGCATCGACGAGCTTGGCACCGCCGGTGTTCTCAGCGAGGTCAGAGGGCTGAGCGTGCTCGGCGGCAGCCGGGTAGGTCATGCGCAGGCCCTCGGTGTCCGCGTGCGCCGTCGACCGCTCGGAGAGCCGCTTGATGGTGGTGAACAGAGTGTCGTGCCCGTAGCGGGGGTGCCCGGTCAGCAGCCGCATGACCTCCTTCTCGTCCAGCTTCCCGGGCGCCTGGTGGGACTTGAGGTCCATCAGCTGCCACGAGGCGGTCAGCCGCCCGCTCTCGTACGAGAGGTAGAGCGGGCAGATGCCGCCGAGCCCGGTCTGGAGCCGGATACCGTCGGGGCCCGCCTCGATCCATACGGACTGGAGCGGCCAGGCGCCGCACTCCTCGACCGCGCGGGCGTACACCGCGCTGTCCACCCGGACCGGCGCCGTCGAGCGCAGCCGCGAGGCGCGGCCGGCGGCCCGCTCGCGGATCACCATCAGCGTCGCCGTGCCGTCGGTGACGGCGCGTGCCTCCAGCGCGGCGTTCGCCAACGGCCGGATGCGGTCGCCTCTCCGCGTCCAACAGCCTTCCCCCTGGTCACACCACTGCCACGGGCCCGTACTGGTCCGCAGGTCGACCGACATCGTCAACATCTGAACTCCCCTCTCAATGGCTGGCGGACATACGACGGGGCCCGCGCGGCGCAGGCCAGGCGCGGACCCCGGTAGTGCAGGTGGTGCCGTACGGGCGGTGCCGGATCAGTCCTCGAACCGGCCCTGGTCCGAAGACTCCTGCGGCTTCTCCTCGAAGCGCGCGGTGTCACTGGGCACGGCGGTGATCTCCGGCCCCGCGAACACGGACTCCCAGGGGCGACTCTGGTCCTTCATCACAAACCCCTTCCACTCGACCCAACCCCGGCGACAGAAGGTCACCGGGCTTCATCAATCAGTGAACTGGGCAAGGGAGTTGGGGGGTAGCGTACGGAGAGCGTGGAGCCGTATATCGGGTATACGGGCGAGGGGCAGGCCATGACCCAGCGCACTGCGAACCACCAGCTCAGAAAGCTCGTCGACGAGTCCGGGCTGCCGTATGACGGCGTCGCCCGTGCGGTGAAGGCCGTCGCGGCGGAGAGCGGGCAGCGGCTGGGGACGAACAAGTCGGCGGTCCACCACTGGATCGGGGGCGCCGAACCCTCCGGCCTGACCCCGGGATACCTGGCCGAGGCGCTCTCGCGCCGTCTGGGCCGCCGGATCACCCGCGAAGACCTCGGACTCGGTTCCCCAGTCGGCGGCGAAGATGACAGCATCGGGTTGACGCTGGACCTCGACCCCATCGAGACGCTGACCGCCGTGGGAGCCGCCGACGTGAACCGCCGCAAATTCCTCGCCGCCTCCGCCTTCTCCCTCGCTGCCACGACGCTCCCCTTGGAGACCGTCCAGGCCGCCGCCGCCCGGACCCGCACCGTCAGCGGCGGTGCCGTCGCCGGGCACGCGGATGTCGCCGCGGTGCGCGACATGGTGAAGGTCTTCATGGACATGGACGAGAAGCACGGCGGCCAGCACGGCCGCTCCGCGTTCGTGCAGTACCTGATCACCGATGTCCGCACCCTGTGCCGGTCCCGCTTCGCGAGCGAAGACGTACGGGCCGAGGCGCTGTCCGTCGCTTCCGCCGGCGCGCACTTGGCCGGCTGGAAGGCGTACGACTCCGGTGAACAGGGGTTGGCGCAGCGGTACTACTTGCAGTCCCTCGCGCTTGCGCGGGAGTCCGGCGTCCGCGGTCAGGACGGGTTCGTCATGCGCACCATGTCGCAGCAGGGCATGAAACTGCACCGGCCCGAACACTGCCTCGCGCTCGCCGAGACCGGCTGGGACCGCGCCAAGGGCCGGGTCGGCTCGCAGGTCGAAGCGCTGTTCGCCATCACCCACGCGCACGCGCTCGCCAAGACCGGCCAGAGGCCCCAGGCCCTTACCGATGTCGACCGTGCCCACGCCGCGCTCGCGGCCGGGGCCGACGACGACGTCCCGTTCTGGGCCCTGGTGTGGGGCCCGCCCGTCGCCACGGTCCATTCCCGCACGGCCAAAGTCCACGAGACGCTTGGCGATCGCAAGAACGCCGCCCTCCAGTACGCGACGGCCGCCGCAAGCCGTCCGGGGGCGACCTACGCGCGGATCATCGCCCTCGACCTCGTCGCGCAGGCCGAGCAGCAGGCCAAGCAGGGCGGAATCGAGCAGGCGTGCACCACCTGGGGCCGGGCGATCGACACCATGGCCGGGGTGCAGTCGACCCGCACCCTCAAGGCCGTCCGCTCGCTGCGCGGGGACCTGCGCCCCTACCGGGCCCGAGGGGTGCGGTGTGCCGCCGAACTCGACGAGCGGGCCCGCCTCTTCCTGGCCCAGCACAACTGACGCCAGGCGGCGGCTGTAGCGTCAGTTGTCGAACTGATCTCCGGGGCGGGAAGGCAAAGGCTGTGACGGTCCCCGCCCCGGCTCTACTCCGCGGCGGTCTGGTCCTCTTCCTCGTACGCATCGAAGGGACCGGCGGCGGGCGCCGCCGGTTCAGCGGTCGGGTCGTCCGGCTGTACCGGAGCGGGCCTCGCGCACTCGTACGTGAAGGGATCTTGCACGGGTCAGGGATACGCCGTGACCGCTCGCGGCGCGCGGGCCGCGCAACGTACGAGACTGAGGTGTACCGGCAGAACCGTTCCCTCTTCGCCTACTTGCACGAAGGGACGCCCCACGGCCTCATGCACCCGGATTCTCGCAAATGACCATCTGTGAGAGTTCTGAGAACGGCCCCCGAGTGATCACGTTTCCGCAGCCGAGCGCGGGGTCCGACCCCGGCCGGATGCGGGCACGGACGAAGTGCGGCCCGTCTGCCGGCAGCAGGCGAACCTGTGGGACCTAGTGTCTCGTGATCCTGTTCATGGAACCTGAGGCTTCTGTGATCGTTGTGTCTGGTATGGATCTCTCCTCTGAACAGATGGCTGATCTACGGGAGTTGGCGGGCTCGCGTGATGTTCCGGCTGATGTGGCGCTTCGGGCGCGGATCGTGTTGTGGTCCGGCGAAGGTCGGCGACGCAAGGACATTGCCGAACTCGCAGGGGTGGCACCGGTGACGGTGGACCGCTGCAAGGCCCGCTATGCCGCGCACGGTCTGGCCGGTCTGGAGGAGAAACGCCGTGGTGGACCTCGTGACCAGGTGCCGCCGCAGACACGCGGGCGAGTGATCGCTCTGACGCGGATGTCGCCGCCGGCCGATTCCGGGCTGTCGCACTGGTCCACACGGACGCTGGCCGATCACTTGAGACGGCGCGAGGGCATCTCGGTGTCCTGGCATTACATCGCCCGCGTCTGGCGCGAGGAGAATCTCAAGCCGCACCGCAGCGGCACCTTCAAGATTTCGAAGGACCCGGCGTTCGCGGAGAAGGTCGCCGACGTGATCGGCCTGTACCTGGCCCCGCCGGGCGGCGCGGTGGTGCTGTCCATCGACGAGAAGACGCAGATCCAGGCACTGGACCGGACCCAGCCCGTGCTGCCGGTGACCTTCGCGGCGAGCGAGAAGCGCACCCACGACTACGTCCGGCACGGCACCACGAACCTGTTCGCCGCCCTGAATGTCACCACCGGTGAAGTGCTCGGCGAGTGCAAGCCGAACCGGAACGGCAAGAACTTCCTGGCCTTCCTGAAGAAGGCCGTCAAACCGTACGCGGGGAAGGAAATCCATGTGGTCCTGGACAACCTCTCCACTCACACCACACCCGAGGTCAAGGAGTGGCTGTCGAAGAACCCGCATGTCCACTTCCACTTCACCCCCGTCGGCTCCTCGTGGCTGAACCAGATCGAGATCTGGTTCGGAATCCTGACCCGGCAATCGATCCGGCGCGGAACGTTCTCCAGCGTCAACGTCCTGATCAAGCAGATCCGCGACTACATCAACTCCTGGAACGAGAACGCGAAGCCCTTCACGTGGACCGCGACCGCCGGCGAGGTCCTCGCCAAGGGCCGGCTCGTCGCGACCAACGTCAGAAAACTCGTCAATAACAACGCGAACTGACACAAACAGGATCACGAGACACTAGAAGCAGGTGAGGACACATCTGAAGGTGGGACAGGTCCTCAAGAAGCGGATTAACGGCGTTGCCCAGCCCGGAGTCTTCCCCACCGAACTCGCCACCGCAGCTTGACGCGTTGGCAACGTGAGGTGTCTGGCGACTCCTCCGCAAGATCCGGTGCAGCACCAACCGCATCACTGACCTCGTCCGGGCCGTCCTTGCCCTGCACCTCGCCGCATCAGCATGAGGGTGGGGTGGCGGCGGTGGTTCGCGCCGCGGTTACGACCGGGTGCCGGAGCGCTGCGACAAGCGGGGGGACAGCACCTGGCCCAGCGCCAGCACGCTCAGGCCGAACATCAGGACGCCCAGGGGGACATGGAGCGACGGCATGTGCGCGATGCCCAGCACCACCTGCACCGAAGCGAGTACGAGGAAGCCCGACGCGTACAGGATGGGGCGGGGCGTTCCGCCGCCCGGCCGCCACGCCAGGATCGCGGCGAGCACGTACACCATCGATGCGCCGTACATCACGCGCGATCCGGCGTCGTGCAGTACCGCACCGTGGGACGAGGACAGCAGCATTCCGGCGGTGACCGCCTGGAAGGAGAGGGACAAGGTCTGCAGGGCGATCGCGACCTGCAGGAACGTGACGCTGCGCTGTTCTGCCGTCGTCTGTGTGGCCATGGCTCGGTCCCCTCTTCTGCCTCGCGGCGGTGGATCGGTAGTGTCTCGGTAGTCCGACGACGTGGGCCCGCGAAATGTGAGGCGAAGCGCCGACCTCACAGTCCGGTGCGGTGTTTCGTCGAAGTGGCGAGAGCGGAAGCGGACGAGAAGAACCAGGGAGCGGTCGCGACCATGAGCACCCCATCCGGGCCGGGGCATGACCGGTCCGAGCCGGGCCTGAGCGCGATCGTCGGCGAGCGACGACATCTGATCAATCTCGGCTACCGGCTGCTCGGTTCGCTGGCCGAGGCCGAGGACGCCGTGCAGGAGACCTACGCCCGCTGGTACGCGATGTCCCGGCAACGGCAGGAGGCCATCGCGTCGCCCGGCGCCTGGCTGACGACGGTGGCCACCCGCATCTGCCTGGACCTGCTCGGCTCAGCGCGGGTCCGGCGCGAGCGCTACGTCGGCGAATGGATACCCGAGCCGCTGCCCGACCGCACGGAGTGGATCAGCGGGCCGTCGGGGGGCGGCGGCAGGGCCGAGCCGGCCGACCCCGCCGACCGGGTCACCTTGGACGAGTCGGTGAACATGGCCTTCCTCGTCGTACTGGAGTCGATGACGCCGGCCGAACGCGTGGCGTTCATCCTGCACGACGTCTTCCGGTACCCCTTCGCCGAGGTCGCCGAGATCGTCGGCCGGACGCCGGCTGCCTGCCGGCAGCTGGCGTCCTCGGCCCGTCGACGTCTTCGCGCCGCGCAGGCTCCGGCGGTTCCGACGGCCGGGCAGGCCGGTCTGGTGCGGCATTTCAAGGAGGCGTGGGAGGCCAGGGACATCGAGGCCCTCGTCGATCTCCTCGACCCGAACGCCACGATGATCGCCGACGGCGGCGGACTGGTCGGCACCGTCCTCCGCCCGGTCGAGGGCAGCGAGCGCATCGCCCAGTACCTGATCCACATCGCCGACAAAGCCCCTGCGCTGACGCTCCTGGAACGGACAGTCAACGGCCAGCCCGGCCTGGTCGCCCAGCACGCCGGTGTCACCGTGACCGTGGCGGCGTTCAGCCTCACCAGCGGCCGCATCACTCGCATCTGGGCGATCCGCAACCCGGAGAAGCTCCGTCCGTGGACCGAGAACGGACAGAGCTGACACGGCGCCACCATCAGCTTGGAAAAGGCTCATCGTCTTCTTCGACTGGAGAAACGAACGAGTCTGGGACCATGCTGCGGTGGTCACGAAGTTCAAGAACGGCAAGGCCTAGGTGTCCGCGCACAACAAGAACAGGCTCAACAAGCCAATCGGCGAGTACCTGACCGGCAACAACCGGGGCACGGTCTACTCGATCGTCCGAGTCAAGCCCGGATGGTACTGAATGGTACTGACGCGCAAGCGTTCCGCACTGATCGGTGGGGCAGTCCTGGTGGTGGCCGCTGTGGCGGTCGGCATCTGAGGGTTGTCCCGTAATGATCTTGGAGTCGGTGGAGACGCGGTCGGTCGCTGTCCTGCCCGTTCGCCTATCCGGCGAGGGTGAGGTTGTGCAGGCGGGCGATGCCGAGCATGGCGTGATGGACGCCGTCGCCTTTGAGTCGGCAGTCGCGCAGGATCTTCCAGGCCTTCATACGGGCGAAGGTGTGCTCGACGCGGGCGCGCACTCGCTTGTGGGAGCGGTTGTGTTCCTCCTTCCAGGGCGGGAGGTCCTCGCTCTTGCGACGGCGGTGCGGGATGACCAGTCCGGTGCCTTGGTAGCCGCCGTCGGCGATGGTCATGGTGCGGCCAACGGCGAGCTTTGCACCGGACTCCTCCCAGCCGCGGGAGTCGTGCCGGTTTCCGGGCAGGGGCCGGCCGACCACGACGACCAGGCGGGTGTCGGCGTCGATGACGACCTGATGGGCGGTGGAATAGCGGTAGTTCTTGGACTGCTCGGCGACCTGGTGGTCGCGGGTGGGCACCAGGGTGCCGTCCACGATCAGCACGGTGTCCTTGCGGAACCGCTTGCGGGGCTGGAGCGCGAGCATCGGCCCGAGGTGGTCGATGATGCGGTCCGCTGCCGACTTGGACACCCCGAACAGCGGGGCGAGCTGGCGCATCGTCAAGTTCGTGCGCCAGTACGCCGCGACCAGCAGAGCCCGGTCCTCCAGCGGAAGCCCCCAGGGCCGCCCGCGCTGGAGCTCGGCAGCGGTCTCGCGGCGCACCGCGGTCACCAACTTGCCGAAGCAGCGCGGGCTCAGCCCGGTGAACGGACCTATCCAAGACGGCTCCGACGCCGTGATCACACCAGCCACACCAAGATCATCTCACCCGTGACCAGCGATTACGGGACAACCCTTAGTGGTCTCGTAATGCGTAGGTCTCGGGTTCGAATCCCGAAGGCGGCTCAAGAAAGCCCAGGTCAGAGCCTTGAAAGCCCCCCACGAAGATCGTGGGGGGCTTTTTCTGCGCCCAGATGGGAACATCCTGGGAACGCCGATTCTCCGATAAGTCTTCTATTAAGTCTTCTACGTCTGGATTTTTGCCAGTCGAAGACGGGCCGAGGGTAGCCTGATGCCGACTGGAGGCGTTGACCGCCGAGCACCTGATTCACCCGCGTCGCCGCGGCGAACGCGAGGCGCTGCGGGTCCTGCTGGCCACCCGTCAGGGCGCCGTCACCTCGTGCGCGGCGGCGATCAATCACCTCAAGGCGCCGATCGTGTCCGCGCCCGAGGACCTGCGGGCCGAGCTGCGCGGCAAGGGCCGCAAGGCGGTGATATAGCACTGCGCCAAGCTCCGGGAGCGGCCGATCCAGACCATCGAGCCTCGGATGACCGCGCGTGCACTGCGGTCCACCGCCGTTCGGGTCCAGGCGTTGCGAGCGGAGGCGGAGGAGCTGGAGGCCGAGATCGTCGTGCTGGTCGACGCGATGGCGCCCAAGCTGCTGCGATTGCCCGGCGTGGGTCCGATCAGCGCGGGTCAGATCCTGGTGAGCTGGTCGCACCCGGGCCGCTTCCGTTCCGAGGCCGCGTTTGCGGCGTTCGCCGGCACGCCGCCGATCCCCGCGTTCTCCGGCCTGACCAACCGCCACCGGCTGAACCGGAGGGGCGACCGGCAACTCAACCGGGCGCTGCACACCATCGTGCTGATCCGCATGCGCATCGACCCAGCAACCAAGGTCTACATTCAGCGGCGCACCACCGAGGGCAAGTCGCCTCGGGAGGCCCGGCGCTGCTTGAAGCGGTCCATCGCCCGCCAGGTCGTTAAACTGCTCGAACGGGGGCCGGCCGAGGAGAGCTTGACGGCCGCCAACAACCTCGCGATGGCCGCTTGACGGATATAGCAGCCTCGGAAACCGGCGCTGCAGGCAGCCGTCACGGCTGTCGGTACAGCGGTTATCGGTGAGATTGACCTTGGGGAGGCCACCGGTCACGCCGGGCGGCGGCGGCGCCTTGGCGCTACCGGGCGAGGAGGGCGCTTACGGTCTTGCCGCCGGCCGTGTGGCGGGTCACCGCGGTGGCGCGGGCGAGGCGGTTGACCATGGGCCAGCCGAAGCCTCCGGTGCCGCCGTTCAGGTCGGGGGTGCGCATGCGCGGGGCCTGCGGGCTGCGGTCGTGCACGGCCACCTCGATGCTGTCCGGGTGTGCGGTCAGGTCCAGGGTGCAGGTGCCGCCGCCGTGGCGCAGGGCGTTGGTGACGAGCTCCGAGACGACCAGGACCACGGTGTCGGCAGCCTCGGCTGCGATCGGTTGTACGAGACCTTCGAGGAAATCCCGGGCGCTCTCGCGTGCGCCGGCGACGGATGTCGAGGAGCGGACGGTTGCGACGCTGACGCTCATCGTGTCCATCAGGTCACCCTGGTCTCTGTCGTCAATGCCCGGTCCAGTCTGCCTGGGCTTGTGCCCCGGCCTGCGGCCGGTTAACCCGTCGGCAGTGACGGCCTCGCGCCTGCCCTCGTCGCTGTTCGAGGTCGATTACCTCCCTGCCGAACTCGCGGAAATCTATGTCGGCCGGAGTAGACATTGGGTGGTGGTGTGGTTATGGTTTCTCTCGTAGCCCAGAGAGACAGCAGGGCCTGGCAGAGACGAACTGCCGGGCAGCAGTACCCGCAGTTGCAGTTCGCAGTACCCAGCAGTGAAGTCAGTGAGCAGCACCTCGGTAAAGGCGTCGGCTGCGGGCGCGCGTACCGGGAAGTTCGGCAGTGGGGTTCTAAGCCAGAGCAGACGCAGGACGGGCGACGGGGCTGGCTGCCGAAGAGTGGCGCTGTCGCAGGCCACTGGGTAGTTCGCATCACCAGCAGTTCGCAGTAGAGCAGTACCAGCAGTACGCAGTCCCCCGCTTGGTAAGTAGTTGATCACCGAGGGAAGAACGGAGGAGCCAGGCGCCATCAGGATCGCCCGGGCGGAAGTCTTGAGTCCGGGTACCGCAGGACATCGATAGTGAGGTGGTCTCCGGTCAAGCAACCGCGATCCCCGCATTCCCTGCCCTCTCCCGGGTGGGCGTGCGGACACAGAAGGCCGGCGCGGCACTAGGGCCGGCAGATGGTGTAGCAGTTCCTTCGGGGCCTTGGTGCCGGTACGGCACCAAGGCCCCTCCACGCGTTCCACAGAGAGGTGCAATGACAGCAGACGATTCATTCGGCCGTCTCGATGACGACGACTACCCCGCCTACACGATGGGCCGGGCCGCCGAGATGCTCGGCACCACCCAGGGCTTCCTCCGCGCCGTCGGCGAAGCCCGCCTGATCACCCCATTGCGCTCCGAGGGCGGCCACCGCCGCTACTCCCGCTACCAGCTGCGTATCGCCGCCCGAGCCCGGGAACTCGTCGACCAGGGCACCCCCATCGAGGCCGCCTGCCGCATTGTCATCCTTGAAGACCAACTCGAGGAAGCCCAGCGCATCAACGCCGAATACCGCCGCACCGCCGGATTGGCGGGACCGCCCGTGGCTTGAGGCAGCGCGCCCGCCGGGTACCGGCGGGTCCCCGCACGCACGTGTCAGGGTGTGACGCAGGGTCGTCTCCCATGGTGGCAGGGTGCGGACATGTACCGTCCGGGCTGGCTGTCATGGTTCGGAAGGTCCCCTTCGCCCACGTCTACGGCGTGGGCGTTCTGCTGTGCCGTGCCGCAGGAACCAGGGCGATCACCTCCGCCTCCCGCACGTTGCGGGAGGCGTACACCGGCTGGACGGCATGAGACATGGCTACGGGAACGGTGAAGTGGTTCAACGCGGAGAAGAGCTTCAGCTTCATCCCGCAGGACGGCGGAGCAGACGTTCAGACACTCGTCCAGGCTTCGAGGAAGGCTTTGCGTCCAGCGGGATCGTCCGACCTGCCGTCGGCGTGCAGGACGCGCCAGGCGGTGAGTTCGAGATCTCGGAGCCATAGTTCTCCGATGACCTGTGTCTTGAGGTCGGGAAGGTGGTCGGACTCGGCGAGGGCTTGACCGATCACCTCCCCGGCCGCGACGCGTTGGGGCGGGGTCATCTCGTCGACAGCCGAGAGGATCTGTCGGGCCAGGGCGGTTCCTTCGCCTGTCAGGGATTGCAGCACCTCAGCCTTGATGTTGGCGGGTAGCAGGTAGGCGGTGCCCGAGGACCTCCACAGTTCCAACCAGAAGCGTTCGCCTGCCTCGGTGGGAGCAGGGAGCGCGGCCAGCAGCCCGAGGAGATGACCGATGGCCGCGTAGCCACCGGAGTGAGCAGCTGCGACGACTGCGATGCCGGCGACGCGCTCCACATCGAGATGGCTGGCTTCGAGGTCTGGAGCCAGACCCAACTGGAGTTCCAACTGGTCTGTGAGGGGGGCGGATACGTGTGGGCGGACTTCAGGAAGCATCGGCGATCCTTGCGGGTAGGCGAGCAGTGGTGCCCGTTCGGAAGCCCTGATCTTTCCCACGATCGGCCGGTCTACTCAGCCTCGGGGGCCCATCGGCGGGAACAAGAAGACCGGAGTCCACACGGCGGAGAAACAGCCCAGGGCCGGCGACTTGGGCCTGGATTTCAGGCCGACCTCTCGAAAGGGCTGCCCTGTGAGGTCTCTTTAGCATGAGCGCATGATTGCCAGTGACGCCCAGGAGTCCGTGGGAGGACGGGAAGCCATGTGCCGTGACGCCGCTGAGGTCGAACGTGGCCACGTCGTCTCAGAGTGTGGAGAACACCGCGAAGTCGGGCTGGCCCGCGGACCACAATGTGACGGTGCAGGAGAAAGTGGTCACTCGTTTGCCGCTCTGGTGGAGCAGGCGGCCGATCTGGCAGAACCGATCAAGCCGAGGTTGCGTGGCTGGCTCCATGCCGGAATGGTCCCCGCCGCGCTGATCGCAGGCATCGTACTCATCTGCCTGGCTCGCACCCCGCAGGCGGCCTTGGCCTGCGCCGTGTACTCGGTCACCGCCTGGCTGGTGTTCGCAACGAGCGCCATTTACCACCGCGGCACCTGGAGGCCGCTCGGCGAGGCTCTTCTGCGACGTCTCGACCACGCCAACATCTTCCTGATCATCGCCGGCACCTGCACCCCCCTGGCCGTGCTCCTCCTCCCGCCGGACCAGAGGTCCATGCTGCTGTGGATCGTATGGACGGGCGCATTGGCCGGCATCGCGTTCCGGGTCCTGTGGGTCGGAGCTCCGCGCTGGTTGTACACCCCGTGCTACCTGGCTCTGGGGTGGGCACCGGTGCGCTACCTGCCCGACTTCCTGCATACCGGCGGAGCGGCCGTACTCACCCTGATCGTGGCCGGCGGTCTCCTCTACAGCGCGGGCGCAGTCGTCTACGCCCTGAAGCGCCCCGACCCCTCACCCCGCTGGTTCGGCTTTCACGAGGTGTTCCACGCGCTGACCGTGGCAGCCTTCACCGCGCACTACATCGCCATCTTCCTGGCCATCTCCTGACCGCGCCCCCGATCTGTGTCGAGACCGGCTACACGGGCGGATGCCGGGCGAGATGGTGCCACCGGAACAGTTGTGCCCTCCGAGCCGTGAGCAGCGCCCGCCTTTCCTGAAACGCTACGGTCCGGGTGGGGCAATATCTATGGCCGCGAGATGAGGGTTTAACGCGCAGTGCGGGGAGTGTTTTTATGGCAGCCAACGGAGTGGAGTTATTTACCGTACATGGGCCGCTACCTCATGCTACTGTCGATCTCAGTTGCAGTTGTGGTTCCCAAAAACTTTCAAGCTCCTTCGCCGGAATTTCCCGGCCACTGGAAGCTTTTGTATTGCCGGTCTTTTTCCGGACGGGGCATCATCGCGGCGACCCGGTATCCGCGCATCGCGGGTCCCGGCGTACTGCCCCAAAAGAGATATGACGTGGCGTCAGGCACCGTGAAGTGGTTCAACGCGGCCAAGGGTTTCGGCTTCATCGAGCAGGACGGTGGGGGCGCCGACGTGTTCGCCCACTTCTCGAACATCGCCGCCGAGGGCTTCCGTGAGCTGCTCGAAGGCCAGAAGGTCACCTTCGACATCGCGACGGGCCAGAAGGGCCCGACGGCCGAGAACATCGTTCCCGCCTGACGCTGACGCGGACTTCGTAGCTGGGGCCCGCATCCCTCGGGGTGCGGGCCCCAGCTACGGACATTTCCCACAGCGGTGTCACCTGCGGGACAACACTGCCCGCAGCCCCATCCTCAGGGATGCGCGCCTTTTCGGAGCTGTACCGGTCGACGTCCGGGATTTCACGTCCACATGACGTCACCTATTTCATAGCTTGCATCCTGCACCGGATTCACTGCAGGCCACATTCCTTTTCGCATTCCATTCGGTTCGTTCTTGTGATTCCCCGCGCTGCTCTTTCGCTGCGGGAATTCCTTGATACGCGCCGTATCAAGGAAGGTTCTCGATGAACCCCACACGTACGAACGGCCGTTCCTCCCGCCCCCGCCGGACCGAGGGCCCCGCTTTCGGGTCCGGCGCCGGTTCGAGGCGGGGCGCCCGCTTCGGCTCGCCCGCCCCGTCCCGTTCCGGCGGTCCGGGCCGCTCGGGTGGCCACGGCCGGCGGCCCGCCGCGGTCCAGGGTGAGTTCGCCCTGCCGAAGACGATCACTCCGGCTCTGCCCGCGGTCGAGGCGTTCGCCGACCTCGACATGCCCAAGCAGCTGCTAGCCACACTGACCGCGCAAGGCGTGAGCGTCCCGTTCCCGATCCAGGGTGCGACCCTGCCCAACACCCTCGCGGGCCGCGATGCCCTGGGACGCGGGCGCACCGGCTCCGGCAAGACCCTCGCCTTCGGCCTGGCCCTGCTGGCCCGCACCGCCGGGCAGCGCGCCGAGCCCCGCCAGCCGCTGGCCCTGGTCCTCGTGCCGACGCGTGAGCTTGCCCAGCAGGTGACCGACGCACTCACCCCCTACGCCCGCTCGGTGAAGCTGCGGCTTGCGACCGTCGTCGGCGGAATGTCGATCGGCAGGCAGGCCAATGTGCTGCGGGGCGGCGCCGAGGTTGTCGTTGCGACGCCGGGCCGGCTCAAGGACCTCATCGACCGCGGTGACTGCCGACTGAACCAGGTAGCGATCACCGTCCTGGACGAGGCCGATCAGATGGCCGACATGGGCTTCATGCCCCAGGTCACCGCGCTCCTGGACCAGGTACGCCCCGAGGGCCAGCGGATGCTGTTCTCCGCCACCCTCGACCGCAACGTCGACCGCCTGGTCCGCCGTTACCTCACCGACCCGGTCGTCCACTCCGTCGACCCGTCCGCAGGTGCGGTCACCACGATGGAGCATCACGTGCTGCACGTCCACGGCGCCGACAAGCACCGGACGACGACCGAGATCGCGGCCCGCGAAGGCAGGGTGATCATGTTCCTGGACACCAAGCACGCCGTCGACCGGCTGACACAAGACCTGCTGAACAGCGGGGTGCGGGCCGCCGCCCTGCACGGCGGCAAGTCGCAGCCCCAACGCACCCGGACCCTGGCCCAGTTCAAGACGGGACACGTCACCGTGCTCGTGGCCACGAACGTCGCCGCCCGCGGCATCCACGTCGACGACCTCGACCTCGTCGTCAACATCGACCCGCCGACCGACCACAAGGACTACCTGCACCGCGGCGGCCGAACCGCGCGGGCCGGGGAGTCCGGCAGCGTCGTCACCCTGGTCACCCCCAACCAGCGCCGGGACATGACCCGCCTCATGACAGCGGCCGGCATCGTGCCCCAGACCACCCAGGTCCGCTCCGGCGAGGAGGCACTCGGCCGGATCACCGGCGCCCAAGCCCCCTCCGGCATCCCCGTGACCATCACCGCGCCGGTGGCCGAGCGGCGTAAGCGCAGCGCGGCCTCACGCGGCCGGCGCAGCCCCGCTTCGGCTGCCCGGCGCATGACCGGGCGGCAGACCTCCTTCGACGCGGCGGCCTAGAAACTTCGTGATCAGGAAACTGGCCCACCACTGCAGGAGGCACCTTTTGACGCTGGTTCAGATGCAGCCCCGCTCGACGAACGCCACCCCCGTGCACAGGACGGTGGCCGACGCCATGGACACCGCCGGACCGCAGGTCTGTGACGACATGACCGTCGAGGTGGCCCTGTCCGTCATGGCCAGCGCCCGCACCGGGCATCTGCTTGTCTGCGACGACAGCGGCCTGTGCATCGGACTGGTCACCCAGGCTCAGCTCACAGCAGCCCGTGACAGCTCCACGTACACGGACCGGATCCAGCTGCGCGACATCCTGGGCGATCGAGGGCCGTTCACCTCTCCCGTGACCACCCTGGCCGAAGCCGAGCACGCGATGCGCTACCGCCGGCTCAATGCCCTGCCTGTGGTCGACGAACACGGCAGAACTCTGGGCGTCCTCGCCCTTGCCCGCTGAACCGCCTCAACCGCGGCAGAACCATCCCCCTTCGTCCCTCTCCCTGTGAGGCGTCATGCGCTGTGTCATCGCCCGCTTCCCGTTCGACCTCACCAAGAGCGGCGTCCTGGAATCGATGAAGGGCATCAAGCCCGAGCAGGCTTCCGGCGAGTCCGTGATCATCGGCAGACGCACCTACCCCGTCAAGCAGGTCGGACAGGTCGTCACACGCCAGGACCGCCGCGACTTCAGCGCCGGCGAAGTCCTCCGGGCCATGACCCAGCTCGGCTTCACCTGCCGCGGCCTTCCCCCGGCCCCCGCGCCCACGCGCGTTCTCAACCCGCTCCAACAGGCTTCCGCGATGCTCGGCGCCCCTGCGGCCGTCTGACCGACAGGGAGGCGCGAGCCGGCGTCAAAGCAGCGGTGAGGGTCCGACCGGAATGCGCCGGTCGGACCCTCACCGCTACCGGGGGTCTCTCGGCGCGACAGTGGGTCAGTGGTCGGAGTAGCTAAAGTCGCCGATGGTCCAGGCACTGACGTCCTCGATCGCCACGCGGTACATCCCGCCCGTCTCCGGGATCCCCACCGCGCCCTGCAAAATCCGCGCCACATGGAAGTGCAGATGCCTGGGCGGCCCCTCCTCACGCGTCGCAGCGGTGAACACGGCGGAGAAATCGCTCAGGCGGGCCGAGTCCGCCAAAACCTCCGACACCCGCTGCCTCCAGACGACTTCGGGAGCCAGCCGCCCCGTGATGACAGCACCACCGGCGACCACGGTCAGAGACATCTGATTGCTGTGCCCGGACTCCACCAGAGCGGCGACGTCAACAAGCAGTTCGTCAGGCTTCGACATGAGAGACGATTTTAATCACGAGCCGTCCGATCAGCTCAAGCAGTGGTACTCCACGAAAAATGCAAGATCGAACTGCGCAGACGACGATGCCGGAGGCGGGGGCGGGTGGCGACAGCTTGATGGTCCGGGCCCTGTCGGCCAGCGTCCCCGACAGTGAACGGGCCCGGCTCGCGGCGCCTCAGTGGGAGTCCTGCAGTTCGGGTACGACCTCGCGCAGCTGCTCGGTGCTGAGCGCGCCCGCGCGGAGCAGGACCGGTGCCTTGCCGGTGACGTCCACGATCGAGGACGGCACGGCAGCCGAGGTCGGGCCGCCGTCGAGGTAGACGGAGACGGAGTCGCCGAGCATGTTCTGTGCGGCGTCGCAGTCCTGCGGGGACGGCTGCCCCGTCAGGTTGGCGCTGGAGACCGCCATCGGCCCGGTCTCGGTGAGCAGGTCGAGGGCAACGGGATGTGCCGGCATCCGGACCGCCACCGTGCCGTGGGTGTCGCCGAGGTCCCACTGCAGCGACGGTGGGTGGCGGGCGACCAGGGTCAGCCCGCCTGGCCAGAAGGCGCGCACGAGCTGCCATGCCTGGTCGGAGAAGGCGGTGACCAGGTCGGGCAGGGCGTCCGGGGAACCGACCAGTACCGGTGAGGGCATGTGGCGGCCCCGGCCCTTGGCCCGCAGCAGATCGCCAACGGCCTTGCGGTTGAAGGCGTCGGCGCCGATGCCGTACACGGTGTCGGTGGGCAGCACGACGAGCTCACCACAGCGCACCGCCGAGGCGGCCTCGCGCAGCCCGGTGGCACGGTCGGAGGTGCCGGAGCAGTCGTAACGACGAGACATTGTTGTTCTCCATCTGACCGGAGTTCTCACCCGGCATCTACTCGTTCACCGGCAGGCTATCGGCACGGCCCGGCTGCCCTCCGGCGGTGCGGTGAACGAGAGGAGAGTGTGGTAACGGCTAGACGGAGACCGGGGGCCGCCTCAGGCGTCACGGTGCGGAGCTGACGGGAACGTCGAGGCCGCGGGCCGTGACCAGTTGGGCGCTGCCGTCGGTCAGCCGGTAGGACAGGCCCACCACGGCGGTCCGTCCGGCCTCCACCTTCTCGGCCAGCACCCGGGAGCGGTCCAGCAGCAGGTCGACGGTGTGCCGTACGTGCTCGGCTATGACGTCGCCGTCCTGGGTGAGACCAGCGGCGCGGGCGGCCAGCACGCTGGGCGTGACCCGCTCGATGACGTCCCGCACGTACCCGGTCGCGGCCACCCCGTCCTCCACGGCGGCGCGGGTGGCCGCGACCGCGCCACACGAGTCGTGGCCGAGCACCACTACCAAGGGGCAGTCCAGCACGCTCGCCCCGTACTCGATGCTGCCCAGCACCTCCGGCCCCGTCACGTGGCCCGCTGTGCGGACCACGAACAGGTCACCGATCCCTCGGTCGAAGATGATCTCGGCGGCCAGCCGAGAGTCGGAGCAGCCGAACAGCACGGCGAACGGGTGCTGGACCGGCGCGGTCTCGGCGCGGCGCGCGGCGTCCTGGTTCGGGTGCTCCGGCGCCCCCGAGACGAACCGTTGGTTGCCGGCCAGCAGCATCTTGAAGGCTTCAGCGGTAGTCAGCGTCGAGGTGTCAGTCATGGCCGCAGACTACGACCAGGCCCAGGTCACCGCCCGGGGAGGGGTTCACCCCGCCCGTCACCGCTTCGTCGGCAGTCCCAGACGCCGGGCGAGGGCGGCCTCAGCCTGGATCCTCAGCGCGCCGACCGAGCCGGTCACCCCGCTGCGGCCAGGGGCACCGGAGGCCGGCGGAATCGCGAGACCCGGTACTTCTGAGCCACAGACCGCTCCGAGATCTCCGGGTCCAACCGCTTGTCCCGGCGGATCCGCTCGTACAGCCACCCACGCGACCTTCGCACGCACAGTCTCCTAACGACCGTGATCGACGACGCACAGCGTGACACGGCCAAACGGCCCTACCCGCCCATTACGCCGAAAGCGGCATGTCACACACCGCCAGACCGAGTGGCTCCCAATCTCATTGCCGAAACCATGGCTCCCGTTCTCACTGCCCCACCGGCTCTACTTGACGTTGTCCAAAACAGCACGGCACTGGAAAACCCGTTCACCAAGCCCAACTGGTCCTCACCGACACCACCGGCAAGCCCTTCGACCTGCGCCAGCACACCGCAGGGAAGACGATGCTGGTCGTCTTCGACTACACCAACTGCCCTGATGCCTGCCCGACCGCCAGACATCTCCGTGGCACTGGCCAAGCAGCCAGCCGCGGTCCGCGACAACACCCGCGTCATCTTCATCACCACCGCCCCCGAACGCGACACCCCGACCAGCCTCAGAAAGTGGCTCAAGTCTTTCGGCCCGAACTCCACCGGACTATCGGGCGACCTGGCGCCGCGGTCATGAAGGCCGCGCTCAGCCTGGGGATCTACGTCGAAGAGCCGAAGAAGCACCACGACGACACCGTCACCTCCGATCACGGCGCCCCCCGGTCGCGGCCTTCACCCCTGCCGACGACAAGGCCCACCTCGTCTACACCGCCGGCACCACCCCTGGATGCCCTCGTCCACGTCTCCGCAGACACCCCTTGATATTGATCGCCCGAGGATGCGCCGCGGGGTGACCGATGAGTTTCCGCACGTCACGAAGTCTGAAAGGGCGGGGACGGATGTCTCCCTGCCCGAGAGAGAAGTGGTGCGCAATGAGGTTGGTACTGCAGGAGTTCCTGTCGCTGGACGGCGTCTCCCAGGGGCCCGGCTCCCCGGACGAGGACACCAGCGACGGGTTCGCCCAGGGCGGCTGGTTCGTGCCGCACCTGGACGAGGCATTCGACCGGGTGGCCGCCACCTGGCTCGGCAAGGCGGACGCGTTCCTGTTCGGCCGCCGTACGTACGAGAACTTCGCTCGGGACTGGCCGGCGATGACCGACCACCCGAACGCCCGCATTCTGAACGGCTCGCCGAAATACGTCGCCTCCCAGACCCTGACCAAGGCTGGGTGGGAGCCGACCACGATCCTGTCCGGCGACATCCCCGCCCAGGTCGCCGAACTGAAGCGCCAGCCCGGCCGCGAGCTCCAGATCCACGGCAGCGCCCGGCTCGGCCAGTCCCTGCTGGCAGCCGGCCTGATCGACGAGCTGCGGCTCGCGATCGCCCCGGTGGTCGTGGGCAGCGGACGACACCTGTTCCCGGACGGCGGCACCCCGGCCGGCCTGCGCCTGCTGCACAACGAGACGACGCCGAGCGGAATTGCGGTGCACGTCTACGAGTCGACGGGCCTTCCGAAGTACGGGACGTACGGGGCCGACGCGTAGGCGCCGGACCGGACTGATCGAAACGGGTCGCCGGACGCAAGATCTCCCCGGGCATCCACTGACCCCTTGGAATTGATCATCGTACGTCCAGCAGTCCGGGCGTCATCGCGACCCAGAAGGGATGTGAACAGATGTAACCGGACGTCAAGCTCAGGACAGCCAGCCGGTGCAAGTCCGGTCCGG
>NZ_JAGGPB010000117.1 GCF_018614055.1 Streptomyces sp. ISL-98
CTCCGCCCCCAGCCCCGACCACGCCGAAGCCGCCCGCCCCCACTCGTGACGCCGCCTCCACCGTCGAGGCCTACTTCGATGCCATCAACGAGCGCGACTACCGACGGGCGTGGGACCTCGGAGGCAAAAACCTTGGCGACCCTTCCTACTCGTCCTTCGCGGCAGGGTTTGCCGATGTTGAACACGACACCGTTCACATCCTTGATGTCAGCGGCGGGATCGTAACTGTCACGATCGATGTGCTGCGGCCGGATGGGACCGAGCAGTCCTACGAGGGCACTTACACAGTCAGAGGCGGGGTCATAGTTGACGCCGCCATACGTCTCGTGGAACCGCCGGCGCCGCCGGACGAACCCGAGAGCACCTACCCGCCGGGGCCTTCCGCAGATGAGCCCGACGTCGACTGTGAGGACCTTCCGGGACCCGTCTGGGTCGGCTCGTCCGACCCCCATCGCCTCGACGCCGACGGTGACGGCATCGGCTGCGAATGGAACTGACAGCGCAGGCGCAAAATCGTTCGCGCTCGCCGCCGCTCGTGGTCAGGATCGGGGGATGTCCACCTTTCTGGAGACCGAACGCCTGGTGCTGCGCGCCTTCCACGAGGGCGATCTGGAGCGGCTCGTCGATCTCGACAGTGACCCTGATGTGATGCGTTTCCTCAACGGGGGGCGGCCGAGTTCTCGGGCGTTCGTCGTGGAGCGGGTGCTGCCGCAGATGTTGAAGAATTATTCGTGCATGGGGGCACGTGGTTACTGGGCTGCCGAGGAGAAGGCGACCGGGCGGTTCCTGGGCTGGTTCGAGTTCCGGCCTGTGGAGGAGGGCAGTGCCGACGTCGTCGAGCTCGGGTATCGGCTCAACAAGGCCGCCTGGGGCAAGGGATACGCCACCGAAGGCGCGCGTGCGCTCGTGCGCAAGGGGTTTGCCGAGCTCGGTGTGCAGCGGGTCACGGCTGACACCATGTCCGTCAACTCCCGTTCGCGGCGCATGATGGAGAAAGCCGGGCTGGTTTACGTACGCACCTGGTTCGGGGACTGGCCGGAGAGCATCGAAGGCTCCGAGCACGGCGAAGTCGAGTACGCCCTGAGCAAGGAGGAGTGGAGGGCGGCCGCGGTGGACTGCTGACCCCGCTCCGCACGGTGCGCCCAGCTGCCAACAGTTGCCCGATCGTGTGCTTGTCGTGACCCTGACCAGGGATGATTACGTCCCGTGTTCACGAACCTCGTCACCCCCATCGGTCTCGCCTGCCTCGCCTGGGCCGTCGTGTACGTCGCCCGTATCGCCTGGCGCAACCGGCAGGCCAAGGCCGGCATCGACGCCGCCGCCTACGGTCTCGTCCCCCGCTCCGAGCTCGACCCGCACCGCCCCGGGCCGCCCCGCGACGAGCCCGGGCTGCGGGTCGCCGTCGAGGCGGCGTGTGACGGGAAGTGGGAGCCCGTCGCCGCGCTGCTCGCCTCGGCCGGGGAGGACTGGGAGCTGCGCTGGCGGCTCGTCTCCGTGTTCGCGGACGTTGCCGTCGAGGACGAGCGCTGGCTGCGGATCTGGCGCGCGGAGCAGCCGCGGGACGCGGACGCCGTCGTCGTACACGCGCATGCGCTGGTGCTGCGGGCCTGGGAGGCGCGCGGCGCGAACTACGCCCACCAGACGTCGGACGAGCAGATGGCACTCTTCAGCGAGCTGCTGCCCACCGCTATGTACGCCGCCCAGGAGGCGGCCAGGCTGGCGCCGCGCGACCCGTCACCGTGGATCACGATGGTCGCCGCCGCGCGCGGACTCGGCCTGTCGCACGACGAGTTCCGGCAGTTGTGGGCGGAGCTGACCGCCCGTGCGCCGCATCATTACGAGGCGCACTGGCAGGCGCTCCAGTACTGGTGCCAGAAGTGGTACGGCTCGCACAAGCTGATGTTCAAGTTCGCCAGGGAGGCGATGGAGGCCGCCCCGGCCGGGAGTCTGCTGTCCGGGATGTACCTGCACGCCGTGTACGAAGCCGTGCGTCAGGACGGCGACGAGGCGTACCGCACCTGGGCCACCAAACGCGTGCTGACCCGTGTCGAGGCCGACATCGCGCAGGCGGCCCCCGACCACCGACGGCTCCCCGAGATACGGCACCTGCTCGCCGCCGTACTCGTGAAGACCGGGCGGTACAAGGAGGCCCTGGCGCAGTTCCGGCTGCTCGGTGGCTGGTGCGGGGCAGAGCCGTGGAACGACCAGCAGGACGCGGCCCTGGCGTTCGATCAGGCCCGTGGCCTTGCCGCGCTGGGGGCGGGCCGCCGCCCGTAAGCGTTTCCGCTCACCTCAGCGTTCCGCTCACCCCGCCGACTGCCGCATCCTCGCCGCCGTCTGCGCCGCGTCGTACCCCGGAGCAACACCCTCGACCAGGACCACATCACCCGTGATGTGCTTCGTACGCAGCGGCAGGATCTCCTGGTACGCCTCTGAGTTGTACCAGGCACGCGCCTTCTCGATGCCCGGGAAGCCGATGATCACCAGGTAGCCCGGCCACTCCCCCTCGCGGACTTCGACTTCCGTCCCGTGGACGAGGAAGTGTCCGTCGAAGGGGTCGAGGGTGGCCTGGATGCGCTCCATGTACTCGAAGATGTCCTCGTGCGGGGCGATGGCCCGAAGATGACCGATTGCGTAGGCGCTCATGCGTGCTGCTCCCTCGTGGTGGCTGGTGACTCAGATCCTGCCGGGCGACTCCATGACCGTCGATTACGCCTCAGGTAATCGCCTGATCGCCGGCGTCAGATCGTCGCCGCGTCGATCACGAAGCGGTAGCGGACATCGCTCGCCAGCACCCGCTCGTACGCCTCGTTGATCTGGTCGGCGCGGATCAGTTCGATCTCCGCGCCGAGCCCGTGCTGCGCGCAGAAGTCGAGCATTTCCTGCGTCTCGGCGATCCCGCCGATCATCGATCCGGCGAGCGTCTTGCGGCCGCCGATCAGCGAGAACATGTTGAGCGAGTTCGGCTCCTCCGGCGCACCGACGTTCACGAACGCGCCGTCCGTCTTGACCAGGCTCAGGTACGCGTCCATGTCCAGCGGCGCGGACACCGTGGAGACGATCAGGTCGAAGGTGCCCGCGAGCTCCTCGAAGGTCTTCGGGTCGCTCGTCGCGTAGAAGTGGTCGGCGCCGAGCTTCAGCCCGTCCTCCTGCTTGCGCAGGGTCTGGCTGAGTACGGTCACCTCGGCGCCCAGCGCGTGCGCGATCTTCACGCCCATGTGGCCGAGGCCGCCGAGCCCGACGACGGCGACCTTCTTGCCCGGTCCCGCGTTCCAGTGGGCAAGCGGCGAGTAGAGGGTGATGCCGGCGCACAGCAGCGGTGCGGCGACGTCGAGGGAGATGCCCTCGGGGATACGGACGGTGTAGTTCTCGTCCACGACGATGTGGGTGGAGTAGCCGCCGTAGGTGGGCTCCCCGTTCTTGTCGAGGGCGTTGTACGTTCCGGTCGCGCCCCGGACGCAGTACTGCTCAAGGCCCTCCTTGCAGTACGCGCACTCCCGGCACGAGTCCACGAAGCAGCCGACCCCGACCCGGTCGCCGACGGCGTACTTGCTCACGCCCGAGCCGACTTCGGTGACGACACCGGCGATCTCGTGGCCCGGAACCATGGGGAAGATGCCCTCGCCCCAGCCGTCCCTGGCCTGGTGGATGTCGGAGTGGCAGATACCCGCGTACTTGATCTCGATGAGTACGTCGTGCTCGCCGACCGGGCGGCGGGGCACGGAGGTCTTCTCCAGCGGGGCATTGGCGGAGGCTGCGGCGTATGCGGCAACAGAAGTGGTGGTCATGGCATCGAGGCTGCCTGACCTGCGGGCATTCACCCAGAGCCCTGTTGTGCCTACGTCCGCTGTGCGTACTACTGGCGGGGTCAGGCTCATCGTCGTACGACCGGGAATACTGGACTCCATGGACCAGCGCGCCGAACTGAGTGAGTTCCTCCGCTCCCGCCGTGCGCGGCTCAAGCCCGAGGACGTCGGCCTGCCCGACTTCGGCAGGCACCGCCGCGTCCCCGGCCTGCGCCGCGAGGAGCTGGCGCAGCTTGCCGGGGTCTCGGTGGCGTACTACACGCGCCTCGAACAGGGCAACGGACGCAACGTGTCCACGGAGGTACTGGACGCGATCGCCCGCGCCCTGCGCCTGTCCGACGCCGAGAGCGCCCACCTCACGCACCTCGCCAAGCCGATGCACAAGAAGAAGCGTCCGGCACGGCCGCAGCGCCTGCGGTCCGGCATCCAGCACCTGATGGACGCGATGGACGGGGTACCGGCGTACGTCGTGGGGCGGCGCACGGACATTCTCGGCTGGAACCGGCTGGCCTGCGCGCTGCTCGGCGACTTCGCCGCCCTCCCGCCGGAGGAGCGCAACATCGCCCGCCTCGTCTTCCTGGACCCCAACTCCCAGGACTTGTACGCCGACTGGGAGTACAAGGCGGGCGAGGTCGTCAAGTACCTGCGGCTGGACGCCGGCTGCCATCCGGACGATCCGCTGCTCTCCGCGCTCGTCGGCGAGCTCTCGGTGAAGAGTGATCGGTTCAGGAGCCTGTGGGCCGCGCACGACGTGAAGGACAAGGGCCACGGCACGAAGCGGCTGCGCCACCCCCTGGTGGGTGAACTGACCCTGTCGTACGAGACGTTGAGGCTGCCCGACGACCAGGAACAGTCCCTGGTCACCTACCACGCGGAGCCTGGCTCGCCCTCGCAGGAGTCCCTGCGGCTGCTGGCGAGCTGGGGCACGGAGGTGGGGGCGGCGGAGGTACGTACGTAAAACACCGCTGGTACGGCGGCGAGTCACGGCTGGTACGGCGGCGCCACGCCCCAGCCCCAGCGCGGGACCGGCGCTCTGCGCGGCGGGTTGGCGCCCGGCTGCGAGTTGGTGAGGGCGATGCGGGTGCCCCACTCGACGTACGCGGCGAAGGCCGAGCGGAACTCCGGGTCGTCGGGCAGGCCCGTCTCGTCCGCCGCGTCCATCAGCAGCGACACCCAGCGGCGGCGTTGCTGCTCGGTGATGGCCTTGTCGAGGTGGTGGGCGAGCATGGCGGGGTAGCCGCCGTTCTCCTCGGTGTAGCGGGCGGGGCCGCCGAAGACCTCGCCGAGCCAGCGTGCGACGTGGGCGGGGTGGTCGGGGGACATGCCTTCGAAGACCGGGGCGAGGATCTCGTCCTTGCGTACGCGGGTGTAGAACGCGTCGGTGAGCCGTTCAAGGGCTTCGGCGCCGCCGGCCCAGGTGTAGAGGGAGGGCACGGACCCGCCGGTGCCGTGCACGGCGGTGGGTGCGTAGTGCCGCATCTCCTCGATCTGCTCGACGTACGGGCGGACCTCGGCGAAGAAGGCCTTGAACTGCTCGCTGCGGCGGAAGCCTTCGAGGTGGTCGTGGGTGGAGGTCCAGACGATGCGCAGGATGTAGCTCTCGGGCTCCTCCTCGCAGCGCGCGAGCTCGTAGTCGACGCACTGGGGCGACTGGCTGAGCGGTACGGAGGCGCGGGCGTAGGCGGCCTCGAACTCCGCGGCGCGGCCCTCGGGAATGCGGTATCGGATGTACTCGACGGTCATGTGCGTTTCTCCCTGAGAGATGATGTGTACATGAACGATTCACGGGGGCAGCAGCACTATCCCTACCAGCAGCCCGGCCCTTACCAGCAGCAGTATCCGTACGCGCCGCAGCAGCCGCAGTACCAATCGCAAAACCAGGCGCAGTACCGTGCGACGCCTTATCAGGCGCCTCGCCCCGCCGGGGACGGGCGGCGGGTGTGCGCCGTCGTCATCGACGCGGCGCTCGTCTTCGTCGTGGCGCCGCGTGTCCTGCCGCACGGTTACGACGGCCTGGTGGACGGCCGCCCGGCATTCGGCGCCATCCTCGCGTGCGTGGTCGGGGTCTCCTTCGCCAACCAGTACCTCCTGACGCTGCTGACGCGGGCGAGCGTGGGCAAGCTACTGGTCGGCATACGCGTGGTGCGCGCATCCGACGGCGGCCGCCCCGGCCCCCTGCGCACGCTCCAGCGCTGGCTGGCGGGACTGTGCTGGGTGCCGATGCAACCCTGGTACTGGATACGGGACTTGTGGCGGGGGCTGAGCAGGACGCCGGGGACTCCGCGAGGGACGGTGCGGGACAACTGGGAGGGCGAGCTGTACGAGGATGTGGCGGGGCTGCGCTATGTCCGGCGGCGGGATCTGGTGGCGGGGCGACAGGGGTAGGTGCGGGCCGCTGCGCGGGGCTGTTCCCNNAGGGGAAACCTAAACCTTCGCCTGGAAAACCCCGCTCCCCCGCTCCCGCCCGTACCCCAGTCCCTCATTCACCACCCGCATCGGACCGTTCTCGTCCGCCACAGTCGTCCCGATCTGCCGAACCCCCGGGTACGCCTCCGCCAGCACCCGCAGCATCCGCAGCTTCACCGCCCGCCCCAGACCCCGCCCCCGGTGCCCGGGCACGACCACCGTGTCGTACTGGAGCGCGCGTACGTCCGACGGGTCGCGCAGCACCAGTTCCGTGTACGCGGCCACCTCGCCCAGGGGGTCGACGGCGGCAACCGTGAGCATCGCACCGCCGCGGTCGACGATCACCTGGCCCGCGGCCCGCATCCGCTCCGCGTCCCAGACCGGCGTCGCCTCGTCCATGTCGCCACTCGGTGCGTCCTCCATCGCGGCATGTGCGACCGCCGCCGCGTCGGCGAGGTGGTCGGGGACGACCCCCGGCCAGTCCACGAAGGCGTAGCCGTCGGGGAGTTCGCCGTCCGGGCGCGGCAGCGTCGTGTCCTGTACGTACCAGGTGATCGGGAGCACGTTCTCGAAGTCACGCGCGGTCGCGAACCTCTCGCCCGTGCCCCCGAGTTCCAGGACGGCGGACACGGACGTACGCCCCGCCGCGGCCAGTTCGCCGCGCACCGCCTCCCACAGCTGCGCCCCGACTCCGCGCCCTCGCGCGTCGGGCCGTACCGCCAGGGTGTCGAGGGACGCGGTGTGCTCATTGCCCGGGTCCGAGAGGAGGAGCAGCGAGGCGACGCCTTCGTATGCGTACGCACCGTCGGCCGCCGGCACCACGAAGTTGACCACGCGTCCACGCGCCGACGGCACTTGGAGCTTGCCCGCACTCTCGGCGCGTCCCGGCGCCGGGACGCCGGCCGGCAGGTCGTGGGTGTGGGCGGCGGTGACGACGGAGTGCCAGGCGTCCACGTCGACGTCGGATGGGGAGGTTCCCAAAGTGATCGGCATGCATGGGAACGTACGCGCGAACCCAACGGGCCGCACACGAGTTGTACGTTTCGAATCCCCGTCCGATCCGCAGGAGGTCGTAGAACGGTCACATGATGTGGCCCGCGTTCTCCGTCACCGTGACCCGCCCCTTGCGGATGGTCGCAAGGCGCGGGGCGCGGCGGGCGAGCGCCGTGTCGTGGGTGACCATGATGAAGGTCAGCCCGTGTTCCTTCCACTGCCCTTCGAGCACCTCCATGACCTCGTCGCGCATCGACTCGTCGAGGTTGCCGGTGGGCTC
>NZ_JAGGPB010000118.1 GCF_018614055.1 Streptomyces sp. ISL-98
TTGAATACTTCGCGCCGGTACTGGGGCACGAACACCAAGTGGACGTGCAAGTTGTAGACGACGTGACGGCCCCGGCGGATATCGGTGTTTGGTTCCCAGCGTGGTGACATACACCAAGCGCAGTATGATCAAGGACTCGACCGGAAGGGGGTGGGCCGGATGATCCGTGCGTACAAGTTCCTCATGCGGCCGACCGTCCGCCAGGCCGCCGCGCTCGGCGAGATGCTGCGCGATCACTGCTCCCTCTACAACGGGGCCTTGCAGGAACGCCGGGACGCCTACCGGCACGTCTCGGGCGGGCAGGTATACAGGCCGATGATCCGCGTCCTTTCCCTCGAAGTCCGGATCCTTCGAGCGGGTCCAGGACCTGGTGCGACGCCAGCGCACGCCCTCGGCCAGCAAGATCCGGCGGACCTGACGGAGCAGGCCGTTGCCCTACGGCTTTGGCGGTACGGCCGACTTGGGCAGGGCGAGGACGCGTGCGAGGGCGGCGGTGACGGGGGCGGAGTGGTCGGGCAGGTACTGAGACACCCAGTCAGCGGCCACTGCAAGGAAATTGGCCAGGTCGTGCTCGGCGCCGTCGAGCAGATGGTGGAGCTCGGTGACGGACAGTTCGATCACCGGGCTGTCGCTCTGCTCGGCGTCGACGGTCAACCGGACGGTGTCGCCGAGGCGCTCGGCGAACGGGTCGGGGTCGTGGCCGAAGGAGGCTGGGCCGCTGCCGTTGACGACCTCGCGCCAGTCACGCCAGTCCTCCAGCCCATTGCAGCAGCCGGGTAGGAAGGCGGTGCCTTTGGAGCTGTCCGTGACCTGCATGCCACCGGCCGCGAAGAGGTTGTCGAAGGTCAGCAGCCCGTGCAGGAAGGATCCGAGCGGGTCGGCGGGCCGTGGCGGGCGGTCATCCTGCTCCGGGTCGATGTCGTTGCAGCCGGCGATGCGCATCACCGCTGTCCCGACCTCGGCGGGGGCGAGCTCACCGCTGAGTGGCAGGTAGCTGAACGGCTCGATCTCGGCGACAGGCCAGAGGTCAAAGCCATCAGGGGTGTAGATCTCCAGGACGGGCTGCATCACGATCACCTGGGGAAGTGTTCCGCATCCCCTGCCCCTATCGCCTCCCGATTACGCCGAGCATTCACACGTCTACAAGCCTGAAGAGGGAAGGAGGCTGGGCACTTTCCGTTGTGACTGATGACTGGCCGGTGTTTCCCTGTTCAGCGTCCCGCAGTCGGCTGAAGTGCTGTGCGACAGCTGTCGTGGACGTTGATCGTCCCCACGATCACCGCCTTGGTACGGCCAACGTCGTCTGCCGTGAACTGTGCCGCTTGACCTTGTCGCAGCGACAACGTTTCTACTGGGGCCATGCGAATTGGAGCACTCGCCGGCATCGTCGGCATCACAACCCGCGCCGTGCGGCACTACCACCGCATCGGGCTGCTGTCCGAGCCGCCGCGGCAGTCCAATGGGTATCGCGAGTACTCGCTGCGCGACGCCGTCGAGCTGGCCCGTATCCGCCGTTTGACCGAACTCGGCCTGAGCTTGGACGAAGTTAAGGACGTTCTGGCGGACGACGCGGGCAGAGACCTCGTCGAGATCCTCGCCGAGCTGGACACGGACTTGGCCCGCCAGGAGGAGGCCATCCGCCAGCGCCGCGTCCGCTTGGGCCAACTGCTTGAGCAGGCCGAGCGGACCGGGCGGTTGCCCACCGAGGCCCCTGTCTCTCCCGAACTCGCCGCCCTCTTCGAAGACATGGCCCGCGCCTCAGCGCTGTTGCCCGGACCGGAGCCAGCGATGGCGGCCAAGGAGCGGGAGTTGCTGGCCCTTCTGGAGACCGGCTCACCGGGCGGCGACCGCGGCTGGCTCTACGCCATGGGGCAGAGTCTCAGTGTCGACGCGGAGGCCATGCGGCGCGCCTACGACGTCTACGCCCAGATGGACGAACTGGCCGAGGCAGCCGAGGACGACCCACGGGTGGAGGAGACTGCCCGCGCCATCGTCGAGAGCATCCCGGACGAGGCAGCGCAGTCGATGATCGCCGCGGAAGGCGATTGCGGTTCAGGGGAGGACGGCGGTTTCGCGGATGCCCTCTTCGCGGAGTTCTCTCCTGCCCAGGTGGTAGCCGTGCGCCGCGCCATCGAGCTGCTCAAGGAGAGTGCCAGGTGAAAGCGCTGAGAAAGGCTGTGCGCTGGGCCTTCGCCGCGCTCGCACCATGCGAACTCGTGATCTTCATGTGTGTGATCGGCGGGGTGCGAGTAGCCCCGGCCGTCTGGCTGGCAGTGGAGCTGGCGGTGCTCGCGCTCATGGCCGGGGCGACCGCAGTGCTCTTCCTCGACTACTGGCGACACCGCCACGAGGGTCTCCACCGTCGCTCTGCCTTCCTGGCCGCGATCGCTGACAGCGTTCCGGCATCCGTGCGCAAGCTGATCGCCCACGAGATCACCCTCTCCACCAGCTTCTTGCTCTGGGTAACCCGCCGTGGCCCGCACGGCGTACGCGGCGGCGAACTCCCCGTTCCGTACGCACCGGGCCAGACGGCGACCATGTACGGCTTGCTCTTCGTCTGCATCGTCGAGACCGTGGCCCTCGCCTACCTGATCCCCTGGCCGGTGGTGCACGCCGCCACCCTCGTCCTCGACATCTGGGGCTGCTACTTCCTCATCGCTCTGCACGCCTCCTGCGTAGTGCGCCCGCATGTGATCGGGGCCGACGGCTCGCTGCGCCTGCGCTATGGCGTCCTGCTGGACATCCGCATCCCGGCCGACCGCATAGCCTCCGTCCATCTGGACCGGAGATTTCCGAATGGCAAGCTGGCCGCCGCGGACGAGAGCGGCGTCGCCGATGTGGCGGTGGCTGGCCTGACGACGGTCACCGTCGAGCTCACCGAGCCGGTGCGGTACGTACGCGTCCTGGGCAAGCCCGCCGAGGCCGGCGCCTTCCGTTTCTACGCCGACGACCCCGTGTCCGCGGTCGCCGCGCTGAGAGCAGGCGGCAGATCTTCCCCCGGCTCCTTCACCACGTCGGGCACGTAGTCGACGGCGTCCAGAGAGAGGAGTCCGGGGTCGGCGGTCGCTCAGGGACTTGGCGGCCGTACTGCTGGCAGTGGCTCCATGGCCGGAACGTCAGCGGCGTCGCTGGGACTTGCTGTTGAGCTGGGCCATCAGCTCCCGGTTGGTGGCTCGGGCAGCTTCCAGGTCTTCCTCTCGTTCGGCGAGCTGCGTGACTACTGCGGCACCACCCTGGCGGACTGTCAGGCAACGGAAGTCCGATAAGCCGACCTCGCAACGGAGCCACCGCTACCTGACCGGATTCCTTACGACGCGTCGACGATCTGGTGCCGGAGATGGTCGTAGGCCCAGGCGGCGAGGGTGGTCGGGGTGGTGGTCTGGACGGTGCGGCGCTGTTCGGGCACGAAGTTCTCGCGAAGGCCGGTCGACATTCCGAGCACGGCCTCGACCAATCCGTCCCTCATCCCGGCCTGGTGGAGCTGGGTGCGCATGGCGTTGTCGGTGATCCGTTCGACGCTGATCTGCCGACCGGTGGCGGCGGTAAGGATTTCGGCAACCTGTCGCCAGGTGAGGTCGGTGGGTCCATGAACTGCTTGCACGCAACGTCCGGACCAGGTGGGAGAAAGCAGACGGGTGGCGGCCACCTCGGCGATGTCGCGAGGCGCCACCCAGGCCATGGGTTGGTCGAGTGGAAGGATCACCTGGAGGGTGCCCGCGCGTAGGGCATCGCGTTGAAGTTCGAGATTGGTGAAGAAGTAGCCGCAGCGGAGGTGGGTGACGTCGACGCCCGTGGCATCCAAAGCAGTTTCGGTGTGTGCCAGGCCGTCGATCTCGCCGGCACCGTGACGTTTCTCGGCGCCGATGCTGCTTTGGAAGACGACGCGGCCGATCCGGTTGTCGGTGACGGCGCGGACCACGCTGCTGGTGGCGCGGGCGTAGTCGGCGAGGGGATCCTCACTGCCGGTGGTCGGGTCCACCCAGAACAGTGCGTCAACGTCGTCGGTGGCGGCCACTACCGCGTCGGCATCGTATTGGTCGACCGGCACGGCATCCACCTCGTCTTGGACGTCGGGAGCCAGCCGGTCGGGCTCGCGCAGCAAGACGCGCGGCCGGACCCCGGCGCGGACCAGCGTGGCGACGACGTGGCGGCCGACGTTGCCGGTCGGGGTAGTGACAGCGATCTGCATAGTTTCCTCTCATTCGGTGACTCGACTTCAGGCTAGGAGCAGAGGCGGCCTGAACCTGTCCTCCTCTCCTGGAAGGCTGAGGGCATGGACCTCGACCCGACGATCAGGACCTTGACCTTGCTGACTCTGCTGCAGTCGGGGGGCGAGTGGACGGCCGCCGACCTGGCCGAACGGCTCGGCACGAGCGCCCGCACGGTACGACGCGACGCCCAGCGGCTACGCCGGCTTGGGTATACGGTCGAGGCCCGCCCGGGACCAGGCAGCGCCTATAGGCTGAGTCCCGGGGTCAAGGTCCCGCCGCTGCTGTTCACCGCCGACGAGATCACCGCACTGGTAGCCGGGCTGCACCTGATCCGCGCCTGGCTCCCCAAGGATGCGGTCGCCTCAAGCGCCTTGCTCAAGCTCGACCAAGTCCTGCCCCGCCCCCTGCGCCGCCGCGCAGCCGCCACCGACCTCGCAACCGAGGTGCTGCAGCAGCCCGGCGCCATGGTCGCGGCAGCAACCGTCGGCGTGATCGCCGACGCGGTGGCCGAGGACGGCAGGCTCCGGTTCCGCTACACCGACCAGCACGGCCGGCCGTCAACCCGTCTGGTCGAGCCCTACCGCCACTTCCTACGCGCCGGCCAGTGGTACCTCGTGGCGTTCGATGTCGACCGGGACGACTGGCGCACCTTCCGTCTCGACCGAATCACCGACATCTCCCCGGTGGCGGGTACCTACCAGCCCCACGAATTCCCTGATGTGTCTATCGAACGCTGGTTGACCACCGACTTCGGCCGCGCCACTTCACGATCACCCCGCTCTGCCGCCAAGCCTGCTCGGTGACGTCGACATTCGCGAACAAACCACCCAGCCATGAACGTCCGGGCCGCTTCCGCCGCCGCCTCCGCCGTCGCTGGGGAGTCCGAGGCGGAGTGCGAATGGCAGCAATGTTGAGTTTCGGTTGGGATGCGGCAATCTGTTCGGCGAGCCTCCGTGCCGGCCGTTGATCAGGTCGGCCCGGGAATGTCAGGGTGGCGTATCCTCACGCGCATCTGTCATGCCTGTGACCGGGGGGTTTACGGTCGCGGGCGGCTCGAACCATATGGGGATTCATGCGCGCAGCATCCATAGGTGCCCTTCTCGCCGGCGCCTTGGTACTTTCCGGCTCCGCTCTCACCGCCGCTCCTGCGGCGTTCGCGGCGGAGACCGGTGTGGAGATCAAGAAGGTCTCCGTGAACGGCGGCAAGGCCGTCGTCTTCGGCACCTCACGCACGGAGTCGTTCACCATCTCGGTGACCGCCTCCGACGACTCGGGGATCAGCCACAGCGGCCACCGGTTCTTCGGCATCGATCGCGAAGTGGGGGACGACTACTGGACGTACCACGGCACCCCGACGTGCACCGCTGACAGTGCCACCACCTCGACGTGCAAGCTCACCGTCCGGCTCGAAAGTGACATCGACCTGCCGCGAAACACTCTTGCGGGGCCGTGGAACGTGAACGTTCAGGTCACGGCCAAGGACGGCGACTACTACGGGGAGGTCTACGGCACCCACCCCGTGCAGCGGCGCTCCACGCTCAGCGCCAACGCCTCGCCCGAGCCGGTCACCAAGGGCAAGACGATCACGGTCACGGGCAAGCTGGCCCGCGCCAACTGGGACAGGTACATCTACGCGGGCTACACCAACCAGTCCGTGCGGCTGCAGTTCCGCCCGAAGGGCAGCGACACGTACACCACCGTCAAGACCGTGACGACGGACGGGACGGGCAACTTGAAGACCACCGTCACGGCCGCCTCCGACGGCTACTGGCGCTGGAACTTCGCCGGTACGTCCACCACTCCGGCGGTAAAGGCCGCGGGCGACTACGTCGACGTGCTCTGACGCCTTCGCTCTGCCTTCCCCTCCCCTGGGCGACAGCGGCCACGCCGCGCCGCCCAGGGGAGCGAGCAGTTCCACCCCCGCGGGACAGACCCGCTCCCGCGGCAGCAGTCGCGCGAGCGTCGTCCGTTGACAGCTGACGGCGCCTCATGACCGGGAGAGCTGGCGAAGGGGAAATTTTGCTGGCGTGCCAAGCGGGCTGCCGCGGCGATCCGCTACCTGGACCGCACCTTCATCGCGACCACCAGCCCGGGCGAGCCGGTGCGCATCAGGCCGCACACCACACTTGAAGTCACTACCGGTTGGCTCCTTCCACCGCCCGCTCAACGTCGACGCGGACATGCAGATCCTTATGTGCGCAGCCGGCCTCGACCAGCTCCTGCCAGATGCCGGCACCCGGGTGCCCACCGGCGACGAGGGGATGCGACTGCGCACGGACGATGCGCCAAGTCGGCAGCATCCGGTACCGGTACGCCTGCACAACGCACTCTCCCGAGAGTTTGCGCAGTCGGGCCTCGGCCAGACGACGCCGCTGGCGAGTGATTCGGCGGATTCCCCGATCTCTGCCGCCTGCCCAGGAAGACGTCCCCGAGCTTCTCCAGGGCGAACGAGCTCGCGCACGGCTCGCTGTCGTGAGAGTTGAGACGTGAGACGTCTCGCTCAACCGCCGGGGAGCCTTGTTCGTTCTGCGCTCACCCACGAGGTACGGCCGTCACCCGATCCGTGATCCATCTGAAAGCCTCAATAACCGCTGGAGGGAGCAGATCACTCAGACGGACCCTGCTGTGGCGTGCCGAGTTGTCCGACTTGATAGGGCTCAAGTTCGGCAAGTAGCCTCGTTGACGGGAACCGCGTGCGTTCAGCAGCAGGGAATCGTACGCGGTCAGGATCTAGGCGATCGACCAATTCGACGAGTTGATACTGGAGTCTCAGTAGCCGCTCGGTTGCCTCGTCGGGATGACGGGCTGCCCGATCAATATGCTCGAAGAGTTCTTCCGTCCACTCGCGGAGTTCGTCGTCTTGGAGGATCTTACGGGTGAACTCGGCGTAGCCGAGGCACCAACGGTTTCCAGGGTTGCTGTCATCGGCGATCATCAGTTCTCCGATGGCTCGTTGGTCAGCGCGGAACAGCCTGTAGCTGATACCTGGGATGCGTGCTGAGCTGAGCGTCCGACTGATGTTCGCCAAGCACAGCAGGACCTTGCGGTTGCGATCATTCTTCCCGAGGTCCAAGAACTGGATGTCACGTCGAAAGATCTCTGCCCATCCAAGGTACTCGGCGAAGACGTAGGCCGTACTAAAACGTGCGTACTTCGCTTGTCGATCGGTTCCCTCGATCAGGAGCTCCTGCATGAAGGCAGATCCAGAGGTCTCCCGATCAATCACGTGACCGAAAAGGATGTTGTAGATCCTGCTCTGCAGGTCGAAGGCTACCCACAGCAGAGAGTCGCGGTAGCGGCTCATGTAGTCCTGCCGCTCGACACTCTTCAATCGAGACTGCCACCAGAATCCGATTCCCGCAGTGAAGACCGCCCCGGTTACTGCAATCACGGCGGATACCAGACTGATCACGCGCCATCCCCTAACCGTTGATCCAGTGGCTGGTGTTCGTCCGTTTCCCGGACATGAAAAACGCAGATGCCCTTGACCTGGAACGATGGAACTTGCTGCGGATCCATTGCCCCGTTGAACTCGCGAGATGCGATCTTCTCATGCCGCTTCGGCGGGAGTTGGGCGCCTTCGACGAGCTGAATCCGATCGCGGACGGGGACTGGTCCAGTACTCCGCCTGGTGGAACGGGCAAGATCGCCTGGACTGGTCGGAGCGCTCCGGTTCGGACCGACGACGCTGGCAACCGCGGCAGGGCGAATCCGGCGGCGAAGGTCATGTCGCTAGTACTACAGCCGGTGTTCCCACGGCGGGTGAGCGCGGGCGCGGTATCTACGCCTTCCCGTCCTGGCCGACCTGGGCTGCACCGGCGCCGGCGGCACGTTCGCCGTGCCCACCAGACGATCTCCAGGCAAGGAGCTACCGCTGAATCAGACATCGCTGAACCAGGCTGATGCCAGGCTCCGTATCCGGTCGAACGCGGCGTGGCCGCCCTCAAGGGTTGGCGCATCTTCCGCCAAGCACGCTGCAGCCCCAACCTCCTGACGTCAACAGCCAAAGCCGTCTGGCTGTGTACGCGGGAAGCGGGCTCTGGCTCAACTGCCTGGAGCTTGGGCGTCGTGGAAGGGCACGTAAACCGGATCAAGATGCTCAAGCGCCAGATGTTCGGCCGCGCAGGCTTCGCCCTCCTGCGGAAGCGCGTCCTCATGTCCTGATCACCGGCGACGGGAGGAACTCGATGGTGGCAGCATCGGCGGATGTGCGAGCCTTCTTCCCCCCCCCCCCCCCCCCCCGATGCTGACCGAAAGACTCTGATGACCTGCGACGACGCCCTCGATCGGCTCAGAAGCATCGCGCGTGAGAGGGCATTCGGTAGGCACATCGGGTCTGACCAGCTCATCCAGGCAGGGCTGGACGCGCTGATTGCTGGGGTTGAGAGCCCGTCCCTCGCCATGCTGGCTGGCCTCCTCCGGAGCGAAGAGTCCGAAGCGCCAGCGCTCTTCGACCAGGTGCTGGAGGAGCTGGGACTGCTCTTCCACCCGCCCGCGGACCCCCGGGCCGCAAAGTGGGCGATGGCCTACTGGATAGCGGGTCAGATCGCCGACAGATCCCTGGATTCCGCCGTCGGCACCCACCTCATCTGGGCACACATCGCCTATGACCTCGGCTACCCCGAAGAGCTGGAGCCACTTGTGCACTGCGCGCACAACTTGGACGGCTGGGAGGAGAGCTGGGGCGTCTCCTTCGAGGAACTCAGCAGAGAAGCGGTCGAAGCGGCGAAGCACTTCTTGAACCAGCGGCCGACAGCAGAGGACTGACCGCTCGTTTTCTCCACCAGCATTGTGCCATCTCCTATCTGAACCCCTTACTCGGCGTGCCCACACCACAGAAGCTGAGCCAGAACCCGTTCTCGCGTACATCACCTATTCGCGCGGGCGTGCGACTCCCCGTCTCACGTCGAAACGACATCGCAACTCACGTACATAGCCACGCGGCACGTCCCCGGCGGCCAGTTCGGTGTACGGCAGCATCAGCACAAGCCCGAACACCCGCCGATACGCGAGCTCTCCGCCGGGATCCTCCGCCAGTGCCCGTGCGCACTCCAGGACGGCCTGGTCCTGGACGTCCTCGGGACCGTAGCGGTCCTGTCCGGTCTCGCTCCAGGAGCGGACCAGTTGTTCGTACGTCATCAGTCGTTCCTCAGCCGTGTCAGGGAGTCACGGGCCGTGACCGCGACGAACGCCGGACACAGGGCGGTGTCGAGGGGCGGGGCCCAGGGCTCGGGCCACTTCTCGTACGCCGCGCGGCCGCGGGCGCTCGCCAGGTGCATGCCCACCCACAGGGCCTCGGTGGTGTCGATCGGAAGGTCCGGGTGCGCGCCATGGGGGCAGGGCCCGTCGTCGAGGAGGCCGATCGCGCGCTCGAAGGCGCCCGCCAGCTCGTCGACGAGCTCCTGCGCGTCGGCGTCGTCCGCCTCGGCCTCGACGTACCACGCGACGGAGGTCGCCACGAAGACCCGGCCGGCCAGCTCGTCGTCCGCCGCCTCCTGCAGCGCGGAGGCCGCGAAGGAGAGGTCCCAGGCCACGTCGAAAGTCCTGGCGAGGGGATAGCCCTCCATGATCGCGGTGAGTCCCTCCAGTTCGTACCGGTCCTCGAACGGCAGGAACGGCGGTACGTCGTCGGCCGAGCCGGGCCGCAGCGACTCCATCACCACGCGCGCGTGCCCGGCGACGTTGCGCGGGCACAGCCATGCGTCGCGCGGCCTGAGGTCCGTCCAGCGCCTCCCGTTGTCGGCGAGCTCCCGCAGGACGTCCGCCATGTTCCCGAGCTCCCCCTCCAAGTCGCTCTGGAAGGGGTGGCCCTGGTGCGTGCAGTGCGCGTCCCGCAGCGCCCGGTCGACGGCCTGCGCCGCGTCGAACGCCGCCCCGACGTCACCGTCCTCCGGTTTCCTCGTAGCCAGGTACGGAAGCGCAAGGACCAGACCCAGCGTCCAGCTGTACGCGAGCGGCCCGCTCGGATCGGCGGCCAGTTTGCGGGCGCACCCGACGACGAGCCGCTCGTACGTCTGCGGTTCGTGGTCGACGTACTCCCTCATCTCGTCCCAGGCATCGACCAGTTCGTCCGCCCGCTCAGCGGAAGATCGATCCGTCATCGTCATCCTCCTCGTCCATCTCCTCGTACTGCTCGTCCATCGCGACGATCGGGTCCCGCGCCCAGTCGGCGAGCAGGCTTGCACAGGCCCATACGTCGACGGGGTACGCGCCTTCCGGCGCCCCGAACTCCGCCGGGGCGTAGAGGTGATCGAGGTGCGCCTTGAACACCTTGCGCCGGTGCCCGGACTCCCGCAGATCCGCGTCCGGATGGCCGTCGCCATGCGGGCAGTCATGGTCGAGCGGCTCGGGGTCGATACCCCTCAGCAGGGCGCGCACCTCGCGCCCCACGCCGTACGGCAGGTCGAAGACCGAGGCAGCCCACAGGGCGAGGTGAAGCAGAACGAGCCGCTCGTGCGGGTCGGTGGCCTCCGCGTGCCGGCGTGCCGCCCAGAGGCCGGCGTTCTGGCCTGCGACACCGGAGTCGTCGAGGTCGTCGGCGTCGACGAACGTCTGCGTCAGCGCACCGATGTCGAGGTGCCCGTCGGGCCGTACGAACGCGGCGTCCAGGCCGCTGGTGTCGCGTACGCCGAACAATTCCTCGTGCGCGGAACGCAGTTCACCCAGCGCCTCCTCGGCGAGGCCCCGCAGATAGTCCGGGCACACCCATACGTCGGCCGGCTCGTCCAACCATCCGGCGAGCTCGGCCCGCCCGCCGGGGCTGCGCACGTGGAAGCCGATCTCGGCCACCGACTCGTAGTACAGGTCGTCCTCGTCGGGGTGCTCACCGTCCGCGTGCGCACAGCCGCCCGCATCGCCGAGCAGCCCGAGCGCCCGCTCCAGACCCTCGATCATCGCGTCGAAGACCGGACGTAGGGTGATCCGGTGGACGGCGTACGGAACCGTCACATGCTGCGTGAGGACGTACCCCGCGAGTGCGCCCCGGGTGGGATGGTCGGACAGGTAGCCCGTGTTGGACTCGATCTCGGGAGCGGGCTCGATGACGGGGTAGTCGTTGAGGATCTCCTTCAGATCCCGCACCGACTGCGCATGCTCCTCCGGCACCGCCTCGGGTATCCCGGATGCCGAGAACGGCGCGATCACATCGGCCGTGACGCGTGCGATGCCCGCGACATTGCCCGGGCACAACTCGCCCTCCAGCCGGGGGTGTTCGGGGTGCTCCCCGATCAGGTAGTCGGCGGCGGCCCCCACGGATCCCCAGGAGTCCTCGGAGAGGTGTTCCAGCTCCTCCTCGTACGGATGCGCCTCGTGTCCGCAGTCCGTCGCGTCCAGCGCCGACGCGGCGGCCACGAGCGCGGCGACAGCGGCGCGCGCCGTCTCGGGCCGCGGCCGCCAGGCGAGATAGCGGACCATCGCTGCAAGCCCCGCCACCCACACATGCGCCGACTCACCGCCGGGATCGGCGGCAAGTCGGCGCACACAGTCGAGAGCGAGCGGCTCAGCCTCGGCCGGATCGGTGCGGGCACCGGCCCGGGACCACTGTGCGTACAACTCGGCCGTCCGGGCATCAGGTATGACGATCATGCCTGGTACGACGTATGGCGAGGCTCCTGAGGTTCCTGGGGCCCGTGACTAGGTCGTCTCTTTCGGGTCATGTCGCTGACCAGATGATGGCGGCTGGTACTCCGGTCAGAATTCGTTGCCTGAGCTGGTCGGTCTCGTTGTTTCGGGGCGCGCGGTTCCCGTCGCCGGCTCCGAGTGGTGCGAGCGGAGGAGGTCGAGCCCGTGCGGTTCGCGTCGACTGTGGGCCGCACCGCCGACATCGACGCTCTGCCCGCAGCCCACCCCGACGTCGACTGGGAGCAGCTGCGCTGTCGGCAAAGGCGGGCGCTCCCCGCTCGCCGCCCTGACGAAGGAAGCCGCCCCCGCCTAAGTCGTCGCGTGGGCGGAATCGGCGAAATCGCGCATCCCGCCGAAAAGCGACGCACAGAAAGGCGGCCTAGGCGGCCGATCTCCAAGTCGTCGGTATGGGCGCGACGTCGGAGCCTCCTGGCCGGCCGTCAGGGAGCCGCGCAGGCGATCTCACCCGCTCTGAATGCGCACGGGGTGCTCTATACGGGTGACCCGCATCGAGTTGTGGTCGGGCTCGAGTTGGCCCATGAGCGCGACAGCAATGGCTTTCGTACCGTGGGTGCAGGTGAGTACGGCCGTCAAAGCAGGCTGACCCGTGTCACGATCTCCCGCGGCTCGCGGTCCTCTGCCACACACTGGAGTGCTTCCCGCACTGCGAGGGCACCCAGCCGGACGAATACGGCTTCGCAGGAATCGACAGGGTGCCACGACAGGGCTCGCACAATGACCCGGGCGCCCACTGAGTTGCCCCGGCGTGCTTCCGGGCTGCTGTCCTCACCGGCCAGCTCCCGCATTACACCCTGGACGAGCGCCCCTTCGAGCTCAGCATCCGGTTCCGGCAGCGCCGCACAGGCAAGCTCGCACGACGACACCGTCCCTTCGGGAACCGGCTCGAAGTCCAACTCCGCCCTGCCGTACGTCGGCCAGCAGGCGGTGAGCGTCTGGCGGGAATACACCTTCACTCCCCGTACCGGGCGAGCGAGTCCGGCGGTCCGTGTGTCAGCGATGTCGGGCAACAGCCCAGCCTCGATGTGTTCCATCCGGCTATCCAACCTCAGAACTTGGTTGTGCGCTCTCTGCGGGTGGCTCTATCGGGCCCGGCGGGCGGTGTGATGGCGTCACCAGCCGCACCGGGCTTTGGAGGCTCTACGGGGTGGGTGCCGGTCCCTTACCCACGGACTTGGCCAGAGGTCCGTTGCCGGGGCGCCGGGCCCGTGGCATGATCACGTCCGGCGCTTCCCCCACACTCCTGGTGCCCTCAGACCGGACCGAGAGCGACCCGAAACCTCCATGACCCAGCGTCTCCGCGCTGCCTGCGCCACCGTCGCCGTGCTCGGCACAGCCGTCGCCGGCGTCGCCCTGCCCACCACCGCCGCGCAGGCCGCGGTCACTTGCGCCGACGGCGTGTGGAAGGCGACGTACTACGCCAACGCGTCCTTCTCCGGTACGCCGAAGCTCACCGCCTGCGACACGTCGATCAACGAGAACTACGGCACCGGCGACCCCGCCGGAGTCACCCTCCCCAACGACAACTTCACCGTCCGCTGGTCCACCACCCGCGACTTCGGCTCCGGCGGCCCCTTCGCCCTCAGCACCGAAGTCCGCGACGGCATACGCGTGTACGTCGACGGAGTCCGCAAGGTCGACGTCTGGAAGAACGTCTCCACCACCCAGACCAAGACCGTCAACCTCACCATCCCCAAGGGCCGCCACACCCTGCGCGTCGACTTCGTCGCCTGGACCGGCTACGCCAACGTCAAGTTCGCGTACGCACCCAGGACCTCGGCCGACATCGACAAGGTGCCGCCCCTTGTCCCGACCGGCGCCCAGGCGACGTACAGCACCTCCACCCTCAAGACCACCGTCGCCTGGTCCAAGAACACGGAGATGGACCTCGCCGGCTACCGCGTCTACCGCCGTCTTAAGGGCACCAGCACCTTCACGCGGTTGAACAGCACGCCGGTCACCACCACGTCGTACGCCAACACCCCGCCGAGCACCGGCGCCGTGTACTACTACGAGGTCCGCGCCGTCGACAAAGCCGGGCGCGAGTCCACCGGCACCGCCGACATGCCCGTCACCACCGCCGACAAGACTGCCCCGGCCGCCCCCACCGGGCTGACCACCAAGGTCGCCCCGGGCAGTGTGGCGCTCGCCTGGAAGCTGTCGGAAGGCGCCAGCGCCTACCGGGTGTACCGGTCGGAGAGCGCCACGGGGACGTTCGAACGCGTCGGCGGCGACCTGGCCGACCCCGCGTACCGGGACACCACCGCCGACATCCACAAGCGGTGCTACTACCGCGTCACCGCGCTCGATGCCGCCCACAACGAGTCCGCGCGGTCCGTGGCGGCGGACACCGGCGACCCCGACACCGTCCCGCCCGCGGAGGTGACCGGCTTGACGGCGCAGGGCACCACGGCGGGCAACGTGCTTCGCTGGACTGCCAATACAGATGACGCCCACCACTACGAGGTGTGGGGCGCCCCGGTGGGGCAGGACGACCCCGACGGGCCGGAGACCGTGCTCGGCAGCTCCTACACCGATGCACGGGCGGAGGAAGGCGTCGCGTTCCAGTACCGCGTGCAAGCGGTCGACGTGTACGGGAACGCCTCGCCGGCCGCCACGTCCGGGACGGTCACCAGGCCGGCCCCGGCACCGTTCGCCCCGCCGACGGCGGTCGAGGCGACGCCGAGCGACTTCTCGACCCGCCTCACCTGGACCCCGGGGGACTATTCCCTCGGCCATCACGTCTATCGCCGGACCGCGTCCAACGAGGCATGGACCCGGCTCAGCGGATCGAAGATCACGGCGAACGAATTCCGGGACGAAACGGCGCCTGCCGGAGTCTCGTACTACTACGTCACGGCGGTGAACGAGGACGGGCAGGAGTCGGCGCCCTCTGCCGAAGTCACCGTGGACCGCATCACCCGGACCTGGTCCGCTTCCCCCCTCCCACCGCAGGTGAAGCTCTCCGCCCCGTACACCGAATGCACCGCGAACGACTGCTGGGCGCGCGGGGGGAGCGACATCCCGGTGACCTTCACCATGCAGCCCAATGCCTCCGAAACGCCAGGTCGGGTGAGCGGCTACAAGTGGTACGTCCACTCAGAGGGTGTCGTCCACGAAGTCACGGGCCCCACCGACACCTGGGCACATCCCCGTATGGGCATGTACACGATCGAAGTGTGGGCCCTCGGCCCGTACGGCAGCTCGGGCCCTTCCACCACGCTCTCCTTCAAGGTCGGCTGACCGACAGCGAAAGGCCCGGCGCTCCGAGATCTCTCGCGGGGCGCCGGGCCCCAGGGAGCCGCCTTCTGGGGCGTCCTCCTCGACAGCTCCTCGACGGAGTGGTGTGGGTGAGCTGGTCCGAGTCGATGAAGACCAGGACGATCGGGCCGCCGAGCTGGATGTGCGCTCGGACGGCGAGGTCGCGACAGTCGGCCCAGAAAAGCTCTTACGTGCACCTTTGAGCGGCAGGTGGAAGTGTCCGGTCTCGGTTGATCCTTGACACTGCGGCTTCACCTGATGCTTGACTGCGCATGCCAGTAAGTTGTGCGGATGGAATCCGATGGCGTCATACCCGTGTCCCGGTCGCGGCCACCCGATGACGGTACCGAACGGGAGATTCTGGCAGGGCTCCTGGACTTCCTGCGCGCGACGGTGGTCAACAAGGTTGCCGGTCTCAGCGACGAGCAGGGATTCAGCAGTCCAGTACCGCCCTCGACGTTGAGTCCCGCGGGGGTCGTCAAGCATCTGACTGGTGTTGAGCTGTTCTGGTTCAGCATCGACTTCGCCAACGCCGATCTTGTATGGCCGTGGACCGACGATGACCCGCACGGGAACTTCCTGCTGGCGCCATCAGACACCCTCGCGTTGATCGTGGCTGACTACCAGGCAGCATGCGAGCGCTCCCGTGGCGTCGTGGCGGGGGCCGGGCTCGACGACCGCGCGAAAGCACCTGAGATGAGCTTCACTCTGCGCTACGCGCTTGCCCACATGATCGAGGAAACCGCCCGCCACTGCGGGCACCTTGACCTGCTCCGTGAACGGATCGACGGAGCAACCGGCCAGTAGCCGCACGTCGCGGCAACCTGCCTAGTGCTGCCACAGACACTCGACCCGCAGGGAAGACAGATACACATCGCGCCTTCCTACGCGGGCAGGTCCCTTGAGGGCCGCTGGAAGTCGTGCCAGCCACGCACCATGCGTGTCACGAACGGCCGGACCCAGTCATGGCTGCGGGAAGCTCTGGTCGGTGAGGCTATCGATCAGAGTCCGGATCGACCGTAGCGACCGGTCGCCGTCGCTGACCGCCGTCAAGACGTGGGGCAACAGCTCAACGGTGCGAATCAGCCGGCCGGCTCGAACGGAGTCCCCGGCACTGCGCAGTGCCGCCTGCACCGAGGCGGGCGTCCAATAACTCCGGGCCAGACCCTGAGCCCAGCGGTATTCCTCCTGGTGTGGCTGCCACCTGACTCCCTCATACGCCTTGGGGAGTTCAGTTGCTTGCCGTTCCAGAGTCCGCCAAGTGAAGTCCTCGTCGAAGAGGCCGGACCGGTTACGGCCGGGACGGACGCTGCGGCAAAGCGCGCACAGCTCTACCCGCTGCTGCGGCATACCCGCTGGCTGGCCGGACACCCCCGGTTCCTCAGGTGAGGGTGATTGGCCAGGGCACAGGCGGCAGGCCGCGGTGACGGCGGTCAGACCAGGAGAAGGAGGCTGCGCTGTTCAACGACCCCAGAACGTTTCCGGTCGCACACGGTCCACGCTCCTGTTCTTCAGGGGGACCATCCCCGCGCGGGGAGCAGACTCCGTGACCTGCGGCTCCTCCTCCTGGAGGCGGAAGCAGCGCAGTTGGGCTTCAGCCAGCAACTCCCTGTCGACTGGCTGCGGGAGCACGCCGAGCCTGTTGCTGTGCACTACCTGTTCCCGGGGGCCTGTCGGGCCTGTCCAATGAACGGCTCTGTTCCGTAATCGGTGGTGACGAAGTGTGGTGATTACTGGAGGAGGATGCGGTGGGGGAGCAGGGTGAACCCGGCCCGTCCGTGTATCTGCCTCATGATCCTCTTCGTTCGTGTGTTGACGCCTTCGGTGCGTCCGTTGTGGTGGGGCAGGGTGACGTCGGGAACCCATGGGCCCCTTTCGCTCGACGACACATCTTTCTCCGCGATAGCCGGAGGAAGAGGCTTTATATCTGACAGCCCGGCGCGGCCTGCTCACTCTGTCGTCCCTCCCTCGCCTCGCCTTCCACCCCTCAGCTTCCCGCTTCCCGCTTCCTTCCTGGCCTCCCTGTCCGCCGGCCTCGCCTCCGCCGAGCGCGTGCCCGGCCGAGTACCGGAGCCGTCCGGTCGCCGACGGAGCGCCGCGCTTCCGGCGCGCTCGGCAGGGCAATCCGGGCGCATCGGCGGCGCACTGCCGCCACACTGGTTGCAGCCTCGCCCCCCGTCGGCGAGGCTCTCGCTTGCCCGCTGCCCGTCAGCCGACTGTGCCGGGCGTGGAAACGCGAAACTGCCCCGCCCAATAGGCGAGGCTGTTTCGTGGTGCTGAGGCTGGGTCAGTGCGCTTCGCGGTCGATGCGGCGGCGCTGAGGGCGGGGCGGCGTACGAGCAGGACAGCGCCAGTGGAAACACCTGCTTGCCACCCTCCCCGACCGCTACGCCCGTGCCGAGGCCGAAGAGGACAAGCTGCGCGAGCTGCTCGGCGACGTGGCCATCCTCCGCGACCGTCATGGTGGAAAGAGCCGGCGCCTGCCCCTGAGCGCATTGCGCGGCCGGGAGCAGCAGCAGTAAACCGCTCGTCACCTCTGGGCTCCTGGCTGTGTACGCGAGAACGGGAGTCGTTCGTCAACGACTTCGGGAGCCACTTCGTGTGCTGCCACCGTGATCAATGTCGATGAGTTCGGGAGTCACGTTCGTCACGCTGGACGGCCCGTTTCGTCACCACCCGGTTCCCTGATTCAGGCGGATCCGCGCTGACCCTGCCGAAAGCCCGACTCCCCGGACTCTACAAATGTAGCGCCGGCGGTATGAGTGGACTCGCAGGCACGTTCGTTCCCCGCCCGGACTTCGGCTCCCGGCACCAGACGGTCATCCCGGCCCCGGTGGACGCGGTGTGGGCGGCGTGGCAGGAGATGGAGCAGGCCGGCGGGGGGTGGGGGCCAGTCGTCCGGGCGCTGTTCGCCGTGCGGCGGCAGCTCGGCCGCCTGCAGAGCGGGGGCAGCGAGGCACCGGTCCCGGAGAAGGACCTGCGGGACAGCTTCCTGCTGCTGGCCGAAGACCCGCCGCGAGAGACGGTCCGGGGGATCGTGGGGCAGTGGTGGACCATGGGTGCGGCCGACGGACGGCCGGACGTCACAGGCCCGAGCGAGTTCCTGGCCTTTGACGAACCCGGCTACGCGAAGGCGACGTTCAGCATGCGATTCACCGCGGAGGCCGCCACCGGCGGCACGCAGGTCGTCACCGAGACCCGGGTCCTGTGCCTCGACGAGGCTGCTCGTCGTGCCATGGGGCGGTACTGGCGGTTCATCGAGCCGTTCAGCGGCCTCGTCCGCCGGATGATGCTCCGCAGGCTCAGGAAGCGGGCCGTCGCGTGAGCAGCGCCAGAAGCCCCCGCGTACAGGCGCTGCTCACCGCGGCAGTGGCGGTCATCTCCGAGGAGGGCCTGCGAGGGCTGACCCACCGGGCGGTCGACGGGCAGGCGAAGGTGCCGGCCGGGTCGACCAGCTACTACTTCCGTACCCGGCAGGCACTGCTCGCCGCCGTGGTCGCGTTCATCGCCGAGGAGGAAGTCGCGGACATCGAAGCGGCGACCGTCTCCGAAGAGCTGGCCGAGGCGCCGCCGGTACGCCAGGTGGCCGACCGCTTCGCAGGCGTCCTCGCCCACTGGCTCGGCCCCCAACGCGACCGCACCCGCGCCCGCCTGGAGATCATCCTCCTGACGGCGCGTCACCCAGAAGGGGAGCTGGGCACCGAACTGCTCCGCGCCCGGGAGCGCTTCATCGGCCAGGCCCGGATGCTGGCGGCGGCGCTCGGCAGCCCGGATCCGGAAGAGGGCGGGCGGGTCGTGGTCGCCTTCGCCGAGGGACTCACGTACGACGGGGTGACGCGACCCGGCCCGGACACCACCGACCGGGCGGCCCTGCGACAGATCCTGGAGAGGGTCCTGCTCGCCCTGGCCCGGTAGCGGCGCGCCGAAGGGGACAGCTGGGCGGCAGTAGTACCGGCAGCCGGTCCACCGAGCTTTCTGGAGATCGGCCCGATGTGTCCTTCGTCGTGCCGGGGAAACACGAGGCGAGCACCGATGGGGATCCCGAGGAGGCGTCCTCGCTCGGTGGTCAGTCCGAGTTCTTCTTTGACTTCGCGTTGTGCGGCGGCTCGTGGGGACTCGTCTGCCTCGCGGTCCTCGTCGGAGGGGACCAGAGCGCGGAAACGGTCCCCTGTTGTCCCAAATCCTTTTGGGGTCGAAGAAGTTGCCCATGCGCCGTCTTTGTCAGGTGGGGGAGCCCGGGCCGCTTTGCAGGCGACGCAAGCACCGCTGATGCTCCTCTGCTTGTCCTGCCCTCCGCGTCGCGATGACGCCACATCACCGGCCTGAGCGATCCCCCCACGATCAGCTGTGAAAACGTCGAAAGTTGAGTGAGGCACCCGGTCGTGTGAATTCCCATCGCCCGGCGAACCACGGCGGCCGGACCTGCGTGCCTGACAACATGACTGACACCGCACCATGGGCCGGCCCCGGCATCGTCCGCGTCGACATCACCGCCGCTGACCTCGCCACGGCCCGCGCCGCCGCCGCACGCATCGCCGCCCTGTGGGAGTCGACCGGAGGTGAGCACGGGCAGTTGGCCGAGGATGACAACTCTTAAGGACTGTGTCGCTCGTAGCGGCGGCCAATCAGGTCATGGTGCCGGGGCGTCGGAGGTCTGCGTACACGCGGGCTTTGACGCCCGGCACTCCAGGCGCGTGCCGCACGGGTGTGATGCCGGAGGTGGCCCACTACTTCTCCAAGTGGGCCATCACCGCTCGGGCGGTGGCCTTATCAGCGGCGGTGACGTCCAGGACCACTAGGCACTGTTTCTGGGCGGCACGATCGTCTGGTAGATCTCTCGTGCGACGTAGCGTTTGAGGCAGCGGATGGCTTCGCGACGTGTCTTCGCCTGGCTAACGGGTCGCTCCACGTGGTCGCGGGTGCGGGTGTCCCAGCGCAGGCGGGC
>NZ_JAGGPB010000011.1 GCF_018614055.1 Streptomyces sp. ISL-98
CAGTTACGGGACAGCCCTTAGCTTGAGTGGGCAGAGAAGCCCGGAGGTGCCGTCCCAGGATCAAGCGCTTAGTCGAGTTACTGTCGCGTGCCACAGCCGTGCCAGATTGCGCGATCACTCACGGTCAACGACGGCTTGGCGCAGTCGAGATGACCTGCCGCACTGAGAGGTTGCGAAAGCCCGTTCGAACTGGGCGTTCCCCGTGCTGATCACGTCCGCCCTTACAAGGCGGATGTCGGCGGTTCGAAACCGTCCGCGCCCCGAAGCAAGTCGCCCCTCAGCCGATCAAGGCTGAGGGGCTTCGGGTATCCCAACTCACATCAACAGCAGCAGTCATTCAGGGCCGGGCCGTCTGTGGTCCGTCCGAGGCCAGCCGACAACGGCCAACAACGACCAATGACGACCGCCGGACCGCAGGTCAGAGGCCCGTCAGGCGCCGGCGACCGAGGCCAGGTACGCGTTCGTCTTCTCCGGGTCGTAGAAGAAGTTCTCGAAGTCCGCCGGGTCGTTGAAGCCGTTGGCGAAGCGGTCGGCCACCGGCTGGAGGCCGCCCGCCGCGCCGATCAGGTTCAGGACGTGCTCCGGGGGGACGCCGAGCATCGCGTTCGTCCACTTGGTGACGTGCTGGGCCGTGTCCCAGTAGCGGTCGAACGTGGACTGCATCCACTCCTCGTCGAACGGCTTGTCGCCGTGCGAGGTGATCGAGGAGAGGTACGAAGCCGCGCACTTGGACGCCGAGTTGGAGCCCTGCCCCGTGATCGGGTCGTTCGCCACGACCACGTCTGCCACGCCCAGCACCAGGCCGCCGCCGGGCAGGCGGCCGATCGGGTTGCGGACCGTGGGGGCGTACCGGCCCGCCAGCGTCGCGTTCGCGTCGGTCAGTTCGACCTTCGTCGCGCGGGCGTACTCCCACGGCAGGAACTTCTCCATCAGCTCCAGCGTGAGCGCGAGGTGCTCCGACGGGTCCTTGATGCCCTTGAACGCGTCGACCGGGCCGCCCGGGACACCCTCCCAGAAGAGGATGTCCGCGCGGCCGGAGGTGGTGAGGGTGGGCATCACGAAGAGCTCGCCGACGCCCGGCACCAGGTTGCAGCGGACCGCGTCGTACTCCGGGTGCTCGGGGCGCGGGCCGAGACCGTGGACGTACGCCACGGCGAGCGCGCGCTGCGGGGCGTCGTACGGGGAGCGGGACGCGTCGCGGCCGAACATGGAGACCAGTTCGCCCTTGCCCGCCGACACCATGACCAGGTCGTACGTACGGGAGAAGTAGTCCAGGTCGGAGACTGCCGCGCCGTGGATGACGAGCTGGCCGCCGCGCTGCGCGAAGGTCTCCATCCAGCCGGCCATCTTCACGCGCTGGTCGACGGACTGGGCGTAACCGTCCAGCTTGCCGACCCAGTCGACGGCGCGGGAGGAGTCCGGGGCGGCGACCGAGACGCCGAGGCCCTCGATCTTCGGGGCCTGCGTCTCCCAGAAGTTGATCTGGAGGTCGCGCTCGTGCTGGAGCGCGGTGTGGAACATGCACTGCGTCGACATGACCCGGCCGGACCGGATCTCGTCCGCCGTGCGGTTGGACATCAGGGTGACCTCGAACCCGCGGGACTGGAGTCCGAGGGCGAGCTGGAGGCCGGACTGGCCGGCTCCGACTATGAGTATCTTCCGCATGACGGGGTTCTCCGTTGAGTAGCTATTCGGGGGTGACTTCAAGCGCGTGGCCGACCAGGGCGAGCAGCGACTCGACCACCTTGATCCGGTTGCGCGCGTCCATGATCACGACCGGTACGTGCGACGGCACCGTCAGGGCTTCCCTGACGTCCTCGGCCTCGTACGCCGGCGTGCCCTCGAAGTGGTTCACGGCGACGATGTACGGCAGGCCGCAGCTCTCGAAATAGTCGAGGGCCGGGAAGCAGTCGGACAGGCGGCGCGTATCGGCCATGACGATCGCGCCGATCGCGCCGCGCACCAGGTCGTCCCACATGAACCAGAAGCGCTGCTGGCCCGGTGTCCCGAACACGTACAGCACGAGGTCGTCGTCGAGGGTGACGCGGCCGAAGTCCATCGCGACGGTCGTCGTGACCTTGTCCGGCGTCGCGGTGAGATCGTCCGTCTCCTCGCTGGCGGTGGTCATCAGCGCCTCGGTCTGGAGCGGCGTGATCTCGGAGACCGACCCGACGAAGGTCGTCTTGCCTACGCCGAAGCCGCCCGCGACCACGATTTTGGTGGCGATCGGGGCTCGGGTGCGGTCGGTCTGCCAGGCCTGGGCGCCTTCGTCGGCGTGGGGCGGGAGGGGCTGCGTCGGGATCAGCGGTGTGTGCCCGGCGTGGGCATGGAAGGTCTGGGTCCCGGTCTCAGAGACGACGGAGTCCACTCAGCACCCTTTCGAGCAGCGCGCGGTTCGGCTGGCCGGGGGCGTGCCCGGTCCCGTACACACGGATCTTTCCCTGGTCGGCCAAATCGCTGAGCAGCACGCGGACAACACCGAGCGGCATCTTCAGCAGGGCGGAGATCTCCGCGACCGTACGCATCCGGCGGCACAGCTCGACGATCGCCCGCATCTCCGGCATGACGCGCGTCTGGAGCCCGCCGTTCGTCAGCTCACGCCGCTCCCCGGGCGCTTCGAGCGCTGCCACGAAGGTCTCGACGAGCAGGACGTGCGTGAAGCGGGTGCGGCCGCCGGTGAGCGAGTACGGGCGTACGCGGGCGGGCCTGCGGCCGTCACCCCTTACCGGAAGTTTGGGGGACGGCGTCACAGGGCGCTCTCCATCGATTTGCGCAGCTCGCTGCGGAGTTCGGGGGTGAGGACGTGGCCGGCGCGGCCCACGAAGAGCGCCATGTGGTACGCCACGACGCTCATGTCGCAGTCGGGGGCCCCGTGCACGCCGAGCAGCGAACCGTCGCTGATCGACATGACAAAGACGCTGCCTTCCTCCATCGCGATCATCGTCTGCTTGACGCTCCCGCTGTCCATCAGCTTCGCGGCACCCTGCGTGAGGCTGGCGAGGCCCGAGACGATGGTGGCCAGGTCGGCGCTCGAACCTTTTGGGCCGTCCTGGCGGCGGGCCGGGGCGGGACCGACGTTGCGCTCGGGGTCGGAGGACAGGAGGAGCAGCCCGTCGGAGGACACGACGGCGACCGACTGGAGCCCCGGCACCTCCTCGACCAGATTGCTCAACAGCCAGTGGAGATTACGGGCTTCGCTACTCAGCCCGAATGTGCTCGACGCAGTCAACTGCGTTCCTCCTCAACGGTGTCCCCCTCGGTATCGGTACGGTCCCCGTTGGATGAGATCTCTGCTTCGACGTCACGCCTCCCGTCCTTCGCGCCCTGGTGGAAGCCTCCGAGGCGGCGGCGCAAGGCATCGGCGTCGACGCTGCGGGTGCGCTCCGCGGGCCTCTCGGGGCCGGACTTGACCACGTGGGGGGTCCGCTTGGGCAGCCCCTTGTCGGTGATTGGCTCGACGGGAGCGGGTGCGGGTGCGGTCGCGGGCGCGGAATCGTCGGTACCGGTGAGCCCGGCTGCGCCGACGGCCACGTGCTCCGCCCTCGGCTCCGGCTGCGGCTCCGAGGGCACGGCCTCGGAGGCCTGCCGCGGCAGCCGCATTGTGCGGGTCGGCTCGTCGACCGGGGCCTCGGTGTCCGGATCGCCGTCGTCGGTGCGCTCGTGCGTATCGGGCCCGATGGCGTACGGACGGGCAACCGGCCCGCCGCCCAGGCCCACGGACTTGCCCCCAGCGAGCGGCTCGCGCTGCGACGGCAGCACGGGTCCGGGCTCCGGCTGCGGGGGCAGCTCCGACCCCGACTCCGGCTGCGGGTCGGCGTCAGCCAACGTCTCGGGCTGCGACTCCGGCTCGCGCTCGTCTTCGGGAGTGGACCCGGCCTCAGCCGACGGCTCGTACGCAGCAGCAGACTCGGAGTCGGCCAAGAGCTCGGTGTCGGGCTGCGGCTCGACCTCAGCGAACAGCTCTTGCCCAGGCCCGGCCAACGACTCATGCTCGGCCGCGAGCTCGGACGCGGCCAACGATTCAGGGTCAGGCTGCGACTCGGGCTCCCGCTCGGCCTCGGCCGGGAGCTCGGACGCGCCCAACAGCTCGGGGTCGGGCTGCGGCTCGCGCTCGGCTTCGGGCTCCAGCGCTGCCTCAGCGGACAGCTCCGGGTCGGCCTCGGCCAACGGCTCCGGCTCTCGCGTCGGCTCCTTGTCCTGCTCCTGCTCGGGCTCCGCCTTCGCCGCCTTCTCGCGGATCGTGCGCTCGGCCGCCGCCACCAGCGGGTCCTTCAGTGGGTCGGCGGCCAGCGGGCCGTCCGGCTGGTCCTTCTGCAGGTCGGCCTGCGGGGCGGGGGCCTCCAGCTGGTCCTTCTGCGGGTCGGCCTCCGCGTCCTGCTGCTGGTCCTTCTGCGCGTCCTTCTCCGGCACTTCGAGCGCCGAACGCCCCGGCAGCGCATTCGAGTTCGCCTCGGCCACCGAACCCGGCAGGTTCAGCGTGGGGGCGTCCCCGGCTACCGTCACCGCGGGCGGGACGGCCGCGGGTGGTGACGAGGGGAGCAGTGCGTCGGGCAGTACGACGACCGCGGCGATCCCGCCGCCCTTCTGCTCGCGCAGTTGCACGCGTACGCCGTGGCGCGCGGCCAGCAGTGCGGCCACGTGGAGGCCGATGCCGCCGTCGATGCCGTCGCCCGGTTCGTACGCAGCAGGCTCGGCGAGGCGCGCGTTCAGCTCCGTGAGCCGCTCGGCCGCCATGCCGATGCCCTCGTCCTGTACGGAGAGCATGACCTCGCCGCTTTCGAGGAGCCAGCCGGAGAGTTCGACCTTGGCGTCCGGCGGCGAGAACGACGTCGCGTTCTCCAGGAGTTCCGCGAGCAGGTGGCTGAGGTCGTTGGCGGCGAAGCCCGCGACCTGGGTGTGCGGCGGCAGGGACTGGATGACCACCCGCTCGTACCGCTCGATCTCGCTGACGGCGGCGCGCAGTACGTCGACGAGCGGCACAGGACCCTGCTGCCCGTGACCGTGCGCGTGCGCGTGCCCGTGATCCGTACCGGCCAGGACCAGCAGGTTCTCGCCGTGGCGGCGCATGACGGTCGCCATGTGGTCGAGCTTGAAGAGCGTCGCGAGGCGCTCGGGGTCCTGCTCGCGCTCCTCCAGGCTCTCGATGACGCCGAGCTGGCGGTCGACGACGCCGAGCGTGCGCAGCGAGAGGTTGACGAAGGTGGAGTGGATGGTGTGCCGCATGCGTTCCAGTTGTGCGGCGGCCTCGGCGACCTGCTCCTGGAGTTCGGCGCGCTGGGTGGCGAGGGTCTCGCGCTGGCCGATCAGGTGCGTACGGTCTCCGGCGAACTTCTCCGCGCGTGCGCCGACCTCGGCCAGCCTGCCGTGCAGGGTGTTGAGGGAGCGTACGACCTGGGCGAATTCGTCGTTGCGGCCGGTGAAGCGGACGGGCTCGGCCGCCTCCGCGTCGTCGGACTCCGGCTCGGCGGCCAGGCGCGCGGCCCCGATCCGCAGCACGGCCAGCGGCTGGGTGAGCGTACGGGCGACGCCCGTGCTGACGCCGACGGCGAACAGGAAGCAGGCGCCGGCCAGCGCGATCCGGATTTCCAGCGCGGTGACATCGTCGTCGCGCAGCTGCGCGAGCCGCTCGGCCTGCACCGCGCCGAGCGCCGACTCGGCGCCGCGCATCAGTTCGATACGGGCCGAGAACGCGGCCTCGGCCTTCGCCGGGTCGGTCTTGCCCTCAGCCTCGGAAAGCGTGGGCTGGTCGGTGAGGCGCGTGAGGAACTGCTCGGCGGTCTTGACGTCGGGCCCGGTGACGGTGGTCTTGAAGTTCTCGCGTACGCGCGAGCCCGCGACTTGGTCGAAGTCCGCGAGGGCGGCGAGTTCGCGTACCCGCGACTGCTGGGCGGCGGCGGTCAGGGCGTTGCGGGTACGGGCGCTCTCGGAGTCCGGGTCCTCTTCGGCGGGGACGAGGAGCCCGGTTACGGGGTCGATGCGGCTGCCGGTGTTCTCACGGGGCACCGACAGCGCGGCGACCAGCAGGCCACGGGTGGCGGCGGCCTGCTCGGTCGCCTTGCCGAGCGCGCCGGGGGAGCGCAGCGAGATGGGGGTCCCCCCGGACGAAGTCTGGGGGAGGGTGGCGTCGGCGGCGCGCGGGGGTGTCTTGTCGGCGAGCTCGTCGGCGAGGTCCTGGAGCTTCTCGATCGCCTGGCTGTACGCCTTGTGGGCCTCCAGGGCGGTGCCCTTGCCGGTGAGGGCGGCCCTGCGGATGCCGGGGATCTTGGCCAGGTCGCGGCGCAGGCCGGCCGGGGCGGCGGCCTCGATCTCGTCCATCTGCCGGTCGACGCGGGCACTGCGGGCCTCGGAGAGCCCCTTGCCGCCTTCGGCGCCGCCCGTGTCCGTGCCCGTGTCCGTGCTGCCGCGTCCGGCCGCGATGTACGCGGTGACGTCGTCGCGTTCGTCGGCGAGGGAGTGGGCGAGGGTGACGGCCTGCCGGTTCAGCTCGGCGAGGGTGACCAGACGCTGGGATTCGGACAGTTCCGAGGAGGCGCTGATGATGGCGGGGGCACCGGCGGCGAGGACAACGACGCCGACGACGGCCACGCCGGCGACCAGCCGGCTGCGTACCCGTACGGTGCGTTCGGTCCGCTCGCCATTCTCGCCATTACCGCTGTTACCGCTACCGCCCCGAGGCCGCTTTTTCTGCACCGGTGCTCGCATTCTTGCTTGACTCGTCTGCCCATGTGGCCGAGGTGACGACTGGTCACACGAGAGAGCGCCCCCACCCCAGGAATGGCTTCAGACCATTCCAGTGCTTATGGGAAGAAGACGCGCATCACCCAGGCCGCCACACGAACGAGTGAACATCACTCGGGAGTTGGCGAACAACTCCCGATCCGCCGCGTCTTGCGCGTGCGCGGAGTGCCGGTTGGAAGTTCAGCCCGGCCTTTGGCAAGATGCGCCCCCGCAGCTTCGCGGAGTGTCTCATTCCGCCCAAACAACCTGCAGCCACCTGCTGGTATGGGCCAACTGGTCGGCGCAGCGCCCCCACAGAGCCGGCCGGCGAGCCCATTCCCGGCCCTCAGGCATGCTTGGCCGCATGCGCTTCGAACTGGCCACGGTCTCCGGTGATCCCGAACGCCCCAACGAGGACTGGGTGTCCGTCGCCCTGCCTGCCGCCGGCCAGGGCGGGACGCTGGTCCTGCTGGACGGCGTGACGCCGCCCGCGGGCGACGACGGGTGTCTGCATTCGGTTCCGTGGTTCACCGCGCGGCTCGGCGGCACGTTGATCGAATTGTCCACTTCGAGGCGGGATTTGACTCTGGAAGAGATCCTCGCGGAGTCCATTCGCCGCACCGCCGACGCCCACCGTACGACGTGTGACCTTTCTCACGTACGTACGCCTCAGGCGACGGTGGTTGTGGCGCGGTGGGGCGCGGAGGCGGTCGAACACCTGGTGCTCTCGGACTCGACGCTGCTCCTGGAGTCCCCGAGCGGCACGGTTCGCCCGATCCTGGACACCCGCCTCGACCTGCTCCCCCGCGAGATCCTCTCCTCCCTGGCCGCGACCGACGCCCTGCGCAACAAGGAGGGCGGCTTCTTCACGGCAGCCGCCGATCCGTCGGTGGCGACGCGGGCGGTGTCGGGGGTGACCCCGCGGGCAGAGGTACGGGCGCTGGCGGCGCTCAGCGACGGCGCGTCGCGGTGGGTCGACATGTTCGGCCGGGGCGACTGGGAGGACTGCGTGGGCGTACTGCGCAAGGAGAGCGCGCAGGCGCTGATCGACCGGGTGCGGGCGCTGGAGACGGACGAGGCGACGGCTCCCCTGGTACGCCGCTGGAAGCGCCACGACGACGCGGCGGCGATTTACGCGGAGCTGTGAGGCGCGTCCGCGTGGGTGAGCCCGGCCTGCTGGCTGAGCCCGTCCTCGTGGGTGAGCCCGGCCTCCTGGGTGAGCCAGCCCCTCGTGGGTGAGCCCGGCCTCCCGGGTGAGCCCGCCCTCGTGGCTGGACCCGGCCTCGTGGCTGGACCCGCACCTCATAACTGAGCCCGACCTCATAACTGGGCCGACCTCACAGCTGGCCCCACCTCATAGCTGGGCCCGACCTTGTAACGGGGCTCGAACTGGGCCCCCGCCGCTCCCGCCTCAGCCCTCCGCCCGCTCGTTCAACTGATGCAGCAGCCGCGCCAACTCCGCGACCTCCGCCCGGTCCCAGCCCGCCAGCTTCCGCACATACCTCGCGCGCCGCGCATCCCGCACCCGCCGGAACCGCGCCCGCCCCTCCGCCGTGAGCGCCACCAGCGAGGCGCGGCCGTCCGCCGGGTCCGGCTCGCGCGTGACCAGGCCGAGCTCCTCCAGCGCGCGCAACTGCCGGCTCATCGTCGCCTTGCCGACCCCGAACCAGGCCGCCAGATCGGTCGCCCGCTGGCGTTCCACCTCGTCGAGCCGTACCAGCAGCCCGTACGCCGCGGGCTCCAGCTCCGGGTGAACCTCGCGGGCCATGTCGCCGGACGACGCGCGGGCGCGCCGCAGGAAGACCGCCAACTCCCGCTCCAGGGCCAGGAACTCGTGGTCCACACCACTTCCCTCTGCGGAACCGGCGTCGCCCGCTCCCCCGCTTCCGTGCACGTCAGCACTCATTGCGAGCTTTCCTCACCCCGAAAGTTTCCTTCAGCGGCGGCCGTTGCCGCAGCTCGGCCAGTATTTCGCAGGCGTAGACCAACGGCGGCACCCAGGGCCCCTTCCGCGCCACGGGTCTACGTGCGTAGCTTCATTTATGGCATGTCCACACCAGTGGTCACCTGAGCCTTTCGGAGGCACGTAAATGCCCGTGCACAGATCCGGAATACGGACCCTGTTACTCCTCTCCGCCGCCCTCACCCTCCTCTTCACCCTGCCGAGCGCGGCCACCGCCGCCGAGAAGCCCGAGCGCGGCTCCGCCCGTATGGGCATGGGCGTCATCAAGCACGACGGCCAGGGCGGCCTGCCGCCCGAGACCCGCGCCACGCAGACCGAGGGCGTCGACGTCAGCAGCCACCAGGGCAACGTCAACTGGTCCTCGCTCTGGACCAGCGGCGTCAAGTGGGCCTACGTCAAGGCCACCGAGGGGAACTACTACAAGAACCCCTACTTCGCGCAGCAGTACAACGGCTCGTACAACGTCGGCATGATCCGCGGCGCGTACCACTTCGCGACCCCCAACGACTCCAGCGGCGCCAACCAGGCCAACTACTTCGTGGACAACGGCGGCGGCTGGTCGCGCGACGGCAGAACGCTGCCGGGCGCGCTCGACATCGAGTGGAACCCGTACGGCGCGCAGTGCTACGGCAAGACACAGAGCGGCATGGTCAGCTGGATCCGCGACTTCCTCAACACCTACAAGGCGCGCACCGGCCGCGACGCTGTGATCTACACGGCGACCAGCTGGTGGAAGACCTGCACCGGCAATTACGGCGGCTTCGGCGCGAGCAACCCGCTGTGGATCGCCCGCTACAACACCACGCCGGGCGAACTCCCGGCGGGCTGGGCGTACCAGACGATGTGGCAGTACACGTCCAGCGGCCCGATCGTCGGCGACCACAACAAGTTCAACGGCGCCCTCGACCGCGTCCAGGCCCTCGCCTACGGCTGACAGGCGACGAGCCGACGAGAGGGCCCCCGGCGCTCGAGCACCGGGGGTCCGGGGTCCGGAGTCTCACACCCTGTAACGGCCCACATGCCTAAAGGAGCTCGATCGCGGCGATCAGCGGGAGCGGCGCGACGGCCACGGCGCCCGCCGTCCATGCCAGGCCTGCGAGGATCTCGCGCTTGGCGCGGATTCCGAGGTACGCCGCGACGGGCGGCAGCACGCAGAGGGCGAGGAAACTCATGTGCCAGCCCTCTTCCTTGGTCAGGAACCACACGAGCACCAGGCAGGCGGGTGCCCACCCGACGACCCAGTTGCGCACGCGGGTGAGGAACAGGTCAAGACCGTCGGGGCTGTCGCCGTACAGGAAAGACATGGGTGAGTTCTCCGTCCCTAGACCGCGCGGTGGTCGTAGCCGCCGGAGCTCACCTCGGGGAATCCGTCCGCCGCGGAGAAGCCGTTCACCGCTGTGGACATGGTGAGCGCGATCGCGCTCAGAGCGGTCGCCATCGCGTCGAAGGCCTTCGACGCCTCGGCCCACATCGCCATGATCCGGATGGCCTGCGCCGCCGCCAGGGCGAACATGGCGACCGACGCCACCTGACCGCCGACCGGAATCAGGTTGGCGGCCTGGGCGGCGGCCAGATTCACCAGCCAGATGACCAGGGCGTCGCAGAACATGACCATGAAGGACTTCAGGAACTCGCCGAACTGGAACGCCATCTGCGCGGCCTGCTTGTAGCAGGTCCGCAGGGACTCGAAGGTCTCCTTGATCTCGGCGAGCTTCCCGGCGAACTCTTCGAAGTAGACCCTGGCGGCGTCCGAGGCGTTGCCGGCCCAGCTCAGGCCGACGTTCCCGTTGCCCTTCTTCAGATTGGCGGCCACCGCGTCGCAGAAGCCCCCGAGACCGTCCCAGACGTCGGCGCAGTCGTTGTACTTGTTCCAGTCCCCGAAGATCCAGTTGTTCACTTCGCCGAAGGGGTCGAAGCCGAAGAGCAGCTTGGACGCCTCCACCGCCATGGCCGACGGGCTGCCCAGGTCGAGGACGGAGCCGAGGGCCTTCTGGACCGGGCTCATCATGTACTCGTCGGCGTGCCCCTGGCCGTACTTGACCAGCGGGTTGTCGCTTTCGCCGGCCTTCTTCAGCAGGTCAGTGGCGTTGCTCGCATCGGAGAAGTCCTGTGCGTCGCCGCCGTCCGGCTGCCCGCCGGCCCCCTTGGACCCCGGATAGGTGGCGTCCATCTTCGCTGCTACGCCGCTGTCCGTCTCGCGGTAGTACTTGGCGGACTTGGCCAGTTCCTGCTGCGAGGAGTCGAGGACCTTCTGCACCTTCTGCAGGGCGCCCTTGGCGTCGTTCACGTACTTGTCGTGATCACCCGCGACGAGGTCCCAGAGCTGTCCGCCCGCCACCGTGTCGATCTGCGCGTTGCCCGTGTACGAGACAGCCTGCGTGCTGCCGTCGGCGGCACGACCCACGAGCTTCGAAAAGCCGTCGATCGCGCCCGGCTCGACTCGAAAGCCCACCGTCTGCTCCTGCCCCTGAAAGGTGAGTGCCAATGAAAGGTAAGTGGGGCCGGGGCGTTGTCCCACGCCCCGCGGCCGGTCAGTACAGCGACCAGCCCCGGCCGTCGTGGCGGGACTTCTTGCCGCTGTCGTCCGGCGACGCGCGGCGCTCCTCGTCGATCCGGCCCTGCTCCTCGGCCATGCTCCGCTCGCCTTCGGCAGCGAGCGCCTCGCGCTCGGCCTCGGAGAGCGCCGCCCACTTCTCGGCCATGGGGGCGGCCTGTGCAACGAGTTGGTCGGAGTATGCCGAAATGTTCACCGCGTCCCGGAGGCTCGTACGCCCCGAGAGGACCTCCCGGGCCATTTCCTTGAGGGCGTCCCCGCCCCGTCCCGAGGCGAGCTCCTCCAGGGACTTGCGCAGCACTCTCGCCTGCGCGGGGTCCTGCCCGCTCATCTCAAGGAATTCGGATTCGTCGACCCGCCTGGTCGACTCCGGGCCCTCGGCCACGTGCCCTCCCGGTCCGCATTTCGCAACAGCATTACCGGAACGACGCTACCTACTTTCCGGCAACGCTCCCAATTCGCTGCCGTCACAGAAGTGTCACAGGGCTCGTCACCCGACGACCGGGCCCATTTCGCGCAGAAGCCCCCTTCCCCCGTCGTGCGAGAGAGGAAGGGGGCCGCCACCGGTCGCCGGACCGGCCTGCGTTACGCCGCCACCGGCACCGCCACCTCCGCCGGGGCCAGTGCGATCTCCAGGACCTGGCGTACGTCCGTCACCGGGTGGATCTCCAGCTTGTCGAGGATCTCGGCCGGGACGTCGTCCAGGTCCGCCTCGTTCCGCTTCGGGATCACGACCGTCGTCGTACCCGCCCGGTGCGCCGCCAGCAGCTTCTGCTTCAGGCCGCCGATCGGCAGGACGCGTCCGGTCAGGGACACCTCGCCGGTCATCGCCACGTCCGTGCGGACCAGTCGGCCGGACAGGAGCGATGCCAGGGCCGTCGTCATCGTGATGCCCGCGCTCGGGCCGTCCTTCGGGACCGCGCCCGCCGGGAAGTGGATGTGTACGCCCCGGTCCTTGAGGTCGGCGACGGAGAGTTCCAGTTCCGCGCCGTGCGAGCGCAGGAAGGAAAGGGCGATCTGGGCGGACTCCTTCATGACGTCGCCGAGCTGGCCCGTGAGGGTCAGGCCCGCGCCGCCCGTCTCCTCGTCGGCGAGGGACGCCTCGACGAAGAGGACGTCGCCGCCGGCGCCCGTGACCGCGAGACCTGTGGCCACGCCGGGGACAGCCGTGCGGCGCTCCGCCGGGTCCTGGGCGGACTCCGGGACGTGGTGGGGGCGGCCGATCAGGGCGCGCAGGTCCTCGTCCGTGATCGTGAACGGGAGCTTCTGGTCGCCCAGTTCGTGCTTGGCCGCCACCTTGCGCAGCAGGCGGGCCACCGAGCGCTCCAGGTTTCGTACGCCCGCCTCCCGGGTGTACTCGCCCGCCAGCTTGCGCAGCGCGGCGTCGTCGAGGGTGACCTCGCCGGGCTCCAGGCCCGCGCGCTCCAGCTGGCGCGGGAGCAGGTGGTCGCGGGCGATGACGACCTTCTCGTCCTCCGTGTAGCCGTCGAGCGTGACCAGTTCCATGCGGTCGAGCAGCGCCTCGGGGATGGCTTCCAGGACGTTGGCGGTGGCGAGGAAGACGACGTCGGAGAGGTCGAGTTCGACCTCCAGGTAGTGGTCGCGGAAGGTGTGGTTCTGGGCGGGGTCGAGGACTTCGAGGAGCGCCGCGGCCGGGTCGCCGCGGAAGTCGGAGCCGACCTTGTCGATCTCGTCGAGGAGGACGACGGGGTTCATCGACCCGGCTTCCTTGATGGCTCGCACGATCCGGCCGGGCAGGGCGCCCACGTACGTACGCCGGTGTCCGCGGATCTCCGCCTCGTCGCGTACGCCGCCGAGCGCGACGCGTACGAACTTGCGGCCCATCGCGTGCGCGACGGATTCGCCGAGCGATGTCTTGCCGACGCCGGGCGGGCCCACCAGCGCCAGCACCGCGCCGCCGCGACGGCCGCCCACGACGCCCAGGCCGCGGTCGGCCCGGCGCTTGCGCACCGCCAGGTATTCGGTGATGCGCTCCTTCACGTCGTCCAGGCCGGCGTGCTCGGCGTCCAGGATCTCCTTGGCTCCCCGGATGTCGTACTGGTCCTCCGTACGCTCGTTCCAGGGGAGTTCGAGCACGGTGTCGAGCCAGGTGCGGATCCAGGAGCCCTCGGGCGACTGGTCGGAGGAGCGCTCCAGCTTGTCGACCTCCTTGAGGGCGGCCTCGCGCACCTTCTCGGGCAGGTCGGCGGCCTCGACGCGGGTCCGGTAGTCGTCGGACTCGTCCTCGGCGTCCTCGCCGTTGATCTCGCGCAGTTCCTTGCGTACGGCGTCGAGCTGGCGGCGCAGCAGGAACTCGCGCTGCTGCTTGTCCACGCCCTCCTGCACGTCCTTGGCGATGGACTCGGCGACGTCCTGTTCCGCGAGGTGCTCGCTCAGCCACTTCACGGCGAGCTTCAGCCGGACCACCGGGTCGGCCGTCTCCAGCAGCTCCACCTTCTGGCCGGTGGTCAGGAACGGCGAGTAGCCGGAGTTGTCGGCGAGCGCGGAGACCTCGTCGATCTGCTGTACGCGGTCCACGACCTGCCAGGCGCCGCGCTTCTTCAGCCAGCTGGTGGCGAGCGCCTTGTACTCCTTGACCAGTTCGGTGACCGAGCCGGGAAGGGGGTCGGGCAGCGTTTCGTCGACGCTCGCGCCCTCGACCCAGAGCGCGGCGCCGGGCCCTGTCGTGCCCGCGCCGATCTGGACGCGGCTGCGGCCGCGGATCAGGGCGCCGGGGTCGCCGTCGGAGAGACGGCCGACCTGCTCGACGGTTCCGAGGACGCCGGTCGCCGCGTACGTGCCGTCCACCCGGGGAACGAGCAGCACCTGTGGCTTGTTGCCACTGGAACGCGCGGCGGCCTGCGCGGCCTCCACCGCGGCGCGTACGTCCGTATCGGAAAGGTCGAGGGGCACCACCATGCCGGGCAGCACGACCTCGTCGTCGAGCGGCAGCACGGGCAGGGTGAGCTGATTGGACGTCGATGCCATGATCTCCCCTTCGGCAGTCAAGTTGAGCTATACCGGCTCAATGCTTGTGAGCCGCCGAATGTTCCTGGGGAGACGTTCGCTCTGAGCGATCACCGAGCAGCCCTTGAGTGTAATAGGCTCTAGACACAATGACCTATTACTCGATCGAGGAGTACGGAATGGCCCAGGCACCCTTCGATTCCACCGCCGATGCGATCCGCGCCTGGGTGGACGGATGGGTCGTGTCCCGTGGCGCGGCCGACCCCGTACCCCAGCCCTGGGGCTTCACCTTCGACGTCGGCCTCCCCCGCCACGCCACCCGGCACGTCATGACCCACGCCGACGAGGCCACGGTCCGCAAGCTGGCGGAGGTGTACGCCGCGCACGGCGTCGTACTCAAGATGTTCCTGGAGCCGGAGACCGTCGCACCGTGGCTCGGCCCGGAGTGGATATCGGACGGCCCGGGCTGGCTGATGACGACGCCCCTGCGTCCGTCCCGTACCGCTGCCGCCGCACAGACCGGCCTCGCCGACGGGTACACCCTCAAGTCCTGGAAGCGCGGGGGCGTGACCCGCCTCCTCGTCCTCGCCCCCGACGGCGGATTCGCCGCCCGCGGCCAGGTCGCCCCGACCGGCCGGACGGCAGTGATCGACCAGGTCGAGACGGACCCCGCGCACCGGCGCAAGGGCCTCGGCCGCCTGGTGATGCGTACGCTCCAGAACGCGGCGTACGAACAGGGCTCGACCGTGGGGGTGCTGGGCGCGACGACCGACGGGCGGGGGCTCTACGCGTCGCTGGGCTGGGAGGTGTACGCCCCGCTGGTCGGCGTCACCTGTGAAGCGCGCGGAGTGCCGACCAGGCGATGAACTCGGCGGCGCCGTCGAGCACCTCAGGGCCGAGGTTCGGCTCGTCGAGCTCGTACGTGTGCGTGACGTCGCCCATGGTCACCCGGCTGCGCATGGTGACCGAGCCGCGGTGGTCGGTCGGCGAGCCGGTGTGCCAGGTGCCGGTGGCCGTGACCGCGATCCCGGCGGGGCGGCCGGACGGCGTGGCGTGGCGGCTGTCGAGCCACTGCTGGAAGCGGCCGTGCGACAGCCCGTCGTCGATCGTCAGGCCGGTCCGGGAGACGGTTTCGGTCAGGTGCTCCAGCGCGCTCCTGCCGTCGCGGCTGACCACCTGACCGTCCAGGGACCGGTCGATCAGTGCGGCGAGTGTGTCCGTATCCCGCTCGGCGGCGTGCAGGGTGACGTCGACGTACGGATAGCGCCAGCAGTGGCCCGCCGTCGCTCCGGCACCGGGCGCCGCCTTCAGGACCGCGTCGATGCGCGCGGCGACCTCGGGCTCGGGCAGGCCCATGGTGCGCCACTGGAGGCGGGAGGCGGCGGTGGGGACCGCGCCGACGCCGTCCAGCGCCGCTTCGAGCATCGGCAGGCACTCCTTGGGCGGGCCCGGGAGCAGCACGACATGGCGGTCGCCCACGGTGATCCTGGCGCCCCAGGCCGTGCCGTGGTCGTTCGGCAGCAGCACGCTGCCCAGGGGGAATTGGGCCTGCCGACGGTTGTCGGGGTGAATCTCGATCCGCAGACTTTCCAGTCGGCGGCACACCGCGTCCCAGGCTTCCTGACGCTCCTCCGTACCGAGGCCGAGCGCGTGGGCGACGGCGAAGCGCGTGACGTCGTCCGAGGTGGGGCCCAGGCCTCCGATAACTGACCGAGCCCGTGGGCGACGGCGTCGCTGATGGCCCGTTCGTCGTCGGCGACGGTGTGCCGGGAGCGGGTGGAGATGCCGTACGCGGTGAGTCTGCGGCTGGCTTCGGTGCCATTGGTGTCGGTGATCTCGCCACGGAGGAGTTCGTCGCCGACGGTGACCACACAGGCGGTACGGGGGGAGGGTGTGAGCGGTTCGGGCATGGGAGCTCGCCTTTCGCTGCTGCGTTGTGACTGGATCAACTGGTGCCCGCGCTCAGCCCGCCGTCGATCGTCAGCACCGAACCGTTGACGGTCGCCGCGGCCTCGCTCGCGAGATAGACGACCGTCCGCGCGATCTCGTCGGGTTCCGTCGCCCGGCCGCTCGGCATACGGGCGAGGATCGCGGCGTGCCGCTCCTCGGACAGGACCGCCGTCATGTCGGAGGTGACCAGACCGGGGGCGACGACATTCGCGGTGATGCCGCGCGGGCCCAGTTCACGGGCGATGGACCGGGCGAGGCCCACAAGACCGGCCTTCGACGCGGCGTAATTGGCCTGCCCCGCGCCGCCGGTGGCGCCGACGACGGAGGAGATGAAGACGATGCGTCCGCGACGGGCGCGCAGCATCTTGCGCGAAGCGCGCCGGGCCACCCGGAAGGCCCCGCCGAGGTTCGTGTCGATGACGGAGTCGAACGCCTCGTCGCTCATCAGCGGCAGCAGGGTGTCCTGGGTGATCCCCGCGTTGGCGACGAGGATCTCCACCGGCCCGTGGGCAGCCTCGGCGGCGGTGAAGGCGGCGTCGACCTGTTCGGTACTGGTCACATCGCACGGCAGGGCGAGCAGACCGGCGTCGGGCGGCGGGCTGCTGCGGTAGGTGACGGCCACCTTGTCGCCCTCGGCGGCGAAGGCGCGGGCGATGGCCAGGCCGATTCCCCGGTTGCCGCCGGTGATCAGGACGGAACGACTCACTGATGGGTCCTTGTCAGTTGTTGACTGGGCTGTGGACGGGGCTGTTCGACGCGGCTGTCTGACAGGGCTGTTCGACGCGGCTGTCTGACGGGGCAGAGCCCGGGGGCCGGGCCAGGGCGGCCGGCCCCCGGGCCGAGCGGGCTGCGCGTCGCCGACTGTCAGACGGCGTAGCCGTACGAGTCGGGCCAGCGGGCCGCGTCGCCGAGCTCGCGCGCGGCGCGGTGCGCCCAGTGCGGGTCGCGCAGCAGTTCGCGGCCCAGCAGGATGGCGTCCGCCTGGCCGGAGGTGAGGATCCCCTCGGCCTGGGCGGCCTCGGTGATCAGGCCGACGGCGGCGACGGGCATGTCGGTCTGCGCGCGGACGGCCGCCGCGTACGGGACCTGGTAGCCGGGGCCCGTGGTGATCCTGGCGTCGTGGGCGACGCCGCCGGACGAGACGTCGAGCAGGTCGACGCCGTGCGCCAGCAGCTCCTTGGCCAGCCGTACGGTGTCGTCGCCGGTCCAGCCCTGACGGTTGTCGGCGGGGTTCTCCGCAGCCAGCCAGTCGGTTGCCGACGTACGGAAGAAGACGGGCAGCTCGTCCGGCCACACCGCGCGCACCGCGTCGACGACCTCCAGGGCGAAGCGCGCCCGGCGCTCGAAGCTGCCGCCGTAGGCGTCGGTGCGGTGGTTGCTGTGCGGCGAGAGGAAGGAGTTGATGAGGAAGCCGTGGGCGCCGTGCACCTCGACGACCTTGAACCCCGCGTCCAGGGCTCGCCGGGCTGCCTCGGCGAACTTGGCGACCAGGCCCTGTATCTCATCGACGGTCAGCTCGTGCGGGGTGGGGAAGTCGCCGTACGCGACCGCGCTGGGCGCCACCGTGCCCCAGCCGCCCTGCTCCGGGGCGACAGGTCCGCCGCCCAGCCACGGCGCTGCGGCCGAGCCCTTGCGGCCGGAGTGCGCGAGCTGAATGGCCGGGACCACGTCGTGGTCCTCCAGGAAGCGGGTCACCCGGGTCAGCGCCTGCTGCTGGGTGTCGTTCCACAGGCCGAGGCAGCCGGGAGTGATACGGCCCTCCGGTGCCACGGCGGTGGCCTCGAGCAGGATCAGGCCGAGGCCGCCGGCCGCGCGGGAGAACAGGTGGCCCAGGTGCCAGTCGTTGACCACACCGGCCTGCGGGCCGGTCGGTTCGGCCTGGTACTGGCACATCGGGGCCATCCAGGCCCGGTTGGGGATGGTCAGCTCTCGCAGCTTCAGCGGGGAGAACAGCGTGCTCATGAAAGTCCTGTCTTTCGGTGCGGAAGTTCGTGAAGAAGAAGTCGTAAAGAAGAAGAAGGGGAAGCGGCTGTTAGAGCGGCCGCCGGGCACCGGGGTGGCGCAGGCACCAGCCCTCCCAGGCGGAGGCGACCATGTCGACGACGCTGTGACGGGCGGCCCAGCCGAGCTCCCGCTGAATCGGCGAGGCGTCGGCGACGACCTTCGCCGGGTCACCCGGCCGCCGCTCGACGACGGCAGGGGCGTTGTCGTAACCGGTCACGCCCTGGATGACGGAGATCAGCTCACGCACCGACAGGCCCTCGCCACGGCCCACGTTGAAGGTGCGGGCGACGGGGACGTCGGCGTGCTTGCGCAGGTAGCGGGTGGCCGCCAGGTGTGCGGAGGCGATGTCGGCGACGTGGATGTAGTCGCGTACGCAGGTGCCGTCCGGGGTGGCGTAGTCGTCGCCGAAGATCTGCGGGGCCTCCCCCTCGGTCAGCCGCTCGAAGACCATGGGCACCAGATTGAGGACCCGCTTGTCGGCCAGGCCCGGTGAGGCGGCCCCGGCGACGTTGAAGTACCGCAGATTGATGAAGTCCACCTGACCGGCCCGGTGGGCGGCCTGGGCCAGCCACTCGCCGATCAGCTTGGTCTGGCCGTACGGGCTCATCGGCTCGCACGGGGTGTCCTCCGTGACCAGCTCCACGTCCGGCATGCCGTAGACGGAGGCGCTGGAGGAGTACACCAGCTTCCGTACGTTCGCGCTCTCCATGGCGGAGAGCAGGCTGCGGAACCCCTCGACGTTCTGCCGGTAGTGCAGCAGCGGAAGCTCGACCGACTCGCCGACCTGCGTGCGGGCCACGAGGTTGACCACCCCCTCCACGGGGTAGTCGCGGAAGACCCGCGCGAGCAGCTCTCCGTCGAGGACGCTGCCCACGACGAGGGGCACGTCGTCGGGTACGGCGTTCCTCGACCCCGTCGACAGGTCGTCCACCACGACGATCCGCTCGCCCGCGTCCCGCATCGCCTTGACGACATGGCCGCCGATGAATCCGGCGCCCCCCGCAATCAGCCAGTACGACATCGTCGTCCCTCCAGTGTGTTTCGTGTACGTCCGGGTGGTTCGTGCCCGGGTCACGCGCCGCCGGCGCCGGCTTCGGCCAGTACCGGAGCGGCCATCCGATGGCAGGCGTCGGCGAGCAGGACGTCGGCGGACGCGGGGTTCGAGGCGAGGGGCACGTCGTGGACGACGGCCAGCCGGTGCAGGGCCCGCACGTCGCTTTCGTGGGGCTGTGTCCCCAGCGGGTCCGTGAAGAACACCAGCAGGGCGATGCGCTCTTCGACGATCATCGCGCCGATCTGCTGGTCGCCGCCCATCGGTCCGCTCGCCACCCGCTCGACGTCCATGCCGAGTTGGTGTGCCAGCAGATCGCCGGTGGTGCGGGTGGCGACCAGTCGGCAGCCGCGCAGCGCCTCCTTGTGCCGGGCCGCCCAGGCCAGCAGATCCGCCTTCTTCGCGTCATGAGCCACCAGCGCCACCGTGTCCGGAGCGCCGGTGGTCGTCGTTCTGTCCTCGGAATGGCCGCATGCGGCCACCTGCTCGCTCATAAAGTCCCCGTTCCCCCGTATTCCAATACGTCGCAGCAATCGGCCTGTTGGCGTCGCCGCATCCACAGCATGCCTGAAACCGTCCATTACTTGCAGTGTCGGTACTGGAAGTGGCGGCGACTCCGGGCGTCGGGCCGAAGCCTCAGCCCCAGTGATCAACTCTGTTATGATCGGAGGATGAACCGGGGGGTTTGTGCTTTCCCCCGGGGCGCGCAGTGAAACGGGGGGCTACAATTTTCAGTGCAATCCGAAGTCATGTTTATACGCCACGCGATGAGCCGCGTAATGCACGTCATGAGCAACAGGTCGACGAAGGAGAATCCGTAGGCCGACTGCTTCGCGCCTGGCGCGGCAGGGTCGTACGGCGGAATGTGGGCCTGCATGTGGTCCGCAGGTCCACGAACGGCCTTTCGCAGGCCGAAGTGGCACGGCTGGTCGGGGTGAGCGAAGGCTGGTACCGCTCGCTGGAGCGCGGTACGCGACGGGACTTCTCCGACTCCTTCCTGCTCCGCGTCGCCGAGACTCTGCAGCTCAGCGAGGCGGAAGTGCTCACCCTCTTCCTAGGCGCAGCAGGCCGCCGACCGCCTGCGGACCCCGCCGGGCAGCTGGCGGACATCCCTCCGGAGGCGCTGGCTCTCCTGGAGCACCAAGCTCCGAACCCTGCCTACATTTCCGACGGCGCGTGGAACATCGTGGCCGCGAACTCCGCAATGGCGCAGTGGTTCCCCTGGTCGGTCGCCCCGCGCGCGAATCTCATGCGCTGGGCACTCCTGGCGCCCGAGGCCCGTACGCAACTGGTGAATTGGGAACGGGAATTCGCGCAGGTATTCCTGGCGATGCTGCGGCTCGCCAATAACCGCGACCCGGGTAATTCTCCGGTGCGGTCACTGACCCGCGACATTCTCGCGGCGAATGCCGACTGCCGACGGATCTGGGCCGAGGATCACGATGTCGTGGAACACCGGTCCGGCCAACGCTTCGCACTGCGCCTGCCTTTTCACGGGGATACCGAAATAAGCGCGATGAGTCACGTTTTCCGGCCGATGGAGTGCCCGGAGTCCCGTTTCGTCGTCATCACCCGCTGAATTGCCTGTTGTTCTGTCACGGGTCTGCTACAAGTCATGGGTTGCCCCTTCCGCTCGAAGGAGGCAGCCCATGGCCGACGGCCGGCGAGAGAGGGAAGTTTGCCGATCCGGCCCCCTCGGTGCAGGCGTCCCGCTAGCTTGAGCGCGTGACGCACGAGAGGGACGACCTGGCCGCCGAGTGGTGGAACAGCATCGTGGTGTGTGCCGGCCTCGGGCATGGGCATTACCGCGACCTCGATCCGTTCCCCGACTGGTGGGTCGCGTACTCCGACAGCACCACCACACGCGTCGGCAACCGTCTGCGTTTCCTTCTGCTGCAGCCCAAACTGCTGGCCGCGATCAGCACTGAGCTGGCCGCCGCCGACGATCCCGCGGCTCCCTCCCTGAGTTCGACGCTCCTCGCGGAAGCGGAGGAATTCACCGGCCTTCCGGCAATCACATCGGACGTCGCGCGGCTCGACGAGCCCAAGCAGCAATCGCACCGCGCCGACGCGCATCGGATCCGCGAACTCCAGTGCGCCCTGACCCGCCTGGACGCCTTCACGTCGTGGGTGCGCGACACCCTGGCCGTCGACGCGGGCCTGCGCCACTACCAGTACGTCGACTCCGTCCCGCCTCACGAGTCGTCGCCGTGCGGCGTGGTGCGCCTGCGCGCGCCGCTCGTGCCGCGTGCCCCGGGTTCGTTCTCGGTCTCCGCCGGTCCGCAAGGACCGTTCATTTCAGCCGCCTGACCCTGCGGGAGTGGGCGGCCGAGCCGTCAACGAACCCTCAGGGAACAGAACATGCTCGACTGGTCCGACCCCGAACACCTCGCCGTGACCGCCGCACTCGCGATCCTGATGCTCGTCGTCATCTTCTTCGGCGTCCCGATGGTGGCCAACGCGGCCCCGTCGCACGCCGACTGGTGGCTTGCGAAAGCGGAAGGCGCCTTCGCCCGTGGGGAAAGGTTCTTCGGCTCCCTCCGCACACGGTGCGCGGAACGCCGCCGTCGCCATCGCAAGTAGCGCTGCGAAAGCCGATGGGCCCGTGGCCTGGGGCGTGTCCGGCGGATCAGGCCGGCTTCAGGGTGCGGCTCGTTCTCGGTGCTGGTGAGCGGGGCCTGGTGCGTGCAGCTGCAAGGCGGAGGAGGGAGGCGACGCGATGGGGGTCCCCCCTGTTCGAGCGCAGTCGAGAACTTGGGGGAGTCAGCGACCGACGACAACGCCGCAGATGTGCGTGCCAGACCCCGCGGCCCAGGCATGATCCGCCGGACACGCCCCTACCTCGGGACGCGGGCCCAGCGGCGTACCAGCGGCCACGACGCCATGCCCAGCAACAGCGCAAGCGGATGCCCCCAGTTGCTGAGCGGGTCCGCGAACTCCAGCAGGTCCTGGAGCAGCATCAGGCCGACTCCGAACAGGACAGCCGCCCGGAGCCACCGGTTCAGCAGGCCCGACAGGGCGCCGACGCTCGCCATCAGGCCGAAGCTGATGCCGTAGTCGAGGCGGTGCAGCGAACTGTCCGGCAAGTGGCCCGCCATGACGGAGAGTCCGACCGGGACCTCCGTCGCAAGCGTCGCCACCACATGCCCGAGCAGGAAGACCCCGGCCGTGCGCCAGCCGCCGACGCGGCGTTCCAGCGCGGTCAGGACGAAGACGAAGCCGATCGCGTACGGGGATGCCAGTCCGCCCGCGACCCACACCGCGCTGGCCACGAGGACGAGCAGCGGGGTGTCCGCGAGGTGCGCGGCGTCAGTGCTGGAACCGCGCAGGGCTGCCGAGACAGTGGCCGAGTCGGCGTACTCGGCGAAGAGGGAGGTCGCGACCAGGACGAGGGCGTAGCAGAAGGTGAAGGGGGTGCCGGTGGGGGTGGGGACGAGGTGCCGGGGACGCCACCGGCGTGCCGCCGGTACGTCGCTCGCGGGCACGGGGGCCGGCGCGGGCGCGGCGGGGTGTATTCGCTGCCTGGGGATCGCGGCCAGCAGACCGTCGGCGCTCACGGTCCCGGTTTCTGCCGGCCCGGTTTCCGTCGGCCCGGTTTCAGTTGTCGTTGCGCGGTGCACTGCGTGAGGCCCCTTCGGCCGACTTCGCATCGGTGTTCCTTACGGACAACGCCCACCCTCTGCGATCATCTCCGCCCACGGCTATGGCACGCGTCACACGGCGCGACGCCCACGCCCACGCCCACGCCCCCGGCTTCGGCTTCGGCTTCGGCTTCGGCTTCGGCTTCGGCTTCGGCTTCGGCTTCGGCTTCGGCTTCGGCTTCGGCTTCGGCTTCGGCTTCGGCTTCGGTAAAGGCTTTGTTACGGCCGCCCTGCCCCGCAAAAATGCCGGGGACGACCGACGCAGTCACGATGCGTCACGAACCGCCCGGGAGGTTCCCGCCCCATGCAGGCCCCGTACGTATCCACCGCCGCGCACGCCGCCCACATCGCCGACACCGCCCCCACCGCAGTCACCGTCGACCGGCGCGACGGCCCGTACGGCGAAGTCGTCCTGCGGGAGCGCGGTGCGCACTTCGAAATCATCGCCAACGGCTGCTTCCTGATGGACACCTCCGACGGCCGCTCCGAGCGCCTCCTCATCGACGCCGCCCTGGACGCGCTTCCCGCTGATTGCCACTCCCCCGCCCTGCTCATCGGCGGCCTCGGCGTCGGCTTCTCGCTGGCCCGCGCGGCCGCGCAGCCGCGCTGGGGGCGGATCGCGATCGTCGAGCGTGAGCGGGCCGTCATCGACTGGCATCGCGAGGGGCCTCTGTCGCGGATCTCCGGCGACGCGCTCGCCGATCCGCGATGCGAGATCATTCACACCGATCTCGTGGATTACGTCCGGGAAAACCGAATCGGGGGACTTGGTCCGTACCAGGACACGTACGACGCGCTCTGCCTCGACATCGACAACGGACCCGACTGGACCGTGACCGACGACAACGCCACTCTCTACTCCCCGCAAGGGCTCGCGGCCTGCATGAGTCGGCTGAGACCGGGCGGAATCCTCGCCGTCTGGTCGGCGCAGCCGTCCGCCGACTTCGAGGATGCGATGCGGAATGCCGGATTCAACTTGGTAAGGACGGAAGAGATCCAAGTTGCCCGGGGCGTTCCTGACGTGGTTCATCTCGCGAATCGCCCTGCGTAGCCGGGACACCTTCACTGCCTCTACGCTGCTGCCCTACACGTGGGAACTAGCAGAGAACTCCCAGGGGCGGGGCAATGGAGCAGACACACACCAGCCACAACGGCCTCGCGGCCACTCCGGGCGCGCAGCGCCGGGTGCTGGTCGTCGAGGACGACGCGACCATCGTCGACGCCATTGCAGCGCGACTGCGCGCCGAGGGCTTTCAGGTGCAGACGGCCGTGGACGGCCCGGCGGCGGTGGACGCGGCCGAGGCGTGGCAGCCCGATCTCATGGTTCTCGACATCATGCTGCCGGGATTCGACGGGCTCGAAGTGTGCCGCCGTGTGCAGGCGCAGCGTCCCGTTCCCGTGCTGATGCTGACGGCCCGCGACGACGAGACCGACATGCTCGTCGGTCTCGGCGTCGGCGCCGACGACTACATGACCAAGCCGTTCTCCATGCGCGAGCTCGCGGCCCGGGTCCATGTCCTGCTGCGCCGGGTGGAGCGGGCGACGCTCGCCGCCTCGACGCCGCGCAGCGGCATCCTGCGCCTCGGCGAGCTGGAGATCGACCACGCACAGCGACGGGTGCGGGTACGCGGCGAGGACGTGCACCTGACGCCCACCGAGTTCGACCTGCTGGTGTGCCTGGCGAACACGCCGCGCGCCGTGCTCTCGCGCGAGCAGCTGCTCGCCGAGGTGTGGGACTGGGCGGACGCGTCGGGCACCCGGACAGTCGACAGCCACATCAAGGCCCTGCGCCGGAAGATCGGAGCGGAACGTATCCGCACGGTGCACGGCGTGGGCTACGCACTGGAGACCCCGCCGGCATGAGCCGTCCGGGGAACGGGCTGCGTCCCTTCTCGATCAAGACCAAGCTCGGCACTCTCGTCGTCGTCTCGGTCTTCATCACCACCGGCCTGATCCTGGTGGCCCTGCGCACCAAGACCGAGCTGCGCTTCATCACCGTCTTCTCGGTGATCGCCTCGATGCTGATCACCCAGTTCGTGGCGCACAGCCTGACCTCGCCGCTGGACGAGATGACGACCGTGGCCAAGTCCATCGCGCACGGCGACTACACCCGGCGCGTGCGCGGCGCGGGCCGCAGGGACGAGCTGGGCGACCTGGCGGCCACGATCAACCGCATGGCCGACGACCTGGAGTCCGTGGACCGGCACCGCAAGGAACTGGTCGCCAATGTCTCGCACGAGCTGAGAACCCCGATCGCGGGGCTGAGAGCCGTGCTGGAGAACGTCGTGGACGGGGTCTCGGCCGCCGACCCCGAGACGATGCGTACGGCGCTGAAACAGACGGAGCGCCTCGGACGGCTCGTCGAGACGCTGCTGGACCTGTCCCGGCTCGACAACGGCGTCGTGCCGCTGAAGGCGCACCGCTTCGAGGTCTGGCCGTACCTCTCGGGCGTACTGAAGGAGGCGAACGTCCTCGCCTCGCAGCGCGGTCTCGCCTCCGGGTCGGGCAGGCATACGCGCACGGACGTGCATCTGCACCTGGACGTCTCGCCGCCCGAGCTGACCGCGCACGCGGACATCGAGCGGCTGCACCAGGTTGTGGCGAATCTCCTCGACAACGCGGTCAAGCACAGCCCCCCGCACGGCCGTGTCACCGTGCGCGCCCGGCGCGGGCCGCAGCCGGAGAGCCTGGACCTGGAAGTACTGGACGAGGGGCCCGGCATCCCCGAGTCCGAGTGGCACCGGGTGTTCGAGCGTTTCAACCGCGGCACCCTGCCGTCCCCGCACGGTCCCGGCAGCGACGGCGGCACGGGCCTGGGCCTCGCGATCGCGCGCTGGGCGGTGGATCTGCACGGCGGACGCATCGGGGTGGCCGAATCTTCTCGTGGTTGCAGGATCCAGGTCACCCTTCCGGGAATCGTGCGACCGTCCAGTTGACGTAGGGTTCGAACCGGAGCCACACGTTCTGCGTGTACTCCATGGGAGGTACGGTCCGGCGGGGCCGTGTCCACGGTCCGGCCTGTCCGGGCCACAGCGGAACCACGCATGTTTCCCGCCATTTCCTGCGCCGAAACCAGCACTCCGGTGTGACTTACGCGACGGATGGCCCGCCCGGCCTGCACCTCTCGGCCGGGGAGGCGTAGCCTTTATTTCCGCTGTCCATCACCTTGCGAAGCGGAAGAGGGCGGTTAACGCCGTGTCGTCTCAGTCCCCCAGTAGCTCGAGCATCTCGACCGACCAAGACGGGCAGGGAAAGAACCCTGCCGCTGCCTTCGGTCCCAATGAGTGGCTCGTCGACGAGATCTACCAGCAGTACCTCCAGGACCCGAATTCGGTCGACCGCGCCTGGTGGGACTTCTTCGCCGACTACAAGCCCGGTACCACGCCCGCGGCGGAGAAGCCCGCCGCGGACACCACCGGGGCCACCACCGTCGCACCCCAGGCCGCGCCGGCCCCTGCCGCGCCCCCCGCCCCGGCTCCGGCTCCGGCCGCAGCGCAGGCCCCGGCTCCGGCTCCGGCCCCCGCCAAGGCCGCACCGGCCGCGCCCCCGGCCGCTCCGGCCGCCAAGCCCGCCACCGCCCCCGCACCGGCCGCCGCACAGCAGGCCGGCGTGCAGGCGAAGGCCGAGCCCGCCGAGGCCCCTGCCGGCCCCGAGTTCGTGACGCTGCGCGGCCCGTCCGCCGCGGTTGCCAAGAACATGAACGCCTCCCTGGAACTCCCCACGGCCACGTCCGTGCGCGCCGTCCCGGTGAAGCTGCTGTTCGACAACCGCATCGTCATCAACAACCACCTCAAGCGCGCCCGTGGCGGGAAGGTCTCCTTCACGCACCTCATCGGGTTCGCGATGGTGCAGGCCCTCAAGGCCATGCCGTCGATGAACTACTCCTTCTCGGAGAAGGACGGCAAGCCGACCCTGGTCAAGCCCCCGCACGTGAACCTGGGCCTGGCCATCGACCTGGTGAAGCCCAACGGCGACCGCCAGCTCGTCGTCGCGGCCATCAAGAAGGCCGAGACGCTCAACTTCTTCGAGTTCTGGCAGGCGTACGAGGACATCGTCCGCCGCGCCCGCGCGAACAAGCTGACGATGGACGACTTCACCGGAGTCACCGCGTCGCTGACCAACCCCGGCGGCATCGGCACCGTCCACTCCGTGCCCCGCCTGATGCCCGGACAGGGCCTCATCATGGGCGTCGGCGCGATGGACTACCCGGCCGAGTTCCAGGGCACGTCGCAGGACACCCTGAACAAGCTGGGCATCTCCAAGGTCATGACGCTGACCTCGACGTACGACCACCGGGTCATCCAGGGCGCCGCCTCCGGCGAGTTCCTGCGGATCCTCGCCAACATGCTGCTCGGCGAGAGCGACTTCTACGACCAGGTCTTCGAGGCCCTGCGCATCCCGTACGAGCCGGTCCGCTGGCTCAAGGACATCGACGTCTCGCACGACGACGACGTCACCAAGGCCGCGCGCGTCTTCGAGCTGATCCACTCCTACCGGGTCCGCGGCCACGTCATGGCCGACACCGACCCGCTGGAGTACCGCCAGCGCAAGCACCCCGACCTCGACATCAACGAGCACGGGCTCACGCTGTGGGACCTGGAGCGCGAGTTCGCGGTCGGCGGCTTCGGCGGCAAGTCGATGATGAAGCTGCGCGACATCCTCGGCGTACTGCGCGACTCGTACTGCCGCACCACCGGCATCGAGTTCATGCACATCCAGGACCCCAAGCAGCGCAAGTGGATCCAGGACCGTGTCGAGCGCCAGAGCTCCAAGCCGGAGCGCGAGGAGCAGCTGCGCATCCTGCGCCGGCTGAACTCGGCCGAGGCCTTCGAGACCTTCCTGCAGACGAAGTACGTCGGCCAGAAGCGCTTCTCGCTGGAGGGCGGCGAGTCCGTCATCCCGCTGCTCGACGCGGTCATCGACTCCGCCGCCGAGTCGCGCCTCGACGAGGTCGTCATCGGCATGGCCCACCGCGGCCGCCTGAACGTCCTGGCGAACATCGTCGGCAAGTCGTACGCCCAGATCTTCCGCGAGTTCGAGGGCAACCTCGACCCCCGGTCGATGCACGGCTCCGGCGACGTCAAGTACCACCTGGGCGCCGAGGGCACCTTCACCGGTCTCGACGGCGAGCAGATCAAGGTCTCCCTGGTCGCCAACCCCTCCCACCTGGAGGCGGTCGACCCGGTCGTCGAGGGTGTCACCCGCGCCAAGCAGGACGTCATCAACAAGGGCGGTACGGACTTCACGGTCCTGCCCGTCGCGCTGCACGGTGACGCGGCCTTCGCCGGCCAGGGTGTCGTCGCCGAGACGCTGAACATGTCGCAGCTGCGCGGCTACCGCACCGGCGGCACCGTCCACGTCGTCATCAACAACCAGGTCGGCTTCACCGCCGCCCCGGAGGCATCGCGTTCCTCCATGTACGCCACGGACGTGGCCCGCATGATCGAGGCGCCGATCTTCCACGTGAACGGCGACGACCCGGAGGCCGTGGTCCGCGTCGCGCGGCTCGCCTTCGAGTTCCGCCAGGCGTTCAACAAGGACGTCGTGATCGACCTCATCTGCTACCGCCGCCGCGGTCACAACGAGGGCGACAACCCGGAGTTCACCAACCCGCAGATGTACACGCTGATCGACAAGAAGCGCTCGGTGCGCAAGCTCTACACCGAGTCCCTCATCGGTCGCGGTGACATCACGCTGGAAGAGGCGGAGCAGGCGCTCCAGGACTTCCAGGGCCAGCTGGAGAAGGTCTTCACCGAGGTCCGCGAGGCCACCTCGCACCCGGCCGCAGCGCCGGTCACGGGCCCTCAGGCCGAGTTCCCTGTGCAGGTCACCACCGCGGTCTCCCAGGAGGTCGTGAAGCGGATCGCCGAGTCGCAGGTCAACATCCCGGAGCGGATCACCGTCCACCCGCGCCTGCTGCCGCAGATGCAGCGCCGCGCGGCCTCCGTGGAGAACGGCACCATCGACTGGGGCATGGGCGAGACCCTCGCCATCGGCTCGCTGCTGATGGAGGGCGTCCCGGTCCGGCTGTCCGGCCAGGACACCCGCCGCGGCACCTTCGGCCAGCGCCACGCGGTGCTCGTCGACCAGATGACCGGCGAGGACTACACCCCGCTGCAGTACCTCGGCGACGACCAGGCCCGCTACAACGTCTACGACTCGCTGCTCAGCGAGTACGCGGCGATGGGCTTCGAGTACGGCTACTCGCTGGCCCGCCCGGAGTCGCTGGTCATGTGGGAGGCCCAGTTCGGTGACTTCGTCAACGGCGCGCAGACCGTCGTCGACGAGTTCATCTCCTCGGCCGAGCAGAAGTGGGGCCAGACCTCGGGTGTGACCCTGCTCCTCCCGCACGGTTACGAGGGCCAGGGCCCGGACCACTCGTCCGCCCGCCCCGAGCGCTTCCTCCAGATGTGCGCGCAGAACAACATGACGGTCGCCATGCCGACGCTGCCGTCGAACTACTTCCACCTGCTGCGCTGGCAGGTCCACAACCCGCACCACAAGCCGCTCATCGTCTTCACCCCGAAGTCGATGCTGCGTCTGAAGGCCGCGGCGTCGAAGGCGGAAGAGTTCACCAACGGCGGCTTCCGCCCGGTGATCGGCGACTCGGCCGTCGAGGCGGCCGCCGTCCGCAAGGTCGTCTTCTGCACCGGCAAGGTCTACTACGACCTGGAGGCCGAGCGTCAGAAGCGCGGCACCACGGACACCGCGATCATCCGCCTCGAGCGCCTGTACCCGCTGCCGGGCACGGAGCTCCAGGAAGAGATCGCCAAGTACCCGAACGCCGAGAAGTACCTGTGGGCGCAGGAGGAGCCGGCGAACCAGGGTGCGTGGCCGTTCATCGCGCTCAACCTGATCGACCACCTCGACCTGGCGGTCGGCGCCGACATCCCGCACGGCGAGCGCCTGCGGCGCATCTCGCGCCCGCACGGCTCGTCCCCGGCGGTCGGCTCGGCGAAGCGCCACCAGGCCGAGCAGCAGCAGCTGCTCAACGAGGTCTTCGAGGCGTAGTTCCGGACGCGTACGACCCGGAGGGCCCGGCACCGCAGCACGCGGTGCCGGGCCCTCCGGCGTACGGTCCGGGCGTACGGTCAGATCGTCTGCGGCTCGAAGTCCCAGTACGGCCGCTGCCCTTCGAGCATGTGCCGCACCTGCTGGTGCTCCTGGAAGAAGTTCTCCGTGAGCCGCTCCACGGCGCCCCTCTGGATCGCTTCGCCCGCGTCGGCGTCGCCCAGGGTGCGCAGGTCCTGCGCCAGACCGGCGGCGAGGTTGAGCGTCAGGACATGGGCGTCGCCGACGGCCCGCCGTGCCCGCTCCAGGGCGTCCCTGCCGAGCGCCGCGGCGCCCTCCACGTCACCGGCGGCGGCCCGCGCGGACGCGGTGTTCATGGCGCAGCCCACGGACCAGACGTGCGCGGCGCCGAGCGCTGCCTGCATGTTCTTCCTGGCCTGCTCGGCCCGTATCAGCGCGGCCTCGTGTTCGCCAGCGTCGCGCTGGATGAGCGCGCAGTTGTCGAGCGCCCCCGCGGCGTACGGGTGGGCGTCCCCGAGGAGTACGGCGTACCGCTCGGCGGTGGTTTCGGCGATCTCCCGGGCCGCGGGCAGGTCGCCCATGTTCCGCAGCAGCATGGCGTAGTCGGTGCTGACCAGCAGCGCCTCCGGATGGGCCGCGCCGCGGCGCCGGGTGATCCGGTCGCGGACGGAGCGCATCAGCGCGGCGGCGTAGCCGAGATTGCCGTCGCGGCGCATGCAGAGCGCGAGGTTGTGTTCGGCCAGGAGGGTCTGGCTGTGGTTCTTGTCGAGCACCTGGGCGTGCAGCCGGCAGTTCTGTTCCTGCACGGCGAGCGCCTCGCCGTAGCGGCCGAGGAGCCGCAGCATCCAGGCCGTGTGCAGGCCCGCGTGCAGGGTGAGCCGGCTCTTGCCCCCGAAGAGCGCGATGCTCGATTCGAGGATCTCGTTGTGGAGGTCGTGGGCTTCCTGGTAGCGGCCGAGGAGCCCGATCGCGATGGCCAGGTTGGAGCGGATGGACAGGATGCGGGGCACCTGGAACTCGCCGAGCAGGTCGGTGGCGCTGTCCGCGGCGTCCTGGAAGAGGGCGCGCGCCTCGTCGTACGCGCCGAGGGCCATCAGGGTGCCGCCGAGGCCGTTCTTGGCGCGTACGAGCTCGATGGGACCCGCCTCGGGGGCGGCGCTGACGCGTTCCAGGGTGGCCCTGCCGATGTTCTCGGCCGCCGTGTAGTCGCCCAGTCGCCGTTCCATGTTGGCCAGTTGGTGCAGTGCGACCAGTACGTCCGGGTCGGTGGGCCCGGAGAGGGCCTGCCAGGAGTCGACGGCGGCCCGGCTGAGGCGCCGCCCCTCGGTGTATTCGCCGCGCACCCGCAGATATTCGACGCAGTTGAGTACGACGGCACGCACATCGCGGTCGGTGGACTCCAGCGCCCCGGCCTGGGCGAGGTGCGGCACGAGTTCGGCGTACCGCTGCCAGTGGCGGCCGCAGCCCGGGTCGCGCGGGTCGCCCGCGACCAGCACGCGGCAGGCGATGGCCGATGCCCGGGCGTGCTCGCCGGGCGCGAGGTGGTTGCGTACGAAACGGTGGAAGAGCCGGTGCATCCGCAGTGTGCCGACGGTGACGATGTCCATGCGCGGCCCGGGCTCGTACTCCACGCGCATCGAGGTGGCCTCGGAGAGGGTGCGCAGCGCGGAGTTCCAGGTGCTCGGCTCGCCGACCAGCGCCGCCAGATGGTCCGGCAGATCGCCGGCGCGGGCGACGCGCAGCAGCCGTGCGGGCACCACGTCCGGTGAGAAGAAGCAGAGCAGGACGAGCAGTTCGTACACCGGCGGATGCTGCTCCCGCAGTCCGTTGACGGTCCTGCCCCAGGCGGCCTGGAAGCCGACCGGATACTCGCGCGAGGGTTCCACGTCGGCGACATGGGGGTCGCCGTACTGGAGGTGGCGGACGTAGTCGGGGACGGACGCGGTGGGGTGGGTGTCCAGCCAGGCTGCCGTCTGGTCGATGAGGAGCGGCAGGTCCTGGACGGCCGAGGCGAGCCGGTCGGCGTGCTCGGGGGTGAGGCGTCGGGTGCGCAGGCAGGCGAAGGCGACGCTTTCCTCGCGTGCGAACGACGGAAGCCCGACGAGTTCGGCGCCCTTCTGGGACCAGGTGGTCCGGGGCGTGGTGATGAGGAGGTGCCCGGGCCCCTCAGGCAGCAGGGTATCCAGCGCCTCCGGGTCCTCGGCGCCGTCGAGTACGACGAGCCAGCGGCGCCGGCCGCGCAGGGCGTTCTTGGCTGCCTCGATGAGGTCGGTGAGTTCGGCGCGGCCGCCGTGTTCGACGCCCAGCTGGTCGGCGAGTGCGGCGAACTCGGAGCGGGCGCGCAGGCGGACGGAGGCGCTGACCCACCACACGATGTCGTACTCGCCCGCGTGCCGGTGCACATACTCGATCGCGACCTGCGTCTTGCCGACGCCGGGGGGACCGTGCAGGGCGACGCGGGCCCCTTCGCCGCCTGCGGCGAACGCGTCGTGGAGCTGTTCGAGGATTTCCTCACGGCCGGTGAAACGGCGGTTGTGGCGCGGGGCGTTGTGGACGTCCTGCAAGTCGTCGGGGAAGCGGGGGCCGCGGGCCAGATCGACCGGCCGCCCCGCTTCGGCCGCCACTCCGGCGGTGGCGAGCAGCCGGCGGGACGCTTCGGCGGGCCCCAGGCCGCGCAGGCGGACCGGGGCGAGCGGGGCGGCCTCGTCGGGCAGCGTGGCGGCGGTGACGGTGACGGAGGCGATGCGCTCCCCGTGCACCCGTACGACCTGGCGCAGTACGGCTTCCCAGGCGCGGCGGCGCTCGTCGGTGAGGCGCAGGAACCAGTCGTCGATGACGATGAGGAGGCGTCCGGGGCGCTCCAGGAGCTCGGTGAGGACCGACTCCTCGGCCGCCCGGTGCAGGGGGTCCCATCGGACCAGGCCAGGTCGCGCGTCCGTGCCGGCCAGCTGGAATTTCATCCAGTCGACCCAGGACTGGGACTGTCCCGCGTAGACGACTGTGACGTACTGCTGTGGCGCGCTGGGCATTCTGCGGCTCTCCTCGGTCCCGGAGACGTACGGTGTTCAGCGTCCGGAAAGCTATTTCATTGTGCGTCAAGTTCTCATTAAAGAACGTGAGTTGACTGGGTCCGCGTCAATACGGACGGTAGCTGTTCGGCGACCCGTCCTGCGGCGTGTCTGATGAGCCGCTCCAGGTCGGCGCAGTACACGCTGGGGTGCCGGAACCCGGAGTCCGTCGCGTAGCGGTGGGCGTAGTTGCCGCCGCCGCAGACGCGCAGGACGGGGCAGGCCAGGCACTCGTCGGCGAGCGCGCGCGCTCCGAGGTGGCGGGCGGCTATGCCGGGGTGGCGCAGTGCCTCGTCGAAGGAGTTGCGGGTGACGTCCAGGCCGGTGCCGGGGGCGCCCGCGTAGGCGGTCTTGAGCGAGTCGACCTGCTCGATGCTCCCGTCGGTGTCGACGACCACGGCGGCGAGGGGGGAGAGCCCGACGGACTCGGCGGCGCTTTCCGCGCCGAGCAGCAGTGCGACGATCTCGGTGAACAGCCGGACGCGGGGGCGGACGCCGTCCGGTGACTGCCACCACAGGTCAAAGGCGCGGGCCAGCCAGTCGCCGTACGGCGTGGGGCGTGGCCGGAACCGGCCCGGTCGCGCGCCGCCCCAGTGGGCGTGCGGCAGGAGGAAGTCGACGGCGGGCGGTCGGAGCGCGGCCAGGGAGCCGTACACCTCGTCCGGGTCGGTCGCGGCGTCGACGGTGCACAGCACGCCGGCGTACGAGGCCGGGTACTCCTCGGCGAGCAGGCGGGCCGCCCGGGAGGCGGCGGGCCAGGACAGACGTCCGGCATGGTCTGTGCGGCGTGCGTTGAGCGCGGGCGTACCGCCGTCGAGGCTGAGGCCGACGCGGATCCGGGCGGCGGCGAGGCGGTCGAGGGCGGGGCGGGTGAGCAGGGTGCCGTTGGTCTGCACGGTGGCGGTCACCTCGGTGGCCGGGGACACGGGAGTGACGGTGGACGCAGTGGTGACGGCGGAGACGGCGCGGCGTACGGCCTCCGCGTAGGCGATCACCGGCTCCGGGCCGCGGAGCAGCGGCTCGCCCCCGTGCAGTTCGATCCGGATCCGGGACAGCCGGTGGGCGGCGGTGTGCTCGGCGATGCGGTGGGCGGTGCGGCGCACGGTGTCGTCGGAGACGCGGGCGGGCCGCTCACGCCAGCTGGCGTCGGGGCTGCGGTAGATGTAGCAGTACGTGCAGGCGAGGTTGCACCGGCTGTGCACCTTGAGCACGAACTGGTGGAAGGGGACGACCGGGCCGTCGCCGCTCATGGAGCGTCTTCGTAGTACGCGACGACGGGCTCGCCACTGGCCTCGCGCTCGCGCAGTTCGGCCAGGACGGCGGCAAGGGCGGGATGCGCGACGTCCTCGGGCGCGGGGCGGCCGAATGCGGGCAGGGGTAAGCCGGAGAGCTCGGCGGACGGGGTCATGCGTCGCCCGCCTCGATGCGGTGGACGGCCGCGCGTACGGCGTCCGCATCGGCGGAGTCGCCCTCGCCGGCCGTCTCGTAGAGGCGCAGGGCCGCTCGGTACTCCTCCAGGGCGCGGGCGGGTCCCGCGGTGCGCTCCAGGAGCGGGGCACGCCGGCGCCGGGAGGTGGCTTCCAGCCCGGTGAGGCCCGCTTCCCCGGCGGTCTCGGCAGCGCGCCGGTAGTAGTCCGTTGCCTCGTGCCATCGGGCCGACGTCGTGGTCCTCTTGGCCTGCTCCTCGGCGACCATGGCACGCAACTGCCAGCAGGCCACGGCCACTTCGGGATCCCCGGCCGCCCGAGCCGCCGCGCCCAGGACCCAGTCGGCCTCGTGGAGGTCGGACAGTCCGCCCCGGGCCGCATACCGCCGGTGCAGCGCGAGCCCGAGGGACATCCGCAGTTCGGGCATGTCGGAGTCCGACTCGGCGGTCTCGTCCACGGCGTCCCGTATGGCCCGGACGGCCTCGTCCCATTCCTCCGCCTGGAGCAGCGCGTGCCCCAGCATCCTCAGAGCCTGGGCCCGGAAGCTGTCGTCGGGGGACAGCCGGCTCAGCATCGCGCGCCAGACTTCCACTTCCTCGTCGAGGAAGGCCGGGTCGCCGGTACGCACGAACTTTTCGTCCAGCACCAGGCCCAGATCCTGGTAGCAGCGGTTGCGCCGGAGGTCGTCGTCACCCGCCAGGTGCAGAGCCCGTCGCAGTGCGGACAGCCTCTCTTCCAGTACCGAATCCGTGGCGCCCTCACGGGTCAGGCGCAGGGCGGTCGCCAGGTCGGTCCAGGCGTCGCAGAGCGCGCCGGCCGGTGCCCCCTTCAGACGCGACAGCCTGTCGATGACCTGGCGCAGGCCGGTGACGGCATCGGCCGCGTGCCGGTACCCCTGTGCGCGCTGCTCCTCGTCGGGATCCCAGTCGACGGGGCCCCGGCCCGCATAGTGCTTCGCCAGATCCAGCCGCAGTTGCGCGCGGTCGGTCAGACGCTCGGCCTCGTCTTCGTGGTCTTCGTGGGTCTGCCACGACTCCACTGCCTCCAGGGCGACTTCAAGTCTCTCGGCTGCCCACGGACCTGCCCCGCCGTACTCGGTCAGCAGTTGCGCGAAGGCCGGCCGGGACGCCCACTGGGCCGATGCGCCCAGCAGGTGGTTCAGGATGCGGTATCCCGCTTCTCCGAGTCCCTCGGGTTCGCGGTCCCGTACGACGACGACGCAGCGCTCCGCCTCCGTGTACAGGTCCATGAGCGCCGCCTCCGCGGAGCGTTCCCCTGCCGCGCGCTCGCCGAAGTGGTCCGGCAGGGCCTCTGTACCGAGACCGTTGTTGTCCACCTCGGCGGCAATGGCCATCAGTGCGGTTGCCCACAGCAGCAGCAGGTGCGGAGAGTCGACGTCTGCCTGCCGGAAGGCCTCGTGCGCACTGCGCAGATCCTGAACCGTCCGTCGCGCGTTCCAGCGGGACAGCAGTGCGCCGCCCAACTCCCCTTGCAGTGCCTGCCGTTCACCTGTCGCACGTTGACCTTCGATGGCGGCCTTCAGCAATACGATCGCCTCGTCGAGATCGCGCGCCGAGTGATCCCGGTGATACCTGAGCAGTACGTTCCGCGCCCGCGCCGCCAGCGCGCCGGGGTCGGCGTCCCCCGCCGGGTTCCCCGGCCCCCGCCCCGGTACCGGCGCGTGCCCGAACCGGCGCAGTACCTCCGCCGAGACGCGGGCGAAGGCCCGCAGCCCGTGGTCCTCGGTGGCGCCCTCGGTGCCCGGCTGCGCCTGGGCCTCGCCCGCGAGGTATCCGGCGGCCAGCGCGGGGAAGTTGCGTGCCGTACGCCCGTAACGGGACTCGACGTACTGCGAACAGTGCTTGAGCACCAGCTGTACGTCGCTCACCGCGATCTGCGCCAGCAGTTCCTGCCGCACCCCGTCGACGAACTCGTAGCCCGGCAGGCCGTCGAAGTCGCCGCTCTGCCTGAGCAGCCCGCCCAGCACCACCTCGGCGAGCACCTCGGGCCCGCTGTCGGCGAGCATGGCGCGCTGCACGAGCTGCATCACCGGCAGTACGAGCGGAGTCGCCGACAGATACACGGCGAGCCGCGCGGCGTCCGGGGAGGCCGTACGCCGGAACGCGCGCACCCGGTCGCGCGGCGACACCTCCCGGTCCGTGCGCCGGGCGGCGGTCGATTCCGGGTGGTCGGGCCGTACCCACCCGGCGACGGTGTACAGGCTCTGGCCGGTCGCGCCGGACACGAGACGGACCCAGGCGCGCAGCGGCCCGGGGCGCGGTGCGATGACCGGTACCGGCAGCGCCCCGTCCGCCGGCGCCCCGCCCCGTTCGGGCAGGAACGCGAGCCGCCCCGCGGGACCTTCGCGGCGCACCAGCTCCCCCGGGACGGCGGGCAGATGCGTACGGCGCCACATGCGCTGCGGCAGCGGCTGCACCACGGCGACCGGGGCGGTGGCGGCCCAGGAGTGCAGGAGGCGCTGCATCTGTCCGCTGCGCCACAGCGGGCCCGCGCAGTCGCTGAGGACCAGGGTCAGCTGATGCCCGGTGGGGTCGCGCAGTTCCTCGGGCCGGCACCGGACGGCATCGGGTGCGTCCGACAGCGCGATCCTGGCCTCGCCGTCGTCGCCCTCCCGTACATGGTGGACGCGCACTTCCCGGAAGGCTCCGGCGCGTTCGCAGATCTGGCGCAGTTCCTGGAGCGTCTCTCCCCACACCACCGTGGAGGTCGAGGCGTCCATGACGAGCTGCAGCCGCGCCTCGCGGCGCCGGGTGCCGCGCAGGACGGGGACGACGATCCGGGTGTCTGCGGCGCGTTCCGCCGTGAGCCGTTCGTCGAGCTGTGTGCGTACGGGCCTGGTCGGGGACCGGTAGCGCCGCAGGGGGCGTAACGCGCGCTGCAGGGCGAGCGGTTCGGGCAGTGCGGAGGCCGTGGGCACCCGCACCGTTCCGGCGCCGGGGCCGGCCGCGCCCTCGCCCGGCGCCGGTACGGTCAGTTCGGCCGCGGGGGCTGCCGGCAGCGGCGTACCGCGCGGGGCGGTGTCGTCCGCCCCGGCCGGTGCGGGCTCCGGCGGGCCGCTGTCTCCGTCCGCCGTCCCGCACGGCGGGCCACCCGGCTCCGGCGCTCCCTCCGGCCGTGCGGCGGGAACCCAGCGCGCCAGCCACAGGGCGTCGGCGAGCTCGTCGGCGTGCGGCTCGATCCCGAGGTCGCGCAGGCCCGTGACAAGCGCCGTGAGCGGTCCGCTCACGGCGTCGGCGACCGGCGTGTGCCTGCGGGTTTTCATGACGGTCTAACGCTGCCCGTGGTCGGCGGGGCGCAGCAGCAGCTTGCCGATGTCCTGCCGGTCCGCGTGACGGGTGAGGTAGATGGCGTTGAGGAGCTGGTCGGTGGGCCGGAGTTCGCCTCCGCCGCCGGTGGTGAACAGGTCGACGAGGTCCCGGTGGGTGTCGTCGGCCCGTTCGCCGAAGTGCGCCTGGACCATGGCGGCGAGGCGCTCGTCGCGCGGCGGGTCGAGGTGGACATGGATGCACCGGCGCAACAGCGGTGCGGGGAACTCCCGTTCGCCGTTGCTGGTCATCACGATGAAGGGGAAGGCGTGACAGCGCACCCGTCCGCCGGTGACCGGAATTCGCCGCCCGTCGTCACTCAGGACGTTTACCGTGCTCTGCCCCGGCCTGTCGGCGATCCGCTCCAGCTCCGGGATGCCGAACTCGCCCTCTTCCACCACGTTGAGCAGGTCGTTCGGCAGGTCGATGTCGCTCTTGTCGAGCTCGTCGATGAGCAGCACCCGAGGCTTTTTCGTCGGCAGCAGTGCGGTGCCGAGAGGCCCGAGACGGACATAGCGGCCGATGTCGGTCTGCTGCTGCCCGCCGTCGAGCTGTGCGTCCTGGAGGCGCCCGATCGCGTCGTACGTGTACAGGCCCTCCTTCAGCTCGGTCCGGCTGACGACGGGCCACTGGAGTACACGGCCGAGGCCCAGCTCGTACGCGACTTCGTGGGCGAGCGTGCTCTTGCCCGTGCCCGGGTCTCCGGTGACCAGCAGGGGGCGCCTCAGGTACAGGGCGGCGTTGATGAGCTGCAGCGCCTTGACGTCCTGCGCGGACAGGGCCGTGCGGTCGCCGAGCCGCCGGACGGAGGCGGCGTCGAGGGGTGGCGCCTCGCCCTTGTCGCCGGACAGCGGGGTGCCGTCGAACCGGCGCCAGCGGGGCGGTTCGGGGAGCTCGTCGATACGTTCGGGAGCGGGGGCTCCCTTGCCCTGGTAGATCAGCCACTCACGCATGGCTCGCTCCTCGTCGACGGTCGGTGGTGTACCGCGGCCTGACCGACGGGGGCAGTCGGTGCCCGCAACGGGCCCCTGAAAACGTACCCAATCGGCGACCTGTGAACGTCGATTTTCGGACAGTTGCTCAAGCTGCTGTTGGTGTTCATGACGGGGAGTCGTACACCTCCGTGTCGCCGGGGACCGGCCGTCGTGGATCGTCGTAGAGCAGGGCGACGGCCTCCGCGGGGTGTGCCACGTCCCGCGCGCTGATGCGTTCTCTGATACGCCGGATCCGGTCGGGAAGTTCAGCGGCGCCGGCGGCTTCGGCGAACTCACTGACCGCGAATTCGTGCAGGGCGTCGCAGCCCTTTCTGCACCGTGCGCCGGGGTGCCCCTCTATGTGCCACAGCGCGATGCCGTGCCCGGCGTCCAGGGCCGCGCGCAGCACCTCGCGGCCTATGTCGTCTCCCGCCGAGCGGCAGAGCACCGGGATCTCCCCCGCCCCCATGCCGGTGACCTGCTGTTTTCTGAACCGCCCGCCGGGCGGCGGGACTCGGCGCGGTGTGACGGCGCGGGCTGCGTGCGCGGCGGACCAGCGCTTGGTCCACTCGTCGTCGGACACGCCTCGGCGTTCCAGATGGCGCAGTACGACGGGCCGGCGCACGCCGAGCAGCTGTTTGAGCTCCTGCTCGTTCAGGTTGGCCTGCTGATGGATCTGCCAGCGGTGCACGGCCGTGTCGAACTCGCCGATGTCCAGGGCGATTTCGAGCGGTGCGGGCCGCCCGTCGAGGTCGAGCTGGGCGAAGGCGTCGGCGAGCGGCCCGCTGAGCCGGTGGATGAGGTCCTCGGCCGAAACGCCCGAACGGTCCCGTTCGTAGTCGACGGGAAATCCGCTGTCCTCGTCGCCGTCGTCGATGCGGATGGTCCAGTCGTACGAGAGGCGCTCGCCCTCCAGCCTCTCCAGTTCGAGGATGACGACGGCGCCCTCCCCCGGCCCCGGATAGGGGACCGGCCCGTCGCCGGGCTCGTCGTTCGGCAGCAGCACCGGCGGCAGGGACACGGGCGCCCCGCCCCTCTCCCCGCCCCGCTCTCCGTCGCTCACGCCGTCGCCGCGCCGCTCGACCCAGTCGGCGAGTTCACGGGCGTCGGCGCCGTGGGACTCGGCGATCCGCTGGACGAGCCCCAGGTAGGACAGGAACGTCCCGGCCCGCAGTGGCCGCGACCCGTCGTACAGCTCGCCGTGCCCGTCCCGCCAGGCGCGCGGCAGCGGCGGTTCCTTCACCCGGCGGCGGGGGTGTGCGAGCTTCGAGAGCGTGGTGACGGCCACCGGAGCCTCCGGGACGGGCAGGGCGGCGAGCAGTCCGAGGGCCTGGCGCCGGTCCTCCGGGGTCCACAGATTGGCGTCGTACGAGTGTCCGGCGCCCGGCAGCCCGGACTGCTCGGCGATCCAGTCGTCCCCTGTGCCGTGCGCGTGCTTGCCCTGCGCGTGATGCCAGGTGTCGTGGGCCTCCATGACCTCCTGGTACCGCTCCTGGAAACCCCGCAGCGCGTGAATGGCGATGGCGAGACCGCCGGGACCGGTCTCGCGGCGGGCCTTCATGACGCCTACGACCGCGCCGCCCGCGGGGTCGAGCACCGGGCCGCCGGAGAGACCGGGCAGGAACCGGATGTCCTCCTCGAACCGGCGCCCGTAGTCGCCCTCGTGCACATCGACGTCGGCCGTGCCCGACCAGGACTTGCCGCGCCCGGTGCCCTCCGGACCTTCGGGGATGTACCCGTGGACAACGCGGGCGTTGCCGGCGGGCTGCTCGGACCAGTCCGCGAGCCAGACGCACTCGTGGCCGATGTCGTCGTCGAGCAGCCGGACCAGGGCGAGGTCCCCGGCCTCCGGAATCCGCCCCTCGGCATCGAGGTCGTACAGCGACTCGACAAGCCGGGCCCGGGCCGGCTCCCCGCCGTTGAAGCCGTCGCCGCGCACGAGGAATGCCTTGTCCGAGCCGCTTCGCACTCTGCCGCGCAGTACGTGGGCGCAGGTCAGCAGCCAACCGGGCGCGACGAAGAAGCCGCTGCCCCACAGGGGCGGCACGCCGGGAAGATCGGCGGTGAAGTGGACGGTGGCGGCCCAGGTGAGCTGGGCCAGGCGCGTGCTCGTCTCAGGCATCCGCACTGGGTGCCGGGTCGGCTCCGTTGAGCTGCCAGGTGAGCGTGACCTGTACGGATGCCTTCGCCTCACCCTCGGCGAGTACGGCGAGTACGCCACCGGTCTTGGCCGACAGCTCGACCCCGAAGGCGATGCTCGCCTCGTCCGGCCGTACGGCGGCTGCCGCGTCGAGGACCGCCGAGCCGACGCCGACGATCAGCTCGTTGAGCTGCTCCACCTTGGCGGCGGCCCGGTCCATGACACCGATGTCCTGGTCCTCGCCGTCGTAGCCGGCCGGTGTGATCCGAGCCATGACGACGGATCCCCCGGGCAGTTCGATCTGACGCAGTTGCGCGGCCATGACGCCCCCCGTGTTCGTTGCAACTGGCTTGCGTGCAAGCACTTTTGAGCTTTGACGAGGTTACTGGCCTGCGCGGTTGCGGGCGAGCCCCACGAAAGGGACGCTTCAGGACGTGTGCGCTCGCCGTCTATCCTGATTTTCATGTACTTCACTGACCGTGGCATCGAGGAACTGGAGAAGAGACGCGGCGAGGAGGAGGTCACCTTCGAGTGGCTCGCCGAGCAGCTGCGTACGTTCGTCGACCTCAACCCGGACTTCGAGGTCCCGGTCGAGCGCCTCGCCACCTGGCTGGCCCGCCTGGACGACGAGGACGACGACGAGTGACGACCGGCAGCCGGTAGGCAGGCAAGAGGCCGGTTCCGGCGTTCAGGCCCGCGCCCGCACCCGGTCGTACGCCAGGCCCAGCGCACCCTGCGCCATCAGCACACCGCCCGCGAACGCCCAGCCGCCGCTGCGCCGCCACAGGCCCCACAGCGCCAGCGGTACGCCCAACGCCAGCTGGGCCCTGCCCAGGAGGCGGGCCTTGGGGCCACGGACCCAGGGGCCGAAGGGGCCGGCGTCGACCACGTCGAGCTCCGAGCGGAGCGCGTCGCGCCAGCCCGACCACTCGACCGTCTCCGCACCGGGCAGCACGCGTGCCGCCTCGCGCAGCCGGTCGGCGGGTTCGCCGGGGGCGAGGCCGGCGGGCAGGGTGAGGCCCGAGCGGGACAGGACCGCCAGCAGTCCGAGCAGGCGGGCCCGGCCGTCCGCGTCGGGGTCGGGGCGGGTGAGCGGTTCCAGGACCTCCATGTCGAGTACGGGATCGAGGCCGAGCCGCGCCGCGAACGTACGCATCGCCTCGTCCTCGCCCACCGGTGTCCCGTCCGCGAGCCATACGTAACCCACGTGGCGCCGGAAGCCCGACGCCAGCGTGAAACCGGTCCGGTCGGCGTCCCACCACAGGGCGAGAACGGGCCAGTTGACGCCGACGGCAAGCGCCGTGGCCCAGCCCGCGATCACCCCGTCGACCGCTTCACCGTCGTCCAGCCACGGCTTGCCCTCGGGCACCAGCACGCTCCACCGCTCACTGGTCCCGGCCGCCGGGGCCAGCAGCAGCCGTTCGCGCAGCAGATGTGCGGCGGGGCGGACGGCGTCGGTGTCGGCCCGGCAGAGCAGGAGCGCTCCTACGGGTCCGGGGCCGTGGCCGGGGCCGGGTGTCGCGTTCATGCCTTCACGCTAGGGCAATTTGCCCATGTTTGATGCGTAAGGCCCGCCCGTCCACGCCCCCGCCCTTGACTTCCCTTGTCCGCGATATATCGTGTTTTCATAGAGACGCGATATGTTGCGTCCATGCCCGTCGAGGAGGTCAGCATGCCCGAGTGGTCCGTCGCTGAGCCGAAGAAGCTCACGTTCGAGGAACCGGTGACGGCGCTCAACGTGCGCATCGTCAACGGGACGGTCAACGTCGTAGGCATCGAGGAGGGCCCCGCCCGCCTGGAGGTGTCCGGCATCGTGGGCCCCCCGCTGACCGTGACTCAGGACGGCGGCACCCTGACCGTCGCCTACGAGGACCTGCCCTGGAAGGGCTTCCTCAAGTGGCTCGACCGCAAGGGCTGGAACCGCAGCGCCGTCGTCTCCCTCGCCGTGCCCGCCGACTCCTCCGTCGAGGTCGGCGTGATCGGTGCGGGAGCCGTCGTTTCCGGAATCCGGGGGCGTACGGACGTACGCGGCATCAACGGCGACACCACCCTCGTCGGTCTCTCCGGAGCCGTCCGCGCCGACACCGTCACGGGCAGCCTGGAAGCCCAGGCCGTTACCGGGAGCCTCGGCTTCAAGTCGGTGTCCGGCGACCTGACGGTGATCGACGGCGCCGGTGCGTCCGTACGGGCCGAATCGATCAGCGGCGACCTGGCCGTGGACATCGACCGTGCGGGGAACCCCACCGACATCGCCCTGACCTCGGTCTCCGGCGAGGTCGCGATCCGCCTGCCGCACCCGGCGGACGCCCGGGTCGAGGCAAACACCGCGAGCGGCTCCGTCTCCAACGCGTTCGACGACCTGCGGGTCGGGGGCCAGTTCGGCGCCAAGAAGATCACGGGCACGCTGGGCGCGGGCAACGGCAAGCTCCGGGCGACGACCGTCTCCGGATCCATCGCCCTGCTCCGCCGCCCGCCGACGGAGGACGACGCTCGCGCCGACCATGACACCGCCCCGGCCGACAAGAAGGTGCTCTGACATGCCCCCCGTCTTCGCCCACGGCCGCCTCCGCCTGTACCTGCTCAAGCTGCTCGACGAGGCGCCGCGCCACGGTTACGAAGTGATCCGCCTCCTGGAGGAGCGTTTCCAGGGCCTGTACGCCCCGTCCGCCGGCACCGTCTACCCCCGCCTCGCCAAGCTGGAGGCCGAGGGCCTGGTCACGCACGCCACCGAGGGCGGCCGCAAAGTCTACTCGATCACCGATGCGGGGCGTGCCGAACTGGCGGGCCGCGGCGGAGAGCTGGCGGACCTGGAGCTGGAGATCCGCGAGTCGGTCTCCGAGCTCGCCGCCGAGATCCGCGACGACGTACGGGGCGCGGCGGGCAACCTGCGCCGCGAAATGCGGGCGGCGGCGGCAGCGACCGGGACGGACGCCAAGGCCGGGGGCGGGAACGGCGACTGGGAGAGCGCGTTCGGCGACAAGGAGGCGTGGCAGGCGGCGAAGGAGGAGCTGCGCAAGGCCAAGCAGGAGTGGAAGGAGCAGGCACGCCGGGCGAAGGACGAGAGCCGCCGCGCCCGCGAGGACGCCCAGCAGGCCCGCCGCCAGGCCAAGGAGGCGCAGGAGAAGGCGCGCGAGCAGGTGCAGCGCATCGCCCAGCAGGTACAGGAGCAGGTCCAGGACACGTTCGCGCGGGGCGACTGGCCGAAGGGGGTACGGGAGGGGCTGGCCGAGATCACGAAGGAGTTCGGCTTCTTCGGCCGACCGGCGGCGCAGCCGCGGGCGGAGGACGCCAACGACGCGGACGCCGCGAACGCCGCTTCGGCCGCCGAACCGGAGTGGGCGGGCGAGGACTCGTCCGGCGACCCGGCCCGTGACCTCGACCGCCTGCTGGACCGCTTCCGCGACGACATCCGCGACGCGGCGCGCGACCGGGGCGTGTCGGAGGACCAGCTGCGCGAGGCCCGCCGCCACTTGTCGACGGCGGCGGCACACATCGGAGCGGTACTGCGGAATCCGAAGGCGTAGGTCCTCGAACGCCGAACGGGCTGATTTTCAGCCCCCTGGGGGTCCCCCCTGGACGTAGTCCTTGGGGGAGTTTGAGGAGCGGGGTCCGGTGCGGAGCCCCCACGCGGCGACAGCCGCAAACTGTCACAGCGGGAAGAATGGGGTCTCCCCTGCTCGAACGAAGTTGAGAGCTTGCGGAAGGGTGGGGGAACAGCGCCGCAGGCAACCCGCACGGCACCGCACCGGCACCGCACCCGCGCCCGAGCCAGCCCGCCCCTGCACCCGCACCCGGGCCAGCCCGCCACCCGCACCCGCACCCGCACCCAGGTCAGCCCGCCACCGCACCCGCCGCCCCCGAACATCGCCCGCTCCAACGCCCCGTAATCCGCCCCGTAATCCACCAGCACCTCCGCCACCACCCCCCGCTGCGCACTGAGCGCCAGCAGCATGTGTTCGTCGCCGATGTGCCGGTCACCGCGCCCCACCGCGATCCGCAGGGACTTCACCAGCGCGTCCTTCGCCGGCCGCGTGAACGGCCGGTGCCCCGACCACCACCGCTTCGATTTCTTGTCGCCCGCCAGCGCCCCCTGCCCGTGCACCGCTTCGACCTTCGACACGATCTCCGCGACGTCGATACCGAGGCCGGAGAGCGCATCCGTGTCGGCCTTCGAGAGCCCGCCCCGGCGCCGCGCATCCGCCAGCGCGGCCTCCAGCGCGGCCCGCCGCCCGGTGATCCCGAGCGAGGCGAAGGCGAACGACGACCGCGTCCCTTCCTGGTCCAGCAGGGCGAGCAGCAGATGCTCCTCGGTGACGGAGTCGGAGTTCGCCCGTTCCGCCTGGGCGACCGCACCCTCCACCACACCCCGGGCGCTCTCCGTGAATCGCTCGAACATCAATGCCTCCCGTACTTCTTGTGCACGGCCTGCCTGCTGACGCCCAGCTCGGCAGCAATCTCCTGCCACGACCATCCCTTGGCGCGGGCGCTTCTCACTTGTACGGCTTCGAGCTGCTCAAGCAGCCGCCGCAGCGCGACGACGGCACGCAACCCGACCCGGGGGTCACCGTCGCCCGCGCGCTCGGCGAGATCCGTTGCTTCGGTCATGCCTGTCAACCTACATTGACAGCCACCGCCACGTCAACCACGGTTGACAAGGGGACCGCCCGTCGGCGCGACAGTCACAGAGACCCGCGCACCCGGCCACGCAAAGATCCGGCCGCCAACAACCCACGCCGCCCCCTCGACCACCACGCGCCAGTCACGCGCACACGAAGGCAGCGAAAGCTCGGTCACGCCGTGCCGCTTGGAGGCGACGTACGACAGGCGATACGTCCGGGAAGCCGCGTCGTACGACTCCGAGCTCACCCTCCCCGCCACGGCGCGCGCGTACGGCGACGCCGTCTGCTCCTTGTTCGTACGGAAGGCCCCCGCGCCGTCGACCGCGCAGTAGCCACCGCCGTAACACCAGACATAGCCCGCCCAGCCGGAGCTGTAGCGGTTCAGCGACGCCAGCGCCTCGCGGTAGAAACGCCCCATGTTCGGGAGAGAGTTGTTGAGTGGCCCCCACTCCCCGACCACCACGGGGATGCGGTGCTCCTTCGGATACGCCGTGACGGCGGCCTCGTACGACTCGATCCAGCGGGCCGACGGGTCGTAGTCCGCGCCCGCCTCCATCGCGGCGTTGTAGAAGTGCGGGGCGTAGACGACCTTGGGGTCCTTGATCTTGCCGAGGCCGGTCGGCACGCCCTCGCCCACGATCGGCGTCGGCTCGACGAACACCCAGCTGTGGCGGTCGGCCGAACGGACCGCGTCCGCGAGGCGGTTGTGCATGGGCGTGATCTGGTCGCGCTCGATGCGACGGGCGGCCGCCGCGAGATCCTCGCCCTCCCTCAGCTCCCCCATCGGCTCATTGATCAGGTCGTACCCGAGAACGGCCGGGTGGTCCTCGAACCGATCGGCGATCACCCGCCACATCGCGGCCTGAGCCCGCTGAAGGTCGGGGTCCTCGTACAGGTGGGTGAAGGCGCGCTGCACGGCGGGCTGGAAGTACTCCGAGAACCAGTCGTCGGGGTTGGGCTCGAACGGCAGCCCGTCGGTGCGCGTCGCCCACTCGGGGATGCCGCGATGGCCGAAGGCGGGGCCGAAGACGTCCTGGTGGGCGTCGATCAGTACATGTATGTCGTACTTCTCGGCCCAGTCCAGGATGCGTTCGATCTTGCGGAGGTACGCCGTGCTGTACTGACCGCGCCGCGGCTCGAGGTCGTCCCAGAAGACCAGCAGCCGGGCGAAGTTGAAGCCTCTGGCGCTCATGTCGCGGAAGTGCTTCTCGGTGATGGCGCTGAGGGCGCTGTCGCCACGGTTGGTCTTGTCCTCGACATTCCAGCCACGGAGGGTGAGGACGCGACCGTGGTCGTCGGTGAGCCGCGGGATCACATCACGGCTGGTCTCACGAATCTCACGCGCACCGGCGGCCGGGGCAAGCGCCCCACCCGCCAGTGCGAAAGCACAAACAACAGCAGCAACACATCGCACAGTTCGCACAGAAGGCCTCCGGCACGTAGTCGCGTAGTCACGCAGTTGCGTGCCGGAGAGCACATCAGCAGAACTGACGACCCATCAAGAGGGAGTGAGCACGATCTTTCCGAACTGATCGCCCGCGGCCATCCGCTCGAAGCCCTCCCGCGCCCGGTCCAGCGGCAGTACCTCGTCGATGACCGGACGTACGCCCGTCGCCGCGCAGAACGACAGCAGGTCCTCCAGCTCGTCCTTGGACCCCATCGTCGAGCCGACGACCTTGAGCTCCAGGAAGAAGATCCGGTTCAGCTCGGCGGACGGCGGGTTCGGCCCGCTCGTGGCGCCCGAGATGACCAGCGTGCCGCCGGGCCGGAGCGACTTCACCGAGTGCGACCAGGTGGCGGCACCGACGGTCTCGATCACCGCGTCCACCCGCTGGGGCAGCCGCGCGCCCGGCTCGAACGCCTCCACCGCGCCCAGCTCGACCGCCCGCTTGCGCTTGCCCTCGTCGCGGCTGGTGGCGTACATCCTGAGCCCCGCCGCCTTGCCGAGGACGATCGCCGCGGTGGCGACACCGCCGCCGGCGCCCTGGACGAGGACCGCGTCCCCGGGCCGTACGCCCGCATTCGTGAAGAGCATGCGGTACGCCGTGAGCCAGGCGGTCGGCAGGCACGCGGCCTCCGCGAACGACAGCTCCCGGGGCTTGGGCAGCACGTTCCACACGGGCACGGTGACCTGCTCGGCGAAGGTGCCCTGATACTTCTCGGTGAGGATCGACCGCTTCTCGCGCGGGCCGACGCCGTGCCCGGTCTCGCCGATGACGGAGTGCACGACGACCTCGTTGCCGTCGGCGTCGATCCCGGCGGCGTCGCACCCGAGGATCATCGGCAGCGCCTCCTCCCCGAGCCCCACGCCGCGCAGCGACCAGAGGTCGTGGTGGTTGAGGGAGGCGGCCTTGACGGTGACGGTGGTCCAGCCGGGTCGTACGTCGGGCGCCGGCCTCTCGCCCAGCTCAAGGCCGCTGAGCGGCTGGTCACGGTCGATGCGGGCGGCGTAGGCAGCGAACATGACCATGACGATAGGACGGCTCGGTACGCGACGGAACCGCGCATTGGTGTGACACACGTCCCTCACGCACCCGTAACCCCCACCGCACAGCGCACGGGCCGTGCCGCGCCCCCTCACCAGGGGGTGCGGCACGGCCCGTGCAGGTAAAGCCCAGAATGCCTACCGCCGCGCCACACCCTCCGCGCGAGCCGCCGCGGCAACCGCCGCGGTGACCGCCGGGGCGACCCGCTCGTCGAACGGCGAGGGGATGACGTAGTCCGCGGCGAGCGCATCGCCCACGACGTCCGCCAGCGCGTTCGCCGCCGCGATCTTCATGCCCTCGGTGATACGGGAGGCCCGCACCTGGAGCGCACCCGCGAAGATCCCCGGGAAGGCCAGCACGTTGTTGATCTGGTTCGGGTAGTCGCTGCGCCCCGTCGCGACGACCGCCGCGTACTTGTGCGCCACGTCCGGGTGCACCTCGGGGTTCGGGTTGGCCATCGCGAACACGAACGACCTCGGCGCCATCGAAGCCACCGCAGGCTCCGGCACCGTACCGCCGGAGACGCCGATGAAGACGTCGGCTCCGGCCAGCGCGGTCTCCAGCGAACCGCTCAGACCGGCCCGGTTGGTGATGTCGGCCAGTTCGCGCTTGACGTCCGTCAGGTCCTCGCGGTCCCGGCTGACAATGCCCTTGCGGTCGGCCACGGCGACATCGCCGATCCCCGCCGCAAGCAGGAACTTGGCGATGGCGACACCGGCCGCGCCGGCGCCCGAGATGACGGCGCGCAGGTCGCCCAGCGTACGGCCGGTGAGCCTGGCGGCATTGCGCAGCGCGGCCAGGGTGACCACGGCTGTGCCGTGCTGGTCGTCGTGGAAGACCGGAATGTCCAGCTCTTCCTGGAGCCGGCGCTCGATCTCGAAGCAGCGAGGCGCCGAGATGTCTTCCAGGTTCACGCCGCCGAAGGACGGCGCGAGGCGGACGACGGTCTCGATGATCTCCTCGACGTCGGTCGTCGCGAGAGCGATCGGAACCGCGTCGACGCCGCCGAACTGCTTGAACAGAATCGCCTTGCCCTCCATGACGGGGAGCGAGGCCTCAGGACCGATGTCGCCGAGTCCCAGAACCGCCGTACCGTCCGTCACGACGGCCACGACGTTCGACTTCCACGTGTAGTCGTTCACCAGATCGGGCTCATCGGCGATCGCACTGCACACCTTGGCGACCCCCGGCGTGTACGCGAGGGACAGGTCGTCCTTGTCGCGCACCGGCACGGTTGCCTGGATGGCCATCTTGCCGCCGCGGTGCAGGGCAAATGCCGGATCGAAGGGCTCCTCTGAGCCCTCTGTGGTGCTGTCACTGTCGCTGCGAGGATTGACGATCTCCGCTGCCATTTGTTGACCCCTTAAGTCTTCATCGTTTGAGGGTGGCCACTCCTGGTTGAGGAGGGGTGGGCGGGCACCGCGTCCGTTCCCTGCGCCGGCCGGTTGGCCCGCCCAGGCAGGGAGGAGGTACGTACGCGCGGGCGCGCCGCACACGCGCCCTGAGCCCCGGATGAGGGGTGTAACCGTCTTTTCTACCTGACCGACGCCACCGCCGACGAGCCCATATCGCATACGTGCTACGACTCATGCGCGCATATCTGGACAAGTCCGTTTGGCGGCATGAAACGCGCTCAAATGACGAGACGGGCCGAAGATTTTCCGGCCGGAAAGGCAGTGCCCAACAGATGGTCCGGCCCTGATGTACCGGCCTGCTGGGATTCGGGGGTGACCCGTTACCCGATTTTGACATGACTGGAGCCCTGAATGGGCTAGTCCGAATGGCAAGATGCCGTAATCACACGAGGTCGCGATACTCGAAGCAGTGTGCCCGACCCCCCAGGCCACTCCCCCATCCCGCTGGAGGAACGAACCATGACCGCTAGCACCACCCGTCGTACGGCCGCTACGAAGTCCCGGATTGTCGCGGTCGGCGCGATCGCGGTCGCGGGCACGATGCTGCTGACCGGCTGCGGCGACCAGACGAACGACGGCGAAGCCAAGGAGACGAAGGCCGCCGCCGCGCCGCTCGCCGACAAGCTGCCGCAGGCGATCCGCGACAAGGGCGTCATCAAGGTGGGTTCGGACATCGCGTACGCGCCGATGGAGTTCATGGACGCGAACAACCAGCCAGCCGGCGTGGACATCGACCTCGGCAAGGAGCTCGGCAAGGTCCTCGGTGTCGAGTTCAAGTTCGAGAACGCCACCTTCGACCAGCTCGTGCTCGGCATGAACAGTGGCCGCCACGACATCGTCATGTCGTCGATGACGGACACCAAGGAGCGCCAGCAGGGCGCGAGCAAGGACGCCACGGGCGGCGCCGACTTCGTGAACTACTTCAAAGCCGGGTCCGCGATCCTGACCCAGAAGGGCAACCCCAAGGGCATCAAGAACCTGGACGACCTCTGCGGTCTGACGGTCGCGGCGCAGCGCGGCACCGCCAATGAGGACCTGCTGAAGACCCAGCAGAAGAAGTGCGGCGCCAAGAAGATCAAGGAGTTCATCTCCGACCAGGACAGCGACTCCATCACGCAGCTGCAGACCAAGCGCGCCGACGCCGTCATCACCGACTTCCCGGTGGCCCTCTACAACGAGCTGGAGGGTGGCGGCGGCAAACTCTTCGAAGTCGTCGGCGACCAGATCGACGCGGCCCCATACGGCATCGCGGTCAGCAAGAAGAACCCGGAGCTGCGCGACGCGATCAAGGCCGCCGTCCAGAAGATCATCGACGGCGGTACGTACGGTGAGGTGCTGAAGAAGTGGAAGGCCGAGTCCGGCGCCATCGAGACGGCCACCGTCAACGCGGGCAAGTGAGCCAACCGCACTACTTCTCCATTACGTAAGGCAGCAACCCTGTGACTGACCCCCTCGACAAGGCCCCCGGCACTGTCCCACCGGACGGCGGATCCGCACCTACGGCTGCGCCTATCCCTCCCGAGGCCATCAAAGCCATTCCCGTCCGGCACTATGGCCGCTGGATCGGCTCAGTGATCGTCGTAGCACTGCTGGCCCTGCTGGTGAAGGCCTTCGCCGACGCCGCGATCCAGTGGAACGTGGTCGGCGAGCAGATCACCAACGGCACCTTCGCCCGGGGAGCCTGGGAGACCCTCAAGATCACTGTGCTGGCCATGGCGATCGGTGTCGTGCTCGGCGCGATCCTGGCCGTGATGCGGCTGTCACCGAACCCGGTGCTCTCCGCAGTTGCCTGGGGCTACATTTGGTTCTTCCGCGGCACCCCCGTACTGGTGCAGATCTTCCTGTGGTTCAACCTCTCCCTCGTCTTCAAGACGCTGGACCTCGGGTTCATCTACAAGGACGAGATGAACGACGTCATGACCCCGTTCGTGGCCGCGCTGCTCGCGCTCGGCCTCAACGAGGCTGCGTACATGGCGGAGATCACCCGGGCCGGCATCCAGTCGGTCGACACCGGCCAGACCGAGGCGGCCCACGCCCTGGGCATGAAGGGCTCCCAGACCATGCGGCGCATTGTGCTGCCACAGGCGATGCGAGTAATCATCCCGCCGACCGGCAACGAGTTCATCAACATGCTGAAGACCTCGTCGCTGGCGTTCGCCATCGGCTACGGCGAGCTTTTCCTCCGAGGCCGTCAGCTTGGCTCCCGTACACTGGCGATCATGGAGAGCCTGATCGTGATCTCCATCTGGTATTTGGCGCTGACCACGGTGTTCAGTATCGGCCAGTACTACCTGGAGCGTCACTACGCCCGCGGCAGCAACCGCACACTGCCGCCGACACCCATGCAGCGCATCAAGGCCCAGCTCACCTCTTTCCGGGTTCCGAGCCAGGTGGGAGGACAGACCGTATGAGTGCCAAGACCGAACAGCCCATGGTGAAGGCCGAGGGAGTCCACAAGTCGTTCGGACACGTCGAGGTGCTCAAGGGCATCGACCTCGAAGTCGCGCCGCGCGAGGTGTTCTGCCTTGTCGGTCCATCCGGTTCCGGCAAGTCGACGTTCCTGCGGTGCATCAATCACCTGGAGCAGATCAACGCCGGTCGGCTGTCCGTCGACGGGGACCTGGTCGGCTACCGGCAGAAGGGCGACAAGCTCTACGAGCTCCGGGACAGCGAGGTCGCGCTCAAGCGCCGGGACATCGGCATGGTCTTCCAGCGCTTCAACCTGTTCCCGCACATGACGGCGCTCGCGAACGTCATGGAGGCGCCGATCCAGGTCAAGGGCGAGTCGAAGGCCATGGCCCGGGAGCGGGCCGTACGCCTTCTGGACCGGGTCGGCCTGGCCGACAAGGCCGGGAACTACCCCTCGCAGCTCTCCGGCGGCCAGCAGCAGCGTGTCGCCATCGCCCGTGCTCTGGCGATGGAGCCGAAGCTGATGCTCTTCGACGAGCCGACCTCCGCGCTCGACCCCGAGCTGGTGGGTGACGTCCTGGACGTCATGCGCGGCCTCGCCGAGGACGGCATGACGATGATCGTCGTCACGCACGAGATGGGCTTCGCACGCGAGGTCGGTGACGCGCTGGTGTTCATGGACGACGGTGTGGTGGTCGAGTCGGGTCACCCGCGGGACGTGCTGACGAACCCGCAGCACGACCGGACGAAGGCGTTCCTCTCCAAGGTCCTTTAACCTACGAATCTGGAGACGTAACGGAAGGGTGGTACGAGCCGGTGACTCGTACCACCCTTCCGCTTCTTGAGTGACGAGTTACTCAGTAGCGTTCCCAGCTGAGTTGGCAGTCACTTCCCGGCCTTAGTTCATCCACCTAGCCTCGCGCTTTCATGAGCACGCTCGTCCATGCCTTGAGCAAATGAGCGGAGAGTGCCTCTGACCTGCAACGATGGGACTTGTCTAGGGTCCTGTTGGCTGCATGGGAAGAAGCACTCTCCAGGTGAGTAAGCGTATGGGGTTGTACCCGCGGGTCCGCGTCGAGGGCGGCGGCAGGGGAACGGTCTCGCAGGCCGGGTTGGTGCTCCTGGTCGAGACGGTCCGCAAGGCCGGTCTGGACTCCGCGATATCGGCGGCGCTGGCGCCGTGGCACAAGCCGCGGGCTGTGCATGATCCGGGCAAGGTCTTGCTGGATGTCGCGCTTGCGACCGCTTTGGGCGGGGACTGCCTGGCCGATGTCGCCATGCTGCGGGCCGAGCCCGAGGTGTTCGGCCCGGTGGCGTCCGATCCGACCCTCTCCCGTCTCATCGATGCCCTTGCCGTAGCCGGGCCGAAGGCCCTCACGGCGATCCGCGGCGCGAGCCGAAGTGCGCACCCGGGTCTGGGAGTTGGCCGGTACGAGCGGCCCGGCGCCTGGGTCGCGGAGATCACCGACATGCCCGATCTGAGCACCTGGCCGAAGGGGATGCGGTTGATCGTCCGCAAGGAACGCCCGCACCCTGGCGCCCAGTTGCGCTTCACCGACCTCAACGGGCTGCGGCTGACCTGCTTCGCCACCAACACCCAAGGCGGCCAGCTCGCCGACCTTGAACTGCGTCACCGAAGGCGGGCCCGCTGCGAGGACCGCATCCGAAACGCCCGCGACACCGGCCTGCGCAACCTGCCCCTGCACGACACCGCGCAGAACCAGATCTGGCTGGAGATCATCTCCATCGCGCTCGACCTCCTCGCCTGGATGCCGATGCTCGCCCTGACCGGTGAAACCCGCCGCTGGGAACCCAAACGGCTTCGCCTGCGACTGTTCTCCGCCGCCGCGCGACTCGTGAACACCGGCCGCCGTCGCTGGCTCCGCTTCACCGCCCGATGGCCCTGGACCAGCGTGATCACCCGGGCAATCGACCGGCTCCACACCCTGCCGAACTCAGGCTGACCAGCCACCTCGACCGTCCCAACAACCCGCACCACCATCCCGGGAAAGTGGAACCCGGCGCCCACCCGACGCAACAACCGGGCCGCCAGCCTGCCCAAAAGCCGGAAATCCCGCACCCGGCAACAACAGAGTCCCCGCCGCGGAAGCGACAGGGACTCATGAACGATCGAGGTTAGGCCAGAGCGGACTACTCCCTGAGGTTGCCCATTTTCTCCTGGCTACCGCTCTTTATCGTCCACATGTACGGGCTGTTCCCGAGGTCAAAGCCGCCGCCACCGCATCCCGCGTCGTCTCCGTCTGTCCACGTCTTCAACAAGACCCATTGCGTAGGTTGGGTGTTGACCATTACGTAGAGCTTCCCCGTGACTCCGGGGCCGCCAGCTTTCGTGTCGCAGACCTGGAACGAGTCCGGCTCTTCGTCGTTGTGCTTAAAGTATCCGTTACCGATCCTAAGGTAGGAGTCATCCGCGTGAGCGCTGCCAGCGACACCGAGTACCAGGGCGCTTGCAGCACATGCGGTGCCAACTCGAGAAATCCATGTCCTGAACAACAGTTCTTCTCCTTCGCTCGACCTCGAGGCGTAGAAACCGTATCCCGATTCTCCGAGCGCTGGCTAAGGCGGCCGTCAGGGGAGTGTCAATTTAACGGCTGATCTTGGTTGTTGAGGTTCAGTTCTTGGCCGGGGTGAGCCGGCCCTCGAAGGCGATCTGGAATGCGTTGAGGGGTGCCTTCCAGTGCATGGTCCATCGCTTGCGACCCTTGCCGGTCGGGTCGAGGCTTATCAGTGCCATGTAGACGCACTTGAGGGCGGCGGCCTCGTTGGGGAAGTGTCCGCGGGCCCGGACAGCGTTGCGTATGCGGGCGTTCACGGACTCAATCGCGTTCGTCGAGCAGATGACCTTCCGGATCTCGACGTCGAAGGAGAGGAAGGGCACGAACTCGGCCCAGGCGTTCTCCCACAGTTTGATGATCGCCGGATACTTCCGGCCCCAGGCTTCCTGGAACTCCCCGAACCGCTCAGTCGCCGCATCTTCGCTGGGTGCGGTGTAGACGGGCTTGAGGGCTTTGGCAACCTTGTCCCAGTCCTGGCGGGCCGCGTAACGGAAGCTGTTGCGCAGGAGGTGAACCACGCAGGTCTGGACAATCGTGCGAGGCCAGACGGTCTCCACCGCCTCGGGCAGGCCCTTGAGGCCATCGCAGACGAGCATGAGCACATCGTCCAGGCCGCGGTTCTTCAGCTCGGTGAACACGTGCAGCCAGTACTTCGCGCCCTCACCGCCGTCGCCGGCCCAGATCCCCAGGATGTCCCGGGTGCCTTCGGTGGACACGGCCATCACGACGTAGACCGGCCGGTTCGCGAGCTGCCCGTCCCTGGTCTTGACGTTAACCTCGCGCTTTCATGAAAGCGG
>NZ_JAGGPB010000119.1 GCF_018614055.1 Streptomyces sp. ISL-98
AGTCACTGGTATTGAGGCTAAGCCGCCCGAAGCGATCAGCTATTCGGACATCGGCTGGATGACGTTGTCGGTGGTTGCCGTGCTCGTCGCCACCTGGCTGTCTACTCGGGGCCATTCAGCCGCCGTCGAGACCGCAAGTCACCCCGCCGGACCGGACCGGCGGCGACCCGACCGGACCAGCTCGCGCAAGCCAACATGGTGACGTGAGCCCCATTTGCACAGGTCGCCCGAAAGCGGTGCGGAATCCGGACAGCCCCGCAGAGCGATCTTCAAAAAACGTTCGTTTTCTGAAGACCCGTGACGGTCAGGGGCTGATTCCCCGGCGCGAACCGTGCTGCATGGGGAAGCCGAGCGGTTGTCGAAATCAGTTGGCGCGCAGACGTGCGGTCTGTTCGGTGCCGACGTCGGTGGTACAGCGCAGGTACCGCTCGATCACGGTGAGTTCCTCGTCGGTGAAGTCGTCCAGGGCCCGGTCGAAAGCCTTCCGCGGGGTGCCCCAGGCGGCCTCGACCGGGGGTGCGGCCGCTGGTGAGGGAGACGAGCATCTTGCGCCGGTCGTGGGCGTCGGGGTGGCGCTCGGCGAGGCCGGCCTTTTGCAGGCGGTCGACCAGGCGGGTGGCCGAACCGGAGGTCAGCCCGGTCACCTCCGCGATCTCGCCCGTGGTGCGGGGGCCGGGTTCCAGGGCGAGCAGGCTCACGGACTGCAGATCGGTGGGGTGCAGGCCGAGGTGTTCGGCCATGGCCTGATTGAACAGCTGGTGGCGCCGGGCCGTCGCGGTGAGCGCCGCGACCAGCTCCCTACGGGTTCGGTTTGACATGGAATTGTCCTCGCGCCCCACTTATATCTGCGTCGCGCAGATAATGTGTGATGCAGATCGATTCTAGCTCGTCCCTCTGGGAGAACACATGACCAGCCACACCCCCGAGCAGCTGCGCGCCCTCTACGACCGCTGGAGCGAGCTGTGGCGCGGCGACTTCGCCCACGCCGAGGAGATCCTCGACCGCGGCTTCGTCGTCCACCAGGCCCGCCCCGACGGCAGCGACTCCGAGGCCGTCACCGGCCCCGAGCGCCTGCTGCCCGAGATCGAGCAGACCATGGCCGCCTTCGGCGACATCACCATCACCGTCGACCTCGGCCCGATCGTCGACGGTGACCTGATCGCCGCCCGCTGGACCATGCGTGCCACCTACACCGGCGGCATCCCCCAGGCCACCGCCCCCATTGGCACGAAGATCTCCTTCAGCGGCCACGACATCCTGCGCGTCGCGAACGGCAGGTTCGTCGAGTACTGGACCTGCACCGACATCCTCGACGGCCTGTCCCAGCTCGGCGCCATCTCCGGCCCCAACGGTCCCGCCCAGCACTGAACAGGCAGGACCGGATCCCGGCGGGAGGTCAGCCCTCCTCGTCATGGTCGGCGCCGACGGCGTCGGGGTCGCGGAAGGGGTGTCACCGAGATACGCGTTTGTGCGTCGATGCCCTGAACTGCAACGTTTCTTCAAAGTGGCCCCTCATTGCACGCCCCTTGAGCCTCTGTACGCCCATGCGGTTCCGGCGAGGCGGCGATTACCCAACGTGTCGGCTGGAAACGGGTAGTGACGGAACCAGCCATGCCTGCAGGGGCTCGCCAAGCCGAGGAGGCCGGAGCGTGAACGTCAACAGGTGCGCTACCACCGCTGTGTTCGACGGGTTCGACGTCATACCCCTCACCGAGAGGTGCCGGCTCATCTGGGAGCGCGGGGACCATGTCCTGATCGGCGTGAGTCCGGGCAACAGTTACTTCACTCAGCAGCGCATCGCCGCGCTCGCGTCCTGGGCGGACTCGTTCGCGGCCGTGGACGTGGTCTACGCGGACCTGCACGTCGACTCGATGCTCGCCGCCTGCGGCTACTCCCGGGAGCATGCCGCGAAGAGGGCGAGGAAGGAGATCCAGGGCGTTCGCCGAAGAATCCGGCAGGCGTTGAACGGTCTGGGCACCCGGTCCGCGTCGCTGCGGGTCCGGGGACTCTCCGAGTTCGTGGACACCCCGCCCTACCGGACCGTACGCAGAGAAGTCGACCACGCACTGCTCACCGACACCGAACTCGTCCTGGCGTGTACGGAGATGGTGCACCGCGTCCTGGAGGGCCGGCCGCACGACGACGGCGAGCCCACGCCGGAGCAGGTGCGGGCGGGGCTGAGCTATCTCGCGGCGGAGCTGCCGTTCTTCGTGGACAGCCCCGGCATCCTGGGAGTTCCCTCGTCGGTGGCCTGCTACCACGTGCCCGTACCGATCAACGATCTTCTCTACGGCCGCGACCACGGCCTGCGGGCAGCGCGGAACCAGGCGTCTCTGACGGTACGGCCGCACAGCCACAGCCATAGCCGACGGCTGCCCGCCACCCGTCAAGAAAGGGAGCCCATGACCGATGCCGAGCCAGCCTTCCCGCTCTCCCGCCGCGGTGATGTCGTGCCGCCCCCGGAGTGCGCCCGGCTCCGCGCCCACCAGGCCGTCGCCCGGGTACGGACCATGACCGGGGACAGCGCGTGGCTCGTGTCCAGCCACGCGCTCGCCCTGCGCGTACTGGAGGACGAGCGCTTCAGCCTGTTCCGCACCGCGGAGCCGAACGTGCCACGCCAGTACGCGCTGACCATCCCTCCCGAAGTCGTCGCCAACATGGGGAACATCAACAGCGCGGGGCTGCGCACGGCGGTGATGAAGTCACTGTCCCCACGCTCCAGCAGCGCCACGGTCGTCTGGATGCGGGAGCAGGCACACGCTCTGGTCGACGACATCGTCGGGGAAGGCGCGCCGGCCGACCTCCATCACAGATTCACCGCTCCCTTCTCCGCCGCGCTGCTCTGCCGCACCATCGGGCTGCCCTTCGAGGACTGGCGCCGGCTGATGTCGGGGCTGGACATCGCCTTCATGACGAGCCCGCAGCCGTTCGAGGGTGCGGCGGTCAACTGGAACAAGGACCTCGCGTACACCACGGAACTTCTGCGTGCGGCCGACCCCTCGGACGGCTCTCTCCTCGGCCGGCTGAGTGCACTGCGCAACGAGACACAGCCGTCACAACGGCCCGCCGACGAGCTCCTGGCCACCGTCGCCATGTCCCTCTTCGGAGCCGGCGCCGTGAGCACCTCGGCGTTCCTGCTGCACGCCATTCTGGTGCTGCTTCTGCACCCCGAACGGATCGAGGAATTGCGGGAGCATCCGGAGCGGATGAGCCGGGCCGTCGACGAACTGCTGCGCTACACCCTCTCCATCGGCGACGCACTGCCCCGTCTCGCGACCGCTGAGGTGCAGCTCGGCGATGTCCTGGTCAAGGAGGGGGAGCTGGTCCTGGTTCTGGTCGAGGGCGCGAATCACGACCCGGAGGTCTTCGAGCACCCCGAGCGCCTCGACTTCTCCCGGGAGCGCAACGCCCATCTGGCCTTCGGCGGGGGGCAGCACTACTGCCCGGCCTCGGCGCTGGGGCGGGTGCATGCGGAAGTCGCCCTGAGTGTCCTGCTGGAGAGGCTGCCGTCGCTGCGGCTCGCCGTACCAGCGGAGCAACTGGTGTGGCGTACGGGCTTCATCAAGCGCCTGCCGGAACGACTGCCGGTCATCTGGTGACCGCCAACAGATGTGCGGCGGTGCGCAGCGCATCGGCGTGTTCTGCGTGTTCTGCGGCGCCAGGCCGGGCACGCGCCCGCAGCACCTGGAGTTCGCCCGCGACTGGCCGCAGGTCACAGCATAGATCCAGCCCGGTGGCAGGACATGTTCGAGGTCCTGATGGACCGCGTCGCGGGGCGGTTCGCCCGGGTGGAACCGCGGCGCCGGTAAGGGCGCTGGTGCTCGGGTTGCTGTCTGACCTGCCACGCAAGAACTGCTGGACGCTCGCCGAGCACGCAGGCGACGCATCCCCGGACGGCTTGCAGCACCTGTTGTCGAGGGCCAGGTGGGACGCCGAAGCGGTCCGCGACGACATCTGCAGCTTCGTCGTCGAGCAACTGCACGACGACGACGCGGTGTTGGTCGTCGATGAAACCGGCGACCTGAAGAAGGGCACCGCCACGGTGGGCGTGCAACGCCAGTACACCGGCACCGCCGGACGCATCGAGAACTCCCAGGTCGCCATCTACCTCGCCTACTCGACTCCACGCGGACACGCGGCGATCGACCGGGAACTGTACGTCCCACGCTCCTGGACCGAGGACACGGACCGCTGCCGTGCGGCCGGGATACCCGACACCGTCGGCTTCGCCACGAAACCCGCGCCCGCCGCCCGCATGATCGGCCGCGCGCTGGACGCCGGCGTCCCCGCGTCCCGGGTGGCCGATGACGAGGTCTACGGAAGCAACCCGCACCTTCGGACCACGCTCGAGGGGCGCGAGGTCGGCTATGTCCTCGCCGTCGCCTGCGACCATCAGATCACCACCCACGCGGGCAAGTTCCGCGCCGACGCCCTGGTCAAGAAGCTGCCGAAAAGGGCCTGGCAGAAGCTCTCCGCCGGCGCCGGAGCCACGGGACACCGCTTCTACGACTGGGCCCTGGCCGACATCGCCGACGACCGGCCCGGCCACCGCCACCTGCTCGTCCGCCGCAACCCGGCGCACCGGTGAACTCGCCTTCTACCGTCAGACGATGGACGTCCTGGCACCGCTGGGTCACGCTCGCGATGCTCGCCCACGCCTTCCTCGCCGTGGCCGCGGCCGCGGCCACGGCCACGGCCACGGCCACGGCCAACGATGTGCTCAAGAACAGGCTCCGGACGGCCTGATGCCGCTGACCTGCAACGAGTTCGGGAGCTCGAAGTCGGCGGCGGGCCGGATTATCCGGTTGCGGCGGCTTTGGTGCGCTCGTGCATGGAGACGCCTGTGGCGGCTGCGGCTTTACCGGAGCGCTATTCCTGCTTCGGCCACGGTCAATTCGCCGACCTCATCGGGTCAGCGTCGCCGGCGTCGGCGGGTGAACTCCTGGGCCCGCTCAACGCGCGCACGGTGCGGGCCACCCCGCGTTTTGCACGGTACGTCGGGCTCTACCCCACAGTCGGGACATGTGACGTCCTGCGAAGACCATGGGCGCGGCGGAGGCGGATTCTCCTTGCGCTGATGGGCCTTGGCCTTGCGGCCCTCCACGATCGGCTGCAGCCGCTCTTCGTGGGGGATCTTCCGTACCTCACCTGTGCCGGACCGGGTGTTGGGAGCCTTGACCGACCGCCGACCCCGCACCACAGGGAGTCCTACGACTACATCTTTCGATGCAGTGCGCGTGATCCCGGTCGTCCCGCGCGTCGATGTGCTTGTGGCCGCGACCTGTTGGGATGGGAGCTGGTCGTTTCGCCCGTTTACGGAAGGCAGCGTCATGCACGTGGACCCCGAACGCCCCGGTCTGGTCAAGGATGCGGCTGTGGCGCCCGTACCCGCTCCGGGCAACGCGGCATCGGTACTGGCCTCGGACGCCGAGCGGGAGGCCTTGGTGGAACGGCTGAGGGTCGCCACCGGCGAGGGTCGGCTGACGCTAGAGGAACTGGCCGACCGCTGCGAGGCGGCATACCTGGCCCGGACCCGCGAGCAGCTCGCCGTACTCGGTCGGGATCTGCCCGCCGCCGGCGAGACGAGTGTGGGTACGGATGCGGCTGCCGGGGCAGGAGACGGTGCCGGTTCGGGAACGGCGACAGGGAAGCGGAGGTTCGTCGCCATGGTCGGGGATGTCACCTGCCGCAGCCCGGCCGCGCAGGGCTCCGACACCCTCGACGCGTACGCGGTACTCGGGGATCTGACCCTGGATCTGTGCGGGATGACGGCGCCGTCCAGCGGCGAGCTGACCGTGACGGCGCGGGCGGTGTTCGGGGACGTACGGCTGATCGTGCCCGAAGGAGTGCAGGTCGAGCTGGCCTGCGGCAGCGTCCTGGGAGACGTACGCGATCTGACCCGCGCGCACACCGCGCCGCAGGGCCGGGCTCCGCGGATACGGGTGGCCGGGGCCGCGATCTTCGGCGACATCACCCTCGCGCACCCCGGCGACCGCCGAAAAACCTCATGGCGCCGCTGGCTCGAAGAGGCCATCCGCAGCTAGTCGTAGGGCTCCGTGTGGTGAGGGGTCGGCGATCGGTCAAGGCTCCGACAGATCGCGACGCGAGGTTGCGACGTGCGAAGACTGACGTGACCCAACCGTCCCGTGCCCGGGTACGGGACGACTCGTACGCGGACACCATCGCATTGCCGCAGGCCAGGGCCACCTAACGGAGTCCTATTAGGCTTTGTGGACGAGCAGTTGAATCTCCTGGAACTGCCGCCGGTCAGTGGGCTGAGGCTCGCGAACCATCCGGGCCACCTCGGCCAACCCGGACTTGCGCAGCATCGCGGCGAGGTGATCAGGCCACCACCGATAGGCCGGCGCGACTGTGTGATCGAAGACCTGCGTCGGGTGAGACGGATCATCGCTTGCCGAAAAGCCGACCAGAAGGTGGCCGCCAGGTGCCAGCACACGATGGAACTCCGCCAGGATGACGGGGAGTTCCTGCGGCGAAGTGTGGATGATGGACCAACGGGAGAGTACGCCGCCCAGCACGCCGTCAGCGATGTTCAACGCGGCCATCGAGCCCACGTCGAACCGCAGGCCCGGATAGGCCTGTCGAGCCAACTTGATCATCGCAGGAGAGGCATCAACACCAAAAGCCGCCAGCCCCAGCTCGTCCAGATAAGCGGTGATATGGCCAGGCCCACACCCCAGGTCCGCGACCTGACCGTCCCCACTCGCACGTACGACCTCGGCGAAGGCACCCAAGATCGCGCGATCCAGGGGACTATCACGCAGCGTGTCGCCGAACAGCTGCGCATAGGTGGGGGCAGCAGCGTCGTAAGCCTCGCGGGTGGCGCTGAGGGCATCGTGTTCGACCATGCTCGCGACAGTAGTTCCTGGCGCTGAGGCGATCCGAGAGAATCACGATCTTCCCTCCCTCCTGTTCGCCCGGGGTATCGCTAGTGCAGGGAAGGTCGCCGGGGAACCCACCGGTCCGTCGGGGCGAGTCGCGCCTGCGATGTGCAGGCGTTGGGTGCGAGCTTGACGAAGAACAGCAGGAAAGGACCAAGCCACCGGGCGCATCGGTACTGCACTGGCGCAGTTGTAGATCTTTTGTGCCGGATCTGTGTCAACCGGCAGCTCGGCGTATCCCGTGCGAAATTACCTGAGCTCCTCACGTTCGCGGTGGTCATCCGGTCATCGTTCCGGCGACTGCCGCAGGGCCCACTGGAACAAGCCGAAGGCGTCGAAATGCTTCGGCTTGTCGAGCACGGACACGGCGTGCAAATGCTGTCCGTGACGGACGAGGGAATCACAATCGATACGCCTGAAGATCTAGCAAGGGCCTGCTCGCTGCTCAAAGGCCGCTCCCGACCGCCACTTCAAACCCCTGCCTGACAGTGATCGCTCTGCGGGGCTTGCGCCGTGCATCCGTGTGACAACTCCGCTCGTGTCGTCTGCCGCTGTCGCGCAGGGCCGGGGCTGTGACTGTGCTTGGCAGGTCGTGGCTGATGCGGCGGAACTTGGGGTTTCCGACGCGCTGTGCAGGCAGTGCTGCTGGCATTCCGGTCTCTGTAGACGTCGTTGATAGCTCGGCGATCGGCGGTACGTGCCCGCACGGGAACATGAGTCATCCGGGCACCGGCAGGGGCGCACGCGAAGATACGCGTCCGCTCACGATGTCGTGTTGTGTACACGGCGCGGATGACTAGTGCGCCCGCGCGCCCCTTCGGGCGCCCTTGGCTTCGGCGTTTGGCGGCTATGCAATAGGCGGGCGACGGGACTGCGAGAGGAGCAGAGAAGTGATCAACACGTCCGAGACCCTGGCCGTGCAGACGATCGAGAACTTCCTCATCCCCGACGAGACCGCTCAGGTCACCAAGATCATCGACGACCACCTGGCCACCACCGGTTGGGTGCCCGCCCGCCCCAGCGAGGGACTCACACCGCCCGACGCCGTACAGGAGATCCTGGCAGGCGCGATCGACCGGGCAATGCCCGTCATCCGCCGAGCATTCCCGTCCGCCGACTGCGTTGCCCCGTGGCTTTACCACGACCTCAAAACCGGAGACAAGATCCGCTCGCACGTACACGGCATGGGCGATCCGGACGAGCGTCCCGTCCGCCTGGCCCGTGTGGTGTTCAACCTTCAGGACGCCGACAGCGGCGGGGAGTTCTACCTTGACACCAGTGCTTGCGAGGAGTTGTGGACCGACCGGATGGCCGAGGCCGACGGCGTCTTCGAGCCCGGCACCCGGTTCGTGCATGAGGTCACTGCCCGGTCTGGCCCGGTCTCCCTCGACGCCATCGCCGCCACCCGCTGGATCTGCCACCCGCCGGCCGGAGCCACCCTGGTGTACGGGGCGCAGCTGATCCACGGCGTCACCCCGGTGACCTCAGGTCGGGCCCGCAAACTCATCACCGATCTGTGCGCCGGACCGGGTACGCGGCCCGAGGCGCCGCGCCCGCACTCAAGTCCGCTGCATGCTCCGCACTGAGCGCCGCCAGGCCGTGCTCAAGCCGGTCGATGGCGGAGTCGACGGGCGCCAGCAATGTTCCGGAGACCAGCCGGCGCAGCCACTCACGTGCGCTGGGGGCATGGGCGGGCGTCACACCGAGCACAGCGCGGTGGACACCGGAGGTGTTCGGGTAGCCGGGGTTGGCGGTGAAGGCCGTCAGCACCGTCCCTGCCGGGGCGGGCGGAAGTGTCATGCCGTTCGGTACAGGCACCTCCAGCGCCGCCCGGACGGCGTGGGTGTGCTCCGGCAGTCGGCCGTACAGCACGGCTTCTGCGTGGGCTCGGTGCGGATCGGTGCCTGTGCTGGTCCAGCTCATGTTGGACACCCCTCCGAAGCGCCCGTTGATCTCGATCACGTTGAGTCGCCCGTCGCGGGTGACGGCGAAGTCCATCTGCCAGGGCCCCACCGGTCGGGAGGTCGCGACGATGTCCCGTACAACGGTGCTCAATGCGAAGTGGGCCGTCTCAGGAAGGATGGCGGGCTGTACCCGGGCCCGTCGTCCCGGGGCGCATGCGCTGTCGAGGGGCCCGAGCGAGGCGACGGGCCATGTGACAGTGCCGGAGGGGAGGGTGAGGAGTTCGACGGCGAATTCCTCACCTTGGACGGCCTGTTGCGCCAGCGCCGGGTATGTGACGGCGGCGCTGAGGGCGGCGAGTTGGGAGGGTTCACGGACGAAGTGCCGACCTGCGAAGGACTCGCTGCGCGCCTCCTTGACGAGCAGCGGGAAGCCCACCTGTCGGGCGGCCGCGCTCAGCCGCTCGGGGTGCGCACAGACCACCCCGGCCGGTACGGGCCAGCCGCGCCGGATCGCCTTCCGGTGCAAGGCCACCTTGTCGCATGCCAGCGTGGCGAACGCTTCGGAATGCACCGGCATCCGCCGAGGACCGAGGGACCGGCCCGCGCGGGCGTACAGCGTGAGCATCTGCTCCTGGCCGGGGGAGGACATGCTGGCCACGACGGTGTCCGCCCGGTGTTCGTCCACCAGCGCGCGCAGGGACTCCGCGGTCAGTTCCTTCGGCAGTGGCGCGCAGGTCACCCGAGGGTCAAGGAAGCCCGTGAGGTCGGCGAAGCCCAATACCGTCACTTGCGCGCCGGACCGTGTGAGGGCGGGCACGAGTCGGTCCGCACGGAATTCACCCAACACCAGAACACGCGTCATGGCTCCCCCTGCCAGTCGTGTGGCCATGTCGAGGGTGAGGGTGCCGGAGGCGGGCCATCGGTGCCCGAAGGCTTCCTCGTGTCCCGCGTCATCGTCTGGGTCCGGCCGCCGTGCCGAGGACTTCGGCCGTGACGGTCACCATGCCGCAGGATTCGGCGACGTAGCGCAGGGCCTGGTGGTGACGGTCCCGGTCGAAGTCAGCCACGGCGTCGGCGACGAGGAAGGCTTGCATTCCCCGCGCGAAGGCGTCCACGGCCGTCAGCATGCATCCCAGATGGGCGTACACCCCGGTGATCAGAAGCTGATCACATCCGTGTGCCGCCAGTACTTCGTTGAGGTCGGTGCGGTGGAACGCGCTGTAGCGGTGCTTGGTGACCACCGCCTCACCCGGCGCCGGCGCGAGAGGTGCCACGATGCGGTCGTCATCGGGCTGTCCGCCAAGCCCCGGCCCCCAAAAGTCCATCAGCAGCCCTCGGCTTGCCGCCGTTTGCCTTGCCGGCTGCGCTGTGTAGACCACCGGAATGCCGGCAGTGCGGCAGGCGGCGACCAGCAGCTGGATGTTGGCGACGGCCGACGCGGCGGGACCGCCGGGCGCGAAGGCCCGTAGGAAGTAGTGCTGCATGTCGTGAACGAGCAGTGCGGCCTTGTCAGGGTCGACCGCCCAGCTCACACGGTTAAGGGGAAGAGAACATGCGTCGAGTGGGTCGTAGGGTGCGATACGAGGCAACGACATGGGTCACTTCCCGCGTAGGGCCTATCAGGCTCTTCGGATCCGGCGGCGTCCGCCCGCGATTGTGCCCGCGCCGGGGCGGCACCACGCAGGGAGCACGAGAGGCGCACGGGAGGCCGATGTGCACCTGACGGGCCTGGACGGCATCGCGGCGGTCGTCACCGGCGCGGCGGGTGGCATCGGATCCCGCGTGGTCGAACACCTCGCCGCCGCGGGGGCGTATGTGGCGTCGGTGGACACTGCCCATACGTCTGTGGGCGACCGGCAGGTTGCAGGGCAGGACGGTGTCGCCGTCGGCTCGCGCGTCACCCGCCATGCGGCGGACGTCGCCGACGCCGAGGCGGCCGAACGAATCCTCGACCACGTGGAGCGCGAGCACGGGCCGGTCGGTCTGCTGGTGAACGCGGCCGGGGTATTGCATACCGGCCCCCTCACCGACCTGACCGACACAGCCTGGCAGGAGCTGCTCGCCGCCAACACCACGGGCGTGCTCACCTGGTGCCGGGCTGTGGTCCGGCGCATGGCGCCGTATCACCGAGGCAGCGTCATCACGGTCGCCTCCAACAGTGCAGGCACCCCCCGGGCGGGCATGGCCGCTTACGCCGCTTCCAAGGCGGCGGCCGGTGCCCTCACGCTCGGTCTCGGCTTGGAAGTTGCCCGGTTCGGCATCCGCTGCAACGTGGTCTGCCCCGGCTCCACCGATACGCCCATGCTGCAGCGCATGGCTCCCACCCCCCAGGCCCGGGACGCGGTCCTGCACGGTGACCCGACGGCCTTCCGTATCGGCATCCCCCTCGGCCGCCTCGCCGACCCCGACGACATCGCCGCCGCCGTCGTCTTCCTCGCCTCCGACCAGGCCCGCCACATCGCCATACACAGTCTCTACGTGGACGGCGGGGCCGCCTTGCACGGATGACCAACAGCGACTCCCCGCGGATGACCAACCGTCAAGAGGTGTGACGCCGTTGTCCTTACCACCCTCACCACGGCCCCCGCTCTTCCATCCCGACGACAGCCCCGATCACTGGCTGCTGTCAACACCCCGCTTGACCCTGGCCACCCGAGGTGGCGACCGGTTGTCGGCACCGACCGGTCCAGGCCAGTTCCACGCCCTCGCCACCGCTGCGGAACGTGCCCTGCGCGCGAGCCCGCCGAGCACTGTCGTCGTCGGAGCCATCCCGTTCGACGAGAGCACCCCGGCCCATCTGCTCCTGACCGGACTCAAAGGCCGCGCCCACCGGCCGGACAGCCGCCCGGAAGCCGTACGCGTCTTCCAGGAAGCCTTCCTGCCCCGGTGGCCGCCCGCCTCCGCAGCCGCCGTCGCACCAGCGGCCGAACCCCCGCCACCGCCCGCACCTGAGCCTCCGCCCTCGGCCTACCGCGCCGCCGTCCGCGACGCTCTGGACGCGATCGAAACCGGCATCGTCACCAAGGTGGTACTGGCGCGCACCCTCCGCGTCCCCCTCCCGGACAGTCGCTCGTACCGGCATCTGGCATCAGCGCTCCTCAGCGCCCTCGCTCGCCAGGAGCCGGCCGCCCACCTCTTCTCCGTCACCCTGCCGCGCCCGCACCGGGACAATGCGGCCCCGGTCCTCGTCGGCGCGACACCGGAGACCTTGCTACGGCGCACCGGCGACCTGCTCACCCTCACCCCCCTCGCCGGAACCACCCCCCGACACCCCAACCCCGCCCGGGACCGGGCCCAGGCCGCGGCGCTCCTCCAATCCACCAAAGACCGCGCCGAACACCAATACGTCGTCGACGCCCTCCGGCAACTCCTGCACCCCGTGTGCCAAACGCTCGACATCCCGGCCGAACCCCGACTCCACGCCACCAGCCGCCTGTGGCACCTGGCCACCCCCATCCGGGCCCGGCTGCGCCGTCCCGCACCGTCCTCCCTCGCGCTGGCCTGCGCCCTCCACCCCACCCCCGCCGTCTGCGGCAGCCCCACCACCCGCGCCGCCGCCCTCGTCCGCACCCTCGAACCCGCACCGCGCCGCTACTTCTCCGGGCTGATCGGCTGGATGAACCAGGCAGGAGACGGCCACTGGGTCATCGCCCTACGCTGCGGCGAGGTCGCCCCCTCGGAACTGCGCCTGTACGCGGGCGCAGGCATCGTCCAAGGCTCCACCCCGGAAGCCGAGTTCGCCGAGACCGAGGCGAAACTCGCCACCATGCTCGGCGCTCTCGACGACGCCCGCTCCACCACGCCCCCGTGCCCAACCCCGACAGGAGCACCGAGGTGACCGAAACCCCGTACGGCGAGCTCAAAACCGTCCCCCTCACCCGCGAGGTGTACGACTACCTGCTGGTCCAGGCCGAACCCCCGACGCCGGTCCAGCGGTGGCTGGCGGCCCAGACGCACGCCCTGGGGCCTCTGGCCATCATGCGCGTACCGCACGAACAGGCCACCCTGCTGACGCTGCTCGCACGGCTCGTGGACGCGCGACGAATCGTCGAGGTGGGTACCTTCACCGGCTACTCCACCCTCGCTCTGGCGACCGGACTGACCCCCGGTGGAACCGTCCTCACCTGCGACACCTCCAAGGAATGGACCTCCATCGCCCGAGCCGCCTGGCGGCAAGCCGGCATGGAAGACCGCATCGATCTCCGACTCGGCCCCGCGCTGGAGACCGTGACCGCCCTGCCGACGCGGAGCGACATCGACCTGGTCTTCCTCGACGCCGACAAGCCCCACTACCGCCAGTACTGGGACCTCCTCGTGCCCCGCCTCCGCCCCGGCGGACTGCTGATCGCCGACAACGTGCTCCAGCAAGGACAGGTCCACCTACCCGACGCCACCGGCAACGCCCTCGCCGTACGCAAGTTCAACGCCCACGTACGTGCCGACCCGCGCGTCGAGTCCGTCATGCTGCCGGTGGCCGACGGACTGACCATCGCCCGAAAACGATCCGAAACCACCTGAGCTACTCCCCGAGACCAACGGCGGGACCAAACACCGGAACCCAGCACCGCCCGGCACGACGAACGAGAGGAGGAGGTGTATGGAGACGGAAACCGAGGTTCTCGTCGTCGGCGCCGGCCCCACCGGCCTGCTGCTCGCGGCCGAACTCGCACTCGCCGGCGTACGGACAGACGTCGTCGAGCGCCGCACGCGCGCACAGCGGAACTCACGAGCCCTCAACCTGCACCCGCGCAGCCTGGAACTGATGGACCAACGCGGCCTGGCCGAACGGTTCCTGGCCGTCGGCCGCACCGTGCCCGGCTGGCAGTTCGCCGCCACCTTGAAGACACCACTCGACTTCTCCGCGCTGGCCTCCCCACACCCCCACGCCCTGCTACTGGCCCAGTCGCACACCGAGGCACTGTTGGAAGAACGGGCCCGGGAACTCGGCGCCCGGATCCACCGCGGACACGAGGTGACCGCCCTGAAACAGAAGGACGACAGCGTTGAGGTGGACCTGCGCGGCCCGACCGGACCAACCTCGGTCCGGGCCGCCTACGTGACCGGTTGCGACGGCGCCCACAGCGTCGTCCGCCGCGCCGCCGACATCGCCTTTCCCGGCACCGACGAGTCGTTCACCGCCATGGTGGGCGACTTCTCCACCGCCGATCACACAGACCTCGACCGGGCCAGGCAGCACGGCGTCCTCATCTCCCGACTGGAACCCGGCCTGACCCGATTCGTGGTCATGGACCCCGAACGCATCAGGGTGCCGTCCACCACACCCGTCACACCCGACGAGTTCCGCACCGCGCTGCTCCGCGTATGCGGCACCGACTGCGGCATCGCACGCCCGACCTGGCTGTCGCGGTTCGGCAATGCCACCCGGCTCGCCGAGCACTACCGCGCCGGCCGCCTCCTCCTCGCCGGCGACGCCGCGCACATCCACTTCCCCGTCGGTGCCCAAGGACTCAACACCGGCCTCCAAGACGCGATGAACCTCGGCTGGAAACTGGCCGCGCACATCCGCGGGTGGGCCGCACCCGGCCTGCTCGACACCTACCACGCCGAACGCCACCCGGTCGGCCGGGCCGTCACCGAACGCACCGAGGCTCAGACCCTCCTGGTCGAACTGCCGCTGGTCGAGCGCTACCACCGTCCCGCGACGCTTCTGTGCGAACTTTTGGACACACTCCTCGGCCTGGCGGAGGTCAACCGCTACCTCGCCGGACACCTCTCCGCACTCGACACCGCCTACCCACCCGCCGCCCCCGCCGCACACCCACTGACAGGCCGACGCACGCCGGACCTCCCCCTCACCCTCCCAGGAAGACGCCAGACCCGAACCTACGAGCTCCTGCACGACGGCCGCTTCGTCCTGCTCCACCTATCCACAGCGCACGCCGACCTCACCACCCCCGCCCCAGTCACGGCAGTGACCGCCCGCACTTCCGTCCAGGACCCCAACCTCGACGGCACCACCGAAGTCCTAATCCGCCCAGACGGACACATCGCCTGGGCCACCCACACAACAGACCCCCGCATGCTCCACGCAGAACGGACTCGCTTACTGAACAACTGGATCCGACCGTCTTAGAACTCCTAAGGCTTCGTGCTGCAGGCCAGCCGCGCGGCCCTCCCCCGCCCCGTCGCTCACTGGGTCAACTCCTCCTCCCAGTCGAGGAAGTCAGCGCTTCCTGCCGCTGGTAGTCGTCGGCGGCGCGGCGGTTGGACGCGCGTTCCGCGTCGTCCTTCGGGTTCGGAAACTGTTAGTCGATGCTCGCCATTTCAGCGGGCGGCCTTTTAGAAGGAGACGTCGAAATAATCGACGTCCGTGGATGCGACTTCAAGGTTGGTGGATGTCGCTCACCTAAGGTTCACTCTCCTTCGTCCAGGACGGCGTCGCCGCCCTGGACGTGGCGGGCGGCTCGCCGAGCGGCGCCCGTACCGCAGGATGCGATCGAGGCCGCGCGCGTGCGCTCGGGCGACGAGCGGACCCTGCCGGAGATGAGCGAGAGCAGCTCGGCGCCGCGATACGCCCCCGGGGTCCTCGATGAGAGGGACCTCGAGCGCATCCGCGGCGAGGCCGACCGTGCGACGAGCAGGCCCTGCTCGAGCGGGCTGCGCCCCGACGGGAAACTCGCCGAGCCGCTTACGCAGTTCAGCGACGACGAGCTCGCCGCAGTCTTCCCGCAACTGGGCGACGACGAGCTGCTGGCGTCATGGCCGAGCTCGACCGGGCGCGACGTCGACGCCGCACTACCGGCCGCACGACGCGACCTCATCGGCCTGTCCGACCGCGAGCTTGCCGAGCGCGGCCGGCACGTCGACGAGGCCAAGCGGGGCGCCATCAACGCCGAGGCCAACCGGCGCCGCCTGCTCGCCGAGGTGTTCCCCGACGGCTGGCTCGCCGCGGATCTGTCCAACGTGGGCAACGACGTCCTCGGCTGGGCGATTCGGTACGCGCGCGCCGAGGACGTCGAGCGGATCGCCGACGAGCTCGACCGCCGGTACCCGCCGGCGCAAGTGCCCGACACCTTCCACGGTGCGCACACCATCGAGGGGCGGCTCGCAGACCGGGCCGCAACCGCCGAGGCATTCGGCGACGTGCCCGACCCCGACGAGTGGGGGCACCTCGCCGACGACCACGACCCGTACGCCGGCATGTCCGCCACCGAGCGATGGATCGCCGAACGCACGGACGCCGCCGAGGAGCAGCGCACCGCGCGTACACCCGCGAGCAGATCAGCGAAATGTATCGAGAGCACGTCTACGCCATGTGGTTGGACGCCGAGAACGAGCTGCGCGGACACCTGCTCAACCGCAAGGCCGAGGCGTCAGGCGTCGCCCCCATCAGCCTGTGGTCGGGGCCGGCGCACATCGCCTACGCCCGAGCCTCGGATGATCTCAAAGCGTGGTGGCAAGACCATCCGCAGATTACCCTTGCAGAGTACACAGACAAGGTCACCGGCGTACTCAGCGAAGCCGCAGAAACCGCTCGGATCTCGCGCAATGCGCAGCAGAACGAGCCCTAGGGGGCGGTGGTGCAGGTGTCGCGCGGCGGAGTACGTACGCATGGTCAACGCTGGCGCTGACGCCGGCCGCGATCACGCGCCGATCACCTCCTGCCCGTACGGCAAGGGAGACCCGCGCCAAGGTTGGTAGGTTCGCGGCTACGCGAAGAGTCAGCCGCTGCCCGATCACGACGCCAACCAACAGACCGCATAGGTGGTTTGATTGGTGCATGGTTATGGCTGCGTTCTGGGACTCTGATGCATGGAAGGCAGTGTCTGCCATCGGCACACTGCTCGGCGTCGTGCTGACGGTCACTCTCTTTGTCATCGCACGCCGCGCGAAGGGCCCCAAGCGACAGTTTCTCTACGGCATGTCGACCCCCACACCCATCCTGTCTGCGCCCGAAGGCGTGAGAGGTGACCTTGAACTACGCCATCAGGGCGACTTACTGACGCACCCTCAGGTCATGCAGGTGAACCTGATCAATAGGGGACGGGACGACATCCCTCGCGAGGCCTTCGACGGCGAGGATCCGATAGTCGTGGATGTCGGGGCACGCATCATCAAGCTCTTGGGCAGCCGGAGCAACCCGGAGACGCTTCAGGCACCGCCTGCCCGTGTGGTAGGGAACGCAATCGAGATCGGCCCGAAACTGATTCGAGGGAAGCAGTCCCTCGTCTACGTCCTTCTCGTGGACGGCGCAGCTCCGAAGCTGAAGTGCAGTATCCCGATCGTCGACGTCAGCCCGAGAGAGATCAAGGAAAGCGACATTCAGGAGCTCGCGATGTCGGCAATCACCCCCGCTCTGCTGGCGACTCTGTTCCGTCCAAGCCCTCTGGCTAGCGTTCTCCGGCAGATGATCTTCGGTCGACGCTCTCGCGATTAGAGCAACCAATCTTTGACATCCTCCGCCCCCTGAAGGGGGCGGAATCCCATCGGTGTCAGAGTGCGACTGGATGGGGGGTTGACGTTTCACGGCCTGCCCACTGGCTAAGGCTCCACGTCCTGAC
>NZ_JAGGPB010000120.1:0-200 GCF_018614055.1 Streptomyces sp. ISL-98
ATGAGCACCTTGCGCACGATGGCTCCCTCCTTGAAACAAGCTGAGTTTAGGGACTGCCGACACGGCCCTACGACCCGTCCCCAATGGTGAGCTTGCCCACACGGAGCGTGATGCGAGGCTCGCGCGAGTCGCGAATTCCCTTGTCGCACCACGGTACGACGGGTTCCTTCACCGCACAGTAGCCCTCGGGTGTGGCCAAG
>NZ_JAGGPB010000120.1:219-7131 GCF_018614055.1 Streptomyces sp. ISL-98
CGGTCCGGCTGCGTCAGGACCCTTGTCCCGAGGATTACCCGTTAGTAGCGTTTGCTTCCCGCGTACGTACTAGGGGTAACAGTCGGAAGAGGGTGGGGCGCCGTGCCGCGCAGACCGATAGCCGCCGTGGCAGCGGCCCTGCTGTTCGTCGAAGCCGCCGGGATCGTGTTCGTCAACTGGATCCTCGGCAAGGTCGTCAACAGCCAGTCGATGTCCCTGGACGGCCTGGACCCCGACGTCATGGCCGCGTCGACCTGGGTGATGGGCGGCGTCTTCGGCCTCTACCTGGTCGGCTGCGGAGTCTTCCTGCTGCGCGCCGCGCTGACGGACCGGGCCCCCGGGCGCTTCGGACGCGTGCTGCTGATCGCGTGCGCGGTGGTGCACGGGGTGCTGGGGGCGTTGTCGGTCGGACTCGTCGGCTGGGCGGCGTTCGTGGTGCTGATGGTGGAGTTCGGGCTGATCGTGCTGTCCGTCATCGCGTACGGCAGGCGTGAGGAGCAGCGGGCCGGGGCGGACGCGTCCGGTGCGGCGGACGCGTCGGAGGACGGGGCTCCCGCGCCGGCCTGACAGGCGTATGCCCGAGGGCCCTCAGAACGAGGGGCCCTCAGAAGTCGAACTGCGGCGACGACCGGCTCAGGACCACGGGCTTCGCGGTCACGGACCACAGGGCGTCCAACTGGTCAGCGAGCGCGGCCGTCAGCCTCTCCATGTCGGCCGGGGCCGAGTCGTGCATCGCCTCCGCGATGATCAGTACGGTGGAGGTCGTCTCCCGGACGGCGGAAGAACCGCTCTGCCGGTTGGTCCACCGCCGGGAGTGTGCCTGCCCGATGCCGTCCGCGAAGATCACTTCACGTGGGGCGGGACTCTCCGTACCGCCGGAGAACGTCACATAGGTTTCGTCACCGGCGGCGTACCGGACTTCAAGGTTCCCCGTGATCTCGGAAACGTCGAAGACGCCCACCGGGATCGCGAACGCGAGCGAAATGGAATTGCAGACGTCGATCAGCGGGTGGATCCGGGGAAGCGAGTCCTCTTTCCTGAATCGCCGCAGCAGCGACTCGGAGGCGCACCGGTATTGGGTGGGCTTGAGCCCCATCCGGGAGAACGTACGGCGCCAGGCCTGGATTTCGGGCAGCTCCCCCTCGGTCGCGGTCGCGAGCCGGGACCTGGCGATCGCGTTGTACTGCGCGATCGCGGCGTCGGCCGAAACGTCCGGGGTGATTCCCTCGGCGAAGAGCACTCCGGGAACAAGCTCCGGGAAGCCCTGCCAGACGGCGTCCGAGTGCTGGAAGTCACGCATAAGGTGCCTCGCTGTTGTTGTGTTGAGTATCGCCAGGTCAGAGGGCCGGTCAGAAGAAGGCGAGCTTGGCGCCGAGGGCTACGAACGCGCCCGCGAACGTCCGGCGCAGCCAGGTCAGCACCTGGGGGCGGGAGATGACATGGCTCCGCATCGCGGCGGCGAATTTCCCGTACGCGACGAAGACGATGAACGTGAGCAGCATGAATACGGCACTCAACTCGACCATGCGCAGGAATGCGTTCGGCTCACGCGCGCTCACGAACTGCGGCAGGAACGCGAAGAAGAAGATCGTGAGTTTTGGGTTGAGGATGTTGATCAGGACGCCCGAGGTGATCACCTTCATCGCTGATACGGGCGTCTCGGCCTTCTCCGTCGTGAGTGCGTCCTTGTCGTGCAGGGTGCTCCACGCCATGTAGAGCAGATAGGCCACACCCAGATACTTGAGAATCTGGAATGCCATTGCGCTGGTGTGCAGCAGCGCCGCGAGACCCGTGATCGCTGCCACCATGTGCGGAATGGTGCCGAGGGTGCAGCCGGCCGCCGCGACGATGCTTGCGCGGGTGCCGCGGGAGAGGCCGGCCGCCATGGTGTAGAGCACGCCTGTGCCGGGAGTCGCGACAACGACGAGCGATGTCAACAGGAACTCGATGGTCATGACTTGACCCTGTCGCGACAATGGTCCGGTGAACAGGTCCAATGAGAATGCTCGTGACCGGTCCATAAGTGGCGGTTCGGGGGCGGGGGTGAGTTCCGGGTCCGGGTCAGGGTCCGACTTCCTCCAGCTGGATATCGGTGACGCGCCGGCGGGCGGCCTCTCCGACTGGCTCGCGCACCGGCTGCGGCTCGCGATATCGGACGGCCGGCTGCCGGTGGGCAGCATGCTGCCGGCGACCCGGGTGCTGGCCGCCGAGCTCCGGGTGTCGCGCGGGGTGGTGACCGAGGCGTACCAGCGGCTGACCGAGGACGGGCATGTCGCCGGGCGGGGGCGGGGCGGAACTGTCGTGGTGGCTATGCCGGTTGCGGTGCGCGTCGCCGGGCGGGGTGCGGTCGGGGCTTCCGGTGCGGGTGCGGGTCCTAGTGGCGGTGGCGGTGGCGCTCCGGCTCGTGTGCTGTTCGGCGCCGCCGAGCCCGGCGTCGACATCTTCGACGCGCTACGGGCGGCGCCTGCCCGGATCGACCTGTCGCCCGGTGTGCCCGACCTGGCAGCCTTCCCGCGCGCGGCGTGGCTGCGGGCCGAACGCTCCGTACTCGGGGACCTCTCTGCGTCCGACCTCGGTTATGGAGATCCGCGGGGGAGGCCCGAGCTGCGTACCGCCGTGGTCAACTGGCTGGCCCGTAACCGGGGGATCAGGGCCGACCCCGGCGAGGTACTCATCACCGCAGGCACCGCTCAGGGGCTCGGGCTGCTCGCGCAGGTGCTCCGTGACGACGGGTTCCGCGAGATGGCGGTGGAGGACCCCGGCTCGCTCGGCGCCCGGCAGCATCTGCACAACCGGCAGTTGGCGACCCCGCCGGTGCCGGTCGACTCCGAAGGGATACGGGTCGACGAGCTGCGCGCCACGGGAGCCCGGGCCGTACTGCTGACGCCGGCCCATCAGTTTCCGGCCGGTGTGGTGCTCGGGGGAGGCAGACGGCGTGAGCTCATGCGGTGGGCCGGTGACGGCGGCCTGATCGTCGAGGACGACTACGACGCCGAGCACCGCTACGACCGGCCTCCGGTGCCTGCCCTGCGCTCGCTGCTCCCCGAGCAGGTCTGTTACGCCGGGAGCGTGTCCAAGCTGCTGGCTCCCGCGCTGCGGGTGGGCTGGATTCTGGCGCCGCCGAAGTACCGGGAGGCGCTGGTGGACGCCAAGCGGTTCACCGACCTGGGGAACGCGGCGCTGCCGCAGCTGGTGCTGGCCCGCCTGATGGAATCGGGCGACATGGAACGCCAGTTGCGGCTACTGCGCAGGCGCCATCGGCGGCGCAGGGACGCGATGATCAGTGCGATCAGGGCGCATCTGCCGGGCGCGGTCGTGCACGGCGCCGCGGCCGGTCTGCACCTGATGATCACCTTTGAGCGGACGGACCTTGTGGACACGGACCTTGCCGCGGGGGCGCTCGTGCGTGGTGTGAAGGTGCAGCCGCTGTCGTGGCACCGGCAGCGGCCCGGCCGTCCGGGGCTCGTGCTGGGTTACGCCGCGAGTACGTCGACCGCCATCGCCGAAGGGGTGGCCGTGGTCGGCGAGGTGCTGCGGGGGGACGGCGAGGTCAGGTCCACAGGTCGGTGATCGAGACGTCCAGCTCGCGCAGCAGGTGGCGCAGCAGGGGCAGGGACAGGCCGATGACGTTGCCGTGGTCGCCGTCGATGCTGTCGACGAAGGGGGCCGAGCGGCCGTCGAGCGTGAAGGCGCCGGCGACGTGGAGCGGCTCGCCGGTCGCGACGTACGCCGCGATCTCCGCGTCGGTCGGGTCGCCGAAGCGGACGGTGGTGGACGCGGTCGCGGAGGCGCGGCGGCCGGTGGCGGTGTCGATGACGCAGTGACCGGTCTGGAGGATGCCGGAGCGGCCGCGCATGGACTTCCAGCGGGCGGTGGCGTCCTCGGCGTCGTCGGGCTTGCCGAGTGCCTGGCCGTCGAGTTCGAGTACGGAGTCGCAGCCGATGACCAGCGCGCCGGTGGCCTCGGGGCGCTCGGCGACTGCGGCCGCCTTCGCCTCCGCGAGTACGAGCGCGAGCTCCCCCGGGGTCGGCGCGCTGATGGCGTCCTCGTCGACGCCGCTGACGATCACCTCGGGGGCGAGGCCTGCCTGGCGTAGGAGCGCGAGGCGGGCGGGGGAGGCGGAGGCGAGGACGAGGCGGCGGGGGTGAGTCATGCGGTTCATCGTACGAGGCGCCGGGTGAGGGCTCAGGCGTCGAGGTGCAGGATGCGGAAAGCCTTGAAGCCCTTGGGCAGTGGCGTGATGGAGCGGAAGTCGCGCTGGTCGAGGGTGAAGACCCGGTCGGTGCGATACCGGTCGGCCAGGACCACGCCGACGGCATCCGCGAGGTCGAGCCTCAGGCCGTCGTACTTCCGCCGCACTTTGTGTATGGGTGGCAGTTCAGCGAAGGCCCAGCACGAACATCGCCAGCACCATCGCCAGCGCCATCACGAAGCCCGCGCGGCGGAGCATGGCCTGCGTCTCGCGCAGGTCTTTCGGAGGTTCGTTCTCCGGGTCGGACCACAGCATGCATCCGATCCTGCGGCCGGGCGGCCTCGTCCGCCTGAGTACTCGTACTCAAGCGGACCAGTGCCAACGGACTAATTAGTCGTTCAGTACGTGAACGCTCCTGCCCGGGCCGCCGCCACCGCCACTGCCGCAGCGCGGACCTCGTCCTGCTCGCGCAGCGGTTCCCGGCTCACTGCGAAGCGGTAGTAGAGGGGAGCCGATACGGCCCGGATCACCTCCCCGGCGTCCGTCCCGGCAGGGACCTCCCCCCGCCCCGCCGCCCGCNNACGGGGGCCATCCGGGCGTCGGTGAGCGTCTGGCGTACCAGGCGGGCGTTGGCCAGCAGGTCGCCCTCCAGGGAGCCGGTGTCGCTTGCGGGCAGTGACTGTTCGGCCATGTCGCGCAGCAGGTCGGCGACGAGGCCGACCGCTGAGCCCCAGCGGCGGTAGACCGTCGTCTTGCCGACGCCCGCGCTCGCCGCGACCCGGTCCATGTTCAGGGCATGGAAGCCCTGCTCGACCAGCGCATCCTGGGTGGCTTCGAGCACGGCGGCGCGGACCTTGGCGGTCCGGCCGCCCGGGCGCACGGTCCCCGGCGTGGCTTCCAAACGGGAATTCTGTTCCATTAGCTGCTCCGACTCTGCTACGGTTCACGCATCTTAACGGAACTTGCATCCCATTAGGGAGTCGTCATGAACGTCGCGAAGTTCGTCCGGCGTATCGCCGCTCCTGTCGCCGCCGCCACCCTCGCCTTCGGGCTTCTCGGGGCCGCAGAGGCGCAGCCGCACCAAGAAGCCCGGTGGACCGCCGCCTGGGGCGCCTCCCCCCAGCTGCCCAGTACCGGCTTCACCGCCAACTGGTCCCAGGAGGGCTTCTCCCGCCAGAGCGTCCGCCAGGTCGTCCGAGTCACGGCCGCCGGCGAGCTCGCCCGTATCCGCCTCTCCAACGCGTACGGGACCTCACCGCTCAAGGTCACCGGCGCCACCGTCGCCCGTACGGCCGAAGGTGCCGCCGTCGAACCGGGCAGCGTCCGCCACCTCACCTTCTCCGGCAGGCGGTCCGTGGAAATCCCGGCCCACGGCGACCTCCGCAGCGACGCCGCCCCGCTCGCCCTGGACCGGCTCGACTCCGTGACCGTCACCCTCTACTTCGCCGGCACCACCGGGCCNNCAGTCCTGGTACTACCTCTCCGGAGTCGAGGTCGGCGGCGCCGCCAAGCCTCGCGACAAGGACGGCATCGTCCTCTTCGGGGACTCCATCACCGACAGCTTCGGCTCGACCCCCAACACCGACCGCCGCTACTCCGACGCACTCGCCGAGCGCACCGGACGCCCGGTCGTCAACCAGGGCATCGGCGGCAACCTGGTACTCAACGACTCCGCCTGGTACGGCGAGCGCGCCACCGCCCGCTTCGGCCGCGACGCCGTCGGCCAACCCGACGTCTCCACCGTCGTCGTACTCGAAGGGGTCAACGACATCGGCTTCAGCGAGGCGCAGGGGCAGCCCACGTACAAGCCGTCGCCCGTCGTCTCGTCCGCCGAGCTCATCGCCGGGTACCGGGAGTTGATCCGTTCCGCGCACGCCGGGGGGCTCAAGGTCGTCGGCTCCACCCTGCTCCCGCTCAAGGGCTCGGACCACTGGGGCAAGCACGCGGCGAAGGTCAGCGACCAGGTCAACCACTGGATCCGTACGTCGGGAGAGTTCGACGCGGTCGCCGACTTCGACAAGGCGCTCGCCGACCCGGCCGACCCGGACCGCCTCAACCCGGCGTACGACTACGGAGACGCGTTGCACCCCAATGACGCCGGCTACCGCGTGATGGCGAAGACCGTCGCCGAAGTCCTCTGAAGCGCGTACGCCGAAGGCCGGGCCCAGGGAGGGTCCGGCCTTCGGCGTCAGGTTTTGCTCACGCGGGCTTTGCTCACGCGGGTTTCGCCTACGCGGGCCAGTACGTCCGGCTCCACGCCGCCCGTCCCGGCCGCGGCAGCGGGTGTGCCGCGACCCTCGCCGGGTCCGACCAGGCGGGCGGGGGCTCCTCCGCGCCGCCGGACGCTGCACCGGCCACCGCCGCGGCGCGTGCCTGGACCACCGCGAGAGCGGCGGCCAGCTCCTCCGGGGTCGGGTTGCCCCGTACGACCTTGATCATGGTCACGTCCCTTTCCAGTTCTAGAGCGGGATGTTGCCGTGCTTCTTGGGCGGCAGGGACTCGCGCTTCGTCCGCAGCTGGCGCAGCCCGCGCACGATGTGGCGGCGGGTCTCCGACGGCATGATGACCGCGTCGACGTAGCCGCGCTCGGCCGCGACGTACGGGTTCAGCAGCGTGTCCTCGTAGTCGGCGATCAGCTCGGCGCGGGTCGCGTCGACATCCTCGGCGGCCGCGATCGTACGGCGGTGCAGGATGTTCACCGCGCCCTGCGCGCCCATGAC
>NZ_JAGGPB010000121.1 GCF_018614055.1 Streptomyces sp. ISL-98
CACTCCGGGGGGCACCTCAGTGGGTTCGGACGAGGTGGCCGCCCGGAACAGGGCGGAGCCGATCTGCATGGCCGCGACCCATGCCTCCCAGGTCTCGATCCGTGCGGCGCGGGGATCGAGGGCGCAGTGATTCTTGACGTTCGCCAGTGCCCTGTTCAGTCCCGTGTTGAACGTGCTGGGCATGGTTTCGAGCTCCCGGGCCCGCGCCTCGGTGTTGTCAAGGAGCGCTTGCGGACTGCGAACTCGGTCGGCAGGCACCTCGTGACGTGTCACTTGTGTGGTCATTCCTGCCTGTCCTCCGGCTTCCGGATGTCGAAGTACTCCATGGCGAACCCAGCGTCCGTCTTGCGCTGGCGGGGTCCTTCGTCACCGACGTAACCACCGTCGCTGTTCCCGTTGGTGGCTGCCTCGTGGGTTTCGGGACTGTCGGTGGTCGCACGTGCCGATGCGAAGAGGCAGATCCCACTGCCCCTTGCGCCCATGCGGCGGGGGCGGACTCGGCACGCGAATGGGCCGGTTGGCCGTCGCGGATCAAGGGGCAGGGGGACGACGAGTTGGGCTTCTCAGAACAGCCCGTGCCACATCTGCTCGACGATCAGCGACCACCAGGTGTCCGGGTTCGCCAGCGCCATCGCGTCAATGGCGACCAGCTGCTCCTGTAGCTCCGCCACCGCAGCTCCCGCTGCCACTGGGTCGAGGCCCTGCATCTGCTCCCGTACGGTGGCGAGCAGGGCGAGGGAGCGGGCGTACGCGCCGGCCGAGATGTTCACGTAGCGCGCGGACGCGGTGACCGGGTCGATCGCCCAGACCGCGCCGAGCCCGTTGGGCTCCGTCGAGCCGGGCAGGCACTGCACCGCGAGCACCGCGACGCCGTCCCAGCCGATGCGGGTCAGGTGGGCCAGGGCCGCGATCTTCTCCTCGCCGGCAGGGCTGCGGCGCTCCCGCAGATTGGTGGCCACGTCGGTGAACAGGCCGCCTGCCGGGGGACCGTCGGGCCGGTCCGCGTTGAAGAACAGGGGCAGGTCGAGGGGGAGTCCGGCCCAGGTGAGCAACGACTGGGTGGCCTCGGGGAGTTGGCTGGCCGCGAGGTCGTCGGCGTCGTAGCGGCGTACGCCGTCGGAGCCGAAGACGTCGGTGAGGTGGCGGCCGAGGGCCACGTCGCGCATCGGCTCCGCGGGGGCGACCTGCGTCGGGACCGGGGTGCGGTGGGGGCGGGGCGGGGGCTGCCGGCCGGCCACCTGGTGCATCATCTCGACGTGCTGGATCAGCGCGGCGATGCCCTCCGCGCGGGCCTCCGGACGGGCGCCGTACGTCTGGGTGCAGGAGAGCTCAGCGTTCCGGAAGGTGTTGAGGAGCTCTGCCGTGTAGCCGCCGGGGAGCAGGCTGGGGCGCAGGTCGGTGTGGATCGCGAGGACGTTTTCGTTGGGCACGCCCATCCGCCGCAGCTCGCCCGCCGCCTGGTACTCGGACGGCGGGAGGCCGGGGCCGGAGTTGCGGAAGAGAGTCGTTTCCTCGCCGGTGGCCGGGTCGGTGTAGGTGAAGACGGAGGTGTTGCCGGGGCCGGTCACCGGACGGGCGTCCCCGGCCGACCCATCACCGGATGCGCTACCGCCATGCTTCTGCCGGTACATCCGTACGACCTCGTCGACCGGAACCGAAGGCCAGACCGTCAGCTCACCGGTACGCCGGTCCACGACCCCGCACGCGTCCCCGATCTCGGCGGGCGGCCGCCGCTGCCCGGTCTCGGGGTCGCGCTCCAGTGGGGCGGGTGCGGCCCACACGACCCAGCCCAGGTCGAACTCCCGCATCTTGACCTCGCGGCGGGGCGCCTCGCGGCCGTCAGGGTTGAGCCAGCGGTCGGCGGTGGCGAGCGCCTGCTCCTGGGTGGTCACGCGGGGCTCCTTCGGGGTCGGCGGGGACGGTTCTGCCTGGGTGGGGTTGGTTCTACGAGGCTATCGGTGTGGCCTGCGCCAGGATCCGCAGGGCCTTCGCACCACGCTCGGTGGCGACGAGGAGGATGCCGTCCGGGGAGAGGTCGGCGCCAGTGAAGGGGACGTCGGAGATCAGTGCGGCCACGATCTCCTCGTCGGCGCGGCTCCACACGCGCAGGTAGTCCCCACCCACGCTGAGCGCGAGCGGAGCAGAGGCGCGCTCCTCCTCGGAAGGCTGCAGTATCCGCTCGGGGGACGTGTCGCCGAGGGGCGTCCGCTGGACGAGGCTGTGGACGAGCAGTGCGGACCCGCCCCGCGCACCAATCGGGTACGCGTCAGGTGTGCCCTCCGGGACAGCGAGTGCCGCGACGGGGACCGCCGGTTCGTCGCCGGACGCCGGGATGCTCCCGATGGTCACCGCGTGGATGCCCGGGACCGGCAGGCTCCAGAGGGTCTGCCATGGGAGGTCGATGCCGAGCCGGTGGACGGCGGCGGCGTACTCGGGTAGGCCGTCCTCGACGAACGCGGTCTCCAGCAGGGCGGCACGCAACTGGGCCGGAGCCTCGGTACGCGTCAGCAGGGGAGCGGTGCGGAGATAGGTGCGGGCCGCGGCCCCGAGTCCTTCCGTCGGGACTGCCTCAATGGCCGCGCGCAGCCGTACCGGGTCCGCGTGGACGAAGAGCCCTGGATCGGTGAGGAGTTGGGGAAGAAGTCCAGCTTCGAGGGTGTGCCCCGCTATGTGGTCGCGTACGTAGGGATCGGCTCGGCCCCAGTCCTGGTTCGGCACGGCCTCGAGCAGTGCCACGGCTACCTGGGACTGGGCGGCGCGGACGCCGGCCAGCCCGGCGCGGATCTCGTCCCCGATGGCCGGGTGGAGCAGACGGAGCAGCGTACGACCGTCCTCTTCTTCGACAGGTTCGACGAACGGGGCCACGAGGGCCATGCCGTTCCCGATCGCCTCGGCCAGGTCCGGCCCGGCGACAGCGACCGCGAGCCGCCTCCACAGCTCCACCGGGACCCCGGCGCTCTCGGCCAGTGCCAGCGGAGCGAGCATCAGCCGCAGCGTCTGCGGGTCACTGCCGAGACGGCGGGAGTGCAGGTCCAGGGCCTGGCCGACGGACGCCGGCAGGTACTGGTCGTCGGTGGGGTCGAAGCCGTTGGGTGCCGTCAGGATGCTGTGCACAGCCAGCTGGACGACGAGGTGGTTCGTCCCGGCCCGGCGACCGATGGCCTCGGCCAGCCGGCGACGCTGCCCGGGATCGACGGTGAACGGCAGCTCGGGGACGCCGGACTGAGGATTCAAGGCCGCATCGGCGTGCAGCACCAGACCCTCGGGGTCGGCCCACTGCGGGTCGTCGAGGTCGATGATCTGCGCGGCTCCGGCCGGCAAGCCCTCCGCAAGCTCGGCGGCGAGTTCGCGCGGCACGTCGGTGAGAAGGCGTACGGTCTCGGTGGCCGCGAGTGGCTTGAGTACCTCTCGCACCACTCGTGCGGGCTCGTCCGCCGCACGCACGGGACCGGCCCGGTCGAGATCCGGAACGACGACGGTCACTGGACGGTCGAGAGAGGCCAGCTCGGCGTACACCCCCTTGGTACTGGACGCACTCAGTTTGTAGTGGTCGGCGACCAACCACAGCACCTGGCTTGCCGTACGACCTGCCGCTGCGGGCACGGCGGGTGCCGGCAGGGCGGGCGGCACGGCTGACGGGTCCATTTCGTCGACCGGCAGCGCCTTGCGGAACTCCGGGTCGCAGAGCATGAGGAATCCGGCAAGCAGGCGTGAGCGTCCGCTGCCGGAGCTTCCCGTGAGAATGACGACGCGCGGTGCCCCTGGCCACTCCGTACGCCATGCTGCGAGTGTGCGCAGCACAGCCGAGCGTCCGCCTATGTACGGGTGCGGTGTGTAGCCGTCGCTTGACCCGGTCATCGATCCCATCCTTTGCCCTTACGGACACCTTGCTTACGTCGTCCGTCGACCCTACGGCGGTGACATGGCCGCCCGGCCCCCGGCGGCTGATCGGACCAGGACCGGTCCCGCCCTCAGACCCGGTCATCGAAGTTGAAATCGTCGAAGACCCGTTGCCAGCATTGTGTTTGGAAAGCTTCGGGGTCGATTTGGCTCAGCCAGCGCCGAACATCGCTCTCCATGTCCTCGACCGACCAGTCGGACGCGAACCACCAGTAGTAGAGGCGGACCATGGCGACGAACTGACCGAGGCTGCTTCCGGCCAGCGAGTCGTCAATGCCCGACGAACCGTCCTGCAGCACGCTTCCGTCGTGGCCGTCGAGGAGGAGTCGTGCACCCTGCCAGCTGCCGAGGGAGAAGTACGGCGCTTCCCTCCCGGCCAGATTGCCGACTGGCCCGGCAATGGAACGCAGGCCTGCGTCCTCCAGCCCGGTGGTGTCGAGTTCGAGGAAGCCGGTGACACAGGGGAGGCCTACTGCGGAGAGGAATGCGCGGGTACCGGTGTCGGAGATGTCAGGTGGCAGGGTGCCCTGCGGGAACCGTCTGACCGCCGCAGGTCCCCAGACGCTCGTCAGCCACTCGGTCGTGGGGCCCAGGGCCGCGGCGGGCAAGTCCGCCGGAGCAAGCCGTGTGTCGGTGCCCACCAGCCGCTTGAGGAGACCGGGCGTGGCTTCCCGCGCGGCACTGTGGTTGATTTCGACGGCGCACACCCCGTCGGTGGAGGCCAGAGCGATGCGAGAGCCCGAGCGCACGCCTCGACGGACGTATTCGGGCATGCGGGGCAGATCCACTTCGCCGTCAGCGGCCCCGGCAGGCCGCCACCCCCGAGGCCCCTGATCCGCGTGCGTCGTACCAGACACGTCCGCGGCCTCGTCAGGTTCGGCCTGAGGCGCGCCTGTGGCCAGGTCCCAGGTGCCGATATGGTCGTGGCGGGTGCGGGCCGTGACCAGGTCACCTGCCGGTGTGTGCACGATGCGGAGCGTTCGGACGATGGGACGCCGCACCAGTGTGTCCGTGCTGAACGCACCGGCACCGACGCCGTAGGCCCAGAGCGTTTGCCAGGGCAGGGCCACGGGGCCGGCCGCTGACAGGAGCCGATCGGCCGCCGCTTCTCCCTTCGGACCGGCCTGCATCAGGCTGAGGTGCAACAGCGCCAGCCACTCACCCTGGGACGACGGCCGAACACCGCGGCGCGCCAAGTAATGGATGTGGGCGCCGGCACTTCCCTGGGGGACGGGCCGTCCATGGAACGCGGCCTCGAACGCCTCGAACAGCGACTCGTGGCCGACGCGGACGACCGCTGCGGTGTCCGCGAGAAATTCCGCGAACCGGTCGGCCGCTGCCGCGTGACCGGCCAGGGCGCGATCGGCGTACCACCGCGTCGCCTCGGGGGCGTCTGTGGCCGACAGCGCGGTGAGTGCTCGCGCGTGACAGGACCTGGCCTCCTCGGCAGGCATCTCCGTACGCAGCCGCCTGGCCGCTGCCTCCTGGCGAAAGGACACGAGGGTGGCGCCCGCCTCGTCGTGCGACCTGCGGAGCCAGTCCCCGGCCGCCGAGTCGCCGAGAAGCCCCTCCAGCCGGGACTCCGGGACGTCCCGGCCGAGGGCCGAACAGAGCAGGGACCACACGGGCAGGGGTACGAAGCGGTGCTCGGCCAACGACAGTGCGCGGAGGGCGAACGGCAGGACCGATTCCTCCTCCGGCTCCGGGAAGGCGGGCATGTTCTCGAAGCCCCCTTGGAGGGTCAGATGCCGGCCGCCCAACTCGGCGGCGCTGCCCGGGGCATCGTCGACCTCGACCAGCAAGCGCATTCGCAGCCCGCGCCGATGGTTCTTGACGAGTACTCGTGCCACCTGATCGAGCACGCGCTCTGGTTCGCGCGAGGTGCGCAACCGCCCTGCCCACTGTGTGTTCGCAAGAACGACCACGGGGTCGTCGGAGATCTGGCGGACTACCGCGGTGAAGTTGCCCTTGAAGGCGTCCGTGGCAGGGACGCCGAGGGCCGACGCCACGTTCCGGGCCACCTCCTCCGCGGACCTGCCGGCGCAGTCGACGTGGGCCGCCGCCGGATGGCGGGCGACGACCTCGCGCAACAGCGCCGTTCTGCCGCTGTCCGCGCGCCCGCCGATCCACAGCCAGGCGCTGGCGTCGCGTGGCCGGTCGATCCATCGCAGCGCACGGCTCATCGCGAGTTCTACCCGGACTTCATCCGGGTTCGGGGTGGTACTCATGCGTCAGGTCTTTCCTACGCAGGGGGCTTTGGCGTCGGCAAGTGGTAAGCCTTGAGAATATCGGAGACCTTGTTCAAGTGATCCTGGAAATCGGCTTCCGTGGCCTGAGCCACATTGTTCACTCCCTCGCGTGGATCGCTGAACGGTTCCACCTGTTCGCCTTTTCGGTAAGCCGTGGCATAGGTCACCCCCATGTCCTCCGGCAGGTAGGCGCGGATGTAGCCCCCGCAGTCCGCATGCCCCTTCGACTCGGAAGGGTGGCCACAGGGCTCGCGCTCTGTGTACAGGTGCACGGGGGCGAACGGCTCCCGCCCCTCGGCGGCGCGGTCCTCGTTGAGGCGCTCGATCCAGCCACCCAAGTGCGGTTCGGAGTGGTCCGGTCGCGGTCCCGCGTGGCTGTACGAACTGTCGGCCACGTAGTGGGTCTGCTTGGTTTCCGGGTCGTAAACCTCCATGACTGCGAAATTGCGTCCCGAGAAATTCGGTTTCATGTCATTGGTGGCCGCCACGACGCTGTCGGCCACGCTTTCGCCGTACATTTCGTCGAGGTGGTGCCGGGTGCGCTGCGCCGGGCTGGCGGAGGCGCTGTTGGAGCCGTCCACCTCGGAGAAGGGCTTGCCATTCGCGTGCGCGACGGCGGCTCTTGAGTCGTTGTATTTCTCGTTGTCGTTGCCCGAGAAGTTGGTCTGCCGCAGTGCGTCGCGCTTGCGGTGTGCCTCTCGTTCGGCGTCGTCCCGCCACTCGTAGGCAGAGCGGTCACCCTCGCGCGCGTGCGGACTGGCGCCCACACCCTGGTTCATATGGAAGTCATTGCTCAGGCGTGCCAGAACGCCCACCGCCGCGGCCTGTTGGCCTCGGCTCAGATCCGCAAAGCCGGGAATTCGATCCACGAGGTCGTCGCGGCGCCAGGTCGTACCCTTCCTGCTTCCTTCGAGCAGGTCACGCATCCCGGCGTTGTCGTTGTTCGCAAAATCTCCCAGGACGTTGTAGACGGGATCCAGGTCGATCTGCCGGAGATCCCGGTGGACTCGGAAGTCCCTTTGAGCCTGGTCGCCGATGACACCGTAGTGCTGGTGTTCCGCGTCCTGCCTTTCCTCGAACGGGGTGGAGCCCAGCCGCTCGGGGTCCTGCCCCGTCGTCTCACCGGTGTTGTCACCCTCGTCGTCCCAGTCGTCCTTCGTCTCATCCGGTTCGCTTCCGGCGGGTTGGTCCGGCGCTCGGCGCTCGGCGTCCGTGGGAGTCGCGGAGGGCTCCTGCTGTGGCCGCGTACTGTCGTCGGCGCGCCGTTCGGGCGCGACCGGCTGGCGGTTGGAGTCCAGCGGAATCGCGAAGACGCCGTTGTTTCCGCTGTGCAGCGGGCTCGGGCTGGTGCGCCCCGTCTGGGCGTCGATGTACGTGATCTTGCCGTTGTGGTTCACGGCGTTCCACGCGTGCGCACGCCCATTGGCGTCCTGCGTGATGATCACGGCCTGCGAGCCGTGCCCGCTGTCGCGGAGGGTGTTCTCCAGGCGGTTGAAGGCGTCGCGGCCGTTGCCCATGTCGCTGAAGCGGGCGCCGAGCGTGTTCTCTATTCGGTCGCGGCCGCCCTTCTCGCCGCGGTCCGAGGGATTGCCGTCGGCGTCCAGGTCGGGCGTACGGCTGGCGGCGGCCGTGGGGTTGCCCGCGTAGGTGTCGACGGTGGAGAGGGCTACGTCGACACAGTTGTTGTTGCGGCCGGGGGCGTCGGGTCCGTCGCCGTTGATGTTCTGGACCCAGGGGCCGTCTGTGGGGTCCGGTGGGCGGGTGGGGTCGCCGTTTTCGTCTCGGGGGACGGAGTTGTCGAGGGCGTCCTGCTCCGCGCGGGTGGGGTCGGTGACGCCGCCGGGAGGTGTGGTGTTGCGGGTCTCGGACGCCGGTGTGGGGGTGGTGGGCTTGGTGTTGTTGTCCTGGCCCTGCTGCTGGGTCGGCGGGGCGGTGTTGGGGGTCTGCGTGGCGGGCTGGGCGGTGTGACCGCTGGGGGCGGGGGTCACGGTGTGGATGGGGACCGCCGTCACCTGTTGTTGCTGCTGTTGGTTCGGTGTGTTTGGTGTGTTCGCCGGGCTCGGTTGTGTGTTCTGAGGTGTGTTGGGCTGCGAACCCGGCTGTTGCGGCTTGTTGCCCGGATTGGGGCTGGGGGTGGCTCCGGGCTGGTTCGGGGTGCTCGGAGTGCTCGGTGTAGTTGGAGTGCTCGGGGTGCTGCTGTTCGGCGTTGAGGCCCTGCCGGGCGTACGGCCGGGAGCATTGGGGTCCGAGGCGTTCGGGCTCGGCGTCGCCGCTGGAGTGCCGGCGGGCGACTGTGTGGTCCTGGTTGGGGCCGGCTGCCTCGGGTCCTGGCTCGGGGTGGTTGATTCGGGGCGGCTCGTGTTGGGCGTGGTCGAGGCCGGGTTCGTGTTCGTGTTGGGCGTACGGGTGTCTGCCGATCCCGGTGTGCTGGTGTTGGGCGTGCTCGGGTTCGGGGCGCGTACGGGTGCAGTCCCGGGTGCGGGCTGGTTCGGGTTCGGGCTGCGGCCGTCCGTCGATGGTGTCGGCGTACTGCGCGGGGGCGTGGAAGGAGTCGGGTTCGGTGTGGAAGCGGGGCCGGTTCCGGTGGGGTTGGGGGTTCCCGGGGTGGTGGTGGAGGGGGTCCTGGGCGGGCCCGATGTGGGGTTTGGGCTGGTGGGGCTGGTGCCGGAGGGGGAGCTGCCTGGGGTGTTTGTGCCTGTACGTGCTCCTGCCGCACCGTCCGCTGTTGTGGGGGAGGTGGGTGAGGTCGGCATGGGGGAGTTGCCGTCCGACCGGGGGCCTGTGGACGACGGCTCGGTGTTGACGGGGGGTGCGGAGTTGGACTGGGTGGGGGTGCTTGCGGCGAGGC
>NZ_JAGGPB010000122.1 GCF_018614055.1 Streptomyces sp. ISL-98
TCGTCCAGACCAACATCAAGAAACTCGTCGCAAACAACTCAAAGTGATACAAACAGGATCACGAGACACTAGTCAGCCAGCGTCGTCGGTGCGGGACCTCGGGCGTGGACCCGCGTTGCGGAGGTTGTATTCGACGAGGCCGGCCTGGTCGACGGTGGCGGTGTAGCGCAGGGCCGCGCCGACGGTCAGGCCGAACAGATCGCAGATCCGGCGGGGATCGCCCCCGGTGGCTTCGGCCCCGTGAAGGAGGCGGTCCTCGCGGAGGCGGCGGGCGGGTATGCCGAGGACGTCGTTGATCCAGACGTGACTGACGGGTTCCACGCCGCAGGCCGTGGTCTGGGAGAGGAACAGGTGGGGTTGGCGGTGCGGGGCCACCGGCTGTTTCGGTAGTCCAGGTAGGCCGTGAGCCGGTCGCGCACCGGGTCGGCGAGCAGGACTGTCGGCCGGGCCGCTCGCGCGAACACGGTGGGGTCGACCTCCCAGCCGTGCCCGTCCAGCCACGCCTCCAGCGCCGCCATGTCCGTGTCGCTGGCCGCCCGCGGCCAGTGGTAGGTGTCCGTCATCCCCGCCCCCTGCGTGTCTCGTCGGAGCCACCGTGCCAGGTGATGGTGCCAGCCCGCACTGACATATCCGCCGGCGGAGACAGCCCGGGGCGTGTCACTGCGAGGGGTGGGAGGTGATCCAGGAGTTCAACTCGACGCCCTCGGCCCGGATCATGTTGCGCATGCGCAGCAGCCGGGCGTCGCTCATGTCGCCGGCCAGGGTGTTGATGCGGTCCATGATGACGTACGCCTCAGTGTAGAAGCCGGACCCGGCGGCCCGGTCGGCGTTCATCGCCTTACGGACCTTCCGCACGTCGGTGACCAGGTCCCACGTCACGTTCTGGCAGCCCGCCTCCTCGGCCGCCTTCTCCGTCTTCTCCTGGCACGGGTTCGCCACCTGGTACCCCCAGGCGTCCTGCCACAGCCGCGCCACCGATTTCGGCGCCTTCTTCGGCGCGGCCGACGCGGACGGCTTGTTCTGCGGCTTGCCCGTACCGTCGTCGCCGCAGCCGGTTGTGCCCGCCGCCACGGCGACTGCCAGCAGCAGCCCGGCCCCTGCCCTACCCCACCCCTTGGTCATAGCGAAAGATCATGTCACGGTCACCCGGCGCACCAGGGGGCAACAGCGGGGAGGGCGGCCCCAATCGGGGCTCCGGCTGCTCCAGGACGGTGAGAAGGGGGCGACACCATGTGGGTGTCGCCCCCTTCTCACCTTGCGATCGCAGGACGTTGCGCGGGGCTGCGTCTGCGAAACGGAAGGTCGCGCCCGGCTATTGGGGAGGATCGTCCGACGGCGCCGCCGCGTCCTCCCGCAGCTTCTGCAGCTCCGGGATGGGCATCGCGCGGCCGGCGACTGCGCCGCGGCCCGGGAGGTCCTGGTGGAGATGTCGAAAGGCCGTGGGTTCGCGTTTTCTGAAGGGGGTTCGGGGACGAACCGACGGATAGTGCTGCCGTAACGGTATTGTGTCGGCCCCGGTTCGCCCCGGCCCGGCGAACCCGGGCCTACTGGCGTGTTTTCCCCAGGCGCCCTGATCGGGAGTTGCGCGGCTCGACGCACATATGCGGTTGCGAAACCTTCGGCCGGGGAGCACTCGGAGCGCGCCCATCCGCCGACTATTCCTCACTGAGCGCCGTTTCGCCTTTGTGCACCCCCGTACGGAGGTGTTGACGGGGGTAGAACGCTGGTCAGCGGAGGAGGGCAGGCAGTGCGCGGTCGGGAGAAGGGATCGTCATCGCAACCCGGGAGAGATCGGGCCGTGCAGGTTGATGACGCGCCCGCGCTGTTGCCTGCGGTCGGTGACGGGCTGAAGGCGGCGCTCGCAGGTCTTCCCGAGGGGGTGCGGCAGGTGGCCGCCTACCAGCTGGGGCTCCCCGGTGCCGGAGAGCCGGAAAGCCCCGGCAGGGGCGGGAAAGCGGTGCGGGCGGCACTGGTGCTCTCTGCCGCCGCCGCGGTCGGCGGTAACGCGGAAGTGGCACTGCCCGGTGCGGTAGCCGTGGAGTTGGTGCACAACTTCACGTTGCTGCACGACGACATCATCGACGGCGACCGCATGCGTAGGCACCGGCCCGCGGCGTGGGTGCGTTTCGGTATCCCGGCCGCCATGCTGACCGGCGACGCACTGCTGGTCCTGGCGGTGCGGGTGCTCCTGGAGAGCGGCAGCGCCCGGGCGCAGGTGGTGATGACGGGCGTGCTGGAGTCGCTCGTGCGCGGCCAGGCCGAGGACGTGGCATTCACCGGCCGTGTGAGTGTGTCGGTCGAGGACTACCGGCGGATGGCCGGTGCGAAGACGGGGGCGCTGCTCGCCGGGGCTTGTGAGGTGGGCGGTGTACTGGCCGGGGCGTCGGCCGCGCAGGCCCGGGCGCTGGCTGGGTTCGGCTACCACCTGGGTATCGCCTTCCAGTGTGACGACGATGTCCTGGGCATCTGGGGGGACCCTGCCAGGACGGGCAAGCCGGTGGGCACGGACCTAGCCGCGCACAGGAAGTCTTTCCCCGTGGTGGCGGCGCTGGCTGCCGATGTGCCTGCCGCGCAGCGAGCGCGCCGCCTGTGCGCACAGCCTGGGCCGCTGTCCCGACGGCAGGTGCGTTCTCTGGCCGGCGCGATCGACAAGGCGGGCGGACGGGAGGCCGCCGAGGCGGAGGCCGAACAGCAGCATGCGTGGGCACTGGACAGCCTGCGCGAAGGGGCCGTGCCCTGCGAGGGCCTCGCCGAGCTCGCGGACCGCCTCGTCCGCCGCAGCCACTGACGACGCCACCGGCCCATGACCCAGCCATCGCAGGAGCCGAGGGTCGCTCGGCAGACACTGCCCGACCAAGCACTCAACTCCCGGCCGCCGAACCGTAATAGCAGCAGAGAGGCTCATTCATGGATCTACGCCTGCCACAATTGAGCACACCATTTCCCGTTGTAGTCAACCCACACATCGATCAAATTGACGCCTATACCCGCGAATGGGTGCAGCGTTGGAAACTGCTTGATAAACCCGAGCAGGCTGATCGCTACTTCAAGCACCTGCAATGCGGCTATGCCACAGCAGTCATCAACCCGCGACTTGGTTTCGATGAACTGTGCCTCGTGAACGACTGGTTGATGTGGCTGTTCATTATGGATGACGTCTGGGGTGCCTACTCCGACAGTGCGGACCAGGAAGCAGTGGTCCTCGGGCTGTTCCCGGGACTGACCGCCGTCGTCATGGAGATGGCCCCCTGCCCACGGGGCAAGGAACACCGTCTGGTGGAGTCCTTCGCAGACCTGTGGCGCCGCACCATCGTCCGGGCCTCCTCAGACCAGCTAGGACGGCTGCGCGAGGCCCTCCTTTCGTCTTTCATGGCCGTTCTATGGGAAGTCCAGGTCGCCAGAACTCGTCACCCCGTCACCCTGTCGCAGTACCGGCCCATGAGAGTGCTCAGCGCTTTCCCGCTCGTAATCTTACGGGTGGAGGAAATCCTTGGTGGATACGCGATTCCTCTGACGCAGATCCGTGACCATCGGGTAGACCGCCTCGTCTGGCTATCAGGCGCCGTCACATGCTGGCTCAATGACGTAGTCTCATACCCCAAGGAGAACAGGACCGAACCTTCCAACGCATTCAGTATCCCCGAAATCCTGCGCCAACAGGAAGGTTTTTCACCTCAGCAAGCTCTCGACGCCGGCGCGGAAGCCTTCTATCAGGGAATCAGGGATTACCAGAGTTTGGAGGAGGAGATCCTCAAGTTCGCCGACCCAGAACTGCACCGATACATCGAGCTGGCCACGCGCCCCTTCATTAGCGGCTGGACCGACTGGTGCTATCGCACCGGTAGGTACGGGGTGGGCATGCCCATGGACGCCGCGCCGCTGGAAGTCATGTGAGTGAACGCTCCTCGGCGAGCGGTGGAACCGGCCCAGGGCGAGCAGTCCCTGACCCAAGAGGAAGCGGCAGCGATCGCCTCAACACCGTCTCCGTGATGGAACACCACGTATCCCTTCCTCCGGGCCAGGAACCCGACCCCCGTCCGGGTCCACCGCATGCATCGCAGGTGCACCGACACGTTCCTCTCGCTGGAGACCGGCGGGCGAGCGCGTTTCCTTTTCGGTAAGTACTCGCCACTGAAACCGAAATCCGAGGCATGAAGATACGTCTGCGATTAGCGTGCCGATTCGGGCGATTGCTCGTTGAACGCGGCGTCGCGTCGAGGGGACGCCGCGGGCTTGCCGATCGGTGATGCCCTCGGCGTGGGCGGGGCGCATCAGCTACGAACCCGCCCGTGAGCCTACGGCCGGTGGTGCGCCTGCCAGGCGCGGCACAGCGCGCCGAACTCCTCCTGGCGTTCGACCAGGAGGTCCTGGGGCCGCTGCAGGGCAGTCCAGGATGTGCACGCCGTCCTAGAAGGGCACGAAGCCGATCCGTTCCCACACGCGGCCCAGTTTGACGGCTGCGTCGCGGTGCTGGTCCTCGCTCAGCTCGCGGCCGTCGGCTGAACCGGGCTCACAGGCCACCGCGACGCAGCCCTGCGACAGACGGCGGATCGCCGCTCCCGCCAGCACCGGCCCCAGGCCATGACCTCGCCATTCAGGCTCCAGGATGACCCGATCCATGACCAGCAGATCACCGACCGGGTGCGCGAGGGCAGCCTCGAAGGCCGGCTCCCATCCGCCGGCGCCGACGTCCAGGACCACCTCGCCGATACGGGCGACATCCCCGGTGTAGGAGTCCATCGCCTCAAAGGGATGGTCGGGGCCGAACATCCGTACCCGCGCGAACGACATCCGGCCCACGGTCACGTCATGCACCGCGTCCAGCGCCTCATCATCCATGTCGCTGTACGCGGCCGCCCCCTCGGCCAGGACGTCCGCGTCGATCCGGGCCGTCACCGTCCACTCCTCCAGCGTGTCCTCGAACTCATAGACCTGGACGGGGTGTTCATGGTGGTAGGCGAGACTGATCAGGGACGGATCGGCGGGCAGTTGGACAATCTTGGGAACCATGCTGGTCACCGTGCCACCGTAGTGACCGCAGACCTCCGCGCGCCGGGGAACGGCTCACGCTCACTCCTTCCGCGTTGGGCCCTGTGCGGAGTCGGCATGGCGTCGTCTACGGGAGCCGTGCCATCGTGGCTATACGCCAGCGGGCCCACCGCAGACACAAGGGCCCGCTCCCTAGGATTTGTCGCGCGGTTGGGGGCTCCACCGTGTGTGAGCGCGAGCTCGCCGACCGGGCAAGCGCACCCCAGCCCTCAACAGCTAGCAGCAGCCTCCGTGCTCCTGTTCACAGTCATCGGCGCCGGGACGTACGTACTGCTCCGCCGCAGAGCACGTGCCTCTGAGTCCTGAGGGACTGCTCCAGCCGCAATGCCTGTCTGTGGCCGCTGTAATTGGGCAACGGCCATAGGGGCTCTCAAGATCTCAGCATGACGAATAGCGCAGCAGTCTTGGCACGCGTTCTTCAGGTTCACGCTCGTGCCACGGTGGGCGTACGGCGAGCTCGCACAGGCCCATCAGTCGTTCCTGGCGGGCGCCTTCCGGTGGCGGTCACCGCGGCGCCAGGCGAAACACAGAGGGGTGAACTGTGTGCCACTCGGCGGAGTGTGACGTGAACAGACTGGGCCGCATGGGCACAGTCAGTTACATGGTTTGGTGGGAAAAGGTGCCGGGGCGTAAACGTCTTAGCGAATCGTGGCGCGAGCGGCGCTCGTGGGAGCTTGTCCAAGACAGTCTCGCAGAAGTTCGCACACTCGAAGCCCTGGTGAGCGGAAGGGAACGTCTCCAGCCGCTAACGCCTACGGACGAAGCGATGCTGGCAGCAGCTCGCGACGAACTTGCCACCGCCCACAGTAATCTCACTTTCGAAGATCACCACAGAGTTCCGCTCGGTTCGCATGTGACAGCTGCCCAGGTCCACATCTCGGCGGCCCGGGTCAATTGGCTGCGATCATTCGCGTCGATTCCTCACGAGGTCATTCCGTACCTGCCCGGCATGCAGTCACTCGTCAGTAAGCACCTTCCTGAGAGCGACCCCACCAGAGAGGCTGCGGAGTCCGTCACGCCGGATGGGTTGAGGAACGCGGAGAGGGGCGCTCAAGAACTATTCAAGATCCTTACTGCAGTTGAATCGGCCTACGGCGCCTCCCTGCGTGAAAAGCTTCGCGCTGGAAGTTTTGCCCGCATCGTCTTGAGGTTGGCCCTCTTCTTGTTCCTATTGGCGGTAGGGGTCGTAGTGCTGACGATCAAATGGCCGGATGCTGTGCCCCTGTGCTTCAACCCGCCACCGGCCAAGGAGGCAGCGCCGGTCGACTACACAATCGTCTGCCCGGCAGGAAGCGACGACTGGCCTGCCGGAAGTCAGATCGACGAGGATTTCGCGAAGGTCTCGTCGTGGGGGGACTATCTCGTCGTCGAGGTTGTTGGGCTTGTGGCTGCCGGTGTCGCTGCTGCATCGGCATTGCGGCACATCAGAGGCACGGCGACTCCGTATCAGATTCCGGTGGCCTTGGCCACATTGAAGTTGCCGGCCGGAGCTCTTACCGCTGTACTCGGATTGCTCCTCATGCGTGGAGGGTTCGTTCCAGGGCTTAGCGCGCTCGACTCCTCAGCTCAGATCATCGCGTGGGCTGTCATTTTCGGATATGCTCAGGAGCTGTTCACCAAGTTCGTGGACAAGCGGGGGCAGTTGGTCTTGGACGCGGTGCGCGGCCCTACTAGCCCACCACTCGCTGACGGCTTGCCAGCAGCTGTGCAGACCCCGCCGCCCCTTCAGTGAAGCACCCTGTGAAGCACCATCTCCTGGCGCGATCCGACACCACGGGATCAAACGCTAATTCCGGTACAAAAAACCAGGAGAGAACGACCTCTAAGCTTGGCGTTTAATCTCG
>NZ_JAGGPB010000012.1 GCF_018614055.1 Streptomyces sp. ISL-98
CGAACTCAAACAACGCCGTGTGCCCAAGCGGGACACGCCGGTCCTCGATGTCCAGGAGCCCGAGGGCGCGTCGCGCTCCGACGTCTCCACCGACAACCGGATCCCGGAGCCGCCCTTCTGGGGCACCCGGGTCGTCAAGGGCATCGGCCTCAAGGAGTACGCCTCCTGGCTCGACGAGGGCGCGCTGTTCAAGGGTCAGTGGGGCCTCAAGCAGGCCAGGGCCGGGGACGGGCCGACGTACGAAGAGCTCGTCGAGACCGAGGGCCGCCCCCGCCTGCGCGGCTGGCTGGAGCAGCTCCACACCAGGAACCTGCTGGAAGCCGCCGTCGTCTACGGCTACTTCCCCTGCCACTCCAAGGGCGACGACCTGATCCTCCTCAACGACGACGGCTCCGAGCGCACCCGCTTCACCTTCCCGCGCCAGCGCCGCGGCCGCCGCCTGTGCCTGGCGGACTTCTTCCGCCCGGAGGAGTCGGGCGAGCCGGATGTCGTGGGCCTTCAGGTCGTCACCGTCGGCTCCAAGATCGGCGAGGCCACGGCCGAGCTGTTCGCATCCAACTCCTACCGTGACTACCTCGAACTGCACGGCCTGTCTGTGCAGTTGGCGGAGGCGCTCGCCGAGTACTGGCACGCCCGCGTACGAGCCGAGCTCGGCTTCGGGGGCGAAGACCCGGCCGATGTCGAGGACATGTTCGCGCTCAAGTACCGCGGCGCGCGCTTCTCGCTCGGGTACGGCGCCTGCCCGGACCTGGAGGACCGCGCGAAGATCGCCGAGCTGCTCCAGCCCGAGCGGATCGGGGTCCACCTCTCGGAGGAGTTCCAGCTCCACCCGGAGCAGTCCACCGACGCGATCGTCATCCACCACCCGGAGGCGAAGTACTTCAACGCGCGATAGGGACGGACCAGTCGTAGACTGGTGGGTCCAGCGCAGGCCGGTCGCCTTCCCCACTGGGAAGACGGCCGGCCTTCTCGTCCCTTCAGGAGGTGTGCCCGGATGACCAGCACGGTCCCCGCGCCCAGTACCCGTACAGCGGAAGGCTCTGCCCTCCAGGCCGTCTTCCTCGACATGGACGGCACCCTGGTCGACACCGAGGGCTTCTGGTGGGACGCCGAGGTGGAGGTCTTCGCGGCCCTCGGCCATCCGCTGGACGAGGCATGGCGCGACGTGGTGGTCGGCGGGCCCATGACGCGCAGCGCCGGCTACCTCATCGAGGTCACCGGCGCCGACATCACCCTCCCCGAGCTCACGGTGCTGCTCAACGACCGCTTCGAGCGGCGCATCGAACGCGGCGTACCCCTGATGGCGGGCGCTGCCCGGCTGCTCGCCGAGCTGGCGGCGCACGAAGTGCCGACCGCCCTGGTGTCCGCCTCGCACCGCCGCATCATCGACCGCGTCCTGGAGTCCCTCGGCCGGGAGATGTTCACGTTCTCGGTCGCGGGCGACGAGGTGGTCCGTACGAAGCCGCACCCCGAGCCGTATCTGCACGCCGCGACGCGGCTCGGCGCCGACCCGATGAGATGCGCGGTCGTCGAGGACACGGCGACGGGCGTGGCGGCCGCGGAGGCGGCGGGCTGCCGGGTGGTGGCCGTGCCGTCCGTCGCACCGATCGCGCCCGCGCGCGGCCGGGCCGTCGTGGGATCGCTCGAAGAGGTCAATCTCGCCTTCCTCAGGACCTTGATCACACGAATGAACTGATCCCGCACCGAGCGTGCATCCCTGAACGGAACGGAAACTCTGGGCATCGGGCCGTGCGTTGTGCGTGACACATGGGATGAGAAATTCACAGTGGATCAACGGCATTGATTGAGTGACCTTTGTCACTCTGAATGCCGTCGTCGAGGCCGTGCGGGGCTTCCCAGTCGCTCCGTGGTCCCGTTTTCGGCTCCCTTGTGTCCCTATTGGTGAGGTCCTGTACGAATCATTCCCGCCCAGGGCGGCGCCGTCCCGCCGTTCATGATCAACGGTCGGCGGCGGGCCGCCCGGTGCCCGGTCCAGCCGCAGCGGCGATTCGCACTAATCTCATCGCGAGAACTTCGCCGCAAACATCACGTGCCTCAGCGCTCGATCAGCTGCTGAGACCACCGACCCCGATCGCTCTGATCCCGGCCCGATCGCTCCGCCCCGACCGGGCGGCCGCGGCGGAGTGTCCCGTACACCGCTGAACTCAGTGCCGGATGAGGGAGAACGTCCAGGATGAACCGCAAGACTCTGGTGCTGCCGGCCGTGATCGGCCTGCTCGCCCCCGTGCTGGCCGCGTGCGGCGGGCCGGACATCGGGGGTAAGGGCGGCGACGCCATTGTTGTGGGCACCACGGACCAGTTCTCCGCCACGAAGGAAGCCCCCGCTCCCTTCGACCCGGCCTTCGCCTACGACGCCGGTGCCTGGAACGTCCTGAGGCAGACCCTCCAGACGCTGATGCGCGCGCCGCGCGGCGGCGGCGAGCCGGTGCCCGACGCGGCCTCCAAGTGCGGCTTCACGGACACCCAGAACGAGAGCTACCGCTGCACCCTGCGCAGCGGGCTGACGTTCGCGGACGGCGACGCCGTGACGGCCGAGGACGTGAAGTTCTCCATCGAGCGCGTCCTGAAGATCAAGAACGACAACGGTCCCGTCGCCCTGCTCTCCAACATCGACATGATCGAGACCAACGGCGACAGCGGAATCGTCTTCCACCTCAAGACGCCGGACGCCACCTTCCCGTACAAGATCGCGACGCCGGCCGCCGGCATCGTCGACTCCGACACGTACAAGGCGAAGCAGCTCCGCGACGGCGTCGAGGTCGACGGCTCGGGCCCGTACACGCTGGAGACGGAGACCGAGGGCGGCAAGGTCGTCAAGGCGGTCTTCACCAAGAACTCCGAGTACAAGGGCGACTTGAAGTTCCAGAACGACAAGGTCGAGCTCCGGTCGTTCCCGGACGCAGCGTCCATGGAGAAGGCCCTGCGGGACGGCGAGATCAGCCTGATGACCCGCACCCTCGACCAGGACCAGATCAAGAAACTCTCGGAGAACCCGGTCGAGGGCATCGACCTCATAGAGATGCCCGGCCTGGAGATCCGCTACCTCGGCTTCAACACCGAGGACTCCGTCGTGAAGAGCAAGGCGGTGCGCCAGGCGCTGGCCGCCGTGATCGACCGGGGGCAGCTGGCGAGCAAGGTCTACCCGGCCACGGCCGAACCGCTGTACTCGATCATCCCGAACACGATCGTCGGGCACCAGAACTCGTTCTTCAACAAGTACGGCGAGCCGAACCGGCAGAAGGCCGCGGGGTTCCTGCGCGCGGCCGGCATCAACACCCCGGTGAAGCTGACGCTGAACTACACGACCGACCACTACGGGACCGCCACGAAGGCGGAGTTCGAGGTGCTGCAGGAGCAGCTCAACGCCTCGGACCTCTTCGACGTCACCATCGAGGGCACCGAGTGGTCGAAGTTCCGTGAGAACCAGAAGCGCGGCGAGTACGCCGTCTACGGAATGGGATGGTTCCCCGACTTCCCGGACGCCGACAACTACGTCGCGCCGTTCCTGGACAAGGACAACTTCCTCAACTCCCCGTACGTGAGCGTCGAGACCCGGAACAAGCTCATTCCGGAGTCGCGACGTGCCACCGACCGGGGCTCGGCTGCGAAGCCGTTCGAGCGGATCCAGGAAATCGTCGCCAACGACGTACCGGTTCTGCCGCTGTGGCAGGGCAAGCAGTACGTCGCCGCGCGCGACGACATCACGGGCGTCGAGTGGGCGATCAACTCCTCGTCGGACCTGCAGTTGTGGGAGTTGGGCCGCGGCGTCTCCTGACGCCGGCAGTGCATTACCCGGCAGCGAAGACCGCGCCGCCGGCGGGCAATTCAGTTCTGTGAATCTGTGAGGCAAGGTTCTGTGAAAAGGCGTAACCAGTGGCTGACGGCACCGCTTGCGGCGGGTCTGGCGGCGGGTCTGCTCAGCGGTTGTGGCACCGAGGAGGGCGGCTCGGGGGGCACGGGTGACGCGGTGGTCATCGGGATGTCGGACGAAGTGCTGGCCACCGATCCGGCTTCGGGTTACGACCCGGGCTCCTGGCTGCTGTTCAACAATGTCTTCCAGTCCCTGCTCAGCTTCCCCAAGGGCAGCTCCGTGCCGCAGCCCGAGGCGGCCGAGCAGTGCGGCTTCGAAAAGGGCGGCAGCACTGTCTTCCAGTGCACCCTGCGCAGTGGCCTGAAGTTCAGCAACGGCAACAGCCTGACCTCGAAGGACGTCAAGTTCTCCTTCGAGCGCTCGCTGAAGATCAACGACAAGGCCGGCCCCGCGGCCGTCATGCTCGCCTCCATCGACACGGTCGAGGCGCCGGACGAGCGCACTGTCGTCTTCAACCTCAAGGTTCCCGACGCCACCTTCCCGAGCAAGATCGCGTCGGGCGCCGGCTCCATCGTCGACCACCGTGAGTACCCCGCCGACAAGCTCCGTACGGACAACAAGGCCGTCGGCTCGGGCCCGTACAAGCTGGACTCCTTCGGCGAGAAGGAGGCTGCCTTCTCGGTCAACGGGAGCTACAAGGGCAGCGCCAAGGTCAAGAACTCCGGCATCGCCATGAAGCTCTTCCACGGTGACCAGAAGGCCCTGGCCGCCTCCCTCAAGCAGGGTGACGTCGACATCGCCTACCGAGGCCTCACCGCCGGGGACATCGCGGAGCTCGACAACGCGGTGGCGAGCAACGACAAGGGCATCGACGTCATCGAAGGCACCAGCGCCGAGGTCCAGCACCTGGTCTTCAACATGAACGACCCGGTCGTCGGCAAGCTCGCGGTGCGCAAGGCCATCGCGTACCTCGTCGACCGCGACGCCCTGGTCCGGGACGTCTACCAGTCCACGGCCGAGCCGCTGTACTCGATCGTCCCGGCCGGCATCGGCGCCCACAACACGGCGTTCTTCGACACCTACGGCGGGACCCCGCAGCCCGACAAGGCCGAGAAGGCCCTGCGCGCGGCGAACATCACCGAAAAGGTGAAGCTCACGCTCTGGGCCACGCCCAGCCGCTACGGACCCGCCACGGTCCACGAGTTCGAGACCATAGCCAAGCAGCTCAACAAGAGCGGGCTCTTCGACGCGAAGGTCGAATCGGTCGGGATCGAGCAGTACGACAAGGACATCGCGGCCGGCAAGTACGGCGTGTACGTGAAGGGCTGGGTCCCCGACTACCCGGACCCGGACAACTTCACCCAGCCGTTCTTCGGCAAGGACAACGTCCTCGTCAACAACTACCAGAACAGCGAGATCACCGGCCGGATCATCCCGAAGGCCGCCGCCTCGGCCGACCGCACCAAGGTCGACGCGGACTTCGGCAAGCTCCAGGACACCGTTGCCGCGGAGCTGCCGATCATCCCGCTGTGGCAGGGCAAGCAGTACGCCGTGGCCCAGGACAGCATCTCGGGCCTCGAGTGGACCCTGGACACCTCGACGGTCTTCCGTTTCTGGGAGATCAGCAAGAACTGACGGCCCTCAACAGCCGGCCGGGCCGGGTCCGGCGTCCGCTACTGGGCGCCGGGCCTGACCAGGCCACTCTCGTACGCATACACCGCGGCCTGCACCCGGTCGCGCAGCCCCAGCTTCGTCAGCACATGACCCACATGCGTCTTGACGGTCGTCTCGCTCACGAAGAGATCAGCGGCGATCTCCGCATTGGACAGACCACGGGCCACCAGCTTGAGCACCTCGACCTCGCGGTCGGTCAGCGTGTGCAGCGTGTCCGGAACCTGCTCATCGCCGGACGGCAGATGATCCGCGTACTTGTCGAGCAGCCGGCGCGTGATGCTCGGCGCCAGCATCGCCTCGCCCGCCGCGACCACCCGGATCGCCTGCACGAGCTCATTGGCGGGCGCGTCCTTCAGGAGGAACCCGCTCGCACCGGCGCGCAGCGCCTCCACCACGTACTCGTCGAGGTCGAAGGTGGTCAGCACGAGCACCTTCGCCGGACCGTCGCGGCCGGGACCGGTGATCTGACGGGTCGCCTCGACACCGTCCATCCGAGGCATCCGGATGTCCATCAGGACCACATCGGGCTGCAGCGCCCGGACCTGGTCGAGTGCCTGCAGACCGTCTCCGGCCTCGCCGACGACCGCGAGATCCTGCTCGGCCTCCAGAATCATCCGGAAGCCGGTGCGCAGCAGCGGCTGGTCGTCGACCAGTAGGACGCGGATAGCCACGAAGTCTCCTTCTCTAGACCGGGCCCATTCTGCCCTGGACGTCCTGTGCCGGTTCGGCCGGGCGGTCCCGCACGGGTTCGTCCGGGCGATCGGACGCCGGGGCGATGCTCAGCGGATAGACCGGCGGCGTGCCGCCGAACTCCGGGCACACCGCCTGGTGATCGCACCAGCCGCACAGCTTCGTCGGACGCGGCCGCCAGTCACCCGTCTCAGTCGCTTCCTTGATCGCGTCCCACAGCGCCAGCAGCTTGCGCTCCACCCGCTCCAGGTCCGCCTCGACCGGGTCGTACGTCAGGACGTCGCCACTGCCGAGGTACACCAGCTGCAGCCGGCGCGGCACGACGCCCTTCCACCGCCAGATCACCAGCGCGTAGAACTTCATCTGGAACAGCGCGCCCTCGGCATACTCCGGCCGGGGCGCCTTGCCCGTCTTGTAGTCGACGATCCGCACCTCACCGGAGGGCGCCACATCGACGCGGTCGATGATGCCGCGCAGCCGCAGCCCCGACTCCAGCTCCGTCTCGACGAAGAGCTCACGCTCGGCGGGCTCCAGACGCGTGGGGTCCTCCAGCGTGAACCACCGCTCGACCAGCTCCTCGGCCTCCACCAGCCAGCGCGACAGCCGCTCGCCCTCCGGATCCTCGGCGAACAGCTCCGTCAGCTGGGGCTTCGACTCCAGCAGCCTGTCCCACTGCCCGGGCACCATCGCTCTCGCGCGCCCCGCCGTACGCTCCGCCGCCGGGTCGTCGAAGAGCCGCTCCAGCACCGCGTGCACCAGCGTGCCCCGCGTCGCCGCCGCGCTCGGCTTCTCGGGCAGCTTGTCGATCACCCGGAACCGGTACAGCAGCGGACACTGCATGAAATCGCTCGCCCGCGAAGGGGACAGCGACATGGGGCGCTGGGCGGCGTCGGCCCGACCGGGACTCGTAGTCATGACTCAAGACCCTACGGCCCGCCACTGACACTCCTCCGCATACCATCGAGCGCAGACCCCTCTCTCGCTGCATGGCCGGGTGACCGCCCGGCGCAGCGGCGAGTGAATGCGTACCGACGAAGGGAACCCGTGAACGACAGCGGCGAGAGCGGACGGCCGCAGGCCGGCGCAGGGGGAACGGGACCCGGCGCCTCGCCCGACGGCAAGAAGCCGCAGCGCCCGCGCGAACCGGGCGGCGGCCTTCTGATGGGCCGCCCGTTCGGAGTGCCGGTCTACGTCGCGCCCAGCTGGTTCCTCGTCGCGGCGCTCATCACCTGGGTCTTCGGCGGTCAGCTCGACCGCGTACTCCCCGAGTTGGGCAACGTCCGCTATCTGGTCTCCCTCTTCTTCGCCGTCGCGTTCTACGCCTCCGTACTTGTCCACGAGCTGGCCCACACCGTCGCAGCGCTGCGCTTCAAGCTGCCGGTGCGCCGCATCCAGCTGCAGTTCTTCGGCGGGGTGTCGGAGATCGAGAAGGAGTCGGAGACCCCGGGGCGCGAGTTCATCCTCGCCTTCGTCGGCCCGCTGCTCTCGCTCGTCCTCGCGGGAGTCTTCTACGCCGGCATGAGCGCGGTCGAGCCCGGCACCGTCCCCGGCGTCCTGCTGGCCGGCCTGATGATCTCCAACCTCATCGTGGCCGCCTTCAACCTGCTCCCCGGCCTGCCGCTGGACGGCGGCCGGATGCTCCGCGCCGTCGTCTGGAAGATCACCGGCAAGCCGATGAGCGGCACCATCGCCGCCGCCTGGGTCGGCAGGGCGCTCGCCGTCGCCGTCCTCATCGGTCTCCCGCTCCTCACCCACACCGGCGCCCTCGGCAACTCCACCGAGGACATCGGCGGCATGGAGACCGTCACCGACGCACTGCTCGCCGCCATCCTCGCCGCGATCATCTGGACCGGCGCCGGCAACAGCCTCCGCATGGCAAGGCTCCGCGAACACCTCCCCGACCTGCGCGCCCGTACGCTCACCAGGCGCGCGGTCCCCGTCGAGTCGGCCACCCCGCTCTCCGAGGCCCTGCGCCGCGCCAACGAGGCCGGCGCCCGCGCCCTGGTCGTCGTCGACAGCCAGGGCGAGCCCACCGGCCTCGTCCGCGAAGCGGCCATCGTCGGCGTCCCGGAACACCGCAGGCCCTGGGTCGCGGTGAGCGGCCTCGCGCAGGACCTCACGGACGACCTGAAGGTCGCGGCCGAGCTGGCCGGCGAAGCCCTCCTGGAGCGCCTGAGGGCCGCCCCCGCCACCGAGTACCTGGTCGTAGAGGAGACGGGCGAGATCTACGGCGTCCTGTCCACCGCCGACGTGGAACGCGCCTTCGTGGCGGCCATGGCCCGCCCGCAGTAGCCGGGCCCCCGGACCCGCCCGACGGCGGGAGGCGGCGAATCGGCCCCCGAAAAGACCGGTAGGCTGGTCACATGTCCGAACCGACCGGTGCCGCCCGACGTCGCGGCCCCTTCAAGGTCGGGGACCAGGTCCAGCTCACCGACCCCAAGGGACGCCACTACACGTTCACTCTCGAGGCCGGGAAGAATTTCCACACCCACAAGGGTTCCTTCCCCCACGACGAGTTGATCGGTGCTCCCGAGGGCAGTGTTGTCCGTACCACGGGAAACGTCGCCTACCTCGCGCTGCGCCCCCTGCTCCCCGACTATGTCCTGTCCATGCCTCGCGGTGCCGCCGTGGTCTACCCCAAGGACGCGGGGCAGATCCTGGCCTTCGCCGACATCTTCGCCGGCGCCCGCGTCGTCGAAGCGGGCGTCGGGTCCGGCTCGCTGAGCAGCTTCCTGCTGCGCGCCATCGGCGACCAGGGCATGCTGCACTCCTACGAGCGCCGCGAGGACTTCGCCGAGATCGCCACGCAGAACGTGGAGCGCTACTTCGGCGGCCCGCACCCCGCCTGGCAGCTCACTGTCGGCGACCTCCAGGACAACCTGTCCGACACGGACGTCGACCGCGTGATCCTCGACATGCTCGCCCCGTGGGAGTGCCTGGACGTCGTCTCCAAGGCGCTCGTCCCCGGCGGCATCCTCTGCTGCTACGTGGCCACCACCACGCAGCTGGCCCGCACCGTCGAGTCCATCCGGGAGATCGGCTGCTTCGCCGAGCCGACCTCCTGGGAGTCGATGATCCGCAACTGGCACGTCGAGGGCCTTGCCGTCCGCCCCGACCACCGGATGATCGGCCACACCGGTTTCCTGCTCACCGCCCGCCGCCTCGCGGACGGAGTGGAGGCGCCGCTGCGCCGCCGCCGTCCCGCCAAGGGCGCGTACGGCGAGGACTACACAGGCCCCGGCAGCGAGAGCGGGTCCGCCTCCCGAGGCTGACCCGACAACGAGCAAGCGCCGCCGCCGAGTTCCCCGACCGACCGGGGAACTCAGCGGCGGCGCTTTTCTGTTGCGGTACGGACCCCGGCGTTCCGCTCTGCTGTGACGTATGGCACGATGCTCGCCACCCCACCGGTACTGCCCCACAGGAGACAGCTCGCGTGCAGACCTCCGCCGTCCCGGACCTCGCACACACCCGGCCCCGCCCGGTGCACTGGCTTGCCACGGCCACGGCGATGGCCGCGGTCGTCGCGGCAGCCGGTTTGCTCCAGCCCGAGGCCGCCACCGCATCCCAGGCCGCCCCCGGTGCGGGCCCGGCCAGGGTCTCAGCCGCACCCGACGCGTCGAGTGCGACGTATCCGCTGGAGTGCCGCGGCCGCGGCGTGAAGCCTGTCGTGGTCAAGAAGGGCTCGGGCGATCTCGACGGCGACGGCCGGCCCGAGACCGTGGCGGTCGTGCGCTGCGCATCGGGAATCGGCACCCCGTCGAGCGGCGTCTACGTACTCACGGGGCCGGCACGCGTCGTGGCGACCCTGGTGGACCCGGCGGACGGGCTGAGCGTCAGCGATTTCGCCGTGCGCGAAGGCACGGTCGCGGCGACGCTGCTCGGCTACTCGTCGCCGGACGTCCCGCGCTGCTGCCCGGACAAGCAGGAGAAGGTCAAGTGGCAGTGGAAGGGCGGCAAGTTCGCCCGGTCCGTGCAGTCGGATGCGCGCAGTATGTGATCCGTCACTCTGCGTCGGGGCCGTAGACCTCTACCCTGTCCGAAACGCGGCGTACGTGGATGCAGTCGCCCGGGCACTCCTTCGCCGAGTCCACAACGTCGCGGAGAAGCGGCAGCGGTACGGGCGTTGTGGCGCCGGGGCTCTGCAACAGCTCGTCGTCGGCGCTCTTCACGTACGCCAGGCCGTCGATGTCGAGCTCGAAGACGTCGGGGGCGTACTGCACGCAGATTCCGTCGCCGGTGCAGAGGTCCTGGTCGATCCACACCTCGAGCGGGTCGCCGGTCTGCGCGCCTTCGACGGTGGGAGCCTTCTGCTGCACGGTCATTTCTCCTGCCGTTTCCTGCGCGGTTGTAGCAATTGGAGCCAGCCCTGACGGGTGTTGAACGCTTCGACGATACAACCGCCCGCTTTCCGATGTTGATGGGTGGGTATTCCCCAGAGGTGAGGGAGTACGCAAGGGTGAAGATCGGACACACCCCGACCGTCTTTGTGATCTAGGGGTTTCAACCAGCACCCGCCCAGGTAGGGTCAGGAAGCGTCCAGCTCCCCTTGGAGGAGGTGAGGACCGTGGCAGCCCACGACGACGACATCAACCGCGGCATCCGGCCGGGGCGAGGGTCTGAGGACCCCGCCGGCCAGGTTGCCTATCTCGAGCAGGAAATCGCCGTCCTGCGCCGCAAGCTCGCCGACTCTCCGCGTCACACGAGGATTCTCGAAGAGCGGATCGTCGAGCTGCAGACCAACTTGGCAGGCGTGTCCGCTCAGAACGAGCGGCTCGCCAACACGCTCCGCGAGGCCCGCGACCAGATCGTGGCTCTCAAGGAAGAAGTCGACCGGCTCGCGCAGCCGCCGGCCGGCTTCGGTGTCTTCCTCATGGCGAATGAGGACGGCACGGCCGACATCTTCACCGGTGGCCGCAAGCTACGGGTGAACGTCAGCCCCAGTGTGGAGCTCGAAGAGCTCAGGCGTGGCCAGGAAGTCATGCTCAACGAGGCCCTCAATGTGGTCGAGGCCATGGAGTTCGAGCGGGCCGGGGAAATCGTCACTCTCAAGGAGATCCTTGAGGACGGCGAGCGAGCCCTGGTGCTCGGGCACACCGACGAGGAACGGGTGGTGCGGCTCGCCGAGCCGCTGATGGACGCGACCATCCGCCCTGGTGACGCCCTCCTGCTGGAACCCAGGTCCGGCTACGTCTACGAAGTCATCCCGAAGAGCGAGGTCGAGGAGCTCGTCCTCGAAGAGGTCCCGGACGTCGACTACACCAAGATCGGCGGCCTGGGCAACCAGATCGAGCTGATCCGCGACGCGGTCGAGCTTCCGTACCTCTACCCCGACCTCTTCAAAGAGCACGAACTGCGGCCCCCGAAGGGCATCCTGCTCTACGGTCCGCCCGGTTGCGGCAAGACGCTGATCGCGAAGGCCGTCGCCAACTCCCTTGCCAAGAAGGTCGCCGAGGTGACCGGGCAGCCCGCGGGGAAGAGCTACTTCCTCAACATCAAGGGCCCCGAGCTCCTCAACAAGTACGTCGGTGAGACCGAGCGGCACATCCGCCTCGTCTTCCAGCGTGCCCGGGAGAAGGCGAGCGAGGGTACCCCCGTCATCGTCTTCTTCGACGAGATGGAGTCCCTCTTCCGCACCCGTGGCTCCGGTGTCAGCTCGGACGTGGAAAACACCATCGTTCCGCAGCTGCTCGCCGAGATCGACGGTGTGGAGGGCCTGGAAAACGTCATCGTCATCGGCGCCTCCAACCGTGAGGACATGATCGACCCGGCGATCCTGCGGCCGGGCCGGCTCGACGTGAAGATCAAGATCGAGCGTCCGGACGCCGAGGCGGCGAAGGACATCTTCGCGAAGTACCTCACGTCCACGCTGCCGCTGCACGCGGACGACCTGTCCGAGCACAGCGGCTCCAAGGACGCCGCGGTGCACGGCATGATCCAGTCGGTCGTCGAGCAGATGTACGCGGAGTCCGAGGAGAACCGCTTCCTCGAGGTCACGTACGCCAACGGCGACAAGGAAGTCCTGTACTTCAAGGACTTCAATTCCGGCGCGATGATCCAGAACATCGTCGACCGGGCCAAGAAAATGGCCATCAAGGCCTTCCTCGACCAGAATCAGAAGGGCCTCAGGGTCTCCCACCTCCTCCAGGCTTGCGTGGACGAGTTCAAGGAGAACGAGGACCTGCCGAACACCACGAACCCGGACGACTGGGCCAGGATCTCCGGAAAGAAGGGCGAGCGGATTGTATTCATCCGCACCCTTGTCACCGGAAAGCAGGGCGCGGACACCGGACGCTCCATCGACACCGTGGCAAACACCGGGCAGTACCTGTAGAAGGCAGACCGGCTGCGGGTGCCCGCACGGGCATCCGCAGCCGGTTGCTTTCTCCGGCACGGTGGCCACCACATCGACAACACAGAGCAATGACGGAATTGATCTCCCCACCAGCGCAAAGGCGTTCTAGGCTCTTCGGTACCGCCGGGTCGCGCAGTGCGGAGACGGGCACCGCACACGCACCGGAGAACCAGCGGTACTTGAGTGCCGCCCCCGTCCGGGGGCGTCGCCGGGCAAGGAGGGCCGCATGACCGTACGGCGAGTAATGGGCATCGAGACGGAGTACGGGATCTCCGTCCCCGGCCACCCGAACGCCAATGCCATGCTCACCTCATCTCAGATCGTCAACGCTTACGCGGCGGCGATGCACCGGGCGCGGCGTGCCCGGTGGGACTTCGAGGAGGAGAACCCGCTGCGGGACGCGCGAGGCTTCGACCTCGCCCGGGAAGCCGCCGACAACAGCCAGCTCACCGACGAGGACATCGGCCTCGCCAATGTCATCCTCACGAACGGCGCCCGGTTGTACGTCGACCACGCGCACCCCGAGTACAGCTCCCCGGAGGTCACCAATCCGCGGGACGCGGTCCTGTGGGACAAGGCCGGCGAGCGGATCATGGCGGAGGCCGCGATGCGCGCCGCCCAGCTGCCCGGGGCGCAGCCGATCCACCTCTACAAGAACAACACCGACAACAAGGGCGCGTCGTACGGCACGCACGAGAACTACCTGATGAAGCGGGAGACCCCGTTCTCGGACATCGTCCGCCACTTGACGCCGTTCTTCGTGTCCCGGCAGGTCGTGACCGGCGCGGGGCGCGTGGGAATCGGCCAGGACGGCCACGAGCACGGCTTCCAGCTCAGCCAGCGGGCCGACTATTTCGAGGTCGAGGTGGGCCTCGAAACCACACTCAAGCGCCCCATCATCAACACCCGCGACGAGCCGCACTCCGACGCCGAGAAGTACCGCAGGCTGCACGTCATCATCGGCGACGCGAACCTCTCCGAGATCTCGACGTACCTGAAGCTGGGCACGACGGCCCTGGTTCTTTCGATGATCGAGGACGGCTTCATCAATGTCGACCTCGCGGTCGACCAGCCCGTACGCACGCTGCACCAGGTCTCGCACGACCCGACGCTGCAGCGGCTGATCACGCTGCGCAGCGGCCGGACACTCACCGCAGTCCAGCTTCAGATGGAGTACTTCGAGCTGGCTCGCAAGTACGTCGAGGAGCGGTTCGGCGCCGACGCCGACGACCAGACGAAGGACGTCCTGACCCGCTGGGAGGACGTCCTGAACCGGCTGGAGAACGACCCGATGAGCCTGTCCGGGGAGCTGGACTGGATCGCCAAGCGGGAGCTCCTGGAGGGCTACCGCAGGCGCGACGCCCTGGACTGGGACGCCGCAAGGCTCCACCTGGTCGACCTGCAGTACGCCGACGTACGCCCCGAGAAGGGCCTGTACAACCGTCTGGTGGCCCGCGGCAAGATGAAGCGGCTGCTGGACGAGAACAGGGTCGAACAGGCCCGGACGAAGCCTCCTGAGGACACCCGGGCATATTTCCGCGGCCGCTGCCTGGAGCAGTACGCCGACGACGTCGCGGCGGCCTCCTGGGATTCGGTCATTTTCGACCTGCCGGGACGGGACTCGCTCCAGCGGGTGCCCACGCTGGAACCGTTGCGCGGTACACGCAATCACGTCAAGGAGCTCCTTGACCGCTGCCGGACCGCGGAGGACCTGGTCCGCGTGCTCTCGGGCGGCTGAAAGGGGCAGCGCCGGGGAATCATGGAGGTGGGCCCCGGACGTTGTGGAAACTGCGGGGCCTTTGTCGGACCCTGCTTGTAGGGTCTGATCTTGTACGTCACACCGAGCGGGGTGAGGGATATGGCGACCAAGGACACTGACGGCGGACAGCAGAAGGCCACACGTTCCACCGAGGCCACCGAGGAGCAGGCGCAGGACGCGCAGGCTTCGGAGGACCTCAAGGAGCGCCAGGAAAAGCTGTCGGACGATGTCGACTCCGTACTGGACGAGATCGACGACGTCCTCGAAGAGAACGCCGAGGACTTCGTGCGTTCCTTTGTCCAAAAGGGCGGAGAGTAACTCCCCCCAACTTCGTTGGGGACACCCCCGGTTGTCCGTCCCGGGGCCGTGGGCCGAGGCCGGCCGCACCGGGACGGATGACCGGCGGGCGTACGGGTATGGTCCGTGCAAGTTTGAAAGATCGGCCCGGCCCGAGTGGCGGGCCGCCGCCTATCCGGAAGGAAACGCGTGGAAGCCAACCCTCGTAGCACCGGGCGTCTGCCGGCTGCCTTCCTGACGCCCGGCTCGTCGTCATTCATGGACTTCCTGGGCGACCACTCGCCCGAGATGCTGCCGGGAAAGCGCGTCCTGCCGCCCGTGAAGGGCGTCATCGAGGCGCCGCACGGCACCACCATCGTCGCCGCCGCGTTCCCCGGCGGCGTGGTGCTCGCCGGTGACCGGCGGGCCACCATGGGCAACATGATCGCGCAGCGCGACATCGAGAAGGTCTTCCCGGCCGACGAGTACTCGGCCGTGGGGATCGCGGGCACGGCGGGCTTGGCCGTGGAAATGGTCAAGCTCTTCCAGCTGGAGCTCGAGCACTTCGAGAAGGTCGAGGGCGCCCAGCTCTCCCTGGAGGGCAAGGCCAACCGGCTCTCCACGATGATCCGCAGCAACCTGGGCATGGCCTTGCAGGGCCTGGCCGTCGTCCCGCTCTTCGCGGGCTGGGACGTCGACCGCGAGAAGGGCCGCATCTTCTCGTACGACGTGACGGGCGGCCGGTCCGAGGAGCACGGCTTCGCGGCCACCGGTTCCGGTTCGATTTTTGCCCGCGGGTCGATGAAGAAGCTGTTCCGTGACGATCTGACGGAGCAGCAGGCGACCACTCTGGTGGTCCAGGCGCTGTACGACGCGGCCGACGACGACTCGGCGACCGGCGGCCCCGACGTGGCCCGCCGTATCTACCCGATTGTCACCGTCATCACCGAAGACGGCTTCCGGAAGCTGACCGAGGCGGAGTCCTCCGAGCTCGCCCGAGCGATCCTCGAGCGCCGGCTGGAGCAGCCCGACGGCCCCCGGGCCGCGCTTCTCTGATGAATTCTCCACTGACAGAAAGGGACGGATAGCCGGTGTCGACGCCGTTCTATGTCTCACCCCAGCAGGCCATGGCCGACCGGGCGGAATACGCCCGGAAGGGCATCGCCCGCGGTCGCAGCCTTGTCGTGCTGCAGTACGCCGACGGCATCGTATTCGTCGGCGAGAACCCGTCCCGTGCGCTGCACAAGTTCAGCGAGATCTACGACCGGATCGGTTTCGCGGCCGCCGGCAAGTACAACGAGTACGAGAACCTGCGTATCGGCGGCGTCCGGTATGCCGATCTCCGTGGATACACCTATGACCGCGAAGACGTGACGGCCCGTGGGCTCGCCAATGTCTACGCGCAGACGCTGGGCACCATCTTCTCCAGTGCGGCCGAGAAACCGTACGAGGTGGAGCTGGTCGTCGCCGAGGTCGGGGCCGAGCCCGAGGGCGACCAGATCTACCGGCTGCCGCACGACGGCTCGATCGTCGACGAGCACGGCTCGGTCGCGGTCGGCGGCAACGCGGAACAGATCAGCAGCTTCCTCGACCAGCGCCACCGCGACGGTATGACGCTGGCAGAGGCGCTCAAGCTCGCCGTGCAGGCCCTCTCGCGGGACACCAACGGCAGCGAGCGGGAGATCCCCGCCGAGCGTCTCGAGGTCGCGGTCCTGGACCGCACGAGGCCGCAGCAGCGGAAGTTCAAGCGCATCGTCGGCCGTCAGCTGTCCCGCCTGCTGGAGGCGGACGGCGACGCGGCCGCGCCGACCGAGGCGCCTTCGGACACCGAGGAGTAACGCCGCACGGCTCGTCCTGTGCCCCGACCGCCCAGCCGGCCGGGGCACAGCCATGTCAGGCTCGGGCGGTGGAACCGCGGACGACCAGCTCCACCGGGAGGTCTCCGCCCTCGGGCTCGCGGCCGTCCAGGACGGCCAGCAGCGCCGCCATGCCCCGCTCGCCGACCTGCTCGGCGGGCAGCCGCACGGTGGTGAGTTCGGGCTCCACGGCCGTCGCGAGCGCGAGGTCGTCGAAGCCGGTGACCGAGACGTCCTCGGGCACCCGCAGACCGAGCCGCCGCACCGCCTTGCAGGCGCCCGCGGCGAGGATGTCGTCGTCGCAGACGAGCGCGGTCGGCCGGGGCCCGGGACCGGTGAGCGCCAGTTCGGCGGCCTCCCTCGCGCTGTGTACGTCGAGGGGCGCGGGCACGGTGCGTACCTCCGCGTCCGGGGCCGCGCGCAGCGCTTCGCGGAGCGCCCCGGCCCGTACATCGAAGGTCCAGGAGTCCACGGCCGAGGCGAGATGGACGAACCGGCGGTGGCCGAGGCCGAGCAGATGCTCCGTCACCTGCCGCATCCCGTCCGCGATGTCGAGGTTCACGTGCGCGGCGGCGCCCGGGTCCGCAGGGTCGCTGTCGAGCATCACGAGCGGCAGCCCCGCGCCCCGGATCGTGGCGAGCGCGCCGGCGGCCATCGAGGACGCGATGACGCCGTCCAGCGCGGCCCGCGCCGACGCGAAGGGGTCCCTGGCGGGGCCCGTACCGTCGGGGGAGGGGTAGAGGACGACGCCGAAATCGTGCTCGGCGGCCGTGCGGGCGGCGCCCGCGTAGACCCGGGCGAAGAACTCGTTGGTGAGCGCGGGCACTACGAGCAGCGCCGTCCTGGTCCTGCCGAGCCGCAGGCTCCGGGCGGCGAGATTCGGCCGGTACCCCAGCTCCCGCGCGGCCTCGCGCACCAGACCTGCGGTGCGCTCCGAGACCCGCCCGCGCCACTTGTCGCCGAGTACGAGCGACACGGTCGCCTGCGAGACCCCGGCGGCCCGGGCCACGTCCCTGCTGGTCGGCGTCCCGGAGGCCACCTCCGAAGTGGCGCCCCCGTGTGTGTCGTCCGGGCTGCTCACTCGTGCCTCCGTATCGATGCTCACTCTCCGCGAGGTAGACCCGCGAACTGCGCTCATGGTACGTATGACGCAGGACGTTATACGTAAAACTTCGGTTCGCGCCGGGGGAGAGGGGCACGACATGGCCGCGGGATACGCGGAACTCCTCAGGACGCGGCACGCCGCGCGCCTGCTCGCAGGCACCCTGGTCGGCCGGCTGCCCAACGCCACCGCGCCGATCGCGATCGTGCTCTTCACCCGCGCCGAGGGCGGCAGCTACTCCCTGGCGGGCGGCCTCGCCGCGGTGTACGGCCTCGGCAATGCCGTCGGGCAGCCGCTGCTGGGCCGTGCGGTGGACCTGTTCGGGCAGCCGCGCGTCCAGCTTCCCTCCGCCGTCCTCTCCGCCCTCGGCATGGTCCTGCTCACGCTCGTCGGCATCGACCCGCTGCTTCTCGCGTACGCCGCCGTGGCCGCCGCCGGTGTCTTCACCCCGCCGCTGGAAGGCGGCCTGCGTGCCCTGTGGCCCAGCGTGCTCGGCCGCGAGGACCGGGTGCACCGGGCGTACGCCCTGGACGCGGTGGCGCAGGAGGTGATGTTCACAGTCGGTCCGCTGCTGGTGACTCTGCTCGTGTCGCTCTGGTCGCCTGCCGCCGCACTGCTTGTCATCAACGCGATAGGGGTGCTGGGCGCGCTCTCCGTCGTACTCTCCGAGCCGTCGCGGGCCTGGCGCTCGGCGCCCCGTGAAGCCCACTGGCTGGGCGCCCTGCGCTCGCCGGGCCTGCTGGCCCTCCTGGGCTCGTTCTTCTTCGTCGGCCTCGCGCTCGGCTCGATCACCGTCGCGGGTGTCGCATACGCCGACGACCACGGCCGGGAGGCGGTGTACGGCTGGCTGATGGCGGCGCTGGGACTCGGCGCGCTGGCCGGCGGCATGGTGTACGGCGCCCGCGAGTGGGCAGGGGCCCCCGAACGGCGGCTGCGCGTCATCGTCGCTCTGCTCGCGCTCGGCTATCTGCCGTTGATGCTCACCCCGGGGATACCCGCCATGACGGTGCTCGCCGCCGTCTCCGGAGTCTTCCTGGCCCCCGCGCTCGCCTGCGCCTTCATCGTGGTCGACAGGCACGCCCCGCGCGGCACCGTCACCGAGGCGTTCTCCTGGCTGGTCACCACCTTCGGCGTGGGCGCGGCGGTCGGAACGGGTGCCGCGGGACCGGCAGTCGAGCACGGCGGCACCGTCGCGAGCTTCGCCGTCGCCGCGGGGGCGGGAGTGGCCGCACTGCTCGTCCTGTTGGCCACCCAGCGGGTTCTCACCATTCCCGATACCGCTCCCCTTCCCGCCGGGTCCGACGTAATCCCTTGCGAAAATGATCGAATCGGTGCGGCCGAACCCGGTTTCAGGACAGGCCATCAGGCGTAATGTTCAGTCATGGATCGCCGCATTTTCGGGCTGGAGAACGAGTACGGCGTCACGTGCACGTTCAGGGGACAGCGCCGACTGTCACCTGACGAAGTGGCGCGCTACCTCTTCCGCCGTGTTGTGTCATGGGGCCGCAGCAGCAATGTCTTCCTGCGGAACGGCGCCCGCCTCTACCTCGACGTGGGATCGCATCCGGAATACGCAACCCCCGAATGCGACAACGTGACCGAGCTCGTCACCCACGACAAAGCGGGCGAGCGCATTCTCGAAGGCCTGCTCGTCGACGCCGAACGCCGCCTGCACGAGGAGGGAATCGCCGGCGACGTCTATCTCTTCAAGAACAACACCGACTCTGCGGGAAACTCATACGGCTGCCACGAGAATTACCTGGTGGCCCGTCACGGAGAGTTCTCCCGGCTGGCGGACATCCTCATCCCGTTCCTCGTCACGCGCCAGCTGATCTGCGGCGCCGGCAAGGTGCTGCAGACCCCGCGTGGCGCGGTCTTCTGCGTCAGCCAGCGCGCCGAGCACATCTGGGAGGGCGTCAGCTCCGCGACCACCCGCTCCCGGCCGATCATCAACACCCGCGACGAACCGCACGCGGACGCCGAGCGCTACCGCAGGCTCCACGTCATCGTCGGCGACTCGAACATGTCCGAGACGACCATGCTGCTCAAGGTCGGCGCCACCGACCTCGTACTGCGCATGATCGAGGCGGGCACGGTCATGCGCGACCTCACCCTGGAGAACCCGATCAGGGCCATCCGTGAGGTCAGCCACGACACCACCGGACAGCGCAAGGTGCGCCTGGCCAGCGGGCGCGAGGCGTCCGCCCTCGAAGTGCAGCGCGAGTACTACGAAAAGGCTGTCGACTTCGTGGACCGCCGCGGCATTCGTACGGGCACGGTCGAACAGGTCCTCGAACTGTGGGGCCGCACGCTCGACGCGATCGAGGCCGAGGACCTCGACCGGATCGGCACCGAGATCGACTGGGTCATGAAGTACAAGCTCATCGAGCGGTACCGGGCCAAGCACAACATGACCATGTCGCATCCCCGGGTCGCGCAGATAGACCTCGCGTATCACGACATTCACCGTCGGCGCGGGCTCTACTACCTGCTGGAGAGGAAGGGGCAAGCCGCCCGTATCTGCAACGACTTGAAGATCTTCGAGGGCAAGTCGGTGCCGCCGCAGACCACCAGGGCGCGGCTGCGCGGCGACTTCATCCGGAGAGCTCAGGAGCAGCGGCGGGACTTCACCGTCGACTGGGTGCACCTCAAGCTCAACGACCAGGCGCAGCGCACCGTGTTGTGCAAAGACCCCTTCCGGTCGGTGGACGACCGGGTGGAGAAACTCATCGCCGGTATGTGAGCTGGTGTGTGAGCTGTTGATTCCGGATCTCTCCGGTCTCTCCCGGCTCTCCGGGAACGCGACTCGGGCCTCGCACGTTTCTCGTGCGGGGCCCGAGCCACGCCTTAGAGTGGCGGGCGACTACTGTGCCGTCTGAGATCTGAGGAACACGTGCGCCGACTTGCCGGCCTACTTGTCGTCCCCCTGCTGCTGCTCTCGACAGCGGCGTGCGGCAGCGATGACAAGGGCTCCGACTCCACCTCGTCAAAGAACGGACTGCCGGCGATCACCGCGGGCGCCAAGTTCGGCGAGAAGCCCACCCTCTCCAAGGGGGAGGGGGACCCGCCCAAGGAGCTGAAGACCGAGGTCATCAGCAAGGGCAAGGACGACGCTGCGACGCTCAAGAAGGGCGACGCCATCGAGGTGAACTACCTCGGTCAGCAGTGGGACTCCGACAAGCCCTTCGACAACAGTTTCGACCGCAAGCAGCCCTTCCCGCTGACTCTCGGCGCCGGCATGGTCATCCCCGGCTGGGACAAGGGCCTGGAGGGCCAGAAGGTCGGCAGCCGCGTCCAGCTCGTCATTCCGCCGGAGCTCGGTTACGGCGCGCAGGGCCAGCCGCCGTCGATCAAGCCCAACGCCACCCTGGTGTTCGTCGTGGACATTCTGAAGGCCAAGAGCATTCCGAGCTCCGCCAAGGGCAACGAGGTCGCGCAGGACAACATCGACCTGCCCAAGGTCGGCACGAACACCGACGGCAAGGCGCCGAAGGTCACCATGCCGAAGGACGCCGACGCGCCGAAGAAGCTCGTCTCCAGGTACGTGCTGGAGAGCGATGGCGCGAAGGTGAAGGACAGCGACACCGTGTCCGTCGCTTACCAGGGCCTGATCTGGAAGGGCGGCAAGCTCTTCGACAGCACGTACGCCCAGGGCAAGACCCAGCAGTTCGCGCTGCCGCAGGTCACGGTCAAGGGCCTCAAGGACGGTCTGATCGGCAAGAAGGTCGGCAGCCGCGTCCTCCTCGTCATCCCGCCGGACCAGGCTTTCGGTGACAAGAAGCAGGACGCCATCCCCGCCAACTCGACGCTGGTCTTCCAGGTGGACATCCTCGCGGTGATGTAAGGATGCGAGACTGTCCAGGTTGCCCAGTTCGTAGTTAAGAGGAGCATTTCCGTGAGCATCGAGAAGCCCGAGGTCGACTTCCCCGGTGGCGAGCCGCCGAAGGATCTGGAGATCGAGGACATCTGGGAGGGCGACGGCGCGGTGGCCAAGGCCGGCGACTTCGTCAAGGTCCACTACGTGGGTGTGGCCTTCTCCACGGGCGAGGAGTTCGACGCGTCCTGGAACCGCGGCAACCCGCTGGAGTTCAAGCTCGGTGCCGGCCAGGTCATCTCCGGCTGGGACCAGGGCGTGCAGGGCATGAAGGTCGGCGGCCGTCGCCGGCTGACCATCCCCGCGCACCTCGCGTACGGCGACCGCGGCGCCGGTGGCGGCGTCATCGCCCCGGGCGAGACGCTGATCTTCGTCTGCGACCTCGTCGCGGTCTGATCCGGCTCCAGCAGCACAGTACGAGGGCTCGTGCCGAACGGCATGGGCCCTCGGCTTTTGCCGCGACACCCCCGGGCGGTACGGTCAAGGGTCGTAGAGCAAGTAGAGAGGGTGCCGATGGCGATTGCCAAGGCCGAACGGTTGATGAATCTGGCGCTGTGCCTGCTCGGGACCCGGCGCCCGCTCAGCAAGCGGGAACTCCGGGGGTCCATCGAGGCCTACCTGGAAGCCGGCAGCGACGATTCTTTCAACCGGATGTTCGAGCGCGACAAGGATGATCTGCGCGAACTCGGTCTGGTCATCGAGACCGTCGAAAACCTCGACGGCGACGCCGGATATCTGGCCCGCCGAGACAGCAACCGGCTCCCCGCCATCACCCTGGACGCCGAGGAGGCCGCCGCCCTCGGCCTCGCCGCCAAGGTCTGGCAGCAGGCCCGCCTCGCCGGAGCCGCCAGTGGCGCCCTGCAGAAACTCCGCGCCGCCGGGATGCCGGAGGCGGAGGATCCGTTCGAAGGCCACCAGAGCGCCCTCGAACCCCGGATCCCCGTGCACGAGGCGGCCTTCGAGCCGCTGATGCTGGCCTGCCGCGACCGCCGCCCCGTCGTCTTCGACTACCGCAAGGGCAACGCCGCCCGCCCCGAGACCCGGCAGGTCGAGCCGTGGACGCTGGAGTGCTGGCGCGGCCACTGGTATCTGGCGGGCTGGGACCGGGACCGGGGCGCCGAGCGCGTCTTCCGGCTCTCCCGGATCACCGGCAAGGTCCGCTCCCGCGCCGGTTCCTTCACGGCCGAGGTGCCGGACGTCGTGACCGTACGCGAGACCGTCGAGACCTGGGCGGGCGAGACCGCGACCCGCAGCGCCCTGATCAAGCTGCGCCAGGGCTCCGGCTATCCGCTGCGGGCCAGGGCCACGGCCGTACGGGACCTGGGTGACGGCTGGGACGAGCTGGCGATTCCGTACGGGCACGGGCTCGACGCCTGGCTCGTCGAGCTCGGCCCCGAGGTCGTCGTACTGGAGCCCGCTGATCTGCGGGCGGACGTCGTGGACCGGCTGCGCGCCGTGGCCAAGGACTGAGGGGGACCACGACTTCATGGCCACGAACGCGATCGACCAGACCCGGCGGATGCTCTCCCTGGTGACGTATCTGCGCGAGCGCCCCGGCGCGCACGTCAGTGATGTCGCCCGCGCCTTCGGGATCACCGAGGACGAGCTGATCTCCGACCTCGACGTCCTGCCCATGTGCGGTACGAGCTTCCGGGGCGGCGATCTCCTCGACATCGACACCGACGGCGACAGGATCTGGTGGCACAACGCCGACGACATCGCGGCGCCGCTGCGGCTGGCCGCCGACGAGGCCACCGCGCTGCTCGTAGCCGCCCGGGCCGTCTCCACCCTCCCCGGCCTGCGCGAGGGCGACCGGCAGGCGCTGCTGCGGGCCACGGCGAAGCTGGAGACCGCGGCGGGCGAGGTGGCGGGCGCCAGCTCCCGGCTCTCGGTGACCTTCGAGTCCGAGGGCGGTGTCTTCGCCGACGTCGACCGGGCGATCTCGGAGCGGCGCAGGCTGTGGCTGCGGTACTACTCCCCGGCGCGTGACGAGCTGACCGAGCGCGAGGTCGACCCGATCCGGCTGTTCGCGGTCGGCCATACGTACATGGAGGCCTGGTGCAGGCTCTCCGAGGCGCGGCGTACGTTCCGCCTGGACCGGGTCGCCGAGATCAAGCTGCTCGACGAACCGTCCTCGCCGCCGGAGATCGAGCTGCGGGATCTGTCGGAGGGGCTGGTCCAGCCCTCGGTGGATGATCCCGAGGTGGTGGTGGAGGTCGGCCCCGGTGGCCGCTGGGTCGCCGAGTACTACCCGCACGACAGTGCCGAGGAGCTGCCGGACGGCGGCCTGCGGATCACGCTGCGCACGCCCGATCCGGCTTCGCTGCGGCGGCTCGCCCTGCGGCTCGGCGGGGACGGGCACATCGTGTCGCCACGGGATCTGGCGGTCAGCGCGCGGGAAGCGGCCCGTGAGGCGCTTGAGGCGTACGAGAGCCAGGCGTAAGGAGATTGGTGGATATGTCGCTATTGCCCGGTATTCCCACTCAAGTGGGCCCGGTCCTCTTCAAAGCGGCCTGCCCGGACTGCGGCGCCCGCTTCGAACTGTCGGCGGGAGCACTGCGGTTGGCGATCGGCGCCAGCCGCCGTACGACCTTCTACTCCTTCACCTGCCCCGAGTGCGACGCCGCGGTGCGCAAGCCGGCGGGCGAGCGGATCGTTGAACTGCTCACAGGCGGCGGCGTGCGGACGCTGCGCCTCCACTCCACCGTCTGACCGTCTAGGCTCTGCGCATGCTCTGGCCGATGCTCGCAATTGCTCTGGGTTTCTGTGGTCTCGCCGTACTCGGCGTCCTGGCGGTCAGGGTCTTCACCGAAGTCCAGCGCCTCGGACGCCAAGTCGCGCACGCCTCACGGGAGATCAGTCAGGCCGCGGAGAACCTGGAGAGCGCGGCGGAAGACCTGGCGCGCACTGGCGAAGCGTTGCGCTAGGAAGCGCGCCCTCCGCCACGAGGCCGTCCGGACGGTACGCTGCTGAAAGCGGCCTCTGGAGCGAGGCGCGGGCCGCAATCCGGTGTACGCACGGGCATTGCCCTGCGTTTACTCCCACGGGTTACGATCGCTGCGAGCGCGGCGACCGGACAAGTGTCCGGCCGGTCGGGCATCAGACTCCCTGTCGCCTCGGTGAAGAAGGTAAAAAGCTATGGGTAGGCTCGGCCCCACCGAGATCATTCTCATCCTCGTCATCATCATCCTGCTGTTCGGTGCCAAGAAGCTTCCGGACATGGCTCGTTCGCTGGGCAAGTCGGCCCGCATCCTCAAGAGCGAGGCCAAGGCGATGAAGAAGGACGACGACCAGAGCGCTCCGGCCGACCCGCCGCCGCACGTGACGGGCGTGGCCCAGGACCAGGCCACACCCGCGCCGCGCACGATCAAGGCAGCTCCGGGTGACGTGACGAGCTCGCGCCCCGTCGCCGAGTCGACCGACACGACCAAGCGCTGACACCTGGGCCGCCGCAGGCACCGCGAAGATCGGTGACCGCCTGCCGCACGAGATGAGGACGTGGGTTGCTCAAGTCTGCCCCCAAACTGGAGAAGGACCCCGAGGGGCGTATGCCTCTCGTGGAGCACCTGCGTGAGCTGCGCAACCGGCTTGCCAAGGGTCTGCTCGCGATCATGGCGGTCACGATTGTGGCCCTCGTGTACAGCGAGGAGCTCATGGCGTTCCTGACGCAGTCGGTGCCCAAGTGCGATAAGGGCGAAACGAGCGACGGCGGTAACTGCGCGATTGTCTCCTTCAACACGCTGATGGCTCCCTTCAGCGTGACGATCCAGGTCAGCCTCACCGCCGGTCTCGTCCTCGCGAGCCCTGTCTGGCTGTACCAGCTCTGGGCCTTCGTGGCGCCCGGGCTGCACAAGACCGAGAAGAAGTACACGTACGCCTTCGTCGGGGCTGCGGTGCCGCTGTTCTCGGCCGGCGCCTATCTCGCGTACCTCATCCTTCCCATCAGCGTGAAGGTGCTCATCAGCCTGACGCCGGAAGGCTCCGCGAACATCCTGTCCCTGGGCGACGTGCTCGACTTCACCCTGCGGATGGTGCTCGTCTTCGGCCTCGCCTTCGAACTGCCGCTGGTGCTGGTGATGCTCAACCTCACGGGCGTCCTCAGCGGCCGCCGCATGCTCCGCTGGTGGCGGGGTGTGATCATGGGCGTCTTCGTCTTCGGCGCGATCATCACGCCCACGACCGACCCGGTCGGCATGCTGGCCCTGGCCGGGCCCATCACCGTCCTTTACTTCCTGGCGGTCGGGTTCTCGCTGCTGAACGACAAGCGCCGGGAGCGGAACAACCCCGACGCGGAGCTGGACGACGACGAGGCGTCCGCGCTCGACCTCACGCCCGAGGCGATCGGCGAGATCGAGACGGTCTCCGCATCGCGTGCCGCGCTGCCCGAGCAGGCCGGCAGCGAGAGCGGCGGGTCCAGGCCGGCGCCGAAGCAGCTGAACGGTTACGACGACATCACCTGACCTTCTGGGGCCCGGCCGGGGTTCTTGTCCGGTGAAATAAAGATCGGGCTGAGTGTCAGACGTGGCGGGTAGGCTCGAAGACAAGATGACAGAGGACCTTTCCCCAGCTGAGCGATACGCCGCCGCCCGGACCCGCGCCGTCGAGCAGGCCACCGCGCTCGCGCCATTCCGCGAGCTGTACGACTTCGAGCTGGACCCTTACCAGGTCGAGGCATGCCAGGCACTTGAGGCCGGCAAGGGCGTGCTCGTCGCTGCCCCGACCGGGTCGGGCAAGACGATCGTCGGCGAGTTCGCCGTGCACCTCGCCCTCGCCGAGGGCCGCAAGTGCTTCTACACCACGCCGATCAAGGCGCTGTCCAACCAGAAGTACCAGGACCTCGTCAAACGCTACGGCGCCGGCAAGGTCGGCCTGCTCACCGGTGACAACAGTGTCAACGGCGACGCCCCGGTCATTGTCATGACCACCGAGGTCCTGCGGAACATGCTGTACGCGGGATCGCAGGCCCTGCTCGGGCTCGGCTACGTCGTGATGGACGAGGTGCACTACCTCTCCGACCGCTTCCGGGGCGCTGTCTGGGAAGAGGTGATCATCCACCTCCCCGAATCGGTGACGCTGGTATCACTGTCGGCGACCGTGTCCAATGCTGAGGAGTTCGGCGACTGGCTGGACACCGTCCGCGGCGACACCGAGGTGATCGTCTCCGAGCACCGGCCCGTGCCGCTGTGGCAGCACGTGTTCGCCGGACGCAAGATGCACGACCTCTTCGAGGAGTCCGACGACGGCAGGGGCGGCAGGCGCGAGGTCAACCCCGACCTGGTGCGCATGGCGCGGATGGAGAGCGGCAGCCCGCACCAGTCGCGCGACCGCCGCCGCGGCAGGAACATGCGGGAGGCAGACCGGGAGCGGGAGCGCAGAGAGCGCACCCGTATCTGGACGCCTTCGCGGCCCGAGGTCATCGAGCGGCTGGACAACGCGGGCCTGCTGCCCGCGATCACCTTCATCTTCAGCCGGGCCGGCTGCGAGGCCGCCGTACAGCAGTGTCTGTACGCGGGACTGCGGCTCAACGACGAGGACGCGCGCCGGCTGGTGCGCGAGATCGTCGAGGAGCGGACGGCATCGATTCCCGGCGAGGACCTGCATGTCCTCGGGTATTACGAATGGCTCGAAGGCCTGGAGCGGGGCATCGCCGCACACCACGCGGGCATGCTGCCGACCTTCAAGGAGGTCGTCGAAGAGCTCTTCGTCCGGGGACTGGTCAAGGCCGTCTTCGCGACCGAGACGCTGGCGCTCGGCATCAACATGCCTGCCCGCTCCGTGGTCCTGGAGAAGCTCGTCAAGTGGAACGGCGAGCAGCATGCCGACATCACACCCGGCGAGTACACCCAGCTGACCGGCCGGGCCGGGCGGCGTGGCATCGACATCGAGGGCCACGCGGTCGTGCTGTGGCAGCGCGGCATGGACCCGGGCGCGCTCGCGGGGCTGGCCGGGACGCGTACGTATCCGCTGCGGTCCAGCTTCAAACCGTCGTACAACATGGCGGTGAACCTGGTGCAGCAGTTCGGGCGGCACAGGTCGCGTGAGCTGCTGGAGACCTCCTTCGCGCAGTTCCAGGCCGACAAGTCGGTCGTCGGGATCTCCAGGCAGGTCCAGAAGAACGAAGAGGGCATCGCGGGCTACCGGGAGGGCATGACCTGCCATCTCGGGGACTTCGAGGAGTACGCGCGGCTGCGCCGCGAGCTCAAGGACCGCGAGACCGAACTGGCCAAGCAGGGCGCGGTCCAGCGGCGGGCCGCGGCGGCCGCGTCGCTGGAGAAGCTCAAGCCGGGCGACGTCATCCACGTACCCACCGGCAAGTTCGCCGGGCTGGCGCTGGTGCTCGACCCGGGGCTGCCGGCCGGGCGTGCCAACGGGCACCGGGGCTTCGATCAGCACGACGGGCCGCGGCCCCTGGTGCTCACGGCCGAGCGGCAGGTCAAGCGGCTCGCGTCGATCGACTTTCCGGTGCCGGTCGAGGCTCTGGAGCGGATGCGCGTCCCCAAGTCGTTCAACGCGCGCAGCCCGCAGTCGCGTCGCGACCTGGCCTCCGCGCTGCGGACCAAGGCGGGGCACATCGCGCCCGATCGGCACCGCAAACAGCGGGCGGCCGCGGCCGACGACCGTGAGATCTCCCGGCTGCGCTCCGAGTTGCGGGCGCACCCGTGCCACGGCTGTGACGAGCGTGAGGACCACGCCCGCTGGGCCGAGCGATACCACCGGCTGCAGCGCGACACGAAGCAGCTGGAGCGGCGCATCGAGGGCCGGACGAACACCATCGCCCGTACCTTCGACCGGATTTACGCGCTGCTGACCGAGCTCGACTATCTGCGTGGGGACGAGGCCACCGAACACGGCAAGCGGCTGGCCCGGTTGTACGGGGAGCTCGACCTGCTGGCGTCCGAGTGCCTGCGGGCCGGTGTGTGGGAAGGGCTCAGCCCGGCCGAACTGGCTGCGTGCGTCTCGGCGTTGGTGTTCGAGGCGCGGCAGTCGGACGATGCGGTCGCGCCGAAGCTGCCCACGGGTCCGGCCAAGGCAGCGCTGGGCGAGATGGTCCATATCTGGGGCAGGCTCGATGCCCTGGAGGAGGACTTCAAGATCAACCAGGCGGAGGGTGTCGGGCAGCGCGAGCCCGATCTCGGCTTCGCCTGGGCTGTGTTCATGTGGGCCTCGGGCAAGGGGCTCGACGAGGTGCTGCGCGAGGCCGAGATGCCGGCCGGTGACTTCGTCCGCTGGTGCAAGCAGGTCATCGACGTACTGGGGCAGATCGCGGCGGCCGCGCCGTCCACGCCCGACGGCAGTACGGTCGCCAAGAACGCGCGCAAGGCGATGGATGCGGTGCTGCGGGGTGTTGTGGCGTACTCGTCGGTGGGCTGACCGGCGTACGCGCGTACGTAGTAACCGGGCTTTACCTGTGCGTCGCTCCCCTCGCGGGGGCGGCGCACTGCACGTGTGTGGGGGTGGTGCGTGTGGGGTCAACGAGGCTGGTGTGACAGGTCTTTGGGGGTTATCCACAGGGGTGGTGCGGTGTCGGACCTGTGCGCTTCCATGGGGTCAGGCGTAGCGCACGACTCGGAGCGCGCCACCTGAGCAGGGGGGGACCCGTCATGACCACGGACACCGGAGCGGCCGTCGAGGCACAGCGACAGGGGCGGGGGACCACTGTGGCTGGTCCGCGCGGGGTGCCGTTCCTCGGGAATCTGCCTCAGTTCGGGAAGGATCCGCTCGCTTTCTTCGAGCGGCTGCGGGAGCACGGGGACCTGGTGCGCTGGCGGTTCGGACCCAAGCCGTCGCTGTTCCTCGCCGACCCGCGGCACATCGGTGAGCTGCTGACCGAGACGGAGCGGACCTTCGACCAGCCGGAGCTGGGGATCGCGTTCCGCACGGTGATGGGCAATGGGGTGGTTGTGGCCCGTGGACCGGACTGGCGGCGCAAGAGGTCGCTGGTGCAGCCGTCCGTGCGGCCGAAGCAGGTGCGGTCCTACGCCTCGACGATGGCGGGGTGCGCGGTGGAGCTCGCCGACCGGTGGTCGGACGGTGAACGGGTCGACATCAAGAGGGAGATGGCCGCCCTCACGCAGCGGATCGCCGTCCGCACCATTTTCGGTGCGGACACCGACACCGACACCGACGCCGATGCCGAGGCGATCGGCAGAGCGATGGATGTCGCGCAGCGGGAGATAGGCGCGGAGTTCAGCGGTATCGGAGCGCTGCTGCCGGACTGGGTGCCGACCAGGGGGAGGGCCAGGATCAGACGGGCCGCAGCGGTCATCGATGCCGAGGTCGCCCGGGTTGTCGCCCGGCACAGGCAGGGCGACGGGGAGCGCCCCGATTTGCTGAGCCGGCTGCTCGCCGCGCAGGACGAGACCGGGGCGCGGCTCTCGGACGAGGAGATACGCGACGAGACCGTCACCCTGTACATCGGAGGGCACGAGACGACCAGCAGCACCCTGGTGTGGGCGTGGTACCTGCTCGCCCGCAATCCACGGGTGCGGGAAGCTCTCGCCGGGGAACTGGACCGGGTGCTCGGCGACCGTGAGCCGGGCTTTGAGGACTATGCGCGACTCACCTACACCCAGGCGGTGGTGAAGGAGACACTGCGGCTGTATCCGACGATCTGGCTGATCACAGGGGTGGCCAAGGAGGGAGCGCAGATCGGCGGGCTGCCGCTGACGCCGGGGACCCGGGTGTGGAGCAGCCAGTGGGTCACTCAGCGCGACGCCCGGTGGTTCCCGGAGCCGGAGGAGTTCCGGCCCGAGCGGTGGGACGCCGTAGGAGGCGACGAGATGCCGGAGTACGCGTGGTTCCCGTTCGGTGGCGGGCCTCGCGTGTGCCTCGGGGCGCGGTTCGCCATGGTCGAGTCGGTGCTCGTACTGGCTGTCCTGGCACGGCGGTTCGAGCTGGACGTCGACCCCGGTGAGATACGGCCCGTGCCTGCGCTCACGCTTCAGCCGGACAGGGAGGTGCTGGCGAGCGTCCGGGCGCGGTAGCGGCGGTGGACGGATATGCGACGATCAGCGCCATGAGCACCACAGTGAGGCGGGTCGGCAGGCCGCGCGCCGAAAAGCGGCCGGACAGCGGGATTTCGCCCCGTGAGGAACTCCTCACGGCGGCAGCGGAGTTGTTCACCACCCGCGGGTACGCGGCGACGACCACCCGTGCCGTCGCCGAGCGGGCGGGAATGCGACAGGCGACGATGTACCACTATGTCGCGGGCAAGGAGGAGCTCCTCGCCGACCTCCTGGAGTCCACCGTCACGCCGTCCCTGGCGCTTGCACTGCGCCTGCTCGCCGACGACACGGCATCGGCCGAGGCCCGGCTCTGGCAGCTCTGCCGTTCCGACGTCGAGCTGTTGTGCGCCGGGCCGTACAACCTGGGTGCGCTCTATCTGCTGCCCGAAGTACGCACGCCGACCTTCTCCGGCTTCCACCGGGCACGGGCCGGTCTGAAGGACGCCTATGGGCAGCTGCTGGCCTCGACGGAGGCCTGCCGAGCGCTGGACGAGGGCGAACTCGCGCTCCGTACGGACCTGGTCTTCGGCCTCATCGAGGGCGTGATCCTGATCCACCGCTGCGACCCGGACCGCCCGCCCGCCGCCTTCGCGACGGCCACGGCGGACGCGGCCCTGCGCATCGCGGGCATCACGGAACGCCCGGCGTCCCCGGCGGCCTGATCACGTGTGCCGGTCGTGCGGCCCGGCTTGCTCCAGCCGCTCCGCGAGGCCGGCGAGTTCGGGTGTACGGAGCACCCGCCCCCCGAATCCGGGGAGCGGTACATGGAGTGGCCCGGTCCACCGCTCAGGGACGGCCGACACCCCGTACACCGCCCCGGCGAGGCCGCCGGTGACCGCGGCCACGGTGTCCGTGTCCCCGCCGAGGTCGATCGCGGCGCACAGCGCGTCCTCGAAGCGGCTGGTTGTGCGCAGTGCCCACAGGGCCGAGCCCAGGCACGGCCACACCGCGCCGTTGAACTCGGTCGCGTGGTCCGGGTGCCAGTCCGGAGCGAGCACAGTGGACCACCGGACCCGATGATCGGGGTGTACGAGGGCGAGGGCGTCAGGTACGGCGGCGAGCGGGTCACCGCCGTCCAGCGCGACGCGTACCAGCGCATGGAGGACAGCTGTGCCCTCCCATGCGGCGCGGTCCCCGTGCGTGAGTGCCGCGATGCGCCGGGCGGCGTCCATCGTGCCCTCGTGGCCCGCCCCCGCGAAGTACACGGCGGAGGTGGCTGCCCGCATGAGCGAACCGTTGCCTGCCGCACGTCCGTTCAGCTGGAAATGAAGTGCGGCCGCGACGTCCCAGGGCTCACCGTTGGTGAGGACATCCTCGGTCTGGAGCCCTATGTCCTTCGGCTCGCCGGCCGCCCAGTGCTGGAACCGCCGGAAGATGTCCTGGAGTTCGAGTCCGCCGCACTCCAGCAGCGATTCGCAGACGAGCACGGCCATCTGCGTGTCGTCCGTCGCCTCGCCGGGATCCCAGCCGCCGCCCCCGCACATCGTGGCGACGCCGTCCGGGAAGCGTTCGGAGAGCGCCCCCGCGAGCGCGAACTCGAAAGGGGCGCCCAGGGCGTCGCCCACCGCTGAACCGACGACTGTTCCGACCACTCGGTCTCTACGGTGCATGGGGCAAGCGTAGAGATACGTCGCTGCCGGTCCGGGGCGTGAGGCTGCTTGGGCCGGACTGTCAGGTGGCCGACTCCTGTTCGCGTTCTACCTGCTCGTTCCACTCGCGCTTCACCGCGCGCCACGCGTCGTCGTCCTGGCCGAGGCGCCAGTAGCCGGAGATCGAGAGGCGCTCGCGCGCGATTCCGCGGTCCATCCGCAGGTAACGGCGGAGGTCCTTCACGAAGCCGGCCTCGCCGTGGACGAAGGCGTGTACGTCCCCGGCCGGGAATTCCAGGCCGCGCACGGCGGCGATCAACGCCTCGCCCACCGGGCGGTCGCCCCGGTGCAGCCAGGTGATCGCGACACCGTCCGGGGTGACAGTCTTCTGCTCCTCCTCGGGGCCCGCCACCTCGACAAAGGCGTGTACGAGGGCCCCTTCCGGCATGCGCTCCACCGACGCGGCGATCGCGGGCAGCGCACTCTCGTCGCCGACCAGCAGGTGCCAGTCGGCCGCCGGGTCCGGCGCGTAGCCGCCGCCCGGACCGAGGAAACGCATCGTCTCGCCCGGCTGGACACGGGCCGCCCACGGTCCCGCCAGGCCCTCGTCGCCGTGCACCACGAAGTCGACGGTCAGCTCGCGCTGCACCGCGTCCCAGTTGCGCACGGTGTACGTCCGGGTGACCGGCCACTGCTCCGCCGGGAACTCCTCCCGGATGCGGGCCATGTCGAACGGCTCCGGGTAGGTCACGCCCGCAGCCGGGAAAAGCACCTTGATGTAGTGGTCGGTGAACTCGTCCGCCGCGAAGCCGTCCAGGCCGTCACCGCCCAGGACGATGCGCACCATGTGCGGAGTGATCCATTCGGTGCGCATCACCTGAGCCTCGCGGGCCTTCGGTGCCTTGCGGGCCGGTCGTTCTGCCACGGCGCTCTCCCCTGACTGTCGTGTTGCACAGGCATGTACTGCTTAGGCTTACCTAAGTTAACAGTCTAGCCGTGCAGAGTGGTGAGCAATCGCTGCAGAGCTCCGCCGAGGCCCCACCGTGCCGCCAGCTCGTCCAGCGACGCCGGGTCGCGCGGCTCGGTGGGCAGTGCGGGGTCGAAGTCCGGCAGCGGTACGTCGGAGGCGACGCGCACGACCTTCGGTGCGACCGCGATGTAGTCCCGCGCCTCGTCGAGCCGCTTGCGCTGCGAAGGCGTCAGCTTCGACGCCGGGTCGCCGACGGCCGCCATGATCCCGGCCAGGTCCCCGTACGTGGCGAGCAGCTTCGCCGCCGTCTTCTCGCCGATGCCGGAGACGCCGGGCAGCCCGTCGCTCGGGTCGCCGCGCAGCAGCGCCAGGTCGACGTACCCCGGGCCGTCCACGGCGTACTTCTCGCGGAGCCACGCCTCGTCGGTGACCTGGAGCGTGCCGACACCCTTGAGCGGGTACAGCACGCGAATTCCGCGGGCGTCGTCGACCAGCTGGTAGAGGTCGCGGTCGCCCGTGACGATGTCGACGGGGCCGGTGGCGCGGCTCACGAGCGTGCCGATCACATCGTCGGCCTCGTACGGCTCGACGCCGACCCGGGCGATCCCGAGCGCATCGAGCACGTCCTCGATGATCGGCACCTGCGGCGAGAGCGTGTCCGGGATTTCCTCCTCGTCCGGGCCCGTCGCGGTGAACTCCGCGACGCGGTGGGCCTTGTACGAGGGGATCAGCTCGACCCGCCAGTGCGGCCGCCAGTCGGCGTCCATGCACGCGACGAGGTCGTCGGGGTGGTGGTCCTGGACGAGCCGGGTGATGAAGTCCAGCAGCCCACGTACGGCATTGACGGGCGTACCGTCCGGAGCCCGCACGGAATCCGGGACTCCGAAATACGCGCGGAAGTAGAGGGAAGCGGTGTCGAGGAGCATCAGGCGTCGCGTCACACCCCGATCATGCCGTACGCCGTGAAAGCGGCCGGGGCACCGGCCCGCCCCTCGCGGCTGTCCGCCCCAGCTGTGCCGTCCGCACGCCAATGACCTGCGCATACGCGCGGACGCCACGCCCGCGGGGCGCGGCAGCTGCTGTACTGGGACACACTGCGGCCCGTACGCTCCTCATGTTGTCCGGCCGGACAGACGAGGGGACCTTCCCTGACGTATGTACGAAACCGTCGTGTGAAGCTGCGTAGGCTGCACACTGCCGTCTGAGGACCACGAGACAGGGAGGGAGGCGGACCGATGGACGACAAGGAAGCACTCCGGGTCGGTACGGCCGTCCGCAGGCGCCGCAAGTCCATGGTGCTCACCCTCGCCACGGTCGCGGCCCGCAGCGGACTCTCGGTGCCCTTCCTCAGCCAGATCGAGAACGAGCGGGCCCGGCCCAGCACGCGCTCGCTGGAGCGGGTCGCCGAGGCCCTGGAGACGACCGCGGCCGAGCTGATCGCCGCCGCCGACTCCGGCCGCACGGTCGACGTCGTACGGGCCACAGAGGAAGAGGGCGCCCGTGACGGCGACGCGACAGGCGTGCGGTGCGTGGTGCGCGGGCGGCATCAGCTGCGCGCCACCGAGTACACCGGGGAGCAGGACACCGGACGCGAGTTCCAGCACCACGGCGACGAACTGATGTACATCGCGGACGGCGCGGCCGAGGTCGAGGCCGAAGGACGGGCGTACCGGCTGGAGCGCGGCGACACGCTGTTCCTGTCCGGCGGCGTACGCCACCGGTGGCGGGCCACCGTGCCCGGCACCCGGATTCTCGTCGTCGCGGCGGCCGGCACCGTAGGCCACGAAGCCCCCGGCATCGTCGGCCACGAAGCCTGAGGACCGGCCTGCCTTGCGCGTCGTCTCGCTCGTGCCGTCCCTGACCGAAGCGATCGCCGTCAGCGCGCCGGGGCTGCTCGTCGGTGCGACCGACTGGTGCAGCCACCCGGCGCATCTCGACGTCGTACGGGTCCGGGGCACCAAGAACCCCGACGTGGAGGCCATCGTCCGGCTGCGGCCCGATCTGGTCGTCGCCAACGAGGAGGAGAACCGCGAGCCCGACCTCGCTGCCCTGCGGCAGGCCGGGCTCACGGTCATGGTCACGGTGATCCGGGACCTGCCCGAGGCCTTCGCCGAGCTGGAACGGGTTCTGGTCGCCGGGTGCGGGCTGGGCGCACGCCCGGCCTGGCTCGACGCGGCGGAGGAAGCGTGGGGCGGGGAGCGGCCGGGCCCCCGGCTGAAGGCGATCGTGCCCATCTGGCGCAGGCCCTGGATGGTGCTGGGCCGCGACACCTTCGCCGGGGACCTGCTGGCCAGGCTCGGTGTCGACAACCTCTACGCAGGGCACGCCGAGCGCTATCCGCGCATCCCGGTCGACGAGTTGCGCGCGGCCGGGGCCGATCTGGTGGTCCTGCCGGACGAGCCGTACCGCTTCGCGGCCGACGACGGCCCCGAGGCGTTCCCCGGGCTGCCCGCCGCACTCGTCAGCGGCCGCCACCTCACCTGGTACGGGCCGTCACTGGCCGAGGCGCCCGGGGTGCTGCGAGCAGCGCTCCGCTGACCAGGCCTCGCAGCGTACGGAATCCGGCGACCGCCCAGGCGACGACCAGCACGGCGTACAGGGCGGCGGCGAGGGCGCTGAAGGCGTCGAGCCCGGTGTGGCGCGCGAGCCCGGCGGCGCCCGTGACGCACGTACCGACGGGGAAGGTGAATGCCCACCACGTCATGGCGAACGGCATCCCGTCCCTGGCCGCGCGGACCACCATCGCCGCGGCGAGCGCCAGCCACAGCAGTGCGAAGCCCATTACGGGAACGCCGTAGAGGACGGCGAACGCGCCGAGTCCGCTCGCGTACGGCGCTCCGATCGCGTCAGGTGCCACGTCCGCGAGCGTGTTGACCGCGGTCGCGGACTGGCCGAGCGGTCCGAGGACGAGAAAGAGGGTCGGCGTCAGCGCGAGCGGCAGCGGGCCCTGGTGGACGAGCCGGGCGAATATGAGCGGCAGCATCAGCAGGGTGGCGAGCAGGCTGACGCCGAACATCGCGTAGCAGGCGAGCAGCATCGACTCCTGCCACTGACCGTCGGGCAGATGCGGGATCAGCTGCGGCCCGATTGCGGCCGACACCATGGGCGGGACGACGGCCAGCAGCCACACGGCGGAAGCGCTGCCGGGCTCGACCCGATGCCGTACGACCATGAGATACGGGATCGCGACCGCGCACGCCAGCCCGATGACCGTCCCGACGCACCACAGCACGGCGCCGCCCGCCAGGGCGGCTTCCGGCCCGATGACGTCCCGGCCGAGGGCCACCGTGCCGCTGCCGACCGAGAGCAGGGCCATCGCGACACAGCCGTAGAAGGGGGCGACCGCCGGGTCGAGGAGATGAGCGCCCGCCTGATCGCGGTGGTACGCCCAGTGGCCCGCGCGGGCGAGCAGCAGTGCGCAGAGCAGCAGTGCGGAGAGCGCCCACACAACGGTGCAAGCGGGGCGGAGCCCGGGGAGGGCGAGGGGCACGGTGACGCCGGCATTGGCGACGATGGCGGTGCCCATGACCGTGGCGTACCAGTTGGGCCCGAGATGGCGCAGCGCGGGGAGCCGGGGGCCGACAAGGAGGGGGCGGGGCTGCGCACAGGTGGCCATACGCCCACCTTCTGCGTAAGCCGGGGCCCCCACCAGGGACGATTTATGTATGGCCCCATAAACTGGCCTTATGACGCAGTCCGCTTCTGCTTCCGGCCCCGGTTCCGGCTTCGGCCACCCCGTCCATGGCGACCGGGGGCCGCTGGCGCAGCGCGTGCCGGATCTCGGGGCCATGGAGTTGCTGCTCGCCGTTGCCCGGCTCGGCAGTCTCGGGCGGGCCGCGCGCGAGCTCGGGATCACGCAGCCCGCCGCCAGCAGCCGGATCCGCACCATGGAGCGGCAGCTCGGGGTCGCCCTCGTCGACCGCTCGCCCCGCGGCTCCCAGCTCACCGAAGCGGGTGCGCTCGTCACCGACTGGGCGCGGCGCGTGGTGGAGGCGGCCGAGGCGTTCGATGCCGGGGCGCAGGCGCTGCGCGGGCGGCGGGACTCCCGGCTGCGGGTCGCCGCCAGCATGACGATCGCCGAGTACCTCCTGCCCGGGTGGCTCATCGCCCTGCGCGGTCAGCGCCCCGGCACAGCGGTGTCGCTGCTCGCCGGCAACTCCGCAGTGGTCGCGCAGCGGCTGCTGGCGGGCGAGGCCGACCTGGGCTTCGTCGAGGGTCTCGCCGTACCGGAGGGGCTCGACGGCGTCGTCATCGGCCACGACCGCCTCGTCGTGGTCGCGGCCCCGACCCACCCCTGGGCACGCCGCCGCAAGCCGGTCGGCGCCGGGGAACTGGCCGGAGCCCCGCTCATCCTGCGCGAACAGGGCTCCGGCACCCGCCAGGTCCTGGACGCCGCGCTCGTCGGGTACGGCGGCCTCGCCGACCCGCTGCTCGAACTCGCCTCCACGACCGCGGTGAAGGCGGCGGCGGTCAGCGGCGCAGGCCCCAGCGTGCTCAGCGAGCTCGCGGTGGGGGAGGAACTGGGCTCGCGCCGCCTCGTCGAGATCCCCGTCGAAGGCGTCCGGCTGCGCCGCGACCTGCGCGCCGTATGGCCGACGGGGCCGCGCCCCACGGGACCGGCCCGCGACCTGCTGTCGCTCACGCGCCCGGCGCCGGAGAGAGCCTGACCACTTGTCACGGCCCGTTGTCGCGTCTGTTCCTCGCGGCCGTTTGTCATGGCCGCGAGCGGATACCCGGGGGCCATGACTGAACAGAGCAAGAACACCAAGCCCAAGACCAACGCCACAGCCGCCCGCACCTCCGCCACCGAAGCCACCGGCCGTGCCGCGAACGCGGCCGGCTCGGCAAAGGGCGCCGGAATCAAGGGAGTCGAGGCGGGACGCCAGGCGTTGGAGGCCGCTTCCGGGAAGGTCGCTGCGACCGCGTCCACCGCCTGGGTGCTGCTCAACTCGCGCAAAGCCGCCATAGCGGGCGCGGGCGCGGTGGCGCTTGGCGCCGCCTCCTTCGTGGCCGGCCGCAGGGTCGAACAGCGCAGCAGGGGGCCGCTCGTCCGCCTGCTGGCCGGCCGTAACTGAGTCCGCGGGGCAGCTCAGGTCTGGAGCTGTGGCTCACGGGGCGCAGGCAGCCTTACGGCGGCCGCCGCCACCAGTGCCTCCATCACCCGCAGGTCCTCGCCCATCTCCGGATGCCACTGGACGCCCAGCACCCAGTGTGCGCCGGGCAGTTCGACGGCCTCGGGCGTCCCGTCCGCCGCGTACGCCGACACCACCAGGCCCTCGCCCAGCCGGTCGGCCGCCTGGTGGTGATACGTCGGTACGCCGTCCTCCTCCGGCACGATCGACGCGTAGCGCGTGCCCGGCACCGGCTTCACCGTGTGTTCGCCGAGTACGCCGACCCCGCCGGTGTGGCCGTCCAGGTGCTGGACGAGCGTGCCGCCGAGTGCGACGTTCAGCAGCTGCATGCCGCGGCAGATGCCGAGCAGCGGCGTACCGGAAGCCAACGCCGCCTCGATCAGGGCCAGTTCCCACGCGTCCCGTTCCCGGGCGGGCGGCCCGGTGCGCGGGTGGCGCTCGGCTCCGTACCGTACGGGTTCGACATCGGCCCCGCCCGCGACGACCAGCCCGTCGACGCGGGCCACCACATCGGCGGCGGACGAGGGCGAGTCCGGCGGCAGCATCGCCGCCAGCCCGCCCGCCGCCCGTACGAGACGCGGATAGCCGGCCGGGAGCAGCGCGGCGGGCATCTCCCAGACCCCCCACTTGGCGCTGTCCAGGTACGTACTGATGCCGATGAGCGGCTTGGACACAGATCCTCCGGTCAGGTCAGGGTCGGGTTTTAGTCAGCTGCGTTCGAGTTCGGCCTCGGCCTCGGCCAGCGCGGCGAATTCCTCTTCGGGAGCCGAGGCCACGAGCCGGTGCCGACTGTAGAGGGCGAAGTAGGCGAGAGCGACGACGTAGACGCCGAGCGCTGTGAACGCCGCGTCCTTGTCCACCAGGAACGTCGCCACCAGCGCGGACAGCGCCAGTACGAAGGCCACGGACGAGGTGAGGACGCCGCCCGGCGTCCGGTAGGGGCGATGCAGCCCGGGCTCGCGGCGCCGCAGCACGATGTGGGAGAGCGCCATCAGGGCGTACGAGATGGTGGCGCCGAAGACCGCGATGTTCAGCATCCGGGCGCCGTTGCCGGTCCCCGCCGCCAGCGCGAAGCCGATCGCACCGGGGATCAGCAGCCCGAGATACGGGGCCTTGCGGCGACTGGTCAGCGACAGGAAGCGGGGCAGATACCCGGCGCGGGAGAGCGCGAACAGCTGCCGGGAGCCGGCATAGATGAGCGAGAAGAAGGAGGCGACGAGGCCCGCCAGGCCCGCGTAGTTGACGAACCGGCTGAGCGGCGTCGGATCGCCGTCCCCCTGGAGCGCCACGACCAGCGGATTGCCCACGTCCTGGACGGCGGCCGAGCCGCGTGCGCCGGTGGCGGCGAAGAAGGTGATCAGGGCGAGCAGTGCGAGGACGGCCATCGAGATGGACAGGGCGCGCGGCATCGAGCGCACCGGGTCCTTGGCCTCCTCGGCGGCCAGTGGCACCCCTTCGACGCCGAGGAAGAACCACATGCCGAACGGGAACGCCGCCCAGATGCCCAGCAGGCCGAACGGCAGCCAGGAGTTGGCGCCGAAGGCGTCCTTGTCGACGGGGATGTCGTTGAGGCCGTCCGCGCTGAACTCGGTGAACGCGCCGACCGCGAAGATCAGCAGCGCGGCCACCGCGATGGCGGTCACGACGAGGCTGAAGCGCAGCGCCTCGCCGACGCCCCACAGATGGATGCCGATGAAGACGGCGAAGCAGGCGAGGATGACCGGCCAGCCGGCGGTGAGCCCGAAGAGGCCGAGTGATTCGACGTACTCGCCGATGAAGATGGAGATGGCGGCGGGCGCCAGGATGTACTCGATGAGGATGGCGGTGCCGGTGAGGAAGCCGCCCCAGGTGCCGAGCGCGCGCCGGGCGAAGCCGTAGCCGCCGCCCGCCGTGGGCAGGATGGCGGACAGCTCGGCGAGTGCGAAGACCAGGCAGGCGTACATCACGCCCATGAGCAGGGTGGCGATGGCGAGGCCGCCGAAGCCGCCCTCGGCGAGGCCGATGTTCCAGCCCGAGAAGTCTCCGGAGACGACGTACGCGACGCCGAGTCCGGTGAGCAGCAGCCAGCCGGCGCTGCCGCGGCGCAGGGTGCGCCGCTGGAGATAGGCGGCGTCGGCGTCGGGGGAGGCTGCGGTGTCGGTGGACCCCGGTGCGGGTGGTGGGGTGATCGCGTCGGTGCTGTCGGCCATGAGCCGCTCCTGCCTCGGTTTAATGCCTCGGGTTAATGGTGGGTGGCCATACCTTTGTGGTCGGGTCGGTCCCAGCGCAAGACCCGTGCGTTAAGCCGTTGTAACGGTTCTCCTCTTCCGGTCCGTCACGTGAGGAAGCCCCGCAGCAGGGCTGCCGTGCCCGAGCAGTGCTCCCGCATCACCTCGCGCGCACCGTCCGCGTCGCCGTCGAGCACCGCCTCGACCAGTGCGATGTGCTGCTGCTGGGAGTGCTCCAGGTTGCGTACGAGCAGGGGGATGCAGTCCAGGAGACCGTTCACCGTCGCCCGTACGGCGGCGTACTGCGCGGTCAGTGTGGGCGATCCGGACAGCTCGGCGAGCGTGAGATGCAGCAGTGTGTCGAGCCTGCGGTAGTCGTCCAGTGGCGCGTCGTGCGTCGCCGCGAGGGCCGCCCGCAGCCGCTGTGCGCCGTCGTCGGTCAGCCCGTGCGCCGCGCACAGTCCGGCCGCGCCGACCTCGAGAACCTCGCGGAAGCGCAGCGTGTCCTCGACGTCGACGGACTCGACGCGCCGGCGCAGCTCGCCCTCCCCGGAGGCGTCGGGGCGCGGCAGCACGAACGTACCGCCGTACCTGCCGCGCCTGCTGTCGACGAGGCCCTGGTCCTGGAGGACCTTCAGGACTTCGCGCAGCGTGACCCGGCTGATCCGCAGCCGGTCGGCCAGCTCCCGCTCGGCGGGCAGCCGTTCGCCGACGGGCACCAGGCCGAGACGCAGGATCTGGAGGATCTGTTCCAGTGCCTCCTCGAATCCGTTCCCGGCACGCACCGGCCGCAGTACGGGCGCCAGGTTGTCCGCGGGGTTCATCGGGTTCATCGGGTTCGTCAGGGGCGCCGGGTCCGCCCGGTCCGCCGAGTCCGCAGCATCGATTTCACTCGCCACTTGCCGTTTCCCCTTCCCAAGCAATGGTCTTCAGCAATACCTTATGGCTTCCGGCTGACCCAAGGAGGAAATTTCCGTGGCAGACCGCACACCCCCTCTCGCGCTCCAGGAGCTCCGTGCCCTGGTTGCGAGCGGCGACATAGACACAGTCGTCCTGGCCTTCCCCGACATGCAGGGTCGCCTCCAGGGCAAGCGGTTCGCCGCCCAGTTCTTCCTCGACGACGTCCTGGACCACGGCACCGAAGGCTGCAACTACCTGCTCGCCGTCGACACCGAGATGAACACCGTCGACGGATACGAGATGTCCTCCTGGGACCGCGGCTACGGCGACTTCGCCATGCACGCCGACCTCTCCACGCTGCGCCGCGTCCCCTGGAACGACGGCACGGCCATGCTCATCGCCGACCTCGCCTGGAACGACGGCTCGCCCGTCGTCGCCGCGCCCCGGCAGATCCTGCGCCGCCAGCTGGAGCGCCTCGCCGAACACGGCTACACCGCCCATGTCGGCACAGAGCTCGAATTCATCGTCTTCAAGGACACCTACGAGCAGGCCTGGGACCGCGGCTACAAGGACCTCGTACCCGCGAACCAGTACAACATCGACTACTCGGTCCTCGGCACCGGCCGCATCGAGCCCCTCCTGCGCCGCATCCGCAACGACATGACGGCGGCCGGCCTGACCGTCGAGTCGGCCAAGGGCGAGTGCAATCCCGGCCAGCACGAGATCGTCTTCAAGTACGACGAGGCCCTGGTCACCTGCGACCAGCACGCCATCTACAAGACCGGGGCCAAGGAGATCGCCTCCCAGGAGGGCGTCTCGCTCACCTTCATGGCGAAGTACAACGAGCGCGAAGGCAACTCCTGCCACATCCACCTGTCCCTCCAGGACGCGGACGGGAACAACGCCATGGCGGGCGAAGCCCCCGACAGCATGTCCCCCGTGATGCGGCACTTCCTCGCCGGTCAGCTGGCCGCGCTGCGCGACTTCTCCCTGCTGTACGCGCCGAACATCAACTCGTACAAGCGCTTCCGGCCGGGCTCCTTCGCCCCGACCGCCGTCGCCTGGGGCATCGACAACCGCACCTGCTCCCTGCGCGTCGTCGGCCACGGCCGCTCCATGCGCTTCGAGAACCGGCTGCCGGGCGGCGACGTCAATCCGCACCTCGCCGTCGCGGGCCTGGTCGCCGCTGGTCTGTACGGCATCGAGCACAAGCTCGAACTCCCCGAGGTCTGTACGGGCAACGCCTACACCGGCGACTACGAGCACGTTCCCACCACCCTCCGCGAAGCCGCCGAGCTCTGGGAGAACAGCCCCATCGCCAAGGCGGCCTTCGGCGACGAAGTCGTCGCGCACTACCGCAACATGGCGCGGGTCGAGCTGGACGCCTTCGACTCCGCGGTGACCGACTGGGAGCTCCGCCGCTCCTTCGAACGCATGTGAGGCCGACCTTGTCCCGTGAGCAGCCCATTGAGCATCAGGTCCTCAACCCGGCTACGGAAGAGGTCATCGCCACCGTCGCGGCCTCGACCGTCGCCGACGTCGACGCGGCGGTCGTACGAGCGGCCAGAGCGCAGCGGGAGTGGGCGGCAGCAGCCCCCGCCGACCGTGCCCGCCTGCTGCGCCGCTTCGCCGCAGTTGTCGACGAGCACGCCGAAGAACTGGCCCGGCTGGAGGTCCGCGAGGCCGGCCACACCCTCGGAAACGCCCGCTGGGAGGCGGGCAACGTCAGCGATCTGCTCGACTTCGCCGCCGGGGGAGTGGAGCGCCTCAGCGGCCGCCAGATCCCCGTCGCGGGCGGCCTCGATGTCACCGTCCTCGAACCCCTCGGCGTCATCGGCGTGATCGCGCCGTGGAACTTCCCGATGCCGATCGCCGCCTGGGGCACGGCTCCCGCGCTCGCCGCGGGCAACGCCGTCGTCCTCAAGCCCGCCGAGACCACACCGCTGACCGCCCTGCGCCTCGCGGAACTCGCTCTCGAAGCCGGTCTTCCCGAAGGCCTCTTCCAGGTACTGCCGGGCGCGGGCGACGTCGCGGGAAACGCACTCGTCGAGCACCCCGGCGTAGCGAAGATCGTCTTCACCGGCTCCACGCGCGTCGGCAAGCAGATCATGGCCAGGTGCGCCGACCGCGTGAAGCGTGTGACCCTCGAACTCGGCGGCAAGAGCCCCAACATCGTCTTCGCCGACGCCGACATCGAGGCCGCCGTCACCGCCACCCCCATGTCCTTCCTGGACAACTCGGGCCAGGACTGCTGCGCCCGTACGCGCATCCTCGTCCAGCGCACCGTGTACGACCGCTTCGTGGAGCTCCTCGCCCCCGCGATCGAGGCCGTGGTCGTCGGCGACCCGCTGGACGGCAAGACGCAGATGGGTCCGCTGATCTCCAAGTCCCAGCTGGAGCGCGTACGTTCGTACGTCCCCGAGGGCGTGACGGCCATCCGGGGCAGCGCTCCCGAGGGTCCCGGCTTCTGGTTCCCGCCGACCGTACTCGTCGGCGTCGATCCGGGCTCGGCCGTCGCGACGGAGGAGGTCTTCGGCCCCGTCGCCGTCGTCATCCCCTTCGACGACGAGGCGGACGCGATCCGTCTCGCCAACGCCACCGAGTACGGGCTCGCGGGCTCCATCTGGACCCGTGACCTGGGCCGCGCCCTGCGCGTGTCCCAGGCGGTACGGGCAGGCAACCTGTCCGTCAACTCCCACAGCAGCGTGCGCTATTCGACCCCGTTCGGCGGCTACAAGCAGTCCGGCCTGGGGCGCGAACTGGGCCCCGACGCCCTCACCGCTTTCACCGAAACCAAGAACATCTTCATCAGCACGGAGGCCTGAGACCATGACCGAGACTGACCGGACCGAGACTGCCCGGACCGACGCCGTCGTCTGCCGCCGCCTGGTCGGCCGAACCGCCGTCATCACCGGCGCCGGCAGCGGCATCGGCCTCGCCACCGCCCGCCGTCTCGCCTCCGAGGGCGCGAACGTCGTCTGCGGCGACATCGACGAGACCGCGGGCAAGGCCGCGGCCGAGGAAGTCGGAGGCACGTTCGTACGGGTCGACGTCACCGACGCCGAGCAGGTCGACGCGCTCTTCAAGACGGCGTACGACACCTATGGATCTGTCGACATTGCCTTCAACAACGCGGGCATCTCGCCGCCCGACGACGACTCGATCCTGACCACGGGCCTCGATGCGTGGAAGCGCGTCCAGGACGTGAACCTCACCTCCGTCTACCTCTGCTGCAAGGCCGCCATCCCCTACATGCAGCGCCAGGGCCGCGGCTCCATCATCAACACCGCGTCCTTCGTGGCGATCATGGGTGCGGCCACCTCCCAGATCTCGTACACCGCGTCCAAGGGCGGCGTCCTCGCGATGTCCCGCGAGCTGGGTGTGCAGTTCGCCCGCGAAGGCATCCGCGTCAACGCGCTCTGCCCGGGGCCGGTCAACACGCCGCTGCTGCAGGAGCTGTTCGCGAGCGACCCGGAGCGGGCCGCGCGGCGCCTCGTACACATCCCGGGCGGCCGTTTCGCGGAGGCGGAGGAGATCGCAGCCGCGGTGGCGTTCCTGGCCAGCGACGACTCGTCGTTCATCAACGCGACCGATTTCCTGGTCGACGGGGGGATCGCCGGGGCGTACGTCACCCCTCTCTAAAAGTGTCCGCCCCGAGGTCCCGTCCCCAGAACACCGGGGGGCGGGACCCGGGGCGCACGCCGTCTAGAGGAACGTACGGCCCTCGCCCCGGTACGTCGGGACGGTGGCCGTCACCCGGTCGCCCTCCACCAGCTGCAGCTCGTCGAACCGCTCGCACATCTCGCCCGCCTTCGCGTGCCGGAACCACACCTTGTCGCCGATCAGCAGATCGTCGGCGGGGGACCCGAGCAGCGGCGTCTGCACCTCACCGGCCCCCTCCTGGGGGTCGTACCGCAGTCCCTCCGGGAGATAGGGGACGGGCACCCGGTCGGGACCGGCGGCGCCGGAAGCCGGGTATCCACCACCGAGCACCGTCACCACACCCACGCCCGGCCTGCGGACGACGGGCTGCGCGAAGAGTGCGGCCGGGCGGCCCGTGAACGACGAATAGTTGTCGAAAAGCCGGGGGAGGTAGAGCCCGGACCCGGCGGCGATCTCGGTCACCGCGTGCTCGGCGGCCGTGTGCTGGACGCTGCCGGTGCCGCCGCCGTTGACGAATTCGAGGTCCGGCGCCACGCTCCGCACCGCCCGCACGACCGCCGCACGCCGGGCGGCCAGCTCCTTGCGGGCGGCGTTCTGCATCAGCCGGATGGCGCGGGAGCGCACGGGCCGCCCCGCGACGGCGTCACCGACCCCGGCGACGTGACCTTCGTACGCCATGATGCCGACCAGCCGGAACCCGGGCCGACGGGCCACCGAGCGGGCGAGCTCGGCGAGTTGGGCGGGCTCGCGCAGCGGGGAACGGCGCGCGCCGATCCGTATGCGGCCGCCGAGCAGCTGCAACGACGTGTCCAGCTCCAGGCAGACCCGGATCTCCTCCCGGCCGCCGTCGCGGGCACGGTCGATCAGCTCCAGCTGCGCCAGGTCGTCGACCATCACGGTCACGGCGGCCGCGAGCTTCGGGTCCCCGGCCAGCTCCGCGAATCCGCCACGGTCCGCCGACGGATACGCGAGCAGCACATCCTCGAATCCCGACCGTGCGAGCCACAGGGACTCTGCCAGCGTGAACGACATGACGCCCGCGAATCCGTCCCGCGCCAGCACCCGCTCCAGCAGCGCCCGGCAACGTACGGACTTGCTCGCCACCCGGACCGGCTTGCCCGCTGCCCGGCGGACCAGATCGGCGGCGTTGTCGTCGAAGGCCTCCAGATCGACGACGGCGACGGGAGCGTCGAGATGGGCAGTGGCCCGGTCGTACCTGGCCCGGTCGTCAGCGCGCGGTGTCATGGCCAGAGCTTGCCAGAGCGGTTTACGGCTGGGTAGGGGGATCATCCGGTCAGATCCCCACGAGCCTGCGGGCTGGTTCCCGCGGGGCTCGCGACAGCCCGTAGAGTACGAACGGACCTGCCCCGGAGGGCTGTCGGGCACCCCGGAGAACAGGTCCAGAGCGAGCGGAATCACGAGTAGTGGGGGGCGGATGAGCACCGAAGCGCACGGTGCCCTGCCGCACCCGCAGACACCCCCGGTCCCCCAGGCGTGGCGAGCAGCCCCCACGCCCCCCCGCCCGAAAACACCACCCCCAGCCGCACCCCCCACCCAGGCAACGCCCCCGGGACCACCCCCCGCTCAGCCCGCTGCCCCGCAGCAGCGCCCGGCCGAGCAGACGGCTCCGGCATCGGTATCGCAGCCGCGCCACACCGGCCCGGCGGCCCCCGTCTCCGCACCGCAGCAACCGGGCGGTCCGGTGGCGCCCGTGTCCGCATCACAGCACCACCCCACCGGCCCAGCGGCCGCAGTGTCGGCATCGCCGCAGCCGCAGCCCCAGCCGTCCGCCCGCCCGGCGGCTTCGGTGTCCGCATCGCAGCAGCGGTCCGGCGGCTCCGTGGCCCCAGTGCCGGGTTCCGCCGCGCAGCCGTTCGCGGCGGCGGTGCCCGATCCGCGAGACGGCGGTTCCCCGGCCCGGCCTTCGGCCACCCGTTCCGCGGCGCAGCGGTCCTCCGCCCAGGGCGGGGCGGGCGTGCCGGCCGTTGAGACCACCGCGCGGCTGCGCCCCATCCCCGCGCGTCGCCCGACCACCCCCGGTCCCGGCCCCCTCCCCGCCGAGGTTCCGCCGACTCCGGCAGGCCCTCCCGCAGGCCCCCCGGCGAGCTCCGCGCGGCGTCGGCCCGTCGGCGCCGTCGACATGACACCCCGGTCCGGCGCACCCCGGCCCCCCGCCGCCTTCGCCGCGCAGCGGCAGCCGCACTGGCCCGCGCCCGAGAGGCCCGTCGAGACCACCACCCGGCTGCGCCCCGTCCGCACCCGCCGCCCCGCCCGCGTCGTGGGCGCCGCCGCCTGTCTCGTACTCGGGATCGGGCTCATCGGCGGCGCCGTCACCGGGAGCTGGCTGACCGGGGCCCCCGACGCGGAGGCCACCGCCCCCAGCGGATACGCCGAGGCACGCGGCCTCTGGCACAACACCTCCGTCGACACGCTCTTCCCGCGCACGCTGACCGGCGACGGAGCGGGACCGGGAGGCGCCGACCGGGTATGGACGCGTGTCGCCGTCGCCCCCGACAGCGGCTGCACCAAAGCCCTCGATCCGCTGCTGCTCAAGGCCCTCGAACCGGTCGGCTGCGTGCGCCTCCTCCGCGCCACCTACACCGACGCGACCAGCAGCAGCGTCACCACCGTCGGGATGGTGTTCACCGAGGCCGACGCCCCGGCCATGGAGGCCCTGCGCACCCGCTTCACCCGCGAGGGCCTCGCCGAGCGCGCGGACCTGATCCCCCGCACCTACCCCGCCAAAGGCTCCGTGGCAGCGGGCTTCGGCGACCGGCAGCGCGCGAGCTGGACGGTGAGCGTGCTCACCGACGTCCCCGTCGTCGTGTACGCCGTCTCCGGCTTCGCCGACGGCCGCACCGTCCCCGACCCGCAACCCGCGGGCGAGGCCACCGCCGAGGGCGCGACGACCGCCCCCGCCCAGTCCGGCCTCGGCCACGAGGCGAAGGGTGTCGCCGACCGCGTCGAGCGCGCCCTGCGCAAGACGGCCGCAGGCCCCGCGGCCACGGAGAAGCCCCGATGACCCCCCGCCCGACCGGCACCCCCGGCCGCACCCCCACCCGAGCCGTCGCCACCCTCGCGGCCACCGCTCTCCTCCTCCTGCCCGCCGCCACCGCCCGCGCCGACGCCATTCGGCCACAGCAGTGGGGGCTCGACGCGATGCATACCGAGCAGGTGTGGCGTACGACCAAGGGCGAGGGCATCACCGTCGCCGTCCTCGACACCGGCGTGGACGGGTCACACCCCGACCTCGAAGGACAAGTGCTCCCCGGCAAGGACCTCATCGGCTTCGGCGCCAAGAAGGGCGACCGCGCCTGGGCCCGCCACGGCACCGCGATGGCCGGCATCATCGCCGGTCACGGGCACGGCCCCGGCCGCGCCGACGGCGTACTCGGCATCGCGCCCGAGGCGAAGATCCTCCCCGTACGCGTCATCCTCGAAGGCGGCGACGCGGCCCGCAAGAAGGCCCGCACCACCCGGGGCAACGCCCTCGCCGACGGCATCCGCTGGGCCGCCGACAACGGTGCGGACGTCATCAACCTCTCCCTCGGCGACGACAGCAAGTCCGCGCACCCCGAGCCTGCCGAGGACGCCGCCGTCCAGTACGCCCTCGCCAAGGGCGCCGTCGTCGTCGCATCGGCCGGCAACGGCGGCGAAAAGGGCGACCACATCTCGTACCCCGCCGCCTACCCCGGCGTGATCGCGGTGACGGCCGTCGACGAGTTCGGCACGCACGCCGCCTTCTCCACCCGCCGCTGGTACGCCACCGTCTCCGCCCCCGGCGTGGACGTGATCATCGCCGACCCCGACCGCCGTTACTACGAGGGCTGGGGCACCAGCGCCGCCTCCGCCTTCGTCTCCGGCGCGGCCGCCCTCGTACGCTCCGCGCACCCCGGCCTGACCCCCGCCCAGGTCAAGAAGCTCCTCATGGACACCGCCCGCAACGCCCCCGACGGCGGCCGCGACGACTCGCGCGGCTACGGCTTCGTGGACCCGGCGGCCGCGGTCAAGGCGGGCGGCAAGCTGCGCCCGGCGGGCCTGCGCCCGAGCTCGGCGGCGTACGGCAAGAAGTACTTCGGCACGGGACCGGGCCCGAAGCGCGCGGACAGCGAACCGGCCGGCTGGCTCGCCCCGGTCGCCGGAGGCCTCGGCGCCATCCTGCTGGCCGGCGCCGTGGCCCTCTGGAGAGGCGCCCGGGTCAGCGCGCCCCGCCGACAGCCTTGACGGCCGTACGCGCCACGTCCTCGACGAGCGCGATGCCCGCCTCCTTGGTGGTGTGCCCGTCCGACAGGACGGCGACCAGCCAGACCCGTCCCTCCACCGTCACCCGCCCGATGCTGTTGATGTCCCACAGACCGGTGGCACTGCGCGGCAGCCACCCGTTCTTGAGCGCCCAGCCGCCCCCGGCCGCCGAAACACCCCAATCCTGACCAGCGGCTATCCGCTTCATCAGGCCCTGGACGTACGTACGCGAGCCCTCGCCCAGTTCGGACTCTTCGCCGAACACAGCCTTCAGCAGGGCGAGTTGATCCTTCGCCGTGGTCTGCGTCAGCCCCCACCGCTCGCCGTGGCCGCCCTGGGTTGAGGTGAGCCCCAGCCGTGCGTTCGCGGCATCGAGACCCCCGCTCCCGCCGATCGCGTTCCACAGGGCGGTCGCCGACGTGTTGTCGCTGTTCACGATCATGTTCCTGGCGTGCGTCTGCTCCTGCGCGGTCAGCACCCGCCCCGCGTCCTGCGCTCGCAGCAGCAGCGCCGCCAGGATGTCGACCTTGACGATGCTCGCGGTGTCGTACGCGTCTTTGCCGTAGGCCGCCGCGTCGCCGCTCTCCAGATCGAGTACGCCGACGGACACCGATGCGTCCGTGGCCGCCGCGACCGGACCGACAGCCTTGGCCAGCACCGCATCGAGATCCACCGCGGGCTCCTCAACCGGCTCCTCGTCCGGCTCCTCCACGGGCGCCACCTGGGGCTCTTCTTCGGGCTCCACAGTCATCCGCTCTGTCTGGGGCACGTGGTCCGACTCCGACTCTGATGCAGACGCCGCCGCCGACACCGGATCCGGCGGCTTCCGGTCCACGAGATTCGTGTTCGCGGCGACCGTACAAGCCACCAGAATCGTGGCCGTCAGCAAGGAGGCTCTCTGTCGAGGCATGCGCCGGACGCTAGGAACGCAAACTTGGCGTCGGCTGTGCCGAAGGTTAAACCCCGGTGAGAAAACCCTCACCGCCCGGCGGCTAGGCTCGGCGCGTGGCGCTAAAGAACATCCCGGATCCCGGTTTCTCCGACGACGACGGCACCGCCGACCCGCAGCTGACCGCGGCTCTCGCCGCCTGGTCCACGGACCGGTCGGCCGAACCGCAGGTCCTCCAGGCGCTCAAGGGCGCCCGGCTGCTGGTCCCCGTCGTCGCCGTACTCGGCGAGGTCGAGACCGACGAGAACGGCCTGCGCCGCGAGAAGACCAGCGACATGGCCGTGCCGACCCTCCGGGCGGGCGACCGCCGCGCCCTGCCCGCTTTCACCTCGATCGCCTCGCTGGCGCTCTGGAATCCCGAGGCCCGTCCGGTCGCCGTACCCCTGCACCAGGCGCTCCAGGCCGTGGCGCACGAGAAGGCGGACACGCTCGTCCTCGACCTGGCCGGCCCCGTCCCGTTCCAGCTCACGGGGTCCGCACTGCTCGCCGTAGCCGAGGGCCGTACCAGTGCGTCGCCGATCGACGACCCGGCCGTCACCGAGGCGGTACGAGCCGCTGTCGCCGCGGAGCCCACGGTGCTCCGCGCCCACCTCGGCCCCGGTCAGGCCGACGGCACCCTCGCGCTGGTCCTCGCTCCCGGAGCGGAGCCCGCCGATGCGGCCCGCCGCATCGCAGGGGCCCTCGCCGCCGACGAAACACTCAGGGCCCGCCTGGTGCGCGGTCTCGACCTGGCACTGCTGCCGACCGATGCCACGCCTCCGGGCGAGCCCTTGTTCGTACGGGGAAAGTCGCCGGATCAGCCGTAAACGGGCCCGGTGTACTTCTCGCCGGGACCCTGGCCCACCTCGTCCGGCACGGTCGAGGCCTCACGGAAGGCCAGCTGCAGTGACTTCAGGCCGTCGCGCAGCGGCGCCGCGTGGAAGGAGCTGACCTCCGTCGCGCTGGCGTCCAGCAGACCGGCCAGCGCGTGCACCAGCTTCCGTGCCTCGTCGAGGTCCTTGTGCTCGTCGCCGTCCTCTGTCAGCCCGAGCTTCACGGCGGCCGCACTCATCAGGTTGACCGCGACCGTGACGATCACCTCGACTGCGGGGACTTCCGCGATGTCACGCGTCATGGCGTCGAAGTCGGGGGATTCATTGGGGGAGGTCGCGTCACTCATGACGCACACGATATGCCCAGGCCCGCAGCACCCGGCCCACGGGTTCGCCCACCGCCCCGCCCGCGCGTTCGCCGCTCCCCGGCAGAGCTGATAGCCTTGTGTAACGACCGGCCGGACACGTGTGTGCCCGGCCCACAAGTGGAGGCTCCGATCTCCCACCTGGCTGTCCTCGCGGACGGCGGGTCACCGGTCAGACGGTCCCCATCGTTCCGTACGGACGATGGAGCCGTCCGATGCGCCCCGCGGTTGATACGTGGTGGTGCTCCGGTATTTCCAGGAGCCCCGCCTGTGTCCCGTCCGGGGCATTTTTCATGGCTCCCCACGGTTGGTCCCAGGAAACAGACGTTACGCGGCTGTCTGCCAGACAGTCGTGTGGTGCTACTGAGGAGGATCCATCAGCGCCGAGCCCCGCATCAACGACCGGATTCGCGTTCCCGAGGTGCGACTTGTCGGACCCAGCGGCGAGCAGGTCGGCATTGTGCCGCTTGCCAAAGCCCTGGAGCTTGCACAGGAGTACGACCTCGACCTGGTCGAGGTCGCGGCGACAGCCCGTCCGCCCGTGTGCAAGCTCATGGACTACGGGAAGTTCAAGTACGAGTCGGCCATGAAGGCCCGTGAAGCGCGCAAGAACCAGGCGCACACGGTCATCAAGGAGATGAAGCTCCGGCCGAAGATCGACCCGCACGACTATGACACCAAGAAGGGTCACGTCGTTCGGTTCCTCAAGCAGGGCGACAAGGTCAAGATCACGATCATGTTCCGTGGTCGTGAGCAGTCCCGCCCCGAGCTTGGCTTCCGACTGCTGCAGCGTCTGGCGTCGGACGTCGAGGACCTTGGCTTTATCGAGTCGAATCCCAAGCAGGACGGCCGGAACATGATCATGGTTCTCGGCCCGCACAAGAAGAAGACCGAGGCCATGGCCGAGGCTCGCGAGGCCCAGGCGGCCCGCAAGGCCGAGCGCCAGGGCTACGCGACCGACGACACCGTGTCGACGGACGAGGTCACCGAGGTTGCCGAGGCTCCGGCCGAGGCACAGTCCGAGACCCCTTCCGAAGCGTGATGCACGGGGCTGCCACCCAGGCGGCCCCGGGTCCCGCCCGGAAACCCACACCAAAGATCTGGCGCTCCCGCAGTCCGGTGCCCGCACCGGGGGAGCGTCACTGACGAGGAGAGAACGGCGCGATGCCGAAGAACAAGTCGCACAGCGGTGCCAGCAAGCGTTTCAAGCTCACGGGCTCCGGCAAGGTCATGCGCGAGCGCGCCGGTAAGCGCCACCTGCTCGAGCACAAGTCGTCGAAGAAGACCCGCTCCCTGACGGGTGCGGTCGTCGTGTCCCCGGCCGACGCCCCGAAGATCAAGAAGCTTCTCGGCAAGTGATGTCGCGGCTCCGGGTGACCGGGGCGCGACGTCGAAGACCGAGACCAATTCACTTCCGGGTCGTGTGAGTACCACCACGGCCCCGCTACAAGGAGTTAACAAGTGGCACGCGTCAAGCGGGCAGTCAACGCCCACAAGAAGCGCCGGGCAATTCTCGAGGCGGCCAAGGGCTACCGCGGTCAGCGCTCGCGTCTGTACCGCAAGGCCAAGGAGCAGGTCACCCACTCCCTGGTCTACAACTACAACGACCGCAAGAAGCGCAAGGGCGACTTCCGTCAGCTGTGGATCCAGCGCATCAACGCCGCTGCCCGCGAGAACGGCATGACGTACAACCGCCTCATCCAGGGTCTGAAGGCCGCCAACATCGAGGTGGACCGCAAGATCCTCGCCGAGCTGGCCGTCAACGACCGCAACGCGTTCGCCGCGCTCGTCGAGGTTGCTCAGAAGGCGCTCCCGAGCGACGTCAACGCTCCGAAGACCGCTGCCTGATCTCAGGCAACCCCGTCTTCCCGACCGGACCCGCAGGCCTTCGCCGCCTGCGGGTCCGGTGCGTTGTGCACCACCATGTGTTCCATCACGTGCTGCACGACCAAGTGCTCGACCCCTTTCGCCGTACGCAGAGAAGTGAGCCGCCGACACCATGGGCACCCCCGAGCTGATCTCCCCGCGATCCCCGCGCGTCACCGCCGCCAAGCGGCTGGCCAAGCGCAGTTTCCGCGGCAAGGAGCGCCGGTTCATCGCCGAGGGGCCGCAGGCCGTCCGTGAGGCGGTCGAGCACCGCAGCGACGGCGAACCGACCCTGATCGAGCTGTTCGCCACCGTCGACGCCGCCGAGCGGTACGCGGACATCGTCGACGCCGCCCACGCCGCCGGCGCCCGCGTCCACCTCGCGCCCGACGAGGTGCTCGCCGAGGTCTCCCAGACCGTCACCCCGCAGGGCATCGTCGGCGTCTGCCGCTTCCTGGACTCGCCGTTCGAAGAGATCCTCGCCGCGAAGCCCAGGCTCGTCGCCGTCCTCGCGCACGTCCGCGACCCCGGGAACGCCGGCACGGTGCTGCGCTGCGCCGACGCCGCCGGAGCCGACGCGGTCGTCCTCACCGACGCCTCCGTCGACCTGTACAACCCCAAGTCCGTCCGGGCGTCCGTCGGCTCGCTCTTCCACCTGCCGGTCGCCGTCGGCGTCCCCGTCGAGCAGGCCGTCAGCGGGCTGAAGGGCGTAGGCGTACGCATCCTCGCGGCCGACGGCGCGGGCGACGACGACCTCGACGACGAGCTTGACGCGGGCACCATGGGCGGCCCCTCGGCCTGGGTCTTCGGCAACGAGGCCTGGGGCCTGCCGGAGGAGACCCGCGCGCTCGCGGACGCCGTGGTGCGCGTTCCGATCCACGGCAAGGCGGAAAGCCTCAACCTCGCCACCGCCGCCGCAGTGTGCCTCTACGCGTCCGCGCGTGCGCAGCGCGCTTCCGGAGGGTGCCGCAGCGTCACCTCCAGCTAGTAGTGTGGCGGGCTCGGGGCCCTCCCCAGGCTCTCGGCTTCTCCCCCAGGTTCTCGGCTCCGCCCGAGCAGGGGGGAACCCCATGAGCAGGGAGGTACCCCACCGCTAGTCCGAGAGGTGGGATACGGGGAATGTCTGTCGGAACGAGCGGTCCGTCACAGGTGAGCGGTTCTACGGAGAGCCGGTCCGCAGGATCCGACTGCTGCGGGATCGATCCCGACGATCTCCCCGACGGCCTCGCCGTCGCCGACGAGAACGGCCGCGTCATCTGCTTCAACGCCGCCGCCGCCCGGATCACCGCCATCGCCAAGGACGCCGCACTCGGCAGGCCCCTGGAGCTCGCGCTGCCGCTCGAAGACCTCGAAGGCCGCCGCTGGTGGACGCTGACCGATCCGTACGGCGGACTCGCCATCCGCGTCGGCCAGCCCGAACGCAATCTGCTGCTGCCCGGCGGCCGCGAGGTGCTCGTCTCCGCACGGTACGTACGCCGCGAGCCGACCGGGCCTGTGCGCCGGGTCGTCGTCACCATCCGCGGCACCGAGGCCAGGCGCCGCACGGAGCGCAGCCACGCCGAGCTGATCGCCACCGTCGCCCACGAGCTGCGCTCCCCGCTGACCTCCGTCAAGGGGTTCACGGCGACGCTGCTCGCCAAATGGGAGCGGTTCACCGACGACCAGAAGCGGCTGATGCTGGAGACCGTCGACGCCGACGCCAACCGCGTCACCCGGCTCATCGCCGAGCTCCTCGACATCTCCCGCATCGACTCGGGGCGCCTCGAAGTGCGCCGCCAGCCCGTGGACATACCGGCGGCCGTCGGACGGCACATCCACGCACACACCTCCAACGGACAGGCCCCGGACCGCTTCCTGGTCCGTATCCAGCAGCCGCTGCCCGATCTCTGGGCAGACCCGGACAAGATCGACCAGGTGCTGGGCAACCTGCTGGAAAATGCGGTGCGGCACGGCGAGGGAACCGTCACCATCGAGGTGGCATCCGCCCAGACCAAGAACGCCGAGAATCCAGCGAAGGGAACGGCCGTCACCGTGACCGACGAAGGCCCCGGTATCCCCGAGGACTCGATGGGCCGCGTCTTCACCCGCTTCTGGCGGGGCAGCAAGCGCGGCGGAACCGGCCTGGGGCTGTACATCGTCAAGGGCATCGTCGAGGCGCACGGCGGATCGATCACCGTCGGCCGCGGACCCGGCGGCGGCGCGGAGTTCCGATTTATTCTGCCCGTCGGCGCCCCGGCCTACCTGGCCTGAGCAGCCCACGGGCTTCTTCACCCCTCGCGGCCTTTAGACTCGACCTTTGGCACCTTTGCGTCCTCAGTGGTCGAGCGGGGCCGCGCCACCAGCCAATCGGAAGTACGGGAAGAGATGTCCGCACCCAATAAGTCGTACGACCCTGTCGAGGTCGAGGCGCTGAAACCGGAAGAGATCGAGCGCATGCGGGACGAGGCACTCGCCGCCTTCGCCGCCGCAGGCGACCTCGACGCGCTCGCCCACGCGAAGACCGCGCACACCGGAGGCACCTCGCCGCTGGCCCTCGCGAACCGGGAGATCGGCGCGCTGCCCCCGCAGGCCAAGGCCTCGGCCGGCAAGCTTGTGGGCATGGCGCGCGGCGCCGTGAACAAGGCCCTCGCCGCCCGCCAGACGGTGCTCGAGGCCGAGCGCGACGAGCGGGTCCTGGTCGAGGAAGCGGTGGATGTCACGCTGCCCTACGACCGCACCCCGGCCGGCGCCCGCCATCCGCTGACCAGCTTCATGGAGCGCGTCTCGGACGTCTTCGTCGCCATGGGCTACGAGGTCGCGGAGGGCCCCGAGGTCGAGGCGGAGTGGTTCAACTTCGACGCCCTGAACTTCGTGCCCGACCACCCCGCGCGCCAGATGCAGGACACCTTCTTCGTCCAGGGCACCACCGCCGACGGCAAGCCCACCACGGGCGACGAGTCCGGCGTCGTACTGCGCACGCACACCTCGCCGGTCCAGGCCCGCGCCCTGCTCGACCGGGAACCGCCCGTGTACGTCGTCTGCCCCGGGCGGGTCTACCGCACCGACGAGCTGGACGCCACGCACACCCCGGTCTTCCACCAGATCGAGCTGCTCGCCGTCGATGAGGGCCTCACCATGGCCGACCTGAAGGGCACCCTCGACCACATGGTCGAGGCACTCTTCGGCGAGGGCATGAAGACCCGGCTGCGCCCGAACTACTTCCCGTTCACCGAGCCGTCCGCCGAGATGGACATGGTCTGCTACGTCTGCCGCGGCGAGTCCGTCGGCAACCCGGACCGTCCCTGCCGCACCTGCGGCAGCGAGGGCTGGATCGAGCTGGGCGGCTGCGGCATGGTCAACCCGAAGGTGCTCACCGCCTGCGGCGTCGACCCCGAGAAGTACAGCGGATTCGCCTTCGGGTTCGGCATCGAGCGGATGCTGATGTTCCGCCACAACGTTGAAGACATGCGAGACATGGTCGAGGGTGACGTCCGGTTCACTCGGCCCTTCGGGATGGAGATCTGATGCGGGTCCCGCTTTCCTGGCTGCGGGAGTACGTCGATCTCCCCGCCACCGAGACCGGCCGTGACGTACAGGCCAAGCTCGTTTCCGCGGGCCTGGAGGTCGAGACGGTCGAGCAGCTCGGCGCCGGCCTCAAGGGCCCGCTGGTCGTCGGCAAGGTCCTCACCATCGAGGAGCTGACGGAGTTCAAGAAGCCCATCCGCTTCTGCACCGTCGACGTCGGCACCGCCAACGGCACCGGTGAGCCGCAGGAGATCGTCTGCGGCGCCAGCAACTTCGCCGTCGGCGACAAGGTCGTCGTGGTCCTCCCGGGCGCCGTCCTGCCCGGCGACTTCGCGATCGCCGCGCGCAAGACGTACGGCAAGACCTCGCACGGCATGATCTGCTCCGGCGACGAGCTGGGCATGGGCGACGACGGCACGCACGGCATCATCGTGCTGCCGCCCGAGTACGAGGTCGGCACCGACGCCATCGAGCTCCTCGAGCTGGTCGACGAGGTCCTCGACATCGCCGTCACGCCCGACCGCGGCTACGCCCTGTCGATCCGCGGCGTCGCCCGCGAGGCCGCCACCGCGTACGGCCTGCCGCTGCGCGACCCGGCGCTGCTCGACGTCCCCGGCCCGAACTCGTACGGCTACCCGGTGAACATCGACGACCCGCAGGGCTGCGACCGCTTCACCGCCCGTACGGTCGTCGGGCTCGACCCCGAGGCCCACTCCCCGATCTGGCTGCGGCGTCGGCTGCAGAAAGCCGGGATGCGCCCGATCTCCCTCGCGGTCGACGTCACCAACTACGTGATGCTGGAGCTCGGCCAGCCCCTGCACGCGTACGACCGCTCCCGCATCGAAGGTGCGATCGGTGTCCGCCGGGCCGAGCCGGGCGAGCACTTCGTCACCCTAGACGGTGCCCACCGCGCCCTCGACTCCGAGGACCTCGTCATCACCGACGACCGCGGGCCCATCGGCCTCGCGGGCGTCATGGGCGGTGCCAACACCGAGATCGCCGACTCGGAGACGGACCCCGAGACCGGCGCCGTCAAGGGCACCACCGAGATCGTCATCGAGGCGGCGCACTTCGACGCGCTGTCCATCGCCCGTACGGCGCGTCGCCACAAGCTGTCCTCCGAGGCGTCCAAGCGCTTCGAGCGCGGCACCGACCCGCAGGCCGCGTCCGCGGCCGCCCAGCGGACCGTCGACCTGCTGGTGCTGCTCGCCGGCGGCACGGCCGAGGCCGGCGTCACCGAGGTCGTCGCACCCTCGGCGCCTCGCACGATCTCCATGTCCGCGGACCACCCGGACCGCGTGGCAGGCGTCGACTACGGCCGCGAGACCGTCGTACGCCGCCTCCAGGAGGTCGGCTGCGACGTGTACGGGCAGGACGAGCTCATCGTCACCGTGCCGTCCTGGCGCCCCGACCTGGCCTTCCCGAACGACCTGGCCGAAGAGGTCATCCGGCTCGAAGGCTACGAGAACCTGCCGTCCACCCTGCCGACGCCGCCCTCGGGCCGCGGGCTCACCGACCGGCAGCGGCTGCACCGCCGCATCGGCCGTGCGCTGGCCGGTGCCGGGTACGTCGAGGCGCTGAACTACCCGTTCATCGGCGAGACCGTGCTCGACCAGTTCGGTCTGGACGCCGACGACGCCCGCCGTCGTACGGTCAAGCTGGTCAACCCGATCTCCGACGAGGAGCCGGCGCTGCGCACCACGCTGCTGCCCGGCCTCCTCGGCGCGCTGCGCCGCAACGACGGCCGCGGCTCGCACGACCTGGCGCTCTTCGAGACCGGCCTCGTCTTCCGGCCGACCGGCGAGGAGCACAAGGCCGCGCGGCTGCCCGTCGACCGCCGCCCGACCGACGAGGAGATCGCCGGTCTCAACTCCACGCTGCCGCGTCAGCCGCGCCGCGCCGCCGTCGTTCTCGCGGGCGCCCGCGAGCAGGCCGGCTGGTGGGGCAAGGGCCGCCCGGCCGACTGGGCGGACGCCGTCGAGGCCGCTCGTACGCTCGCCCGCGAGGCCGGTGTCGAGCTGACCGTTCGCAACGACCAGCACGCCCCGTGGCACCCGGGCCGCTGCGCCGCGCTGTTCGTCACGGTCAACGGCGAGGAGACCCTCGTCGGGCACGCCGGTGAGCTGCACCCGCGCGTCATCAAGGAGCTCCACCTGCCCGAGCGCACCTGCGCCATGGAGGTCGAGATCGACGTACTGGAGCAGGCCGGCGACGGCGTGCTGCGGGCGCCGCGGATCTCCACCTTCCCGGTGGCTACCCAGGACGTCGCGCTCGTCGTCTCCGCCGATGTTCCTTCCGCGGACGTCGAGTCCGCGCTGCGCGAAGGCGCCGGTGAACTCCTCGAATCGCTACGGCTGTTCGACGTATTCACCGGCGAGCAGCTCGGCGAGGGCAAGAAGTCCCTCGCGTACGCGCTGCGCTTCCGGGCACCCGACCGCACGCTGACCGTCGACGAGGCCTCGGCCGCCCGCGACGCCGCCGTCGCGCTCGCCGCCGAGCGTACGGGAGCGGTGCTGCGCGGGGCGTAACGCCTGGTGAAGCAGTACTGAGGGGCGCGTCCGGAGTTACGGACGCGCCCCTCACTCATTCGGGTGAGAATTGCGGGCGATGTACGCAAACGGGTACGGACGGTCGACACAATCATTCCGGCCGCGAGGGCCAGTGTTGTACAGGGGCCAGGGCCTAGGGGGCCGTCGCGATGATCCGTACCAGGACGACCCGGCGGGGTGGATGCTCGGGTGTTCCGTACGCCCGGCGTGCCCTCGTTTTCGGCCTCCCCACCGTCTGGCTCGTCGCCGCCACCGTCTGGGAGCTGGCCTGCCCGTTCTCCTCCCACGACGGGATGGCACCCCGCTTCGTGACCTGCGCGGCCTTCCTCGCGCTGGTCGCGTATCTGCTCACCGGCGTCCGGCTCGGCCCGGTGCGGGAGTTGCGCCGGATCCGCGAGGTCGCGCGCGCCGCCCAGCAGGTGCTGCTGCGCCCGCTGCCGCCCCGGCTCGACGGGCTCGCCCTGGCCGCGGGGCAGCTGTCCGCCAGCCGTGGTGCGATGGTCGGCGGTGATCTGTACGAGGCCGTGGCCACCCTGCACGGAGTACGCGTCGTCATCGGCGACGTACGGGGCCACGGGCTGGCCGCCATCGGGGCGGTGGCCGCGATCCTCGGCAGCTTCCGGGACGCCGCACACGACGAGGACACCCTGGAGAACGTCATGCGGCGGCTGGAACGGGCGCTGCAACGGCATCTGCGGGACAGGTCGAGGTCCGAGCACCCGGCGGTGAACGGCACGGACCCGGACAATCCGCTGGCCGAAGAATTCGTCACCGTACTCCTGCTGGAGATCCACGAGGACGGAGAGGTACTCGCGCTCAACTGCGGCCACCCGTGGCCCTACCGGCTGCGCAGGACCGCCGAACCGCTCGCGGGCGGTGACCCGCTGCCGCCGCTGGGGCCCTTTCCGCTCCCCGCCGACCTGTCCGCACACCGGTGTACGCGCCTGCTTCCCGACGAGGCGCTGGTGCTGCACACCGACGGCGCCGAGGACGCCAGGGACGCGAACGGGCACTTCTTCAGCCTGCAGCGGGCGCTGACGGAGGCCGCCGCGCTCGGCTCGCCGGTCTCACCGGCCGTCGTGGTGCAGCGCGTTCACACGGCGCTGCTGCGGCACACGGGCGGGCGGCTCGCCGACGATGTCGCCCTGCTCGTGCTGCGCAACGACCGCAGGCGGGTCCCGGCGCAGCCCGGTGACCCGGCGCTGCGCCGCTCCCGCGTGGAACCCTCCAATCGGTGACCGGTGTCGTCGTTCCGGCCGCGACTCCGTCCGTCCTGCTGCGGAGTGTCGGGCAGACCAACAGGACGGACGGTGCGGGATCGGGCCGCCGCACTGTACGAGGGGGAGCCGGCGGCCCGGCCGCCTCCCGTGAGAGGCGCTTCAGTTAAGCGCGCGCATCGTGTGGCGCGGGAGAGCACGCGGGGTACGAATGCGGGCACTTGGTTCACACCCCGTGTGAAAGCAGCTCCACTACCCTGACGTACGGCGCCCACCGAGCCACCGGAGAGGCCATGCAGCCGAACACTCTGCTCGACGCCCTGCTCGACGAGGCGGGGATCTCCAACGCCGGTCTCGCCGCCCATGTGAACCAGGCGGGCTGCGCGAGAGGACTCGCGCTGCGGTACGAACACACCGCCGTGGCAAGATGGTTGAAGGGCCAGCGCCCGCGCGGCCAGGTGCCCGACCTGATCTGCGAGGTCCTCGCCGCCCGACTGCACCGCCCCATAACGCTGGACGACATCGGCTTCGGGGCGCCAGGCGAAACGGTCATGCAGCACGGATCGCCGCTGACCGGATTCGTGGAGCGGGCCACCGCCCTGTGGCGTTCCGACGAACAGCAGCGCCCGCACGTCCTGGGCGCACCCGCCGTTACCGGCACGCCTGCCGTGATGCCCGTATGGGAGTGGGAGAACCCGCCCGAGGACTCGGACGTCTCGCGCAAGGGCCAGATGCGGGTCAGCGTCGCCGACATACAGATGCTCCGCGCCGCCAGGGCGCACTACGAGCTGATGTACCGCAAGGCGGGCGGCGTCGCGACCAGGTCGCGGATCGTGTGCTTCCTCAACACCGAGACCGCCCCACTGCTGCGCGGCAGTTACTCCAACGCCATGGGACGCCATCTGCACCGCGCCACGGGCGGCCTGGTGGCGGTGGCCGGCATCTGTGCGTACGACTCGGACGCCCAGGGGCTTGCCCAGCGCTACTTCCACCAGGCCCTGCGGCTCGCGAAGGCCAGCGGGGACAGGGGACTTGGCGCGTACATCATCGCGCTGCTCGTCAACCAGTCGCTGTTCATGGCCGAATACCGGCAGGCGGTGGCTTTCGCGGAGGCGGCCCTGCGGACCGCGGGCAGCCAGATCACCCCGGCGCTGGCCGCCGATCTGCATGCGATGCAGGCCAAGGCGTACGCCCATCTCGGCGACGGCAAGGGGGCGTTGTCGTGCATCCGGCGTGCGGAGGCGGAAGCCGAGTGCATCAGGCCGGGGAGCGAGCCGGACGAGACCGGGTACGTACAGCCGGGCCTGGTGAACGTACAGGTGGCCGAGGCACTGCTCAGCCTGGGTGACCTGCCGGCCGCGCGGGAGCACGCGGACGCGGCGGTGGGCAGTCCGGCGCACGACCGGGGGCGCGTCCACCGGCTCGCCATGCTCACCCACATCGAGCTGCGCCAGGGCAAGGCCGACCGGGCCGTGGAGATCGCCACGGAGATGGCCGAGCGGGCCCGCGGAATGGAGTCGCAGCGGTTGCGCGACCGCTTGCGGGCGGTGCGCGAGCACCTGGTGGGGAGCGGATGCGCCGGTGCCGAAGAGGCGGCCGAACTGATCGACGGGGCACTGCGCGTTCCCCTGTGACCGTTCCGCTGTGACCGTGCTCCTGCTGCGATGTTGCCATCGACTTGTCGGAAGGTGGCAGAACAGTGCAGTGGACGAACTTAAGCGAACAAAGTGTGTACAAGAACCGCTGGTTCCAGGTCAACCTCGCGGATGTCGAGCTCCCCGACGGCCGGCACCTCGACCACTTCGTCATCCGGCTGCGCCCCGTGGCCGTGGCGACGGTGGTCAACGAAGCGAGCGAGGTGCTGCTGCTGTGGCGGCACCGCTTCATCACCGACAGCTGGGGCTGGGAACTCGCGGCGGGTGTCGTCGAGGACGGTGAGGACATACGGGACGCGGCGGCGCGGGAGATGGAGGAGGAGACCGGCTGGCGGCCCGGTCCCCTCCGCCATCTGCTCACCGTCGAGCCGTCGAACGGCCTCACCGACGCCCGGCACCACCTCTACTGGGCCGAGGACGCGACGTACACCGGCCATCCCGAGGACGACTTCGAGTCCTCACGGCGCGAGTGGGTCCCGCTCAAGCTGGTCCCCGACATGGTGGCCCGCGGGGAAGTCCCTGCCGCCAATATGGCGGCCGGACTGCTGATGCTGCACCACCTGCGCCTCGGATAGAGGGCAGCCCGCTAGGGGGTGTCCCCCTAGTGGCCGAGTGCCTGCCAGACAGTCACCGTCAGAGCTCCGACCGCGGTCAGCGCCGCCACGGTGGGCAGCGGCCAGCGGGTGTGCTCCAGCGCCGTCACGCGTGCGGCCAGGCCGGTCAGGTCGTTGTCGGCCTGACCGCTCCGCTGGGCCAGCAGCGCCAGCTGGCCGTCGATCTTCACCAGACCGACGTCCAGGTGGCGCCGTAACTCGGCGACTTCTTCTACGACCACGGTCTGATCGGGGTCGATACTCACGGTCCGCTCCTTTTCAACAAGGTCGTCCAGCGTCCTTGTGCATGTGACGCAGAGTCAACTAGCCCTGTGCCCATGGCGGGAGCGTGTGTGCGGGGCATATGCGTGTACGCCCCGCACACTCCGTGCGAATCAGGAGTACGGGTAGAACCCGGAGCCCGTCTTACGTCCGAGCCTGCCCGCGTCCACCATGCGCTGCAGCAGCGGGGGCGCGGCGTACAGCGGCTCCTTGAACTCGGCATACATCGAGTCGGCGACCGAGGCGACCGTGTCGAGGCCGATGAGGTCCGCGAGCTTGAGCGGGCCCATGGGGTGGGCGCAGCCCAGCTCCATGCCGTTGTCGATGTCCTCGCGGCTCGCGATGCCCGACTCGAACATCCGGATCGCCGAGAGCAGATACGGGATGAGGAGCGCGTTCACCACGAAGCCCGAGCGGTCCTGCGCGCGGATCGCGTGCTTGTCGAGCACGTTCTGCACGACGGCCTCGGCGCGCTTGACCGTCTCCTCGGAGGTGGTCAGCGCCGGGATCAGCTCGACGAGCTTCTGCACCGGGGCCGGGTTGAAGAAGTGGATGCCGATGACCTGGTCCGGGCGGGAGGTGGCGACGGCCAGCTTCACCAGGGGGATCGAGGAGGTGTTGGAGGCGAGGATCGCGTCCGGCCGGGTCACCACCTGGTCGAGGACCTGGAAGATCTCGGTCTTGATCGCCTCGTTCTCGACGACGGCCTCGATGACGAGGTCGCGGTCGGCGAACTCCCCGAGGTCGGTCGTGAAGCTGAGGCGGGCGAGCGTGGCGTCGCGCTCCTCCTCGGTGATCTTGCCGCGTTCGGCGGCCTTCGAGAGGGAGTTGTAGAGCCGGGTGCGGCCGATCTCCAGGGCCTCGCCCGTGGTCTCGGCAACCTTCACCTCGAGGCCGCTGCGGGCACACACCTCGGCAATGCCTGCGCCCATCTGGCCGCAGCCCACTACTCCGACGCGTTGCACATCCGCCATGGAGTCCGTCACATCGTGCCTTTCGCTGATCAACAGTTCGGCAGGCATACCGTGTGGTTACGGTGCCCGCCTCGGCCCCCGACGTTACTCCGGACCTACGTGTGCGTGAGGGGCCGGGGCGGGAATGCTCTGCGGGTACGACGGGACGTACACATCGACCGAGGGACGAAGCATGGTGCATATCGGGCGAAGAGGGCTATTGATGGGCGCGGCCGGGGCGCTGTCCGTGCTCGCGGTTTCGGGAGACGCAGCGGCGGCCGCCCGGCGGCGCCGCGACCCGAAGCGCGAGTTCCGCGGCATGTGGCTGGCGAGCGTCGTCAACCGGGACTGGCCGTCCAGGCCGGGCCTCACCGCCGACCAGCAGCAGACCGAGCTCCTGGCCCACTTGGACGCAGCGGTACGGCGCAGGCTGAACGTGGTGGTCTTCCAGGTGCGGCCGACGGCCGACGCCCTGTGGCCCTCGCCGTACGAGCCGTGGTCCCAGTACCTCACCGGCGTCCAGGGCAAGGACCCCGGCTGGGATCCGCTCGGGACGGCGGTGCGGGAGGCGCACGAGCGCGGCCTTGAGCTGCACGCCTGGTTCAACCCGTACCGGGTGGCGACGCACACGGACCCCTCGAAGCTGGTGGCCGACCATCCCGCGCGCGTGCACCCGGACTGGGTGCTGCCGTACGGCGGGAAGCTCTACTACAACCCGGGGCTGCCCGAGGTCAGGCGCTTCGTCCAGGACGCGATGCTCGACGCGGTGAGCCGCTACGACATCGACGCCGTGCACTGGGACGACTACTTCTACCCGTATCCGGTGGCGGGACAGACCTTCGCCGACGACGAGGCGTACGCCCGCTACGGATCCGGATTCCCGGACCGGGCCGCCTGGCGGCGCGACAACACCGACCGTCTGGTCAGCGAGATGGCCACCCGGATCAAGCAGGTCAAGAAGGATGTGCGCTTCGGGATCAGCCCCTTCGGGGTGTGGCGCAATGCCTCGACCGACCCGCTGGGCTCGCCGACCCGGGCCGGTGCGCAGACGTACGACGATCTGTACGCCGACACCAGGAAATGGGTCAAGGAGGGCTGGCTCGACTACATCGTCCCGCAGCTGTACTGGAACATCGGCCTCGAAGCCGCCGACTACGCCAAGCTGCTGCCCTGGTGGTCGGACGTCGCACGCGGCACGGGCGTCGACCTGTACATCGGCGAGGCCCTCTACAAGGCCGGCGACCCGGCCCAGCCCGCCGCCTGGCAGGATCCGGCGGAACTCTCGCGCCATCTGACGCTCGCCAAGAACCACGCCGAGGTGCGCGGCCATGTTTTCTTCTCGGCGAAGGAGGTCACGGCGGACCGCATCGGGGCAATGGACCGGGTAGTGGCGGACCACTACCCGGACAGGGTCAAACCGCCCCGCTGACTCTTATTGCCAAAGGTGCTGGGTGCTCGTGCTCGGTGCTTACTTTGTCGGGCCCTTGTGCTGTACGACAGCGTCCGGCCCCGGCGACACCACCGCCTCGTGTCCGTCGTCGAAGCGGACACGGAACGGCGGGTTGCCCTCGGGGCCCATCACCTCGACGATCTTCGCGACCTTGTCCTCGTGACCCACGGTCCTGCCATGCACCAGCAGCTGGTCGCCCACGCTCGCTTGCATCGGGAGTGCCCTTCTTGAGGCTTCCGGTAGGTACGGCCAGTCTAAGGCCGTGGGCGGGAGTTGGGCCTGTCCTGTTCAGCCGTTCAGGTCCGCGCGCGTTCAGGCCCGTGCCCGCTGGGTGACCGCGATGCAGACCAGCACGCCGACGGCGGCGAGCGGGGCGGCGGGGGAGAGGTGCTCGCCGAGCAGGGCGACCGACCAGACCAGGGTCAGCAGCGGCTGGGCGAGCTGGAGCTGGCTCGCCTTGGACACGCCGATCTCGGCCATGCCGCGGTACCAGACCACCAGGCCGAGGAACTGCGAGCCCGCGGCGACCCACAGGAGCCCCGCGATGCTGTGCGCCGTGAGGTGCACCGGTTCGCAGGTGAGCGCAACGGCCGCCGCGGGTACGGCGAGCGGCAGGCAGAGAACCAGCGCCCAGCCGATGACCTGCCAGCCGGGCATCTGCCGCGCCAGCCTGCCGCCCTCGGTGTAGCCCGCCGCGCACACCAGCAGCGCGCCGAAGAGATACAGGTCGCCGGCGGACAGTGCACCGCCGCTCTGCTGCACCGTGAACGCGATCACCACGGCGGCGCCGGCCAGGGCCGCCAGCCAGAAGGCGCGGGACGGCCTGGCTCCGGTGCGCAGCGCCGAGAGGGCGGCGGTCGTCAGGGGCAACAGGCCGACCACCACGGCGGCGTGCGAGGTCGTCGAGGTCTGGAGGGCGAGCGTCGTCAGCATCGGGAAGCCGAGCACAACCCCGCCGCCGACCACTGCGAGACCGGCCCAGTGGCGGCGGGCGGGCAGCGGGACGCGCAGGGCGATCAGGGCTGCGCCGGCTATGACGGCGGCGAGGACGCTGCGTACGGCGACGAGCGACCAGGGGCCGAAGCCTTCGAGGCCCCAGGCGGTGGAGGGGAACGTGAGCGAGAAGGCGGTGACGCCCAGCGCGGCGAGGAGGGTGCCGGTGCGGCTGCTGCTTCGGGCGCCGGGGGTCGGGCTGTCGCTGTGGGTGCTGGTCGCCGGGCTTTTGCTGCGGGTGCCGGTGGCCTGGCTGCCGCTGACCGCTACTGCGATTCCGTTGGTAGCGCTATTCTGTGCTGTCATGTATGAGCGTAGCAGTGTGGCCGAACTGGCGAAATCCCTCAGGCAAGAGCTCAACCGCTACTCGCCTGGTGGAAAGCTGCCGTCGAGCCGGGTACTTGTCGAGCGCTACCGGGTGAGCCCGGTGACGGTCTCCCGTGCACTCGCCCAGCTCGCCGCCGAGGGCCTGGTCGTCACCCGGCCCGGCGCCGGTGCCTTCCGGGCGCAGCCGCGTACGGACGCCGCCGATGCCGCGCCCGGTGACACGTCCTGGCAGGAGGTGTCGCTCAGCGCCGACGGAGCCATCGAACTCGTACCTCGCTCGGTCGACGCCTCGGGCGTCCTCGTCACGCTGGCCGCACAGCCGCCCGGCGTCATCGAGTTCAACAGCGGCTACCTCCACGCCTCCCTCCAGCCCGAGCGGGCCATGGCCGCCGCGCTCGCCCGCGCGGGGCGGCGGCCCGGCGCGTGGGGGCGGCCGCCCGTCGACGGCGTCCCCGAGCTGCGGGAATGGTTCGCCCGGGGGATCGGCGGCGCCGTGACGGCCGCCGAGGTGCTGATCGCTGCGGGCGGCCAGAGTGCGTTGACCACGACGCTGCGCGCGCTCGCCCCGCCCGGCGCACCGGTGCTGGTCGAGTCGCCGACGTACCCCGGCATGCTGGCGATCGCGCGGGCGGCGGGGCTGCGGCCGGTGCCGGTGCCGGTGGACTCGGACGGTGTACGTACGGACCTCCTCGCGGCGGCCTTCAAGGCCACCGGCGCCCGGGTCTTCGTCTGCCAGCCGCTCTTCCAGAACCCGACCGGCGCGGTGCTCTCCGCCGAGCGCCGGCCGGAGGTGCTGCGGATCGCCAGGGAGGCCGGGGCGTTCGTCGTCGAGGACGACTTCGTACGGCGCTTGGTGCACGACGATGCGGGGCCGCTGCCGAGGCCGCTCGCCACTGATGATCACGACGGTGTGGTGGTCCACGTCTGCTCGCTCACCAAGGCCACTTCGCCCAGCTTCCGGGTGTCTGCGCTGGCCGCGCGGGGGCCTGTGCTGGAACGGCTGCGTGCGATTCAGGTGGTCGAGAGCTTCTTCGTGCCGCGGCCGTTGCAGGAGGCGGCCGTCGAACTGGTCGGTTCGCCGGCGTGGCCGCGCCATCTGCGGAGCGTGGCGGCGGAGTTGAGGGCGCGACGCGAGGCGATGACTGCGGCGCTGCGGCTGAACCTGCCGGAGCTTGCTCTGCCGCATGTGCCGACGGGCGGCTACCACCTGTGGCTGCGGCTGCCGGACGGGGCCGACGAGGGTGCGCTGGTCTCGGCCGCGCTCCGGGCGGGGGTGGCGATCGCCCCGGGTCGCCCGTACTTCAGCGCGGAGCCGACGGCGGGGTATGTCCGGCTGAGCTTTGCGGGGGTGGCGGGGGTGGCGGAGATCGGGGAAGGGGTGCGGAGGCTGCGCAGCGCGGGGGAAGGGTTGCTGGGGAGGTAGGGGGGTGCGGGGCGGTTGAGGGTGTGAGGTGCGGGCGGTTCGGTGCGCGGTGCCGTGCGGGTTGCCTGCGGCGCGGTTCCCCTCCCGCCCCTTCCCGAATGTCACAGCGGGTACGGGCGGGTAGGGGAAAAGCGCCGCGGACCGGCAAAGCCTTGACCCGCCGCGCTTTCCGATCCACGATCGCCGCCATGAACATTCGGGTCACCCTCGTCGCCGCCGCCCGCAGCTCCGCGCGGCTTGCTGAGCGGTTCGAGGACGACCGGCCGCTCGACCGGACCGGCTGGGAGGAGGTGCAGCTCGTCGCGCACACCCTCGTGCCGCTCGCCGCGGCCGACCTGCGCTACTGCTCGCCCAGCGCCCGTAGCCGCGCCACCGGCGAGGCCCTCGGCCTCTGGCCCCTCGTCCAGCCCGCGCTGCGCGACTGCGACATGGGCCGCTGGCGCGGCCGGACGCTCGGCGAAGTCGCGGCGTACGAGCCGGACGCCGTCGACCTCTGGCTCTCCGACCCCCGCTCCACCCCGCACGGCGGCGAGTCCCTGCTGGCCTTCATCTCGCGCATAGGCCGCTGGCTGGACACCCGGCCCGCCGACGACGGGAGCGCCGTCGTCGCGGTCGCCGAGCCCGCCGTCGTACGGGCCGCGCTGGTGTACTCCCTGAAGGCGCCGCCGTCCGCGTACTGGAACGTGGACGTCCGGCCCCTTTCGACCGTGCGGCTCAGCGGGCAGCCTGGGCGGTGGAGTCTCTGCCTCGAAGCAGGGATCTGAGCGGTGGGATCCGACGTCAGCGCTTGACTGCTCGCAGCACTACGAACTTCGGGTCGCTCGCCACCAGCTCGCTGTTGCCGAAGATCCTGCGCAGCGTCACGTGGTAGCCCAGGTGCCGGTTGCCCACGACCCACAGCTCGCCGCCGGGGCGCAGCGCCGCCCGCGCGCCGGTGAACATCCGCCGGGATGTCGCGTCGGTCGTCGCCTGGTGGCTGTGGAACGGAGGATTGTTGAGTACGAGATCCACCGACCCCGCCGGTACGCCCGACAGGCCGTCCCCGACGAGGAATTCCGCCTTGGCGTCCGCCTCGGCGTTCGCCCGGAACGTGGCCTCCGCCGACGCCACCGCCTGGAACGACTCGTCGACGAACAGCGTCTCCGCCTCCGGGTTGGCCAGCGCCGCCGCCGTACCGACCACCCCGTTGCCGCAGCCCAGATCCACGACCCGCTCGGAGCCCCGGCGCTGCGGGAGGTGTCGCAGGAAGAACCTCGTACCGATGTCGAGACGCTCGGCGCAGAAGACGCCCGCGTGGTTCGTGACGGTCCGTCCGGACACCACTCCGACGTCGGCGGGCAGCGCATAGCTGTGCGGCCACGGGTTGCCGCCCCGGGGGAGCCCGGGGTCCGGCGTACAGAAGATGAGACGCGCCTTCTTCGCCGCCAGCGACGTCCTCGTCGTGCCGAGGATCCGCTCGAACAGCCTCAGCGTGGAGGTGTGGATCTCCTTGACCATGCCCGTACCGACGACGACGGTGTCCGCGTGGATGTGCGGCGCCAGACGGTGCAGCTGGTCCTCCAGCAGCGCGAGGCTCTTCGGTACGCGGATCAGCAGTACGTCGATCCGGTCCGGTGGCGTCTCCCGCGTCGAAAGCAGCCGCACCACCGCCGCGTCGATGCCGTTGCGCTCCAGGTTCGCCCGGGTGGCCCGCTGGGCGAGGTACGAGTCGGTGATCTGCACGGGGCGGGACCCGGCGAGCGCGGTGGCCAGCGCGCCCCACCGGTCGCCCACCACGACGACGGTGCCGGACAGGTCGGTCGCCGGACCGTCGCCCGTTCCCTCGAGATGCCGCAGCAGATATTCGTCGGCTGCGTCCCAGGCGCGAAGCCTGTCGCGGGGGTCCTCGGGGAAACGGGCGAGGGCGAACTCGCCCAGTGACGTCGTCAAATGGTTCATTGTGCCCTCAGGCTAACCGAGCCCCCGACCTGCTCACCCCGTGGTCACGGGCCTCGCGATCACGCTGAAGCGAGTGCCGAAGGGGTCGGTGATCTCCGCCGTGCGGCCGTACGGCGAGTCGGAGGTGGCACCGGCCGTTCCTCCCGCCGCGACGGCACCCTCCACCAGGGCGTCGGTGTCCGCGACCTCGAAGGTGGTCTGCCAGGCGGAGGACGAGGCACCGGGGTCACCGAAGATGCCGCCGATCTCGTGGCCGTCCGGGCGGCGCAGGAAGGTGAAGTCGAAACCGGGGAGGTCGTCGTTGCCGTCGAGGGTGAAGCCGAACACGGCCGTGTAGAAGTCACGGGCGGGTCCGGGAGCCGGGGTGGCGAGGTCATTGCGTACGAGCGAGGCGGGCTCGTTCACGATCTGGCAGCCGGGATGGGTGTCACCCTGCCAGAGCCCGAACTCGGCTCCGACGGAGTCCTTGGCCAGCGCCGTACGGGCCAGGGCCGCGACGCCAGGCGGGCTCGGCAGCAGGGTGCCGCCCGCGTCGACGACGCGTTTGGCGGTGTCGTCGCAGTCCTGCGTGGCGAAGTACATGCGCCAGAGGGGAGGGGCTTCGGAAGCCGGCGCGGGGCGCAGACCTGCGACGGGCAGGCCGCGCAGGAGGCATGTGGTGTAGCCGCCCGCTTCCGTCGGTGTCCGGCTGAACTCCCAGCCGAACAGCGTTCTGTAGAACTCCCTCGCGCGTGCGATGTCCGGGACGTCGAGGTCGATCCAGGTGGGGGTGCCGTCGGGCTGGTATGTCGTGACGAGGCTCATCCGCTGCGCTCCTGATGTCCGGGGCCGGGCGTTCGACGCTAGACCGGAAGGAGGTCAGTGGCTGTCCTAGAACCTCCGAAGTGCGGGTGGTGCCCTGCGGGGCTGTTCCCCTTCCCGCCCGTTCCCGAACTGGGGGCAAGCCCCCAGGCCCCGGGACGCCTTTGGGGGGTCCCCCCGGACGAAGTCTGGGGAGTGTCCTCAATCGCCGGATGGACTGGATTTTCCGGCCCGGCCGGAAAGTCTCAGCCCCTGGGGGTCCCCTGGACGTAGCCCTTGGGGGAGTTTGAGGAGCAGGGTCTTGGGCGGAGCCCCCGCGCGGCGGCAGCCGCAAACTGTCACAGCGGGAAGGGCGGGGCGAGGAAAGGCCCGCCCCCGCCTACCGCGCCCCCGGCCCCAGCCGCAATTGCAGCATCGCTTCGAATCGTGCCTCCGGGTCCGTGAGGTCGAGGCTCGCCACCTCCGCCAGGCGCTTCAGGCGGTACCGGAACGTGTTCGGGTGGACGTGCACCGCGGCAGACGCCGCGATGACGTCCCCGAACGTGCTCAGCCACGCCGCCAGCGTCTCCGTGAGCGCCGTGTTGTGTTCGGCGTCGTAGGCGCGCAGGCGTACGACGGGACCGTCGGGCAGGTCGTCCTCCGCCGCCATCCGGTCGCCGAGCTCGACCAGGAGGGACGCGACGTACACGTCCGAGAGCCGGGCGGCCCTGACCGGGGAGCGTCCGTCGCGCAGCACCCGCAGTGCCCGGTCCGCGTCCGAGCGCGACCTGCGCAGTTCGGCCGGCCGCATCGCCAGCCTGCCGATGCCGATGACCGCGGGGACGCGGGTGCCGATCCGGCCGAGAAACGTTTCCGCCACCCGTAGCGCGGGCTCGTCGGAGGCGGTCGGCAGGATCGCGTACGCGACGCCGCCGAGCGAGGCCGTGGCGGTTCGCGGGTGGATGGCGGCGAGGTGCAGAGCCAGCGCTTTGGAGACGCGGTGGCCGACCGCCACGCGGTCGGGGGCGGACGAACCGCCGGTCACCGCCAGCGCCAGAACGCAGGCGGGCTGGTCCGAGAGCCCCAGCCGTACCGCCGCGTCCGGCGCCCCCGCACCGCCCTCCAGAACCGTCGCGAGCAGGTCGGCCTGGAGCCGGTGCTCGACGTCTTCCCCCGCCCTTCGGCGCAGCAGATGCAACGCGGCCACCTTCGCCGCCTCGGCGAGGGACCGCTCCCGGTCCTCGGTGAGCGGCTCGCGGACCACGACCCAGATGGAGCCGAGGATTTCCCCGCCGGCCCGCACGGCGATCGCCACCCGGGGCTTCTCCGCGACACCCTCCACATAGACCGGCCGGTCGCTCCGGTAGAGCGCGTGGAAGGCGCCGCGTTCTTCCAGGATGCGGAGCTTCTCGCCGGGCACCTGGCGCTCCAGGATCGTGGCGATCCTGGCCTCGTCGCCCTCCTCCTGCCTGCTGGAGAAGGCCAGCACCCGGCCGTTGCGGTCCTCCACGGTCACCGGGCCGTCGAGCAGCGCGGCGACCGCGTTGGCCAGGGCGAACAGATCTCCGGCGAGCGGCTCGCCCGGGTCGTCCGCCTCGCCCGTACCGTCCACGGCGAGCAGTGACCGCAGCAGCGTGGCGACCGGGGCCCACGACGCGCCCGGCGTCAGGCCGAGGACCGGGATGCCGGTACGGGTGACGGCGTCCTTCACCGCGCCGTCCACCGCGACGGGGGACCGTACGATCACGGCCGCCGCCCCGAGACCCGCCGCCCGCTCGACCAGTGCGGCCACCTGGTCGGCGCCGTAGACCCCGACGCCCAGGACCACCGCGTCGGGCAGCCGGGTCGGTTCGTCCTGGGGGTCGTGGATGAGTACGCTGCCGACGGGCCGCGTCGGGTCCGGCTCGCCCGCCACGACCTCGACCAGCGTCGACCCGAGGTCGGTGAGGATGCGGCCAAGTACGGACCTCGGCGGCGCCGTCATGAACCGGGAATGTCGACCGGGATCCGGGCGGCGGCGGCAGTGCCGGTCAAGCGGTCGTCGGCGGGCGTCGCACCGCCCGCCTCGTCGACTTCGCTCACCGGCCTATCCACTCCGTGGACACGGTGACTTCGGCGAGCCGTTCGGGGACGGGCGAGACCCCGATCCCCGGGCCCTGCGGGACCAGTAGATGCCCGTCCTGGAGGACGAAGGGCTCGGTGATGTCGGTCATGTAGTACCTCCCAGAGGCCGAGGTGTCGCCGGGCAGAGTGAATCCGGGCAGTGCGGCCAGCGCGACATTGGCGGCCCGGCCGAGCCCGGACTCCAGCATTCCGCCGCACCAGACGGGGACCCCGTGCGCCGCGCACACGTCGTGGATGCGCCGGGCCTCCAGATAGCCTCCTACCCGGCCCGGCTTGATGTTCACGATGGAGCAGGCGCCGAGCGCGATGGCGTCGGCGGCGGCCCGCGCCGAGACGATCGACTCGTCGAGGCAGATCGGGGTGCGCACGAGTCGCGCGAGCTGTGCGTGGCCCCTGATGTCCTCCTCGTCCAGCGGCTGTTCGATGAGGAGCAGCCCGAACTCGTCGAGGCGGGCCAGGTGTTGTGCGTCGGCCACGGTGTAGGCGGTGTTGGCGTCCACCTGGAGGAGTACGTCGTCGCCGAAGCGTTCGCGGACGGCACGGACCGGTTCCACGTCCCAGCCCGGCTCGATCTTGAGCTTGATCCGCAGGTAACCGTCGGCGAGATAGCCCTCGACCGCGTCGAGCAGTTCCGGCACCGAGTCCATGATCCCCACCGAGACTCCGGCGGGCACCCGGTCGGCCGTCGCCCCGAGCCACTCCCCGAACGACAGTGCGCTCGCCCGTAACCAGGCGTCGAGCACCGCCGTCTCCAGGGCAGCCTTGGCCATCCGGTGGCCCTTGAACGCGGCGAGCGCCGGCGCCACCGCCCGCGGGTCGAGCTCGGGCGGCCCCAGCAGCGCGGGGACCAGGAAGCGGCGCAGTACGTCGATGGCCCCGTCGGTGTACTCCGGCGAGTACACCGGGTCGGTCATGGTCACGCACTCGCCGTAGCCTTCGCCGTCGGCGGTCTCGATCCTGACCAGCAGGATGTCCCTGGTCGTCTGCGTCCCGAACGACGTACGGAACGGCGACACCAACGGCATTGCGATTCGGCGCAGTTCCACACCGACAGGTTTCACCGGAATTCACCTCCCGTGGGCGGTGCGGGTCGCCCGGCTGACCTGCTTGTCCGGCCGGGGGTCCGGGGGTTGTCCCCCGGGGAAATGCAGCATGACCGCCCTTCCTGAGCTTCCTGAGGTCGTTCGATCACGTACCAGCCGTCCCGGATGAAGCCGGTAACGGCCCGCCCTTCGGACATTAGCCCGCCGAGCACCTCCCGAACCGCGGATCTCCAGTCCCGTGCGGCCTCCGGGTCGGCGCGGCGCAGCGCCTCGATGTCCGACGGCACCCGGACCAGGACGACTTCGCCGTCCCCCCGGCCCGCCACCGGCCGCCCGTCGGGCTTGGCGTCGAGGCCGACCACCGGCTCCGCGCCGAGCCCGGCGAGGTCCACGGCGGCCGGCTGCCCGGCGCAGGCGCGTGCGGTGCGCTTACCGGCCAGCTCCCAGTGGACGAGCAGGCGGTCGGTCTCGGTGCCCGCGTTCACCTCGTCCCGCATCGCGCCGTAGAAGTTCGACAGGTACTCGGCGGGAGTGGCGCCCAGCTTCGCCAGGTTGAAGTAGGCATTGCGGCCGACCAGCGGGTCGTACGTCCATGTCACCGTCGTGATGCCCCGCTCCAGCGACCACGCCCGCTGGTGCAGCTTGATCGCGAAGCCCACATTCCGGCCCCGCGTCACGCCCTCCACGGCGGCGATGTGCGAGTGCAGCCCCGCCGTCGCGAGGAAGCCGAGGCATGCCCCGACCATCCGGCCGTCCTCGTAGGCGCCGACGGCGTAGCTGCCCGAGTGCGCCACCACGCGCAGAAGTTCCGGCGTCATCAGCGGGTTGTCCGGCTCGGGCCGCCACACCCGGTCGAGGAGCAGGCACGCCTCGCGCATCTCCGTCAGCTCGTGCAGCTCGCGGATACGCACTCCGGCGACCGAGGCGGCCCGGTCCGCCGCCGTCACCGCGTCTCGCACCACGCTCTGCGGGTTCGGGTCAGTCACTTGCGCTCCCCGGCCAGTTCGTGGACCAGGGCGGTCACCAGGGCTGCGCGGCGCGGGAGTTCGGCCACGACCACGTGCTCGTCGTCGGCGTGTGCTCCTCCGCCGACCGCGCCGAGCCCGTCCAGGGTGGGTGCTCCCGCGCCGGCCGTGAGGTTCCCGTCGGAGCCGCCGCCCACCGATACGCCCTGGAGGTCCCCGTACCCCAGCGCGTCGTACAGCTTGCGGGCTCGTACGAACAGCGCCGCCGACGACTCGTGCTGCAGAGGCGCCCGGGCCGGCCCGCCGGACAGGCTGAGCGTGGCGCCCGCGAGCACCGGCGGCAGGCCGCGGAACGCCGCGTCCACGCGAGCCTGTTCGGCGGTGGTCCATGCCCGGACGTCCACGAGCACCTCCGCCGAGGCGGGGACCGTGTTGCGCGTGGTGCCCGACGTCAGCACGGTCGGGGTCACCGACGTACCGGCGCCCGGATCGGCGAGCGCGGCGATCGCGAGGACCTGGTGGGCGAGTTCGACACTCGCATTCACCCCGAGGTGCGGTTCGAGACCGGCGTGCGCCGCCCGGCCTGTGATCCGCAGGTCGTACGTCGAAACGCCCTTGCGCGCGGTCTTCAGGGCACCTTCCGCACTGGCCTCAAGGACGAGGACGGCGCCGGTGCGGCGTGCCGCGGCCTCGATGAGTTCGCGCGACGTCGCCGAGCCCGTCTCCTCGTCGCTGGTCGCCAGAACGGTCACCCCGTCGAGGTCGTCGAGCACCGACAGGGCGTGGAAGAGCTGAACGAGACCGGACTTCATGTCGAAGCAGCCGGGCCCGGTGAGCCGCCCGCCGGTGACGGCATACGGATGGGTGGCGAGCGATCCCACGGGCCACACCGTGTCGAAGTGGCCGAGCAGCAGCACCCGGTCGCCGGAGCCGAACCGCCACCGCAGATGCGGTCGTCCTCCGGCGGTGAGGCGCTCGGGCGCCGAGCCGGTCAGCCGGGCTCCCAGGGCCGCGACCACCTCGGCGCACTTGGCGACGGCCGCCGGGTCGGCCGTCGGTGACTCGGTGGTGACCAGTTCCTCGATGTCGGCGAGGATGTCCGGCAGCCGGGCCTCCAGCGCCGCGCCGATGCCGCGCATGTCAGCTCACCTTCGGGGTCGCTCGGCCGCCGTGGTGCAGATAGCGGGAGCCGTCGGCGAGGGCGTAGAAGACCACAGGGAACCACTCCTTCAGGCCGTCCCGCCGTACGACGAACAGGCCGGGCTCCACCGGGTGCAGCTCGTGCTCCTCCTCCGGCTCGACATGGTCGACGAGGTCGGCCAGCTCGGCCGTGATCCGGTTGTTCAGGACGAGCTTGCCGTCCCGCTCCAGGACCTCCATGCGGGCCGAGGTCCGTTCGTACACGCCGAGGTAGTCCGCCGGGTCCACCGGCACAGGTTCCTTCGCGGGCGCGATCGGCGTGGGCATCGTGACGCCTGCCAGCTCGGCGAAGATCTCCCGGAAGAGGTCCTCGTAAAGGCCCATCGTGTCGCCGCCGTTGGTGAGCAGGCACACCGCGAGCTCCGCGTCGGGGAGCACGCGCAGGAACGCGGACTGCCCGATGGTGTCGCCGTCGTGCCCGTACAGCCGCCGCCCGTCCCACTCGCACAGGATCCAGCCGAGCCCCCACGCGTCGCCGAACAGGTACGGGTCGGGCAGCTTCACCTGGGGACTGCGCATCGCCTCGGTGCTCCCGGGCGCCAGCAGCCGCCTGCCGTCGGCGGCGAGCCCGCCGCTCAGGTGCAGGGCCGCGAAGGCCAGCACGTCCCTGGGCGTCGAGCAGATCAGCCCGGCGGGTCCGGCCGACCGCATCAGCATCCAGCGCGGCGCCACTTCGAGCGGCTCACCGACATGCCCGGCGGCGGCCCGGAAGCGCAGGGCGTCCTCCGGCAGGGTCACCGTGTGGGTGAGGCCGAGCGGGCGGTAGAGGCGCTCACGCATCAGCTCGTCCCACTGGACGCCGGTGACCCGCTCCTGGACCCGGCCGAGCAGCGAGAATCCGGCGTTGCAGTACGACATGGTCGCGCCGAGCGGGTGGTTGGCGGCGACGCCGGGCAGCAGGGCGGCGTACTTCTCCAGGCAGTCGTCGCCCCGGCCCGTGTCGGCGAAGAAGTCTCCGTCGATACCGCTGGTATGGGTGAGGAGGTGACGCAGCGTCACGCCTTTGGTGAGCGCCTCGTCGGCCAGGCGCAGTTCGGGGAGCACCGAGACGATGGGCTCGTCCAGGTCGAGTACGCCCTCGTCCACGAGGATCATGGCGACCGTGGTGGTCCACACCTTGGAGATCGAGCCGATCTGCCACAGGGTCTCGGTGGTCGCCTCGATCCCGGCGCCCGCATTGGCCAGCCCGGTGGCAGCCTCGGTCAGCTGCCCGCGGGAGAGGATGCCGAGGCTCGCGCCGGGCACTCCGTGACGGGCTGCCAGCTCGGCGAGCCGGGCCGGCCAGTGGCCCGTGGTCTGTTCAGTCATGATCAGCTCCTGCCGTACGGAGGGCGGTGTGACCGGTGACCCAGCCGGCGAGGCGGCGGGAGTAGTCGGCGCGGTGAGAAGGCCTGCCGCTGAGGATGAACAGATGCGACGCGCCCGGATAGCGCACCAGGCGGACGGGTACGTCCCGGACCCGCAGCGCGTGGAACCACTGCTCGGCCTGGCCGACGGGACAAGTGTCGTCGGCTTCGCCGTGCAGGATCAGCGTCGGCGCGCGCACCGCGTCCACGTGGCTGAGCGGGGACAGCGCGACCTGCCGGTCGCGGTCGCCGATCTCGGTGGTGAACAGGTCGTGACCGGTGTCGGAGGTGCCGGCCATGCTGATCAGATCCGTGACGACTCCGCCCGGTACGACGGCGGCGAAGGCATCGCTGCGGGCCGACAGCCAGCAGGCCAGGTAGCCGCCGTAGCTGTAGCCGGTCAGTGCGATCCGCCCGGGGTCGGCGAGCCCCTCGGCGACCAGCTCGGCGACCGGTTCGAGTACGTCCTTCTCGTCGGCGTCGCCCCAGGCCCCGATCGCGGCGGTGTAGAACGCCTCGCCGTAGCCGTCGCTGCCCCGGATGTTCAGCGCGAGGATCGTCCAGCCGCGTGACGCGAGTTCCTGGTGGTAGAGGTGCACGGGGTCGGCGTGCGGAGACCAGGCGTTGTGCGGTCCGCCGTGCACGTCGACCAGCAGGGGGCCGTGCGGTGCCGCCTTGGGGTCCCGTACGACGAAACCGTGCACCCTGGTGCCGTCGGAGATGGTGAACTCCCGCTCGGTGGCGGGATGGAGCGTCACGCCGGGGAGGGCCTCCGCCGTGTGCTCGGTGACGCGGGTGGTGCTGCCGGTGTCGAGGTCGAGGAGTGCGATCTCGCCGAAACTCGACCGGTCGGACACCAGCAGCGCGGCTCGTCCGGCCTTCGCGGCGACCGAACAGCCGCCGACCCCGGTCCCTTCGGCCAGCGGGAATTCGGTGATTTTGTCTGCGGACAGCTGGTAGAGACGGGTTACGCCGCGGTCCCGGGCGCAGAAGACGATGTCGCCGCCCCGGAACTGCGGCAGTGCGCCCGGGTAACCGGGCCCGCCCGGCATCACGTTACGGTCCAGAGCCCCCGTCAGCGCGACGGGCGCCCCACCGTCCAGCGGCTGTCGCAGCAGGGCCAGATGACCGGCCGATACGGTCGTCCGCCCGACGACCAGAAGTGCGGTCCCGTCGGCGAACCAGTCGACGGGTCCTGTCAGGCCCGTGGCGGGCCCGGTGAGCCGAGGCATCGCGCCTTCCGCGTCCACGTCGATCACATAGGCGGCCGAAGCCCCCGTCACGTCGGTGTCGCCGCCGATCGACGCCGAGAAGGCGAGCCGGGAGCCGTCGGGCGACCAGGCGGGCGGGCCCGCGTGGAAGTCCCCGTCGGTCAGCTGCCGGGTCTCGCCCGTCGCCACGTCCGCCACGAACAGGTGCGTACGGACCGGGCCGAACGCCCCGTCGCCGTCGGCCTTGTAGCCGAGCCGGTCGATGACGACGGGCGCGGCCGGGTCGGGCCGGCACGCCGGTGCGGCGAAGGCGATCCGGGTCCCGTCCGGGCTCCAGACGGGCACACCGCCACCGTGCTCCTGCTCCCCGGTGGCCAGCGGCTCGGCCTCGCCGCCCGCGGCGGGCAGCAGATGGATCCGGCCCTCGCGCAGGAACGCCACCGTCGTGCCGTCCGGCGACCAGCGCGGCGCGGCATCGGCGGGCCCGCGGGTGAGGCGGCGTGCGGGGCCGCCGTCCGTGCGGACTTCCCACAGCGAGCAGGCGGGGCGGTCCTGTTCGGCGTCCTGGGTGGTCAGGGTGTAGACGACCCGGTCGCCGTCGGGCGACAGGACCGGGTTCGCGGGTATCGCGAACCGGTACAGATCGTCGATGTTCAGTGGCCTGGTCACGGGGCCTCCTCCAGGGTCGGCACGCAGGACAGCAGGGTCTTGGTCAGCTCGTGGTGGGGCCGCTCCAGCACGTCGTAGGTGGGTCCGCTCTCCACGACGCGGCCGGAGTCCATCACGGCCACCCGGTCGGCGAGATAGCGGACGACCGCCAGGTTGTGGGAGATGAAGAGCAGCGCGAAGCCCAGCTCGCGCTGGAGCCCGCGCAGCAGATTGAGGATGGCGCCCTGTACGGACACGTCGAGCGCCGAGGTGATCTCGTCGGCGATGAGTACGTCGGGCCGCGCGGCCAGCGCACGGGCCAGCGCCACCCGCTGCCGCTGACCGCCCGAGAGCGCCGCCGGAGTGAGGAGGGCGCGGCCGGGGTCGATGCCGACCAGCTCCAGGAACCGTGCCACCTCCCGGGTTCTGGCCGCCCGGCCGGTGCGCGGGAGGGCTTCCCCGACGGCGGCGCCGATGCTCATACGGGGATCGAGTGACGCGTACGGATCCTGGAAGACCAGCTGGACGGGGCCGCGGCCGGGACGCCTGCCGATGGGCCTGCCGTCCACGAGGATCTGGCCGGACGCGACAGGTGCGAGCCCCACGGCTGCCTTGCCGAGCGTCGACTTGCCGGACCCCGAGCCGCCGACCAGGCCGGTCACCGTACCGTCGAGGACATCGAGGTCCACGTCCCGCACTGCGGTGAAGCGCCCGTACCGCACGGTGATCCGGTGCATCTGGAGCGAGCTCACCTCGCCACCTCCAGTCCGGCCGGAGCCGTCACGGGGTACCAGCAGGCGACCCGCTTGTGCGGCCCGTGCTCGGCGAGGCCGGGAGCCGCGCTCCGGCACCTGTCTCTGGCCCGGTCGCAACGCGGCGCGAAGGGGCATCCTTCGGGCCGTTCGGCCGGTTCGGGCGGCCGGCCGGGGATGGTCGCCAGCTCGCGTTCCCGGTCGGTGGCCATGGTCGGGACCGCGCCGACCAGTGCGCGGGTGTACGGGTGCGCGGCCCGGGTGAGGAGGTCGTCGACGGGCAGTTCCTCGACGACGTGTCCCGCGTACATGACCAGGACCCGCTCGCAGACCTGCGCGACGACCGCGATGTCGTGGGAGATCAGCAGCAGCGCGGCCCCGGACCGGGCGCGTACCTCCGCGAGCAGGTCGAGGACCTGCTTCTGGACCAGCATGTCCAGTGCAGTGGTCGGCTCGTCGGCGATGATCAGCCTGGGTTCGCCCATCAGCCCCATGCCGATCATGGCGCGCTGCCGCATACCGCCGGAGTACTCGTGCGGCCGCTGTCTGGCCCGGCGGGCGGGTGAGGGGATCCGTACGGCCGTCAGCCGGTCGATCGCGCGGGCCGCCGCCCGCGAGCGGGAGGCGCCGAGGTGGACCTCCGCGACCTCGGCGAGCTGGCGGCCCACGCGCAGCGCCGGGTTGAGGGAGGCCATGGGGTCCTGGAACACCATGGCCAGGGACGTACCGAGTCGCGGGTTCGCGCGAAGGTCGTGGCCGTCGAAGCGGAGCGTTCCGGTCGAGACGCGGCCGGGGTGGGGGACCAGGCCCGCCAGCGCCAGGGCCGTGAGGCTCTTGCCCGATCCGGACTCGCCCACCAGGCCCACGGCTTCGCCCTCGGCGATGGCCAGGGAGATCCCGCGTACCGCCGCCTGACCGTCCGGGAACGACACCCGCAGGTCGTCGGCCTGGACCAGGACATCGCGCGGCGCCACCGGCTCCGGGGCCGGGACTTCATGGGCGGAGGCGCGCGGTGCGCTGTGCCCGCTGGCCTTGGCGACGACCTCGCCGGCCAGGCTGAACGCCATCCCGGTCAGTACGACGGCCACGCCGGGGGCCAGTGCGGCGACCGGGTTGACGTAGATACGGTCGAGCTCCTCGTTGAGCAGGCGTCCCCAGTCGTAACCGGGCGACTGCACGCCGAGTCCGAGGAACGACAGGCCCGAGAAGGCCACCACGATCCCGGCCGCCGCCTGCGCGGTGAACAGGACCGCCGGTTCGGCGATGTTCGGGAGCACATGGCGCAGCACCAGACGGAAACGGCCGACGCCCAGGATCCTCGCGGCCGCGACGTAGTCCGAACCCGCCACCGCTGCCGTCAGGTTCTGCACCAGCCGGGCCGACGGCGGGACCATCGCGAGGCCGACCGACAGCACCGCGCCGGTGGTCCCCACCCCGAAGATCGTCGCGAGGAAGAGGACGAAGAGCAGCCCCGGGAACGCCACAAGAACGCCCACGGCCGCCGTGATGAGACGGCCCGCGCGCCTGCCGAGCACCGCCGGGGCCAGGCCGAGCAGCAGTCCGCCCACGACGCCGATCGCCGTGGCCAGCAAGGTGAGTTGGAGCGTCAGCCGGGTCGCGACCACCACACGGGCGGCGATGTCCCGGCCCAGGTTGTCGGTGCCGAAGAGGTGTTCGGCGCTGCTGCCCTGGTTGATCGCGTCGGTGTTCACGCGGCTCGCGGCGGAGCCGAACAGCGGCGGGCCGAGGACGGCCACCAGGACGAGCACAGTGAGGGCGGCCAGCGCCGCGATGCCGAGTGGGGTCCTGAGGGTACGGCGGAGCCGGCCCGCGAACGACATATCAGCTCCCGCGGATCGTGGAACGGGGATCGGCGACGGCGACGGCCACGTCGACGGCGAAGGTGATGACGAGCGCCGCCGTCCCGTAGACCAGCACCACGCCCTGCACCAGCGGGTAGTCCTTCTGCGTGATCGCCTGGACGATGGTGGTGCCGAGTCCCGGCCAGGCGAATACGTTCTCGATCAGGACGGTCCCCGCGATCAGCGAGGTGAACAGCAGCCCGCCCAGCGTCAGTGAGGACGTCAGCAGATTCGGCAGCGCGTGCCGCAGGTAACGCAGCCGCGCGGGAAGCCGCTTGGCCCGGGCCGTACGCATGTAGTCCTCGCCGAGCACCCGGAGCGTCTCCACTCGTACGATCCGGGCCAGCACCACCGCCGGGATGATCGCGAGGGCGAGGACCGGCAGGACGTACGACGAAGGCCCGCCGCGCGACGCCACCGGCAGAACCGGGAACGCCACACCGAACAGCGCGACCAGCCCCACGGCCAGCAGGAATTCGGGCACCGCACCGAGCGTCCCGGTGACCGCCGTGAACACGAGCTCGCCGCGCCGCCGCTTCCCGTCCCTGGTCAGCACGGCCGCCGTCATCCCGACCGGGATCGCGATGAGCATGATCAGGACGAATGCCGGTACGGCGATCTCCAGGGTCGCGGGGAGGCGGCCGGAGATGATCTGCGACACCGGCAGGTCGGCGGTGATCGACTGGCCGAGACGGCCCTGCAACAGGCCGCTGACGAAGGCCCCGTACTGCTCCGGCAGGGACTGGTCGAGCCCGAGCGCGTGGCGCCGGGCGTCGACCAGCGCCGGATCGGCGGTCGGGCCGAGCGCCGCCCGTACCGGGTCCCCGGGAACCAGGTGGATCATCGCGAACGACGCGGTGACCAGCACGCCCAGCGACACGAACAGCCGCACGACCCGCCGTACGACGAACCCCGCCCACGGCCCCCGTACGCCGAGCCGGGCAGGCAGTGCCAGGGCCGCCATCAGCCCGACGTCCTTCGCAGACTCGACGGCACGATCCCGCCGTCGGACCTGAAGGTGACGCCCTTGCCGTAGACGGTCTGCGGGTTGGTCACGATCGGGACGACGTCGACGCGCTTGATGAGCGCGGCGTCCGCCGCGTCCCACAGGTCGCATCCCGCCTTGCCCGGCTTGGTGGCCGCCTCGGCGGTGAGGCGCTGGTACTCGGGGTTGTCGACGCGGCCGAAGTTGGTGCCGCGCGGCGGCACGGGACCGTCGAAGAACCTGGTGAGCTGATCGGGCAGGGACACACCGATCGGCGACCAGGCCACGTCCCAGGTGTCCGCGCTCAGCGTGGAGACCACCGTCGCCTGGTCCATCGTTCTGGTGGTCACCATCACCCCGAACTCGGTCCACTGCTGGGCGGCCAGTTCCATCGCGGAGCTCACCCGCGGCCCCTGGGTGGAGGGGTACGGCGCGGTGATGCTGAGCGGTTTCCCGTCCTTGGTCCAGGTCTTGCCGGTCTTCTTCCACCCCGCGGAGGTGAGGGCCTCGGCCGCCCGGGCGGTGTCGTGCGCGGGCAGGTTCCCGGTGACGGTGTCGCCGGTACAGGGAGTGGGGGCGATCTCGCCGAGGTTGGTGGCGGGCTTGCCCGTTCCGCCGGTCGCGACGGAACCGATCTGTTTCAGGTCCAGCGCACCCACCAGGGCTTTGCGCACCGCAGGATCGGCGGTCGGGTGTCCGGAACCCTCGTTGAAGATCAGCTCGCCGAAGAGGAGCCGGGTGCTCCGCGACATGACCTTGGCCGCCTCGAGACGGTCCCGGTCGGTCCCGTTGATCTGGGCCGCGTTGACCTCGCCCGCGAGCAGCAGGTTCGTGGCCGTGGACTCGTTGGCCACCACCTTGAAGACCACCGTGTCGGGCATCTCGTCGCCGGTGGCGCCGTCCGGGCCCCAGGTGTAGCCCTTGCGTTTGACGTACGTGAAGTGGTCGCCGGCCACCGCCTCCTTCAGCCGGTACGCGCCGGTCGCGTCGGAGGCGCGGGCCAGCGCCTTCGGGTCGGACAGCCCCTTCTTGCAGGTGAGGGGGAGCAGTTGGGCCATCTCCACGAAGAAGGGGGCGGGCTGCTTGGTGCGTACCGTGACCGTGCGCCTCGCGTCGTCGGCCTTGGCGGTGGCCGTCGGCGGTACGGCGACCCCGAGGAGCGGCGACTGGTTCTTCGGGTCGGCGACGTAGTTGTACACGGCCGCCACGTCCGACGCGGTCAGCGCCGAACCGTCCTGGCAGGTCACGCCCTTGCGTAAGGTGAAAGTGGCCGAAGTGGGGGTGGCCGACCAGCGCTGTGCGATGCCCGGGACCGTGGAGCCTTTGGGGCCCCGGTGCACGAGGGTGTCGTAGGCGAATCTGTTCATGGACAGTGCGGAAGAGGCCACTGTGCCCAGCGGGTTCAGGGTCCCGGGGTCCGAGGCGATCGCGATGGTGACGGTTCCGCTGCCGCCGCCTCCGGTCACGCCGCCGCTGCACCCGGTGGTGGCCAGTCCGATCGCCGCGATCGCCGCGGCTGCCGCACCGGTGGTCGTGGTGGTTCTCATCTCATCTGCTCCTCTGCCGGCCTGCGCGAGGGGACGGGGGATTCAGGCACTTCAGGCGTGGGGGTGTTGGAGCGGGCGCGTTGGTCGGGCGCGTGGTTCAGCGCGTCGGTCAGGCGCGTGGGACGGCGCGGCCCAGGTGCAGGAATTGAGCCCTGTCGCCGTCGCCGAGGAAGGTGTACGTCTGGTACCGGCCGTCCGTCTCTCTGAGGGCGACCAGCGTGCGGGCGTCCAGCGGCACCATGACCGTGCTGGACGGGGCGTCCTCGCCGGGCAGGGCGGCGGCCGGGCCGAGGGGCCGTACCACCACGGACAGGGCCTCGCCGACCTGCACGACCTCGGCCTCGCAGGTCACCGACTCGTACCGGCCGGTGAAGAAGCGCAGGTCGACCGTCGGCGGTTCGTCGGGCGGGACCGGCAGCGGCGGCACACTCACCCCGGCCAGGTCGCCCAGCAGCTCGGTGACCAGGACGTGCAGGCCGAAGAACCCGCCCCCGTTGGTGAGGATCGCGACGGCCACGTCCTGATCCGGCACGATGCGCAGGAGCGCGGACTGGCCGATGGTGCCGCCGTCGTGCCCGATGACCGGGCCGCCCTTCCAGTCGAACAGCTCCCAGCCGAGCCCCCAGTGATCCGCGAGCGGCCCGACGCCCGGCACGGCCGCCTGCGGCTCCCGCATCGCCCGGATGCTCGCCTCGGAGAGCACCCGCATGCCGTCGGGGGCCACACCGCCGCTGATGTGCATCTGCGCGAAGCGGAGCTGGTCCCGGACGCTGAGCGTCAGCGTCGAACCGGCGGGCGCGTTGGAACGCGGCATGTTCCACAGCGGCGCCTTGACCAACTCGCCGTCCGGGCCGGGCACATGACCCATCGCCACCCGGTACCGGATCGCCTCACCCGGCGAGGTCGCGAGCTCCGTCATGCCGAGCGGGACGGCGATACGCTCGCGGAGCGCCGCCTCCCAGGTCAGACCGGTGAGCACCTCGACGATCCGGCCGAGGACCACATAGCCGCTGTTGCAGTACGACCACAGCTCACCGCACGTGAACAGCTGCCGCGAAGGACCCGCCAGGCCGGCCACGAACCGCTCGACCGCATCGTCGCCCGGCCCGTGATCGTCGAAGATGTCGCCCTCGAAACCACCGGTGTGACACAGGAGTTGGCGCAGGGTCACGGACGCGCTCACGGCCTCGTCCGTGACCCGGAAGTCCGGCAGATAGCGCGCAACCGGCGCGTCCAGGTCGGCCAGGCCCTCGTCGACAAGCTGCATGATCAGCGTCGCCGTCCAGACCTTGGTGATGGACCCGGTCTGGAAGATCGAGTCGGTGGTCGCCGGGTAGCCGGTCTCCTTGTCGAGCACGCCGTAGGCCGCCTCGACGATCTCGTCGCCACGCTGGACGGCGACGGTCGCGCCGGGGATGCGATGCCTCTCGGCCAGTTCGGCAAGGCGTGCCCGCAGATCTTCGGTATTGACCATGACCACCTCCGTGGAGAGCAGTGAGGGCACAGTAGGCGCCGGCCCGGCGGCGCCGGATCGTCGTGGGAGACGAAAAAGGCGCCCGGGACCTGTGCGTACGTCCGATGACGCCCGATCGCCGGGGTCGGATGATGCCGGAGGCCACAGGAGAGGAGACCCATGGACGTCTACATCTCGGTCGACATGGAAGGCATTTCGGGGATCGCCACCGTTGACCAGATCGCGCGCGGCGGCCACGGATACCCGCGAGCCCAGCAGTTGATGACCGCCGAGGCGAACGCGGCGATCGAGGGGGCGTTCGACGCCGGCGCGGACTCGGTCGCGGTGAACGACAGCCACGGCACCATGGACAACTTCCTGCAGGAAGGGCTCGACGAGCGGGCCCGCCTGATCACCGGCAGCCCGAAGGCGCAGTGCATGGCGCACGGCATCGGCGGCGACCACGGGGTGGCGCTGTTCGTCGGTTACCACGCGGCGGGCGGCTGCCCCGGCGTACTCGCCCACAGTTTCTCGTCGTTCTTCGCCTGGCTGAAACTGGGCGACCGTATCGTGTCGGAGGCCGAGATCAACGCACTGCTCGCCGCCGAACACGGCGTCCCCGTAGGCCTGGTGACCGGCGACGACCAGATCTGCGCGCTGGCACAACGCCGGTTCCCCGGCGTGGTCACCGCCACGGTCAAGCGCGCCGAGGGCTACACCGCCGCCGACAGCCTCCACCCCCGCCGGGCACAGGCCCTGGTCCGCGCCGAGGCGGCCGAGGCGGTGAAGAACGCCGGCGCGCTCCGGCCGGTGGAGATCCCCGAACGGCTCGTGCTGACCGCAGGCTTCCAGATCCCGACGGCGGCCGAGTCCGCGGCGGACGTGCCGGGTGCGGTGCGGGTCGACGAAACGACGGTGACGTGCGAGGTCTCGGATCCCAGCAGCCTGATCGGCCTGATCAGGGTGTGGTACTCAACGGCGGCACTGGCCGCGAGATCGCGCCTGCCGATGATCGACGTGCGGTAGGTACCGACCGTCCGAAGGACGTCCTGGGTGGGGACGCCGGTGGGACGCCCTTACGCCGCTCACCTCGGCGGCGCCACCATCCCCGTCTCGTACGCGATGATCACAAGGTGAACCCGGTCGCGCGCGCCGAGTTTCGTGAACAGCCGCGCCACGTGCGCCTTTACGGTGGCCACGCTGATGCACAGATGGCTCGCGATCTCGCTGTTCGACATGCCGCGTCCGACAAGGGTCATCACCTCGCGTTCCCGCCCGGTGATGCCCTCGACCGACCGGGGCGGCCGGGCCGGTTCCGGGCGGGCGGCGAACTCCTCGATGAGGCGGCGCGTGACGCTCGGCGCGATCAGGCCGTCCCCGGCGGCGACCACGCGGATCGCCGCGAGGATGTCTTCCAGGGCCATGTCCTTGACGAGGAACCCGCTCGCCCCGGCGCGGAGCGCGGCGTAGACATAATCGTCGTCGTCGAACGTGGTGAGGACGAGGACGCGCGCCGCATCCGGGCCCGCCGTGATCAGCCGGGTGGCCTCGATGCCGTCCATACCCGGCATGCGGATGTCCATCACCACCACATCGGGATGTACGTCCCCGGCCAGCCGGACCGCCTCCGTCCCCGTTCCGGCCTCTCCCACGACGTCGATGTCCGGGGTGTCGGCCATCAGGACGCGCAGGCCGGCGCGTACCAGCGGCTGGTCGTCGGCGAGCACGATACGGACCGTCATCCGGCTCCTTCGGAGAGGGGCAGCCTGGCCGCCACGTGAAAGCCGCCTTCGGGCCGGGACCCGGCGGTGAAGTGTCCGCGCAGCAGGCTGACCCGCTCCCGCATGCCGACGATGCCCCAGCCGGTGTCGCCGCCGCTGCCGGGGACCGGGCCGCCGCGGCCGTCGTCCTCGACCTCTATGGACAGCTCGGCGTCCCGGTAGTCGACGGTCACCCGGCAGTCGCGGGTGCCCGCGTGGCGTACCACGTTGGTGAGCGCTTCCTGAAGGATCCGGAACGCCGCCAGGTCGATGTCGGCGGGCAGCGGCCGCCGCTCTCCCCGCCACCGCACATCGACCCGTACGCCTGCGTCCAGCGTCGACGCGGCCAGCCGGCCCACGTCGGCCAGCCCGGGCGTCGGGTCGAGCGGCGCGGCCCGGCGCCCGGGCCCGGATCCGGAGCGCGATTCGGAGCCGGGTTCGGAGCCCGGCTCAGTGCGGCGCAGCGCACCCAGCGTCCGCCGCAGCCCGGCGAGGGTTTCCCTGCTGGTGGCTTCGATGGTGGTGAGCGCGTTGCGCGCCTCGTCCGGCTGCGTGTCGATGACCCGGCTGCCGACACCTGCCTGGATGGCGATGACGCCGATGCTGTGCGCGATCATGTCGTGCAACTCGCGGGCGATGCGCAGCCGTTCCGCGGTGACGGCCTGAGCCGCGGTCTGCGAGCGCAGCGCCGCGGCGTGCTCGCGGCGCTCGCGGACCGAGTAACCCGCCAGCCAGGCGGCGAGGACCGCCAGAACGAGAAACACGACAGCATTGGTGTATTCGCCCGACCCGTCCGTGTAGTAGCGGACGGAGCTGATCTGCACGCCGAGCGTCAGGACGGCGGCCGCGATCGCGGTGCGGCGCGGACGGTTGGCCACGAGGAAGCCGACGGCGAGATCGTTCACCAGGACCAGCAGATAGACGATCTCCCAGTACGGCCATGTGGTCGCGGCGGCGAACGTACCGACGAGCATCAGCGCCACCGCAGGCAGCGGACTGCGCCGCAGCAGACCGACGACGAGGACGGTAGCGACGCCCGACAGAAAGACCCGCAGGGGAACGGAGCGATAAGGCCCGGCCTGCACCGAGAAGAACAGGACGAACGGGTACGCCACCGCCCCGCCCCAGGCCAGGACCGTCCACGCGACGGGCGGTCCGACGCTCCTCACCCGTGCAGGGCGTCGAGAACTCGTCGTCGTGGTGGGCATGAGGGGATCGTAACCGCCTGACCTGCGGCAGAGCATTGGTCCGTGGACCTACGCCCACGGGCTACAACGGCCCCCGAGAGTGTGGCCGACGGCCCGATGCCGTACGGGCACGGCTCCGGGCACCGTTGGCCGGGTGATCGAAGTCAACGAACTGACCAAGCGATACGGCGCAACCACCGCCGTGAACGGCCTGACCTTCACCGTGCGCCCCGGGCACGTCACCGGGTTCCTGGGCCCCAACGGCGCCGGGAAGAGCACCACTTTGCGGCTGCTCCTCGGTCTGAACGACCCCACGGGCGGAACCGCCACCATCGACGGCCGCCCGTTCCGCGACCGCCCGCGCGGCCTGCGCCACGTCGGCGCGCTGCTCGACGCGGGCGATGTCCACGGCGGGCACACCGCGCGGGCTCACCTGTCCGCCCTGGCCCGCAGCAACCGCATCCCGCGCGGCCGGGTGGACGAGGTCCTGCGGGAGGTCGGTCTTGCCGAGGCGGGGCGGCGCCGCATCGGCGGGTTCTCCCTCGGCATGAGGCAGCGCCTCGGCATCGCCGCCGCGCTGCTCGGCGACCCACCGGTGCTGCTGTTCGACGAGCCGATCAACGGCCTTGATCCGGAAGGTGTGTTGTGGGTGCGGCGCCTGTTCCGCCGACTGGCCGCCGAGGGGCGTACGGTCTTCGTCTCCAGCCACCTGATGACTGAGATGGAGCACACCGCCGACCATCTGGTCGTCATCGGCCGGGGCGAGCTGATCGCGGCGGAGAGCGTCACGGAGTTCGCGGCCCGCGGTACGCGTGCGAGCGTGACCGTGCGTACGCCGGAGAGCGCCGCGCTGACGGCCGTACTGAGGGCGGCAGGCGCATCCGTACAACCGGACGGACATCCGGACGGACATCCGGACCGCGGCGAGGCCCTCACGGTGACCGGCCTGACCGCGGCCCGTATCGGCGAACTCGCCCTCCACCACCGGATCCTGCTCCACGAACTGGCCACCCGCGCCTCCTCGCTGGAAGAGGCATTCATGGAACTCACCGCCGACAGCGTCGAACACCTCGCCGGAGAACCCCGATGACCACACTGACCATTGAGCCCCGCGCCCGCTTCGCCGACCTCCTCGCAGCCGAGTGGATCAAGCTCTGGTCGCTGCGCTCGACCCCCTGGGCCTTCGCGGTCGGCGCGCTGATCGTCATCGGCATCAATGTGAACGCCGCCGTCGCCGACCACAACAACTGGCCGGGCTACCCCGACGGCATCAAGGCCCTCTTCGTGCCCATCTGGGCCATGCGGGACGCTTACACGGCCGGGGCCTCCATGGTCCTCATGCTCGCCGCGGGCAGTATCGGCGCGCTCACGATCGTCAGCGAGTACAGCACCGGACAGTTCCGTACGACCTTCGCGGCCGTCCCCGCCCGTGGCTCGGTGGTGGCCGCCAAGATGTCCGTTGTGACGGCGATCATGCTGGTGTACGGCGCTGTCCTCGCGGTGACGTCGTTCGGCGTGACCCAGGCGATCCTGTCCGGACGGCACGTCGGCCTGCCCTTCGGCTACCCCGGCGCGCTGCGCGTCATGGCGGCGTCCGCCCTGCTCGCGCCGGTGTGCGCGCTGACGGGTATGGCTCTCGGCGCGGTCGTCCGGCACACCGCGGCCACCGTTGTCACGCTCACCTTCGTGCTCCTGGTGCTGCCGTCGCTCATCAACGCCCGCAACCACTTCTCGGCCACCGTCCTGCACGCCCTGCCCCAAGGGGCGTGGGAGCAGCTGACCGAGGTCGGCGACCACTCCTTCATGCCGGACCGCCACCCGGCGACGATCACCGGGTCGTGGATGGTGTTCGCGGCCTGGGCACTCGTATCGGCAGTCGTCGCCATGGCCGTCGTACGCCGCCGCGACCTGTGAACACACCGGCCCGGCGGCGCCCGATCCGCAGAATTCCCGGGGTCTAGATACCGAACGGTGCGGCGTAGCGGACGGTGCCGCTGGGCAGCGGGTGGCCGGCGTCGAGGGCGAGGGCCATCATGGCCTCGTCCGGGACGTCGACGGTGAGGCCGATGCCGTGGGCGGAGGCGCGGGTGAAGCCGAACCGCGGGTAGTACGCCGGGTGTCCGAGGACGGTGACGAAGTGTTCGCCCATGTCCTTGGCGGCCTGGAGGGCGGTGCGGATGGCGGCGGAGCCGGCGCCGGTCCTCTGGTACTCGGGGAGTACGGAGACGGGGGCGAGGCACAGCGCAGGGGTGTCGTCGATGTGACAGCGGGTCAGCAGCGCGTGGCCGACGAGCTTGCCGTCCTGGTCGGTGGCGACGATGGACAGTCCGTCGATCCAGGAGCTGTCGGTACGCAAAGCGTCGACGAGATCGGCTTCCAGCGCGGTCTCGAAGGCCGCCAGGACGATCTCGCGGACGGCGGAGACGTCGGCGCTGGTCTCGGCGCGCGTGTTCCAGTGGGTGCGAGTGCTCATGATGGGATGCAGATTAGCGGTGGGGGGGGTATCACTACCGGTTGTGACTGATTCCCAATCATGTTTGTCAAGGGTGCGAGTGACACAGGGTGAGGGTGTTATGCCGTGGCGAGGTTGGGGTGGGGCGGCTCGGTGGTGAAGGTGCGGTGGTCGCGGATGAGGGCCCATAGGACGTCGAGCCGGCGGCGGGCGAGGGCGAGGATCGCCTGTTTGTGGTTCTTTCCCTCGGCTCTCTTGCGGTCGTAGAACGTCTTCGACGTGGGGCAGAAGCGGGCGGCGATCTGGGCGGAGAGGTAGAAGACGCGCAGGAGCCGACGGTGGTAGCGATGTGGCCGCCGCATGTTGCCGCTGATACGCCCCGAATCCCGTGGGACGGGTGCGAGGCCGGCGACTCCGGCAAGTCGGCCCGCGCTGCCGAAGGCGTCCATGTCTCCGCCGGTGCAGGCGATGAACTCCGCACCCAGCAACGGGCCCATGCCGGGCATGCTGAGTAGCACTTCCGCGTCGCGATGCTCTCGGAACCGGGCCGCGATCTGTGCATCGATGGCGGCGATCTCTTGGTCCAGGGCCAGGACCGACCGGGCCAGGGTGTTGACCACGGCGGCGGCTGTGCTCTCCCCGGCCACGGCGGTGTGCTGGGCCTGCGCCGCGGCGACGGCCGCATCGGCCATCGCCTGGGCGCCACGGACTTTGCGATTCTTCAACCAGGTCGCGAGCCGGCTCGGGCCGACCCGGCGCAGGCCGGCCGGGGTCTGGTAGCCGGTCAGCAGGACGAGTGCCGCTTGGGAGGCTGCGTAGTCGAAGGCCCGTTCCAGGGCCGGGAAGTACTCCAGCAACTGGGCTCGCAGTCGGTTGATGGCGCGGGTTCTGTCGGCAGCGAGGTCGTAGCGTCGGGCGGTGAGGATCTTCAGGTCCACCGCGATCTCGTCCCACTCCTGCAAGGGCTGCAGGTCCCGGCGCATCCGTGCCTGATCGGCAATGACGTAGGCGTCCTTCGCATCGGTCTTGCCGTCGCCGCGGTAGCCACGGGAGGCGTGGTGGACGGTTCGGCCAGGGATGTAGAGCAGCCGCTGACCGTGGCTGGTCAGCAGAGCGATCAGCAGCGCGCCCCCGCCGGCGTTCAGGTCGACGGCCCAGGTGACCGGGCTGTCCTCAGCCAGTGCGAGGACGTCGCCTATCAGTTCCAACAGCTCGGGCTCATTGTTGGGGACCCGGCGCCGCCGGCGCGAGAGCACCTTCGTTCCGTCCGTGTCGATCACCGTGCAGTGGTGCGCGGCCTTGCCCGCGTCCGTCCCCGCCCAGAGCTCGGGCACCCGAGCCTCCCTCGTCGATCGGTTGACTGGTCCCTGCAGACGACCACGCCGACGTGTCCTTACGAAGCGATCTCTGTTCGCTCATCCCAATGAGTGGCCGTGTCGTCGCGGGGCACTGGGCGGCCAATCAGTCAAAGCCACAACCACGGCATGAGCGCTGTAAAGCCACACCCAGGCCCCTGGGTCTCCCGATCGTACGAAGGACCGGAATCAACCCGCCAACAAGGTAAGGAGCGCTGTAGCTGGCCGGGCCGGCCAACTACAGCGCTCATCGCGAAGTCAGGGGGTCCGCCGAGATCAGACCGCCGGGGCCGGGTAGGTCGGGTACTCCACCCCGGATACGTGCTGGACGACGCGGATGACCTGGCAGGAGTAGCCGAACTCGTTGTCGTACCAGAGGTAGAGGATCGCGTTGTCGCCCTCGACCTTGGTGGCGCCGGCGTCGACGATCGAGGCGTGGCGCGAGCCGATGAAGTCGCTCGAGACCGCGTCGGGTGCCGTGGTGAAGTCGATCTGGCGCTTGAGCGGCGAGGTCAGCGACACGTCGCGAAGGTAGTCGAGGACCTCCTCGCGGTTGGTCTCGCGCGCGAGCTGCAGGTTGAGGATCGCGATCGAGACGTCCGGCACCGGAACGCGGATCGAGCTGCCGGTGATCTTTGCCTTGAGGTCGGGCAGCGCCTTGGCGACGGCGGAGGCAGCACCGGTCTCGGTGATGACCATGTTGAGCGCTGCCGAGCGGCCGCGGCGGTCGGCACCGTGGTAGTTGTCCAGCAGGTTCTGGTCGTTGGTGAACGAGTGGACGGTCTCCACGTGGCCGCGCAGGACGCCGTACTCGTCCGCCATCGCCTTCAGCGGCGGGGCGATCGCGTTGGTGGTGCAGGACGCGCAGGACAGGATCTGCTCGTCCGGCTTGATCGTGTCGTGATTGACGCCGTGCACGATGTTGGGGACGTCACCCTTGCCCGGCGCGGTCAGGACGACCTTGTCGATGCCGGGGCGCAGGTGCTTCGACAGGCCCGCGCGGTCGCGCCACTTGCCGGTGTTGTCGATGAGGATGGCGTCCTTGATGCCGTACGCCGTGTAGTCGACCTCCGACGGGTCGCCGGCGTGGATCACCTTGATCTCGTTGCCGTTGGCGATGATGGTGCCGTTCGCCTCGTCAACGGTGATCGTGCCCTGGAACTGGCCGTGGATGGAGTCGCGGCGCAGCAGCGAGGCGCGCTTGACGAGATCCTCGGCGGCCCGGCCGCCGCCCGGGCGGACGACGATGGCGCGCAGCCGCAGGCCGTTGCCGGAGCCGGCCTTCTCGATGAGCAGGCGGGCGACGAGGCGGCCGATGCGGCCGAACCCGTAGAGGACGACGTCGCGCGGCTCGCGGCGCTCGATCTTGTTGGCACCCGTGGCGCCGACGACGGCCCCGGCGGTGAACTCCTCCACCGAAAGACCGCGGTCGTCGGTCTTGTACGTCGCGGCGAGCATGCCGATGTCGATCTGGGACGGACCGAGATCGAGCGTGGTGAGGGCCTGCAGGAACGGCAGCGTCTCGGTGACCGAGAGCTCCTCACCGGCGATCTGCCGGGCGAATCGGTGGGTCTTGAGGATGCTGACCACCGACTTGTTCACCAAGGAGCGGCTGTGAAGCAGGACGGTGACGTCCCGCTCCCGGTGCAGCTTCCCGATGATCGGGATCATCGACTCCGCGATCTCCTCGCGGGTCTTCCAGTTGGTGAACGAGTCATCATTGACAGTCACAGGTTTATCTTTCGAGCTAGGCGGCGCTCATATGCTAACCCCCCGCCATTTTGATCGTTCATACGGTGTCACTTGCGTGAACCGCCCCTTGATGTCATTGCATAAAAGTGCGGTGCTGCGTATAGTCATGCCATCGACGAGGAGGGCTCGATGACGGTACGTGCAGCAGTGGCTGGAGCGAGTGGGTATGCGGGCGGGGAGCTGCTCCGCCTGCTCATCGCTCACCCCGGGGTCGAGATCGGCGCCCTGACCGGCCATTCCAACGCAGGCCAGCGCCTCGGCGGACTCCAGCCGCACCTGCTGCCGCTCGCCGGGCGGGTGCTGGAGCCGACCACCGCAGAAGTGCTCGCAGGGCACGACGTCGTCTTCCTCGCGCTCCCGCACGGCCAGTCCGCCGCCGTCGCCGAGCAGCTCGGCGACGATGTGCTCGTGGTCGACATGGGCGCTGACTTCCGGCTGACGGACGCCGCCGACTGGGAGACGTTCTACGGTTCGCCGCACGCCGGTACCTGGCCGTACGGCCTCCCCGAGCTCCCCGGAGCCCGCGCCGCCCTGGCCGGTTCCAAGCGCATCGCCGTGCCCGGCTGCTACCCGACCGCCGTCTCGCTCGCCCTCTTCCCGGCGTACGTCGCCCAGCTCGCGGAGCCGGACGCCGTGATCGTCGCCGCCACCGGCACCTCCGGCGCGGGCAAGGCGCTCAAGCCGCACCTGCTCGGCAGCGAGGTGATGGGCTCGATGACGCCGTACGGCGTCGGCGGAGGCCACCGGCACACCCCCGAAATGATCCAGAACCTGAGCGCGGCGGCGGGGGAGCGGGTCACCGTCTCCTTCACGCCGACGCTGGCGCCGATGTCCCGCGGCATCCTCGCCACGTGCAGCGCCAAGGCGAAGCCGGGGACGACGCCCGAGAGCGTACGGGCCGCATACGAGAAGGCGTACGCCGACGAGCCGTTCGTGCACCTCCTCCCCGAGGGGCAGTGGCCCGCGACGGCGTCCGTCTACGGTTCCAACGCCGTTCAGGTGCAGGTCGCGTACGACGCAGCGGCAGGCCGCATCATCGCGATCAGCGCCATCGACAACCTCGCCAAGGGCACGGCCGGCGGCGCGGTGCAGAGCATGAACATCGCCCTCGGACTTCCCGAGGACACCGGACTTTCCACTACGGGAGTGGCTCCGTGAGCGACGCACGCGCAGCCGCCGGGCTGCAGGCAATGACGAAAGCCGCGCCGCTGCGCTGCGCGGGCGACAGTGACATCAGCCGCTACCGCGGCGGGGCGAACGAGGAGATGCAGTGAGCGTCACGGCAGCAAAAGGATTCACCGCGGCGGGCATCGCCGCGGGGATCAAGGACAGCGGTAACCCCGACCTGGCCCTCGTGGTCAACAACGGGCCCCGTCTGGCCGCCGCGGGCGTCTTCACCTCCAACCGTGTGAAGGCCGCCCCGGTCCTCTGGTCCGAGCAGGTCGTCAAGGGTGGTCGGATCTCCGCCGTCGTGCTCAACTCCGGTGGCGCCAACGCCTGTACGGGCCCGAAGGGCTTCCAGGACACACACGCGACGGCTGAGAAGGCCGCCCAGGTTTTGAACAAGGGGGGCCTGGAGGGGCACAGTGCCGGCGAGATCGCCATCGCCTCCACCGGCCTCATCGGCATCAACCTCCCCATGGACAAGCTCCTCCCCGGCATCGAGAAGGCCGCCACCGAGCTCTCCGCTCACGGCGGTGAGAAGGCCGCCATCGCCATCAAGACCACCGACACCGTGCACAAGACGGCGGTCGCGGGCGGCGAAGGATGGACCGTCGGCGGCATGGCCAAGGGCGCGGGCATGCTCGCACCCGGCCTTGCCACGATGCTCGTCGTGCTGACCACCGACGCCGACGTCGAGGCCGACGGACTTGACACGGCGCTGCGCGACGCCACCCGTCAGACGTTCGACCGCGTCGACTCCGACGGCTGCATGTCGACCAACGACACCGTGCTGCTGCTCGCCTCCGGCGCGTCGGACGTGACGCCCGGCTACGACGAGTTCGCCGCGGCCGTACGCACCGTCTGCGACGACCTCGCCCGCCAGCTCATCGGCGACGCCGAGGGGGCCAGCAAGGACATCCGGATCGAGGTCATCAACGCCGCGACCGAGGACGACGCCGTCGAGGTGGGCCGCTCCATCGCCCGTAACAACCTCCTCAAGTGCGCCATCCACGGCGAGGACCCCAACTGGGGCCGTGTCCTCTCCGCGATCGGCACCACGCAGGCCGCGTTCGACCCCGACAAGCTCAACGTCGCCATCAACGGCATCTGGGTCTGCAAGAACGGCTGTGTCGGCGAGGACCGCGACCTCGTCGACATGCGCTACCGCGAGGTCAAGATCACCGCAGACCTCGCCGAAGGCACCGAGTCGGCCGTCATCTGGGCCAACGACCTCACCGCCGATTACGTCCACGAGAACAGCGCGTACAGCTCATGAGCACTCGTAAGCACACCGCACTGCCCAAGGCGCAGATCCTCGTCGAGGCGTTGCCGTGGCTCACCCGCCACCACGGCCGTACCGTCGTCATCAAGTTCGGCGGCAACGCCATGATCGACGAGGACCTCAAGGCCGCCTTCGCCCAGGATGTCGTCTTCCTGCGCCACGCCGGCCTCAAGCCGGTCGTCGTGCACGGCGGCGGGCCGCAGATCAGCGCGCAGCTCGACCGGCACGGCCTGGTCAGCGAGTTCAAGGCGGGGCTGCGGGTCACCACGCCCGAGGCCATGGACGTCGTACGCATGGTCCTGGCCGGGCAGGTGCAGCGCGAGCTCGTCGGGCTGCTCAACCAGCACGGGCCCCTCGCAGTCGGCATGACCGGCGAGGACGCGCACACCATCACTGCCACCCAGCACTTCCCGCAGATCGACGGCGAGTCCGTCGACATCGGGCGGGTCGGCGAGATCACCGAGATCGACACCGGCGCGATCCAGGCGCTGCTCGACGACGGCCGCATCCCGGTCGTCTCCTCCATCGCCCGCAGCGCCGACGACCACCACGTCTACAACGTCAACGCCGACACGGCAGCGGCCGCGCTCGCCGCCGCGCTCGGAGCGGAAACGCTGATGGTGCTCACCGACGTCGAGGGTCTCTACGAGGACTGGCCCAACAGCGACGAAGTGATCAGCAGGCTCACCGCGAAGGAGCTGGAGAAGCTGCTGCCCGACCTCTCCAGCGGCATGGTCCCCAAGATGGAGGGCTGCCTGCACGCCGTACGCAACGGGGTCAACACCGCCCGCGTCATCGACGGCCGTGTCCAGCACTCGATCCTGCTGGAGATCTTCACCGACGAGGGCATCGGCACGATGGTCGTGCCCGACGAGCACGAAGGGGGAGCGAAGTGACCGAGAACCAGACCGAGAACCAGGAGCTGACGCAGCGCTGGCAAGGCGTCATGACCGACAACTACGGCACGCCCAGACTGCCGCTCGTACGCGGTGAGGGCGCCAAGGTCTGGGACGCCGACGGCAAGGAATACGCCGACTTCGTCGGAGGCATCGCCGTGAACGCTCTCGGCCACGCCCACCCGGCCATCGTCGAAGCCGTGTCCCGCCAGATCGCCTCCCTCGGCCACGTCTCGAACCTGTTCGTCGCCGAGCCGCCCGTCGCGCTCGCCGAGCGGCTGATCCAGATCTCCGGCCGCCCCGGCCGCGTCTACTTCGCCAACTCCGGCGCCGAGGCCAACGAGGCAGCCTTCAAGATCGGGCGGCTCACCGGCCGTACGCACATGGTGGCCACCGACGGCGGCTTCCACGGCCGCACCATGGGCGCCCTCGCACTCACCGGCCAGCCTGCCAAGCGGACGCCGTTCCTGCCGCTCCCCGGCGATGTCACGCACGTCCCGTTCGGAGACGTCGACGCCCTGCGCGCAGCCGTCACCACCGAGACCGCGCTGCTGGTCATCGAGCCGATCCAGGGTGAGATCGGCGTCGTGGTCCCGCCCAAGGACTACCTGAAGGCCGCCCGCGAGATCACCCGCGCCACCGGCACCCTGCTCGTACTCGACGAGGTCCAGACGGGCATCGGGCGCACGGGCCACTGGTTCGAGTACCAGGCGCACGACGGCGTCGATCCCGACATCGTCACCCTCGCCAAGGGCCTCGGCGGCGGACTGCCGATCGGCGCGACCCTCGCCTTCGGCGCGGCCGCCGACCTCCTCAAGCCCGGCCAGCACGGCACGACCTTCGGCGGCAACCCCGTCGCGTGCGCCGCCGGACTCGCCGTCCTGGACACCATCGCGGCCGACGGACTCCTCGACCACGTCAAGCGGATCGGGGAGAAACTGCGCGATGGAATCGAGTCACTGGGGCACCCTCTCGTCTCCCACGTCCGTGGTGCGGGACTGCTCCTGGGTATCGTGCTCACCGAGTCCCTTGCTCCCCAGGTGCAGCAGGCGGCTCAGGACGCCGGTCTCCTGGTGAACGCGCCCGCCCCCGATGTCGTACGCCTCATGCCGGCGTTCGTCATCGGCGACGAAGAGGTGGAAGCGTTCCTCCGGGCCATCCCCGGCGTTCTCGACACCGCACACGGGGACCAACGATCCGGAGAATGACACCGATGACCGAGGCGCAGGCGCAGGACCACGAGCACGGCGGCCCTGCCGTACCGCAGACCCGCACCGCCAGGCACCGCCGGATCGTGGACATCCTGAACCGGCAGCCGGTGCGCTCGCAGAGCCAGCTGGCGAAGCTCCTCGCCGACGACGGGCTGAGCGTCACCCAGGCGACGCTCTCCCGAGACCTCGACGAGCTGGGCGCGGTGAAGATCCGCAACACGGGCGGCGAGCTGATCTACGCCGTCCCGAGCGAGGGCGGCTACCGCACCCCGCACGCGCCGCTCGGCGAGTCCGCCAAGGAGGAGCGCATGCGGCGCCTCTCCGGCGAGCTGCTGATCTCCGCGGAGGCCTCGGCGAACCTCGTTGTCCTGCGTACGCCGCCGGGGGCCGCGCAGTTCCTGGCCTCGGCCATCGACCAGGCGGAGCTGAACGCGGTCCTCGGCACGATCGCGGGCGACGACACGCTGCTCCTGATCAGCCGCGACCCGGCGGGCGGCCAGGCGCTGGCCGACCACCTCCTGCGCCTGGCCCAGAACGACCGCTAGCCCGCCTGCGGCCACGGGCTGAATGCAGCCCGTCCGCAGGTGGCCAGCGGGTCAGTAACGGGTGATCGCGACCGGCCCCGACCGCGTCCCGATCGCGATGTGCGGATCGCGGTCCGGATCCGCCCACGCCAGGATCCGGGCCATCGCCGGCGCCGGCACGGACACGCAGCCCGCGGTAGACCCGGGCCCATTGACGTGCAGGAAGATGCCCGCGCCCCGCCCCCGCACAGGCCGGTCGTAGTTGAACCCGATGACCATCGCCCAGGCGTACTGCTCTCCGTACGAGATGAGCCGTTCCGACTCACTCGCCAGGCAGTCGTCCGGCAGCCCCTCGGCCCACCGGTTGTACAGGTGCGAGCGATTGTCCTGGCACCACCACGACTTGTCGGTCACCCGGCGGTACGCCATCTCGGTCCCGGCCGGCGCCGGCTTGATCCCGAAGGCGTACGGCAGGTCGTAGAGCCCGGTGGGCGTCGTGTTCGTGCCTTGCTCGCGCGCGCTGCCCGCCACGAGCCCCTTCGAGCCGAACCTCGCCTCGGAGGACCCGACGGCGACCCACCGCCCGTACCGCCGACCGCCCCGCCGCTCCCACCACGTCACCCGCCCCGTGCTGGAGCCGGTGCGCGGAGCCTCGGCCGTGATCAGCTGGGTGCCGCCGCCCGTGTCGGCCATCCGCTCGGGCAACAACTCGTCGCAGCCGGGCGCGGCGGCGACGGAACAGACGGACAGGAACGCGGCACCCAGTGCGAGAGCCGCTGTACGCACGATTCGCATGCGGCGACCGTAAACGGCCGACGACGGCCTCCTAAACCGCCGTTCGGCTCAATCCGTACGCATCGGCAGCGGAAGCGGCAGCGCAGGCAGCCCGTCCAGGCTCACGCCGATGGTGTCCTTCTTCTCGCAGTACGCCGCGAACTCCTCGTCCGTCTTACGGGCGAAGTACTCGGCGTGCTGCGTCCGCTCCTCCTGATACTCCATGAAGGGGACGGCGAAACCGCAGCTGTCGCTGATGCGCCGGGCATGAACCACGACAATGGCACGCGCACTCGGCCCGTCGACGCCCGCGTCCTTGAACCGCATGATGAGCTCCGCCCACCGAGGATGGTCCCGGAACACGGCCTCCCCCTCACCGTGCACCCGCAGCACCTTCGGCGGCCCGTTGAACGCGCACCACATCAGAGTGATCCGCCCGTTCTCCTGCACATGCGCGACGGTCTCGGCGGTGCTGCCACCGAAGTCCAGATACGCGAGCGTCATCTCGTCCAGCACGACAAGCGTCCCGGCCCGGCCCTTGGGCGAAAGGTTGACATGCCCGCCGGCGGCCAGCGGAGCAGTGGCTGTGAAGAAGACGGGCTGATCCTCGATGAATGTACGAATCCTGCCGTCTATTCGTTCGTAATGCTTTCCCATGCCACGCATTATGCGTGTCAACTTCCCGCGTCGGCGTGGTATTTCACCTGCTGGGCGCGGCACAGGACCGGTAGTGATCACTGGTGTCCAGCAGTTCCTCATGACTTCCCGTCGCTACGACCTCGCCCCCGTCGAGGACCACGATCAGATCCGCTGCGCGGATGGTCGAGAACCGGTGTGCGATGACCAGCAGCGCGCATTCGGCGGAGGTCTGGCTGATCGAACGGCGGAGCGCCGCCTCGTTGACCGCGTCCAGGTGGGCGGTCGGCTCGTCGAGCAGCAGGAGGCTGGGGCGGGTGAGCAGGGAGCGGGCTATGGCGATGCGCTGGCGTTCGCCGCCCGAGAGCGCCATGCCGTGTTCGCCGGCGTCGGTGTCGAGCCCGCGGGGGAGCCGGGATGTCAGCTCGGTCAGCTGGGCCAGCTCCACCACGCGGTCGAGCTCCGCCTCGCCGGCGTCCGGGGCGGCGTAGAGCAGGTTTTCGCGCAGTGTGCCGTACAGCACCGGGGCGTGCTGCTCTACGAGACCGATCCGGGCGCGGTGCTGTGCGCGGGTGAGGGTTCGTACGTCGCCGCCCTCGAACAGGACGAGGCCGCCGTCGGGGTCGTAGAAGCGTTCCGTGAGCGCGAAGACGGTCGATTTGCCGACGCCGGAGCTGCCGATCAGGGCGACGTGGCCGCGTGGTGGCACCTGGAACGAGACCCCGCGCAGTACCGGCCGGTCCGGGTCGTAGCCGAACCACACGTCCCGGAACTCCAGTACCGGTGGGCGGCGGGCGTCGACGTCAGGCCGGGAGGTGAGGTGATTGTGGTGCTGGGCGGCGGGCTCGGTGTCCGGTTCCTTCGGCAGGTCGAGGATCTCGGTGATCCGTCGCAGCGCGCCCGCGCCCTGCTGCATGGTGCTCACCGCCTGGAAGACCGCGCCGACCGGCCCCACCAGATAGAGCATGTAGAGCAGGAAAGCGGCCAGGTCTGCGACGGAGCCGCCCTCGCCCGCGACCCGTACGCCACCGATGAGCAGGACCACCAGGAAGGAGCCGTGGATCGTCAGTTCGATCGCCGGCGCGACCACGGCGTCCAGCTTCCCCACCCGTACGCCCGCGGTGAAGGCGGACCTGGCCTCTGCACCGATGCGGTCCGCCTCCCGCCGTTCGGCGCGGCTCGCCCGTACGGTGCGGATGGCGCCCAGGGCCCGCTCCAGTTCCGCGGTCATCGCGCCGGTGGCCTGCTGGGCGCGGAGCGAGGCGCGGGCGATTCCGTGCAGCACCGAGGCGATCATCAGTGCCCCGAAGGTGATCAGGGCGATGACGACGAGGAAGAGAGCCCAGTCGAGCCAGACCATCAGGGCGACCACACCGACGAGGCCGATGCTGCCGGTGACCGCGTCGGTGAAGCCCTGGGCGATGAGCAGGCGCAGGGCCGTGCTGTCGGTGCCCGCGCGCGAGATCAGGTCGCCGATCCGATGCCGGTCGTACGTCCTCATGGGCAGCCGCAGCAGGTGGTCGATGAGGTCGAGGCGCACGCCGAGTACGACCCCTTCGCCGGTACGCGCCAGGACGTAGCCCGCCACGGCCTGGACGAGCGCCTGGGCGGCGAACAGTGCGATCAGCAGGCCGACGGGGTCGGCGATGCCCGTCCCCGCACCGGACGACTCGATGACGCGTTTGACCACGAGCGGCTGGGCCAGCCCCAGCGCCGAGGCGAGCAGCGTCAGCGTCACCGCGCCGGCGACCCACCGCCGGTGCCCGCGCAGTACGCGAAGGACCTCCCGGGGTCCGGTGAGGCGTTCGCCGCTCATGCCGCTCACACCTCTCATGGCACGGTGAAGAAGGCACGGAAGTAGTCGGGCGGGACGCCCTCCCCGACCGGCACCCCTTCGGCCTCCACCCAGGCGTGCGCGGCGAACGGCGGCAGCATCCGGGCCCCCACGCACCAGGTCGGCCACCGCCCGTGCAGGCGGCACAGCATGGCCGTGGCCAGTGACCTGGCCAGGCACCCCTCCGGCGCCGCGCAGGTGAGGCTGACCGCGACCACCGCATCGCGGGCCGCCCGGGCTTCACCGTAACGAGCCGGACGGGCACCGTGGCTCACCCTGCGGAGCACCGCGCGGATACGTCGCGGAGGGCGGCCCGCCAGCAGCCGTGCCAGTACGACGACAAGACGGACCTCGACCCGGCGACCCAGAGGCACCGTGCGCGGTTCGTGGGTGACAGCTTCGGGAAGGGTCACCGGAACTCTCCTCTCACCGGCCTGACGAGTCGCTACCGTTCCACCAGCCCGGACGAGTCGAGCGCCTCGACCAGATCCTGTACGTCCTCACGCGCGGTCGCCGCATCGACGTCGCAGGCACCGCTCAGCTCCTGCGCCGCCTCCTCCGAGGTGTTGCCGGACAGCAGGCTCCGCAGGACCTGGGCACCGGTGGGGTTCAGTTCCCAGTACTCGCCGTTGTCCTCGTCGAGCAGCGCGATCCCGTACTCGGTATCGGCACAGGACACGCCGGTACGCAGCTTGAGTGTCATGGCTTCGCTCCCGCCTTCGGGTGGGTGGTGGCCCGTTCCCAGGCGCGCAGCCACACTTCACAGGCCACGGTCTGGTAGAGCCCGCCGTGCAAGTCGTGGGGATGGTGCGGGTCGAGCGGGCGCGTGCACAGCCTGCGCAGTTCCCCCGCGTCGATCAGTCCGAGCCGGCCCAGCCGGGAGTCCTCCCACAGGGCGAGCAGATCCGCCCGGTTCGACCGCAGCGCTACATTCAGGTCGCAGATGCCCCCCGACTTGGTCTGCCGCGTCAGGCTCTCCGCAGGGACGATGCCGCGCATCGCCTCCAGGATCAGCGGCTTGTACCGCCAGGGAGTGTCCTTCTCCTCCGGACGGACGGCGAGGCCGGCCTCGAACACCCGGTCGTCGAAATAGGGCGCGGCGAGGGTGATCCCGTTCCGGGCTGCGAGCCGGCCGATCTGACGGACGGGACGGGCCGCGTACTGGATTCCCTCGATCTCCAGGTGCTGCCCCTGGCGTTCGGCCAGCGGCTCGCTGGTGGGCGCTGCGGCGCGGATCAACTCCCGTACGGCGTCCACCGCTTCCGATGTCACCCATGGCGGCAGGCTGGGTGCGGGCCCCCAGCCGAGTACGGGCCCTCCCTCCGGCGGCGGTGTGGTGAGCCGGTCCGCCGTTCCCCTCAGCCAGCTGCGGTACGGGCGGCTGTCCGCGAGCTGTCGGAGCATCTGCTTGCGGGACCATCGGTGCTTCGCCGCGAGGGCATTGAGCTGCCGCAGTGCGACGGCCGGACGCGTGCGCAGCACCGTACGCAGATGAGAGGTCGAGGAGGCCAGCAGCTCGTCTCCGCCGAAGCCCGTCAGATGCAGCCGGGATCCGCGGGCCGCGCCGCGGCGGGCGATCGTGAGCCAGCGTGCGTAGTCCGCGATGCTCCCGCACGGCTCGTCCAGCAACTCGTCCATGTCCAGCAGCCCGTGGTAGATCAGCGGCATCTCGTCCTGCGCGATGACGTGGTGCTCCACGCTGTCCAGCGCGGCGGCCGTGCGGGTTGCCCAGAGGACGTCGTCGTCGAGCGGATCCGGGCTCGCCGCGGTGCAGGCGACCACCTTGGACCGCCGGGCCGCCAGACTGCACACCGAGGTCGAGTCCAGCCCGCTCAGATCGCAGCTGACCAGCTCACGGCCCCCGGTCCGGACGTCCACGGCGGCCGTCAGCGCCGCCCGCAGCTTTTGACCGCCTTCGGCCAACGGCAGCTCGGGCTCGGGTGGCGTCCACCAACCGACCTGCTGTGCATGCCCGTTCTCGTCGAGCAGCAGAAAGTGATCGGTGGGCAGGAAGGTCACACCGCGCCACACCGGTTCGTTCGTCAGAGGATGAAGAAGGGACGGCACCAGCAGATGGACCGCGAGTCGCCGTTCGTCCATAGCGGATCCGAGGAGGAACGCCAGGACATCGGCCCGGTCAGATGCGGCCGCGACTCCATTGATATCGGCGGAGAACACCCGCCGGAACCCGGTGACGGTTCCCTGAACGCGTACCTTCCCGTCCGCAGAAGCGACCAGATGCGAATTGCCCGCCAACTCACCGGCCGGCCCGTCGAGATCGCGGGGCGTCCGCACGCGCGCAGCGGAGTCCGCCAGCCGGCGGCCGACGACCGCGTGCTCGCCCAGCACCACGATTTTGTTACGTCCCGCCTCGCCGACGGCCATCTCTTCCGCGGCCCACCGCCCCAGCAACCAGGGCCGGCCTGACGGATGATGAATTCTGTTCTCTGCGACGTCGCGCAACGCCGATTCAAGAAATCCGGCTGCTGCGCAATCGGGAAGAACGACGAACCATGAGGGAACGGAAGCGAGTCCGGTGAATCCCGCCATAGGTGCGCCGCCTTCGCTGGACGAGTGCTGGACGAGCCTGGCGGCGGCAATCACAGCCGCCACCAGAATTTCCGATTCCTTCGGGTCGCTTTCCAGTCAGCTCCCGTTCGTTCCCAGTCAGCCGATGAGACGGTGACGGCCCAGAATGTCCGGAGGTCCTGTTCGCTTGACCAAGCCGGTCATCTTCCGGAAGGAACCCACCGAAGACAAGGTCGGGCGCTCGTAGCTGCGCATCTCGGTACACCTCCTCTCGCTCTCGTTCCTCACGGCGTGCGCCTCTCGCGCAGGCATAAGCGCGTGAGGGCAAAGGAACCTTGAACCTGAGAGGGTCTTGGCCGGACACCAGCACTTACGCAGTCGCTTACGCATTCAACTGCGAGGCGTCGTCAGCCCTGCGGCGCCGGCACCGTGCCTCGATGGGCCCGATCGCCTTGCCGCACTTCAAGGCTAGACCCCTGTCCATGTTTGTGCCATTTCGTTCCGTTGTCCGCGACGCCCGGCGGAACCTCGAGAGGCAAGGTTGACGAAACATACGGACCACTGCATACTTATACCCATCACCGCATGCATCGTAAGGAGAAACCCGTGACCGAGCGCGTCGTACTCGCCTACTCGGGCGGCCTGGACACCTCCGTCGCCATCGGCTGGATCGCCGAGGAGACGGGCGCCGAGGTCATCGCCGTTGCCGTGGACGTCGGCCAGGGTGGCGAGGACCTGGACGTCATCCGCAAGCGCGCTCTCGCCTGCGGTGCCGTCGAGGCCGAGGTCGCGGACGCCAAGGACGAATTCGCCGACGAGTACTGCCTCCCGGCGATCAAGGCCAACGCCCTCTACATGGACCGCTACCCGCTGGTCTCCGCCCTCTCCCGGCCGACGATCGTCAAGCACCTCGTCGCCGCCGCCAGGAAGCACAACGCCGGCATCGTCGCCCACGGCTGCACCGGCAAGGGCAACGACCAGGTCCGCTTCGAGGCCGGTATCTCCGCTCTCGGCCCCGACCTGAAGTGCATCGCGCCGGTCCGTGACTACGCGATGACCCGGGACAAGGCCATCGCGTTCTGCGAGCAGAAGAACCTCCCGATCGCGACCACCAAGAAGTCCCCGTACTCCATCGACCAGAACGTCTTCGGGCGCGCTGTCGAGACGGGCTTCCTGGAGGACATCTGGAACGCCCCGATCGAGGACATCTACGAGTACACCTCGAACCCGGCCGTCCCCCGCGAGGCCGACGAGGTCGTCATCTCCTTCAAGGAGGGCGTCCCGGTCGCCATCGACGGCAAGCCCGTCACCGTCCTCCAGGCGATCCAGCAGCTCAACGAGCGGGCCGGAGCGCAGGGCATCGGCCGGATCGACATGGTCGAGGACCGGCTCGTGGGCATCAAGTCCCGTGAGGTGTACGAGGCCCCGGGCGCGATCGCACTGATCACCGCCCACCAGGAGCTGGAGAACGTCACCGTCGAGCGCGAGCTGGCCCGCTACAAGCGGCAGGTCGAGCAGCGCTGGGGCGAGATGGTCTACGACGGCCTGTGGTTCTCCCCGCTCAAGCGCGCCCTGGACGGCTTCATCAACGAGGCCAACCAGCACGTCACCGGCGACATCCGGATGACCCTGCACGGCGGCCGCGCCGTCGTCACGGGACGGAAGTCCGACGAGTCGCTGTACGACTTCAACCTGGCGACGTACGACTCGGGCGACACGTTCGACCAGTCCAAGGCGCAGGGCTTCATCGAGATCTTCGGCCTGTCGTCGAAGATCGCCGCGAAGCGTGACCTCGCCTGATCACGACTCGTTCGACAGCCGCCTCCCCGTTCTTCGCCTCGGGGAGGCGGTCGTACATCCCCACCCTTGAGGAGCAGTAGCTGTGAGCAGCAACAACGGTGACGTCCGGCTCTGGGGCGGCCGCTTCGCCGACGGGCCGGCCGAGGCCCTCGCCAAGCTGTCCGCGTCCGTCCACTTCGACTGGCGTCTCGCGCCGTACGACATCGCGGGCTCCCGGGCCCACGCGCGCGTGCTCCACAAGGCGAACCTGCTCACCGCGGACGAACTCCGGCGCATGCTGGCCGGACTCGACCAGCTCGAGGCGGACGTCGCGGCAGGCACCTTCGTCGGCACCATCGCCGACGAGGACGTGCACACCGCCCTGGAACGCGGCCTCCTGGAGCGCCTCGGCGCCGACCTCGGCGGCAAGCTGCGCGCGGGCCGGTCCCGCAACGACCAGGTCGCCACCCTCTTCCGGATGTACCTGCGCGACCACGCCCGCATCATCGGCGGCCTCGTCGCCGAACTCCAGGACGCGCTCGTCGGCCTCGCCGAGGCGCACCCGGACGTCGCCATGCCCGGCCGTACGCACCTCCAGCATGCCCAGCCGGTCCTCTTCGCCCACCACGTCCTGGCCCACGTCCAGTCGCTGTCGCGGGACGCGGAGCGGCTGCGTCAGTGGGACGAGCGGACGGCCGTATCGCCGTACGGTTCGGGGGCCCTGGCCGGTTCGTCCCTCGGCCTGGACCCGGAGGCGGTGGCCGCCGACCTGGGCTTCGAGCACGGCTCGTCCGCGAACTCCATCGACGGCACGGCGTCGCGCGACTTCGTCGCCGAGTTCGCCTTCATCACCGCGATGATCGGCGTCAATCTCTCCCGGATCGCGGAAGAGATCATCATCTGGAACACGAAGGAATTCTCCTTCGTCACCCTCCACGACGCCTTCTCCACCGGGTCGTCGATCATGCCGCAGAAGAAGAACCCGGACATCGCCGAGCTCGCGCGCGGCAAGTCCGGCCGCCTCATCGGCAACCTGACCGGCCTGATGGCCACCCTCAAGGCCCTCCCGCTCGCGTACAACCGCGATCTCCAGGAGGACAAGGAGCCGGTCTTCGACTCCTGCGACACCCTTGAGGTCCTGCTGCCCGCCTTCACCGGCATGATGGCCACGCTCACCGTCAACCGCGAGCGCATGGAGGAGCTGGCCCCGGCCGGGTTCTCGCTCGCCACGGACATCGCGGAGTGGCTGGTCAAGCAGGGTGTGCCGTTCCGGGTGGCGCACGAGGTCGCGGGCGAGTGCGTCAAGGAGTGCGAGCTGCACGGCATCGAGCTCGACCAGCTCACCGACGAGCAGTTCGCCAAGATCTCCCCGCACCTGACCCCCGAGGTCCGTACGGTCCTGAACGTCGTGGGCGCCCTCGCTTCCCGCAACGGCCGCGGCGGCACCGCGCCCTCCGCGGTCGCGGCACAATTGGCCGAGGTGAAGGACGATTTGGCCGCCCAACACGCCTGGGCCACCGCCAAAAAGTAAGCCACGTGTCCGATTGAGTACGGTGGGGAAGGACGTACTGGACCGTACTCGATCGCATACGCGCGGAGGCCCCGATGCCCTTTGCCCGTCTGGCCAAGGCGACCACTGCGACCGCCCATGTCGGACTCGGCCTCGCAGCCGTCGGACGCCCCGGGTACATCACCCTCGGCCGGGACCGTGACCTGCCGGAAGACCGCACCCCCGACGCCCTGCGCGAGCGCGCCCACGAACTGCTGGACGCCTCCTACGCGCAGGGCGTCCGGTATTTCGACGTCGCCCGGTCGTACGGCCGCGCCGAGGAGTTCCTCGCCGGCTGGCTGCGCGACCACCCCGACGTCCAGGACGTGGTGATCGGCAGCAAGTGGGGCTACGCGTACACCGCAGACTGGCGCACCGACGCCGAGGTGCACGAGGTCAAGGACCACAGCGTGGAGGCGTTCGAGAGGCAGCGCGCCGAAACCGGCGAGCTGCTCGGCGAGCGGCTCGACCTGTACCAGATCCACTCCGTCACGCCCGACAGCCCGGCCCTCACCGACACCGCGCTGCACGCCCGCCTGGCCGACCTCGCCGCCTCCGGCGTGACCGTCGGCATCTCCACGAGCGGCCCCGCCCAGGCCGACGCGATCAGGGCGGCGCTGAGCGTCGTGGTCGGCGGCAAGCCGCTGTTCCGTACGGTGCAGGCCACGTACAACCTGCTGGAGACCTCGGCGGCGGAGGCGTTGGCGGAGGCCCATGAGGCGGGCCTGACCGTGATCGTGAAGGAAGCCCTGGCCAACGGCCGCCTGACCCCGGACGCGGCCCCGCCGGCCCTGCGAGCCGTCGCCGCGGAAGCCGACGCCACCTGCGACGCCGTCGCCCTCGCCACGATCCTGCGGCTGCCGTGGGCGGGGGTGGTCCTGTCGGGCGCGGCGACCGTGCTCCAGCTCGCGTCGAACCTGCACGCCGCGGTGGTGGACCTCGACGACGACCAGCTGGCCCGCCTCGCCGGGATGCGGGAGGAGCCGGCGGCGTACTGGAAGCACCGCTCGGGGCTGCCCTGGAGCTGACACGGCCACAGGGCACTAAATGACAATACTGACATAAGTGGTCACTCTCTGTTTCACTGTCGCTGAGTTGCCGGTTGCGGCACCCGTGAAGGAGAGAGAAGCAGTATGAAGATCACGAGCGGCATCCTGAAGCGTGTGGCCGTCCCGGCCGTCGTCATGGGCATGGCACTGCCCCTTACCCTCGCCACGTCCGCTGCCGCGCAGCAGCCGGGCCCCGCCTCTACGGTTTTCCGCATCTTCGGGTACGTCGCGTACTCCGCGTACAGCGGCGAGAACAACAAGGTCACCGTCAGCGTCGGCCCCGGCAACACCCTGGTTGTCGAGGACAAGGAGGGTATCGTCGCCGGACGGGGATGCCAGCAGGCGACCGACTTGGTTGCCGTGTGTGGGGCCGCCCAGACGGTCACGCGGATCGTCGCGCAGCTGCGTGACGGCACGGACGTCCTGTTCGTCGGAGTGGACAAACCCAGCTCGGTCGACGCCGGACCCGGTTCCGACGTGGTGGAGACCTCGGGCGGCAACGACACGATCGATGTCCGGGACGGCGTGAACAACAACGACACGGTGACCAGCTGCGGCGGGGGCACCGATACGGCCGCCGGTAACCCCGGCGACTACCTCGACCTTTCCTGCGAGCGCCGGATCATCAACTGACGCGGAGCGCGAGGCGTATGACCCTGGCGACGCGCACGGGCTCCGGACGGACGGGGCGTACGCCGTGCGCGTCGCGCGTTTCGAGACCTGCATTCCGAGCATTTCGAGACGTGCATGTCTCATTCGGGTTATGGTCGTCTCATGACTGTCGACCGCGAGCAGGTGCTCCGCACCGCTGCCGCCCTCCTCTCCCGCAAGGCGACCGCGACCATGGACGAGGTCGCCAAGGCGGCCGGCATCGGCCGGGCCACCCTGCACCGGCACTTCGCAGGGCGTGAAGCCCTCGTCAAGGCCCTCGAAGACCTGGGCATCCGGGAGTTCGAGGCGGCGCTCGACGCCGCCGGGCTCGACGAGGGAACCGCCGCGGCGGGGCTGCGCCGCCTCGTCGCCGAGATCGAGCCCGCCGCCGGCCTGCTCGCCTTCCTCGTCACCGAGAACCAGCTCTTCGAGGGCACCCAGGTGCACGAGGGATGGGGCCGACTGGACGCCCGCGTCTCCGCGCATTTCCGGCGCGGACAGGAACAGGGCGAGTTCCGGATCGACCTCACCCCGGCCTGGCTGACCGAGGCCCTGTACGGGCTGATCGGCACGGCCGCGTGGGCCGTCCAGGACGGGCGGGTCGCCGCGAAGGACTTCCAGTACATGATCGTCGAGTTGCTGCTCGGCGGCGCCCGACGGAGCGTGGAGCAATGACCAGTACCGCCCGGCCCGAGGCGGAACCGGGGGCCGGGCACCGCGCGAGCCGCTGGCTCGCGCTGTCCGTCCTCGTCCTCGCCGTGCTGCTGGTCGCCGTCGACGCGACCGTACTCGGCCTCGCGACGCCCTTCCTCAGCGAGGACCTCAAGCCGTCCGGCACCCAACTGCTGTGGATCGGCGACGTCTACTCGTTCATCATCGCCGGCCTGCTCGTCTCCATGGGCAGCCTCGGAGACCGGATCGGCCGCAAGAAACTGCTGCTCACGGGCGCGGTCGCGTTCGGTGCGGTCTCCGTGCTCAACGCCTATGCCACCAGCCCCGAGATGATGATTCTGGCCCGGGCGCTGCTCGGTGTGGCCGGTGCGACGCTGATGCCGTCGACCCTCGCGCTCATCCGCAACATCTTCCACGACCCCAAGGAACGCAGCGTCGCCGTCGGCATCTGGGGCGCGGCGGCCTCCGCCGGAGCGGCAGTCGGCCCGGTCGTCGGCGGCTTCCTGCTCGAACACTTCTGGTGGGGCTCGGTCTTCCTGATCAACCTGCCCGTCATGGCGATCCTGGTCCTCGTCGGGATCAAGCTGCTGCCCGAGTCGAAGGACCCGGCGCCGGGCCCGTGGGACCTGACCAGCGTCGGCCTCTCGCTGGTCGGCATGGTCGCCGTCGTATACGCCGTCAAGGAAGCGGCGGTGCACGGCTTCCGCTGGGACACCGCGGCGGCGGCGGTCCTCGGGCTGGGTGCGCTCTTCTGGTTCGTACGACGCCAGCTCACGCTTCCCGCGCCGCTGCTGGACATGCGGCTGTTCCACCACCGGGGGTTCTCCGGCGCGGTGCTTGCGGATCTGCTGACCATCCTCGGGCTGTCCGGCCTGGTCTTCTTCCTGTCCCAGTTCCTGCAACTCGTCCAGGACCGCTCGCCCCTCGAAGCCGGGCTCATCGAGCTGCCCGCCGCGATCGGCGCGGTCGGAGCGGGCCTGATGGCCGGATATGCGGCGCGCAGGGCATCGGTCCGCAGCACCGTGTCCGGCGGCCTTGTGGCGCTCGGCCTCTCCCTGGCGGCCTGCACACTGATCGCGGCGGACACGGGCGTGGTGGCGCTGGGCGTAGCCCTGTTCGTGGGTGGCATGGGCGCGGGTCTGGCGTTCACCGTGACGGCGGACGTCATCCTGTCCAGCGTTCCCAAGGAGCAGGCGGGGGCCGCGTCGGCCGTCTCGGAGACGGCGTACGAACTGGGCGCGGCGCTCGGCATCGCACTGCTCGGGTCCATCGTGACCGGCATCTACCGCGACTTCGCTGCCCCCGCCGGCATCCCCGGCGACGTGTCCGCCGCGGCGCACGACTCGCTGGGCGGCGCCGTGGAATCGGCGTCGGCACTGCCGCAGGAGCAGGCCGCGGCGCTGCTCGCGGCGGCGCGGGACGCGTTCACCGACGGTTTCCAGACGGCGGCCATGGCGGGCTCGGCGGTGCTGTTCGCGACGGCGGCCGCGGCGTGGTTCATGCTGCGGGGCCAGAAGCTGGAAGACGGCGTCGAGCACTGAGCGAAACGTGGGAGGGGCTTGTGCCACCGACCGGTGGCACAAGCCCCTCCCACGTTCTGACCACGTTGCTCAGGCGGCCTTCGCCTTGGTGGCGCGGCTCTGTCTGCCGTCCTCGCGGGCTCGGCGCCGGGGGCGCCTCACAAGCTTCGGAACGGCTGCGCCGGCCTCCGGCCGTCGGGCAGCGCTCAGGCGGCCTTCGCCTTCGTGGCGTACATGTCCACGTACTCCTGGCCGGACAGCCGCATGACCTCGGCCATCACCGAGTCCGTCACCGCCCGCAGCACATAGCGGTCGCGGTCCATGCCCTCGTAGCGCGAGAACTCCATCGGCTCGCCGAAACGGACCGTGACCTTGCCCGGGCGCGGCAGCCCCGCGCCGCCCGGCTGCAGCTTGTCCGTACCGATCATCGCGAACGGCACCACCGGAGCGCCCGTCATCAGCGTGAGGCGCGCGATGCCCGTGCGGCCGCGGTAGAGCCGGCCGTCGGGGGAGCGGGTGCCCTCCGGGTAGATCGAGAAGATCTTGCCCTCTTCCAGCACCCGGCGGCCGGTCATCAGTGCCGCGACACCGCCGCGGCCGCCGTCCCGGTCCACCGGGATCATGCCGCAGCTCGTGAAGAACCAGGCCATCAGGCGGCCCTTGAGCCCCTTGCCCGTGACGTACTCGTCCTTGCCGATGTAGAAGACCTGCCGGTCGCAGCAGATCGGCATGATCATCGAGTCGATGAACGTCAGGTGGTTCCCCGCCAGAATGACCGGACCGGTCCCGGGAATGTTCTGGGCGCCTTCCACCTGTGGGCGGAACATCAGGCGCATGATCGGTCCGAGCACTGCCTTGATGAGCGCTAGACGGGACAACGGTTCCTCCGGTGTCGTACTGGGCGGGGTCTGATCGGTGAAGTCTGTGCAGGTGAGGACGATACTCGCGGGCTCCGCCTGATCGCACATCGGGTTCATCACTTCGATACGCAGTGTTGACCTGTGTTTCCACTGCGTTCCGTCCACGGACTCGTCTGCGTCATGCGTAGACGCCTACGATCAGGCCTTGATTTGGGCAGGTGCGGGACATGACACAAGGAGCGTTCATGACACAGGGCGGACAGGCGAACCCCGGGCGGCGGACCGTACTCGGGGCGGCGGTGCTCGGTGCGGGCGGCGTCACTCTCGGACTGCCGGGTACGGCGCGAGCCGACGGCGGCAAGGGTGATGGGCACGGGGGGTACCGCAGTCTGCCCGTGCCGACCGTCGTCGCGCACCGCGGCGCCAGCGGCTACCGGCCCGAGCACACCATGGGCGCGTACCAACTGGCCCTGGACATGGGCGCGCACGTCATCGAGCAGGACCTGGTCCCCACCAAGGACGGTCACCTCGTCTGCCGGCACGAGAACGACATCACCGGCACGACGGATGTCGCGGCGCACCCCGAGTTCGCCGCCCGCAAGACGACCAAGTCGGTCGACGGCGTCTCGATCACCGGCTGGTTCACCGAGGACTTCACGCTCGCCGAGCTCAAGACGCTGCGCGCCAAGGAGCGGATCCCCGGCACCCGGCAGGAGAACACGCTGTACGACGGCCGCTGGGAGATACCCACCTTCGAGGAGGTGCTGCGCTGGGCGGACAAGGAGGGCCGCCGTCGCGGGCGCCCGGTCTGGCTCCACGCCGAGACCAAGCACCCCTCGTACTTCCGGAAGCTCGGCCTCGGCCTGGAGGAGCCGCTGGCCAAGCTCCTGCGCCGTTACGGGCGCCACCGCGCGAACTCCCCCATGTTCCTGCAGTCGTTCGAGCCGACCAGCATGCAGCGGATGGCGAAGCTCGTCTCCTGCCCGCGTGTGGTGCTGCTGTGGACCGCCGACGACCGCCCCTGGGACTTCAAGGAGTCGGGCGACCCGCGCACGGTCGCCGATCTCATCACGCCCGAGGGCCTGAAGTGGATGGCGTCGTTCGCCCAGGGCATCGGCCCGCTGGTGGACCTGATCATCCCCAAGGACGCGGCGGGCAAGCTGGGCAAGCCGACCACGCTCGTACGGGACGCGCACGCGAAGGGGCTGATCCTCCACCCGTACACCCTGCGCAACGAGAACACCTTCCTGCCCGCCGACTTCAGGCGCGGCACGGACCCGGCGGCGTACGGGGACGCCTTCGGCGCCTTCAAGGCGTACTTCGAGCAGGGCATCGACGGGATCTTCTCCGACAACCCGGACACCGCGCTGCTTGCGGCCGCCGACTTCGCGAAGCGGTGACCTTCGCCAGGCCGTGACCTTCGCGAAGAGATGACCACGGACGGGTGACTGCGGCGTCGCGCGGCAACCGCCGGCCGCCGGCGCCACGTCCCGCGTGGCATGACCATCTCCGTACCCACCGCCCCGTCCAGGACCGCCTCCGACCTCTTCAGAGCGCTGCGCCCACTCCTCGCCGCCGAGGCGAGGGCCGAAGCAGCCGGTGAGGGAGTCGAGCCCGGCGACCTCGAACAGGCCGTATGGCTGAGGCTGTTGGAACTCCTGGACGGGGAGGGCCCGCCCGCCGACCCCGCGGGCTGGCTGCGCCGCGCCGTACAGGCGGAAGCGCGCCTGGCCCGGCGAAGGACGTGGCGCGAACTGCCGCACCCCGCCCCGCAGGCCGCCACCGGGGACGCCGCCTGCCCGGAACGTGCGGCGCTCACCGAAGAGTGGCGACGCACGCTGCGCGACGCGGTCGGCAGGCTGCCCGGCCGGTGTCCGGGACTCCTGGCTGCGATGTTGTCGCCGACCGACCCCACCTACCGCGAAATCGCAGGGGCGTTGGGAATGTCACAAGGGAGTTTGGGGCCTATGCGTTCCCGTTGCCTGGGATGCCTGCGCAGAATGCTGGCGGCGGAGGTTGCAGCTCCTGGGCAAAGGGGAAAGGAGCGGTAAGCAACCGGCGTAACAGGCGAGCGGGAGGCATGCACACATGGGCATGAGCGTGACCATCTCAGCGGCAACGGCGCAGGATGCCGAGCACATCCTCAAACTGCAGTACCTGTGCTATCAGAGTGAGGCCGAGCTCTACGGCGACTACACCATCGAGCCCCTCACACAGTCGCTCGACGACCTGCGGGCCGAACTCGGCCGCGGCCACGCGCTGGTGGCGCGGCTCGGTGACGAGGTGGTCGCCTCGGTACGGGCCGCGGTCGACGAGGCGGGGACCGCGCGGATCGCGAAGCTCATCGTCCATCCCCGGATGCAGAGGCACGGCCTCGGCGGCCGGCTGCTCGCCGCGATCGAGGAGCACTTCGCGGGGGAGCCGGCCGCGAAACGCTTCCAGCTCTTCACCGGCCACCGCAGCGAGCGCAATCTGCGGCTGTACCGCAGTCACGGTTACGCGCCGGTCGCCACGGAGGAGATCGGCCCGGGCTTCAACCTGGTCACGCTCCAGAAGGAGACCGCGGTGCAGGCGTACGTAGCCAGCGCGTAGAGCGACGCCCTTCGCCGGACGGGCTGGAAGTCAGCTCGTCCGGCGTCGGCGGAGCCACAGAATGCCCGTGACCGGCAGCAGCACCGGGATGAACAGGTAGCCCTTCCCGAACGCCGACCAGACCGTCGCATCCGGAAAAGCGGACGGCTCGATCACCGTCCACGTCCCCACAACCACCACGCCGGCAAGCTCCACCGCACAGCACACCAGCGCCGCCCTGCGCGCCGTCTCCCCTCCCCGCACCAGCGTGTACGTGATGAACGCGTAGACCACGGCCGCGACAGCGGACAGCGCGTACGCCAGCGGTGCGCGGTCGAACTCCGTGGCGATCTGGTAGATCGAGCGGGAGACCGCGCCGACGGACATCACGCCGTACAACCAGACCAGCAGCAGACCGGGACCCTTGACCAGCCGGGTACGGCCCTGCTTCCCGGCGACGGAACCGGCCATCGTCAGCCTCCCCAGATGTCGTGCAGCCGGACTTCGAGCACAGCCAGCACGACCGCACCGGCCGAAACCGTCACCGAGCCCCAGCGGCTCCGCTCGGCCAGCGACAGAAAACCGGCCGCGGGCACCGCCGTCAGTGCCCCGACCAGATACGAGACGAAGATCACCGCACCCTGTTCCGGCTTCTCGCCGCGCGACAGCTGCACGATGCCGACCACCAGCTGGGCGAGCACGAGCAGCGACACCACGGCCATGCCGATGAAGTGCCAGTCCTTGGTGGGCTGATCGCGGAAGGCGGCGTAACCGCACCACGCGGCGAGTACGAGCGCGGCCGCGGAAACCGCGACCGTCAGGGCGTCAAGCATGACGACGAGCGTATTACGAGAGCGGTGAGCGACGGGGCGTAGGGTCGGGCACCATGAAATTCCACGCCCAAGCCCTGCTGTTCGACAACGACGGAACACTCCTCTCCTCCATGGAATCGGTGATCCGCTGCTGGAGCAGATGGGCGCAGGAGTACGGCATTACGGCGGAGGAATTCGCCCGCGTCGAGCTGCACGGCCGCCCCGCCGCGGAAATCGCCGCCGATCTGCTGCCCGCCGATGTGGTGCCGGGCGCGGTGGCCCGTATCGAACAGCTGGAGGTCGAGGACGTGGCCGGAGGAGAGGGGCAGGCACCGGGAGTCGTGCTGCTTCCCGGAACCGCCGAGCTGCTCGCGAGCCTCCCGGCCGACGGTTGGGCCGTCGTCACCTCCGCCACACGCCGCCTCGCCGAGGCACGGCTGGCCGAGGTCGGCATCCGCCCCAAGACGGTGATAGCCGCCGACGACATCACGCGCGGCAAGCCCGACCCGGAGCCGTACCTGCTTGCGGCCCGCACGCTCGGCGTGGACCCGGCGCGCTGCGTCGTCTTCGAGGACGCTCCGGCCGGACTTCAGGCGGGCCGCGCTGCGGGCATGAAGACCGTGGCGTTGGCCACAACGCACGACCGCTCCGAGCTGGTGGCGGACATCGTCGTGAGGGACCTCTCGGCAGTGTCGGCCCTGGCCACGCACGACGGCGTGGAGATCACCGCGGCGGACTGACGCGTACTCACAGTGAGACGCCGACGTCCGCTATTCGGACACGGATGATCGGCGCGTACTCACGTCTGGTTTACTCATCGCATGACCACGACGAGCAGCCGCACCCTTGCGACCGAGGCGACGATGACGCCCGGTGCTCGTTGTATGTGTCGAATGTGCGCCTTCTGAGGGCCCCTGCCTGAGCCTCGCGCCCCGAAGCGAGACCGACAGCCGCCCCGCGTCCACCCGAGTACATACGCACTCGACGGACCGGGCCTGCCCCGCGCACGCGTTGCCTTCCGGTACCCACCGGCCCAGCCGTGCCACGTCCACAAGACGAATGCCCCGTGCCCGGCGGACACTTCGCCGCGCACTCGACAGTGACGGAAATCCTGTGATCACCACTACGGGCCTGACCAAGGTCTACCCATCGCGAGGCCGCGAGATCACCGCCCTGGACGGCGTAGACCTGCACGTCTGCGAGGGCGAGGTGTACGGAGTCATCGGCCAGAGCGGCGCCGGCAAGTCCTCCCTGATCCGCTGCGTCAACCTGCTTGAGCGCCCCACCGCCGGCACCGTGACCGTCGACGGCCAGGATCTCACCGCACTCGCCGGACGCGGCCGCCGCGCCGGCAAGGAGTTGCGCGAGGCGCGCAGCCGGATCGGCATGGTCTTCCAGCACTTCAACCTGCTGTCCTCGCGCACAGTGAAGGACAACATCGAGCTGCCGCTGGAGATCCTCGGCGTCTCCGGTCAGGCTCGCAGCCGCAAGGCGCTCGAACTGCTCGACCTCGTCGGCCTCGCCGACAAGGCCAAGGCCTACCCCGCCCAGCTCTCCGGCGGCCAGAAGCAGCGCGTCGGCATCGCCCGCGCACTCGCCGGCGACCCCAAGGTGCTGCTCTCCGACGAGGCCACCTCGGCCCTCGACCCCGAGACCACCCGCTCGATCCTCCAGCTGCTGCGCGACCTCAACCGGCAGCTCGGCCTGACCGTCCTGCTCATCACGCACGAGATGGACGTCGTCAAGACGATCTGCGACTCGGCCGCGCTGATGAAGAAGGGCCGGATCGTCGAGTCCGGCACGGTGAGCGAACTGCTCGCGACGCCCGGCTCCGAACTGGCGCAGGAACTGTTCCCGGTGGGCGGTCAGGCGTCGGGTCCCGGACGGACCGTCATCGACGTCACCTTCCACGGTGAGGCCGCGACGCAGCCGGTGATCTCCCAGCTCTCCCGTACGTACAACATCGACATCTCGATCCTCGGCGCCGCGATGGACACCGTCGGCGGCAACCAGATCGGCCGGATGCGCATCGAGCTTCCCGGTCCGTACGAGGAGAACGTCGTCCCGGTCGGCTTCCTGCGCGAGCAGGGGCTCCAGGTCGAGGTCGTCGACGAGGACGTGCCCGCAGACGCACCGGCGGACCGAACCGCGGCCGTACCCGCGCAGACTCCCGTACTGGCCAAGGAAGGTGCCAAGTGACCTGGTCGGAGATGCAGCCGCTGCTGTCGCAGGGAACCATCGACACGCTTTACATGGTGCTCTGGTCCACTGTCGTATCGATCATCGGCGGCCTGCCGCTCGGCATCCTCCTCGTCCTCACGGACAAGGGCGGACTGCTCCAGAACGTGGCGGTCAACAAGGTCATCGGCGTGATCGTGAACATCGGCCGCTCGCTGCCGTTCATCATCCTGCTGATCGCACTGATCCCCTTCACCACGCTGGTCGTCGGCACCTTCATCGGCCCCAGCGCGATGATCGTGCCGCTCGCCATCGGCGCCATCCCCTTCTTCGCCCGGCTCGTCGAGACCGCGATCCGCGAGGTCGACCACGGACTCGTCGAGGCGGTCCAGTCGATGGGCGGCGGCGTACCGACCGTCGTCTTCAAGGTGCTCCTGCCGCAGTCCCTGCCGTCCCTGATCTCCGGTGTCACCACCACCGTCATCGTGCTCGTCGGCTACTCGGCGATGGCGGGCGCGGTCGGCGGCGAAGGCCTCGGCAGCAAGGCCGTCACCTACGGATACCAGCGCTTCGAGACCGAGTTCATGCTGGTCACCGTGGTCGTCCTGATCGCCCTCGTGACCGTGGTGCAGCTCATCGGCGACGGCGCGATCCGGCTCCTGGCACGTCGCGGCCGCACGGCCTCCTAGAACTTTCTCCCCGAAGAAGCCCGCACTCCTTGTCCGGGCGACCACCACCGCAACACCAGAAAGAGGCACTTTTCGTGCGTAAGAACATCAAGATCACCGCGGCAGCCGCCGCCACCGCCGCCCTCGCCCTCGGCCTCACCGCCTGCGGCACCGCATCCGACCCGGGCGCCAAGACCGAGTCGGGCGGCAAGGCGGACGAGTCCAAGGCGCTCGTCGTCGCTGCGTCCCCGACGCCGCACGCCGACATCCTCAACTACGTCAAGGACAACCTGGCGGCGAAGAACGGCCTGAAGCTCGAGGTCAAGGAGTTCACGGACTACGTCCTGCCGAACACCGCCACCCAGAGCGGCGAGGTCGACGCCAACTTCTTCCAGCACAAGCCGTACCTGGACGACTTCAACAAGAAGAAGGGCACCACCATCGTGCCCGTCGCCGATGTCCACCTGGAGCCCCTGGCCCTCTACTCCAACAAGGCCAAGGACCTCAAGGACCTCAAGGCAGGCCAGACGGTCGCGGTGCCCAACGACACCACCAACGAGGGCCGCGCGCTCAAGCTGCTTGCCGACAACGGGCTCATCACGTTGAAGGACGGCGCGGGCCAGGACGCCAAGCTGACCGACATCAAGGACAAGAAGGGCCTTGAGTTCAAGGAGCTGGAGGCGGCCACGCTGCCCCGCGCCCTGAACGACGTCGACGCCGCGGTCATCAACGGCAACTACGCCATCGAAGCCGACCTGGAGCCCGCCAAGGACTCCCTCGCGATCGAGAAGGCGGAAGGCAACCCGTACGCCAACTTCCTCGCGGTCAAGAAGGGCAACGAGAAGGACGCGCGCGTCGAGAAGCTCGCCAAGCTCCTCAACTCCGCCGAGGTCAAGAAGTTCATCGAGGACAAGTACGCCGGCTCGGTCATCCCGGCCTTCGGCGCCGTCAAGTCCTGACGCCCGTACGGCCCTTGTGAACGAAGGCCCCGCCCACCCCCACCAGGTGCGCGGGGCCTTCGCCCGTCCCCGGGCGCCGCCACCCGGCCATGCACGCGACGGGCTCGATGCTGCATGCTGTGCCTTTAGCCTCTACGTCCTTACGACGGTCCACGGCATGGAGCTGAGCATGACTACCACCCTCCCGGACATCTCCATCAGCACGGACCGGCTGGTGCTGCGCCCCTTCGAGGAGTCCGACATCCCGGCGCTCACCGAGATGATGAACGACGAGATGGTCACCGCATGGACGTCGGCGCCTCACCCCTACACCACGCTCGACGCCGAACGCTGGGTACGCAGGATCGCTCCTTCCGAGCGCACCAAGGGCCGCGGAATCGCCCTGGCCGTCACCGAATTCCTCACCCAGCGCCTCGTCGGCACCGTCCACCTCCAGCACACCAACTGGCGCACCAAGGCCACTGAAGTCGCCTACGTGACAGCCCCCTGGGCGCGCGGCGAGGGCTACGCCACAGAGGCCGTGCTCGCTGTCGCCCAATGGATCTTCCGCGACCTGCGGTTCGAGCGCCTGGAGCTGCGCACCGCCGCCGACAACACCGCCGCCCAGCAGGTCGCACAGAAGATCGGCTGCATCAGCGAGGGCGTCCTGCGCAACGCCTGGATAGCGCGCACACGGACCGAGAACGGCACGGACGGCGGCTGGACCGACATCCGCACCGACCTGATCGTCTGGAGCCTCCTCCCCGAGGACCTCGAAGGCGTCGCCGATCAGATGGCCGACGCAGGCGGCTACGGCTCGTACGGCGACTGGAACTGACTCCCGCGGAACCGACCTCGCCGGAACTGACCCCCTGGAACCGGCCACCCTGGACCGGCCCTCTGGAACCGGCCACCCTGGAACCGACCCCCCGCCCCCGCACGGCCGCGGTCCGTACCAGGTACTCTCACCCTGCCCGCGCCGCCGCCCCAAGGCGGCCGCGACCTGCGACAACTCCAGGAGACTGACAACGATGGCCGACCGGGTCACGGTGATCGGCTGGGACGGCTCGCCCCTCACCGCTGCGGCCAGGTCCGCGCTCGCGGCCGCGACGCTCGTCGCCGGAGCCGCCCACCACCTGGCGCTCCCCGAAGTACCGCCCGGCGCCGAACGCGTCCGCCTCGGCAGCGTCGACCTGGCCGCCCGCCGCATCGCGGGCCACCGGGGCACCGCCGTGGTCATGGCCGACGGAGACCCCGGCTTCTTCGGCGTCGTACGCAGCCTCCGCGCGCCACAGCACGGCCTGGAGGTCGAAGTCGTGCCCGCCGTCTCATCGGTGGCCACCGCCTTCGCCCGCGCCGGGATGCCCTGGGACGACGCCCAGGTCGTCGTCGCCCACCGCCGTACGCTGCGCCGCGCCGTCAACGTGTGCCGGGCGCACACCAAGGTCGCCGTGCTCACCTCCCCGGGCGCCGGCCCGGCCGAACTCGCGCTCCTCCTCCAGGGCGTCCACCGCACCTTCGTCATCTGCGAGGAACTGGGCACCGAGCGCGAGCAGGTCACCGTCCTCACCTCGGACAAGGCCGCCGACCACGTCTGGCGCGACCCCAACGTCGTCATCGTCATCGGCGGCAGCGCAGGCCACGCAGCCCCTGCCGCCCCCGGCGGCGGCTGGATCGCCGCCCGCGACCCCGGATACCCGCCGCCCGTACGGGGCTGGGCGCTGCCCGCGCAGGAGTACGGCGAGGGAGCGGCGGAGCTGGGGGAGGGCGAGTCCGCCGGACTGCGCGCCGCCCAGCTCGCCCGCCTCGGGCCGCGTACCGGCGACCTGGTCTGGGACATCGGCTCCGGCAGCGGCGCGCTCGCCGTGGAGGCCGCCAGGTTCGGCGCCGCCGTGATCGCCGTCGACAGCGATGCGGGCGCGTGCGACCGTACGGCAGCGGCTGCCAGGCGGTTCGGCGTACAGCTCCAAGTCGTCCACGGAAACGCGCCGCATGTCCTTGAGGACCTGCCCGAGCCCGATGTCGTACGGATCGGGGGCGGGGGAGTCCCCGTCGTCTCGGCATGCGCCGACCGCAGGCCCGAGCGCATCGTGACGCATGCGTTCACCCGCGACGAGGCGGAGGCGATCGGCCGGACGCTCGCGGAGAGCGGCTACGCCGTCGAATGCGCGCTGCTCCAGTCCGTCGAACTCGACACCGGACTCGACACCGGGGCCTGGTCGGAGCGCGACCGGTCGGTGGTCTTCCTGCTCTCGGCGAAACCACTGGATCGCGCCCCGTGACGATGCCGCTGCGCGTCGCGGGGTAGGCTGGCCGATCGTTGTACCGCAGCCGGGTGTTCGGCGCTTCGTTCGCCAATGTCCGGAAAAGGGGCCCGTTTTAGAGCTCTATGTGGTACGGCGCAGCCGGGGGGCTCCGCAACGTGGCGCAGCCCACAGCGAGCCGTGGCGGGAGTACTCGCCCTGGCGGCGAACGGCCGCGAGAATGCATGGTGTCCGCGGGCCTTTCGTGCCGCGTGGCAGGGACGCTCGTTGTTGATGAGTGGGCACCGATTTGTGCCGCGAGCGGGCGTCCCGGCGAAGGCCGAAGGAGCACAAGCGATGGGCGAGGGGTACGCATGACTGACACCGGCCAGATCCCGGGCGAGGGACTGCCGGAGGACGCAGGCATGGTGGCGCAGCCGGGCATCCCCGCTCCGGGCGCGTACACCTTCCTCGAACCCTCCGAGAACGCAGCCGAGGACGACGACCTGCTGTTGATGCCGGGCGCGCAGGGCGCGTGGAGCGACCCGCAGGTCGTACCGCCGGCGGCGCCGCAGATCCAGCAGCAGGCGGAGCCGGTGCGGGAGGCTTCGCAGGCCGAGGCGGTGCAGCCGATGCAGCAGCCTGGGCAGGTGCAGGAGGCTCCGCAGCCGGAGGCGGTGCAGCAGATGCAGCCGGTGCAGCAGGCCCCCCAGATGCAGGCGGCGGTGCAGGAGCAGCAGGAGCAGTACGCTCCGCAGACGCAGCCGGTGGCGCAGGTCTTGGACATGCCTCAGGCCCAGCCGATGCCCCAGGCGTCGGAAGTACCGCAGATGCAGCCGGTGCCTCAGCTGTCCGAGGTGCCGCAGGCGCAGGGTGCGGCGACGCCGCCCCAGGCGCAGCAGTTCCCGCAGTCGCCTCAGCCGTCCGAGATGCCGCAGGCGGAGCAGGCCGGCCCGCAGCTGTCCGAGGCGCCGCAGATGCAGCCGGTGGCTGAGATGTCCGAGGCGCAGCCCGAGCCGCAGGGGTCCGAGATGCCGCAGATGCAGCCCGTGGCCCAGCAGGCCGACGCGTCCCAGGTGCCGCACGCCGCCCAGATGTCCCAGGTGCCGCAGGGGCCCCACGATTCCCTGAGCGGTCAGCCGCCGCAGGGCGCAGAGCCCGGCGCGCACGAAGCCGGTGGCCGCGATTCCGGGTCCGTCGACCTCAGCGGCGTACGCATGCCTCCGGCATCTGCCGCCGCTGCTCAGACGCCGCAGCCCGCGCGCCGCCCGCTGCACCTCGGCCCGCCGATGCCCGATGCGTCCGGCGGAGTCGTACGCTCGCTGGCCGACCGTGGTCCTGCTGGTGCGGGGGCGAGTGCCGGCGCGAGTGCTACGCCGCCGAATCCCGTGCCCGTACAGAACGCCGGGCCCGTGACAGCAGGCCCCGAGTACCTCGACATTCCGGGCGACGAGGTGGCCGCGCTGCCCGGGCCGCAGCTCGGCGCGATCCCGTCGCAGGTCGCCACGCCGTGGACGCCGCACGCGCAGCCCCAGGCTCCTCAGGCTGCTGCGCAGCAAGCCCGAGCAGAAACGGTCGTTCCGGAGGCAGTGGCTCCGGAACCGCAGACGCAGGCGGCGCCCGAGGTGGAGCCGGTGGCCGAACCGGTTGCGGAGGAAGTTGTGAGCGTCCCGGCCGAGCCGAAGCCGATCGCTATAGAACCCGTTGCGCCGGAGCCGACCGAGCCCGCCGAGGCCGTGGCCCCCGAGCCGGAGCAGCCCCAGGAGGCACAGGAGCCGCAGCCCGTCGGCGAGTTCGTGCCGGTCGACGGCTCGCTCCCGAACGCCCCGCACCTGGCCCCGGCGGCCGAACCCGTAGATGTGGAGGTCGTGGCGGAACAGCCCGCCCCCGAAGCGGAAGCGGAAGCCGTACCGGCACCCGTCGAGACTCCGGCTCCCGAGGCCGAGCCAGTCGCCGCCGAGGCACCCGAGGAGCCCACCGTCGAGCAGCCGGTCGCCGAGCCGTTGGCAGAGGTGGAGGCCGTGGCCGAGCCGACCGAGCCTGCCGAAACCGAAGCCCAAGCTGGACCCGAGCCAGAGGCAGTAGTCACCGTGCCCGCCCAGCGCGACGGCGGCGCCGTAGCAGAGCTCCCGGCGCAGCCGCAGCCCGAGCCCGAGGCCGCAGAGGCAGCAGCCCCTGAAGCAGCGGCCCCCGAGGCCGACACCACCACAGACACCGGCGCCCACGCCACCGCCACCGCCCCCGCCCCCGGCTACGACGACGCCGAGCGCGAGGCAGTCCTGCGCGTGATGCGCGAGCGCCGGGACATCCGCAACGGCTTCCGCAGCGACCCCATCCCGCACGAGGTCCTCCTCCGCGTTCTCGAAGCGGCGCACACCGCGCCGAGCGTCGGCCACTCCCAGCCCTGGGACTTCGTCGTCATCCGCTCCGCCGAGACGCGCAGGTCGATGCACGAACTGGCCGCCCGCCAGCGCGACGCGTACGCGAAGTCGCTGCCCAAGGGCCGGGCCAAGCAGTTCAAGGAATTGAAGATCGAGGCCATCCTCGACACCCCGGTGAACATCGTCGTCACCGCAGACCCCACCCGCGGCGGCCGCCACACCCTAGGCCGGCACACCCAGCCGCAGATGGCGCCGTACTCCTCCGCTCTCGCGGTCGAGAACCTCTGGCTCGCGGCCCGCGCCGAGGGCCTCGGCGTCGGCTGGGTCAGCTTCTTCGACGAGCGCGAGATGGTCCGCGCCCTCGGGCTGCCCGAGCACCTCGAAGTCGTCGCGTACCTCTGCGTGGGTTACGTCGACGAATTCCCCGAGGAGCCCGAGCTGATGCAGGCGGGCTGGTCCAAGCGCCGCCCGCTGTCGTGGGTCGTTCACGAGGAGACGTACGGCCGCCGCGCACTGCCCGGCGAGGAGCCGCACGACCTGCTCCAGGAGACCGTTTCCAACATCCGCCCGCTGGACGCCAAGGCGCTCGGCGAGGCCTGGGAACGCCAGAAGCGCATGACGAAGCCCGCCGGCGCGCTCGGGATGCTCGAAATCATCTCGGCCCAGCTCAGCGGCCTCTCCCGGATGTGCCCGCCGCCGATCCCGGAGCCCGCGGCCGTCGCGATCTTCGCCGGCGATCACGGGGTGCACGCCCAGGGCGTCACGGCCTGGCCCCAGGAAGTGACCTCCCAGATGGTCGCGAACTTCCTCGGCGGCGGCGCGGTCTGCAACGCCTTCGCGAACCAGGTCGGTGCGGAGGTCTGCGTCGTGGACGTGGGCGTAGCGGGCGAACTCCCCACCACGCCGGGCCTGTTGCCCCGCAAGGTGCGTGCCGGTACGGCCGACTTCACTACGGGACCCGCCCTGACCCACGAGGAGGTGCTCGCCGCGATCGAGGTGGGCATCGAGACGGCGCGCGACCTGGTCGCCGCGGGCAACAAGGCACTGCTCACAGGTGAGATGGGCATCGCCAACACCACGGTGTCCGCCGCGCTCATCGCGGTCTACACGGGCCAGGACCCGGCCGAGATCACCGGCCGCGGCACGGGCATCAACGACGAGATGCACGCCCGCAAGGTCGATGTCGTACGCCGCGCCCTGGACCTCCACCAGCCGGACCCGGCGGACCCCGTCGGCGTACTGGCGGCGGTCGGTGGTCTGGAACACGCCGCCCTGGTCGGCTTCATCCTCGGCGGAGCGTCTCTGCGTACGCCGGTGATCCTGGACGGCGTCAGCGCGGGGGCAGCGGCCCTGGTGGCCCGCGCGATCGCGCCTGAGGCGCTGGCTGCGTGCATCGCGGGCCACCGCAGCGCGGAGCCGGGCCATGTGGCCGCCCTCAACAAGCTGGGTCTGCGCCCACTGGTCGACCTCGACCTCCGCCTCGGCGAGGGCACGGGCGCACTGCTCGCGCTCCCGGTGGTGCAGAGCGCGGCGAGGGCGATGCACGAGGTGGCAACGTTCGACTCGGCGGGCGTCACGGAGAAGTAGCCGGGGACGCGGCGGGCGCTGCACCGGTCTCCCCCCACCCCGCCCCTCCCCGAAACCGGGGGCGCGGCCCCCGGACCCCCGGGAGCGCGCGCCCGTACGCCCCGTCCCGCCCGAGCCGCTGGGCCGGGGCCTGGTGGTGACTGCGCCCTCGACAGCCGCGCAGCCGCGCAAGGCGGGCGCCGCCGCACACAGGAGCTGCGTCCGCGCGAGGCCCGCTACCCCGTTGCACACGGCTCCTGCAGCGCCCCCGTGCCTTTGGACACGCGGTGCTATGCCTCCCCACACGAGGGTGCTGTGCTCGGCACACGGGATACCCACACTGCAGTGCGAAGCCGCCGCATCCATGAGCCGGGGTGCCCCGCACCCACCACCGCCCACCCCTCCGGGGGTCTGGGGGCTCGCCCCCTGTTTCGGGAAGCGGCGGGTAGGGGACAGCTCCGCGCAGCGGCCCGCCCGCCCGCCCCCCCCCCCCCCCCCCCCCCCCCCCCCCCCCCCCCCCCCCGCCCCCCCCCC
>NZ_JAGGPB010000013.1 GCF_018614055.1 Streptomyces sp. ISL-98
GATTAAACGCCAAGCTTAGGGCCGCCGCGTTGTCACCCGGGGCGTCCCGGACCCTGATCAAAGCAGCGGCAGAGGACTACCGAAATGGCGAGCAACGGGCCTGATTTGAGCGCTGCGCACTGGCGCAAGAGCAGCTATAGCAATGGCACCGGCGGTGACTGCATCGAAGTCGCAGAGCGCTTCCCCGGCGCCGCGACGTGGCGCAAGAGCAGCCACAGCAACGGGGACGGCGGCTCTTGCGTCGAGGTCGCCGACGGCCTCACCGGCATCGTCCCCGTACGCGACAGCAAAACCGCACCGCACGGGCCCGCCATCGTCGTCCCGGCCAACGCTTGGGCGCGCTTCGTTACGGCGGTCCAGTACGGCGACCTCACCTCCTGACGCCCCGGCGGGCTGGGCCAGGGGCGTCGATTGTCTCTGGTGTGGGGCCGCCCCTGTGCAGAACAGGACACCCCAAGCCCCGGCGCCAGACCTGGGTGTCCTCTTCCGCACAGGGATGTCGAACCGGGCCTGCGACAGAAGCCCTACTGGTCGACGGCGTCCAACGCCGGGGCGATCAGCGCGAAGGCCCGGCCGGTCAGTTCGGCGGGGTCCTCCGCACCGTCACTGTCGCTCCACCGTTGCAGCACGGTGTTGAAGGCGGTCAGTGCCATCCCGGCGGCCAGCTGCGGGTACAGATCGGTGTCGGGGGCGAGCCCCAGGCGGCGTGCCAACTCCGCCGTCAGGTCGTCGCGCCACTGCGCCTGCCGCTCCAGAAAGCGTGCGAGCAGCGCGGGCGTACGCAGAATCAGCTGAACCACTCTCAGCGCCCTCTCGGAGTGGTCGCCGCAGGCGGCGATGGGGACCGAGACGGCGTGCAGCAGCGCCACGGAGGGGTGCTCCTCGACGGGCCGGGCCGCCAACTCTGCACTAATACCGATGCCCATGTCGGCCAGGAACTGGACGACCACGTCCTCCTTGGACGCGAAGTACCGGAAGAACGTCCGCTTGGACACGCCGGCGGTGGTCACGATCTCGTCGATGGTGACCGCGTCGAACCCCTTCAGGGCTAGCAACTGCAGCGCTGCTTCGGTCAGTTCGTTCGAGACGAGCTGACGTTTGCGCTCGGCCATGCTGATTTCAGGGCGGGAAGTCACCGAACCATTATGGCACCTAGGAGCGTCTTGACACTAAGTGCCACGGGAGGCAACGTGTGCCGCATGACACAGAAGCAGCGCTGGACTGCCGATCAGATCCCGAACCAGACCAAGCGGGTGTTCGTCGTCACCGGAGCCAACAGCGGCCTCGGCCTGGCGACCACCAGGGCGCTCGCCCGCCAGGGTGGGCACGTGATCCTTGCGGTACGCGACGAGGAAAAGGGCCACCGGGCGGTCGCAGAGATCACCGCCGAGCAGCCGGGTGCCAGTCTTGAGGTGCGCCACCTCGACCTGGCCGACCTCGACTCCGTCCGTGCCTTCGCTCATAAGCTGCGTACCGACCATCCCCGGCTGGATGTGCTCGTCAACAACGCCGGCGTAATGGCGCCGCCTCGATCCCTGAGCGCGCAGGGCCACGAGCTGCAGTTCGCCAGTAACCACCTCGGCCACTTCGCGCTCACCGGGCTGCTGCTCGACCTGCTGACCGTCGGCCGCGATCCCCGCGTGGTCACGGTGAGTTCGACCAACCACCGTCAGGGGCACATCCACTTCGATGACCTCGCCGGCGAGCGCAGGTACACGCCCATGGCCTTCTACAACCAGTCGAAGTTCGCCAATGCCGTCTTCGGATGGGAACTCCACCGACGGCTGACCGAGACTGGCAGCCCGGTGCGCAGCGTGCTCGCCCATCCCGGCTACACCGCCACCAACCTGCAGACGAGTGCGCCGGTCGGCATGGTGAAGCTGCTGTTCGGCCGCATCCTCACCCCGCTCGCCCAGTCCCCGGACCAGGGTGCGCTGCCCCAGCTGTACGCGGCGACCGACCCGAATGTGGAGGGCGGCGAGTTCATCGGTCCGGACGGCCTGGCCGAGCTGCGCGGCGGCCCGACGCGCGTACAGCTGTCCCCTGCGGCGGCCGACGCCGAGACCGGCCGCCGTCTGTGGGAGTTGTCGGAACAACTGACCGACGTGCGGTTCGTGTTTCCGACCCCAGCCCAGTGATGCAACCAACGCCCCCGCCCGGGACAGGAGCCAAAGACTTTCCGGTACGGAAAATTAAGACTTGACGTAATGGAAAGTAAGAGCTTGACTTGCCGGTATGGAAACTGACGCTTCGCTCTCCAGCCACCGCCCCACGCCCGCTGAGGCGGCCGCCGCTCTCAACCGGGTGGAACACGCCCGGTCGTCTGTGGCGCAAACGCCGATACCGCTGCGCATCGGTGTTCTGCTCGTGGCGATTGTCGTGGCCGTTCCCCTCACGCGACTGCTGCCCGGTGTGTGGCCGTCTGTCGTCTGCGTGCTGTTGGCTGCGGCGGGCGGCGCCATCGGCGCTTGGCAGGTGCGTGTGCTCGGGTTCCGCGGGCGGATGACGTCGCGCGACGTCGCGCTCCTGGTGGCGCTGGTGGCCGTGTGCATTGCTGGGTTCGCCACGGCCGCCTTCCTCGGCAGTTTCGTGTGGTTCGCCGTCGCCGCCGCAAACGGCGTACTGATGGCCGCCCGCGTCCTTCTCGTCGGCCGCGTGGCCGGAGGCGAGCGGTGACCGGGGCGGACGCCTCCGGCGACGCGTCCGACGGCTTCGACGTCATCATCCATGCACCCAAAAGGCTGATGATCTGCGCGCTTCTCGATGCGGTCGCCGAGGCGGAGTTCGCTGTCGTCCAGGAGCGAGTCGCGGTGAGCGCCTCCGTGCTGAGCAAGCATGTGGCGGTGCTCATGGAGGCCGGCTACGTCGCCCAGCGCAAGACCGTCCGCGACACCCGTCCGCGGGTCCAGCTGCGGCTCACGTCCGACGGGCGACGCGCCTACCGTGCTCATGTAGCTGCCTTGAGGGCCATCGTCGACGCAGCCCCTGACGACTGAGCCGGCCTGATCCCTGATCAGAGTCCAGGTTGTTGTTGGGTCGCGCAGTGGATGCCGCCGCCGCCCTCTGCGACCGTGTCGATCTGTACCTGGACGACTTTCCGGCCGGGGTGGAGTTCGCCGATGATCGACGCGGCGTTCCGGTCGGCCTTGCGGTCGCCGAAGCGCGGGATGATCACTGCGTCGTTCACCGCGTAGAAGTTGGCGTACGAGCCGAGGAAGTCCGGGCCACGGCGGCCGAGTTCGGACGGGTCGGGCTCCGGCAGATTCACCAGCTCAAGCTTCCGGCCCCGCGCGTCGGTCGCCGTTTCCAGCACACCGCGGGCCTGGTCGTAGGCGCGAGTCCACACGTCCGGCCCGGCGCCCTCGGGCGGACGGCTGAGCAGTACGACGCCGTCTTCGGCAAAGCGGGCCAAAGCGTCGACGTGGCAGTCGGTGATGTCCTTGCCCCGTACGCCCTTGAGCCAGATCACGGTGGTCACACCGAGCAGGTTCTTCAGGGCGGCTTCGATTTCGTCCCGTGACTTGCCCGGGTTGCGGTTCCCGTTGACCAGTGAGCTTTCGGTGACCAGGAGCGTGCCGTGGCCGTCGACCTCCAGCGAGCCGCCCTCGGCGGTCAGCGGCGCGTCGATGCGGGGTACGCCTTCGCGGGTCAGGGCGCTGCGGGCGACCTGACCGTCGCGGTCGTGTTCCTGCTTTCCGCCCCAGCCGTTGAAGTGGAAGTCGATGCCTTGCAAGCCTCTCCGTCGGGTGACGAAGGTCGGCCCCGTGTCCCGCATCCACAGGTCGTCCACCGGGACCTGGATCACCTCTACGCCCGATCCGCACGCCCGCCGCGCAGCCTTCACCTCCTCCGGAGCGGCCAACAGCACCACCGGCTCGAATTCGGCGATCGAGCGAGCAATCCTGGCGATGTCGGCCTGGACGTCCTCCGCCCATTCCTCCCACTCCGAGTCCAGCGGCGGCCAGGCCATGTACGTGCGCTCATGCCGCTGCGTCTCGGCAGGCATGTGCCGCCCGGCGGACTTTTGCGAAGCAGGCACCTTCTCCTCGCCCGCCTTCTTCCGTCCGGGCGGCGCGCAGGCGGTCAGCCCTGCGCCGGCGAGTACGGCCGCTGCCCCGGCTCCCAGCATCGTCCGGCGGTTCGGTCCCCTCACGGCATGCCCCTCAGCATCGTGATCACGCAAAGATACAGATCCTGGCTGAAAATTCAGTCAGGATCGAGGCTAACAGCAGAACGCAGCAGTCGCCGCCGGGGGAGCGGCGGCGCTGCTGCGTTCTGAATGCAGAATGCCGTTACGGCAGGTTGTGTACGTGCGGTCCCACCGCGTCCGACCAGGCGTTTCCAGCCGTCGCATCCCAGTTGGTCGACCACGTCATCGCGCCACGCAGGCCGGGGTAGGTCTTGGCGGGCTTGAACGAGCCGCAGCCGGTGCCTCGGGTGAGGCAGTCCAGCGCGTTCTTGACCACGGAAGGGTCGACGTAACCGCTGCCGGCACCCCGCGTGGATGCCGGTACGCCGATGCCGACCTGGGAGGGATCCAGGCCGCCCTCCAGCTGGATGCAGGCGAGCGCGGTGAGGAAGTCCACCGAGCCCTGGGAGTAGACCTTGCCGTCGCAGCCGAGCATCGAACCGCTGTTGTAGTACTGCATGTTGACGACGGTCAGGATGTCCTTCACCGCCAGCGCCGTCTTGAAGTACTCGTTCGACGTCGACTGCATGTCGATGGTCTGCGGCGCCATGGTCAGGACCAGCCCGGAGCCCGCCTTGGCAGACAGCTGACGCAGTGCCTTGGTCAGGTAGGCGGAGTTGACGCCGTGCTCCAGGTCGATGTCGACGCCGTCGAAGCCGTACTCCTGCATCAGGGCGTGCGCGCTGTTCGCGAAGGCTGTCGCGGAGGCGTCACTGTTGATGGTGACGTTGCCCTTTTCGCCGCCGATGGAGAGGATCACCGACTTCCCGGCGTCCTTCTTGGCCTTGATGTCCGCCTTGAAGTCGGCGGCGGAGCTGTAGCCGACCGCAGGGTCGAGGTTGAAGTTGATCTCGCCGGGTGTGGCGGTCGAGTCGGCGAAGGACACGGCGATGATGTCGTACTGCGCCTGTACGTCGCGGAGTTTCTGGACGGTGGCGCCGTTGTTGAAGTTCTGCCAGTAACCGGTCAGTGCGTGCTTGGGCACGGCAGCGGGCTCCGCGTGGGGAGCTCCGGTGGCAATACCGGTGCCGGCCAGCGCGGCTGTCACGACGACAGCCATCAGCGACCCAATTCCGAACCGACTCCGACGCCGACGCAGGGTGTTTTCTCTGCGGTCCACTTGATGCCTCCGGTGGGGGGTGGGGGGAGGAGGTTTCACTGGGACGGTGGCCACCGCTGGTCGACCAAACTGGTTCAGACCAATTGAGTTGTCAAGACCTCTGGCAACAAAGGCCGTTGAGCTGCCACCGCACCACCTCTCCGACCGCGCCGACTTCGTCAACTTCGACAGGCGGGCGTGCCCCCAGAAGAAAAAGGAAAAGTGTTCACCACCAGGTAGGTCGTGGATAAAGTGCTGGTGCAGCACGACGGAGAGTGTCGATCTGCGTACGCCGGGCTGATCGGCGTACGGAGTGAACGGGGAAACCTACGTGCCGACCGCGATAGCAGTCACCAGCGCCGACCTGGTGCTGCCGCCCACCGACCAGCAGACGCCGACGGCTGCCCTGCTCCAGGCCCCGGACGCTCAGCCGCTCGAAGCCGCGCTGCTCGACATGAACGTCATGCTGGAACGGCACGGTTACGTCGTCGCCCTCTACCCCGCGTCGATCCCGGCCGCGCACGAACGGCGCCTGCACACCATCCGCTCGGTCCTGGAGACCGACCGGCTGGCGCTGCTGAAGCTGGACCTGCCGCCGCTGGGCGTGGCCGTACTGGTGCGCCAGCTACGGCAGTTGTCGATCTGCGACTTCAGTGCGGGTGTTGTCGCCTCGGCGGCGCGGCTGCTGTCGCACTACATCTACGCGGGCGGGCTGCTCAATTCGGTGACCAAGCTCGACCGGGTGCCGGTGAGCCTCAAGTCGCACGCGAAGTCATGGGTTCCGGGAACGCAGTTCGGCGTACTGGCGAATCCGAATCCGCAGTTGATCAAGATCGGCAACGAGGGGAACGGCCTCACCGGCCCCGGCTTCTCCACACAACTTCTCGTAGGCAAAGGGTCTTTGGTGTCCGACTGGGTCACCGCCACGCTCGCTCCCGCCTGGCAGGTCCAGGGTGTACAGGAGACCGGGCTGCCCGCCGACTCCCCGCGCTGGTGGGGGACGTCGAAGATGATCGAATTCGCCGCCTTCCTGCCGGACATCTCCGTCCTCTACCAACTGGTCGCGTCGGTGCGGCGCGAGCAGTGCCACTGGTGCGGGATCGAACTCATAGGGGACCGCTGCGGTTTCTGCTCGGCCCCTCTCCCGCCGCCCGAGAACCGAACGCACGCGGTTGGTGTCTTGAACCAGGGGTCGCCCTAGCACCGCGCAGGGCACCATCAACTCATGCACGCGCACCACCCCGCTCACTGTCCGTTGATCCGACGTTCCTGATCGAGGTAGCCCGCCCCCATGAATTCACGTCAGCGCCGCGGCATCATCCTGCTGCTCCTCTCGGTCCTCTGCGCCCTCGGCGCGTTCGCCGGCGTGCTCTCGGTGATCAGCGATGTGAACTCCAAGGTGGGCCCGGAGGTCGCGGCGTACCGCCTCAAGACCGACGTGGCGCCGTACAAACAGCTCGACGCCGGGCAGTTCGAGAAGATCGAAATGCCCAAGCGGTGGCTTTCGGCCAATGCGGTGACCGATATTTCCGAGGTACGGGGAAAGATCGCCGTCACGCAGCTCCAGAAGGGCTCGCTGCTGCAGAGCGACATGATCGTGAAGAAGCCCGAACTGGGTTCGGGGGAGCAGGAGATCGCGATCATGATCGATGCGGCAACCGGCGTGGCCGGAAAGATCAACCCCGGGTCGAGCGTGAACATCTACGCGACTTTCGAGGGCGACGACAAGGGGACGCCGGACAAGTCGCAGGTCATCGTCGCGGGCGCCAGGGTCATCGACGTCGGCAAGATCACCGCCCTGGAGCCGGGCCGGGACGACCGGTCCCGCCAGGCCACGGACGCGGTGCCGATCACCTTCGCCCTCAACACGCTCGACGCGCAGCGCGTGGCGTACGCGGAATCCTTCGCCGAGCACGTGCGCCTGGCGCGCGTGGCCGACGGGAGCGACACCGCCATCACGCCGCGCGACCGTGAGTACACCCTCGACGGGGACAAGTGAGGTCCGGCGTATGACGACTCGTATCCTCCCGGCGGTCGGCGACCCGGACGCCGCCCGCGCCATCGCCACCCTCCTCAGCCAGCTCCCCGACGCGGAACCGGCCGCGCCCGTGGCCGACTCGACGTCGCTCCTGGACACCCTGGCGCGGCTCGCCGGCGAATCGATCGACGAGCTGCCCGAGGTGGTTCTGGTCCACGAGCGCATCGGGCCCGTCCCCGCCCTGGAGCTGATCCGGGAGGTCGCCCTCCGCTTCCCGGCCGTCGGCGTCGTCCTCATCACGGCCGACGCGAGCCCCGTCCTCTTCACGGCGGCGATGGACTCGGGTGCGCGCGGCCTCATCGGCCTCCCCATGGGATACGAGGAGCTGGCGGCCCGTGTGCAGGGCGCTGCGTCCTGGTCCACAGGTGTACGCCGTCACCTCGGCACCGGCACGGACGTCTTCACCGGCCCGGGCGGCACGGTGTGCACGGTGACGGGCGCCAAGGGCGGTATGGGCGCCACGGTCACGGCGGTCCAACTCGCCCTGGCGGCACGGGCATCCGGTCGTACGGTCGCGCTCGTCGACCTGGATCTTCAGTCCGGGGACGTGGCGTCGTATCTGGACGTGCAGTTCCGCCGCTCGATCGTCGACCTGGCCGGAATCTCCGACATCTCGCCGCGCGTCCTCCAAGACGCGGTCTTCACCCACCCCACGGGCCTCGGCCTGCTGCTCGCACCGAACGAGGGCGAGCGCGGCGAGGAGGTCACCGACCGGGTGGCGCGGCAGGTGGTGAGCGCGCTGCGCAACCGCTACGAGGTTGTGATCGTCGACTGCGGCACCCAGATGAACAGCGCGAACGCGGCGGCCGTCGAGATGGCCGACCAGGCGGTGCTCGTCGTGACACCGGACGTGGTGGCGGTACGGGCGGCCAAGCGCATGGTGCGGATGTGGGACCGCCTGCAGATCCGCAAGGCGGAGGAGACGATCACGGTCGTCAACCGCCACACCCGCAACACGGAGATCCAGCCGCCGATCGTCGAGCGCATCACCGGCACGAAGGTCGCGCGCATCACGGTCCCGTCCCACTACAAGGAACTCCAGTCGGCGTCGGACGCCGGCCGCATGCAGGACCTGGACAGCCGAAGCACGGTCAAGCAAGCACTGTGGGCACTCGCAGGGGAGCTGGGGCTGGTGAAGACGGCGGAGGACCCGGGAGCACCGGGCGGCAAGGGCGGGCGGCTGCGCAGCGACCGCGGCGCGATCGGGCTGCGGGGCAGGGGCGGGCGCGACAAGGGTGCGGCGACGGTGGAGTTCGCCGGGATGGCGCCGCTGATCCTGTTCGTACTGGTGGCGATGTGGCAGGCGGTGCTGTTCGGCTACACCTTCACGCTCGCGGGAAACGCGGCGGACGAGGGGGCGCGGGCGGCCACGGCGGCGGCAACGCTCGGGGAGGACGCGCAGGCGGCGTGCGAGTCGGCCGCGAAGCAGAACCTGCCGGGCAGCTGGCAGGGCAACGCGGAGATCAACTGCCCGGAGGAAGGCAACCTGCGGGTCGCCAAGGTCAAGCTCCACACACCGGTTCTCTTCCCCGGCGCGGGCACCTTCCCGTGGGACGTGGACGCGAGCGCGGGCGCGGCGAAGGAGGGGGAAGGGTGATGGCGACGACGATCGCGACCAGAGCCACGGCCCGCGTACGGACTGCCGTACGCAGCACGAAGGAACAGCGCGACCGGGGCGTATCGACCCTGGAGTTCGCGGGCTTCCTGCCGGTCCTGCTGTTCGTGGCCATGGCCACGATCCAGCTCGGGATCATCGGTTACGCGGGGTCCCAGGCGGGGACGGCGGCGCGTGCGGCTGCGCGTACGGAGGCGCAGGAGGAGTTGCGGGGGCAGGGGGAGGCGACTGGCCTGGCGGCGATCAGCGACTGGCTGGCCGACGGCGCGTCCATCCCCACTGTCAACAACGGCGACACGGTGACGGCGACCGCCAGCATCAAGATCCCTTCTGTCATCCCCGGCTTCAACGGTTTCAAGGACGCCAGGCATGAAGTGACCATGCCGGCCGAGTAGCCCGACCCCCGTACGAGAGATCCGAGCGAGGAGCTACGTAAATGAGTCTGCGGGCACGCATCACCGCCCCCGAGGAGCACGTCGGCGGACGGGAGGACGGCCACTTGGTCGCCACGTACCGCTCGAAGCTGCTCGAGGAGATCGACCTCGCGGAGATGTCCTCGCTCGCGGCCGCCGAGCGCCGGGCCCGCCTGGAGCGCGTACTCGGCCACATCATCAGCCGCGAGGGCCCGGTCCTCTCCACCTCCGAGCGCTCCCAGCTGATCCGACGGGTCGTCGACGAAGCGCTCGGGCTCGGCGTACTCGAACCTCTCCTCGAAGACGCGTCCATCACCGAAATCATGGTGAACGGCCCCGACTCGATCTTCGTCGAGCGGGCCGGCCGGGTCGAGCAGCTCCCGATGCGATTCGCGTCCAACGAGCAGCTCATGCAGACCATCGAGCGCATCGTCTCCACCGTCAACCGCCGGGTGGACGAGTCGAATCCGATGGTCGACGCCCGCCTGCCGTCCGGCGAGCGCGTCAACGTCATCATCCCGCCGCTGTCGCTGACCGGCGCTACGCTCACGATCCGCCGCTTCCCGCGTGCGTACCGGCTCCAGGAGCTGATCAGCCTCGGCACGCTCGACGAGCAGATGCTGATGCTGCTCTCGGCGTTCGTACGCGCCCGCTTCAACGTCATCGTCTCGGGCGGTACGGGCTCGGGCAAGACCACGCTCCTCAACGCCCTGTCCGGCCTCATCCCGGACCACGAGCGCATCATCACCGTCGAGGACGCGGCCGAGCTCCAGCTTCAGCAGGCCCACGTCGTACGCCTGGAGACGCGTCCACCGAACGTCGAGGGCAAGGGTCAGATCACCATTCGCGATCTCGTACGCAACTCCCTGCGTATGCGCCCCGACCGCATCATCGTCGGTGAGGTCCGCGGAGGCGAGACGCTTGACATGCTCCAGGCAATGTCGACCGGTCACGACGGCTCGCTCGCCACGGTCCACTCCAACAGCGCCGAGGACGCGCTGATGCGCCTGCAGACCCTCGGCTCCATGTCGGAGGTCGAGATCCCGTTCGAGGCGCTGAGGGACCAGATCAACAGCGCGGTCGACGTCATCGTCCAGCTCAGCCGTCTCGCCGACGGCTCCCGCAAGGTCAGCGAGATCGCGATTCTGGTGTCCCACGGCCGCGAACCGTTCCAGATAGCCACCGTTTCGCGCTTCCTCGCCCAGCCGATGAGCGCGGACCGCAGGGTCCACGGCCAGTTCCAGCACCTGCCGCTGCCGCGCCGTGTCGCGGAACGCATCCACCTCGCCAACGAGCCCGTCCCGCCGGCCTTCGGCGTGGCCGACGACCACGACTCCCTTTACGTCCGAGAGGCCCTGTAGGTACGCCCATGAACAGTCCCGCAATGCTGGCGATCGGCAGCACGCTGCTCTGCGGCGTCCTGGGTGTCGCAGGAATCCACACCTACGCCTCGGGCAAGGCCCAGCGCGCCGCGCTGCTGGACAGGCTCGCCATCACCGGCCCCCACGAGACCGGGCGGCCACGACGCTTCACCGGAATAGACCGGCGGCTGAGGAAGACCGCGCTGGGGAAACGGATCCAGCTGAAGCTCGCAGTGACGGGTCTCGACCTCACGCCCGGCGAATTCTTCGTCTACATGGTCGCGGGCGTGGCCGCGCTGTGGATGATCGCGTCGTCCGTCCTCGCGCCGTTCTTCGGGCCCATTGCCGGACTTGTCGCCCTGTGGGCCGCCAACACCTTCCTGAACTGGCAGCGGCAGAAGCGCATCGAGAAGTTCATCAACCAGCTCCCCGACCTCTCCCGCATCCTCGCGAACGCGACGGCGGCGGGGCTGGCTCTGCGTACAGCGCTGGGCATGGCGGCGGAGGAGCTCGAAGCGCCGGCAGGCGAGGAACTAGCCCTTGTGACGAGCCAGTTGATGGTGGGACGTTCGATCGACGACGCCCTGGGCGAACTGTCCGAACGCCTGCCCTCCCGCGAACTCGTCGTACTCGTGACCACCCTCGTCCTGTCCAACCAGGCAGGTGGCGCAGTCGTCGGCTCACTCCGCAACCTCACGGAGACGCTGGAGGAGCGCAAGGAGACCCGACGCGAGGTACGGACGATGCTCTCGGAGGTCAACGCGACGGCGTACACCATCCCGATGCTCGGCCTGGGAGCCCTGCTGATGATGAACTCCATCACCCCCGGATCCCTGGAGCGTACGACCGGATCCACCATCGGCCAGGGAGCCGTGATCCTCGCCCTGGGCCTCTACACGCTCGGCTTCATCGTGATCCGCCGCCTGGGGAAGATCGAGGTCTGACATGGAACTGCTCCTCGCCACCGTCGTCGGGCTGAGCGTCGTGGGCGCCATCCAGGGCATCCGGATGTACCGGGCGGATGCCAAGCTCCCCGGCGACCTCGCGGTCGCCCTCGAAGTCGGCGCGACCCGCGTCAAGGGGCCCGAGTCGGCGGTCGACCGCATGGGCATCCGCTTCGCTCCGCAGGTCCTGAAGGTGATGGGACCCAAGCAGGTCGACGCCAAGCGCCGGAAGATCGACATGGCGGGCAACCCGGGCGGCCTGACCATAGACCGGTACGCCGCCCGCCGCGCGGTCTACGGAATCTTCGGCGTCGTCGTCGGACTCTCCTTCATCGCCAACGGACAGCTCCTCTTCGCCGTCTTCACCTTCGCCTTCGGCCTCTTCGCCGCCGACGTCTCGATCTGGTCGGCGATGAGAGAGCGCAAGGAGGTCATCGAGCGCACCCTGCCCGACTTCCTCGACGTCCTCGCCGTCGTCGTCAGCGCGGGCCTCGGCTTCCGCCAGGCCCTGGAACGCGTCTCGGAGAAGTACTCGGGCCCCTGGGCCGACGAACTCCGCATCACCCTGCGTCAGATGGACATGGGCGTGAGCCGCCGCCAGGCCTTCGAGGAACTGCGCAGGCGCAACGACTCCGAGCAGGTCGCCCAGTTCGTCACCGCCCTCCAGCAGGGCGAGGAGCTGGGTGCCCCCATCGCCGACACGCTGATCCAGATCGCCAACGACATGCGGCGTACGGACGCCCAGAACTCCCGGCGCCGCGCCGCCAAAGCCGTACCCAAGACCACCATGGTCACCGTCACCTTCATGATTCCGGCGACGCTGATCCTCATCGTGGCCAGCATGTTCCTGGGTTCCGAGAACGACAGCTTCGGCTCCATCCTGGGCGGCTGACCATGGCCCTGCCGACGATCCGCCTACGAGGCGGCATCCTGCACGGCGGCGCCGCCGCGCCCGAAGCCCCCACCGCCTCCGCCCTCGCCCAGGACATCCCGGCCCCCAGCATCCCGATCCAGCTCAACGCGCTCCAGGCGCTGTGCCGTCAGGTCTTCGGTTTCCGCCTCGCGATGATCGCGATCGGAGCGCCGTTCGCACTGGCGCGGGCGGCCGAGGGGACGGGCAGCTGGCTGGTGGGCGGGGCGGTGCTGTTCAGCTTCGTCGGCTCGTACGCGATGCTGCGCGACTGGGAGACGTTCGGTCCGCTCCTCATCAAGTACCGGGCGCTGCTGGGAGTGGACCTGGTCTTCGGCGGCGTACTGCTGCTCACCGCCTCGCCGGACTCGACACTCGGATACGCGAGTGTGTGCACCCCGCTCCTCGCGGGGCTGCTGTACGGCTGGCGGGGCGCGGGCATCTTCGCGGCGCTCCAGATCCTGGTCCTCGCGGTCGTCTACAGCGCGTGGCAGCAGTACCTGTCGGGCGGCGCCAGCACTCTCCTGATCAGCGGCTTCTGCGTGGCGGCGGGGATCATCGGCGTAACGCTGCGCAATCTGATGTTCCGGTTCGGTACGGCCACCCAGGCGCTGTCCGAAGCCAATGCGCGGCTGGCGGTCGGGCACGCGGTGGAGGACGAGCGGGCCCGGCTGGCCAGAGAGATGCACGACTCCGTCGCCAAGACCCTGCACGGTGTGGCGATGGCGGCGGAGGGCCTGGCCCAGTCGGCGGACCGGATGGACCCGCTCACCGTCAAACACCAGGCGGGTGTGGTCGCGCGTTCCGCGCGGCGGGCGGCGGCGGAATCCCGGGAGATCCTCTCCGACCTGCGCAGGCAGGCGGACTACGAGGGAGGGGGAGTGGACCTGATCGGCGAACTCACCGCTCGCACTGCCGACTTCGGAGCCCGCACCGGCATCCAGGCGGGGCTCCACACGATCGGCGGCGGACCGGTCCCGGCCGTTCCGCACGCCGTGGCCCGCCACGTCCTGACCATCGCCTCCGAGGCGCTGGAGAACAGCCACCGCCACGCTCACGCAACCCACGTGAGAGTCGAAATCGGCCTGACGGACGGGATGCTGACCGTCAGCGTGCTCGACAACGGCCGAGGCCTGCCGCCAGGCACCAGCCTGGACGACCTCCGCAAGGCGGGCCATTTCGGCCTGGTCGGCATGGTCGAGCGGGCCGCCGGAATCGGCGCCCGCATCCGCATCGGGCGAGGTCGCAGTGCGGGCGGCACCGAAGTACGCCTCGATCTGCCGGCAGCGGCGCTGGCGCCGGCGCGCACTGCACCATCACCCCAGTCGTCACCACCGCTACCGCTGCTACCGCCACCGCTCGCGAACTGATCCGTCAATTCAATCCACCGTCCCCCCACTCCCGAGAGGAGGCCGCACCATGCCGGACGAAAGCTCGTACAGCTCCGGGCCCCACCAGTCCGTGTCGTCCCCGTCGCACGTGTCCCAGCACACGTCCTCGCACACGATCGAACCCCGCTCGGAACACACCCCCGCCGGGGTCCGCGTTCCCCCGCCGGCGGCGGCATTCCCCGATCCGTCCCCCAACCGTTCCCCCAACCCTTCCCTCGACCCCTTCGGTCCGCCGAGTATCCTGCGCGTCGTCATCGCGGACGACAATCCGGTCGTACGGGCAGGCCTCACCGTCCTGCTCGGCGGCCGCGACGACGTCGAGGTCGTCGCGGAGGCGGCCGACGGCCGCGAGGCGCTGGCCGCCGCACAGCAGACCCGGCCGGACGTTGTCCTGCTGGACGTACGCATGCCCGGCGTCGACGGCATCTCCGCCCTGCCGTACCTGGTCCAGGTGGCGCCGGTGATGATGCTGACGTACAGCCGCGAGAGCGAGATCGTGCGCGAGGCGCTGCGGCTGGGCGCGGGTGGCTACTTGGTGCACGGCGAGTTCACCGCCGATCAACTGGTGGGCGCCGTACGCGACATCAAGGAGGGCCGCGCCCACTTCACGACCTCGGCGCAGAATGCCTTGCTGGCCCATATGCGGGGCGGTGGCGCGGGGGCGGCGGCCGGAGCGGAGCTGCCGGAGGGGCTCGGCACGGTGTACGCGACGGGCATCCCGTACACCGGCGCCGGTTCGAGCCGGATCCCTGGCCACTCGTCGGCCCACGATGCGACTGCACACGCTGCGCGGGAGGCCAACAGTGGGCCAGATGTCTCGAATTCGGCGCGACTCCCGGAAAACCCTTCGCAGATGCAATCGGGCATGGCACAGTATTCAACAGACCGGTCGCGGTCCCAGCGGCCGCACAACTTACAGGATTTCGGACTGAGTTCGAGGGAGGTGGAGGTCATGGATCTCATCGCGTCAGGCATGAGCAACCAGCAGATCGCCGCCACCTGCTTCATCAGCGAGAAGACCGTCAAGAACCACATCAACCGCATCTTCGCGAAACTTCACAGCGCGAGCAGGAGCGAAGCGATCGCGCTGTGGCTGGGCTCGGCAAGGGGGGCGACAGGTCGTGGCTGAGTGGACGACAGCGCCGACGGCGCGGGCCCAAGACGGGTTTTGGGCCCTGAGTTGGGCCCACGGGCCCTCTGCTGGGACACCTGCTCCGACGTACGTTTCTCGTGTCGCTTCAGACCAAGAGACGTACATGTCGGCCGGCTACCGGTCGGCCGAACCCGGAGGGTCACGCCATGACGAAGGACATCGTTCTCAGGACCACCGTGAACACGCAGATCGCGGCGCGCAACTGGCGCGACACGGTGATCACCCGGATGCGGAAGCGCGGCTCGGACGAGGGTGCGAGCATGGTGGAGTACGCGGGTCTGGTGATCATCGTTGCGGCGATCATCGGGCTGGTGAAGGGTCTGAACCTGGACACCAAGATTTCCACGGCGGTCGGTGCGGCGGTGGACAAGGTGCTTGGCGGCGGCGGCGGGTGATCGCTCCCCACCAGCAAGACCGAGGGCAGACCCTCCCCATCTACGTTGTGGTGGTGGGGGGTCTGCTCTTTCTTGCGTTCGTCTACTTTGCCTTTGCCCAGGCCGCAGTTGCTCGAAATGGAGCCCAGTCAGCCGCCGACGCAGCCGCGCTGGCGGCTGCGCAGGATGTCCGCGACGAACTGACGGACGGTTTCGAGGACTCGATCGGTGATGCGGACAAATGGATCGAGTGGATTCTGGCCGAGGGGAACTACCCAGGACTCGGGTACGAAGCCGCCGCCAGGCAACTGGCCGGCGAAAACGACGCCGACCTGCTGGCCCTCAACCCGACGCTGCTCAGGGGGGATCCGGCCTTCGCAGCGGAGGTCAAGACCCGCTACACCGTCGGGGAGTCCGCCATTCCCGGCACGGAGAAGAAGAAGGCCGTGGCAACAGCAACTGCCGTGATCGAGCCTCGATGCACAGTGACTCCGTCGAGCAATCCCCTGAAGCTCATCGAATTCGACTGCGAAGGCAGCGGACATTGGGAGATCGACCCCAAGGACTTCGTGACCGGAGACCTGCCCGAGGCCAAGGATCTCTACTCCGTACACCTGGCTGAGTAAGAGCGAACGACAAGACAAGGAAGAGCTGTTGATGAGCATTCGGCACACTATGAAGGCCCGCAGGGCACTGACCGCGGTGGCGATCACGACTGGCTTGGTTTTCACAGTGGCCGGTTGCGGCGGAGACGAAGAGAGCCCGTCCGACAACAGCAAGTCATCGTCCACTCCGCCCGCGAAGCAAGGGGACGATGGAGAGAAGGAATCAAAGGCCCCAGAGCCCGATCAGGTGCTTGCGGAGGTCAAGGGCGGCAAGGACGTCACGCTGGTCATTTCCTCAGCGGTGCGGGACCAGGGCGGCTTCCTCACGGTCTCCGGCAAGGTGACCAACGGCGGCAGTGCCATCTGGAGTGCGGACCAATGGCAGGGGAGTGAGAACGAGCTGGCTGGGAACGGCGCTTCCATGGCTGGCGCCAACTTGGTTTCCAAGACGGAGAAGAAGCGCTACCTCGTGCTTCGGGACACTGACGGCAAGTGCCTGTGCACTCGGTTCACGGGGCTCTCGCAGAATCAGTCGGCTGAGTGGTACGCGCAGTTCCCAGCGCCCTCTGCTTCCACCACTGAGGTTGACTTCCAGATCGCGGACATGCCGGCCGCGACCATCAAGATCACCGATGGCGAGTGACCCGATGCCTCCCTTCCCTACCCTCACACGACCACGCCACCTGGCCGCGACCACGCTCGCCGTCGGCGTCCTCGTCGCCGGAATGAGCATGTTGCCGGTTTCCACTGCGCACGCGGACGAGACACCCAGCGCACCACCCGGCAGCCAGACCACTCAGAAGCCACCGGAGGTGGACGCGAACGCGCCCGGCCTCAAGCTGGCCGACGGGGCAACGCTCGCTCCCGCCCGCGTACTCGACATCAAGTCCGTAGTAGAAGACCTGGGCGGCGAGGAGCGTCGCGAAGACACCAACTCCGACGTCAAGTTCGCCCTCCAGGCCGAAGTCCTCTTCGGCAAGGACAGCGCGAAGCTGAATTCCGAGGCCGCGTCTCGTATCAAGGCCATCGCCGACGAGATCACCGCCCAGAAGGCGACCAAGATCCGTGTCTTCGGCTTCACCGACGACCTCGGCTCGTACGAACACGGCAAGGTGCTTTCCAAGAAGCGCGCGGACGCTGTCCAGCAGGAGCTGAACAAGTCCCTCGACTCGACCGTCACCTTCGAGATCCGCGGCTACAGCGAGGACTATCCGATCGCCGACAACGACTCGGAAGAAGGCCGCAAGAAGAACCGCCGAGTGGAGGTCTCCTTCCCGCGCGGCGACGCGCCCGACGCCAGCCCGAGCAGCCAGACGTAGGGGCGACATCGGCGTGAGTGGGTTCTTGGGCCGCCGGGCGCGGCCGACGTCAGGTCGGCCGAGAGCGCGGCGGCCTTTCGCGTTGCCTCAGACGCCGACGGCTCGCACTCGATCGCCGCAGAGCTTGTTGATGTCGTCCACGTCCGAGGTGACGACAATCCGTGGACCTGTGTACCCCAGCGCTGTCGCTGCCACGACGGAGTCGATGGCGTACTTGTGTCCGTGGAGGTTCGCGTTGCGGAGCAGGTCGATGGCCTGCCACGTGATCGCCTCCGTGACAGGCAGCACTTCCAGGCGGGATACGTGCCACCGGAGCCGGTCCATGCGGATCTTCGAATGCCAGGCTTCGATCAGAGTCAGATTGCTGACGGCGACCAAGACGTCCTTGGACTGAGCGGCGCGAATGAGCCCGGTGACCCGCGGATCGCTGTCGATGAACTTGCTTAGCCCCTCGGAGTCGAGGAGAACAATGCCGTGACTCAGCTGGCCTGCTCCGCGTCCCACTCGGCGTCCCCCTCCGGCCTAGGCTCCGCGTGTTCTTGTGCGGACAATGCTTCAGCTTCCCGGAACATTTCTGCGGCCCATTCCTGGACGTCCGGGGAGGGCGGGCCGATCTCCGCCTCCTTGGCCTGTAGCAGCTCTTCCAGCAGGTCGCGCTGTATCTGCCGCTCGACGGCCGCGCTGATGTAGGCCGAGAAGCCACGGGCTCCGACGCGTGCCTTCACGGCCGCAATCCGGCCGGCCGGCATGGAGACGCTGACCTTCTGGGCGGGGCCCTCGTCCGGGCCGTACTGCGCGGGAGTGTCCATGAGGCGAGAGTAGCAAATTGTGTGGCAAATGCTCTGTCGGGCGTCGAACGGGCTGAAGGACGAACAGCAGCGGCGCCTGGGGGAACTGGGTGTGAACCTGCTGAGCGCCGGACGGCCCGGTGGAGGTGCCGCCTGCGCATCTGCGGAATGAGGTCGGAGTCAGTCCTTGCGCACGGCATCGGCACCACGGCTGGCGGGATTCTCATCGGCGTCGTGGCCAGCCCAGACCGGGGAGCCTTCCCCGGTACCCGTACTCGAGCGTGCGCGAGACGCAGTGGCCCCGCCCGAAGGCGGGGCCACTCTTCAAGAACGCGCGCTCATTCGGCGGTTTTCGCGATCCGCCAGGCGACCATGCCGGATGCCTTGGAGACTGCATCGACGTCGATTGTGATCTCGCTAGGTGCGTCCTGTATGCGGGTGTGGGTGGCTGTGCCGTCGCACTCCAGATTCTTGACGGTCGGCTTGTCCTTGATCTGTACCGATAGCCGGGCTTGGCCGCTGCCGGCGCAGGCAACGCTCAGTTGGTAGGACTTCCCGCGCGTCAGCAGTGACTCGCGGTGAATGCCGTCGCTGAGTCGCTCCAGGCCCGATTCGAGGAACGCTGGATCGCCGGGAGTGATGGTGTCGAGGGCGGCCTCGGCCTGTTGCCCGAGCTTTTTGTCCACGGCTTCCCGCGACTGGCCTGTGGCCGTTGCGGTGGGCTTCGGCGTTGTGGGGTCGCTGGAGCTGTCGGATCCTGTGCATCCCGCGAGAAGGACAGCAGTCAGCGCACACGCCAGGGTGGTTGCTGCGGTGTCCAGGTGCCGTCGTGGAGAAGTCATGAGCTCGTTTCCCAGTACTTCCAGCCGGTTTCCTTGGTGGGCAGCGTGGCCTTGCCCTTCATCAGAGCAGGTGGTCGGCCTTGCCGGCCTTGATGTCACGGATCATGTTACGCAGAGCCTCGTGGCTGTCGGTGAGGTAGCGGTCCTCCTCGCCGAGGATGGCGATGTAGCCGTTGCCTTGCCCGTCTATTCCGAGGCGGAAGCAAGAGTTTCCCTCACCGCAGAATGGTTCATCCCAGTGGATCTCTGACATCGATTCGTCCCCTCAAAGTTGGCGCACGATTGTGCGGATGAAGTCCCGCGAGTCCTGTGGGGACAGCGCGATGTTTTCCATCCAGTCAATGTGGGCCCGGTACTTCGCCAACTGCGTGTCCGAGTAAAGGAAGTCGGGCCCGTGCGAGTTGTCGATCTGGACGGTGTCGAGCTGCGGCACAGGACCCTCCGCGTACAGGACCGTCTGCCCGGCACCAGGGAACGCCCCGGCTTCAAAGGGGAGGACCAGCAGCGTGATGTTCTCCTGCTCGGACTTCTTCAGCAGGTGATCGAGCTGGGCCTGCGCGACGGTCCGCCCTCCGAACTGCATCCGCAGCGCGGCCTCGTGCACGATGCCTGTGTACGCGGGCGGGGTGTCGCTGTCCAGAACCTGCTGGCGCTCTACGCGATGGGCGAGCCGCAGGGCGATCTCGTGCTCCGGCAACTGCGGGATGACGACCCGGAATACGGCGAGCGCATGGTCCGAGGTCTGCAGCAGGCCCGGCATGTGTACGGAGTACGCGGCCCTCATTCGTACGGAGAAGGCCTCCAATTCGGCGATGTCCAGGAGCCCTTGCGGCAAAGTGCCTCTGTACCGCTCCCACCAGCCACGCTTGCGGGGCTGGGCCATCTCCACCAGGGCGTCGACATACGGCTCATCCGTGCAATCACAGTTGCAGGCCAACGTGCGCAGCCGATCGGGGCTGATCGCCCGAATCCCCGACTCGATGTTGGAGATCTTGCCCCGGTCAACGCCAAGCAGCCCGGCCGCGAACTCGGCCGAAACGTCCGCTGACGTGCGCATCTTGCGAACCTCGGCCCCAAGTCGCTTCTGACGTTCTGTGGGAGACGTCCTCGCTGCCATGCCGTTCCCTTCCGCGTGCGGTCGTGTGCAGTCTGCCGCCTACGCGTGCGATGGGGCCACGAAAGGGTGCAGTTTCCACAATCGGAAGGCCAAATTAACCACCTGCCCTACATTGGGTGATGCACCGCTCACGTTCCGATGAGTTGCGAAGTGCATCGCGCGGTCCTGCCCGCAACCTCCTTCCCTGGGAGGGGCGGTCCCGCGTCAGGGAGACAGGCCACCACTCATCACCGGTCCCGTACCACCGCGTGAGCACCCGCCCCCACCAAGGGAGTCGACGCAGACCATGCCTCCGTACATCCGCACCGCACTCTGCCCCGTCAGCGCCGAGCCTCGGCCCGGTCCGTACCTGCGGCGCCGCCGCCCCGGCGACGGGCTCGCGCTTAGCCTCACCGTGCCCTGCGTACCCCGAAGCGCCGCCATCGTCCGTAACGCGATGACGTCCGCACTGCACGCCCACAGCCTCGACCGCTACGGCCTGCCCGCGACAGTCGTTGCAACCGAACTCGTGTCAACTGCAACGAAGTTGACGCCCGAGGAGGACCTCTACCTCTCCCTCCGCCACCGCGACAACGCACTCCGTCTGGTCGTCTGGGATCAGCACCCGCATCACGCCAGCCCCGTCGCGGTATCCCTCTGCGAGGAACGGCGGCGACGTTCCCTCTGGCTGCTCGCTGCGGTGGTTGAGGACTGGGGTGGCGACTGGGGTGTCGGCGACGCGCGGCCGCCGCACAGCGGTACGAAGTCCTGGGTCTTACTGCCCGGTTGATCACCGCGCACTGCATCAGCATGGCTGGTCCGCAGCGCAATCGGCGCGGTGTCGCGGACCGGCCATACGCGTAAACCCTCGTGCGTACGCACCCCAACCGGCATGATCGGCCAATGACTTGGACCGCACCTGACGCAATCCGCACCGACGGCCCCCTCGCAGCGAACGAGCGCGTCATGCTCGAAGGGTTCCTCGGCTGGTACCGCAGCACGCTGCTGCAGAAGTGCGCCGGCCTTACGGGCGAGCAGCTCGCCGTCGCATCCGTACCGCCGTCCAATCTCACCCTGCTCGGGATCCTCCGCCACATGGCGAAGGTCGAACGTATCTGGTTCCGCCAGAGGTTCGCCGGTGAGGCGCTCGACCCGATGTACGACCCGGCGCAGGGCAAGGACGCCGACTTCGAGGCCCTGGAACCGGCGAAGGCCGACGACGACTACGCCCGGCTTGTCGAGGAGTGCCGCCTGGCGGACGCGGCTGCCGCAGGGGCGTCGCTCGACGACACCTTCACGCACGGCGGCGAGGTGTACTCGCTGCGCCTCGTCTACATCCACATGATCGCGGAGTACGCACGCCACATCGGCCACGCCGACCTGCTGCGCGAACGCGTCGACGGCGTTACAGGAGCCTGACGGCGCCGGGGGCGATCAGCGGTTCGTCGCGTCGGGACGGGCCCGCGTGCTGAACGCGCCGGCGCGCGTGGCGTGGTAGGTGGCTTCGGCGCTGGTGTGGGCGAGGTGGGCGTCGATGGGGCGGCGGATGATGAGGAGGCGGTAGTAGAAGGGTGCGCTCAGTGCGGCGATGACGGCGGTGGCATCGGTGTCCGGAGGGAGTTCACCCCGGGCGATCGCGTGGTGCACGAGCTGGGTCACGTGCTGGATGCGGGCGGCGAAGGCGTCGCCGACGATCCGGCCGAGGTTCGGGTCGTGGGCCGCTGCGGCGACGATGCCTTCGATGAGGTTGCGGTTGCGCCGTGTTGCGTGGAAGGCGGCGATCACCCGAGCCAGTTCGTGCAGGTCCTGGCGGAAGTCGCCCGTGTCCGGGGTCGGAATCGTCGTGCTGTGCTGGGCCAGCAGGTCGGCGATGACCCCTTCGACCGTGCGCCAGCGCCTGCGGATGGTGGACACGTGGACGCCGGAGCGCTGGGCGAGCCTGTCCAGGGTGAGTGCTCCGAAGCCCTGGGTGTCGAGTTCGTCGAAGGCGGCAGCCAGCACGGCGGCTCGGGTGCGGGCCGTGCGTCCGCCGGGGCGGGTCGAGCCATGAGGGGGTCGCTCTGTCATCGTCCTGGGTCGCCTGGTCGCCGGGGTGCGCTGGCCGTTTCGTGACCGAACTCGTCCCGCCCAACTTAATGCGCACGAGACCTTCACTCGACATTCCGCTGTCCCGGGAGAGCGGACATTGCATGGCGTGAACACGCTCAGGTAGCGTGGCGAACGTCTTAATGCGCGTTCGCGCGCATTATGGCGAACCAACGGGGCCTCGCACGCCCTCACAGCTCACAGCCTGGAGCTGGGGCTGGAGCTGGAAGGGCGTGCGAGGGATGCAAAGGAGTTACACCATGCGAAAGGGTCGGGCACTCGTAGTCTTGAGTGCGGCGTTCGCCACCGTCCTGCTTCTCCCTGGGACAAGCAGCGCCGGAACGAACAGCGGCTGGGTCTACACCAGCGATTGGGACCCGGGTGGCCAGGCGGCATTCGGGCACTCCGGGGACTACCTGAAGGTCTGCGACGAGCAGTCCGACGGGTACAACGTCCGGGTTCATCTGTTCAAGATGAGCGATTTGGGGGACATCGCCACGCTCAAGACGACCGGTGGCTACCAGGACTGCGTCACCGTGAGCTTCGCGAGCAGGGTTCCCGAGAACATCCGTGTAGGCATCAGGGTGTCTCTCGTGAAGAACGGCAACGAGAGCTTCCACGGCCGGAAGTGGGACCTCATCTCATAGCGCGGGCGGGCAGATCGACAGGAAGGGCCGTACGGGGGACGGCCCTTCCTGTTTTTTGCTACCGGCCTGCCGGGTCGGGAACGAGCCCGTCGGCCACCAGGCCTGCCAGCACCGCCGCCCCCAGGGCGTGAACGGCGGACTGCGGGCGCACCATCACGGTGAACTCCTTGATCAGGCCCGCCTCGTCGAAGTGCAGCAGGTCGATTCCGTGGATCGCCTTGCCGTCCACCACGGTCCTGAAGAGCAGCACGGCGGACGGGCTCTCCGTGCCGTCCGCACTCGTCTCGGCTGTGCCGCCGAACTCCCCGACGTACCGGAAATCCTCGAAGGTGCGCAGTAGTACGCCGAAGAGCCCCATCACCATCGGCCTGCCTTCGAAGGGCGTGAACTTCACCGGGCTGTAGAGGCGGATGTCCGGCGTGAACAGGCCCTCCAGCGCCGCGAGATCACCCTTCTCGACCGCGGTGCGGAAGCGTTCGACGGTCTTCTCCATGAACCTCACCCCAAACTTCCCACTACTCAAGAATCTGACTAGTCACTTTCTTGAGTATGATGATGCAGAGGTCGACGCAGAAATGGAAGACGGAAGAGGGGGACGGGGATCCGATGGCCTTGCGACATGCCGTACTGGCAGCACTGCTGGTCGGCGACGGAGACGACGAGCGCAGCGAGTACAGCGGGTACCAGCTCGCCAAGGCGTTCGACGTCGGCGTAGCGAACTTCTGGCATGCCCTGCCCCAGCAGCTGTACGCCGAGCTGGCCAAGCTGGAGAAAGAGGGGCTGGTCAGCGGCCGTGAGGTGGTCCAGGAGTCGCGCCCCGACAAGCGGCTGTTCCACGTCACCGACGCCGGCCTCGCCGAGCTGGAAGCCTTCGCCGCTGCCCCTTCGAAGCCGTCGTTCATCCGCGACGACCTGCTCGTCAAGGTCCAGGCAACCGACTCCTTCGCGGACTCCGGCCCGGTGATCGAACAGCTCGAAGAGCGCGCATCCATTGCCGAAGCCAAGATCGAGCTGTTCGGCAAGCTGCTCCGCAAGATGCGCGGCGAGCTGGACGAAGAGGAGTTCCTGCGCAGTGGCGAGCGAGTCGGACCGTACCTGACCTGTCTGCGCGGTCTCTCCCTCGAACAGGAAACCCGGGACTGGGCCCTGCGCATCGCGGCCGTCCTGCGCGAAAGGCGGACGACCCGTGCCGAACGCTGAACGCACCTTCCTCCGTTACGTCGCCCTCGGCGACAGCCAGACCGAAGGCCTCGGCGACGGTGACGACACCACCGGCCTGCGCGGCTGGGCCGACCGCCTCGCCGAGCACCTCGCGGCCGTCGAGCCCCGCCTCCAGTACGCCAATCTGGCCGTACGGGGCCGCCTCGCCGGTCAGGTCCACGCCGAGCAACTCGCACCCGCCCTCGCCCTGCGCCCCGACCTGGCCACCGTCGTCGCCGGGGTCAACGACCTGATGCGGCCCAAGTTCGACGCCGCCGAGGTGGTCGGTCACCTGGAGGCGATGTTCGCCGCCATCAGCGCCACCGGGGCGCACGTCGCGACGGTCACCTTCCCCGACATCGGGAAGGTCGTGCCGCTCGCCCGCCCCCTGCGCCCTCGCGTGTACGAACTCAACTCGCGCATCCGCGCGGCTGCCGCCCGCCACGGAGCGACGGTCGTCGAAACCGCACAGCACGCCTTCGCCACCGACCCGCGGATCTGGAGCGAGGACCGGCTCCACCTCAGCTCCCTCGGCCACGAACGCTTCGCCGCCGCCGCGGCCCACGCCGTACAGCTCCCCGGCAGCGACGACACCTGGACGCATGCCCTGCCCCCGCGCCCCGCAGCCCTAACCGGCCTGCGCGCCGCGAACGCCGAACTCCGCTGGCTGGCCGCATACCTGGGCCCCTGGCTCGCCCGGCGCGTACGTGGCCGGTCCTCCGGCGACGGCCGTACGGCGAAACGTCCGCAGCTGCTGGCGGTGCGTCCCGACGGGCGCACCGGCGGCTTTACGCGCTGAGCTGTGGCCTGACGGAGCCGTGCCTCAGTGGAGGGGGCGGTTACTGAGGAGGTCGCCGAGCTGCGCGAGCGTGAACGCGACGAAGAACGCGGCGAAGCCCCAGCGCGTACGTCCGCGCAGGGCCAGGGCCACCGCTCCGACGCCGGCCACCGTGCCAAGGGCGCATACAGCGACCCAAATTCCCATGCCCACACCGGCGTTGAGGCCCACTGCGACGACTATCAGAGGGACAACCGACGCCAGGGTCGAGAACGCGGCCAACGCGATGCGTGCCCCCCGCGCCTTCCGCGCCCGGTCGTCCGCGAGGCCTGACCGCGCCTGTTGCTGAAAGCGAGCCCGCAGGTCGTCCGTGTCCGGCGTTTCCCCATCCCGTGCAGTCATGGGGTGGAGCCTAGGCCCGGCCCTCTGCCGTACGGCCGGAGGGTCTCTAGACTCCCTGACCATGACAAGTCCCTACGCGCACGGTCCCGCCCCCACCGCCACACTCATACGCATGGGCCGGAGCGCTGCCCGGACCCAGGTTCCGGTCGGAGTCGGCTGCACCGTGGCCGGCGCTTTCGCCGCGCTCGGCGGGGTTGCGGTCATGGCTGGTCTGAACGGGAAGGAACCCAACCCCGGTGGGATTGCGGGCGTCATCATCGGGCTGCTGATCGGCTTCCTCGGCGTTACCTTCCTGACGTCCAGCTGGAAGTCCCGGCACACCTTCCTGTGTGTCGACGAAACGGGCCTTTGGATCAGCAACCCCGGGGGCCAGAAGGTCATCCCCTGGGACACCCTCGCCGGGGTCGGCCTGCATTGGAGCAAGACGGGAAGCCGCCCCGTGAAGCACTACTCCGTCGAGCTGTTTCCCAGCGGCCCCATCGACCGCGATCACCCGGTCCTGTGGGCCATGGTGCGCGACGAGGAACCCCTGCGCCCCGACCTGCCGCGACTGCGCTACCGCCTTGTCGCCAACGGTGGTTTCCGAGAGCCCCTGGTGGCGGCGATCCAGCAGTACGTCCCCCACCTGTGGCTCGGCGAGTCCGAACGCGAGCGTGGCCATCTCGGCCTGCCCGACGTCAAGGGCCATCGGGAGCGCACGCGTGGCCGTGCGCGCTGACGCGTGGCCGTATGCGCTCACATGCGGCCGTACGTGCTGACGCGTGGCCGTACGCGCTGAGCAGGGTCTCTGCGCTGCGGGCGGGGGAGCGTCCCTAGACTCCTGGCCATGTCGTCTTCCCCCGGGCACGGTCCTGCCCCTACGGCCACCGTCATACCCGTCGCCCCAAGGCCCGCCCGGGGGTTCATGGTTCTCGGCGGGATCTACATGGGGGTGGGCGCCCTCATCGCGGCGCTGGCCGCGGTGAGGACCCTCGATCTCTATGGCAAGGACTTCAGTCCCTTTGCGGGCCTCCTGCTCCTGCTCTTCGCGGCCTTCATCGCCTACCCGGGCTTCAAGCAGTTCCGCAGAGGCCGGGAGTACCGCCAACTGTTCGCGAGCGTCGACGAAACCGGTCTGTGGGTGCACAACACCGTGGGACGGAACGTCATCCGCTGGGACACCCTCGCCGCAGTTGCCCTCCACTGGAGCAAAGCGGACAACCAGGCGGGGAAGGACTACTCGATCGAGCTGTGCCCGACCGTCCCCGTCGACCGCGACGACCTGATCATGCGCGGCCTGGTCCGCGACGAGGAACCCCTCCGCCCGGACCTTCCTCGCCTCCGCTACCGCATCGTCGCCAACGGCCCGTTCCGCGAGCCCATGATCGATGCGATCCGGCAGTACGCTCCTCAGCTCTGGCTCGGCGAGACCGAACGCGAGCCGGACTATTTCGGCAGGCCCGCCTGTGAGGTCGACCAGGACGGGTGACGCGCGAGGCCGACCGGGCCTCGCGCCCCGCTCCCCCTTGGCCTTGCTCCTATTGCTCCTTTTGCTGCAGGGCCGTCAGGGTCGCGTCGAGGTCGGCGGGGTGGGGCCGGTTGTGGGGGAGCTTGGCGAGGACTGCGGCCATGCCGCAGGTGTTGCTGGCGGCGGAGAAGACGAGGCCTGCACCGATGGCGGCGGAGAGCCAGCGGGCGGGCCGGTAGCGGGTGCCGGCGGCGAGGCCGAGGACGACGAGGGAACCGGCGGCGAGTCGGACCTGGCGTTCCATGGCCCAGACCGCGGTTGCGCCGTCCGGGTGGTGCAGGGCGTGCCCCTGCTCGGCCCAGGCGGTGGTGCCGCCGGTGAGGGTTGCGGCGGGGACGCCGGCGGCGGCCAGCTCTTGGCAGGCGGTCGCGGATCGGCTGCCCGAGGCGCAGACGATCAGCAGGTCGCCGCGGGCGGCGGCGGCCTTGAGGGTGGGCAGAGCGGTGCGGACGTGGTCCAGGGGGATGTTGTGGGCGCCGGGGATGTGACCTGCGGCGTATTCGCCGGCGGTACGTACGTCGATGACGGTGTAGTCGGCCAGGCGGGGGGCTGCCTGGGCGGGAATTACAGCGGTGGGGGCGGTCATGTGCGGTGGTCCTTTCGCTTGCGGGTTGGCGGGGGCCGGCCTGTCGTGATCGCGATGCGGCTGAAGTCGCGGAGTAACTTCCGCTTGGCATTGGACGTGACGAGAACGCGCGGCGGTGCGCACTCCAACGGGGTCGCTGCCACCACGGCATCGATGGCGTAATTGTGTCCGTGGAGCCCCGCGTCATGCAGGAGGTCAATGGCGTGCCACCTGATGGGGCACAGTGCCGGACCTCCTCCTGGGGTGCGGGACCGGGCTTCGGCTTCACGTTCTTCCAGCAGGTCGCGTAGCAGCTGCGCACGCAGTATGGGCAGCGGGGCCGACAGGGCCCGTCATGCCCTGGCATCGGCCGCTGCGGCCGATGCCGCGGCCGCATGGCACGCTCCCCGGCCGTCAGCGCGGGCGATGATACGGGCTGCCTCGATGCGTACGGCAGCCTCCGTCCCGTCGCTGACAGCCGGCACGCCGGCTGCTGCGGCGAGGTCGCCCGACTCGTCGTACACGACTTGCAGGCGCGGCCACGCCGACGGCGGGAACGCCTGGCGCAGGCAGTTCGCGAGGTCGGCCACGACCAGCCGTGCCAGCGGCGTCAGCTCGTCCGGGTCGCCGGTGACCAGCACCGCGGTCACCTTCGCGCCGGGCGGTGCGGCCCGTACCGCTTCCTCGGCGGCTTCGAGCCGGTGCAGCCCCAGGACCGCCACAATGCCGTCGTCCGTGAGCCGCGCGGGCTCGCCGCGCACCGCGTCGAACGCGGGTGGAGGGGACCACGGCGCGTCGGCCGGGCGGGCCTGCGGGATGTAGGGGAGGTGGGGCGGGGGCCATACGTCGCCGAGGTCGACGTCCGCCAACTGCTCGCAGGCGCTGATTACGTTGAAGGGGTCGACGAAGCCGGGGGCGGCGGCGGCGAGTTGGCCGGCGCCGTAGAGGGTGGTGAGGGCGGCTTCGGCTACGCGTACTTGGCGGGGGCGGCCGGGTCGCGTGGCGGGCGGCGCGGCGGGCGGGTGCGGTCTCTCCGGGGCGAGGCCCTCCAGGGCCAGGCCGAGCAGGATCGCGTCCAGCTTCATCAGCTGCGCGAAGGGTCTTTGGATCCGCTCCTCGGCGAGGATCTCGGGCATCACGTGCGTCCCGAGCCGTGCTGCGCCGTGCGGCTCGTGGGCGCCGGTCTCGGTCAGCGGCAACCTGGCGACCCATGCTCGGGCGAGCGCGCCGAGTGCGTCGCGGGGGGTAGGACTTCGCTCAGGCTCGTGATCCGGATGCGAAGGGGTGAGCGCGGGCGCGGGCGCGTGCTCGGCGAGGTCGGCCAGTACCGCGAAGTAGAGGGCCCTCTTGCCGGGGAAGTTGGAGTACACCGCGCCACGGGTCAGCCCCGCACGCCCGGCGATGCCGTCCACCTTGGCGTCCCGGAAGCCACGCTCGGCGAACTCGTCCCTGGCGGCGGCCAGCACCCTGGCACGGTTGCGCTGCTGCAGCTCCGCCCTGCTGAGCCGGCCCATGGTCCTCACTCGTCTGTCGCGCTGCCGTGCGTTGCTGTCGTACCGGCTTCAAGATACCGTCGGCATTCAGATGGTGACGTCATATGTTCTGGACATTCCAATGATGCGAACCACTGGTGAGGAGACGTTTCCGAGTGCTCAAGTGCACGTTCTGCGCGAAGACCCAGAAGCAGGTCAACAAACTGATCGCGGGCCCGAGCCCGCTCTGCATCTGCGACGAATGCGTCCGGCTCTGCACCGAGCTCATCATGGAAGACCGCAACGACCCCGTCTCCTCCACCGAGGACGGGCCGCTGGACCTGCCGACACCACGCGAGATCTTCGACTTCCTCGGGCAGTACGTCGTAGGGCAGGACGCAGCGAAGAAGACGCTCGCGGTGGCCGTCTACAACCACTACAAACGCATTCAGCCGGTCACCACCACCCGGGACGAGCCGGTCGTGGAGCTGGGCAAGTCCAACATCCTGCTGCTCGGCCCGACCGGCTGCGGCAAGACGTACCTCGTCCAGACGCTCGCCCGGATGCTCGACGTGCCGTTCGCGATCGCCGACGCGACGGCGCTGACGGAGGCGGGGTATGTCGGCGAGGACGTGGAGAACATCCTCCTGAAACTGGTCCAGGCCGCTGACTACGACGTCAAGAAGGCCGAGACCGGGATCATCTACATCGACGAGATCGACAAGGTCGCACGCAGGAGCGAGAACCCCTCGATCACGCGAGACGTATCGGGTGAGGGCGTACAGCAGGCGCTCCTCAAGATTCTCGAAGGCACGACGGCCTCGGTGGCTCCGCAGGGCGGCCGTAAGCACCCGCAGCAGGAATTCATCCAGCTCGATACGACGAACGTGCTGTTCATCGTGGGCGGTGCCTTCTCCGGCCTGGAGCAGATTATCGAACAGCGGGCCAGCCGCAAGAGCATCGGCTTCGGCGCGGCAATCCGTACCGAGGACGACGAGCGGGATGCGGATGCCCTGGCCGAGGTCATGCCGGAGGATCTCCTCAAGTTCGGCCTGATCCCGGAACTCGTCGGACGGCTCCCGGTGGTGTCTACGGTCCAGCCGCTGGACCGGGCGGCACTGATGCGGATCCTCGTCGAGCCCCGCAACTCACTGATCAAGCAGTACCAGAAGCTGTTCCAAATCGACGGCGTGCAACTTGAGTTCACCGACGACGCGATCGGCGCGATCGCGGACCAGGCCCTGCTGCGCCGCACCGGCGCGCGAGCGGTCCGCGCCATTCTGGAAGAGGTCCTGCTCAACGTGATGTACGAGGTGCCGAGCCGCAACGACGTCGCCCGCGTAGTGGTCGACCACGACACGGTGCTCAACAACGTCGTCCCCACACTGGTGCCCCGAGACCACCCCGACGAAAAGAAGTCCGCCTGAGGGGCGGGGCGAGGGTGGGCGGTCGGCAGGCCGGTCCGGCTTGGCGAGCTCGCGCCATGTACAGGGGCGTTGGTTGTTTCGGGTGTGGGGGCCGCCTTTTCGTAAGTGTGGCGGCGGAGGCCCGTCGGTAAAGGGCACTCCTGCGTCGCGTCGCCTGCGGCGATGTCGCTGCGCTCCACCCTTGACCGCCGATCCTCCGCCGCGTTCTTTAAGGGGGGCGGCCCCCGGGGGCGGGCCCACGGGGAAGCTGGGATCGCGGCCGTTCGCCGTTGCCGGGCGGCGGGTCCGTGGATGGCTGCACGCACCACGTCTTGGGGCGGCCCGGCAGAACTCGGCGTCCACCCCGCCCGTCTGCTGGTGCGACACCGCACTTCCCTCCCCAGAGTCGCGTCCACGTGGGTGGTCGGCTGGACGGGTTGGCCGACGGGCCGGTTGTGGTGACTGGCGGGTGGGGCGCACCAGTTGAATGGGGTGGCCCGGCTGGGTTCGGCGTCCACCCGGCGCGGTGGTCGGCTGGGACTCATGCCCCGTGTCTGGGGTGAGTGGATGGTGCGCACGGGGGCGCGGGAGTGGTGGCGCCGGTTCGCGGGCGGCGGCCCGGCAGATACGGACACCCGCTCGGCGGGTAGTGGTCGGCGGGTGGTGAGCACCAGGCCCGGCGGGTGATGCGAGTCCGGCTCGGCGGGTGGTGACCTGGCGGATGATGGCGCGATTGATGGTAGGCGGCCCAGTGGCGGGTGTTGTCGTCCGGGTGGGTGGTGCGTACACAGGGTGGGCGGGGCGGTCCTGCTGGTTTGGCGGGAGCGACTTTAAGCAGCGATGGATCAGGCGTTGAACGAGCAGAGGGCATCCGTCAGGTGAAAAGGGTTCCGCGCGACCTCTTGTGTGCGGAAGAGGACACCGTCAGGCCTGGCATGGGCGGCTTGGGGTGTCCTGTTCCGCACACAAGGCGCTATTGGGAGTCCCGGCAGTCTCCTCAGTCCCATGAAGCTCTCTGCTTACGACCGGTGGGCGGATGACAGCCGCTACTCGCCCGCCATTCGCCAAACCGACGGGACCACTCGCGGAGCTGCTGCGCGCACCATCCCCAACCCACCGCCTGCCGGGCGGGCGTCACCGCTCACAGGCCTGACGCCCGCCGACCCAGCGGCATTGCCCGACCGAGGACGGCAATCCGCACATCAAGGGGACGTCACCCTCCCCGGCCTGGTGCGCCACGGCCCACCGGCTCGCCGCCCGCCGAACCCAGCGCATTGCCCGCCGGGATGGGACACCATCCACCTGTCTGCCGCGCCGCTGAACCCAGTCGTACCGCTCACCGGTGCGGTACGCCCCACATCAAGCCGCCGCTCGCCGGGGACGAGCACCATCCACAAAGTCGCCGCCCGCCGAGCCGGGTCTCGATACTTCCCGGACCTGGGGCGCATCACCCAACAACCAGCCACCCGCCGAGCCGGGCTCCACCGCTCCCCGGGCCTTGGGCGCACCCACCCACCCAGCCCAGACACGGGGCATGAGTCTCAGCCGATCACCGGGCGGGGTGGACGCCGAGCCGGGCCGGGTCGCCCCATTCGACTACCGCGCTCCACCCGCCGGGCCGCCGCCCGGCAGCGAAAGCCGAGTAACGAGCCCAGCTGTTCCGGGGCCCGGCTCCAGGGGGCGGCCCCCCGTGAAGAACCAGCGGTGGAGGGGTGGGTGTCAAGGGTGGAGCGCAGCGGAATCGCCGCAGGCGACGCGACGCAGGAGCGCCCTTTACGCCCAACCCGGAACCGCCAAACTCCCGAAAAGGGCGGCCCCCATGGCAGAAGCAATCGACGGCCCCGAGCTGGGCCAGCCCCGTCCCCGGCCGCAGCCGGGTTGTTGTTCGCCGGCGCTTCGCCGGCGCTCCGCTTGGCTGCTGCCTGCCTGGGGCGAGTGAAGGCTTGCTGCCGAACCGGGCCAGCCCTTGCCCAGACCACCACGCACCTACCCAGCCGAGGCTTAGCCGACCAGCACTTCGACAGCAGTTCGGGAAGTAGCCGACGGCTGCGGCTGAATCAGATGTTCACGAGTTACGACAGCACCGAGCAATCCCGGCGGGCTGAGGCCGGCCGCTTCCGGACCCGTGTCCGGGCTCCTCGGGAGGCTTCAGGCGGGCAGCTTGGCGAGCCAGTCGGTCAGGAGTTGGTTGGTTTCGGCGGGGCGTTCTTGCTGGATCCAGTGGCCGCAGCCGTCGAGGATGTGGGTGGAGACCAGGCCGGGCAGTGTCGCGGGGAATGCCTTGATCGCGTCGGCCATCCACGTGGTGGAGGCGTCCAGGCTGCCGCCGATGAACAGAGACGGCTGGGTGATGGGGGCGTCGTCGAAGTCGGCTAGGTCTGCCCAGTCCTGGTCCATGTTCCGGTAGCGATTGAGCGCTCCGCTCATGCCGGTTCGCTCGAACTCCTCGGCGTAGAAATCGAGGTCGCTCTCAGTGAGCCAGGCGGGCAGCCTGCCGGCGGGGAACCGGTCGCGCAGCGTCCCGCCTTGGCTGACGAAGTGCGGGCTGGGTGCGCCGGGTGCGGGCATGGTGTCGGCGGACAGGGCGGCGTAGAAGCCCGCGAGCCAGCCGCGCACGTCGGGCTCGATCTCGGCCTCGGCCCGGCCGGGCTTCTGGAAGTAGGAGACGTAGAACTCCTCTTCCCCACCCATCTGAGCGAAGACCTCGCTGGGCCTCGGTCCGCCGCGCGGGGCGTAGGGGACACTGAGCAGCCCCACCGCGCGGAAGACGTCCGGTCTGACCAGGGCGGAGTTGGCGGCGATGGCCGACCCCCAGTCGTGGCCGACGATCACCGCGGACTGTTCGCCCAGGGCGTGCACCACCGCGGCGTTGTCCTCCACCAGGTCGAGCATCCGGTACGCGTCCGTGCCACCGGGCTTGGAGGAACGGCCGTAGCCGCGGACATCGATGGCGACCGCACGGTACCCGGCCGCGGCCAGTACCGGCAGCTGGTGGCGCCAGGAGTACCAGGACTCCGGGAAGCCATGCACGAGCAACACCAGCGGCCCGATGCCCTGTTCCACCAGGTGGATACGGCCTGCGGGTGAGGAGACCGACCGGTGAGTGACGTCCGTGACCTGCTGCGACATGAATCCTCCAGGTCTCTCGATCTGCCGTGCGCCGTCCGCCGTGCGCCGAGATCGGTGCCCCAATCATGCGGGGGGCGGCGCGGCGGTTGCGAGCCTTGTTGCCGCTTCGGCAAACCGCTCTGGGCGTTCATGTCTCACGCGTTCTGATGCTCCTCACGGTCCCGGGACCACGAGGTCGACCACGCCATGCCCAATGAGCCATTCGGTCAGTTCTTCAGGGTGCAGAAGCGGGAGTTGGCCATTCCATCGGTGCCAGTCCAAACCACCGCCCAAGTGATGTGTCAGTACACCTAGTACTGCGCCCAGTTCGCCTCGGACCGTGAAGCTGATGTCTCCCAAGCACATGCAGGTGAAGGGGGCGGCTTCCGGCTCGAGCTCCAAGAGGCCGGCCAACTCGGCGATCTCATTGACGCTTCCCACCATGACTGACCGTTCGCTTTCCCCAGGCCGCCGAGGGGCTACTTCAATCGAACGAGCGGCCACCCACAGAGCATCCACCTGTCTCAGCGCGACTGAACCCATGACGTCTCCTCTTTACATGGCAACTGGCGTCACCCGTCGGCCAGCGACGCCAGTGCCTTGTGGATCTCGGCGATCATTGAGGCTGGTCGGCGGTAGACATCTACCGCAGTGAAGCGCAGGATCCTGCGGATTGGTTCGCAGCCGGCGAGTTCGTTGAAGCGGGCGACGTCGCGTTGGTGGGCTGCTCGGGTGCCGTGATACGTATAGCCCTCGATCTCGACGGCAAGGCCCTCCGCCCGGAACAGGAAGTCGACCGAGCGCCGTCGGCCTCCCAGCGGTCTGACTCCCACCTGTGACTCGGGGTGCAGTCCGGCGTCATGTATGCGCAGGCGGGCGAGCGTCTCGGGCGGTGAGCCGCTTTTACGGTCGGCGAGAGCGAGCCAGGCGCGTGCTGTACGTAGGCCTCGTCGGGGGCCGGACTCCAAGGCGGCGGCTACGGCGGCGGTATGGGTGAGGGCGGGGCGCTTTACCGTCATGTTGACCTGGAGCGGGCGGATGGAGATCGCAGAATCGACCGCGACCAGCGCCGAGTCCCGGGGCCTGCGCGCAGCAGATCCGCAAGGGTGCGGTTGACCGTGGTGACGCGGATTCCGGCGAGTGTTCCTGTCTCCCCTGCGGCTAGTGGTGGCACCCGGCGCGTGCGGCCCGTCGACCGGGAGGCGCCTGGGTACGTGGTCGTGGTGGTCGAGGTGGTGAAATCGAGGGTCAGGCCCGCCTCCAGGTTTCGGGCTCGGTCGCTCTCCCAGGGGAGCTCAATGGTGTGCAGCCACGCGGCCGTCCGGTGGCTGACAACCAGTTCGGGGCGGGCCAATTGGATCGCGCGCAGCCGCACCGTGTGATCGACCGCAAGTCCGGGCTCAGCCCAGGCCCCGCGATGGATCTGGGTCCAGCCCTCGCTTCGCAGACGTCTGGTGAGGCGCCGAGCCGGCCACCCCAGCGCCGTTGCCTGCCTGGTCAGCAGGATGCCGTGCTGTCGGCTGCCGGCCAGCTCGGACAGCGGGATCAGCCCGTCTGTTGCTACTTCCCCCGTTGCACGTGTCATGGAATGAGCGTCGCAGTCGTCCTATGACCTCCGCGACCCCTGTGGATAACCCCCGGTCAATTGGGTCTCCGGGCCCATGCCGTACGGGCGCGTTGTTGTTACCGTGCGTGCGTTCAGTGGTCGCAGTCGCACGCACGGGAGCGGTGAGTCGTGAAGGCACGTTCAGTACGGGCAGCGGCAGCGGCAGTGATGGCGATGGTGGTTGTCTGTCTCACCTCGGCGTGCGGAGCTGACGGCGTGGATGCCGGGAAGACCGACGTCGCTGACAAGAAGCCCGGCGCCTCGCCCACGGTGGCGAATCGGCCTGTCAGCAGCAACGGGAAGACGCTCAGCAAGGGTGAGTTGGAGAAGGTTGCCCTCGTGAGTGGTGACGTACCGGACTTCGTCGCCGCGCCGCTGGAGGGCGGCGAGGAAACCGGTGAGGAGCGGGCCGAGCAGCCGGAGTGTCAGGCGCTGGCCGCCGTCATCAACGGCGCGCCCGAGCCGACGCCCACCGCCACCGTCCAACGCACCCTCACGGACCAGTCCGAGGAGGGTACGGACGGCCAGACCGTCGTCACCGAGATCCTCACCTCGTACCCCAAGGGCGCCGCCGTACGCGTCCTGCGCGGTGTGAAGGACGCCATCGGCGCGTGCGCGGGCGGCTTCAGGACCACGGCGGGCGACGGCGCTTCCACCTACACCGAGGTCAAGGAGCTGACGGCGCCGAAGGCGGGGCAGGAAGCGCTCGCGTATCAGGTCACCGGGTCCTTCGAGGGGACGAAGGTGCCGCTCGTCTTCCAGCTCGTACGCACCGGATCGACGGTCGTCATCCTCTACACCGCCAATTTCCTCGACTCCAAGACCCCCGAGATCCCCGCGGAAATCGCGACCGCGCAAGCCGCCAAACTGCCCTAGCCGTCCGTACGCGTCGGGCCGATTTGAGCCCGGGGTTGGGTCCGTGGGCCCATGCCCGTGAGTGACGTGCTCCGTACGGTCGCGGCATGCCTTTCCTCCTAGGTCGGCCCCGGTCCCGGTCCCGCAGGCGCCAACCGCGCACCGAAGCCCGGCTGTTGGGGCTGCGCAAGTCGCAGTCGGGGCAGACGACCCTGGAGTACGCGGGCCTGGTGCTGGTCGTCGCGGCCATCGTCGCGGCGCTCGTGGGCACCGGGCTCGGGGAGACCGTCTCGCAGCAGCTGGGCGCGGCCGTTTGCCGGGTGACGGGCGGCGGCGACTGCGGAGGAGGGGGCGGGGGCGATGACGGCAATCCGCAGGCCGGCGACGATACGGGGAAGCAGCCTGTGTCGGACGGCGACGGCGACGGGAGTAAGTCGGCCGAGCAGCGCGCGTACGAAAAGGCGCTCAAAGAACTCCAGGACGCCAAGAACGCCGAGCAGAGCGACACCGAAAAGGCCAAGCAGGCCGCAAAGGAGCTCGGCAAGATCCTGGCCGAGGAGCTCGGCATCACCGATGCGGTCGACTGTGTCACCAAGGGCGACGCCGGAGCCTGTACGGAAACCCTGATCAACGTACTGACCAGCCTCATCGGCGGCGCCGTCGGCAAGCTCGCGGCGAAATACGGTGCGCCGTGGAAGTGGAAGAAGGCCGTCGAGCTCGTACGGAAACTCAAGAAGCACGGCGGGGACCTGTACGACGGCCTCACCGGCATGGTCAAGAACCGCAAGCGCGTCAAGGAGGCGCAGGACAAGCTCGACGCCGCCAAGCGCAAGCTCGACGAGAAGAAGCCAGACAAGCCAGATAAGCCAGACAAGCGGCCTATCACCTGTGCTGCCTCCCACAGCTTCCTGCCCGGCACCCCCGTCCTCCTCGGCAACGGCACGCGCATCCCCATCGAGGCCGTACGCATCGGCGACCGCGTCACTGTCACCGATCCGGCGAGCGGGCTGACGACCACGCGCCGCGTCACGAACACCATCACCACCTACGACGACAAGCACTTCACCCGCCTCACCATCAGGACGCCCGCCGGCCTCCGCGCCATCACGGCGACCGACACCCACCCCTTCTGGCTGACCGGCAGCGCGCGGCAAGGCGCACGCTGGGCCGACGCGGGCGACATCCGCCCCGGCGCGAAGCTCCGTACGCCCGAGGGCGCGGGCCTGCCCGTCACGGCGGTTGCGCAGCACACCCGGCGGCAGACGACGTACGACCTCACCGTCGCCGGAATCCACACCTATTACGTCGGCATCGGCAGCCAGCACGCGCTCGTCCACAACAACGACTGTGTGGACCAGGAACTCCTCGACGAAATGAACGAGCAGGGCGTCAAATTCGACCCCGAGAAGGTGATCCGGGCCGAGCGCAATGCCGATGGCAAGATCGTCTTCCTGGAGGAGGGCAACTCGCGGGCCGGCCTCAAGCACATCATCGAAGAGCACGCCGACGATTTCGAGCGGAGCGGAATTGCCCGGGAGGACATTCCCGACCTGGTGATGCAAGCCGCGACCAAGGGCAAGAAGGTCGGCGCGCAGGGGAAGGGCGAGGGGCGGCCCATCTACGAGGTCGAATTCAAGGGCAAGAAGCGGAGGGTGGCGGTGACCGTCGGAAACAATGGCTTCGTCGTGGGCGCCAACCCCAAGAGCGTCGGATAGGTCGGTCAACGTCAACGTGAAGGTGAAGATGAATGAAGGTCAAGGCGTGAGCACCGAGGTGCGGCTCGCCGCGGACTACGACTGCCACCCGGTCTGGGTCCGCGGCAGCGACGGCGTGCGGGACAACGTCGCCCCCGCCGAACTGCCCGTCACCCCGCGCCTTGCGGCGGACCTGGACAGCTGGGGCGACGCGTACGACGCCACGCTGAACCGCGAGGACCCGGCGTCCTCCGGATTCCCCGACCCGCAGGCCGAGGCGGCGTTCGCCGAGCGCGGCGCGCAGCTGGCGCGCGAGCTGGCGCGGGAGCTCGGGGCGGCGTGGCGCGTCACCTACTTCGACCCGCGCCTGGCACAAGACGTGGAAGTGGCGTACGGGGACAGGGATCAAGAGGATTAAGTACCGTCCGTACGGTGTGCATTTTGCTGCTGGCGCGCGAAAAGGGCGGAACTGGGACGCGCCGGTGCTGTAAGAACAGGCGATCAGGAGCGCTTCGGTTCGAAGTGCAGACCGGTGATCCCGCAGTCGAACGGTCGGGCTGTGACGAGCCGGAGCTGCTGGTAGGTGTCGAGGTTGGCGAACACGGGCATTCCGGCGCCGATCGCGGTCGGGTTGACGAACAGGTGGAGTTCGTCGAGCAGGCCCTTGGCAATCAGGCTCGATACGAGCGTGCCGCCTCCGTAGGCGATCATGTCCCCGCCCGGCTCGGCCTTGAGCCTGTTCACGGTCTCGGCGAGGTCGCCGCCGGCGACGACGGCGTTCTCCCAGGGCGACTCGGTGAGGGTGTTGGAGATGACGACCTTGGGCGTGTTGTTCACCTTGTCGATCGACGCCTGGTCCTCGCCCTCGGGGCCGGCCGCCCAGGCCGGGATGAACCCCTCGGCGAGCTTGCGGCCCAGCACGATGCAGTCGACCGGTTCCGTGAGCGCATCGATGTGGGCGTTGATGTCGTCAGTCCACGGGAACGTCAGCCAGTCCATCTCGCCGTTCGGGCCGGCCATGTAGCCGTCGACGCTCATCTGGACCTGGAGCTTGAACTTACGCACGAGGTGCTTCCTTCGCCGGTGGTGTTCGTTGGTGATGTTGCCTGTTCAGACCAGTGCCGGGCCGAAAACTCATCGGCCGGGGCTGTGACCTGACACACATACCAGCCGCACCCCGGGCCGTACTCCCCACCGCGCCATTGCTCCCGCCTCTGCCTCCAGCACATGCCGTGCCCGGAACCTCGGCCGGCCCAGGCGGCCCGGGCGCATCGTCCGTACCGCGACCACCCTCAACTCCCGGTCCAGGTACGCCACATCGATCGCGAAGCGCATCCCGAACGTGTGCACACTGCTCGCCGGGGTGAGCAGCAGCGCGCCCGCGATCCCGTCCCGGCCCAGCAGCCCGCGCGTCCGCGCCCGCGAGGACGCCGCGATCTCCAGCGGTACGGGTGCGGGTGCGGCCGTAGGCGATCCGCCGTCCGTCGTCAACGTGCCTGTGCCGTCCCGCCATCGCCGCATCTGCGGAACGTATCGGACCGCAGCGGGTCGTGGCCGCCGATTTCTGCTTGCCGAGCGTCGGCCCATCTGGGCCCCGTACGCCCAACAGTGGGCCCCCGGGCCCATGACCTCACCCCCCACCCCGCTCTAGGCTCCGTGCCGTGTACGCCACGCTGATCGCGGCCGCCGTCCTCTGGGGCGCCGCCACCGGACTGCTCCTGCCCCGCGCCGCCTACCGGTTCGCCGTCGAGCCGGAGGAGCCGTGGCGCGATGCGTGCCCCGCAGGTCACCCCTTCGCCGGACCCGCCCGCGGCTGGCTCGGTACGGCGCGCTGCGCGGGGTGTGCGGCGGCGGCCTTGGTGGGTAGCCCGGCCGGCGGACCGCCCGGGTGGTCCGTTCCCGCCCCGTACGCGCGCCCCCTCCGGCACGTCCCGCTCACCGCCCTCGCCTGCGGCCTGCTCGCGGCCGGGACCGGTGCCAGGCCCGAGCTCGTGGTGTGGCTGCTGCTTGCGCCGTTCGGGGTACTGCTCGCCGTCGTGGACCGCCGGGTGCACCGCCTGCCCGACGTGCTGACCCTCCCGCTCGCCGCCGCGACCGCCGCCCTGCTCGGCCTCGCCGCGCTGCTGCCCGGCCACGGCGGATCCTGGCCCACTGCCCTGCTCGGCGGTCTCGCTCTCGGCGGCGGCTACTTCGTTCTCTTCCTGATCAACCCGAATGGCATGGGCTTCGGCGACGTAAAACTGGCCCTTGCGCTCGGGGCGGCCCTCGGCTGGTACGGGTGGACCGCCTTCTTCGCCGGGGCCTTCGCCGGATTCCTGCTGGGTGCCACGTATGGCGTCGCCCTCATGGTTATGCGCCGGGCGGGCCGCAAGACCGCGATCCCGTTCGGCCCCTTCATGATCGCCGGGACGTTGGCGGGCCTGCTGCTCGGCGGTCTCGCCGCATCCTGACGGCTTCCTGTCGGCTTCCTGAGGGCTTCCTGGCGGCGTGACCCTCTGGACCGCGCGCGCCGATGGCGCAATCGTGAGAAGTTGCCATGAAGAGTGACGAACGGACGGGCGGCGCGGGAAGCCGTCCGCCCGCGATCCAAAGCCGCAGCCGCAGCCAGGAGTGCCTCGATGACGCAGCCGACCCGCCCCACCCCGGAACTGCTCGCCGACCTGCGCAAGCCCCGTGTCTACCCGGCGGTGTCGGTCACGCTGCCCACGAACCGCATCTGGCCGCAGAGCCAGCAGGACGACATCCGGCTCCGCAATCTGCTCGCCGACGTCAACAAGCGCCTCGCCGACGACCCCGACGTCACCCGTACGCACGCGGTCGCGGTGTCCCAGCAGCTGGCCGCCGTCGCGGACGAGCTCGACCCCGAGCGGTTCCTCGACGGCCTGGTCGTCTACGCGTCGGCGGACGAACACCACACCTTCATGCTCAGTACGAGCGTGCCTGAGCGCATCGTCATCAATACGACGTACCTCACCCGCAACCTCGTCGCTTCGGCGGCGCGGGAGCGGCCGTACCTGGCGCTCGTACTCAGCAATGGCGAGGTCCGGCTGTGGCGCGGGCTCGGCGACCAGGTCACCGAGGTCCGTGGCGACAGCGGCTTCCCGGTGGTCACGTCGGGTGCGGAGCGCGAGGTGGCGCCGAGCGCCGGGGGTGACCAGTGGGTCCTCCAGGACTTCCGCAACATGCTCGGCGAGGCCGACAAGAAGCTCACCCCGCTGCTCCAGGGCGAGAACAGCCTGCCGGTCATCCTGGTGGGGCTGCGCAGGCACATCGCGGCGTTCCGCGAGGTCAGCCGCCACGGGAAGTCGGTGGCCGCAGAGCTGGAGGTGGGCGGCCTGCTGACGACCACGCCTGCGGAGATGTCGGCCCAGCTGGCCGCGCCCCGCCGCGCCATGGCGGAGGCCGAGACGGCGGGGGCCATGCGCGACCTGGACGCGTCCCGCAGTGGCAAGCGCTACGCGGCGGGCGTGCAGGAGGCGTGGCAGGCGGCGGGCGAGGGCCGGATCTCGCTGCTGGTGGTCGAGGAGGGCCTGCGGGTCACCGCACGCCCCGAAACGGTGGAAGGCGCCGAACGCGCCAAGCTCACCCTGCTGGACGCGGGGGAGGGCGCCGGTGCGGAGGGTGTGGAGGAGGACATTGTCGACTCGCTGGTCGAGTCGGTGCTGTCGGCGGACGGCAAGGTCGTCTTCGTCCCGGACGAGACGCTGAAGGAAGCGGAGGGAGTGGCGGCGGCGCTTCGGTACTGACCCCGCAGGGGGCGTACTGACCCCCGCAGGGCACGCCCGGTATTGACCCCGTTGAGCGCGCCTTGCGGGGCTGTTCCTCTACTCGCCCCTTCCCGACCTGGGGATCCGCCCCACACCCTGCTGCTCAAAACGCCGGAGAGGCTGGAGGTATCCAGCCCGTCCGGTGCTTTGAGGGCACTCCGCCCTGCGGGCGTGGGGCCCCAGAAGGGCGTCCCGGAGGCCTGGTGGCTTGCCCCATCGCGCGGCGGCAGCCACGAAATGTCCACGGCGGCAAGGCGCGGGTGTCAGGGGCGATTTCAGCCCACCCCCCGGCCTAAGATCCGCTCATATGCGGACAAAACTCAACGTCGGGGTGGCGCTGGACCCGCGCTCCCTCCTCATCCACCGGACAGGCCGCCGCCGGCTCCCCGGCCCACTCCCGCTCCAGTGGGGATGGGCCGGGGCCCTGTTCCTCCTGTACGTCACCCTCTCGGCCCGCCGGCACGCCCTCCTCCGGAGCACCGGCTACGACCTCGGCATCTTCGAGCAGGCCGTCCGCGCCTACTCCGAACTCCGCGCACCCGTCGCGCCCTTGAAGGGTGAGGGGTTCAACCTCCTCGGCGACCATTTCCACCCCGTACTCGCCGTCCTCGGGCCCTTCTACCGCCTCTGGCCCTCCCCCTACTGCCTCCTCGCCGCCCAGGCGGCCCTCCTCGCCCTCGGCGTCGTCCCGCTCGCGCGCTGGGCCTCCCGGGCCCTCGGCCGCCCCGCCGCCCACGCCGTCGCCTTCGCGTACGGCGCCAGCTGGGGCATCGCGTCCGCCGTCGCCTTCGACTTCCACGAGGCCGCCTTCGCCGTACCCCTCCTCGCCTTCGCGGTCACCGCGGCCGGCAACCGGCGCTGGCGTTCCGCCGTCGCCTGGGGGCTCCCGCTCCTCCTGGTCAAGGAGGATCTCGGGCTGACCCTCGCCGCCCTCGGGGCGTACATCGCGCTGAAGGGACCCGTCCGCCTCGGCATCGCCACCGTCGGCGCCGGCGTCCTCGGAACCCTCCTCGCGACCAAGGTGCTGGTCCCGGCCTTCAGCTCCGCAGGGGCGTACGCCTACGGGCAGTACGTCGCAGGCACCCGCAGCTCCCTCCTGGCCACCCTCGCCCTGGCGCCCCTCGACGCACTGCGCCCCGACACGAAGCCCATCACCCTGGTCCTGGTCTTCGCCGTGACGGCGTTCGTCGCGCTGCGCTCACGGCTCGCGCTGCTCGCGGTGCCCACGCTCGGCTGGCGGATGCTGTCGCAGCACGACTACCACTGGGGCACGGCGTTCCACTACAGCGTCGTCCTCATGCCCATCGTCTTCGCGGCCCTGGTCGACGCCCTCACCCCGTACGCCCGCACAGCCCACCCCCTGGCCCGCCGCCATCTGCGTGCCTCGCTGGCCGCCGCCGTGGCCGTGACGCTCGTACTGCTGCCGTCGTTCCCCTTCGCGCTGCTCGCCCAGCGAGCGACCTGGAGCACCAGCCGCCATGTGGAGACCGCCCGCGACCTGCTGCGGCGCATCCCCGACGGCGCGACGGTCGCCGCCTCCAACCGCCTTGCCCCTCAGCTGACTTCGCGCTGCACCGTGGTCCTGTTCCCCAGCTATCCGATCCCCGGGAAGCTGTACGACGCGTCCGGCCGGCCCCCGCCGCCCACCGCCGACTGGATCATCCACGACCGCACGCCCGCGGAGTCCTGGCCGCTGCCGAGGGGGCACTGGCCGTACCCGCCCGACAGGCAGCAGGCCGAACTCGCCGCCGCTCAGCGGAAATACGACTACGAACTGGTTGCCGCCCGCGACGGTCTGACCCTGCTGCGCCACCGCCGACTCCCGTAAAGTCGGACACTCGGAAGTCGAAAACCTGTGCGAACAGAGGAGCTGGTTGGCAGTGCGCAAGGACACCGGGCCCTACGTCTGCGGTCTCGACGCCGCCATGGACGTCGTCGGCGGCAAGTGGAAGGCCCTGATCCTCTGGGCGCTGAACAGCCACGGCACGCTCCGTTTCGGCGAGCTCAAGCGCCAGGTGCCGGGCGTCAGCGAGAAAATGCTCATCCAGCAGCTCCGCGAGCTCGAATCGGACGGCATCGTCCACCGCGAGGTGTACCCGGAGGTCCCGCCGCGCGTCGAGTACTCGCTCACCGAGATGGGCCAGGGGCTCAACGCGGCACTCGGCCCCCTCGGCACCTGGGCCAGTCAGCACATGGACCAGATCCTTGCCGCCAAGCAGCAGGGCGTCGCGTAGAGGGAGCCTCGAAAGCTGCCTCGACAACGGCCTCGATTTCCAGCCCTGATACCCCGGGCCGGTAGCGGAGCGTCAAGGCGCGTCCACTCGCCGGGTCAGCCCAAAGAGGTACGGGCGGGGCTCCCGCAGAAAGCCTTCTTCCCTTGTGCCGCCTGGCCTCCCGGCCGCCGCACCACCCCGCCGGGAAAATTCGCGGCATCCTTTCGGCACGGCGTGGCACCAAGCACCCTTTACGAAGGGTTATGGTGGAAACCCCCCCTCGGGCCGGTCCGTATCCCCCCCACGGACCGGCCCGTTTTTTGTGCCCCGAGCCCCGTGGGGCCTGCCCCCCGACCCCGCCGTCAGCCCCGGCCGGCCCAGATGTTGGTGCCCGCCGTGTCGACCGCGAAGGTGTCGATCTCCTTCAGCTCCTCGTCGGACAGGGCGGGTCCGCCCAGCGCCGCGACGTTCTCCTCCAGCTGCTTCACACTCGACGCACCGATCAGCGCGGACGTCATGCGCGGGTCGCGCAGCACCCACGACAGGGCCAGCTGGGCGAGGGACTGGCCGCGCCGCTGCGCGATGTCGTTCAGCCCGTTCAGCCGGCGTACGACCTCGTCCGACAGCAGACCCGGGTCGAGCGACTTGCCCTGCGTGGCGCGCGAGCCCTCCGGGATGCCCTTCAGGTACTTGCCGGTGAGCAGGCCCTGGGCGAGCGGCACGAAGGAGATGCAGCCCATGCCGGCCTCCTCCAGGGTGTCCAGCAGGCTGTCCTCCTCGGTCCAGCGGTTGATCATCGAGTACGAGGGCTGGTGGATCAGCGCCGGTACGCCCATGTCCCTGAGCAGCACAGCCGCCTCGGCAGTCTGCTCGGCGTTGTACGACGAGACGCCGGCGTACAGCGCCTTGCCCTGCCGGACGGCGGTGGCCAGTGCGCCCATGGTCTCTTCGAGCGGGGTCTCCGGGTCGAAGCGGTGCGAATAGAAGATGTCGACGTAATCGAGACCCATCCGCGACAGGGAGGCGTCCAGCGAGGACAGCAGGTATTTGCGCGAGCCCCACTCCCCGTACGGGCCCGGGTGCATCAGGTAGCCGGCCTTCGTGGAGATGATCAGCTCGTCCCGGTACGGGGCGAAGTCCTGCGCGAAGATCTTTCCGAAGTTCAGCTCGGCGGACCCGGCTGGCGGGCCGTAGTTGTTCGCCAGGTCGAAATGCGTGACGCCGAGATCGAAGGCGCGGCGCAGAATCGCGCGCTGCGAGTCGAGCGGGCGGTCGTCGCCGAAGTTGTGCCAGAGGCCGAGAGAGATGGCGGGCAGCTTGAGACCGCTGTGGCCGGTCCGCCGGTACTCCATGGAGTCGTAGCGGTCGTCGGCGGCGCGGTAGAACGGGGAATCAGTCACATTCCTCTCCTTATCACGGACCTGTGACAGGCCGGGTTGGGCCGCCGAGACGCCCGCGCAGTAGTGTGGCGGCTTCGGGACTGCACGTGTGTCGGCGGGGGACAGCCGCGCGTGCCGCATGGTCCCGGGGGACGTACCGAACCCGCACGACGCCATGAGGTGAGACCCAGTGAACCTGCGCGACCTGGTGTACAGGCTCTACGCACGCCGGGTGGAAGGCCGCCTCGATCACGACCAGGTGCCCAAGCACATCGGGGTCATCCTCGACGGCAACCGGCGCTGGGCGAAGGCCTCCGGCGGCACGCCCGAGCAGGGGCACAAGGCCGGCGCGAGCAAGATCCAGGAGCTGCTCGGCTGGTGTGCCGAGACGGACGTGGAAGTCGTCACCCTCTGGATGCTCTCCACCGACAACCTGAACCGGCCGGAGGAGCAGCTGGTCCCGCTCCTGGGGATCATCGAGGACGCCGTCCGCGCGCTGGCCGCCGACGGCCGCTGGCGGGTGCACCACGTGGGCACGCTGGATCTGCTGCCCGCCCGTACCCAGTCCGTACTGAAGGAAGCCGAGCAGGCCACGCACGACAACGACGGGATACTCGTCAATGTCGCCGTCGGCTACGGCGGCCGTCAGGAGATCGCCGCCGCGGTCCGCTCGCTGCTCCTGGAGCACGCGGAGAAGGGCACCTCCCTGGAGGAGGTCGCCGAGATCGTCGACGTCGAACACATCTCGGAGCACCTCTACACGCGCGGCCAGCCGGACCCGGACCTGGTGATCCGTACCAGCGGCGAACAGCGGCTCTCGGGCTTCATGCTCTGGCAGAGCGCCCACTCGGAGTACTACTTCTGCGAGGTCCACTGGCCGGCCTTCCGCAAGGTCGACTTCCTGCGCGCGCTGCGCGACTACGCGGCCAGGCACCGGCGTTACGGGACCTGATCCCCGCCACTCGCAGAGCGCTCCGCGAGCACCCCGAGGGCCCCGGGAAAGTTCCCGGCTCACGAGGTGTCATATGCCATGGCATGGCGGCGCTTGTTCGAGGGAATACCCCTTCCAGGTCGACGTCCGGTCCACGGACGCCGTATCTCAGTGAGCGGCAAGTCCGCTCGCCCGGGAGGCCCTTTGCACCAGGACGACCACGCGGTGAGTGTGGACGAAGCGGAGGGCCGGAGCTCGGCCCGCGCATCGTGGCCTGAGCCCGGTCCCAACGCTCGCGACGCCGTCGCACCCCGACCTCATGCGGGTTCTAAAAGGGGGTACGTCCTTCCGTGGTGACCAGCACAAAGCGCCGCATGCCCGACAGGCGCACCTACGTTCTCGACACCAGCGTCCTGCTGGCCGACCCGAACGCCATGTACCGATTCGACGAGCACGAAGTTGTGCTCCCGATCGTCGTGGTCACGGAGTTGGAAGCCAAGAGGCACCATCCCGAACTGGGCTATTTCGCCCGGCAGGCTCTGCGCCTGCTCGACGACTGCCGAGTCCGGTACGGACGCCTCGACGCCCCGATTCCGGTGGGCGACCTGGGCGGGTCCCTCCGTGTCGAGCTCAACCACTCCGATCCCGGCGTGCTTCCGGCCGGCTATCGATTGGGGGACAACGACTCCCGGATCCTGGCGGTCGCACGCAATCTCCAGGCCGAGGGCTTCGACGTAACGGTCGTATCGAAAGACCTGCCGCTGAGGATCAAGGCGTCCTCGGTCGGGCTGCTCGCCGAGGAGTACCGGGCAGAGCTCGCCATCACCGACTCCGGCTGGACCGGTATGGCGGAACTGCCGCTCTCCGCCGAGCAGGTGGACCTGCTGTACACCGAGGAGACGGTGTACGAGCCGGCCGCCGCGGACCTGCCCGTGCACACCGGACTGGTGATCCAGTCCGAGCGCGGCAAGGCGCTGGGCCGGGTCACCGCAGAAGGAACGGTCAGGCTCGTACGCGGCGACCGGGAGGCCTTCGGCATCCACGGGCGCAGTGCCGAGCAGCGGATAGCTCTGGACCTCCTCCTCGACCCGGACGTCGGCATCGTCTCGATGGGAGGCCGGGCAGGCACCGGCAAGTCGGCGCTGGCGCTGTGTGCGGGTCTGGAGGCCGTGCTGGAGCGCCGGCAGCACAAGAAGGTGATGGTCTTCCGGCCGTTGTACGCGGTGGGCGGGCAGGAGCTCGGCTATCTGCCCGGCTCCGAGTCCGAGAAGATGAGCCCCTGGGCGCAGGCGGTCTTCGACACGCTGTCGGCCGTCGCGGGCCGTGAGGTGATCGAGGAAGTGCTGGGGCGCGGCATGCTCGAAGTGCTGCCGCTCACGCACATCAGGGGCCGCTCGCTGCACGACGCGTTCGTGATCGTCGACGAGGCCCAGTCACTGGAGCGGAACGTCCTGTTGACCGTTCTGTCCAGGATCGGGGCAAATTCGCGGGTTGTGCTGACTCATGACGTCGCACAGCGCGACAACCTGAGGGTCGGCCGGTACGACGGAGTGGTCGCCGTCGTCGAGAAGTTGAAGGGCCATCCGCTCTTCGCGCATGTCACCCTCACCCGCTCGGAGCGCTCGCAGATCGCCGCGCTGGTGACCGAAATGCTGGAGGACGTGCACATCTGAACCCCCATAACCCCATACAGGGGGAAAGGTAGTTGGCGCCGCCCGGCAAAGCGCAGAATCCTAGCCGGGCGGCGCCGTGCTGCACCCAGGTTTCCGTAAATCCCCTGGTCCAAACGGCGTGTGAGCTTTCACACTCAACGGAGAATTGCTTCCCGGCGGCTGCTTCCGGCAGAGTCTTGCTTCCGTCAGGCCCCGCATACGGCACACCTGCACATCGCGTCCCGCAAGGGACGTCGCACCACACAACTCAACAGCCGTTGCCGTATGCCGCCCGAGTCACTACGCGGCGCTCCCCGCAAGGGAGTTGCCCACCGGGTCCGCGCCTCCTGTGACCTAGAAATAGGGGAGGCCAGTGCCAGGGGCACGATTGCGTCCGCGAGGTCACCCATGCGGGCGCTGCTGGAAGGAAACCGTGTGAGCCGGATCTCGGTCCGGGGATTCGCCGTGGCTTCGGCTACTGCGGTCACCACTGTCGGCGCCGTTGTGGGCGTCGCCTCGGGCGACACTCAGCCCTCGAACGACAACTTCGAGGCGACCGCAGCCGACACGACGCTCCTCGCAGACATCCCTGCCGGTCAGCAGGCCCAGGTACAGACCGCGTCCCTGGCGCAGCAGGCCGACGCGCAGGCGTACGCGGCCGACGCAACCGCGAAGAAGTCCGCCGAGGAATCGGCCCGCCTCCAGGCGGCCAAGGACGCAAAGTCGAAGAAGGAAGCCGCCGAGGCGAAGATCGAGGCCGCCGAGAAGGCAGCCAAGGCCGCCGAGGAGGCCAAGGAGCGCGAGGCCGAGGAGAAGGCCAGCCGCTCCGAGACGCGTGATGCGTCCAGCTTCTCCGCCAAGAGCTCCTACACCGTCGCCGAGGTCCAGGCCATGGCGCGGCAGATGGTTCCGGCCGACCAGTTCCAGTGCTTCAGCAACATCGTGAACCACGAGTCCACGTGGAACTACCAGGCGAGCAATCCCTCGTCCGGTGCCTACGGCCTCGTGCAGGCTCTGCCGGGCTCCAAGATGTCGTCCGCCGGCGCCGACTGGCAGACCAACCCGGCCACCCAGATAAAGTGGGGCCTGAGCTACATGGACGACCGCTACGGCAGCCCGTGCGGCGCCTGGTCGTTCTGGCAGGCCAACAACTGGTACTAGTACCGGAAGACGCTCAACTTCACCGAGCCCCTCACCGTCCTACGGTGGGGGGCTTCGGCACGTGTACGGTCGGGACCGACCAGCGGGTAGTGGGGGAAGAGAGAACGACATGTCTGCACAGCCACAGCCACAGCCGGGATGGCTCGGCCGGATGGGCGCCGGGCTGACCCGGATCGGAGAGCGCCTGAACGAGCGCCGCGCCGAGGCCGATGCCGAGGCGGAGGCCGACGCCGTGCCCGGTGCCGGCGCGCTCGCATCCGGCGCCCCGGAGTCCACCGGCATCGATCACGTCCCCGCGCCGCCCTCCTACGCCCCCGCCGTCGCCGCCAGGCCCGACCCGGTCGCCGCCGTCCCGTGGGGGATGCGCGTCGCGGCCGAGGCGGGCTGGCGGCTGCTCGTACTGGCGGGCACGCTCTGGGTGCTGATGAGGATCATCAGTGCCGTAGAGCTGGTGGTTCTTGCCTTCGTCGCTGCCCTGCTCGTCACGGCGATGCTCCAGCCGACGGTCGCACGCCTGAAGAGGATCGGCCTGCCGCGCGGCCTCGCCACCGCCGTCACCGCGATCCTCGGCTTCGTGATCATGGGCCTGGTCGGCTGGTTCGTGGTGTGGCAGGTCATGGAGAACATCGACAACCTCTCCGACCGCCTCAAGGACGGCATCGAGGAGACCAAACGCTGGCTGCTCAACAGCCCGTTCCATGTCACCGAAGACCAGATCAACGACATCGCGAAGAATCTGAGCGACGCGGTCGGCACCAACACCGAGGCGATCACCTCGGCGGGCCTCCAGGGCGTCACCGTGATGGTCGAGGTCCTCACCGGCATTCTGCTCGCGATGTTCTCGACGCTTTTCCTGCTGTACGACGGGAAGCGCATCTGGGAGTGGTCGCTCAAGCTGGTCCCGGCCCAGGCCCGGCCCGGCGTCGCGGGCGCGGGCCCGCGCGCGTGGCGCACGCTCACCGCGTACGTGCGGGGCACGGTGATAGTGGCCCTGATCGACGCGATCTTCATCGGACTCGGGATCTACTTCCTCGACGTCCCGATGGCGGTGCCGCTCGCCGTCTTCATCTTCCTGTTCGCGTTCATCCCGCTGGTCGGCGCCGTGATGTCGGGGGCCCTGGCGGTCGTCGTCGCGCTGGTGACCCAGGGCGTCTTCACGGCGCTGATGGTGCTGGTGGTCGTACTGGCCGTACAGCAGATCGAGGGCCACGTACTCCAGCCGTTCATCCTGGGCCGCGCGGTGCGGGTGCATCCGCTGGCCGTCGTCCTCGCGGTCGCGGCGGGCGGCCTGGTCGCGGGCATCGGCGGCGCGGTGGTGGCGGTGCCGCTGGTGGCGGTGACCAATACGGTGGTCGGCTACTTGCGGGCGTACAGCATGGAGACGGCACTGCGCGCGGCGCCGGAGCCCGAGCCGGTTCCCGTTTCGGTGCCGGTGGCCGGTGTGAGGGCAGAGGGCCAGGAATGATTTTCGAGCCGGAGATGGTGGGGGACTTTCCGGCTTCGCCGGAGCCCGAGACGCTTACGAGTGAGGAACACCGCGGCACGCCGCGCGGACGTCGGCCGTGGCTCTGGGCCGTGGGCGGAGCGCTGACCGCGTCGGCGGTCTGGGCAGGCGGGCTGCATGCGACCGGCGCGACCGGCGCGGAGCCGGGTCCGGATACGCGGGGGTACCGGCTGGGCAAGGGGCTGTGCGAGAAGGCTGAGCTGGCGGGCCTGGAGCTGAGCCTGGGGAAGAAGTCCGCCGACCCGCTCGAAATGGTGAGTGAGCACAGCGCCCTGGACAGGGTCGCCTGCGAGGTGCACTTCCCGTCGGCGGGAGACCTGCCCAAGGACGGAGGGTTCATGGTGAGCTACAAGGTCGACCTAGTGGCCGAACTGCACAAGAAGACCGACCCGGAGCCGGAGTTCGCGGCCATTCTCGGCCAGCCCGTCTGGGGCGACGGTGTGCCTGCCAGGACCGAGGAAGTCCCGGGCCTCGGCGAGAAGGCGTATCTGCTGCCGCCCGTGGGGATCGAAGGTCCGCGCCTGAGGGTGCTGGACGGCGGCGCCGTGATCGACCTTCACATCACGCCGAGCATCGACGAGTACTTCGGGGAAGACGAGGGCCCGTCGGAGGACGCGGAGCCCGAGCCGGACATGTCCGCGCTTCCGCCTCTCATGATCGAGGACATGCGCGATCTCATGGCCGCGCTCAAGCGCTGACGTGAACGCGAGAAGGGCCCCGCAGACGCGATGTCCGCGGGGCCCTTCCCTCGTACACATACAGCTGACTACTCGGCCAGGACGGCCTCGGAGTCGAGGGTCACGCCGACGGCCTGGATCACCGCGGCGATCTTGAACGCCTCCTGGATGGTGTCGCGCTCGACACCCGCCTTGCGCAGGACCTGCTCGTGCGAGTCCAGGCACTGGCCGCAGCCGTTGATCGCGGAGACCGCGAGCGACCACAGCTCGAAGTCGACCTTCTCGACGCCCGGGTTGCCGATGACGTTCATCCGCAGACCGGCGCGCAGCGTCCCGTACTCCGGGTCGGAGAGCAGGTGGCGCGTGCGGTAGAAGACGTTGTTCATCGCCATGACCGCGGCCGCGGACTTCGCCGCGGTGTACGCCTCGGCGGAGAGGTTGGCCTTCGCCTCCGGCTCCAGCTCACGCAGCACCTTCGGCGAGCGCGAAGCGATCGCGCAGGCCAGGACCGTGCCCCACAGCTGCTGCTGCGGGAGGTCGCTGTTGCCGATGACCGAGCCGAGGTTCAGGCGCAGGTCCTTGGCGTAGTCCGGTACGGCGGACTTCAGCTCGTCGAGGGCCATGGGTCACTCACCGGCCAGCAGCGCGACCGGGTCGAGGGTGTTCTCGCCCTTGGTCCAGTTGCACGGGCACAGCTCGTCGGTCTGGAGCGCGTCGAGGACCCGGAGGACCTCCTTGGGGTTACGGCCCACGGAACCGGCGGTCACCATCGTGAACTGGATCTCGTTGTTCGGGTCGACGATGAAGACGGCGCGCTGCGCGAAGCCGTCCTCGCCCTCGATGCCGAGGTCACGCATGAGCTCGTGCTTCGAGTCGGCCAGCATCGGGAAAGGCAGGTCGGTCAGGTCCGGGTGGTCCTTGCGCCAGGCGTGGTGCACGAACTCGGAGTCGCCGGAGAAGCCGAGGACCTGCGCGTCACGGTCGGCGAACTCGTCGTTCAGCTTGCCGAAAGCTGCGATCTCGGTCGGGCAGACGAAGGTGAAGTCCTTGGGCCACGCGAAGACGACGCGCCACTTGCCCTCGTAGGACTTGTGGTTGATCTGCTCGAACTCCTTGCCGGTCTCCAGGGAGACGCAGGCAGTGAGGTCGTACGTGGGGAACTGGTCACCAACAGTGAGCACGCGCTCTCCTTGCAAAAGAAGGAACTCCCGTTACAGGAGCTCCCTGGGGGTTGGACGGATCCCCACAGTGGCACAGCAGTCATTGATCACAGAAATAGCTAGACTGGCTTGATCCGATCGGAGGTGGCTATCAGTGGCCGTAATGAACAGGGGCAAGCAGCCCACGTTGGCGCAGCTGCGCGCCTTCGCGGCCGTCGCCGAGTATCTGCACTTCCGGGACGCGGCCGCCGCGATCGGCATGAGCCAGCCGGCGCTCTCCGGGGCGGTCTCCGCGCTGGAGGAAACCCTGGGTGTTCAACTCGTCGAGCGTACGACGCGCAAGGTGCTGCTCTCTCCGGCGGGGGAGCGGCTCGCGGTGCGGGCCAAGGCGGTGCTCGATGCGGTCGGTGAGCTGCTGGAGGAGGCCGAGGCGGTACGGGCGCCCTTCACGGGGGTGCTCAGGCTCGGGGTGATCCCGACCGTCGCGCCGTATCTGTTGCCGACGGTGCTCACGCTCGTACACGAGAGGTATCCGGACCTGGACCTTCAGGTGCACGAGGAACAGACGTCCTCGCTGCTGGAGGGACTGGCGGCCGGGCGGCTCGACCTGCTGCTGCTCGCCGTGCCGCTCGGGGTGCCCGGGGTGACCGAACTGCCGCTGTTCGACGAGGACTTCGTGCTGGTCACGCCGCAGAACCACTGGCTGGGCGGGCGCGGTGACATTCCGCGCGACGCGCTCAAGGAGCTGCATCTGCTGCTGCTGGACGAGGGGCACTGTCTGCGCGACCAGGCGCTCGACATCTGCCGCGAGGCGGGCCGTACGGAGGGTGCGCCGGTCACCACGACCGCGGCCGGCCTGTCGACGCTCGTGCAACTGGTCGCGGGCGGGCTCGGGGTGACGCTGCTGCCGCGCACGGCGGTCAGGGTCGAGACGGACCGCAACGACCAGCTGGTCACGGGCTACTTCGCCGACCCGGCTCCGTCGCGGCGGGTGGCGCTGGCGATGCGGGCGGGGGCGGCGCGGCAGAGCGAGTTCGAGACGTTCGCGCAGGCGCTGCGGGAGGCGATGAGGCGGTTGCCGGTGCGCGTGGTGGCGGGCTCGGGGTGACTGACCGGGTGGGGTGCGGCGCGGGGTGACCTATGCGCGTACCTCGGAGGCGAGCCTGTCGATGCGCGCGGCGGCGACTTCCAGCCAGCGCAGGTCGGCTTCGAGGTGGAAAAGAGCGTGGTCGCAGATGAGCTGGTCGGCGAGGTCGCCCCGGCGCTTGCGTTCGACGAGGCTGCGCATCATGCGCAGGTGCTCGGTGCGCTGGGTGTCGAGGAGACGGGTGGCGCTGCGTCCGGTGAGGAGCGCGAGGACGACCTTGGTGTAGAGGGTCGACTGGAGGTACGGCTCGGGCTTCTCGGGCTGGGCGAGCCACTGCTCGACGTCGGTGATGCCGGCGTCGGTGATGGCGTAACGCTTGCGCTCGGGGCCGGCACCGGCCTCGATGGCGTCGACCTCGACGAGACCGTTTTTGAGGAGGCGGGACATGGTCGAGTAGACCTGGCCGTAGTGGAGGGGGCGGTCGTGGCCGAACTTGTCGTCGAAGGTGCGTTTGAGGTCGTAGCCGTGGCGGGGGCCGGATTCCAGGAGGCCGAGGAGGGTGTGGCCGATTGACATGCGGTGCACGATACGTGGTGCGTATACATGGCGTGTATAGCCGCGGGGCGCCTGCGGCGGCCTTTCTTCCCCACCCCGCCCCTTCCGCTGTGACATTTTGCGGCCGCCACCGCGCGGGGGCTCCACCCCAGACCCCGGTCCTCAATCGCCGGACGGCTGAAGGATCAGCCCGTCCGGCGATTGAGGACTTCGGGAAGGGGTGGGAAGGGGAGCAAGCGCCGCAGGCGCCGCCCGCACCCCTACCCCGCAGGGGGTTCCGGCTCGGGGGCGGAATCCGGCGTCGCCTTCGGGGGGCGCCCCCGGCGGCGGATCGGTGCCGCGCCCCCCGGCAGCCGGCCGCTCTCCGCCAGCGCCCGCCGCAGCAGGAACTCGATCTGCGCGTTCGCGCTGCGCAGCTCGTCCGACGCCCAGCGGGCCAGCGCGTCGTACACCGCCGGATCCAGCCGCAGCAGCACCTGCTTCCGGGGCCGGGGATTTTCGTTCGTCACTGGTACAGGGTGCCCGTATTGAGTACGGGCTGCGCCGCCCGGTCGCCGCACAGCACCACCATCAGGTTGCTGACCATCGCCGCCTTGCGCTCGGGGTCGAGCTCGACGATGTCCTGCTCGGCGATCCGGGTGAGGGCCATCTCGACCATCCCCACCGCACCCTCCACGATCTGCTTGCGCGCAGCGACAACCGCACCGGCCTGCTGCCGCTGAAGCATTGCCGACGCGATCTCGGGCGCGTACGCGAGATGCGTGAAGCGGGACTCGATGATGTGCACCCCGGCTGCCTCCACCCGCGCGTGCAGTTCGACCGCGAGCTTCTCGGTGATCTCCTCGGCGTTGCCTCGAAGCGACAGGCCGTCCTCGTCGTGGGCGTCGTACGGGTACTCGATGGCGATGTGGCGTACGGCGGCCTCGGTCTGGGTGGCGACGAACTCCAGGAAGTCGTCGACCTCGAACGTCGCCTGCGCCGTGTCCTCCACCTTCCAGACCACGACCGCCGCGAGCTCGATCGGGTTGCCGTAGGCGTCGTTGACCTTGAGGACCGGCGTCTCGTGGTTCCTGATCCGGGTGGAGATCTTCGACCGCGTGGTCAGCGGGTTCACCCAGCGCAGTCCGTCGGTGCGGATCGTGCCGCGGTAGCGGCCGAAGAGCTGGACCACGCGGGCCTCGCCCGGCGCGACCATGTTGAGGCCGCACATCGCGAGGAAGGCGGCGAACGCCACCAGTAGGCCGAGGATGATCAGGGCCAGCTTCGGTCCGGTCGAGGCGAGCGTCGCGCCGGCGGCTATGAGGCCCGCCCCCGCGAGGAGGCCGAGCAGGCCGAGGAGGAGAGCGAGGCCGCCGCCGATGCTGTGGGCGGCGGTTTCCCGGACGCGTGGCACAGGCATGTCGGGCAGGTCGTGCGGTGCGGACACGCCGGTCGCGCCGGTGGTCGTGCCGGCGGTCGTGCTGGTCCTGGACATTCAGGTCCCCCCGTTTTCGTCGTACGTGCGTGCCTAGCAAAGTGATATCACTTTAAGCCGCACCGTAAACCTGTGCGAGCCCCTTCGCAACCCTCAAGCGCTCTCATGAGTCGGTTCCAGAGAGATGGGTGCTGATTCTCACGTCCGGAAAAGGTCGGATCGGCAGCGCTTTGTCCACACGTGCGGTGTTAGCTTTCTGAGCTGACATCCGGGGGCTCGATGAGTGGAGTTACGGAGCAATGGGCCGAGCAGAAGCGAGACAGGACCGGAAGCGTGGTGCGCGCCGGGCGAAGAAGAAGGCGGGAGGCATACGCCGCTTCTTCACCTGGAAGAAGATGCTGGGCACCTTCTTCGGGCTCTGCCTGCTCCTGATGGCTGCCTTCGTGGCCCTCTATGTGTACGTGCCCGTGCCCACGGCCAACGCCGAGGCCGAGCTTCAGAGCAACGTGTACAAGTACAGCAACGGCAAGATCATGGCCCGCACAGGCCAGGTCAACCGGGAGATCGTCGGCCTCGACCAGATACCGAAGGACGTCCAGACCGCCTTCATCGCCGCCGAGAACCAGAACTTCTACAAGGACTCCGGCGTCGACTTCAAGGGCACCGCCCGCGGCCTGCTCAACACCCTCACGGGCAAGGGCAAGCAGGGTGGCTCGACCATCACCCAGCAGTACGTCAAGAACTACTACCTGACCCAGGACCAGACGGTCTCCCGCAAGCTCAAGGAGCTTGTGATCTCGATCAAGGTGGACCGGAAGAAGAGTAAGCCGGAGATCCTCGCCGGGTACCTCAACACCAACTACTTCGGCCGCGGAGCCTACGGAATCCAGGCCGCGGCCCAGGCGTACTACGGCGTCGACGCCGAGAAGCTGACCCTCGAGCAGGGCGCGTACCTCGCCGCGCTCCTCCAGGCCCCCAATCAGTACGACTGGGCGCTGGCCAGCCCGACCAGCAAGAAGCTGGTGACCGAGCGCTGGAACTACGTACTCGACAACATGGTCGAGATGAACAAGCTCGACCAGGCCGAGCGCGCCGGTCTGAAGTTCGCCAGGCCGATGGACCCCAAGGGCGCCCCCGGCATGGAGGGCCAGACCGGATACATGGTCAAGGCGGCGAAGGACGAGCTCAAGAAGCAGGGCGTCAGCGAGGCCGAGATCGACGCGGGCGGCTGGACGATCACGCTCAACATCGACCAGAAGCGGCAGAAGGCGCTGGAGAAGGCCGTCAAGCGCCAGCTGGACTCCAAGCTGGACCGCAAGAAGAACAAGGTCGACGCGACCCTCCAGGCGGGCGCGACCTCGGTGGACCCGAAGACCGGCAAGGTCGTCGCGCTGTACGGCGGCCAGGACGCCACGAAGCACTGGATCTCCAACGCCACGCGCTCCGACTACCAGCCGGCCTCGACCTTCAAGCCCGTCGTCCTCGCCTCCGCCCTGGACAGCAACTCCAGGACCCAGGACGACGAGCCGATCACGCCCAACACGATCTACGACGGCACCAGCAGGCGCCCCGTCGAGGGCAGCAACACCGCCTTCGCCCCGCAGAACGACCTGGGCAAGAGCTACGGCCCCATCTCCGTCCAGCAGGCGATGAACAAGTCGGTCAACTCGGTCTTCGCGCAGATGCTCGTGGATGTCGGCCCGGACCGGGTGAAGGAGACCGCGCTCAACATGGGCATGGAGGACAAGGGCGGCTTCGACGAGCGTCCTGCCATGTCCCTCGGTGTGATGGGCGCCAGCACGATGGACATGGCGGGCGTCTACGCGACGCTCGACAACCACGGCAAGAAGGTCGAGCCGTCCATCGTGAAGCTCGCGGAGCACAAGGACCGCGAGGGCGGCAAGGTCGAGATGCCCGAGCCGGTCGGCGAGCAGGTGATCAGCCGCTCGGCGGCGGACAGCGTCACCAAGGTGCTGACCGGAGTCGTGAGGAGCGGTACGGGGTACGAGGCCAACACGCCCGCCTTCAACGCGGCGGGCAAGACCGGTACTTCGGAGAAGAACCGGTCCGCCTGGTTCGTCGGCTACACCCCCGAAATCTCCACCGCCGTAGCCCTCTTCGGTGAGTCCGCGGACGGCGGCAAGCAGGTCTCCCTGACCGGTACGGCCAATGCCGGCCGCGCCAACGGTGGCGGTTTCCCGGCCAAGATCTGGGCCGACTACACCCTGGGCGCCCTGGGCGGCGGCTCCGACGCCGACTTCGACCTGGAGATCGACGAGGACGACATCTATACGCCCCCGCCGACCGACACCCCGGACCCGACCCGCACGCCCACCACGCCCCCGACGACGCCCAGCGCGCCGCCGACGACTCCGAGCACGCCGCCGACGACGCCCTCCAGCCCGCCCCCGTCGACTCCGAGTACGCCGCCGACGAGTCCGCCCTTCACGATCGAACCGCCGGACGACGGCGGTGACACCGGCGGGGACACCGACGGCGGCGTCACCGGCGGGGACACGGACGGCGGCACCACGGACGGCACCACCGGTGGCGACAGGGACCGCGACGACTGGCCGATGCGCCGCTCCTGATCCAGTCAGCTGAAACGCGTCTGCGGCGCACACCCTCGGGTGTGCGCCGCAGACGCGTTTTTCACACCATCTCGCCCGTCAGCCGATGCGACGTCGGCAACTTACGGCCGCGTGCCCAGCTCGAACCAGACCACCTTGCCGGACGACAGCCGCGTAGCGCCCCACCGTCTGGCCAGCCGGTTCACCAGGAAAAGACCGCGCCCGCCCTCGTCCGTGTCCCGCGCTCGCCGCTGTCTCGGCAGCTGCGGCGAGTCGTCGCCGACCTCGCAGCGCAGTACGTCCGTACGGAGCAGCCGCAGCGTCACGGGCCGCTCCGCGTACCGCACCGCATTGGTCACCACCTCGCTGACCAGCAGTTCCACCGAGTCGCTCAGCTCCTCCAGACCCCAGCGGGCCAGCGCACGCCGGGCCAGCCTGCGGGCTCGCCCCGGGGCCTGCTCCTCAGGCTCCAGGAACCAGTACGCGACATCGCTGGGCGCGATGCCGTCGAAGCGGGCGGCGAGCAGCGCGATGTCGTCGTCCCGGTCGCCGGGCCCGAGCATGTCGAGCACGTCGTCGCAGAGCGCCTCCAGCGGCGGCGAGTGGTCGGGGCCCGTCAGCTGCGCGGTGGCGGCGAGCCGCTCCCGCAGCTGCTCGATGCCGGTCCACACGTCGCGCAGCCGCGACTCGACCAGGCCGTCGGTGTACAGCAGCAGCGTGGCGCCCGCCGGGGCGTCCAGCTCCACCGCCTCGAAGTCGACCCCGCCGACCCCGATGGGAGCACCAGGCGGCACCCGGAGCACCTCGGCGCGGCCGCCCAGGTGCAGCAGGACGGGTGGCGGATGCCCCGCGTTGGCGATGGTGATCCGGTGCGCGACCGGGTCGTACACGGCGTACAGGCAGGTCGCCATGCGATCCGAGCCGAGGCGCTGCGCCTGCTCGTCGAGGTGGTGCAGGACCTCCTGCGGCGGCAGGTCGAGACCGGCCAGGGTCTGGGCCGTCGTACGGAGCTGGCCCATGATCGCGGCGGACGTCATGGAGTGCCCCATGACGTCGCCGACGACGAGTGCCACGCGGCTGCCGGGCAGGGGGATCGCGTCGTACCAGTCGCCGCCCACGCGGGCCGTCTCGGCGGCCGGGAGGTAGCGGGAGGCCAGCTTGACGCCGGTCGGCTGGGGCAGCGAGTCCGGCAGCATGGTGCGCTGGAGCTCGTCGGCGATGTACGCCTCACGCCCGTACAGCACGGCTTTGTCGATGCCGAGCGCGGTGTGGGTCGCCAGCTGCGCGGCCACCAGCAGATCGTTGGCCTCGAAGGCGGGCCGCTCGGGGCGGCGCAGGAAGACGGCGGCGCCGATCACCCGGCGGCGGCCGCGCAGTGGCGCGAGGATCGCCCGGCGCCCGCTCGGTACCCCTATGGAGTCTCCGAGCAGGTCGGGCAGGGCCGCCCGGGCGGAGGCGGAGTCGCCGAATACGGGCCGTACGCCTCTGAGCACCTCGGCGAGCGCGCCTCCGTTGCGCACCTCGCACAGCTGGGGCGCGGGCAGCGGCTCGGCCTGCAGGTCCAGCTCTTCGGCTCCGTCGTCGGCTAAACGCAGCCGGTCGGTACGGCGCAGGCGGAGCATGAACGGCACGGCGGGGCGCTCGTCGCCGACCGGCAGCGGATCGCGGAGGTAGACGAGGATCGCGTCGGTGAACGTCGGCACGGAAGCCCGGCACAGGCCGAGGACGATCTCGTCGAGGTCGATACCGCGCGCGATGCGCCGCGTCGCCGCCCCCACGAACCGGAGCCGGTCTCCCTCACTTCGGGCAATCGCGGCGGGATCCGGCACTCCGCCGCCGGTGGCGGGCGCGGGAACGGCCGCGGGTCCTGGCGTCGCCGAGGGAGCCTCCTCCTGCCGTGGCCGGGTGCGCTCGTGCGGCCTGGCGACCAGAGGCCGCCGGCCTTCGTGCGAGGTGGACTGGTGCTCCGTCACGCGTGGGGTTCCGTCCGTCCGGAGAGCTTGTGCGATGCGGTCGCCAGGTGTGGCGATGCCGCCCTTTCCCGGGGGATAACCCCCGGACCCCAAGCCGAAACAAGGGCGCTGTGGGCGGCTTCGGCAGGGTGGCAGGCCCTGGACGTACCGGAGTTGTTCTCGGGCACGGCTCCACCCCCCTGTGGTGACATATGGTCAGTTCCTGCTCTGCGCTCGGTGTTGGTACCGGGGCGCAGCCTTGCGGAGGACGATCCTACGTTTGACCCATGGGGGCGCATCAAGGGTCTCATGGAGCCATGTTGACAGGGGTGCGGTCCCAGTCATCAGGCAATTCGGGCACAGCCCATCGCGGATCGGGCCGCCAGTGCTCCCAGCCGTCGCTGAACGGGGCGTCCCACGACTTGATCAGACGCACCGCAGCGCTCCCCGCCTCCTCCACCCGCCTGGCCTTGGCCGCGCTCAGCAGGCCGACCCGGCGGGCCTGGGCGAACTCGTCCTCGTCGAGCCACTGCCAGGCGCGGTCCGGGTGGACGGCGATGTCGAGGAAGTGGTCCTCGGAGTCGACCCCGCCCGACCAGCGGAAGCGGGGCTCCTCCAGGTTCACGTACCAGTTCTTGAAGCGCCATCCCCGTTCCCAGAACAGCCACACCGACCACGGGTCACCGGGCCGCGCCAGCTTGAGCACGCCCGTGCCCCACCAGCGCGAGGTGGTCGTGGTGCGCGGCGCCGTGTACCGGGTCGCGAGCGGCTCCTCGTGGACGGGCGTGCCGTCCGCGAGGACCGGCCGTACGCACTCGGTGCCCGGCGCCATCCACACCGCGAGCACGTCGTCGGTGTCCCGCACGACGGTGACCGGGCGGCAGATGTGGATCTGTTCGGAGGCATTGCCGCGGTAGCGCCAGAGGATGTGGTCCCCCGGCGCCCAACGCGCCCTGCCCGCCGCCGTATCTGTCATGCGCAGATCTTAGGAGTACGGCCGGGGAGCTGCCGCGACCGAGGTCAAGGACGTGTCATACGCAGCACGTCCAGGGCTTCGTCCAGCTGCTCCACGGTGAGGTCGCCGCGCTCGACGTACCCGGATTCCAGGACCACTTCGCGGATCGTCTTCCGCTCGGCGAGGGACTTCTTCGCGACCTTCGCGGCCTCCTCGTAGCCGATGTACTTGTTGAGCGGCGTGACGACCGAAGGGGACGACTCGGCGTACTCGCGGGCCCGTTCGGCGTTGGCGGTGATGCCGTCGACCGTGCGGTCGGCCAGCAGCCGGGACGCGTTGGCGAGGAGGCGCACCGATTCGAGGAGGTTCTTGGCCATGACAGGGAGCATCACGTTCAGCTCGAAGTTGCCCGCGGCGCCGGCCGTCGCGACCGTCGTGTCGTTCCCCGTCACCTGGGCAGCGACCATCAGGACGGCCTCCGGGATGACCGGATTCACCTTGCCGGGCATGATCGACGAGCCCGGCTGGAGGTCGGGAAGGCTGATCTCGGCCAATCCTGTGCGCGGTCCCGAGGCCATCCAGCGCAGGTCGTTGGAGATTTTGGTGAGGGAGACCGCGATCGTACGGAGCTGACCCGACGTCTCGACGAGTCCGTCCCGGGCGCCCTGCGCCTCGAAATGGTCGCGGGCCTCGGTGAGCGGAAGTCCGGTGCTGCGCGCGACTTCGGCGATGACGGCTGCGGAGAAGCCGGGCGGGGTGTTGATGCCGGTGCCCACCGCCGTACCGCCGAGGGGGAGTTCGGCGAGGCGGGGCAGCGAGGCCCGGAGGCGCTCGACGCCGTACCGCACGGCCGCGGCGTAGCCGCCGAACTCCTGGCCCAGGGTCACCGGGGTGGCGTCCATCAGGTGCGTACGGCCGGACTTGACGACGTCCGCGAACTCGGCGGACTTGCGCTCCAGGGCGGCCGCGAGGTGGTCGAGGGCGGGGATCAGATCGCCCGTCACGGCGGCGGTCGCCGCGATGTGGATGGAGGACGGGAAGACGTCGTTGGAGGACTGCGACGCGTTCACGTGGTCGTTGGGGTGGACGGGGCTGCCGAGCCGCTCGGTGGCGAGGGTGGCGACGACCTCGTTCATGTTCATGTTGGAGGACGTGCCGGAGCCGGTCTGGAAGACGTCGACCGGGAAGTGCTCGTCCCAGCGGCCGTCGGCGACCTCGGCCGCCGCGTCTGCGACCGCCTGCGCGATGTCTTTGTCGAGTACCCCCAATGCGGCGTTGACCTGGGCGGCTGCCGCCTTGATCCGGGCCAGGGCCTCGATGTGGGCGCGCTCCAGGCGCTGCCCGGAGATCGGGAAGTTCTCCACGGCCCGCTGGGTCTGGGCCCGCCACTTGGCGTGGGCCGGGACCCGTACTTCACCCATCGAGTCGTGTTCGACCCGGTACTCGTCCGTCGTCATCGTCACGTACCTCCTGTGAAAGTTGAGCAGTTGTCTTGTTCTGCGTATTCCCAACTCGCCTACTGGCCAGTAAATACCGGTGGTAACAACAAACCGGGGAGGCGCAATGCTGCTCAACTCTGGGGGACGACCCCCCTGCCCCCGCAGCACCCGACTCAGACTTCGCTCCACCGTCGCCGCCGCAGCCGCACTGGCTGCGGCTTTCGGAGGTATGGCGGCAACGACTCCGGCCCAGGCCGCCGAGTCACCCACGACCACCGCATCCACCCCCCTTCCGGCCGAACTGGAGGCCATCCGCGCCGCCGAGGCGACCAAGCTGTACGGCGACCCGGCCGAGCGGCCCATGGATCAGCGCAAAAGCGGGCTGATCTCGCTCGGCGACAGTGAAATCTCGGGCGAGGGCGTCGGCACGTACGAGCCGGGCACCAATGGTCCCGACAACTGGTGCCACCGGTCTCCCGACGCCGCGATCCACCGCACGGGCATCGCGGCGGACGTCACGTACAACGTCTCCTGCTCGGGCGCGTACACCGGCAACATCAAGATCGGTGGCTCGAAGCAGTACGCCGACGAGCTGGTCCAGAGCGACAGCCTCGCCATCAAGGCCCGCAACACCAAGATCAAAATGGTGCTGCTGGTGGCCGGCGCCAACGACGACCTGCAGTTCGGCCCGGTGATGACCGACTGCGTCACCCGCTACCTGACCTTCCAGGGGCCGTGCGAGCCCAAGTACTCCGGCGGGTGGCAGGCGCGCGTCGACGGCCTCGTCCCCAAGGTCGAGCAGACCGTGCGCGACCTGCGCACCACGATGCGGGGCGCGGGGTACGCCGACGGCGACTACAAGCTGGTCGTCATGGGCTACCCGAGCCCCATCGGCCCCGACTTCCGCGACAACCCCAACTTCCCCGGCAAGCTGGCCTGCGGCGGCCTCGGATACGACTCCGACACCGTCTGGGGCCGCAACACCGCGGTCCCCGCCTTCCAACGCGGCATGCGCAAGGTGGCTGCGGACACCGGCGCAACGTACCTGGACAACTCCCGCCTCTTCCACGGCCATGAGGTCTGCATGGAGGACACCTGGGCGCGCGGGCTCTACGTCGACATCTCCAACCCCTTCCCGCCGGACGCCAATTCGGTCCGGCAGTCCTTCCACCCCAACAAGAGCGGCCACGGCGCCTTCGCCACCTGCCTGACCCAGATGTACAACTCGGGTCTGCGGGAGGCCAGTTGTGCCGACTCGGGGAGCACAGGGAAGCCTGTGCTGCAGGCGGGCGCCTGGGACGACGCTTTCAAGCCACTCAAGAACGAGGCCACCGGCACGTGCGTCGACGTTCCGGGTTCCGTGACCCGTAACGGCACGAAGGCAGGCGGCTGGGACTGTCACGGCGGCCGCAACCAGGGCTGGTGGTACGACAGCGCGCGCAAGTCGATCCACACCGAGCTGACGCAGGACCGCTGCCTGGACGTGCCGGGCGCGGACTACAAGGCGGGCGTGGGCCTGGTCATGTGGAACTGCTCGGGCGCCGCGAACCAGCAGTTCGTACGCCAGGCGGGCACGATCCGCCCGGCGTCGGCGACGGACCTGTGCGTGACACTGGCGGCGGCGAAGGACCCGCTGAAGCTCCAGACGTGCACGGGGGCGGCGAACCAGCGGTTCGCGTAGGGAGTGGTCTCCTCAATCGCGCCGGACGGGCCGGAAAACCCGGCCCGTCCGGGCGATTGAGGACCGCGCCACCGCGCTACGCCAGCCCAGGACCCCGTACCGGAATCGACGTGAACGTCGGAGCCGGCGCCGGCTCCGTGAAGAAGTCGTTGTTCTTGTCGTCGACCACGATGAACGCGGGGAAGTCCTCGACCTCGATCTTCCAGACCGCCTCCATGCCGAGCTCCTCGTACTCGACGACCTCGACCTTCTTGATGCAGTCCTGCGCGAGCCGCGCCGCCGGGCCGCCGATCGAGCCCAGGTAGAAGCCCCCGTGCGCCCCGCACGCGTCCGTGACCTGCTTCGACCGGTTGCCCTTGGCCAGCATGACCTTGGAGCCGCCCGCCGCCTGGAACTGCTCGACGTAGGAGTCCATACGGCCGGCCGTCGTCGGGCCGAAGGAGCCGGACGCGTAACCCTCGGGGGTCTTCGCCGGGCCCGCGTAGTACACCGGGTGGTCCTTCAGGTACTGCGGCATCTCCTCGCCCGCGTCCAGCCGCTCCTTGATCTTGGCGTGCGCGATGTCGCGCGCCACGACCAGCGGGCCGGTCAGCGAGAGCCGGGTCTTGACCGGGTACTTGGTCAGCTCGGCGAGGATGTCGTCCATCGGCCGGTTGAGGTCGATGCGTACGACGTCGCCCTCCTCCAGGTGCTCGTCCGTCGTGTCCGGCAGGAACCGCGCCGGGTCCTTCTCCAGCTGCTCCAGGAAGACACCCTCGGCGGTGATCTTCGCGACGGCCTGGCGGTCCGCCGAGCAGGACACGGCGATCGCGACGGGCAGTGAGGCGCCGTGGCGCGGCAGGCGCACCACGCGCACGTCGTGGCAGAAGTACTTGCCGCCGAACTGCGCGCCGATGCCGATCTTCTGCGTCAGCTCGAAGACCTTCTCCTCCAGCTCCTTGTCGCGGAAGCCGTGGCCGGTCGGCGAGCCCTCGCCCGGCAGCTCGTCCAGGTAGTGCGCGGAGGCGTACTTCGCGGTCTTGAGCGCGAACTCGGCCGACGTACCGCCGACGACGATCGCCAGGTGGTACGGCGGGCAGGCGGCCGTACCCAGCGAGCGGATCTTCTCCTCCAGGAACTTCATCATCGATGCCTCGTTCAGCACCGCCTTCGTCTCCTGGTAGAGGAAGGACTTGTTGGCCGAGCCGCCGCCCTTCGCCATGAAGAGGAACTTGTACGCGCCGCCGTCGGTCGCGTACAGCTCGATCTGCGCGGGCAGGTTCGAGCCGGTGTTCTTCTCCTCCCACATGTTCAGCGGGGCCATCTGCGAGTAGCGCAGGTTGAGCTTGGTGTACGCGTCGAAGATGCCGTGCGACAGGGCTTCCTCGTCGCCGCCCTCGGTGAGGACGTTCTGGCCGCGCTTGCCCATGACGATCGCGGTGCCGGTGTCCTGGCACATCGGGAGCACGCCCGCAGCCGCGATGTTCGCGTTCTTGAGCAGGTCCAGGGCCACGAACTTGTCGTTCGACGACGCATCGGGGTCGTCGATGATCCGGCGCAGCTGCGCGAGGTGCGCGGGCCGCAGGTAGTGCGAGATGTCGTGCATGGCCTCGGCGGCCAGGGTGCGCAGCGCCTCGGGGTCGACCTTGAGGAACGTACGCCCGTCGGCTTCGAAGGTGGAGACACCCTCGGCGGTCACCAGGCGGTACGGCGTGGTGTCCTCTCCCAGGGGGAGCAGATCGGAGTACTGAAACTCTGGCATTACGGCCATTCCTCACTCGGCAGACGGCGACTGGCCTCCATTGGCGCAGCGCGCCCACCAGCGTAAGACGCCGACGGAGCGCCCGGTCTGTGAGGTAAGGCTCAGTTGGCGGACATCCGCACTAGTCGCGATCTATCGCGTTTGGGTACGCTGGGCCGGTGGACCTCGACAAGAATCATTCAGCGGCCTCCGGCAGCGGCTACCCCGAAAAGCACCCCCAGCAGCCGCAGCCGGCCGCTCCCGCGGTGCCCGCCGAGCCCGCCATCCGCGCGTCCGACGCCGATCGCGACCGGATCGCGGACATTCTGCGCGAGGCCATGGCCGAGGGCCGGCTGGCCGCCGAGGAGCACTCCGAGCGCATCGACTCGGTGTACCGCGCCAAGACCGTCGCCGAACTGGAGCCGCTGGTTCAGGACTTGCCCGCTCCCGGTGTCCGGCGCGAGCCGGCCTCGGCGGCGTACGACCCCCAGGATCCGTCCGGTCCCGTCACGGCGGAGAACCTGGTCGCGGTCTTCAGCAGCTCGACCCGCAAGGGGCGCTGGCGGATCGGCCGCAAGACCAACGCGTTCGCGCTCTTCGGCAGTGTCGAGATCGACCTCACCGAGGCGCTCTTCGGGCAGCGGCTGACCGTCATCAACGCGACCGCGATCTTCGGCAATGTCGAAGTGCGGGTCCCGGAGAACATCACTTTGCGCGGCAGCGGCACCGGCATCTTCGGCAACTTCGAGGTCGAAACCCTCGAAGCGGCCAATCCTGAGGCGCCGGTTGTGGTGGTCAACGGCTACTCCGTCTTCGGCAACATCGAGGCAAAGCCCAAGCGCGGCAAGCGCATCGCCGACCTGCACGGTCGCATGCGCAAACACTTCGGGCACTGACGCCGGCCCGGACGCGCATCGAAACTCAGTGCATAGGCGCGCGCACAGCGGGTAGGGAGTGCTGCATCGTCGCTCGCTCCCGAAGTCGTCGTCAGGAGTAGACCGTGCTGCATCCGCCGCATCAGTCCCTGCAGGTCGCCGCCGTTCCGTCGCAGCGTGCGCCGGCCCGGGATCAGGCCGGCCCCTGGCACACGGAGGCGGTGTGCCGCCGGGACGAAGCCGGGCTGTTCTTTGCCCCATCGAAGGAGCCGACGGCCGCGAGGCTGGCGCGTGAGGAAGCCGCGAAGCGGGTCTGCGCCCGGTGTCCGGTGATGGTGGAGTGCCGGGAGCACGCGCTGCTCCAGCCCGAGCCGTACGGCGTGTGGGGCGGGCTCACGGCGGCGGAGCGCCGGGTGGTGCTTGCCAGGCGCAGGCGGCGCGAGATGGAGCTGAGCCAGGCCCAGGCCGCTGCGGCGGCCGACCGGATCGCCGCCGCGGGCTGATTTACGCCCGGCACGAGAAAAGGGTCGGGTACGAGAAAAGGGGCGCCCCCGCCGCACAAGCGGGGCGCCCCTTTCTCGTACTTCTACTTCATGCCGGGTGTTACTTCGCGCGGTCGAAGTCGATGGCGCTGTAGGCGCGCAGCTTCGAGAGGCGGTGCGTGGAGTCGATCTGGCGGATGGTGCCCGACTTCGAGCGCATCACCAGGGACTGCGTGGTGGCGGTCTCGGAGCGGTAGCGGACGCCGCGCAGCAGCTCGCCGTCCGTGATGCCGGTGGCGACGAAGAACACGTTGTCGCCGCTGACCAGGTCGTTCGTGTGCAGTACGCGGTCGAGGTCGTGACCCGCGTCGAGGGCCTTCTGACGCTCGGCCTCGTCCTTGGGCCACAGCTTGCCCTGGATCGTGCCGCCGAGGCACTTGATCGCGCAGGCCGAGATGATGCCCTCGGGCGTACCGCCGATGCCCATGAGCAGGTCGACGCCGGTGCCTTCGCGCACGGCCATGACCGAGCCCGCGACGTCGCCGTCCGAGATGAACTTGATACGGGCACCCGTCTCGCGGATCTCCTTGACGATGCCCTCGTGGCGGGGGCGGTCGAGGATCATCACGGTGACGTCTTCGGGGGTGCAGTTCTTGGCCTTGGCGACCCGGCGGATGTTGACCGAGACGGGGGCGTTGATGTCGACGAAGTCGGCGGCCTCGGGGCCGGTGACCAGCTTCTCCATGTAGAAGACCGCGGACGGGTCGAACATGGTGCCGCGGTCGGCTGCGGCGAGGACCGCGATGGCGTTCGGCATGCCCTTGGCGTTGAGCGTGGTGCCGTCGATCGGGTCGACGGCGATGTCGACCTCGGCGCCGGTGCCGTCGCCCACGCGTTCCCCGTTGAACAGCATCGGGGCTTCGTCCTTCTCGCCTTCGCCGATGACGACGACGCCGTTCATCGAGACGGTCGAGACGAGGGTCCGCATGGCCTTCACCGCCGCGCCGTCCGCGCCGATCTTGTCACCGCGGCCGACCCACCGCCCGGCGGCCATGGCAGCGGCCTCGGTGACCCGGACGAGCTCCAGGGCCAGGTTGCGGTCGGGGGCCTCGGGGGAGACCTCGAGCTGAGACGGAAGATGGTGCTCGGTCATCGGAGCGCACCTTTCTGTACGAACGGCGACGGCCGGATAAAGAGGGTGCTGCCGACTCTATCGGTACGTCGACAAAATGAGCAGAGGGGGTCACTTATGAGCGGCATATCGGGATGAGCTGCCCCTCGCGCGGCCCCGCTTCCGCCATGGGGGACGATGGGGGGCGTGGCAAGTATGAAGGGCAAGCAGACGGTCCGGGACATGGTGCTCTCGATGGCGGTGATCGGTGCCGTCGCCGGGGGCGTGTACCTGTTGGTCCCGCACGACGACTCTCTCGACCCGATCAAGCCGGTCGATTATCGCGTCGAGCTCATCACGGCGAGGCGTGCCGCGCCCTACCCGGTCGCGGCCCCTGTGGGCCTCCCGAAGACCTGGAGGCCGACCTCTGTCTCGTACGAGGGGCAGGACGGCAACGCGTGGCACCTGGGTTACCTGGATCCGGACGGGGAGTACGTCGCGGTCGAGCAGTCGACCGGGGACGCGGAGAAGTTCATCGCCGAGGTGAGCCAGGACGCGACGAAGACGGACAGGACCCAGCAGGTCGGCGGGGACAGCTGGCAGCGCTGGGAGGGCCCGAAGTACGACGCACTGGTGCGCCAGGAGAAGGGCGCGACGACGGTGGTCACGGGCACGGCCTCGCACGAGCGGCTGACGAAGATGGCCGCCGCGCTGGAGACGAAGAAGTCCTGACATGCGATGAAGCCGCCGTACCCGAAGGGTGCGGCGGCTTCGTTGTGCGCAAGGGGGGTTGGTCAGACGGTGGTGACGACGTCGTCGAACGCCAGGCGCGGCGAACGCGGGAACCATGCGTCCTCGCCCGGCTTGCCGATGTTGACGACCATCAGCGGCGTGTGGTCGTCGTCCAGGAACTCCTTCTGGACACCGGCGAAGTCGAAGCCGGTCATCGGGCCGGCGGCCAGGCCGGCGGCGCGGACGCCCACGATGAAGTAAGCAGCCTGGAGGGCGGCGTTGAGGGCAGCAGCTGACTCGCGGACCGGGCGCTCCTTGAAGAACATGTCCTTCGCCTGCGGGAAGTGCGGGAGCAGGGTCGGGAGCTCCTCGTGGAACTCGTTGTCGGCGGCGAGGATCGCGACCAGCGGCGCGGAGGCGGTCTTCGGCCGGTTGCCCTCGGCCATGTGGGCGACGAGGCGCTCGCGGGCCTCGGCCGAGCGGACCAGGACGACGCGCATCGGGGTCTGGTTGAACGCGGTCGGGCCGTACTTGACCAGGTCGTAGATCGCCTGGACCTGCTCCTCGGTCACCGGCTCGTCGGTGAAGGTGCTGGCAGTGCGGGCCTCACGGAAGAGGAGGTCCTGGGCGGCGGGGTCAAGAACGAGAGACATGCGGCATACCTTCCGGACGTGCAAGGAGTACGAGCGATGCCTCGACCGTAAACGAAACTATATGAAGTTTCAACTAAAGCCTGGCGGTCGTGCTCCGCCTCACAGCCCTGGACCTCCGTACGCCCTCTTCCCGGGCCCCTGTCAGCCCCGGTCGCCGTCCTCCGCCCGCGGTTCCGCGAGCGACGCGTCCAGCCGCGCCCGCGCCCCGTCGAGCCAGCGGCGGCACACCTTCGCCAGCTCCTCACCGCGCTCCCAGAGCGCGAGCGACTCCTCCAGCGTGGTGCCGCCCGCTTCCAGGCGGCGTACGACCTCGATGAGCTCGTCCCGGGCCTGTTCGTAGCCGAGCGTCGTGCCGGCAGCGTCGTCGGTCTTGGTCATGCGATCCACCTTAGGGCGTGTCCCGGCGGTTCATGCCTGGGCCGCGGGCCTGGCACGCACTCCCCCCAGGCCTTGAGGGCCAGGGGTACCCCCTCCGGCGTTGTCGTCGGTCGGCGACTCCCCCAAGTTCTCGACTTGTGCTCGAACAGGGGAGACCGGGAGACCCCCATCGCGTCGACTCCCTCCTCCGCCTTGCAGCTGCACGCACCAGGCCCCGCTCACCAGCACCGAAAACGCGCCGCACCCTGAAGTCGGCCTGATCCGCCGGACGCGCCCCAGCGTGAGAATCCGCGCTGCTCCGGCCGAGGAGCGGGGTCAGGGGCCGAGCCCCGGTTACGGGATGGGGCGGGCAGGGGAAAGCCGGTGGTCCGCCGCAGGCCTGCGCACCCGCGTCACTCCGCGACCCGCACCGCGAACTCGCCCTCCGCCACCCGCGCCCGCAGCTCGTCCCCGGGCGCGACCTCGTCGGGGGACCGCACCACCCCGCCGTCCGGACGCTGAAGCACCGCGTACCCGCGCTCCAGCGTCGCCGCCGGCGACAGCGCCAGCACCCGGGCCCGAGTGTGGGACAGCTCCGAGTCCGCGCGGTCGAGCAGGTGGCCCAGCGTGCGGCGGCTCCGGGCGACCAGTGCGTCGACCTCCGCCTCCCGCTCGTCCACCATCCGGTGCGGCCGCTCCATCACGGGCCTGGCCAGCGTGTGCGCGAGGCCCCGCTCCTCGCGGTCCATCAGGCCCTGTACGGTCCGCAGCGCCCGGTCCCGCAGGTGCTGTACGCGGACCAGCTCCTCCCCGACGTCCGGTACGACCTTCTTCGCCGCATCCGTCGGCGTCGATGCCCGAAGGTCCGCCACCAGGTCGAGCAGTGGCGAGTCCGGCTCGTGTCCGATTGCCGACACCACCGGCGTACGGCACCCGGCCACGGTCCGTACAAGCTGCTCGTCCGAGAACGGCAGCAGGTCCTCGACGCTGCCGCCGCCCCGCGCCACGATGATCACGTCGACGTCCGGCAGCTCGTCCAGGTCCTTGACCGCCTGCACGACCTGCGCCACCGCGCTCACACCCTGCACGGCGACATTGCGCACCTCGAAGCGCACAGCGGGCCAGCGCCGCCGCGCGTTCTCCAGGACGTCCCGTTCGGCCGCCGAGGCCCGGCCGGTGATCAAACCGATGCGCTGCGGCAGAAACGGCAGGGGCCGCTTCCGGTCGAGCGCGAACAGCCCCTCGCCGGCCAGAAGTTTCTTCAACTGCTCCAGCCGGGCGAGCAGTTCCCCGATCCCCACCGGCTTTATCTCCGTGGCCCGCAGCGAAAGCTGCCCGCGCGGCGCGTACCACTCGGGCTTCGCATGCACCACGACGCGCGCACCTTCCGCCACCACGTCCGCGATGGGGTCGAAGACCTTCCGGTAGCAGGTCACGCCCACCGAGATGTCGTGCGAAGGGTCACGCAGCGTCAGAAAGACGACCCCGGCGCCGGGCCGGCGCGACAGCTGCGTGATCTGCCCCTCGACCCACACCGACCCGAGCCGGTCGATCCACCCGCCGATGAGGCGCGAGACCTGACCGACCGGCAGCGGGGCGTCCGCAGACGTATTCAGAGCCATGCACGAAGGCTAGCCGTCGCCACTGACACCGTGACCGGCCCGACGCCCCCGCTGTACAGCCACCACGACCAGCCCTGCCACCAGCCACACCGCCCCCACCACCTGCGCCGTGCCCGACGCCTCCACGATCACCGCGACCGCCACCGCCGCACCCAGCACCGGCAGCAGCACGTGTCGCCACCACACCGGCGGCCCCGCCATCCTCCGTACGGCGAACCAGCCCACCACCGACACGTGCAGCAGCACGAACGCCGTCAGCGCCCCGATGTCGACCACCGACACGAGTTGATCCAGGCCGTCGTCGCGCCGGGACGCCCACACCGCCGCCGCCATCGTCACCACGGCCGCCAGCAGCAGGGCCAGGCGTGGCACGCCCGAGCCACCGTCGATCCGTGCCAGCAGGCGCGGAAGCCGCCGCTCCCGCGCCATCGCGAACAGCAGCCGCCCGGCCGCCGCCTGTCCCGCGAGCGCCGCGAACGCCGCCCCGATCGCCTTGCTCAGCGCCACCAGATCGTGCAGCCAGGTGCCCACCGAGGCGTCCAGCGTGTCGTAGAAAGCGGACCCCTGTCTGCCGGGCTCCGCGGCCAGCTCCGCCGCCGACATCGGCGCGAGCAGCGACGCCAGATAGGTCTGCGTGACGAACAGCACCCCCGCCAGCGCCAGGCAGAACAGCACTGCCCGTGCCACCCGCTCCGAGCCGCCCGTAACCTCCTCCGCGAACGAGGCGATCGCGTCGAACCCCAGGTACGAAAGCACCGCTACAGACACCGCTCCGAAGACCGCCGCGAGCGAGAAGGAGCCCATCGAACCGTCACCGCTCAGCGGCGACAGCCAGCCGCGCCGCGCCCCCTCCTGTACGAGCACCACGACCGCCGCCACCACGAATACCGCCAGCACGACGATCTCCATCACCAGCACCGCGAAGCCGACGCGGGCGGCCGTCCGTACACCCCACATGTTCAGCGCGGTCGTCACCACGACGGCGATCGCCGTCCACACCCACTGCGAGACGGCCGGCACGAGCGCGTGCATCGCGATGCCGGAGAAGAGATAGGCGACGGCCGGGATCAGTACGTAATCGAGCATCGCCATCCACCCGGCGATGAACCCCGGCCCCTCACCGAGCGCCTTACGGGCGTACGCGAAGACCGAACCCGCCTGGGGGACCACCCGCACCATCTGGGCGTAACTGAATGCGGTGAACGCCATGGCGACCGTAGCGACGACATAGACGAGCGCGACAGCGCCGTGCGATTTGGCGTCGAGCGTCCCGAAAACGCCGACAGGGGCCATGGGCGCGATGAACAGCAGCCCGTACACGACGAGATCCCGGAACCCCAGAGTGCGCCGCAGACCCGTCGTCGTCTCCAGGGTTCCGGTCATCACGCCTCCGTACGTAGAACCAGGCGTTCAGTCTTGATCACGGAGGCGACCGAAGGGCCGCGTGGCGCGGCCTTACGATGGGAAACATGACTGCACCTGCCGCCCGTCGTGTCCTTCTCGCCGCTCCCCGTGGCTACTGCGCGGGTGTGGACCGTGCCGTGATCGCCGTGGAGAAGGCCCTGGAGCAGTACGGGGCGCCGATCTATGTCCGCCACGAGATCGTCCACAACAAGTACGTCGTACAGACCCTGGAGAAAAAGGGCGCGATCTTCGTCGATGTGACGGCGGAGGTGCCCGAGGGCTCCATCGTCATGTTCTCCGCGCACGGCGTCGCGCCGACCGTGCACGCCGAGGCCGCCGAGCGGAAGCTCGCGACGATCGACGCGACCTGCCCGCTGGTCACCAAGGTCCACAAGGAAGCCGTCCGCTTCGCCAAGGAGGACTACGACATCCTCCTGATCGGCCACGAGGGCCACGAGGAAGTCATCGGCACGAGCGGCGAGGCCCCCGACCACATCACGCTGGTCGACGGCCCCGAGGACGTCGCCAATGTCTCCGTACGCGACGAGTCGAAGGTCGTCTGGCTCTCCCAGACCACCCTCTCCGTGGACGAGACGATGGAGACGGTCGACGCCCTGAAGGAGAAGTTCCCGAACCTCCTCTCCCCGCCCAGCGACGACATCTGCTACGCCACGCAGAACCGTCAGATCGCGGTGAAGAAGCTGGCCGAGGACGCCGAGCTGGTCATCGTCGTGGGCTCCAAGAACTCCTCGAACTCGATCCGCATGGTCGAGGTCGCCCTCGACGCCGGCGCCCCCGCTGCGCACCTGGTGGACTTCGCCGACGAGATCGACGAGGCGTGGCTGGAAGGCGTCACCACGGTGGGCCTGACCTCCGGTGCCTCGGTACCCGACGTCCTGGTGGACGGCGTGATCGAGTGGCTGGCCGAGCGCGGCTACGGCGACGTGGAGACCGTGAAGACCGCCGACGAGTCGATCACCTTCTCGCTGCCGAAGGAACTGCGCCGCGACCTGCGCGCGGAAGCGGCCCGCCTCAGCGGGAAGTAACTGTGAGTGTCAGTCCCACGCCGTAACGTTGTGTCCATGAACGTTTTCGGAGTGGACATCGGCGGATCCGGCATCAAGGGCGCTCCCGTGGACCTGGAGCGCGGTGACCTGGCGGAGCCGCGTCACAAGGTACTGACCCCGCACCCGGCCACGCCCGACGGCGTGGCCGACTGCGTTCACGAGGTCGTCAGCCAGTTCGGCTGGAGCGGCAAGGTCGGCATCACCTTCCCCGGCGTGGTCACGGGCGGCATCACACGTACGGCCGCGAACGTCGACAAAGGCTGGATCGACCGCGACGCCCGGGCCCTGCTCGGCGACCGCCTGGGCATGCCGGTCACCGTGGTGAACGACGCGGACGCGGCGGGCATCGCCGAAATGACCTTCGGCGCGGGCGCGGGCCGCAAGGGCACGGTCCTGCTGCTCACGTTCGGTACGGGCATCGGCAGCGCCCTCTTCCGGGACGGCAGGCTCATCCCGAACACGGAGCTGGGCCACCTGGAGCTGAACGGCCACGACGCGGAGAAGCACGCCTCCACGAGGGCCAAGGACGACGAGGACCTGTCCTGGGAGCACTGGGCGAACCGGGTGCAGAAGTATCTGTCCCATGTCGAGATGCTGTTCTCGCCGGAGCTGTTCATCATCGGCGGCGGAGTCAGCCGCAAGGCGGAGCGCTTCATCCCAAGGATCGAGGGCATCCGCGCCGAGATCGTCCCGGCGCAGCTCCTGAACAACGCGGGAATCGTAGGAGCGGCAATGGCAGCCAACACCCAATCCTGACCACCCTTTACTGCCCCGGCTTCCCCTACTTGGACTGGACGGGCTTAGGGCGGCGGGCGGCGGCGCGGAGGGCGACAGCCTGCTGTCGGCGCTGTGTCATCAGCCGTACCTTCCGCACGCTCGCGATGACCCCGGCGACGAGCGTGCCGCCGTACAGCCAGCCCGCGTGCACCGCGAGGCCCGTAATGACGGCCATGATGCGGCTGCCGAGGCCTTCCCCGCCCCCGGCGATGGGCACCATGCCCACGGTGAAGGCGATCGGTACCGCGATCGGCGCGGTGACCAGGTCGGCGGGCCGCACCCACAGGGCGGTCAGGGCGCTGACGGGCAGGAACAGCAGTCCGTACGCAACCGCCGAACCGTCGAACAGCAGCCCGTCCAGGCCGCCGAACAACAGCATCACGGCGGAGGCGAAGAGCCCGCTGCCGAGCCCGGTCAGCCGTGGATTCGGCAACCGCTGCAAGGCCAGCACGACGGGCGGCACCGGCCGTGCCGGCCTGGTCGCGACCCGGCAGACGGCGGCGGCCTCACCGCGCCCGCCCGACGGGAGCAGCGGTGTCTGCGACCGCTGCTGGGGACGAGGGGGTCCTGCCCTGTGTTGCTCCACCTGGACAACGTAGGTCGCAAGGCAGGAGGAATCCGGCGCAGGACACGCCCTTTGGGTGACCTTGGTCTTGAGTTCGATGTCACGTTTCGGCTCGGCGGCTCTGCGGGAGCTTCCCGCCGTCGGGCTTTCCGCCCGCGCCCGTAAACTGGGGGATCGGTCCACTCCCGGGCCAGTCCTCACTCCAGGAAGTCGCCAACGTGTCGCTCACGATCGGAATCGTCGGCCTGCCGAATGTCGGCAAGTCGACCCTGTTCAACGCCCTGACCAAGAACGACGTGCTGGCGGCCAACTACCCGTTCGCCACCATCGAGCCGAACGTCGGCGTGGTGGGCGTTCCGGACCCCCGCCTGGCCACGCTCGCCGGAATCTTCGGCTCCCAGAAGATCCTCCCGGCGACCGTCGACTTCGTCGACATCGCGGGCATCGTGCGCGGCGCCTCGGAGGGTGAGGGCCTGGGCAACAAGTTCCTGGCGAACATCCGCGAGTCCGACGCGATCTGCCAGGTCATCCGTGCTTTCAAGGACGAGAACGTCGTACACGTCGACGGCAAGGTCTCGCCCAAGGACGACATCGAGACGATCAACACCGAGCTGATCCTCGCCGACCTCCAGTCCATCGAGAAGGCTGTCCCGCGCCTGACGAAGGAGTCCCGCCTCCAGAAGGAGAAGGTCGCGGTCCTCGCGGCGGTGGAGAAGGCCCAGAAGCTCCTCGAGACCGGCGAGACCCTCTTCTCTGCAGGCATCACCAAGGGCACGGAGCAGGGCGACCTCCTCCACGAGCTCCACCTCCTGACGACCAAGCCCTTCCTGTACGTCTTCAACGTCGACGAGGACGAACTGGTCGACGAGGACTTCAAGAACGAGCAGCGCGCCCTGGTCGCCCCCGCCGAGGCGATCTTCCTCAACGCGAAGATCGAGTCCGAGCTCATCGAGCTCGACGACGACGAGGCCCTGGAACTCCTCCAGTCCATGGGCCAGGAAGAGCCCGGCCTCGCCACCCTCGGTCGCGTCGGCTTCGACACCCTGGGCCTCCAGACCTACCTCACGGCAGGCCCCAAGGAGACCCGAGCCTGGACGATCAAGAAGGGCGCAACGGCCCCCGAGGCGGCCGGCGTGATCCACACCGACTTCCAGAAGGGCTTCATCAAGGCCGAGGTCATCTCCTTCGCCGACCTGGTCGAAACAGGCTCGGTCGCCGAGGCCCGCGCGAAGGGCAAGGCGCGCATGGAGGGCAAGGAGTACGTGATGCAGGACGGCGACGTGGTGGAGTTCCGCTTCAACGTCTAGCGGGTGACTGAACGTCACTTCGCTGATCTGGCAAACATGCAGGTCAGAAGGGGCCCACTCCTCTTGGGGTGGGCCCCTCGTGTTTTCCGGTGCTGGGGTGGTGCTGAGAAATCGGCAGCCCTGGGCGCCCCGGCGCCAGTAAGTGGCTACGGCTTCCGGTGCCTGCCAGTACCTGGGGCGAGCGGCTGCCGTGCCGGGCCGGCAGCCGGAGTCGGGGCGGAGCCGGCCTCGGGGTGCAGGATGCGCTTGGCCTCGGCGAGGTTCGTAGTAAACGCGTACGGCTCCCAGGCGTGCCCGTTCCACCGCTCGATGGCGCGTGGTGCGTCGGGGTTCAGATGCCAACCCTTGGGGCCGTCGTCCGAGACGATTGGCACTGCCCGCAGACGGCCGATCTTCGCGTCCCGGCGTTCCGCCCACTCCGACAGGGGTTCGTCGTCCATCCCGCCGAGCCTAGCGTCGCCGGCGGCTCATCGGAGGCTTCTCCCGCCCAGGGCCTGCGGTGCTGGATCTCCGAAATCGCACTCGAAGAACAGCAGTTCGGTCTTGGGGGCGGTTGCGCGCGTCAAGCCGAATCATAATCGGCCCGTGGATGAAGAGAGGGAGTTGCTCGTCGGTCTCCTTGCTCGCTGCACCGATCTGCTGGAGTCGGTCAGGCCCAAGCAGGGATGACCTGGCTACTGCCCATGCCGGCCGGTGCGGATCTCCCCGCCCGGTGCGAATCTCCCGCGTAGCATCGAATAGAGGGTTAATTCGGGCGGTGCGGCAAGGGACGGCGCGTCTGCTCGCCGGCCGCCGGGAGGAGGCTGCGATGACCGAGCAGACGATGGATCCCGTGCGGCAGGAGCAATTCGCGGAGCGGATGGTTCATGTATTCAACGATGCTTGCTTGGCGTATCTGTGCAGCCTCGGTCACCGGACCGGGCTGTTCGACGTCATGTCCGGGCTGCCGCCGTCCAGCAGCGAGCAGATCGCCCACGCCGCGAGCCTCGACGAGCGCTATGTGCGGGAGTGGCTCGGGGGGATGACCGTGGGCGGGATTGTCGAGTACGACCCCGGAGGCGGGACGTACACGCTGCCGCCCGAGCATGCCGCCTCGCTCGTGCGGGCCGCCGGTCCCGGCGACATGTCTGCCCTCATGCAGGATCTGGCGCTGATCGGCTTGGTCGAGGACCAGGTGCTGGACGCGTTCTACACAGGCGGTGGCGTCCCGTCCTCCGCGTATCCGCGGTTCCAGGAGCTCCAGGCCGAGAAGACGGCGGCGGTGTACGACGCCGTGCTCGTCGACGGGATCATTCCGCTGGTGCCCGGGCTCACCGAGCGGTTGCGCGAGGGCATCGACGTGCTGGACGTCGGCACCGGGCAGGGGCACGCGGTCAATCTCCTTGCGCAGACGTTTCCCGCCGGCCGGTTCCGTGGCGTGGACATCTCCGAAGAGGGCATCGAGTCGGCGCGCGAGGAGGCGGAGCGGCTGGGGCTGGTCAATGCCCGGTTCGACGTGCACGACGCCGCCGAGCTGAGCGGGGCGTACGACCTGATCACGGCCTTCGACGTCATCCACGACCTGGCCCGGCCCGCCGAGGCGCTGGAGTCCGTTGCCGGTGTGCTGCGGGACGACGGAGTGTTCCTGATGGGCGACATCGCCGCCTCCAGCAGGCTGGAGGACAACATCGACCATCCGCTGGGGCCTGCGCTCTACACCTTCTCCGTCTTCTACTGCATGACCGTGTCGCTCGGAGAGGGCGGTGCGGGTCTCGGCACGGTGTGGGGCAGGCAGAAGGCCCTGGCGATGCTCCGGGCGGCAGGGTTCACGGACGTCGACGTGCGTCAGGTCCAGGGCGACGTCCTCAACTTCTATTACGTTGCCCGGAAGGGCAGTTGAGAAGAGTGGTCAGGACGGGGCGTCCGGCAGCAGGCCCAGCTGGCCCAGGAACTCCATCTGGTCGAAGTACAGCCGGTAGCTGACGATTCGACCGTCCTCGACGGCGGCGAAGTCGACGCCGCGGATCCTGACGTCCCTCTGGGTCGCGGGCAGAGTCTCCCCGGAGGGCAGCGGCACCGGGCCGGTGTTCTTCCCGACGTAAAAGCCTTCGTCGATCGCCGTGTTGCCCAACTCGTACGAGTGCACCGGCTCGTACGTGCTGTCCGGGAGCGCTTCTGTCATCTGGCGCCAGTACTCGACGATGTTGTCCCGCCCCCGGATCTCCCCCTGGTCCGGCGTGATGGCGACCGCGTCCTCCGCGAAGCACTCGCCGATGGCCTGGAGGTTCTTTGCCGTGGTGAGCGTTTCGGTGAGCCTGTCCATGACGTCACGTGCCTGCCCCATGATCTACCTCCCGCTCGTAGTGGTTTATCCCAGTACAGGCCATTTTCTCACTTATCGCTCAGGCGAGCGTGATCAGGGCCGCTGTCGCCGGGCCGAACGCGCCGCCCAGCTGGTAGCAGAGGTTGAACAGGCCGATCACCGTCGGGCGTTGCGCGTCAGGGGCGGCCTGGGTCGCGTACACCGCAAGCGTGGCGTTGCCCGCCGTCGTCGTGAAGACCGCCATCGCGGCTACGAGCAGGAGCAGTGGCGCCCATGGGCTCAGGGCTGCGGTCAGCGGGGCCAGTGCGCCCAGGGTGATCAGGAGTGCCAGGACCCTGCGCCGGCCCATGCGGGCGGAGGCCGCAGCCAGGAGCCAGGACAACAACGAGCCCAGCAGGAGCGCGACGAGCTGCCCCGTGCCGATCGTGGTGGTCGACCAGTCCGTACGGGCGGCGAGGAGCTGGGGGACCGCGAAGAGCAGGGCGAAGTACGACGTCGCCAGGGCGCAGGCGAGCAGCGCGGAGAGCAGGAACGTCGGCGTCCGCATCAGGGTGGCCGGGACGAACCCGTCGGGGCGGGTACGGATGTGGAGGGTGAGGAGTACGCCCGCCGGCAGGGCCACGACTGCCGCCGGGAGCGGGTAGTGCGGGACGAAGACCAGGGCGGTCGCCAGTGCTACGAGGAGCGATGCGCCGCGTGCGTCGAAGGGGGTGGTGGGGCGTGGTGCTGTGCGCGGGGCGGAACGGGTCACGACGGGGAGCGCGAGCAGGGCCAGCGCCGAGACCGTCAGCGAGACGCGCCAGGAGAGTGCGTCCGCGATGAGCGAGCCGAGGAGCGGCCCGACCGCGCCCAGGATCCCGAAGCCCGCGGTGATGACCCCCATCCTGCGCACCGAGCCCGCCAGGCTCATGGCCGAGGTCACCAGTCCCGCGCCGCCGACCGCCTGGGCCGCCCGGCCCGGCAGGGCCAGCGCCATCCAGGGGGCCACGGCCACCAGCAGAGTGCCTGCCAGGATCAGGAACGTACTGACGCGCAGTGTCGTACGCAGGCCACGGCGGCGCAGGAGGCTTGCCATCAGCGGGGTGCCGACCGCCATGGCCCACGCGAAGGTCGTGACGAACCAGGTGACCGTCGCGGGACCGACTCCGAACGAACCCGCCATCTCGGGGAGGATCAGGACCGGGCTGTTGGCGCCTGCCGCGATGGGGGTTGCCAGTAACGCCAGCCACAGGGCCGGGATGTGGCTGGGTTGGGAAGTGGCGGGTGGGGGTGTGGTGGTCGCCGGGGTGGTTGTGCGGGCAGGCATGTGAGAGCGCCCGTTTTCGTTCAGGGTTGATAATCTCAACGTTGAGACATCGGTACTGAGATAAAAACAGGCAGCTCTCTCAACGTCAACTGTCTTAACGTTGAGATTGTGTGCGTTGAAGGGGATTACGCGATGAGTGATGCGGTGGACGCGATCATCGGCCAGTGGGTCGCGGAGCGCCCCGACCTGGAGGAACACCTCTGGCCCGTACACGTACTCGGCCGCCTCCAGCGCCTCGGGCGCGTGCTGGACAAGGAGTTCAAGAGCTTCGCCGCCAAGCGGGGCCTCGAGCTCGGCGAAGTCGACGTACTCATCACGCTCCAGCGCTCCGGCCCTCCGTACGAGCTGTCCGCCGGCGCGCTCCTCAAGGCCGCCATGGTGACCTCGGGCGCGATCACCAACCGGATCGACCGCATGGAGGCAAAGGGGCTGGTGGAGCGCGTACGCGACGGCGTCGACCGGCGCACCGTGAACATCCGGCTGACCGAGGGCGGGCACGAGGTCGCCCGCGAATACATGGGCGCGCACCTCGCCAACGAGGCCCGCATGCTGCGGGAGTTCAGCCGCGAAGAGTGCGAACAGGTGGGCAACTCGCTGCGCAAGCTGCTGGAGCAGTTCGGCGACACCTCCATCGGCTAGGGGGTGTCCGGTCGATCTCCGCGGCGTCGCGGGGCTTGGCACGCACATCTGCGGCGTTGTCGTCGGTCGGCGATGCTCCGCGTCGCCTCCCTCCTCCGCCTTGCAGCTGCACGCACCAAGCCCCGCTCCTTCACCCACGGAGATCGACCGGACACCCCCTAGGGGGCGGTGGGCGCCACCCCCGTCTTCGCGCCCGCGCCGCACAGCGGCACCACGGCGGTCCTGCCGGGCGGCGGCGGGGACGCCGCCGTTGCGGCCCAGCAGGCGACGCCCGTCGATTCCACGAAGAGGCCGCGCGCTGCCAGGTCCAGTTGTGCGGCTCTGATCTGATCCTCAGTCACCGTCAGAAAGGTGCCGCCGGATTCCCGTACCGCGCGCAGGATCTGGCGGGCCCGTGGCGGGTTCGGGATGGCGATGCCCTCGGCGAGCGTGGGGCGGGCGGGTGTGGTGAGGCCGGTGAGGTCGTCGGCTCCCGCGTGGAACGCCGCTGCCAGTGGTGACACCGCCTCCGCCTGTACGGCGATCAGGGCGGGGCGCTCATCGATGAGGCCTTGGGTGTGGAGTTCCGTGACGGCAAGTGAGGCGCCCAGCAGGAGTGTGCCGTTGCCGACCGGGACGACGATCGAGTCGGGGAGCCGGCCGCCCAGGTCCTCCCACAGTTCGTAGACGTACGTCTTCGTGCCGTGCAGGAAGTGCGGGTTGTAGACATGGCTCGCGTAAAAGGTGCCGAGTTCGTCGGCTGCCGCTCGGGCGGCGCGGGCCGTGGTCTCGCGGTCGCCGGGGACGAGGTTGAGCTGGGCGCCGTGTGCGCGGATCTGCTCGGTCTTCTTGGGGGAGGTCGCCTCGGGAACGTACACCGTGCAGGGCAGTCCGGCCCGCGCGCAGTACGCGGCGATCGCCGTGCCCGCGTTGCCGCTGCTGTCCGCGATCACCCGGGTGACCCGGTCGGGGCCGAGGCGGCGGGCCAGTTCGGCGAGCATGACCGCGCCGCGGTCTTTGAAAGAGAGCGTCGGCATCAGAAAGTCGAGCTTGGCCGAAACCGTGTCGGTGAGCGGTACGAGCGGCGTGCGGCCCTCGCCGAGCGTGATGGTGGGGGGTGAGTCCGTGAAGGGCGGGTTCCGCAAGGGCAGTGCTTCTTCGTAGCGCCACAGTGAATTCACCCGGCCCGCGAGGGAGTCGAGCGGAACCGGGCTGGTGGGGGCGAAGTCCAGATCCCAGGGGCCGCCGCAGGCCGGGCAGTGCCAGGTGAGGGATTCGGTGGGCTCGCTGGTGCCGTCCACCGGACAGCGGTAGATCGTCTTGGGCGTCATGCCCGAAGCCTAGGCACGGCGCGTCACGGCGGGCGTGTGACAACCGGTCATGTCGGGCGTGTGGCAGGCGGATTGCGGGAGCGGTGAAGCCCTTGTGAGATTCCTATGGATGCGCCAATCTTTCGCCTGGCAGTAGGGCGTGGAAAAGGGCGCGGACTCCGCAGCGTCATTTGTCATGCTCCTGTCGACCGGCCCCCCATCAGCGCACCGCCTATGAGGAGGACCCCTCACATGTCCGTGATGCGTAGTTCCCGGCGAGGAATCGCCGCCGCCAGCGCCACCGCCGTCGCAGCCCTCGCACTCGGCGCCGTTTCCGCCCTTCCCGCCGGTGCGGCCGACGCCGCCGAGGGCAGGATCCAGAACGCCGGAGCCCCCGGAACCATCGCGGGCAGCTACATCGTGACCCTCGACGAAGAGGCGGCCGAGGCCGGCTCCGCCGAGGGCAGGGCGCTTGCCAAGGAGTACGGCGCCAAGATCAAGAAGACGTACACCGCGGCGCTCAACGGGTACGCCGTCGAGCTGTCCGAGGCGCAGGCGAAGAAGTTCGCCGCCGACCCGGCCGTCGACTCCGTCGTACAGAACCGCACCTTCACCGTCAGCGCGACCCAGCCCAACCCGCCGTCGTGGGGCCTGGACCGCATCGACCAGAAGGCCCTCCCGCTGAACCAGAGTTACACCTACCCCGACGCCGCCGGCGAGGGCGTCACCGCGTACGTCATCGACACCGGCGTACGCATCTCGCACAGCGACTTCGGCGGCCGCGCCTCCTACGGCTACGACGCCATCGACAACGACAACACCGCACAGGACGGCCACGGCCACGGCACGCACGTCGCCGGTACCGTCGCGGGCGGCGCGTACGGCGTCGCCAAGAAGGCCAAGGTCGTCGGCGTCCGCGTCCTCAACAACCAGGGCTCCGGCACCACCGCCCAGGTCGTCGCGGGCATCGACTGGGTGACGCGCAACGCCGTCAAGCCGGCCGTCGCGAACATGAGCCTCGGCGGCGGCGCGGACTCCGCCCTCGACACGGCCGTACGCAACTCCATAGCCTCCGGCGTCACTTACGCCGTGGCCGCGGGCAACGAGAGCACCGACGCCTCCACCAAGTCGCCCGCCAGGGTGGCCGAGGCGATCACCGTCGGCGCCACCACCAGCACCGACGCCAAGGCCAGCTACTCCAACTACGGCAGCATCCTCGACATCTTCGCGCCGGGTTCGTCGATCACCTCGTCCTGGAACACCAGCGACTCGGCGACGAACACCATCTCCGGTACGTCGATGGCCTCGCCGCACGTCGCGGGCGCGGCCGCGCTGTACCTGGCGGCCAACAAGACGGCCACCCCGGCACAGGTCTCCAGCGCGCTGACCTCGGCCGCCACCACAGGCGTCGTGACCGGCCCGGGCACGGGCTCGCCGAACCGCCTGCTGTACGTCGGCGACGGAGGCACCACGCCGCCCGGCAAGAAGTTCGAGAACCTCACCGACTACGCGATCAGTGACCACGCCACCACGGAGTCCCCGGTCACCGTCAGCGGCGTCACCGGCAACGCTCCCGCGACGCTGAGCGTGCCGGTCGACATCAAGCACACGTACATCGGCGACCTCAAGGTCGACCTGATCGCCCCCGACGGCACGGCCTACACCCTCAAGGGCTACGGCACCGGCGGCAGCAGCGACAACCTGATCACCACCTACACGGTCAACGCCTCGTCCGAGGTGGCGAACGGCACGTGGAAGCTGCGGGTCAACGACAACGCGGCGTACGACACCGGGAAGATCGACTCCTGGGCGCTTCAGTTCTGACGATGAGTGAGTGAGCGGGGGGCGGCCGCCTGTGCGGCCGCCCCTTGCTTTGGGTTTCGCTGTGTATTTGGGGCAGTTGTCGGCTGCGTTACGTCTTCCTCGGTCCGCCGCGTACCTTGCGCGCGGCAGTTCGACCCACTTCGACCCACGCCGATCAGGAGTGCCGTACCCGTGTACATACAGCCCCACCAGCCCCCGCCGCAGCGGCCCAAGACCAACGGGCTGGCCGTCGCCGCCCTCGTGGTCGGCATCGTGTGCTGCGTACCGCCGCTCGGCCTGATCCTGGGCATCATCGCCCTCAGCCAGATCAAGAAGCGGGGCGACAGTGGCAAGGGCATGGCGATCGCGGGCGTCGTACTGTCCGCCATCAGCACCCTGCTCGTGCTGCTCGCTGTCGCGACGGGCGGTGTGACCGGGGCGTGGCGGGACTTCAAGGACGGCGTGCAGGAGGGCGTGGGCGAGGCTTCCCGTTCACGGAGCACGCTGGATCTGAGCAGGGGGGACTGCTTCAACGCGCCGGGCGGTTCGCTGGAGGGCATGACGACGGACGTCGAGGTCGTGTCGTGTGTGGAGAAGCACCAGGGCGAGGTGTTCGCGGTCTTCGAGATCGACCGCAGCGGTGCCTACCCGGGGGACGACGCCGTCACCGACATCGCGGAGAAGCGCTGCACGGAGCTGCTGTCGGACTACGTGCAGAAGGACTGGGCCAAGCCGGACGACGTCGACATGTACTACTACATGCCCGACCGGCGCGGGTGGCGGCTGCTCGACCGTGGCGTGGTGTGCGTTCTCGGGACGTCCGGTGAGGGACTGAAGGGGTCGCTGCGCGGGGGCGGTTCGGCGTAGGCCGGGCGGCGGAACCGAAGCTGTCTTCTTACCCCGGTAAAGCCCTGCGTAAAGGTAAGTCATCACATCGGGTGAAACTTTGGCCTGCGCTTGCGGTCAACAACCCACGGTTGCCAGGCTGTTGCTGTCTGTCAACCTGATGGGAGTGGCCAGTGACATTCGGTGAGCAGCCGGCCTATCTGCGCGTCGCGGGCGATCTGAGGCAGAAGATCGTCAATGGTTCCCTGCCACCCCACACCCGCCTGCCCTCGCAGGCCCGCATCCGCCAGGAGTACGGCGTCTCCGACACCGTCGCCCTGGAGGCCCGCAAGGTCCTCATGGCGGAGGGCCTGGTCGAGGGCCGCTCGGGCTCCGGTACGTACGTACGCGAACAGCCCGTCCCGCGCCGGGTCTCCCGCGCGGGCTGTCGCGGCTCGGGGGCTTCGAATCCCTTCCGGCAGGAGCAGTCCGAGGCCGGCGCGCGCGGCACTTGGGAGTCCAGCAGCGAGCAGCAGCAGGCCACTTCGGACATCGCCAAGCGCCTCGGCATCCAGGAGGGCGACCGTGTGATGCGTACGCGGTACGTCTTCCGGGACGCCGGTGATTCCATGATGCTCTCCACGTCATGGGAGCCCCTGGCGGTGACGGGGCGTACGCCCGTGATGCTGCCCGAGGAGGGCCCGCTGGGCGGCTGCGGCGTCGTCGAGCGGATGGCCGCGATCGACATCGTCGTGGACAACGTCGTGGAGGAGGTCGGTGCCCGGCCCGGTCTCGCCGAGGAGTTGCTCCAGCTCGGCGGCGTACCGGGGCACGCGGTGCTGGTCATCGAGCGGACGTACTACGCATCGGGGCTGGCGGTCGAGACGGCCGATGTGGTGGTCCCGGCCGACCGGTACCGGATCGCGTACCACCTGCCCGTGAAGTGACCGGTCGAGGACGTAACGGCCACCCACGAGTGCGCCGTCTGTGACACCGCGTACGAACTGCCTGACATTGCCGACTGCCCTGTCCGGTCGGGGTCGATCTGCCCGCTGTGCTGCTCGCTCGACGCGGAGTGCGGGGACGCGTGCCGCAACGGGGAGAACGCGGGCGGACCTGTGCTGATGCCGGTGCCGACGCTGCGCAAGAGCTGAACCGCGGGGAGGAATCGCGGCAGGAATCACGGCGGGGGAGGGGGCGCACTCGCGAGGGTGCGCTCCTTCGTCATGGCCGGTTGCGTATCTCTTTGTGTAAAAGCGTATCCGCTGAGTAAAGGTCAGGCGTACGCTCGGGCATATGCGGATTGCGGTTTCCTGGGGATCGTTAGAGGCGAGTGCACCGGCGGACGGAGGCGCACGATGAACGACAGCGGCGCTGTGCTCTCTTGGCAGGTGATACGGCAGGACGACAACGGCAGCCGCTATCGCGTCGGGAGGTACGCCACCAGGGCAGAGGCGCAGAAGATCGCCGACAGTCTCGGCGACAACGGGCGCAAGCAGCTCTACTGGGTCGAGCGCATCAGTCAGAACGTTCAGTAGGCGGTTACGTCCGGCAGGCCAGGGCGTCGAGCAGGAGCGGCACCCGCCGCGCGCGTCATAGGCTCCGCGCATGGATGATCGCGTCGTGGTGGGTGCAGCCGTGTACGACCAGGGGCGGCTGCTGGCCGCGCGCCGCAGCGCCCCGCCCGAGCTGGCCGGCGGCTGGGAGCTCCCCGGTGGCAAGGTCGAGCCCGGCGAGAGCCCCGAGCAGGCGCTCGTCCGCGAACTGCGCGAAGAGCTGGGCGTCGAGACCGAGACGCTGGAGCGCATCCCCGGCGAGTGGCCGCTGAAGCCCGGCTATGTCCTCCAGGTGTGGACGGTCCGGCTGGTTTCCGGAACGCCCCGGCCGCTCCAGGACCACGACGCGCTCCGCTGGCTCCGGCCTCACGAGGCGGGCGCCGTGGAGTGGCTGGAGGTGGACCGGCCCGCAGTGGCGGAGGCGGTGCGTCGCCTGAGCACCCTGTCCGGCGGCCCGTCCGTTTGAGCGCCGCGTACGCCGTTCGTGCCACAGTGCATCGAGGACCGCGATAGCTCGGCACGCATATCGGGTATGTGCTGATTAACCCCCTGAAAAAGGACGCGGGTTTGCTGCTGGTCTGGGATCTGGGATGTGGTCGGCGTGATCGACACCGACGGCGACTGCGCCGAGTGGTCCTTCCCTGCTGAGCCCAATGCCGTACGCACCGCCCGGCACGCGGTGCGGGAGACGCTGCGTGACTGGGGTCTGCTGGACGCCATCGGCGATGTGACCGTCCTCCTCGTCAGCGAGCTCGTGACCAATTCTTTGCGGCACGCGTCCGGGCCCATCGGCGTCCGGCTCGTACGTCCCGAGGGCGACGGGCACCCCGAATCCGCTCCCGCCGGGCCGCGCGTCCTCCTGGTCGAGGTGTCGGACCCGCTTCCGGATCCGCCGCTCGAACGCCTCGCCGGGCCGGATGACGAGGGAGGACGCGGAATGCAGCTGGTGGCCTGTTCTGCACAGCGGTGGGGTACTCGTCGTGGCAGGACGGGCAAGACGGTGTGGTTCGAGCTGGCCCTCCCTGGTTAGAAGAGTGAAGGGACAACGATCAAGGAGCGGAATCTTTCCCGGCCGAAGCGGACTCGTTCCCGGCCGAAAAGGAACGAGACCGTGCTGTGATCGTGAACGCCGTGCAGGTTGGGACCGTAGTGCTGAATACTGCGGGAAGGACCGGTCCGGTGCGTTGAGCTGGAGGGGACGGTCGCGTGAACGAGATATCAGCGGCAGCGGGCGAAGTGATGTGGCAGAACAGCCCGCCCGGCTCTATCTACGACTACATCAGAGTCGCGTCCTTCTCGATCGGTGCCGACGGACTGGTCGATCAGTGGAGCAGGCGAGCCGAAGAGCTGTTCGGCCTGGCCGCAGGGGATGTCGTGGGCAAGGACCCGGTCGAGGCGTTCATGCCCGCCGAGGTCCGCATACGCGGTCACCACCGCGTCGCCGAAATTCTCGACGGCAAGGAGTGGACGGGCCTCGTCCCGTTCCGGATGCCGGGCCGCCAGGGAGCGCACGGCGTCGCGGAGATCTATGTGATGCCGAGCCTCACCGCCGACGGCGAACGCGGCGCGGTCTGCATCGTCGTCGACGTCCGCGCACTGCGCCGGATCGAAAGCGACCTCGCTTCCTCGCAGGCCATTTTTGGCCAATCTCCTTTCGGCTTCCTCTTGTTCGGTACGGACCTCACGGTGCAGCGCGCGAACAAGCGGTTCGCCACCGTCTTCGGCGGCGCCGCCGAAGACCACCGGGGCCGCACCGTCCAGGACTACCTCGCCCGCCCCGAGGCCGAGCGGATGACCGCCGCCCTCCAGCGGGTCCTGGAGACCGGCGAATCCGTCACCGACATGCAGATCGTCGGCACCGCCCCCGACAGCACCGAGCGCAGACACTGGTCCGTCAACCTCTACCGGGTGCACAGCGGATCCGGCCGCCCTGTCGGCGTCGCCGGGCTCGGCATCGACGTGACCCGCCGCCACGTCGCCGCCCGCGAGGCCGACGACGCCCGCCGCAACCTCGCCCTGCTGAACGAGGCCGGCGCCCGTATCGGGAACTCCCTCGACCTGGAGACCACCGCCCGCGAACTCCTCGACGTAGCCGTCCCCGGCTTCTGCGACCTCGCCTCCGTCGACCTCTACCAGGGCCTCCTCGCCGGTGACGAAGCCCCGCCGGGCCGCGCCGACGGCAGCGCCGAACTGCGCCGGGTCGCCTTCGCCAGCGCCGTCTCCGACGCCCCGCTGGTTGCCCCCGGATGCGTCGCCGACGGGGACGACCCGGGGCCGGTCGAAGTCGGGGCCGTCCACCGCTACCCGTTCAACTCGCCCTGCGCAGGCGCCCTGCGCACCGCCCGCGTCCAGGTCGTACCGGCGGACGACGGCGGCTTCGTCCACAGCACGCTCGCCGTGCCGATGGTCGCCCATGACACCGTCGTGGGCCTCGCTCAGTTCTCCCGTACGAAGGGCAGCGAACCCTTCGGGGAACGCGACTGGGCACTCGCCACCGAGCTCGCCGCCCGTGCCGCCGTCTGCATCGACAACGCCCGCCTCTACCGGCGCGAACACGAACGCGCCCTGATCCTCCAGCGCAGCCTGCTGCCACCGGGCGACCCGGAGGCCGCGGGCCTGGACATCGCCTGCCGCTACTTGCCGGGCAATACGGCGACCGAAGTGGGCGGCGACTGGTTCGACGTCATCGAACTCCCCGGCCACCGCACGGCCCTGGTCGTCGGCGACGTGATGGGCCGCGGCCTGCGCGCCGCCGTCGCCATGGGTGAACTGCGTACCGCCGTACGGACCTTGGCGCTGCTCGACCTGGAACCCGCCGAAGTCCTCTCGGCGCTGGACGAGATCGCCCGCGGTCTCGGCACACCCAGCGGCGCCCAGCACGCCTCGCGCGCCACCCACAAGGCGCGGGAGGCCGACCTGTCCGAGGTCTACCTCGCGACCTGCGTGTACGCCGTCTACGACCCGGTCACCCGACGCTGTACGTTCGCCAACGCCGGGCACCTGCCGCCCGTCATCGTCGAACCCGGCGAAGAGGCGCTGCTGCTCGACGTACCGCCCGGAATGCCGCTCGGTGTCGGCGGGGAGCCCTTCGAGGAGGTCGAGGTCGAGGTGCCGGAGGGTGCGCTGCTCGCGCTCTACACCGACGGGCTCGTCGAGTCGCGGGACCACCCGCTCGACGAGGGCCTGCTGGCCTTCCGTCGTGCGCTCACCGATCCGTCGCGCCCGCTGGAAGACGTCTGCGACCACGTGCTGAGCACCCTCGACACCCGGCACGGCGAGGACGACATCGCCCTGCTGATGGCCCGCATCCAGGGGCTGCCCGCCGGGGCGGTCGGCGACTGGCAGATGCCGCGCGGGCCGCGCTCGGTGGGACGGGCCCGGGAACTGGCGCGGGCGCAGCTCGTCGCGTGGGGCCTCGAAGACCTGGTCGACACCACGGAGTTGCTGGTCAGCGAGCTGGTCACCAATGCCCTGCGGTACGGCGAGGGCGAGATCAGGCTGCGCCTGCTGCTCGACCGTACGCTCGTCTGCGAGGTCTGGGACGCGGGTCTCGTCCAGCCGCGACGGCGCCGGGCGCGCGACACCGACGAGGGCGGGCGCGGGCTCCAGCTGGTCGGGCTGCTCAGCGCGGCGTGGGGCTCGCGACGTACACCGCGCGGAAAGACGGTGTGGTTCGAACTGGCGCTGCCGGACGGGGACGCGGCGGGGGAGCTCAGCGTCGACGAGCTGCTGAGCCTGTACTGATGATCTCTACTGGCCTCTGGCCTTGAGGGCGGCGAACCGGGCCTCGATCTCGGCTTCGTCACCCCTGTCGAGCTGCTCGAACTGGGCGTCCAGGGATGATGCGGCGAGCTCCTGCTTGCCCATCGCCCTGGCCTCCTCGCGGCGCACCTTGTCCTCGAAGCGGCTCAGCTCGCTCGTCGGGTCGAGGAGGTTGACGCTCTTCACGGCGTCCAGCATCCGGGTGTGCGCCTGGGCGGCCTTGGCGCGGGCCGCCAATTCGTCGCGTTCGGCGGAGAGTTCGGCAAGCTTGGCCTTCATCTGGATCAGGCCCGCCTTCAGCGGTTCGACGACCTCGGTCTGCGCGGCGATCACCGGCTCGGCGGCCTCCGCCTCCTTCTCGGACTGAAGCTGCCGCTGGAGTGCGACCTTGGCGAGGTTGTCGAACCTGTCCGCCTCCGCGACCGACCCCGTGGCGCGCTTCTCGTCGGCCCTCCGGCTGACGGCGAGCGCCTTGGTGCCCCAGGCGTTGGCCGCGTCGACGTCTTCCCGCTGGTCCTGTTCGAGGAGGCGCAGATTGCCGATGGTCGCCGCGACGGCCTCCTCGGAGTCGGAGATGTTGTCGGTGTAGTCGCGGATCAGCTGGTCGAGCATCTCCTTCGGGTCCTCGGCCTGGTCGAGGAGCGCGTTGATGTTGGCCTTCGCGAGCTGGGTCACGCGACCGAGGACGGTCTGCTTGGTCATGCCGTGTCTCCCTGAGAGTGAGTGCTGTACGGGTCAGAACCGGCCACCGCCGCCCCTTCGGCCGCGCGTGCCCCTGCCGCCGAAACTGCCGGGACTGCCGCCGAAGCCCCCACCGCCTCCGCCGCCGTAGCCCCGTCCGAAGCCCCCGCCACGGCCGCCGCCGAGGATGATCCCGCCGAGTACGGCCCCGTTCAGCCCGCCGCCCCTGTCAGCTCCGCCGACTCCGCCGCCCGGGCCGCCGTAGCCGCGTACGTCCTCTTCGGCGAGGTTCCGCGCCTGCCCGGCCAGGACGTACGCCTGCTGCGCCTCGGTGAGTGCGTTCTGCGGGTCGTCCGCCGCCGCGGTGGAACGTTCGAGGTGGCGCTGGGCCTCCGCGAGGCGCGTACGGGCCTGGCTGCCGACAGCGCCCCGGTGCGTGGTGATGTAGTCGGCGGCCGCCCCGACCGCGGCGCGGGAAATGAGCGTCGCCCGGTCCAGCAGGGAGCGCGCACGCTGCCCCGCCGCCCCTCGCTCGCCGGCGCCCGCCAGGGCCTCGTCGAGCAGGGCGTCGGCCTCCTCCACCCGGCGCAGGGCGTCGATCGGGTCGTACCGCCCCGACTGTTCCTCCTGCCGTACGCCGGCGACCACCGACTCCGCGCGGGCGATCCGCCCCTGGAGATCGGCCGCCGCCGACGCGTCCTGGTCGCCGTGGTCGTCCTTGTCGGCGTCCTTGTCGCCCTTGCCGTCCTTGAGCCCCTGCAGCAGGCCGCGCGCGTCCGCGAGATCGGTCTCCGTCTCGGTGAGCGCGCCGGGGAGCTTGCCCGCCGCCTCCGCGAGCTCCTGCGCGCGGCGGTCCACGGCGTCGACGAGGGTGGCCGCCTGGCCGACGGCGCCCTCGGCCGCCCGTACGTACACGGCCGCCTGTCCCGTGTCGCCCGCCCCCGTTTCGCCTGCTACGACGGACTGCCTCGCCCCTTCGAGGGCGGTGGCCGCGAAGGCGAGCCGGTCCTCGGCCTGCTCGGCGTGGCCGGCGACCGGTGCGGTGGCGGAGTCGGCGTACCGCTGCCGCAAGGCCGTCAGTGTTGCCCCGGCCGTGCTCGTACGCCCGGTCAGATCACGGAAAGCGGCCTCGGCGGCGGCCAGCGCCTCGGGGGCGTTCGTCTCCAGGGCGCGCAGCTCGTCGAAGGACGCCGACTCGGCGTCGAGGCGGCGGCCGGCCTCCGTACAGCGGGCGACGATTTCGTCCAGCATGTGGCGGCGCGTGTCGTCGCTCTCCGGCAGGGCGTCGTCGAGCTGCTGGCGCAGCCGGAAGGCGACGGCCAGCTCGCTCTTGGCGTCCGCGAGCGCCGCCGCGAAGGGCCCGGCTGCCTCCTCGCCGAACTGGGCGGACGCGAAGCCGAGTTCCTCCTCGCTGGTGCGTACCGCGTCGTCCGTCTCGACGAGTTCCCGATTGGCCCTGGAGTCGAGTTCCGGCAGCGGTTCGGGCTGCGGCGCCTGCGGCTCCTCGACGCCGCCCCACCTGGCGGGCTGTGCCGGCGTGGTGCGGGTGCCGGTCCGCCTCCTGCGCCGGGCGTATGCGTACGCCGCCAGCGCACCGGCGCCGCCGACCGCGACGATGGGCAGCACCAGGTCCCCGGAGCCGCTCTCGCCCGTGCCCTCGCCCCGCTCCGGGTCGGCCTCGCCGGGGGTGATCGCCGGGGTCGGGACGGGCTCCCCGGCGAGCACCGCTTCGTAGCCGTTGGCCGCTCCGATTGCGGCTCCTGCCCAGTCGTTCTCCCTCAGGGCGGGCTCGATCGCGGTCCTGGCGACATCGTCGAGCCCGGCGTCCCCGATGCGGGAGTCCATGTCGACGGAGTAGGCGTACAGCCGGTCATGGGTGGCGACGGCGAGGAGCAGGTCGTCGCGGCCGAGGCCGCTGCGCTCGGCGGTGGCGTCCGCCCAGCTCTGTGCGGGCCTGCCGGAGAAGTCGCGGACGTAGGCGACGAAGAGCTGGATGCGGCGGGCGTCGTAGAGGCTGTCGAGAGCGTCTCCCACCTCGTTCGTGCGACTGCCGAGCGCATCCACCCTGTCCGTGATCTGGCCGTCGCGGGACAGCGATATGGGGTCCTCGGCGTGGGCGGCATGGGCAGCGGGCACGAGGAGACACCACACCGCGACCAGCGTGCTGAGGAGGACCCGGGCGGCTGTTCGCGTCACGTTTGTGAGGCTATGTCCATGCCCGGAGCCCCGCGACCGGACGGTAGGGAACCTCCGGAGCCCCTTATGGAGTCTTGCGCCGCATGGGACGCATGAGGCGCATGGAAGCATTCGTACGACGGTGGAAGAGCCCGCGGCTCAAGTGGCCCAAGCGGATGGCCCTGGCGCTGGTCGTGCTGCTCGTCGCGCCGCTCGCCACCGCAGGCGCCGCGTTGCGGGTCAACTACGCGGGCGACTACGAGGACGGCACGCGCACGCGCGGCCGCGACGCGGTGTGGCTCGGGCACGCCTGGGTCGACGGGCGCAAGAAGGACGCGGACGTCGCCGACTTCGCCGCCCGCATCAAGGGCACCGGGATCAAGGACCTGTACGTCCATGCCGGGCCGCTCGAACACGACGGGACGCTGCCGAAGTCGGCCTACCCGAGAGCGCGCCGGCTCGTCGCGGCCGTACACCGCGAGATGCCCGGCATACGGGTGCAGGCATGGCTCGGCGACAAGCTCGTCACCGAGGGCCCCGACGGGATGCGGCTGGCCGACGCGGACACCCGGGCCGCCGTCGTGCGGTCGACCCGGCAGATCCTCGACGCGGGCTTCGAGGGGGCGCACTTCGACCTGGAGCCGCTGCTTTCCGGCGACCGCCACTACCTCTCGCTGCTCGACGACCTGCGCGACCTGACGAATGAACGGAAGGTGCCGCTGTCGGTCGCCGCCCACCAGATCGATCCGCTGCCGGCCGCGCACGCGGTCAACCGTGCGGTCAGCGGCAGGGAGAAATGGTGGTCGCAGGCGTTCTTCGCCGAAGTGGCGCGCAGGGTCGACCAGATCGCCGTGATGTCGTACGACACGTGGATGCCGCTGGAGAGCCTGTACGGCGGCTACGTCGCGCAGCAGACCGCGCTGGCACTCGAAGTCACGCCCGAGGGGACGGACCTGCTGATGGGTCTGCCGTTCTTCCACGAGGACGACATCGGGCACCACGAGAACGCGGAGACGGTGGCGGCGGCGATCCGCGGCACGAGGCTGGGCCTGGGCCGGACGGACCGCGACCGGGAGCGGTTCGGGGTGGCGCTGTACGTCGACTTCGCGGCGGAGGAGGGCGACTGGGCGGCGTACCGGGCGGGGTGGAACGCGGGGTAGGTCCCCAGACCGTGTCCTCGATCGCCGGACAGGCCGAATTCGGCCCGTCCGGCGATCGCCGCTTGCTAGACCAGCTTGGTCAGCAGCAGCTCCGCGTCCTCCGGCGTCAGCTCGATCCCGAACACGTCGGCGACAACCTTCGGCACCTCGTTCGCTTCGAGCTCCCGCTCCTCGTAGGAGCCGGGCGTCACCGTCATCAGCTTCCGGTTGTCCAGCAGGTGCAGCCGGTCGGGGTGCACGCGCTGCAGGAAGACGCGGCTGCTGAAGGGCGAGTGCGGGCTCGTCGCTATGAAGTGGTTCCCCGTCTGGAAATCGACCGGGTACTGCGGGTCGAGCGTGAAGGTGTGCCGCGCCATCCAGCCGTCACCCGTCTCGTCGCTGAAGCGCTCGCCCGCCGGCTGGTAGAGCGTCCAGCCCTCCGCGCCCGGCGTGACCTCCCCGCGCCGCAGCCGGTACGCCCATACGCCGTCGGACGTCTCGGTCCCGTCCGTCATCTCGATCGGCTCCAGCGGGCTCGCCCCGAAGCCGATGTCGCTGAGCCAGCGCTGCCCGTCGAGCTCCACGACCATCATCGCGTGCGTGGTCGGCAGCATCTTGGGCGCACCCATCCGGATCCGCCCGAGGACCGCGAAGAACTCGAAGCCGAGCCGCTCCAGGGCCGCCGCGTACAGGGACGCGTGCTCGAAGCAGTAGCCGCCGCGCGCGTTGCCGATCATCTTGGCCTGGAGCGTGCCGAGATCGAGCGGGACGTCACCGCGCAGCACCGCGTCCAGGTTCTCCCAGCGCACCGAGAGCACATGCGCGCGGTGCAGCGCGCGCAATGTCTCCAGCGTGGGGGTGCGGTCCCCGTCGTACCCGAGGTGCGCGAGATAGGCGTCCAGGTCGAGTTCGTCGCCGTTCCACATGCGGTAAATCCCCGTTTCATCATGTCAATTGCGTTGAGCATTACGACAGATGAAGCGTGGCGCCCACTACCGGCTATTCCCCTATTCCCCCCGGCGGCGGATCTTGTTCCCCAGCCAGACCAGCGGGTCGTACTTCCGGTCGACCGCCCGCTCCTTGAGCGGGATCAGGGCGTTGTCCGTGATCTTGATGTTCTCGGGGCAGACCTCCGTGCAGCACTTGGTGATGTTGCAGTAACCGAGCCCGTGCTCGTCCTGCGCGGTCTTCTTGCGGTCGAGTCCCGACCCGTCGGCCGCGTCCAGCGGGTGCATGTCCAGCTCCGCGATCCGCATCAGGAAGCGCGGCCCGGCGAAGGAGGCCTTGTTCTCCTCGTGGTCGCGCACCACATGGCACGTGTCCTGGCACAGGAAGCACTCGATGCACTTACGGAACTCCTGCGACCGCTCCACATCCATCTGCTGCATCCGGTACTCACCGGCCGCAACCCCCGGCGGCGGCACGAAAGCGGGCACCTCCCGCGCCTTCGCGTAGTTGAAGGACACATTCGTCACCAGGTCCCGTACGACGGGAAACGCCCGCAGCGGCGTGACCGTGATCGTCTCCTCGCGCGAGAAGACCGACATCCGCGTCATGCACAGCAGCCGCGGCCGCCCGTTGATTTCCGCGCTGCACGAACCGCACTTGCCCGCCTTGCAGTTCCAGCGCACCGCCAGATCGGACGCCTGAGTGGCCTGGAGGCGGTGGATGATGTCGAGGACGACCTCGCCCTCGTTCACCTCGACCTTGAAGTCCTCCAGGTCCCCGCCGTCCGCATCACCGCGCCAGACCCTGAAGGCCGCTGTGTAGCTGCTCATTCGTAGAGCTCCTCTTCGGCGAGGTACTTGACCAGCTCCTCTTTCTCGAAGAGGGCGAGCAGGTCGGAACGGATGGAGTCGGTCGTCTCCCGTACGAGCGAGATCTGGCCCCGCACCGGATCGGCAGGGGCGAGGCCGCCCGTCGGATCGGCCGGCCGGCACAGCAGGTTGATCCGCCGCCACTCCCGCTCCATAGACGGGCAGTCCTCACGGGTGTGACCGCCGCGGCTCTCGGTGCGCTCCAGCGCCGCGCGCGCGATGCACTCGCTGACCAGCAGCATGTTGCGCAGGTCCAGCGCCAGGTGCCAGCCGGGATTGAACTGCCGGTGTCCCTCGACCCCGGCCCGGCGGGCCCGTACCCGCAGCTCGGACAGCTTGTGCAGGGCCTGCACCATCTCCGGCTCCCGCCTGATGATGCCGACCAGGTCGTTCATCGTCTGCTGGAGCTCCTGGTGGAGGGTGTACGGGTTCTCCGGCGGACGGCTGTCCTCCTGGCCCGGCTCGGGGCCCTCCGCGCTGAACGGCCGCAGCGCCTCGGCCGCCGCCGCGTCCACCTGGGCCTCGACCACCTCCGGCCGCGCGGAGCCCACGAAGCCGGTCGCGTACTGCGCCGCGTGCAGCCCGGCCCGGCGGCCGAAGACCAGCAGGTCGGAGAGGGAGTTGCCGCCGAGCCGGTTGGAGCCGTGCATGCCGCCCGCGACCTCGCCCGCCGCGTACAGCCCGGGGACGCCTCGGGTCGCTGCGGTGTCGGAGTCGACGGCGATGCCGCCCATCACGTAATGGCAGGTCGGCCCGACCTCCATGGCTTCGGCGGTGATGTCGACGTCCGCCAGCTCCTTGAACTGGTGGTACATGGACGGGAGCCGGCGCCGGATGACCTCGGCGGGCATCCGCGTCGACACATCCAGGAACACCCCGCCGTGCGGTGAGCCGCGCCCCGCCTTGACCTCGGAGTTGATCGCGCGGGCGACCTCGTCGCGGGGGAGCAGCTCGGGGGGACGCCGGTTGTTGTCCGGGTCCTCGTACCAGCGGTCGCCCTCCTCCTCCGACTGGGCGTACTTCTCCTTGAAGACGTCGGGCACGTAGTCGAACATGAAGCGCTTGCCCTCGGAATTGAGCAGTACGCCGCCGTCGCCGCGCACCGATTCGGTGACGAGGATGCCCTTCACCGACGGCGGCCAGACCATGCCGGTCGGATGGAACTGCACGAACTCCATATTGAGCAGCGGTGCGCCCGCGAGCAGCGCCAGGGCGTGCCCGTCGCCGGTGTACTCCCAGGAATTCGACGTCACCTTGAAGGACTTGCCGATGCCGCCGGTGGCGAGCACGACACTCGGCGCCTCCAGCACGAAGAAACGGCCGGACTCCCGCTCGTAACAGAAGGTCCCGGCGACCTTCTCGCCGTCCTTGAGGACCCTGGTGACCGTGCACTCCTGGAAGACCTTCAACCGGGCTTCGTAGTCGCCGAATTCGCGGAAGTCCTCCTGCTGGAGCGAGACGATCTTCTGCTGGAGGGTGCGGATCAGTTCGAGGCCGGTGCGGTCGCCGACGTGCGCGAGGCGCGGGTATTCGTGCCCGCCGAAGTTGCGCTGCGAGATCTTCCCGTCGGGCGTACGGTCGAAGAGCGCACCCCAGGTCTCCAACTCCCATACGCGGTCCGGTGCTTCGCGGGCGTGCAGCTCCGCCATCCGCCACTGGTTGAGGAACTTGCCGCCGCGCATGGTGTCGCGGAAGTGGACCTGCCAGTTGTCGCCGGCGTTCACATTGCCCATGGACGCGGCGATGCCGCCCTCGGCCATCACGGTGTGCGCCTTGCCGAAGAGCGACTTGCAGATGACCGCCGTACGGGCCCCCTGCTCCCGCGCCTCGATGGCGGCCCGCAGTCCGGCGCCGCCCGCGCCGACCACGACGACGTCCCACTCCTGCCGGTCGAGCTGCGTCATCTGGCACCCTTCATTTTTTTGAACAGCTTTGAGACAGCTTTCAGAACAGCCGCGGGTCGTCGAAGGCGCCGGACGCCAGGAGATAGACGTAGAAGTCGGCGAGGGCGACGCTCACCAGTGACGCCCAGGCGAGCAGCATGTGCCGGTTGTTGAGTCTGCCGACCCAGCCCCACAGCCGGTAGCGCACCGGGTGCTCGGAGAAGTGCTTGAGCTTGCCGCCGACGATGTGCCGACAGGAGTGGCAGGAGAAGGTGTACGCCCAGATCAGCACGATGTTGACGAGGAAGACCAGGGTGCCCAGACCCATGTGGCCCCACTCGTAGTGCTCGTCGCGGAAGGCGAGCACGGTGTCGTACGTGAGGATCCCCGCGACGGGGACGGCGGCGTAGAAGAAGTACCTGTGGAGGTTCTGGAGGATCAGCGGGAAGCGGGTCTCGCCGCTGTACTTCTTGTGCGGCTCGGCGACGGCGCAGGCCGGGGGCGAGGCCCAGAAGCCCCGGTAGTAGGCCTTGCGGTAGTAGTAGCAGGTCAGGCGGAAGCCCAGGGGGAAGATCAGGATCAGCAGGGCGGGGGACAGGCCCCACCAGCTGCCGAAGATCTCCCAGTTGGGGCCGTTCTTCATCGGCTCGCAGTTCTCCGCCAGGCAGGGCGAGTAGAACGGCGAGACGTACGGCGCCGCGTAGTAGTCGGCATTCGCGAAGGCCCGCCACGTCGAGTAGACGATGAAGGCGAGCAGCCCGGCGGCGGTCGCGGCGGGCGCCAGCCACCAGCGGTCGGTGCGCAGATGCCGCGGGGCGATGGCGGCGCGCGAGGTGTCATGGATGCCCGTAGGGGCTTGGGGTTCTGTGCCTGTGGCCAACGAGGACTCCAATGCGTGGCGGTACAGAACGGCGATGGCGCGGCTCGGTACGTACCGGCTACGGCGCGTGCCGGTCGCGTGCCCCGAGTCCCTCGTCGTCCGTGTCCGTCCACAGCGCGTTGTCGTACGGCGCTTCCGGGATGGGCACCAGGTCGGGCCGTTCTCTGGTGGGCGGCAGGTTCGGGGCGGCCTCGCTCAGCAGGGCGAGGCTTTCTCGCAGATGCCCGGCGTCCGTGCGCACGCGTCGCATCTCCAGGCTGCCGCTGCCGATGTGCTGCTCCAGCCGGGCGACCGACCGGTCCAGCTCGTCGAGGCTGCGCTGGACGGCCTTGAGGTCATCTTGCATGGACATGATTGCCCTCACTTCCGCAGTGGGCGGTGGCAACACTCATGCGCCTGCGAGTGTCGCGCGTCACATCCCCTTTTGTGAAGGGACGTGCAGCGATTCTCGGCGCGCGGCTGGCCGCACGCCCCCTTCTGTTGGGCCGCACGGGTGGGGTTGGAGGGGTCTGCCGCCGTGTCGCCCACGGCTCACGCGCGGGGTCCTTTTCAGTGGGAGGGCAATAGATGTGATCAGCTGCATATGCCGCCAAAAGCGAAAAACCGGGCCTATTCCGACGGGGAGTGGGCCGGGCCGGCCCCGGAGGTACCAGCCATGTCCCACGTCGGCGTCCCACGCGGGAAGGCATCCCGCTGCAGGCCCCAGCGCGTCCGCCGTTCCCTCGCGCTCCTCGCCAGCGGTGTGCTCGCGCTCCCCGTACTGGCCGGATGCAGCTCGGGCGACGACGGCACGGCAGCGGTGGCGGCCCCGCAGGACATCGCACCGGCCGGGCGTGGTCAGCTCGCCGACGGCGGCACGGTGCGCTGGGCCACCGACACGACGCCCGCCACCCTCAACGCTTTCCAGGCCGACGCCGACGCCTCCACCAACCGGATCGCGGGCGCCGTACTTCCGTCGCTGTTCACCCTCGACCGCAGGGGCCGCCCGCAGCGCAACGGCGACTATCTGGAGTCCGCCGAGGTCGTCGAGCGCGAGCCCAAGCAGGTCGTCCTCTACAAGCTCAACCAGCAGGCGGTGTGGAGCGACGGCCGCGAGATCGGCGCCCCGGACTTCCTCGCCCAGTGGCGCGCGCTGAGCGGCAAGGACACGGCGTACTGGACCGCCCGCAACGCCGGCTACGAGCGCATCGAGAAGATCGAGCGCGGCGGCGAGGACCTTGAGGTGAGGGTCACATTCAGCAAGCCGTACGCGGACTGGCGCTCGCTCTTCACGCCGCTCTACCCCAAGGACGTGATGGGCAGCCCCGCCTCCTTCAACGACGGGGCCCGCGACCGGCTCAAGCCGACAGCGGGCCCGTTCACGCTCAAGGAGCTGGACCGCGGCAAAGGCGAGGCCACGCTCGTACGCGACCCCCGCTGGTGGGGCCAGACCGCGAAGCTGGACACCCTCGTCTTCCGAAGCGTCCCCCGCGACCAGCGCGCCTACGCGCTGGCCGCCGGTGACCTGGACGTCGCCGAGATCGGCCGGAGCACCGCCGACCGGGCCGCCCTGGCCGCCAGGAACGCGGGCAAGGACAAGCGCAAGGAGAAGGACAAGGGGCTGAACCACGGCCCGGGCACCGCCATCACGCCCGCCTCCGCGCTCAGATCCTGGGCGGTGGCGCACGGCTCGTCCGAGGAGGAGGCCGAGGCCGAGCAGAAGGCCCGCGAGAAGGCCCGCAAGGCGATGCGGAAGTACGCGGCGGAGCAGGCCGTACTGCGCCGCTTCGTCATCCGCAAGTCCCTCGAACCGGCCTACACGCAGCTCGCGCTGAACGGCACATCGGGCCCGCTCACCGACGACCGGGTACGCCGTGCCGTGGCCCGCGCCCTCGACCGCCAGGAGCTCGCCGAGAGCGTACTCAAGCCGCTCGGCCTGCCTGCCCAGCCGCTGGGCAGCCATCTCGCGCTGGCCGGCCAGGAGGCGTACGCCGACAGCAGCGGCGCACTCGGCAGCCAGGACACCCAGGCCGCGCAGGCACTGCTCGCGGACGCGGGCTGGACGCGGGGCGGGGCGGAGCGGCTGCCGGACGGCACGAAGGCGGGCAGCAAGGCCGACAAGAAGAAGACCGACAAGAAGAAGGCCGGGAAGGACGAGGCCGGGAAAGAAAAGAAGGAGAAGAGCAAGCAAAGCGAGTCCGACGACGGCATGTACATCGTCGGCGACGAAGAGAAGCGGGCGAAGAACGACTCCAAGCCGGGCGAGGGCAGCTACGGCTCGGAGCCATCCGGTACGCGCATCCTGGCCCCCGCACCGGCCGCGGCCCTCCAGGGCCGGGTGCTGATGCGGCAGGCCGTCGCGATGGACGGCAGCAAGGAGAAGGACGGCGTCGCTGGCGCCTACGCCCCGCGCGGCACCCCCGCTCCCGCGCCCGCCGGCGCCAAGGGCCCGCTCGGCAAGGACGGCGAGCCGCTGGCGCTGCGCTTCGTGCTTCCGTCCGGCCCCGGCTCCGAGTCGCTGCGTACCGTCGGGGAGAAGATCTCCCGGATGCTGGAGTACATCGGCGTACGCACAGAGATCGTCAAGGTCCCCGACGACAGCTACTTCAGGGACCACATCGCCTCGGGCGACTACGACCTGGCGCTCTATTCCTGGCCCGCGACCGCCTACCCGGCCACCGACGCCCGCCCGATCTTCGCCAAGCCGGAGCCGGCCGCCGACGGGTCGCTGATCGTCGAGCAGAACTACACGCGCGTCGGTACGGACCACATCGACCAGCTCTTCGACCAGGCCATGGCGGAACTGGACCAGAAGGAGGCCCGCGACCTGATGAGGCGGACCGACGCCCGGATCTGGGCCGCGGCGGGATCCATCCCGCTGTTCCAGCGCCCCGAGCTGGTCGCGACCAGGCCGGACCTCGCCAACGTGGGCGCCTTCGGCTTCGCCGCCCCCCGCTACCAGGACATCGGCTTCAAGAAGACGGACGGCTCCAAGCCGAAGAAGAGGTAGCAGCCGGAACCCTCAGGATTGGCTCAAGTCCCTTGCCCGCCGGTGCCCCCGGCGGGCAAGGTCGTTTCCGAACACTGTGACCAAAACCCTTTGACCCGAGGGCCAGCAAAAACCCCTGCCCAAAGCCCCGCCGGGATCCCCAAAATCCCTTGCGCGGGCCGCTAACGATCGCCCGGGAAGCCCTTACGGCGCTCGCCCCGTACCATGGGGGGTAGCCGTGGCGCGTCCGCCCGGCGGGCGTATGAGGAACGAAACCGATTACGACGCCCGATCCCACGATCGAGAGAAGCGCACTCCACCCATGCCCACGCGCCACGACATCCGTAACGTAGCCATCGTCGCCCACGTCGACCACGGCAAGACCACCCTGGTCGACGCCATGCTCAAGCAGGCGGGCGCCTTCGCCGCGCACGCCGCCGAGCACCTCGACGACCGCATGATGGACTCGAACGACCTGGAGCGTGAGAAGGGCATCACGATCCTGGCCAAGAACACGGCCGTGAAGTACCACCCGAAGGATGGCGGCGACGTCATCACGATCAACATCATCGACACCCCCGGCCACGCCGACTTCGGTGGTGAGGTCGAGCGCGGCCTGTCGATGGTCGACGCGGTCGTCCTGCTGGTCGACGCCTCCGAGGGCCCGCTGCCGCAGACGCGCTTCGTGCTCCGCAAGGCGCTTCAGGCCCGGATGCCCGTCATCCTCTGCATCAACAAGACGGACCGCCCCGACTCCCGGATCGACGAGGTCGTCAACGAGACGTACGACCTGTTCCTGGACCTGGACGCGGACGAGGAGCAGATCGAGTTCCCGATCGTCTACGCCTGCGCCCGTGACGGCGTCGCCTCGCTGACCAAGCCCGAGGACGGCACCGTCCCGCAGGACAGCGAGAACCTGGAGCCGTTCTTCAACACGATCCTGGCGCACGTCCCGGCCCCGGAGTACGACGAGGCCGCCCCTCTGCAGGCCCACGTCACCAACCTGGACGCCGACAACTTCCTCGGCCGTATCGCGCTCTGCCGCGTCGAGCAGGGTGAGCTGAAGAAGGGCCAGACCGTCACGTGGATCAAGCGTGACGGCACGATGTCCAACGTCCGCATCACCGAGCTGCTGATGACCGAGGCGCTCACCCGCAAGCCGGCCGAGAAGGCGGGCCCGGGCGACATCTGCGCCATCGCCGGTATCCCGGACATCATGATCGGCGAGACCCTCGCGGACCCCGAGAACCCGATCGCGCTCCCGCTGATCACGGTCGACGAGCCCGCGATCTCCATGACCATCGGTACGAACACCTCGCCGCTGGTCGGCAAGGGCGGCAAGGGCCACAAGGTCACCGCCCGCCAGGTGAAGGACCGCCTGGACAAGGAGCTCATCGGTAACGTCTCGCTCCGTGTCCTGGACACCGAGCGCCCCGACGCCTGGGAGGTCCAGGGCCGCGGTGAGCTCGCGCTGGCGATCCTGGTCGAGCAGATGCGCCGTGAGGGCTTCGAGCTGACCGTCGGCAAGCCCGAGGTTGTCACCAAGCAGGTCGACGGCAAGACGTACGAGCCGATCGAGCGCATGACGATCGACTCCCCCGAGGAGCACCTCGGCGCGATCACGCAGCTGATGGCGACCCGCAAGGGCCGCATGGAGACCATGACGAACCACGGTTCGGGCTGGATCCGCATGGAGTGGATCGTCCCGTCCCGCGGCCTCATCGGCTTCCGTACGGAGTTCCTGACGCAGACCCGCGGTACGGGCATCGCGCACTCCATCTTCGAGGGCCACGAGCCGTGGTTCGGCGACCTGCGCACCCGTAACAACGGCTCGCTGGTCGCGGACCGTTCGGGCTCGGTCACCCCCTTCGCGATGATCAACCTGCAGGAGCGCGGTGTCATCTTCCTGGAGGCCGGCACCGAGGTCTACGAGGGCATGATCATTGGTGAGAACTCGCGTTCCGACGACATGGACGTGAACATCACCAAGGAGAAGAAGCTCACCAACATGCGTGCGGCTTCCGCGGACAACACCGAGAACGTGGTGCCGCCGCGCAAGCTCTCGCTGGAGCAGTCGCTGGAGTTCTGCCGCGACGACGAGTGCATCGAGGTGACCCCGGAGACCGTGCGTATCCGCAAGGTCGTCCTGGACCAGAAGGAGCGCGGCCGCACCGCGTCGCGCGCCAAGCGCTGACACCTGCGCTGAACGTCGCCGACCGGTGGTCGGTTCGAGAGGCCCGGGTCCCCGCAGACACTGTGGGGGCCCGGGCCTTTCGTCAACTCGTTTTCCGACTCCGAGTGTTCGGATATCGGGCGTCGCTCTCCGGAAGCTGCGTTAACAGTCCGTTTCGCGGGTGTCTGTCTGTGATCACTTTGTCCGGATTTCGGGCAGGTGTCCCACGTCGATGTTGTCAAAACGAGACCCTTTAAGTGTGGTTTACGGCTCGGACGTACTTAATAGTTGGCTCCATTGAGCTCGGGTCAATGGGTCACGCACTGTGGGGAGTGCCGACTCACGAGCACACTTGGGGCACATGACTTCATCGCCGTCAGGGGTGTCGGCGTCCGTCTGTGTGCCCCTCTTGAAGTGATCAGTGGACTCATGAGGAGGAACCCATGCGCGGTGCCAAGAGCGCCAAGTGGGTCGCAGGTGCGATAGTCGTAGCTCTGTCGGCAACGGCGTGCGGTGGCTCGGACAGCGGCGACAGCGACGCCAAGGAGAAGGGCAAGCCCGCGGGCTATGTCTCGATCGACGTCGGTGAGCCGCAGAAGCCGCTGAACCCGGCTGACACGAACGAGACGCTCGGCAGCTACGTCATCCAGTCGCTGTTCACGCAGCTGCTCGACTTCGACGCCAAGGGCGGGATCGTCTACACGAACGCCGAGTCGGTGGAGTCCAAGGACTCCAAGACCTGGACGGTCAAGCTCAAGCCGGGCTGGAAGTTCCACAACGGCGAAGACGTCACGGCCAAGTCGTACGTCGACGCGTGGAACTGGTACGCCAACACCAAGAACAAGATGCAGAACGCGCCTTGGTACTCGGACATCAAGGGCTTCAAGGACGTCCACCCGGAGAAGGGTGAGCCGACCAAGGACGTCATGTCCGGTCTGAAGGTCGTCGACGACACCACCTTCACCATCGAGCTGGACAAGCCGGTTCCGTACTTCAACTACAAGCTGGGTTACGCCACTTGGGCCCCGCTGCCCAAGGCGTTCTACGCGGACCCGAAGGCCTTCGGCCAGAACCCGATCGGCAACGGCCCGTACAAGTTCGAGAAGTGGAACCACAAGAAGCTCATCCAGGTCAAGGCGTTCGACGGCTACAAGGGCCCGAACAAGGCCGCGAACAAGGGTGTCCTCTTCAAGAACTACGCGACCGTCGAGGCCGCGTACCAGGACCTCATCTCCGGCAACCTGGACATGATCCGCCAGGTCGGCCCGACGGACCTGCCGAAGTACAAGCAGGACCTGGGCGACCGCGCGATCGACCAGGAGTACGCGGCGATCCAGAGCCTGAACCCCGCGTTCTACAGCAAGACCTTCAAGGACATCGACCCGAAGGTCCTGCAGGGTCTGTCGATGGCGATCGACCGCAAGACGATCACCAAGACGGTGCTCAACGGCACCCGTACGCCGGCCACGAGCTTCACGCCCGTCGGTGTCCAGGGCAACCAGCAGCTCGACACGGACGTCTTCACGTACGACCCGAAGAAGGCGAAGCAGCTTGTCAAGGAGGGCGGCGGTGTCCCCGGCAACAAGCTGACGATCCAGTACAACGCCGACGGTGGCCACAAGGAATGGATCACCGCTGTCTGCGAGTCCATCCGTAACGCCACGGGTGTCGACTGCGTGCCGGACGCCAAGCCGGACTTCCAGACTGACCTGGAAGCGCGTGACAACGACCAGGTCAAGGGCTTCTACCGTGGTGGTTGGGTCGCCGACTACCCGCTGAACGTCAACTTCATGCGCGAGCTGTACGACACGACGGCCGAGTCGAACAACGGTCGCTTCTCGGACAAGGACATCGACGCGATGTTCCGCAAGGGCGACAACGCCAAGTCCCTGGACGAGTCGATCAAGCTCTACCAGGACGCCGAGAAGGCTCTTCTCAAGAAGATGCCGGCCATCCCGCTGTGGCAGTACCGCATCAACGGTGGCCACTCGAAGGCTGTTGACAACGTCAAGGTCGACTTCCACGGTGACTTCGAAATCACCGGCGTCACCACGAAGTAGTCAGCCTGCGGGCCACCCCCCACTCGGCCGTTACCCGCCACCGCACCGGCGGTAGGCCCGGGGGCCGCTCCCTGAACCAGGGGAGCGGCCCCCGCGCCGCAGTTATCCACAACGGAGGCAAACATGGGGCGTTATGTCGCGCGGCGACTGCTCCAGATGATCCCGGTCTTCATCGGGTCAACCTTGCTGGTCTTCGCCATGATGTACGCGCTGCCCGGCGATCCCGTGCGCGCGCTCGCGGGCGAACAGACCGTAGACCCGGCACAGATCGCGCAGATGAAGAAGGACCTCGGGCTCGATCTCCCCCTCTGGCACCAGTACGTGAACTACCTGGGCAACTTGTTCCAGGGAGACTTCGGTACACAGATCGCCAGCGGCCGGCCCGTGGCCGACATCATCTCGGAGGCATTCCCGATCACGATCCGACTGGCCCTGTTCGCCTTCACGTTCACCGTGCTTGTCGGCATGTCCATCGGCATCTTCGCCGGTCTGAAGGCCGACACTCTCCGGGACCGGGGACTGCTCGTCCTGACGCTGCTCCTGATCTCGATTCCCTCCTTCGTACTGGGCTACCTGCTCCAGTACGTCTTCGCTTTCGAGATGGGCTGGGTCGAACCCAACGTCAGTGAGGCAGCCACAGCCGGCGAGCTGATCCTGCCGGCGGTCGTACTCGGCTCGCTTTCCCTCGCATACGTCGCACGCCTCACGCGTACGTCGGTCGCCGAGAACCTGCGCTCCGACTACATGCGCACCGCCGTGGCGAAGGGCCTGCCCCGGCGCCGCATCGTCGGCGTGCACCTGATGCGCAACTCCCTGATCCCCGTGGTCACTTTCCTCGGCACTGACCTCGGTGCCCTGCTCGGCGGCGCGGTCGTCACCGAGGGCATCTTCAACGTCAAGGGCGTCGGCTACGAGATCTTCGACGCGCTGAGGCACCGCGAGGGCGCGACGGTCGTGGGCATCGTCACGCTGATCGTGGTCGTGTATCTCGTCGCCAGCCTGATCGTCGACCTGCTCTACGCGGTCCTGGACCCGAGGATCCGTTATGCCTGAGGCACTCGAAGCCACCGTCAAGGACGAGCCGGCGGCCAAGGCCGACGCTCAGCCCGCGGGCAGCAAGCCCGAAAAGCCGCGCAGCCTCTGGTCCGACGCCTGGCACGACCTGCGGCGCAACCCGCTCTTCGTGATCTCCGCGATCCTGATCTTGGTGCTGCTGACCATGGCCATCGCGCCCGGCCTGTTCACCAGCGCCGACCCGCGCTACGCCGACCTGGCCAAGCACTACCTCCAGAAGCCCAATTGGGGCAACGTATTCGCGGAGGACTGGCTCGGTTACGACATCCAGGGCCGGTCCATCTACGCCCGCATGATCTACGGCGCCCGCGCCTCGATCGCGGTCGGCGTCGTCGTGACGCTCCTCGTCACCGTCTTCGGCGGCATCGTCGGTATGCTCGCAGGCTACTTCGGCGGCTGGATCGACACGATCCTGTCCCGGGTCACCGACATCTTCTTCGGTATCCCCTTCATCCTCGGCGCGATGGTGGTGCTGACCTCCTTCGAGGACCGCGCCCTGTACGTCGTGATCCTGGCCCTCGCCTTCCTCGGCTGGACCCAGATCGCCCGTGTCGCGCGCGGCTCGGTCATCACCATCAAGCAGGCCGACTACGTGATGGCGGCGAAGGCGCTCGGCGCCTCCACCTCCCGCATCCTGCTGCGCCACATCCTGCCCAACGCGGTGGCCCCGGTGATCGTGGTCGCCACCATCGCGCTCGGCGGTTACATCTCGGCCGAGGCCACGCTGTCCTTCCTGGGCATCGGTCTCGCCGAGCCGACCGTCTCGTGGGGTGTCGACATCTCGTCCGGCGCGCAGCAGTTGCGCAACGCGCCGTTCGTTCTGATCCTGCCGTCGATCATGGTGTCCATCACGGTCCTGGCGTTCATCATGCTCGGCGATGCGGTACGCAACGCCCTCGACCCCAAGCTGCGCTGAGGGAGGCGTACATGACCATCATCGACAAGACCGCAGATGTTCCCGCGCCCCGAGGTTCGACTGAGAACAGCGGACCGCTGCTCGACGTACGCGACCTGCACGTGGAGTTCAAGACCCGCGACGGCATCGTCAAGGCCGTCAACGGCGTCAACTACAGCGTCGCCGCCGGCGAGACCCTCGCCGTCCTCGGCGAGTCCGGCTCCGGCAAGTCCGTGACGGCGCAGGCCATCATGGGCATCCTCGACATGCCCCCGGGCCGCATCCCGCAGGGAGAGATTCTCTTCCGCGGCCAGGACATGCTGACCATGGGCTACGAGGAGCGGCGGAAGATCCGCGGCCAGAAGATCGCGATGATCTTCCAGGACGCGCTGTCCTCCCTCAACCCCGTGCTCACCGTCGGCTACCAGCTCGGCGAGATGTTCCGCGTACACCAGGGCCTGTCCAAGAAGGACGCCAAGGCCAAGGCCATCGACCTGATGGACCGGGTGCGCATTCCGGCGGCGAAGGAGCGGGTCAACGACTACCCGCACCAGTTCTCCGGCGGTATGCGCCAGCGCATCATGATCGCTATGGCGCTGGCTCTGGAGCCGGACCTGATCATCGCGGACGAGCCCACCACGGCGCTCGACGTGACCGTCCAGGCGCAGGTCATGGACCTGCTCGCGGAGCTTCAGCGCGAGTACAACATGGGCCTGATCCTGATCACCCACGACCTCGGCGTCGTCGCCGACGTCGCGGACAAGATCGCGGTCATGTACGCGGGCCGGATCGTCGAGACCGCGCCGGTCCACGAGCTGTACAAGCGCCCCGCGCACCCGTACACCCGTGGCCTGCTCGACTCGATCCCGCGCCTGGACCAGAAGGGCCAGGAGCTCTACGCGATCAAGGGCCTGCCGCCCAACCTGCTGAAGATTCCGTCCGGTTGCGCCTTCAACCCGCGCTGCCCGAAGGCGCAGGACATCTGCCGTACGGACATTCCGGCCCTGGCGCCGGTCACCGAGCAGGACGGCGGCGAGCTGCCCGGCCGCGGCAGCGCGTGCCACTTCTGGAAGGAGCAGATCCATGGCTGAGCTGAAGAAGAACGACGAGGCTGCCGTGGACGCTACGCCGAACGTCACTGCGGTCGAGACCGTCGACGCCTCCACCACCCAGGAGGCGGTGGCGGCGATCGAGGCCCCGGTCGAACGGGGCGAGCCGATCCTCCAGGTCCGCAACCTGGTCAAGCACTTCCCGCTGACCCAGGGCATCCTGTTCAAGAAGCAGGTCGGTGCGGTAAAGGCGGTCGACGGCATCTCCTTCGACCTGTACCAGGGCGAGACGCTCGGCATAGTGGGCGAGTCCGGCTGTGGCAAGTCCACGGTCGCCAAGCTCCTCATGACGCTGGAGACGGCGACCGCGGGCGAGGTCTTCTACAAGGGCCAGGACATCACCAAGCTGTCCGGGCGCGCGCTGAAGGCCGTACGCCGCAACATCCAGATGGTGTTCCAGGACCCGTACACGTCGCTCAACCCCCGTATGACGGTGGGCGACATCATCGGTGAGCCGTACGACATCCACCCGGAGGTTGCGCCGAAGGGCGACCGCCGCCGCAAGGTCCAGGAGCTCCTGGACGTGGTCGGTCTCAACCCGGAGTACATCAACCGGTACCCGCACCAGTTCTCGGGCGGCCAGCGCCAGCGCATCGGCATCGCCCGCGGCCTCGCGCTCCAGCCGGAGATCATCATCTGCGACGAGCCGGTGTCGGCGCTGGACGTCTCCGTCCAGGCGCAGGTCATCAACCTGATGGAGAAGCTCCAGGACGAGTTCAACCTGTCCTACCTCTTCATCGCGCACGACCTGTCGATCGTCCGGCACATCTCGGACCGGGTCGGCGTCATGTACCTCGGCAAGATGGCCGAGATCGGTACGGACACGCAGATCTACGACCACCCGACGCACCCCTACACCCAGGCGCTGCTGTCGGCAGTCCCGGTCCCCGACCCGGAGGCCCGCGAGGGCCGGGAGCGGATCATCCTCACCGGCGACGTCCCGTCCCCGGCGAACCCGCCGTCCGGCTGCCGCTTCCGTACGCGCTGCTGGAAGGCCCAGGACAAGTGCGCCGAGGAGGTCCCGCTGCTGGCGGTCCCGGAGCGCTTCAAGGGCTCGGACACCCCGGCGGCCCACGAGTCGGCGTGCCACTTCGCCGAGGTGAAGGACGTCGTGCACGCGGCGTAGTCCTCGGACGTACGTGAACGAAGGCGCCCGGACCTTTTGGTCCGGGCGCCTTCGCGTTTTCGCGCGTGACATCGCGTCAGGCAGAGTCCGGTGCGAGGCGACGCGCAGACGGACGCAGAGATGATGCGCAGGCGCACGTTATGGGGTGATATTTGGGCCTAAGTGATGCTGAGGACCCTAGGAGGGAAGCCCATGCGCGGAGCCGCGCAGGCCAAGTGGGCCGCATGTGCCGTGGCGGTCGTACTCGCCGCCTCGGCGTGCGGTGGGGGCGGCGCCGGCGGCGCAGAGGGTGTGGTCAGTTCCTCCTGGGCCGACCCGCAGAACCCCCTGGAGCCCGCGAACACCAACGAGGTGCAGGGCGGCAAGGTCCTCGACATGCTCTTCCGCGGTCTCAAGCGGTACGACGCGAAGACCGGCGAGGCCAAGGACATGGTCGCCGAGAAGATCGAGACCAAGGACTCGCAGAACTTCACCGTCACGATCAAGGACGGCTGGGCTTTCAGCAACGGCGAGAAGGTCACCGCCAAGTCGTTCGTCGACGCCTGGAACTACGGCGCGCACCTCAAGAACAACCAGAAGAACGCGCCCTTCTTCGGCCAGATCGAGGGTTACGACAAGGTCCACCCGGAGAAGGGCCAGGCCACCGCCGACACCCTCTCCGGCCTCAAGGTGACGAACGACAGGACCTTCACCGTCAAGCTGACCCAGAAGTTCTCCACCTGGCCCGAGACCCTCGGTTACGCCGCCTTCGCACCGCTGCCCCGGGCGTTCTTCGACGACCACGACGCCTGGCTGTCCAAGCCCGTCGGCAACGGCCCGTACACCGTCGAGTCGTACGCCAAGGGTTCCCAGATGAGCATGCGCAAGTGGGACGGGTACAACGGCCCGGACAAGGCGCAGAACGGCGGCGTGGACCTCAAGGTCTACACCGACAACAACACCGCCTACACCGACCTGACAGCCGGCAACCTCGACCTGGTCGACGACGTCCCGGCCTCGCAGCTCAAGAACGTCGAGGCCGACCTCGGAGACCGGTACATCAACGTCCCGGCCGGCATCATCCAGACCCTCGCCTTCCCCTTCTACGACGAGAGGTGGGGTGCGGAAGGGCTGGAGAAGGTCCGTACGGGGCTGTCCAGGGCGATCGACCGCAGGCAGATCACCGACACGATCTTCCGGAAGACCCGCACCCCGGCCAAGGACTGGACCTCCCCGGTCCTGGGCAAGGAGGCCGGCTTCGACGACGGCCTGTGCGGTGACGCGTGCGAGTTCGACCCGGAGGAGGCGAAGAAGCTCGTCGAAGAGGGCGGCGGTATCCCCGGCGGCACCCTGAAGATCTCGTACAACGCGGACACCGGCTCCCACAAGGACTGGGTCGACGCCGTCTGCAACAGCATCAACAACGCGCTGGGGAAGGCCAATTCGTGCGTCGGCAACCCGATCGGCACCTTCGCCGACTCCCGTAACCAGATCACCCAGAGCAAGATGACCGGCCCCTTCCGGGCCGGCTGGCAGATGGACTACCCACTGATCCAGAACTTCCTCCAGCCGCTCTACTACACCAACGCCTCGTCCAACGACGGCAAGTGGTCCAGCCCGGAGTTCGACAAGCTCGTCGACGAGGCCAACGCCGAGAGCGACGTCGCGAAGGTGATCGCGAAGTTCCAGAAGGCGGAGAAGGTCGTACGCGACGAGATGGCCGCCATCCCGCTCTGGTACCAGAACGGCAGCGCGGGCTACTCCGAAAGGATCTCGAACGTGGCCCTGAACCCCTTCAGCGTCCCCGTCTACAACGAGATCAAGGTCAGCTGACACCGGCCACTGCGACCCCCGCGACCCCCGGAGCCCTCCATGGGACGTTATGTGATCCGGCGTCTGCTGCAGATGATCCCGGTCTTCCTCGGCGCCACGCTGCTGATCTTCCTGATGGTGAACGTGATGGGCGACCCCATCGAGGGCCTCTGCGGCCCCCGGGCGTGCGACCCCGCCACCGCCGCCCGGCTGCGCGCCGAGTTCGGCCTCGACAAGCCCGTGTGGCAGCAATACCTGACGTACATGGGCAACGTCTTCACCGGGGACTTCGGCACCGCCTTCAACGGTCAGGAGGTCACCGAGCTGATGTCGACGGCTTTCCCCGTCACCATCCGGCTGACCGTCGTGGCCGTCGTCTTCGAGGTCGTCATCGGCATCAGCCTGGGCGTGCTCACCGGCCTGCGCCGCGGCCGCCCCGTCGACACCGGTGTCCTGCTCCTGACCCTCGTGGTGATCTCGATCCCGACCTTCGTCACCGGCCTGCTGCTCCAGCTGCTGCTCGGTGTGAAGTGGGGAGTCATCAGGCCAGCGGTCTCGCCCGATGCCCCGGTCGACGAACTGCTGCTGCCCGGCCTCGTCCTGGCCTCGGTCTCACTGGCGTACGTCACCCGCCTCACCAGGACATCCGTAGCCGAGAACTCCCGCGCCGACTACGTCCGTACGGCCGTCGCCAAGGGGCTGCCCAGACGCCGCGTCATCTCCAGGCACCTGCTGCGCAACTCACTGATCCCCGTGGTCACCTTCATCGGTACGGACGTGGGCGCCCTGATGGGCGGAGCCATCGTCACCGAGCGGATCTTCAACATCCACGGCGTCGGCTACCAGCTCTACCAGGGCATCGTCCGGCAGAGCTCCCAGACCGTCGTCGGCTTCGTGACCGTGCTGGTGCTGGTCTTCCTGTTGGCGAATCTCATGGTCGACCTCTTGTACGCCGTACTCGACCCGAGGATTCGCTATGCCTGAGCCGGAGTACGACGACGGGGGAGCCATCGGCCGGACCGGAGCCGGAGGTGCGATGGATCTTGCTGTGGACGAGGGTGCATCGCTGGAGCGGCATCCATCAGCCGCCTCCGGCGGACAGGCTCCGGGCGGCCCCCAGGGCACGGGCCCGGCGGGCAAGCCGCGCAGTCTGTGGTCAGACGCCTGGCACGATCTGCGGCGCAACCCGGTCTTCATCGTCTCCGGCCTGATCATCGTCTTCCTCGTGATCATCTCGCTCTGGCCGTCGCTGATCGCGAGCGGCAGCCCGCACCAGTGCGACCTGGCCAGGGCCCAGGAGGGCTCCCAGCCCGGCCATCCCTTCGGCTTCGACGGCCAGGGCTGCGACGTCTACACGCGCACCGTCTACGGCGCCAGGACCTCGGTCACCGTCGGCGTCTGCTCCACCCTCGGCGTGGCGCTGCTCGGCAGCATCCTGGGCGGGCTCGCCGGCTTCTTCGGCGGCGCGTGGGACGCGCTGCTGTCCCGTATCACCGACATCTTCTTCGGCATCCCCGTCGTCCTCGGCGGCCTCGTCTTCCTCTCCGTCATCACCAGTACCACCGTCTGGCCGGTGATCGGATTCATCGTGCTGCTCGGCTGGCCGCAGATCGCCCGCATCGCGCGCGGCTCGGTGATCACCGCCAAGCAGAACGACTACGTACAGGCGGCGCGGGCGCTGGGCGCGAGCAGCTCGCGGATGCTGCTGCGGCACGTCACCCCCAACGCGGTCGCCCCCGTCATCGTCGTGGCGACCATCGCGCTCGGTACGTACATCTCACTGGAGGCGACCCTGTCGTACCTCGGCGTCGGCCTGAAGCCACCCGCCGTGTCCTGGGGCATCGACATCTCGTCCGCCTCGCAGTACGTCCGCAACGCCCCGCACATGCTGCTCTGGCCGGCGGGCGCGCTCGCGATCACGGTGCTCGCGTTCATCATGCTCGGCGACGCGGTGCGCGACGCCCTCGATCCCAAGCTGCGCTGAGGAGCCCCGCCATGTTGCTCGAAGTGCGCGACCTGCACGTGGAATTCCGTATGCGCGACGGGATCGCCAAGGCCGTCAATGGCGTCAACTACGCGGTGGACGAAGGCGAGACGCTGGCCGTGCTCGGCGAGTCGGGCTCCGGGAAGTCCGTCACCGCGCAGGCGATCATGGGCATCCTCGATATGCCGCCAGGGAAGATCACCGGCGGCGAGATCGTCTTCCAGGGTCGTGATCTGCTGAAGCTCAAGGAGGATGAGCGGCGGAAGGTCAGGGGCCGGGAAATGGCCATGATCTTCCAGGACGCGCTGTCCTCCCTCAACCCCGTGCTCAGCGTGGGCGATCAGCTCGGCGAGATGTTCATCGTCCACAAGGGGATGTCCAGGAAGGACGCGAAGGCGAAGGCCGTCGAGCTGATGGACCGGGTGCGCATCCCGGCGGCCAAGGAACGGGTCGGGCAGTATCCGCACCAGTTCTCCGGCGGTATGCGCCAGCGCATCATGATCGCGATGGCGCTCGCCCTGGAGCCCTCGCTGATCATTGCGGACGAACCGACGACCGCGCTGGATGTGACCGTACAGGCGCAGGTCATGGAGCTGCTCGCGGAGTTGCAGCGCGAGCTCGGGATGGGGCTCATCCTCATCACCCACGACCTGGGCGTCGTCGCCGACGTCGCCGACAAGATCGCGGTGATGTACGCGGGCAAGATCGTGGAGACCGCACCGGTCCACCCGGTCTACAAGGCACCCGCCCACCCGTACACCAAGGGCCTGCTCGAATCGATCCCGCGGCTGGACCAGAAGGGCCAGGAGCTGTACGCGATCAAGGGCCTGCCGCCGAACCTGATGAACATCCCGCCGGGCTGCCCCTTCAACCCGCGTTGCCCGCTGGCCCGGGACGTGTGCCGGACGGATGTGCCGCCGTTGTACGAGGTCTCGGAGGAGCGCGGGACCGCGTGCCACTTCTGGCAGGAGGCACTCAATGGCTGAGCCGATCACTGCCGAGCCGATTCTTGAGGTGCGAGGCCTGCACAAGCACTATCCCCTCACCCAGGGCATTCTCTTCAAGAAGCAGATCGGCGCGGTCAGGGCGGTCGACGGTGTCGATCTCGACCTGGGGGCGGGGGAGACGCTCGGCATCGTGGGGGAGTCGGGCTGCGGCAAGTCGACCCTCGCCAAGATGCTGGTGCACCTGGAGAAGCCGACGGCCGGGTCGATCCGGTACCAGGGCGAGGACATCACCCAGCTGTCCGGGCGCGCACTGAAGGCCGTACGCCGCAACATCCAGATGGTGTTCCAGGACCCGTACACGTCACTGAACCCCCGTATGACGGTCGGCGACATCATCGGTGAGCCGTACGAGATCCATCCCGAGGTGGCCCCCAAGGGCTCGCGCCGGCAGAAGGTCCAGGACCTGCTGGACGTCGTCGGGCTCAACCCGGAGTACATCAACCGCTATCCGCACCAGTTCAGCGGCGGGCAGCGGCAGCGGATCGGCATCGCGCGGGGCCTTGCCCTCCAGCCGGAGATCATCGTGGCCGACGAGCCGGTGTCGGCGCTGGACGTCTCGGTGCAGGCGCAGGTCATCAACCTGCTGGACAAGCTCCAGAGCGAATTCCGGCTGAGTTACGTGTTCATCGCCCACGACCTGTCGATCGTGCGGCACATCTCGGACCGGGTCGGCGTGATGTATCTGGGGCGGATCGTGGAGATCGGCACGGACGAGCAGATCTACGAGCATCCGACGCACCCGTACACGCAGGCGCTGCTGTCCGCCGTGCCCGTGCCCGACCCGACCGCGCGCGAGCACCGCGAGCGGATCCTCCTGACGGGCGACGTGCCCTCGCCCGCGAACATCCCCTCGGGCTGCCGCTTCCGTACGCGCTGCCGGAAGGCACAGGAACGGTGCGCGCTGGAGGTGCCGCTGCTGGCGGTGCCGGCGGTCTTCCGGGACACGGAGGGGCCGGCGGACCATGATTCGGCGTGCCATTTCGCGGAGGAGATCCGGGTGGTTTCGGGGGAGGAGGGGGCGGGCGCGCGCGCCACAGCGCCATAACTGCCCTTCAATTTCTTTAACAGCCAGGCAACTTGGCTGTCGCAACTCCGATATACGAACGCGCCATTCTGAATGGCGTACGGCCGTGCGGGTGCCGTAAACCGGCCGGGGCGCCATGTCGCCCCGGCCGGTTGCCATGCGTAGCCCCGGAGGGCGTCCGGAGGGTCTGGGGGCGTGCCCCCAGTTCGGGAGGGGAAGGGCAGGGGAACAAGCTCCGCGCAGCGGCTACCGCACCGCCGACAGCGAGCGCTTCAGGAAGTCGACCTGCAACAGCAGCAGATTCTCCGCGACCTGCTCCTGTGGCGTCATATGCGTCACCCCGGACAGCGGAAGCACCTCATGCGCCCGTCCCGCCCCCAGCAACGCCGAAGACAGCCGCAGCGTATGCGCCGCCACCACGTTGTCGTCCGCCAGACCGTGGACGATCATCAATGGGCGGTGCTGATCGGCCACTTCGGAAAGCCCGTCCCCCGTGACGAGCGAATTCGCCGCGTACACGTCCGGCTGCGAGCCCGGATCCCCGAGATACCGTTCCGTGTAGTGCGTGTCGTACAGCCGCCAGTCGGTGACCGGCGCACCCGCGATCCCCGCATGGAAGACATCGGGCCGGCGCAGCACCGCCAGCGCCGCCAGGTAGCCGCCGAACGACCAGCCCCGGATCGCGACCCGTCCGAGGTCCAGCGGGAAGTCGGCCGCCAGCGCCTGCAGCGCCTCGACCTGGTCGTCCAGCGTGAGCGTAAACGCGTTGCGGATCGCCTTCTCCCAGCCCGGCGAGCGCCCGGGGGTGCCCCGCCCGTCGGCGACGACCACCGCGAAGCCCTGGTCGGCGAACCACTGCGAGGTGAGGTGGGCATTGTGCGCGGCGACCGCCCGCCGCGCGTGCGGCCCGCCGTACGGGTCCATGAGGACCGGAAGCGGACCATCCCCCTCCTCGTACCCCGCCGGAAGCAGAACGGCGCACGGAATCCGGCGCGCGCCCCCCTCGACCAACCGCACGCGCGCCCGCAGAACCGGCTCCTCCGCGTACGACGTGACCACCGCCTCCCGCTTGCCGTCGCGAAGTACCGAAACGACTGTGCCGCTGCTCTCCGGACGGGCCGAGGCCAGCACCGTCACCCCGCCCGACCGGACCGCGGAATGCACCCCGGCCCCCTCCGAAAGACGCTCCACGCCCAGCTCGTTGACCCGGTAGACATGCACTTCGCCGGTCTCCGGAGCCGCCGCCTCCGTGCCCGCCGACGCCGAAACGAGCACATCGCTGTCCGAAACGTCCAGCACCGCACGTACATGCAACTGCGGCCCGGTCAGCGCCCGGTCGCCGACCGTCAGCACCCGCGCCCCGCCCTCGTCCGCGATCCGTACGAGCCGCCCGTCGGGGGCCCACACCGGCACCCCGTCGAAGAGTTCCAGCCACGCCTCGTCCTCGTCCGCGTGCACGGTCCTGGTCCTGCCGGTCTCGGTGTCCACCGCCAGATGCAGCTGACTGCGCTGATCCCGCGCCTGTACGAGCAGCAGCGGCGCACCCGCCTCCGACCAGTGGACCCGGGCCAGATACGGATGCCGGACCCGGTCCCACGTCACCTCCGTACGCGCCCCGTCCAGGCCGTACAGGAAGAGGCGTACGTCCGCATTGGGGGTCCCCGCCGCCGGGTACGCGACCCGCGCCGGTTCGGCCTCCGGACGCGCCGGGTCGGAGATCCACCAGCGCCCCACGGCCGCGTCGTCGGCGCGGGCGACCAGCAGCCGGTCCGAATCCGGCGACCACCAGAAGCCGCGCGAGCGGGACATCTCCTCAGCCGCGATGAACTCCGCCAGGCCGTACGTCGTGTGCTCGTCCTCCGGCTCGGCGAGCGCCCGGTCACCGGCGCCCTCGGTGTCGATCACGCGCAGGGCGCCCCCGGCGACGTACGCGACATGCCGCCCGTCGGGGGAGGGGCGGGGGTCGAGAACCGGTCCCGCAGCAGGCAGTTCGCGCGCCGTACCCGCCCGCAGCTCCGCCGTGAACAGCCGCCCGGACAGCGCGAACGCCGCCAGTTCGACCGCCGCGTCCACGGCGTACGAGACGATGCCCGCCGACCCCTCGCGACTGCGCTCGCGCCTGGCCCGTTCCTGCGCCGACAGCCGCTCCGCGGCGCCGCCCAGCAACTGGCCGGGATCCGCCGCGATGCGCTCCTGCGCGCCCCCCTCAAGATCAAGTACCCAGAGCGCGTTGGCGCGATCGGTGCCGGACGGGGAGCGGAGAAAGACCACACGCGTCCCGTCGGGCGACACGGTGAACGCCCGCGGTGCGCCGAGGGTGAAGCGCTGAGTCCTGGCGTGCTGCCTGGGGAAGGAGAGCTGCTTCGAGTTCATGCGCCAGAAGCTACCGTTCCCCGCCCTTGTCCATGCGCCCCTCGTGCTGCCGTGCACCGATCAATGCGAACGCACTGATAGTTATGATCCGTAGCGCTAGGTGGGTATGAACCTGCTGGCGCCTGTCGTCATGCCCGCTCCGACCCGAGTCCGACCTGAGTAAGTGGAGGTGAACCGCCGTGGCACTCTCGATTTCGGCGGTAGTGCTGTTGGCGATCATCGTCGTCCTGATGGTCCGGAAATCCGGGCTGAAGGCCGGACATGCAGTGGTTTGCGTCCTGCTCGGCTTCTACTTGGCCAGCTCGTCCATCGCCCCCACGATCAGCGAACTCACCACAAACGTGGCCGGGATGATCGGCGGCATCAAGTTCTGACCCATGCCTCGTAGGGTGGTCCCATGACGGACCACCCAGCCCGTCGTCTGCTTCTGGTGCACGCGCACCCCGACGACGAGTCGATCAACAACGGCGCCACCATGGCCAAGTACGCCGCCGAGGGCGCCGGAGTCACCCTGCTGACCTGCACGCTCGGCGAGGAGGGGGAGATCATCCCGCCCGCTCTCGCGCACCTGGCCGCGGACCGCGACGACACCCTCGGCCCCCATCGCATCGGCGAACTGGCCGCAGCGATGAAGGAGCTGGGGGTCGGCGACCACCGCTTCCTGGGCGGCCCCGGCCGGTTCCGCGACTCCGGAATGATGGGCGCCATCCAGAACCACCGCGAAGGCGCCTTCTGGGCCACGCCGGTGGACGAGGCGGCGGCGTACCTCGTCGAAGTGATCCGTTCCGTACGCCCGCAGGTCCTCGTGACGTACGACCCGGACGGCGGCTACGGGCACCCGGATCACATCCAGGCCCACCGCGTCGCGATGCGCGCCGCCGACCTCGCGGCCGACGCAGACTTCCGTCCGGACCTCGGGGCGCCGCACACCATCGCCAAGATCTACTGGAACCGGGTGCCGCGCACGGTGGTCGAGGACGGCTTCGCCCGCCTGCGCACGGCCGGGGCGAGCTTCCCCGGTACCGGCGCGGCGGACGACGTCCCCGGCGTGGTCGACGACGCGCGGATCACCACGGAGATCGACGGCACGCCGTACGCGGCGGCCAAGGCGGCCGCGATGGCCGCCCACGCCACCCAGGTCGCGGTCGAGGGCGACTTCTTCGCACTCTCCAACGAACTGGGCCAGCCGATCTTCACCACAGAGTTCTACGAGTTGGTACGGGGCGAACGCGGTGTCCCCGCCGGCCGCGAGACCGACCTCTTCGCGGGAGTGGTGACGTCATGACACAACGCAAGAATCCGCCGGCGCCGACGCCGCCCGCCGGACTGGCCGCGCCCTTCAACCCGGGCCGGGCCGGCGCGTATCTGCTGCTCGCCGTGATCGGCGCGCTGGTCGGCGCCGCGGGCGTCCTCGTCCACGCGGCGTGGATCCCCGGCGGGCTGCTGCTCGCACTGCTCGCCACGACGGGCGTCTTCTACGGCGGCATGTACGCGATGGGCACCAAGGCGGGGGTCGGCGCGTCCGCCGCGGGCTGGATCGTCTCCATCGTGCTGATGACCGTCAGCCGCCCCGAGGGCGACCTTCTCATCGGAGGCAGTCTCGTGTCGTACGCCTACATGTTGGGCGGAATGGGACTCGCTGTGATCTGCGCCACGATGCTGCCCCTGCCGCAACGCGGTTCTGACGGCGCCCGACTTGGCAAATGACGTACCACTTGGGTCCGTGAATTGACCGCGCTCGCACGGCCGTAGGAACCTCGCTTCCATGGTCGCGGGACGGCTGTCGGCGGCGGCCAGTATGGTGGTGCGCGCCGCCGAGCTGCCCGCAGCAGGCATGCAAGAACGTAAGAGCGGGCGGCGGAGCTAACCGGGAGAACCTGCCTTGAGTCGTGAAACTGACAGTTCGTCCTCCGGCCCCCAGGGGCGCGCCGGAGCCGCGTACCCGTCGGGTACGCCGCCGTACGGAACCCCCCAGTATCCTTCGCCGCACCCCTCGCAGGACGCTCCGGACGGAACTGCCGAGGCCGCGGCACCGGTCGAGCCCGACGAGCCCAGGACCGAGACCACGCTGACCACGCGTATCCGGATCAACATCCCCGGATCGCGGCCGATCCCGCCGGTTGTCATGCGTACGCCCATGAGCGACACGGACCAGGCCCCCTCGGCCCGCTCCTCCGCCTCCGCACCGTCTTCTTCCGCCGCTTCGGGCCCCGGCCCCCGCCCCGACGCCGAGCGCACCGGCAGCACGCCCCGCCCGGCGGAGCCGTCGCGGGACAACGCGGCTGCGGCGCAGCAGGCCGAAGCCGGGGCCGAGCGCTCCGGCGACCAGCCCGCCAGCGACTGGTTCGCCCCGCGCAAAGCGGCCGCGCCAGCTCCGGCGGCCCCGGCGCCGCCCGCCCCTCCGCAGGGCGGCGGACAGCGCCCCGACCTCCCGTACTTCACCCCGGAACCGCCGCAGCGCGCGACCGAGCCGCTGCCGCGCCGCACCGGCGCCCCGCTCAGCGACTTCGACGCGGACGCCAACGGGCCCGCCACTGGCGGCTTCCCGACCGGACGCATCGCAGGCCCCACGGGCCCCACGACCGGCCCCGTCACCGGCAGCTCGCCCATGGCGCCGGGGCCCCGCCCCGGTGTCAACCCGCCGGGCGTCCTCGGCCAGTCGGGCCCGCCGCGCATGTCGGACGACACGGCCGTCCTGACCCCGCAGCAGCCGGCCCCCAACACGCCCTCGGGCGGCAACGTCTCCGGTGACACGCTGACCAGCGGTATCCCCGTGGTCCAGCCCGTCGACCGGCACTCGCCGTTCGCCCCGCCGCCGCACTCCGGTGACGCGGGCGGCCGCTTCGTTCCCGACCAGGCGCCGGGCTTCCCGAACGACCCGCTGGGCCCTGCTGCGGCCGCCCCGCCGCGCGCCACGCCTGCGCCCGCTCCCGCGCCCGCCAAGAAGGGCCGCTCCAAGCTGGTCCTGGCCGCCGTCGGCGTCGTGGTGCTGACCGGTATCGCGTACGGAGCGGGGCTGCTGATGAACCACTCCGACGTACCGAAGGGCACCACCGTCCTCGGCGTGGACATCGGCGGCGGCACCAAGGACGAGGCCGTCAGCAAGCTCGAAGCCGCCCTCGGCAAGCGCGCCACCACCCCGCTCCAGCTCACGGTCGACGGCAAGCGGGCGCAGCTCACGCCGGAGAAGGCGGGCCTCGCCCTGGACAGCCAGGAAACCGTGCGCGGCGCGGCGGGCAGCGACTACAACCCCGTCTCCGTGATCGGCTCCCTCTTCGGCGGCGAGCGCGTCGCCGAACCGGTGATCCCGGTCGACGAGGAGAAGCTGAGCGTGGCGCTGGCCGACCTGGCGGGCGACTCGGGCACAGCCAGCGAAGGCACGATCAAGTTCGTACCGGGCAAGGCGGTCGCCGTACCCGGCAAGGCGGGCAAGCAGCTCGACGTCAACCGCTCGATGATCTCGGTCAGGGACGCGTACCGGGCGCAGGTCGAGACCGGGAAGCCGAACCTGGTGGAGCTGCCGGTCGCCGCCAAGGAGCCGGCGATCGGCCCGGCCGAACTGAACCGGGCCATGAAGGAATTCGCCCAGCCCGCGATGTCCGGCCTGATCACGATCAAGGCGGGCGGCAAGCAGATCCAGTTCGGCCCGGCGAGGTCGCTGCCGAAGATCCTCTCCATGAAGCCGATCAACGGGCGCCTGGTGGAGGTCTACAACAAGCCGGCGATCGAGCAACTGCTCGACGGTGTCTTCGACGGCGTACAGATCACCAAGGGCGACGGCAAGAAGCACCCGGTGACCGCGGACGACGTGGCCCACGCGATGCAGACGGCACTGCTGGGCAAGACGCCGGCGCAGCGAGTCCAGGAGATCAGCCTCAACCCGAGCTGATCTTGGCTTGCGCCGGGTGGGTCCGTGCGGGGTTTGGCTTGCGCCGGGTGGGTCCGTGCGGGGTTTGGCTTGCGCCGGTGGTCGTGGTGCGGGGTTTGGCTTGCGCCGGGTGGGTCTGTGCGGGGTTTGGCTTGCGCCGGTGGTCGTGGTGCGGGGTCGGGCCGCTCCGGGGGCACTATTCGGGACTGCATGATTTAGCTGCGGGGCGGGGCTTTGTTTGCGAGGCCAGTAATTCGCGCACAAATCACGCTTTACGTCCCGAACAGCGCCCCCTGCGCGACCCGCCCCCTCGCCGCCGTTCGCATCCTGGTTCAGGCGGCCCGGCTACCGGCGCCGGTCGGTGTTCAACGGTGTACGGGAGGGGGACGGGGCCGTAGGGAGTGGTGTTCGGGACGTAAAACGTGATGTGTGCGCGGGACGCCGGGAGGCTTTCGGTGACCCGGGAACGCAGCTAAATCATGCAGTCCCGGACGCCGCTCCCGTAGGCCCCGGCCCCCGGCACCACCACAGGCCTCGCACCGCCCTGGCCCCGGTACTCCGACAGGCCCCGTCCTAGCGCCGGTGGGTGGTGTCGACCCCGCTCGCGTGGTTGGGTTTCCGGCCGGGTGGTCCGGGGGTTGTCCCCGGGAAGGCACAGCGTGCAGTGCCGGACGCCGCTCCCGTAGGCCCCGGCCCCCGGCACCACGACCGGCCCCCGCAACCCCCGCAAACCTCAGTTCAGCCTCGCGCGTGCCGCCCGTGCCCTTCGGCGGATTACCTCCGCCGATGTCGGTTCCACCTCTGCCAGTACCTCCGCGTACGCCTCCATCTCCGCCGCGCCGCCCAGGAAATCGCCCCGCTGTACCAGCAGTTGGGCCCGCTCGTATCTGAGCCGTGCCGGGTGCGCCGGGAGTAGCAGCGACAGTTCGACCGCCCAGAGCTGGACGTCCGTACGCTCGGGGCGGGCCGCCGCCCATGCGCGGATGTTGTTCAGGATCCGCAGCACGATCTCCAGAGGATCCGCCGGCACCAGCATCGAAGGGTCGAGCGGTTCCCCCGTAGCCCCAGCCACCAGCAGTTCCGCGTCCGCGCCCGTCAACAGCCGCCCCCCGTCGAAGGGGTCGACCAGGACCTGCTCGCCGGGAGGCCCGAAGCCGACCACGAAGTGGCCGGGCAGGGCGACTCCGTACACCGGGGCGCCCGCCCGCCGGGCCACTTCGATCCACACCACCGACAACAGAATCGGCAGCCCGCGCCGCCGCCGCAGCACCTCGTGCAGCAGCGAGGACTCCAGCCGCTGGTAGTCACTCGGCGATCCCCCGAACCCGCAGCGCGCACCGAGGAGGTCGGACACGGCGGAGGCCCACCCCCGCGCACCGCCGGGGCGGAACGGCAGCAGCCCGGCCAGCCGGTCGAGTTCGATCTCGGCCACGTCCATCCCTGCCTGGTCCAGCGAAGCGTCCGCCTCCGCGCCCACGAGCAGGCACAGCTGTGCCAGATCGGGGCGTTCGGCGCGGGCCTCCTCGGCGAAACGGTGCCGCCGCTCGGTCGGTTGCATATGCCGTTCGTACCCTGCCTACGCCGGTCGGAAGTGGTGATAGCTGTGGTGGGTCGCGAAGCCCATGCCGTCGTACAGAGCCCGCGCACCCCCGTTGTCGGCCTCGACCTGAAGCCACGCGGCCGACGCCCCCTCGTCCAGCGCCTGCCGGGCCAGCGCGGTCATGACGGCACGGGCCAGCCCCTGACGCCGGTACGCCGGATCGACCTCGACGGCCATGAACCCGGCCCAGCGCCCGTCGACGACGCACCGCCCGATCGCGGCGGGCGCCCCGCCTTCGCCGGGTACGGACGCGAACCACACGGACGGCCCACTCCCCAGCACCTTCAGTACGTCGGGCCCCGGCTCCTCGAAGCGCTGGTAGCGCGAGAGCCACGCCGCGTCGCAGGCCCGGTCCAGGCGTACGCGCGAGACATCCGCGTCCAGGTCGGCGATGGGCGCGAGCGCGGCGATCCGTACGTCGGCGGAGACCTCGCGCAGCCAGCCGCGCCGCTCCAGTTCCGCGCCGAGACGTTCCTGCGTGCCTTCGGCCCCGGTCGAGACCTGGACGTACGCGGGAAGCCCCCGTGCCGCGTACCACTCCCGCACCTTCACCAGCGCCGCATCGAGCGGCATCCCGGGATCGCCGAGCGGCAGCGCCGAGTTGGCCCGGCGGGTGAAGCCGCCGGCGGCCCGCAGGACCCAGTCGCCGAGGGGCTCGCTCTCGATGGGCTGCCAGGCGCGTGCGGTGACCCGCGCGAGCTCCTCGAAGTTCGCCGCGGGGCCCCGCCGACGGGCCGGTGCGGAGGGTACGACCTTGCCCGCGACCAGCGCGGATTCCGGGATTCTGACCGACTCGCCACCCTTGCGTGTGATCGACAGCACACCCGCGTCCCAGGATGTGAGCACACCGACCGTGTCGGTGAACTTCTCACCCGGTGCTCCGGACCCGCCCACGCGCCTGACTGATACCCGTTTGCCCACGTCAGCAGGCGAAATACGGACCTCGAGCCGTCCTCCGGCCGTGAATTCCATCGATCTGTCCGCCCCTCCTGTTCGGATCGTGCCCAGGAACGGAGATACTAGGTACTGGGCATCGACGACGCCGCGCTCCCGCGCGCCAACGCGACGGAGCCGCAGATCGGCCCGCCGCGCCCTATCGAGGAGGAACGACAGCGTGACCTACGTCATCGCGCAGCCTTGTGTCGACGTCAAGGACAAGGCGTGCATCGAGGAGTGCCCGGTCGACTGCATCTACGAGGGCTCCCGGTCCTTGTACATCCACCCGGACGAATGCGTCGACTGTGGTGCCTGTGAGCCGGTTTGCCCGGTCGAGGCGATCTTCTACGAGGACGACACACCTGAGGAGTGGAAGGACTACTACAAGGCGAACGTCGAGTTCTTCGACGAGCTCGGTTCGCCCGGTGGTGCCTCGAAGCTGGGCCTGATTGAGCGTGACCACCCCTTCATCGCAGCACTGCCCCCGCAGAACCAGTAAGCGACGAGGCAAGTGCGCCGCCCCGGTCCCGTACGGCCTGCCGCCGTACGGGACCGAGGCGTTTTTTGCCGCCCGTACGAGCACGAGAAAGTGAAGCACCGTGTCCGCAGTCACTGACCGCCTGCCCACCTTCCCCTGGGACAAGCTGGAGCCGTACAAGGCGACGGCGGCCGCCCACCCGGACGGCATCGTGGACCTGTCCGTCGGCACGCCCGTCGACCCGGTCCCCGAGCTGATCCAGAAGGCTCTCGTCGCGGCCGCGGACTCCCCGGGTTATCCCACGGTGTGGGGGACGGCCGAGCTGCGCGACGCGCTCACCGGCTGGGTGCAGCGGCGGCTCGGTGCGCGCGGTGTGGGGCACACCAATGTCCTGCCCGTCGTCGGCTCGAAGGAGCTGGTGGCATGGCTGCCGACGCAGCTGGGTCTCGGCGCGGGGGACCAGGTCGCGTACCCGCGGCTCGCGTACCCGACGTACGAGGTGGGCGCACGGCTGGCCGGCGCCGAGCCGGTCGTGTACGACACTGAGACATTTGCGGCTGACGCCGCGGGCACGTCGGACCTCGACCCCGCCCGGGTCAAGCTCCTGTGGCTCAACTCGCCCTCGAACCCGACGGGCCGCGTCCTGGCCAAGGACGAGCTGACCCGGATCGTCGCATGGGCGCGTGAGCACGGCGTGCTGGTCTTCAGCGACGAGTGCTACCTGGAGCTGGGCTGGGAGGCCGAGCCCGTCTCCGTACTGCACCCGGATGTGTGCGGCGGTACGTACGAGGGCATCGTCGCCGTCCACTCGCTCTCCAAGCGTTCCAACCTGGCCGGCTACCGCGCCGCGTTCCTGGCGGGCGACTCGGCGGTCCTCGGCGACCTGCTGCAGATCCGCAAGCACGGCGGCATGATGACGCCCGCGCCGGTACAGGCGGCGACGGTGGCGGCGCTCGGCGACGACGTACACGTGACGGAGCAGCGCGCACGGTACGCGGCCCGGCGTGCGGCGCTGCGGACCGCGCTGGAGGCGCACGGCTTCCGGATCGAGCACAGCGAGGCGAGCCTGTACCTGTGGGCGACGCGCGACGAGCCGTGCTGGGAGACGGTCGGATACCTGGCGGGCCTGGGGATCCTGGTGGCTCCCGGTGACTTCTACGGGGCGGCGGGCGACCGCTTCGTACGGGTCGCCTTCACGGCCACCGACGAGCGCGTCGAGGCGGCGGTCAAGCGCCTCGGCTGATGTGCATGACGCACAGGAAGGGGCCCCGGGGAGTTCGTGCTCCCCGGGGCCCCTCCGTTTTTGTGCGGCTGCTTTTGTGCGGCTGCGTACGGACTAGCCGATGGGCAGGCCCTGCAGCGGCAGCTGGTTGGTCGACGGCACGCCCTGGGTGGGCAGACCCTCGGTCGAGAGGCCGGTTTCGGTTGCGGTCGCGGCGGTCTCGCCGAGGGCGCCTCCGGTGGTGCCGGCGACGTCACCGGCAGCGTTCTGCGCGGCCGGAGCGGCCATCTTGCCGACCTTGCCGACGGTCTTGCCCGCGGCAGGGACGGCCTTCTTGACGGCCTTGCCGGCGGTGTTGCCCGCCGTCTTGGTGGCCTGCTGCGAGGCTCCGTCGACGGTGTCGCCGAGGCCGGCGCCGTCCACGGCGGTCACGCCACCCAGGTTCGGGGCGGCGGGGAGGTCTACGGCGCTTGCGGAGCCGGCCGCACCGACCACGGGGGCTGCGCCGGCCGCGATCAGCAGTGCGGCGCGGGCGATCCGACGGGTCAGGGGGAGGGACATGGTGCTCCTTAGACGGGATAGACGTTTGATGAAGAGGGTCTGTCCGACGATCGGACGCCATGACAACCCCTCGGAGGGCGGGGAAAGTTGCGGTGCGCCGAGGTAAAGAGTTGGTAATGCATCGCATAATCGGCTGTGGATGAATCCGGGCAAATGATCTGCCTCGGAGTGAGCCGCAGAATCGTCAATTCCCTGTATTCGCAAGGGGATTGGGGAAAGGTGGCGCTTGGGTGGGCAGGTTCCCGCGGAACGCCGAACCGGCGTGATCTCCGTACTGCTTTCGGGTGACCGTCCGCACTATTGCGCGGTGGTGATTCGGACCTCTCGGGTGCCGTTCTCAGCGCTGCCGGACTTTCCCGTGCCGGACTCGGCGTCCGCCTTGCGCCATTTCTTCCCGGAGTCCCCGGACTCTCCGGCGGACCACACCCGGCCGGCGTAGGAGACCTGGGCGATGTGCAATTCGGATGAATTGGCCACGGCCCAGTGCGCCAGCTCCCAGCCGCGCGGATCGCCGTCACCGTCGACGCCGCCGTTGCTGCTGTCGCCCGCCGCCCGGGCGGGTACGGGCACGGTCACCGTCGCTTCCGCCGGGGCGTCGCCGGGCTGAGCCTTCTCGCCCCCGGTGCCGGTCGGCGAACCGGCTGCCTGCGCCCCGGGCAGCACATCGGCACCGAAGTCGCGCACCAGCGCGGCCCGTACGTCGGCAGGCTTGCCCGGGCGGCCGTCCTGCGGCGCCGCGCAGGTCAGCGACGCGGGCGCGCGGCCGGTGAGCGCGGCGGCCAGCAGGGCGGCATCGGGCTCGTGCTTCGCGTACGCCTGCGGGAAACCACTGCGCTGGACGCGCTGGGCGGCGACCGTCAGCGGCAGCCGCGAATAGCCGGGAACCTTCGCCAGGTGCTCGTAGAACTTCCCCGCCGAATAACCCGGGTCGAGGATCTGCTTCTCGGTGCCCCAGCCCTGCGAGGGGCGCTGCTGGAAGAGGCCGAGCGAGTCCCGGTCGCCGTGCCTGATGTTGCGCAGCGCCGACTCCTGGAGGGCGGTCGCGAGCGCGATCGTCACCGCCCGCTGCGGCATCCCGCGCGAGGTGCCGACGGCGGAGATCGTCGCGGCATTGACGGCCTGCTCGGGACTGATCTCGTACGTTGCCCCGTCGCCCGCCGCCGAGCGCACCGTGCAGCGCGGGGCGCCCCCGCCGCCGGTCACGAACTGCACCACCAGATACCCGGCCAGCGCGAGCAGCACGGCGACACCCGCCGTGATGCGCAGGGCGCGGCCGCGAGCTGCGGAAGAGCTGGACTCAGGCACGCTGCCTAAGGTACTTGAGGCCTGTGACAGGCCCGTGGGGTGCTTACGTTTCCGGCTCCCCCGGCTGTCCCCGGACGTCGCGCGCTAGGGTCGGGGCATGGCCGAAACACCGCTTGACCTCGCCCTGGACGCCCCCACGCTGACCGCCCGGCTCGTCGACTTCCCGTCGGAGAGCGGCACCGAGAAGGCACTCGCCGACGCCATCGAGGAGGCGCTGCGCGCACTGCCGCACCTCACCGTCGACCGGTACGGCAACAACGTGGTGGCCCGTACGCACCTGGGGCGGGCCGAGCGGGTCATCCTGGCCGGGCACATCGACACCGTCCCGATCGCCGACAACGTGCCGTCCAGGCTCGACGAGAACGGCATCCTGTGGGGCTGCGGCACGAGCGACATGAAGTCCGGCGTCGCCGTGCAGCTCCGTATCGCGGCGACCGTCCCCGAGCCCAACCGCGACCTCACCTTCGTGTTCTACGACAACGAAGAGGTCGCCGCCCACCTCAATGGCCTCGGCCACATCGCCGACGCTCACCCCGACTGGCTCGAGGGCGACTTCGCCGTACTCCTCGAACCCTCCGACGCCCAGGTCGAGGGCGGCTGCCAGGGCACGCTGCGGGTGCTGTTGCGCACGGCGGGCGAGCGGTCGCACTCGGCGCGCAGTTGGATGGGCTCCAACGCGATCCACGCCGCCGCGCCGATCCTGGCCCGGCTCGCGGCGTACGAGCCGAGGCGTCCCGTGATCGACGGCCTGGAGTACCGCGAGGGCCTCAACGCCGTAAAGATCGAGGGCGGTGTCGCGGGCAACGTCATCCCCGACGCCTGCACGGTGACGGTCAATTTCCGGTACGCGCCCGACCGCAGCGAGGACGAGGCGCTCGCGCACGTACGGGAGATCTTCGCGGACTGCGAGATCGCCGAGTTCGTCGTGGACGATCACTCGGGCGCGGCCCTGCCCGGTCTGTCGCACCCGGCCGCCGCGGCGTTCATGGCGGCGGTGGGCGGCACCGCGCGGCCCAAGTTCGGCTGGACGGACGTCTCGCGCTTCAGCGCGCTCGGTGTGCCCGCGGTCAACTACGGCCCCGCGGACCCGCTCTTCGCCCACAAGCGCGACGAGCACGTGGCCGTTGAGCGCATCACGCACTGCGAGGAACGACTCCATGCCTGGCTGACTGCCTGAATTTCACTTTTCGCCACGTCTGTGGACCTAACCTGACCGGACAATGTTCGGCAGCGGAGGGAGTACGGCATGACGATTCCTGAAGAGGAGCGGACCCCGGACGAGCAGCGACTGGGTCCGGTGCTGCGCCGCCGCGAGCAGATCCAGGCCGGCACCACGGACCAGCGGCTGCTGGACACCGAGGGCGATGCCGACTGGGTGCACACCGACCCCTGGCGGGTCATGCGAATCCAGTCGGAGTTCGTCGAGGGCTTCGGCGCACTCGCCGAACTCCCCAGCGCGATCAGTGTCTTCGGCTCCGCACGCACGGTTCCCGGCTCTCCCGAGTACGAGGTGGGCACCCGGCTCGGACGCGCCCTGGTCGAGGCGGGCTTCGCGGTGATCACGGGCGGGGGCCCCGGCGCGATGGAGGCGGCCAACAAGGGCGCCCGCGAGGCGAACGGCATCTCGGTCGGCCTCGGCATCGAGCTGCCCTTCGAGCAGGGCATCAACCCGCACGTCGACATCGGCGTGAACTTCCGCTACTTCTTCGTCCGCAAGACGATGTTCGTGAAGTACGCACAGGGCTTCGTGGTCCTGCCGGGCGGCCTGGGCACGCTGGACGAGCTGTTCGAGGCCCTCACCCTGGTCCAGACCCGCAAGGTGACGCGCTTCCCGATCGTGCTGTTCGGTACGGAGTACTGGGGCGGGCTCGTCGACTGGCTGCGCGACACGGTGATCGCGCAGGGCAAGGCGTCGGAGCGGGACCTGCTGCTGTTCCACCTCACGGACGACGTGGACGAGGCGGTTGCCCTGGTGTCGAAGGAGACGGGCAGGTAGGGAACGCCCAACGGGCTGGAAATCCAGCCCGTTGGGGGTCCCCCCTGGACGTAGTGCTTGGGGGAGTTTGAGGAGCGGGGTCTGGGGCGGAGCCCCCACGCGGCGGCAGCCGCGAAATGTCACAGCGGGAGGAATGGGGTCTCCCCTGCTCGAACGAAGTTGAGAGCTCGGGGAAGGGTAGGGGAACAGCCCGCCGTACGCACCGCTCCCGCCCCGCCGTACGCACCGCTCCCGCCCCGCCGACTACATCAGCCCCCGCCGCGCCACCGCCGGCGCCCGGTGCCCAGCAATCGCCGCCACCATGTCCAGCACCTGCTTCGTCTCCGCGACCTCGTGCACGCGATACACCTGCGCCCCGAGCCATGCCGAGACCGCCGTCGTGGCCAGCGTGCCGATGACCCGTTCCTTCACCGGCTTGTCGAGCGTCTCGCCGACGAAGTCCTTGTTGGACAGCGAGACGAGCACCGGCCAACCGGTCTCCACCATCTCGCCGAGCCGCCGCGTCGCTTCGAGACTGTGCCGGGTGTTCTTGCCGAAGTCGTGCCCCGGGTCGATCAGAATCGCGTCCCGCCGCACGCCGAGCTTCTCCGCGCGCGTGGCCAGCCCGACCGTTACGTCGAGAATGTCCGCCATTACGTCGTCGTACTCGATCCGGTGCGGCCGCGTCCGCGGCTCCGCGCCGCCCGCGTGCGTACAGACCAGGCCCACATCGAAACGGGCCGCCACCTCGGCGAGCCTCGGGTCGACCCCGCCCCACGCGTCGTTCAGCAGATCCGCGCCCGCCTCGCAGACCGCCTCGCCGACGTCGTGCCGCCAGGTGTCGACGCTGATCACCACGTCGGGGTGCCGCCTGCGGACCTCGGCCACGAATCCGACCGTCCGCCGCGCCTCTTCGAGGGCGCTCACTTCTTCGCCCGGACCGGCCTTCACGCCGCCGATGTCGATGATGGCAGCGCCCTCCGACACCGCCTGCTCGACGCGGGCGAGCGCAGGCTCGTCGTCGAAGGTCGAACCCTGGTCGTAGAAGGAATCCGGGGTCCGGTTCACGATCGCCATGATCACCGGCTCGTGCGCTCCGAACTCGCGCCGTCCCAGCCTGAGCACCGTGTTTCCTCCTCGCATCGGTCGCCTGCGACCTTAACTGTCAGTGCCGCATGGCACGATCGGGACTGGACAGTTTCCGCTCTGTGCGTGCCCCGGGGAGACGATCGTGTTCTTGTTCTTGGTTGTGGCGATGGTCGTGGTGGTCGCCGCGGTCACCCTCGCCGTGGTGGGCGGAGGCGGCAGCGACAGCGGTGGCGTTCTGCCGGAAACGGCGCCCGACGAGTTCGTGGACCCGCTGCCCGTGACACGCCCCGTGGGCCGGGCGGACATCGAGGCGCTGCGCCTGCCGATGGCGCCCCGGGGGTACCGGATGTCCGACGTCGACGACGTGCTGGGCAGGGTGGGCGCGGAGCTCGCGGAGCGGGACGCGCGGATCGCCGAGCTGGAGGCCGCGCTGGCGGGCGTCCAGGCGAGAGCGGTCGGCGGCCGGGGCCTCTTCAAGGATGCGTCGGACGAGGAGCCGCAGTCATGACGGCGGTGACGGCGGGCGGAGCCGTGGCGGGTCCGGACGGCGGCCTGCGCTGCCCGTGGGGCCTGGCCACCGAGGAGTACGTGGCGTACCACGACGAGGAGTGGGGCCGCCCGGTCCACGGCGACGACGCGCTGTACGAAAGGCTCTGCCTGGAGGCGTTCCAGTCCGGCCTGTCCTGGCTGACGATCCTGCGCCGGCGCGAGGGCTTCCGTACCGCCTTCGACGGTTTCAAGATCGCGTCGGTGGCCGCCTTCACGGACGCCGACGCGGAGCGTCTGCTCGCCGACCCGGGCATCATCCGCAACCGCGCCAAGATCGCCGCGACCCTCGCCAACGCCAGGACGCTCGCCGACTGGCAGGCCGGCGAGCTCGACGCCCTCATCTGGTCGTACGCCCCGGACCCCGCGACGCGCCCGGCGCCCCGCACGATCTCCGACGTCCCGGCGGTCACCCCGGAGTCCGTCGCACTGTCCAAGGCCCTCAAGAAGCGCGGCATACGCTTCGTGGGCCCCACTACGGCGTACGCACTGATGCAGGCGTGCGGCCTGGTCGACGACCACCTCGTGGAGTGTGTGGTGCGCGGCGGGGCTTCCTAGGCTCCCGCCGCGGCTCCCACGGCGAGTCCTAGCGGCCGACGTACTTCGCCTTCTCCTTGGCGATGAAGGCCTCGACCGCGATGGTGTGGTCCTCCGACGCGCCCGCCTTCGACTGGAGTTCGTCCTCCTTTTCGAGGGTCTCGCTCAGGCTGTGAGCCGCGCCGTAGGCCATGGACTCCTTGATCGCGGCGTACGCGAGGGTCGGCCCCTCGGCCAGGGTGCGGGCGACGGCTGCCGCCTCGGTGGCCAAGTCATCGGCGGCGACCAGCTTGTTGGCGATGCCCAGGTCGAATGCCTCCTGCGCGGAGATGGAGCGCGGGAAGAGCAGCAGGTCGGCGGCGCGGCTCTGGCCGACGAGGCGCGGCAGCGTCCAGGAAACGCCCGAGTCGGCGGTCAGCGCGACGGCGGCGAAGGCCGTGTTGAAGGCGGCGTTGTCGGCGACGACCCGGTAGTCGGCGGCGAACGCGAAGCCCGCCCCGGCGCCGGCGGCGACCCCGTTGACCCCGGCGACGACCGGCTTCGGCATCTCGGTGAGGGCCCGCACGATGGGGTTGTAGTGCTCGCGCACCGTGCTCATGGTCTGGCCGGTGCCCGCCTCGCGGTCGGCGGCGAGCAAGGCGGTGTGCTCCCTGAGGTCCTGGCCCACGCAGAAGGCCCGGCCGGTGGCGGTGAGCAGGACCGCCCGTACCGCGGAATCGGCGGCTGCGGCCTGCACGGCGTCCCGTAGTGCGACCTTGGCCTCGGTGTTCATGGCGTTCATGGCCTCGGGACGATTGATCGTGATCGTCGCGAGTCCGTCGGTCACCTCGTAGAGCACGGTGTCGGCCATCAGTAGATCCCCTTTTGCGGCTCGGGCAGGCATGTCCAGCTCAGCATGGCGGAAGATCACCGGGCGTGGACATGTGACCTGCGTCAAACAAAGTGGGGTCCATGAGCGGCCGACGGCGGCGAAGTATCGCAGGCGGACCGCCGAAATGAGGGGTTATGAGAGAGCGCGTTGCACAAGCGATGCCGACCGATGTTGGTCATTGGGTCCTGCGATGCGGGATAATGGCCTGGAAGCAATGTGTTCGATGCCGGTGACACCTGGGTTGTCGGCTGCGATGAGCTGGTTTCAGGAAGGGGAACGAGCATGGCGGCCATGAAGCCGCGGACGGGCGACGGCCCGCTCGAGGTGACCAAGGAGGGGCGGGGCATCGTCATGCGCGTTCCGCTCGAAGGCGGCGGTCGACTTGTCGTCGAGCTGACTCCCGATGAGGCCGATGCGCTCGGCGACGCTCTGAAGAAGGTCGTCGGCTAGAAGCGGAAGCGCCCTAACTTTCCACTGCCCCGGTACGCGTACAGCGTGCCGGGGCAGTGGTGTGTCGCCCTCCCGGAACACTGATGCCCGGCCGGGTCAGGCGCGGCGTACCGCGCACAGCAGGCCGTCGCCCACCGGGAGCAGGGACGGGACCAGCCGCCGGCTCTCCCGTACGGAGCGCAGCAGCTCCCGCAGGCGCAGCACCTCCGCAGGCTGGGCCGCGGAGTCGACCGTACGGCCGTCTGCGAAGACACCCTCGAAAACGACGATTCCGCCCGGTCTCAGCAGGCGCAACGATTCAGCGAGATAGTCCATGCACTCGAGCCGGTCTCCGTCGCAGAAGACGAGGTCGTAGCCCCCGTCGGCAAGGCGCGGGAGTACGTCCAGGGCGCGACCCGGAATGAAGCGCGCCCGGTTGCCGGCGAAGCCTGCCGCACGGAACGCCTCGCGGGCGAACTGCTGGCGCTCCGGCTCCGGGTCGACGGTGGTGAGTACGCCGTCCGGCCGCATGCCCTGCAGCAGATATATGCCGGAGACGCCGGTGCCCGTACCGATTTCGGCGACCGCCTTGGCGTCCGCCGTGGCAGCGAGCAGCCGCAGGGCACCGCCGGCGCCGGGCGAGACCGAGCGGAGCCCAGCGTCCCGTGCCCGATCACGAGCCCAGTGCAGGGCTTCGTCCTCGGCGACATAGGCGTCGGCGAACGCCCAGCTCGTCTGCCGGTTGGCGGTAATGGGCCTCTCCTGTCCCCGTAGTTGGCGCAACCGTGACTGTATCCGCTGACGTCGGGAACCCGCAGATGGGACCGGGCGTTATGACGGCAGGGGGAGAGATGAATCAGGACCGAGTGCGGGTTCCAAATTCACGTAAAGATGCTTATCCGGAGCTAACGGGCGAGGTGGCTATGGTAGGGGCTCCACTGGACACCACCAGAGCCGACAGGGGAGGTGCGGCTGCGCCTGTGGATCGGGGCGGAGTGCTGCGGCGCTTTCTCAGATCGGCGGGTGAGCCGAAATCCGTGACCGACATTGCTGACCGCGCCCATAGCCTCAACGGCTCCGCACAGACCGCGACCTTCGCCTCAGATGCGGAATCTCAGGCGTGGACTCCGCCCACATGGGAGGAGATCGTCAGCACGCACAGTGGCCGCGTTTACCGCCTCGCTTACCGTCTGACCGGAAATCAGCACGATGCCGAGGACCTCACCCAAGAGGTTTTCGTCCGTGTCTTCCGCTCGCTGTCGACCTACACGCCCGGCACTTTCGAGGGCTGGCTCCACCGCATCACGACCAACCTGTTCCTGGACATGGTCCGCCGCAAGCAGCGGATCCGATTCGACGCGCTCGGCGACGATGCCGCCGAGCGGCTGCCGAGCCGTGAACCGTCCCCGCAGCAGGTCTTCAACGACACGCATTTCGACGCCGACGTGCAGCAGGCGCTGGACACCCTCGCGCCCGAGTTCCGTGCGGCGGTCGTGCTCTGTGACATCGAGGGGCTTTCGTACGAGGAGATCGCCGCGACGCTGGGCGTCAAGCTCGGCACCGTACGCAGCCGAATCCACCGGGGCCGCTCCCACCTGCGCAAGGCTCTGCAGCACCGGTCTCCCGAGGCCCGTGCCGAGCAGCGTTCGCTTGCGACGGTCGGCACGGGCATCCCGGTGGTGGGCGGAGAGGGCGGAGCCGAGTGAGTGGCACCCGACCCACCTCTGCCGAGCAGCACCTTGGGGACCGGCTGGCCGCCCTGGTCGACGGTGAGCTGGACCACGACGCCCGCGAGCGTGTCCTGTCGCACTTGGCGACGTGTGCCAAGTGCAAGGCGGAGGCCGACGCCCAGCGCAGGCTGAAGAGCGTCTTCTCCACCACCGCACCGCCGCCGCCTTCCGAGGGGCTGCTCGCGCGACTCCAGGGCCTGCCCGCCGGTGGCCCCGGGGGCGACGACGGCGACGACGGAAACCCGTTCGGCCGCGGAACCTTCGGGAACGGAGTCTTCGGCACGGACACCCCGAGGGGGAGACCCGGCGGCGTCTTCTACATGCCGACCGGGGCGCACGCCCTCCCGGCTGCCGCGTCCGAGCGTGGCTTCCGTATCCATGATGTGGGCCGCGCGGAGGCGGAGCGTTCGGGCGGGCGGGGGCGGCGGTTCGCCTTCGCGGCCGCCAGTGCGGTGTCCCTCGCGGCGTTCGCGCTCGGCGGCGCCATGCCGCTGGGATCAGGGGGCGAGACCAATGCCAGAGGCGGAGCCTCGGGCAACAACGTCACGCCGCTGCGTACGCCCACCACGGCCGCCGCTGTTACGGAAAGCACCAGCCGCCGCAGCGAGCGCGGCGGCCTGCTCGCGGCATCCGGCGAACGTTCCGCAGCAGCGCCCAGTTCGGTCAACTCCACCGCCGCTGTGCCGTCCAGATACGTAGAAGTGGGCATGGGCGCGGGCCCGGTCCAGCCACTGACGCATCCGTTCTCGGCGCCTCTGCTGAGCGGTGCGGCCCCGCTGCCGCTGATACGTCCGTCGGTTTCGACTCTGCCGTTCAGTCATGCCCCCCATCGGAAACCGCCGGTGTCGTACGCGCCGTCGGCCGGCCAGTTGGCAGCTCCGTCCCAGTCCGGGCTGCCTGTTTCGCCCTGACGTCCACCGGCCACTGCGCGGCCATTCGCAAACCTGGTTGAATCCATGGAGGGTGCCCCCCGGGGCACGGACAACGAGGTGGCACTGCCCGAGCGGCGTGCTCGTGGGTTGCGGGGAGAGCATGGACGAGGGCAAGCCCGCTGGGTCGAAGGCGAAGTGGTGGAGCCGTCCCGCGAGGACGGGCGACCGCTCAACGGATGCCCCGGAGGCGGCAGTTCATGCCGCCTCCGACCAACCGGATCAGCCGGGCCGCATAGCGCAGCAGTCCCCGGAGCAGCAGGCGCCCGAGCAACAGGCCCCCGAGCAGCAGGCGCCCGAGGAACAGGCCGCCGAGCAACAGGCCCCCGAGCAGTACGCCTCCGAGTCCGCCGGGCGGACGCGGCCGCAGCCGCTGCACGCGCCCGATCCGTACGGGACACCGCCCTACGGAGGCCCAGGACCCTGGGCGCCCGCGCCGCCCGTGCAGCGGCCGGTGCCCACCCCGCCGCAGGGCACGTTCGTACCGCCGGGCGCCCCCGCGACGAACGGCGCCGGTATACCCGGGCCCGCGCACGCCCCCGCACCGGCCCCCCTTCCGGTGTCCCCACCGCACAACCAGCAGCCGCACCAGCCGCACCCCCACCAGCCTTCGCAGTGGCTTCAGTACGACCCCTGGGGCGCCATCCAGCAGCCGCTGACCCACCCCGGCGCTCCGGGCGGCGCCTCGAAGAGGAAGGGGCGCGGGGCCCGCCTGTTCGTCGGGGCGCTGCTGATCGCGCTGGTCGCCGGAGGCATCGGCGGCGGCGTCGGGGCGTACATCGAGCGCAACGGCGGCATCACCCGCGTCGAGCTCCCGCAGGCCGCCAAGGCGGACGGCAAGGCACGTCCCGCAGACAGCGTCGCGGGCATAGCTGCCAGCGCTCTGCCGGGCGTCGTCACGCTGCACGTCAGCGGCGCCGGCGAGCAGGGCACAGGCACCGGCTTCGTGCTCGACGCCCAGGGCCACATCCTCACCAACCACCACGTCGTGGAGCCTGCCGGCGCCTCCGGCAACATCACCGTCACCTTCAGCGGCGGCGAGACTGCCAAGGCGAAGGTCATAGGCAAGGACAGCGGCTACGACCTGGCCGTCGTCCAGGTGACCGGCGTCGACGGGCTCCGGCCCCTGCCCCTGGGCAATTCCGAGAACGTGCAGGTCGGCGACCCGGTGGTGGCCATCGGCGCACCCTTCGACCTCCAGAACACCGTGACCTCCGGCATCATCAGCGCCAAAGAACGCCCCATCACCGCGGGCGGCGAGAAGGGCGACGGCAGCGACGTCAGCTATGTGAACGCGCTCCAGACCGATGCGCCGATAAACCCGGGCAATTCCGGCGGCCCGTTGCTGGACGGCAAGGCCAACGTCATCGGCATCAACAGCGCCATCCGCGCCGCGGGCAACGGCACGGGCCTCGAAGGCGGCCAGGGCGGCAGCATCGGCCTCGGCTTCGCGATACCCATCAACCAGGGCAAGCGAGTGGCCGAGGAGCTGATCAACACGGGCAGGGCGACCCACCCGGTGATCGGCGTAACGCTCGACATGAAGTACACGGGCGACGGCGCCCGCGTCGGCACCAAGGGCGCCAAGGGCCCGGCCGTGACACCTGGCGGCGCCGGCGCCAAGGCCGGGATCGAGCCGCGCGACATCATCACCGAGGTCGACGGGCAGCGGGTGCACAACGGCCAGGAGCTGATCGTCAAGATCCGCTCCCACCGCCCCGGCGACCGCCTGCAGCTGACCGTGGTGCGGGAGGGCGAGGAGCGGTCTGTCACCGTCACCCTCGGCTCGGCGGACGGCACGTGAGCGAGCGCACAGACGTCCACGCGGGTGTCACGTGAAGGTACCGCCCGGACAGATTGGGCGGGTACCGTGGACCGGGCCCGGACCGAAGGAGCAACAAGGTGTTCAGTGACATAGGCGCGCTAGAGCTGGTGACGCTGGTGGTCCTTGCTGTGCTCGTCTTCGGTCCGGAAAAGCTGCCGAAGCTCATCCAGGACGCCTCGGCGACGATCCGTAAGATCCGCGAGTTCTCCGAGAGCGCGAAGCAGGACATCCGCTCCGAACTGGGCCCGGAGTTCAAGGATTTCGAGTTCGAGGACCTCAACCCCAAGAACTTTGTCCGTAAGCAGCTCATGGACAACGACGATCTGGGGCTGAAGGAGATCCGCAGCAGCTTCGACCTCAAGAGTGAGATGGCCGAGGTCGCAGACGCCGTGCACGGCCGCGAGAGCGGTTCGGGTTCGGCCGGGCGGGCCAATCTCTCGAAGGAATCGGCGGGCACTCCCGACCTCCTCAAGAAGCGTGAAACGCCCGCTCAGAGCGAGCGTCCGCCGTTCGACGCAGACGCCACCTGAGACCAGGCAATCCAGACGAGCCGCATCAAGGTGGCTATCCTCCATCTGTCCGGTCAGAGGACGCCCGAGGGGGGCGGGCCCGCTCCGGACGCTACGGATCGAGGAGGCGGCCGGATAGATGGAGACCACGAGTCGGGTCGGAGCGCAGGGAGCATCCCTGGCGCCAGGCGCATCCACAGCGGAGGAGGTGCCAGTAGCCCGGCGTACGGTCGATGGCTATCTGCGCGCAACGTTCCCCTGGTACGGGCTGGACGAGGCCTTCACCGGGCCTCGCTGGCTGATGCAGGTGGGCATGGCGGCGGACGGCACCGTCCAGCACGGTTCGACGGGGCACGGCGAGGAGCCGTCGATACGAGTGGATGACGGCCAGGAGAAGGAACGCTTCGCGGTCGTCGTCACCGTCGCGAGCAGCCCGGTGCGGCGCAGTGGCGACGGTACGGGCGTACTGGAGGCCACGTCGGTGTCCTCCGCGGCCTGGCTGGCCGGTTCGGGCCTGCTGTCGTCCACCTGGCCCGCGTCGCTCGACCACACGCTGCGGGACGACTGGCTGGACCAGCAGACCGAGGCCGCGTTCGAGCTGGCCGACGACCTGGAGGGGCCGGAGTGGTCGGCGCTTTCGCTGCCGGTGGACGGAGTGCCTACGCCGTTCCACTACCGGGAGTCGGAGTTCGGGTGGGTGCTTGCGGGGCCCACGCAGTCCGGGGTGCATTTGGGGGCGTACGGGCGTGGGATGAGCGCGTACGGGTTGGGGTTCTCGGTTGTTGAGGACATCTCGGCTTACGCGGTGTAGTTGGGCGTACGGGAAAGGGGGGCGTCGCTCGGTGAGCGGCGCCCCCCTCGCGTAAGCAGGTGCGGGTCGGTGGTCCGTGGGTCAGAACTTGTTTCGGGGAGTGATGCCCAGGGACATGCCTGACAGGCCGCGGGCTCGGCCGCCCAGTTTGCCCGCGATCGTGCGCAGTGCCGCGCCGGCCGGGGAGTCCGGGTCGGACAGCACGACGGGCTTGCCCTCGTCGCCGCCTTCCCGCAGGCGTACGTCGATGGGGATGGAGCCCAGCACCGGCACGTTCGCGCCGGTCGTCTTCGTCAGGCCCTCGGCGACCCTCTGGCCGCCGCCGGTGCCGAAGACGTCGACGATCTCGTCGCAGTGCGGGCACGGCAGGCCCGACATGTTCTCGACGACGCCGACGATCTTCTGGTGGGTCTGTACGGCGATGGATCCGGCGCGCTCGGCGACCTCGGCCGCGGCCTGCTGCGGGGTGGTGACGATGAGGATCTCGGCGTTCGGTACCAGCTGTGCCACCGAGATGGCGATGTCGCCCGTGCCCGGCGGCAGGTCGAGCAGCAGCACGTCCAGGTCGCCCCAGTAGACGTCCGCCAGGAACTGCTGGAGGGCCCGGTGCAGCATCGGCCCGCGCCACACCACAGGAGCGTTGCCCGGGGTGAACATGCCGATGGAGATGACGCTCACGCCGTGCGCCGACGGCGGCATGATCATGTTTTCGACCTGGGTCGGCTTGCCGTCCACGCCGAGCATGCGCGGCACGCTGTGCCCGTAGATGTCCGCGTCCACGACGCCGACCTTCAGGCCGTCCGCCGCCATCGCCGCGGCCAGGTTGACCGTCACCGAGGACTTGCCGACGCCGCCCTTGCCGGACGCCACCGCGTACACACGGGTCAGCGATCCCGGCTGGGCGAAGGGGACCTCGCGCTCGGCGGTGCCGCCGCGCAGCGCGCCCGCGAGCTCCTTGCGCTGCTCGTCGCTCATCACGTCGAGCTCGACGGAGACGCTTGTCACACCCTCGACGCGCTCGACCGCCTCGCGCACGTTCTTGGTGATGGTCTCGCGCATCGGGCAGCCGGATACGGTGAGGTAGACGGCGACGGCAACCGCACCGTCTGTCCCGATCTCGACCGATTTGACCATGCCGAGGTCGGTGATCGGTTTGTGGATCTCGGGGTCGTTCACTGTCGCCAGTGCTTCACGCACCGCGTCTTCCATAGCCATACGCCGATGGTACGGCGCTTACTGCCGCACCGGGAAAGGCCTGTCAGCGGTCGCCTTCGTCACTCTCGGAAACGGGTTCGGACGGGAATACGGAGCGCCGCTCCTCCATCTCCTTGACCAGGTCCAGGAATTCCGAGCGGATCCAGTCGCGGGTGGCGACCTCGCCCAGGCCCATGCGCAGCGAGGCGATCTCCCGCGTGAGGTATTCGGTGTCGGCGATGGACCGCTCGTTCTGCTTGCGGTCCTGCTCGTAGGTGACCCGGTTCCGGTCGTCCTGGCGGTTCTGCGCGAGGAGGATCAGCGGGGCGGCGTACGACGCCTGGAGGGACAGCATCAGCGTCAGGAAGATGAACGGGTACTCGTCCCAGCGCAGGGCGGTGGGCGCGAAGACGTTCCAGACCACCCACAGGATGATGGTCAGGGTCATCCAGACGAGGAAGCGGCCCGTCCCGAGGAAGCGGGCGATCCGCTCCGAGAACCGCCCGAAGGCCTCGGGGTCGTACTCCGGCAGCAGCCGCGTGCGCGGAGCGCGCGGCTGGTCCAGGCGTACGCGGGGCGTGCGCGGCATCGCGCTCGCGCCGGTCGCCGACCTGGCCCGCTCCTTCGGCTCCGCACCTTTGTCAGTGCCCACGGGCGGCCTCCCCCTCGTGGAATTCCCTCTCGCGCCAGTCGTCGGGCAGCAGGTGGTCGAGTACGTCGTCGACGGTCACCGCGCCGAGCAGAGAGCCGCCCTCGTCCACCACGGGTGCCGCGACCATGTTGTACGCCGCTAGGTAGCTCGTCACGGCGGGCAGTGGGGTGCCGGGCGACAGTGGCGGCAGATCGGACTCCACGATCGAGCTGACCAGCGTGAACGGCGGCTCCCGCAGCATCCGTTGGAAGTGCACCGTCCCCAGGTACTTGCCCGTCGGCGTCTCGTCCGGCGGCCGGCACACGTACACCTGCGCGGCGAGAGCGGGCGACAGGTCCTGCTGCCGTACGCGCGCCAGGGCGTCCGCGACCGTCGCGTCGGGGCGCAGCACGATCGGCTCGGTCGTCATCAGACCGCCCGCGGTCCGCTCCTCGTACGAGAGCAGCCGCCGCACATCGGCCGCGTCGTCCGGCCGCATCAGCGTCAGCAGCCGCTCCTGGTCCTCCTCGGACAGCTCGGACAGCAGGTCGGCGGCGTCGTCCGGATCCATCGCCTCCAGTACGTCCGCGGCCCGCTCCTCCTTGAGCTTGCCGAGGATCTCCACCTGGTCGTCGTCGGGCAGCTCTTCGAGTACGTCGGCGAGCCGGTCGTCGTCGAGGGCGGCAGCCACCTCGGCGCGGCGTTTCGGGGTCAGGTGGTGCAGGGCGTTGGCGAGGTCGGCGGGGCGCAGCTGCTCGAAGGTGGCCAGCAGGCTCTCCGCGCCCTGTCCGTGCTCCTCCAGGGAGAAGCCGGTGACGGCCGACCACTCCACGGTCAGGGTCTCGCCGCGGCGCCGCAGCGCGCCGCCCTTGCCCTTGCGTACGAAGACCTTGTCGATCTCCCACTCGCGGCGGGCGGGCAGCTGCACGATCGACACGTCCAGGACCGTGACCTCCTCGCCGCCGTCCACGAGGCGGACCCGGCGGTCGAGGAGCTCGCCGAGGACCAGGCGTTCGGTCGGGCGCTGCTCGAAGCGGCGCATGTTGACGACGCCGGTCGTGATGACCTGCCCCGACTCGACGCCGGTGATCCGGGTCATGGGGAGGAAGATCCGCCGCCGGCTGACCACCTCGACGACCATGCCGAGCAGCCGCGGCGGCCGGCGGCCGACGCGCAGCATCGCCACGAGGTCGCGCACCCGGCCGACCTGGTCTCCGTTGGGGTCGAAGACCGCGACGCCCGCGAGGTGCGAGACGAAGATCCGGGGGGCGCCTGATGGCATATGGTGCGCCTCCCTATGTCTGCAAATAAGGCCGGATAACGGGTTCAGGCTAGCCCGTACCGGTCCACACCGCTCCCAACAGGCATCCGGACGGCTCCCTTCCGGGTGATGTGCACGACACAGGTACGCTGCCTGCTGCCACCCCGGACACCCGCATGAGGACACCCGCATGAGAGGCAGTGCGTTTGTGACTGCATTTCCCCCGGCCGCCCGAGCCCGCCTCCGCCGGGCCGCACTCCTGGGCCTTGTGTGCGCCGGGCTCACCGCGTCGCTCACGGCGTGCGCGGAGGAACCGGATCCGGACCAGGGAACCAACGGGGTGGGGAAGCTCTCCGCCACCGCCATTGAAGGCAAGGCGCGGGCGGCGGCGGGCCGCGCGGAAGCGGTACATCTCTCGGGCACGGTCGTCAGCAAGGGGCGCTCGTACAAGCTCAATATGCGCCTCAAGGAGGACGGCGGCACGGGCTCCGTCACCTCCAAGGGCAGCGCCTTCGAGCTGCTGCGCATCGACGACGAGCTGTTCATGAAGGCCGGCGCCGACTTCTGGGACCACGAGGAGGCGGGGTCGGCGGAGCCGACCGACCCCGACAAGGGGGCCGCGGGCAAGCTGGAAGACAAGTACGTGAAGGTGCCGGACGACGACCCCGTGTACGACCAGCTGCGCGGCTTCACCGACAAGGACGTCCTGCTCGACGGGCTGCTGGGGCTGCACGGCAAGCTGGCCAAGGGCGGGCGCGCGACTGTGGGCGGCGTCCGCACGATCGAGGTCACCGGCGGCGCATCGGGTGAGGGCGGCAGGCTCGCCGTCTCGCTGATGGGTACGCCGTATCCGCTGAAGCTGGAGCGGGCGGGTGGGGCGGGTGTGGTGAGGCTCGCCGAGTGGGACGAGGACTTCGCGCTGGAGGCGCCGGGCAAGGACGAGACCGTCGACTACGGCGGCCAGCTCCCGAAAACGTCGAACGGCTGAGCGGAGCGGCGTTGCGCGGCGGGTGGGTGCGGGTGCGCGGTGCCGTGCGGGTAGGTGAACAGGCCCGTCGCAGGCGACGCCCTAGCGCTTTGCGCGTCGCTTCAGCAGTAGCCGCGGCAGCCCCGCCGGCATCGGCATCCGCGTCGTCGCCGTCGTCGGCAACGGCGTCGCCGACAGCGACCCGTCCGGCAGCTGCCCCGCCACCTCCCGCGGCTCCAGCCGCAGTACGCGGCACTCCCGCCCCCACCGCTCCGTCATCTGCTCCGCGTCGGGCGCGTTCAGGCGCTTGCCCTTGAGCTCGGCGACCGCCGCCTCCCACTCCTCGGTCCCGGCTGCGTGCTCGGTGACGGTGGCCGTCCAGGCGACGAGCCGGCCGCCCTTGTCCTTGCTGCGTACGGTCACTTCGGCGGTCCCGCCGTCGGCCAGCCCGGGGAACGGCTGCTCACCGGGGCCGTCCCCGACGACGTACGCGGCGCCGTCGTGCCACACGTGCCAGAGCGACCGGGCGGGGCCCGTGCCCTGTACCCAGATCAGCCCGGACTTCTTGGTGGCCTCCTCGACGAGGGCCTGGTCGAGGAACGTCTGCGGCGCGGGCGTCTGCGGCATGGGCGTCATGAGTCAAAGCCTAGGCCCAGAGCGTCCCCAGTGCCCCGACAGTTCCGTCATCGCACTACACCCCTTACCGTGAGCCCGTGCCCGCAACAGCCAGCCGCACCGACGGCAAACCCAGCGCACCGAGTGCTCCGCCCGCCGCGCCCCGTATCGACCTCGTGCTGCTCGGCGTCGCCGTCGCCAGCGTCTCGTTCTCGGCGCCGCTCATCGCCGCCACCGCGGCGCCCGCGCTCGCCATCGCGTTCTGGCGCAACGCCATGGCGGTCGGCGTACTGACCCCCGTGGCGCTGCTCAAGCACCGTGCCGAGCTGCGCCGCATCGGGCGCAGGCCGCTGCTGCTCGCCGTCGCAGCCGGGGCGCTGCTCGCCCTGCACTTCGGGCTCTGGCTGCCCAGCCTGCGCATGACCTCGGTCGCGTCCTCGACCGCGCTCTGCACCACCACACCGATCTGGACGACGATCCTCCTGCGCATACGGGGCCACCGGCCGCCCCGCATGGTGTGGGCCGGGACCCTGCTCGCCGTCGCGGGCGTGGTCATCCTGACCGGCGTCGACATGACCCTCTCGCCCCGCGCGCTCGCGGGCGACGCGCTCGCGCTCGGCGGCGGCATCGCGGCCGCCGGATACGTCCTGCTCGGGGCCGAGGTGCGGCGGACCGTGAGCACGACGGCGTACACCTACATCTGCTACTCCACGACCGCGCTGGTACTGCTGGCGACCTGCCTGGTGGCGGGCGCCGACCTCGGCGGGTACAGCGCCACCACCTGGCTCCAGCTGGCCGCGCTCACCGCCGCCGCCCAGCTCCTCGGCCACTCGCTCCTCAACCGCGTCGTGAGCACCCTGGGCCCCTCCGTCACCTCGACGGCGATTCTGCTGGAGACCCCGGGCGCCGCCCTGATCGCCGCGCTGTGGCTGGGGCAGCAGCCGCCGATGGCCGCCTACCCCGCCCTGGTGGTGATCCTGGCCGGCCTCGCGCTCGTCGTCAGAGCCAGCCGTTCCGCTTGAGCGTGCGGTGGATGGTGACACAGACGACGACGATGGAGCCGAGGACCAGCGGATAGCCGTACCGCCAGTGCAGCTCCGGCATGTGGTCGAAGTTCATGCCGTAGACGCCGCAGATCATCGTCGGTACGGCGACGATCGCCGCCCAGGACGTGATCTTGCGCATGTCCTCGTTCTGGGCGACGGTCGCCTGCGCGAGGTTGGCCTGGAGGATCGAGTTCAGCAACTCGTCGAAGCCGACGACCTGTTCGTGCACGCGCGCCAGGTGGTCGGCGACGTCACGGAAGTACTTCTGGATGTCCGGGTCGACCAGCCGCATCGGCCGCTCGCTGAGCTGCTGCATCGGCCGCAGCAGCGGCGCGACGGCCCGCTTGAACTCAAGAACTTCCCTCTTGAGCTGGTAGATCCGCCCCGCGTCCGAGCCGCGCGGACTCCCTTTGGCGGGCGCGGAGAAGACATCGATCTCGACCTCGTCGATGTCGTCCTGCACGGCGGCCGCGACCGCGATGTACCCGTCGACGACATGGTCGGAGATGGAATGCAGCACCGCCGAGGGCCCCTTGGAGAGCAGCTCCGGGTCGTCCTGGAGGCGGTGGCGCAGCGCGCGCAGCGAGCCCTTGCCGCCGTGCCGCACGGTGATGACGAAGTCCTTGCCGGTGAAGCACATGACTTCGCCGGTCTCCACGACCTCGCTGGTGGCGGTCAGTTCGGCGTGGTCGACGTAGTGGATCGTCTTGAAGACGGTGAAGAGAGTGTCGTCGTACCGCTCCAGCTTGGGCCGCTGATGCGCGTGTACGGCGTCCTCGACCGCCAGCGGGTGCAGCCCGAACTCGGCCGCGATACCGGCGAATTCGGCCTCGGTCGGCTCGTGCAGACCGATCCAGGCGAAGCCGCCGCCCTCCCGGACGCGGATCATCGCCTCGTGCGGAGTCAGGCACTCCGCGTCCTTCACCCGACGGCCGTCGCGGTAGACCGCGCAGTCGACGACCGCGCTGCTCGCCGACGGGTCGCGGGTGTTGTCGTAACTGCTGTACACAGTGCTGCTCTTGCGCAGGGACGGACGGACCGCTGCGCGCAGGTCACGGATCATCGACATGGCGGGCTCCTTCACGGAGAAGCCGTCTGCGAGGCGTGGCACTGCCCGGAATGGAGACGTGCGGGCCACAGCGCTGGGGCTCCGTACGTCGGCAAAGCGGGCGGCACCGCAAAGACGCGGTGACGGCGTTCGCTCAGACACGGATCAGGCAAATATCGAGTGCTCTTCCGTCGCGCGAAATGCCGTGAGCCCCGTAGGTTTCACCGGTTGGCGGCCGGGTACGAAGGGCTTCAGGCCCCGGGGGACACAGGCTGTACAGGCTGTGCGGAAGAGCGGCTGGTACTGCCGGGTCGACTTCGATCCACCGCAGCCCCACCTCCTCCGGCCGGTCCCCCGTGGGGGATGACGTGATGTCGGGGCTCGAAAGCCACGCTTCTGCGTGCTGCCCTGACCAGCGGCCAAGAGTATCAGCCCACTGTTGTGTCAAGCCCTGCCTTTGCCCGTTCCATACGCGACCTATGCTCGCGGTATGGGAGATGTTCTTGCGCTGGTAGAAGCCCGGTTGCGTACGACTCTGGGTGAACCGGACGCGCGCGCCGCCGTTACGTTCCTCGGTACGGACCGAGTGGAGGTACTGCGGTTCGTGGACGGTGATGTCGTCCGCTACGCCACTCTCGGCATGTCGGCGCGGCCGATGGCCGACCCCAACGACGTCGTCGCCGACCCGGTGAAGGGCCCGCGCGCCGAGCTGGTCCTGTCGGTACGGGCAGGGGTCGCCGACACCGACAAGGTGCTGCGCCCGCTCGCGGTCCTCGCCGCCTCCCCGCAGGTCGAGGGCGTCATCGTGGACGCGGGCGCCTCGCTCGACCTCGGTGAACCGCTGTGGCCGGGGGCGCCGTTCAGTTCCGTACTGGTCGCGGAGTCCGGCGGCCTGATCGAGGACCTCGAACTGGACGCCCCCATGGAGCCGGTGCGCTTTCTGCCGCTGCTGCCGATGACGCCGAACGAAGCCGCGTGGAAGCGGGTCAAGGGCGCACAGGAGCTGCAGGAGCGCTGGCTGGCGCACGGCACGGACCTGCGCGACCCGGTGCGTGCGTCCGTACCCCTCGACTGATTTCCGGTGGGGCACGCTGCGGACGGGTGATCGTCCTTGACGCGAGGACGGCCGGGGAGGACCGTTGGGCTCTATGAGGGGCGAACCCAGTTGCCCGAAGTGTGGTGGCCGGGTCAGGGCGCCCGGTCTTTTTGCCGACTCCTGGCAGTGCGACATCCACGGCATTGTGCACCCGCTGCAACCCGTGGTCCCACCCAGCGTCGAGGCCCTCACCGTGGCGGTGAAGCGTGCCAAGGTCCCGGTGTGGATGCCCTGGCCGCTGCCTGTCGGCTGGCTGTTCACCGGGGTGGCCAGCGCCGGCGACGACCGCGGTGGCTCGCGCGCCACCGCCGTCGCCTGCTCCGGACCGGGACCACTGGGCGGTATAGGTGAGCTGCTGCTGGTCGCCGAGGAGCTCGGGGTCGGCCTCGGCGCACGCTATGCGGGCGTGAACGGACCGGACCCCGGCACGTACATCAACATGGAGAAGGCGCCGCAGGTCAAGGTTCTGGCAGCGGGCCGGCCCACGCCGCTGTGGCATGTGTCCGGTACGCCCGACGACAGAGCGGTCTTCGCGGGCGAGGCGTGCGGACTGTGGCTCTGGGCGGTCGTCTGGCCGGAACAGTCGGGCCTGATCATGTACGACGAGCTGGTGCTGACCGATGTGCGCGAGGCGGGTGCGGAGGTCGACCTGGTGCCGTGCGGGGCGCTGTCGCCGCGGATCCTCTCCTGACCCGGTGCACCGCGTGCTGAGCTGGGGCTGACCGCGTGCTGACCGTGCTGACCCGGGGGTGTTCGATTCCCGGCTATCCTTGAGCGTCCCCCCTGTCCCGCCGAGCCCCGGAGTCACGCGTCGTGCGCATTGATCTGCACACCCACTCCACGGCTTCGGACGGCACGGACACCCCGGCCGAGCTGGTGCGCAACGCTGCCGCGGCCGGACTCGACGTCGTGGCGCTGACCGACCACGACTCGGTACGCGGCCACGCCGAGGCGATCGCCGCACTCTCAGCGCTCTCGACGGGGCTGACCCTCGTCACCGGCGCCGAGCTCTCCTGCCGCATCGACGGCATCGGGCTGCACATGCTGGCGTACCTCTTCGACCCCGACGAGCCCGAGCTGGCGCGCGAGCGCGAACTGGTGCGGGACGACCGGGTGCCGCGTGCGCGGGGCATGGTCGTCAAGCTCCAGGAACTCGGTGTTCCGGTCGAGTGGGAGCAGGTGGCCCGTATCGCCGGAGACGGATCGGTCGGCCGCCCGCACATCGCGTCCGCGCTGGTCGAGCTCGGCGTCGTCAAGACGGTCTCCGACGCCTTCACGCCCGACTGGCTCGCCAACGGAGGCCGTGCGTACGTCGAGAAGCACGAGCTCGACCCCTTCGACGCGATCCGCCTCGTCAAGGCGGCCGGCGGAGTCACCGTCTTCGCGCACCCCGGCGCCGCCAAGCGCGGAGAGACCGTCCCCGAGAGCGCCATAGCGGCCCTGTCCGCCGCCGGTCTCGACGGGATCGAGGTCGACCACATGGACCACGACGAGCCCACCCGCGCGCGGATGCGCGCCCTCGCCGCCGAGCTCGGCCTGCTGCCCACGGGCTCCAGCGACTACCACGGCAGCCGCAAGACCGTACGGCTCGGGGAGTTCACCACGGACCCCGAGATCTACGGCGAGATCACGCGGCGCGCGACCGGCGCGTTCCCGGTGCCCGGCGCGGGCGGAAGCGCCCGCCCGTAAGCCACGCTCCTCACTGCGGCGCTCGTCATCGCAGCGCCACCTCATTTTCTGTACGACCCTCTTCTCGCAAGGCCTCACTGTGCTCGACTTTGCCGTTTTCGGATCCCTCTTTCTCACGCTTTTCGTGATTATGGACCCCCCTGGGATCACCCCGATCTTCCTTGGCCTGACCTCGGGCCGACCTGCCAAGGTGCAGCGCCGGATGGCCTGGCAGGCCGTCGCCGTCGCGTTCGGCGTCATCGCCGTCTTCGGCGTGCTCGGCCAGCAGATCCTCGACTACCTGCACGTCTCCGTCCCCGCCCTCATGATCGCGGGCGGTCTGCTGCTCCTGCTCATCGCGCTCGACCTGCTCACCGGCAAGACCGACGAGCCGACGCAGACCAAGGACGTCAACGTCGCCCTCGTACCGCTGGGCATGCCGCTGCTCGCCGGGCCCGGCGCGATCGTGTCCGTGATCCTGGCGGTGCAGCACGCGGACAACGTCACGGCGCAGGTCTCCGTCTGGGCGGCGATCGTCGCCATGCACGTCGTCCTGTGGCTGACGATGCGCTACTCGCTGCTGATCATCCGGGTGATCAAGGACGGCGGTGTGGTCCTGGTGACGCGGCTCGCCGGCATGATGCTCTCCGCGATCGCGGTGCAGCAGATCATCAACGGTGTCACCCAGGTCATCCAGAACAGCTGACCCGGAACAGCACAGCGCCCCCGTACGCAATCGGTACGGGGGCGCTTCCTCTTCAACGGCGAACGCGTTACGAAGCCGAGGTCTCGGCCGGGCGGATGTAGATGCGCTGGCCGATCGAGGCGGCCTGCTGCACGATCCGGTTGACGGAGGCGGCGTCCACGACGGTGCTGTCAACGGCGGAGCCGTCGACGTCGTCCAGGCGCATGATCTCGAAGCGCAAGGCTTCTCCCTTCGTCTGATCCTCCTGCTGGAGAACTATGTGTGGGAACGCGAGGCCGGGTGCCGCGCGTTCTCTAAGGGTTACAACGAGATGCCCCCTGCAATCATTCCCTACGCTAAAGAAAATTTTCGACTCTCTAAATACCCACTGGTAGCGGGACCGGTTGTACCTGCTCGGTCACGCCACCGACAATGAGATCCGTATGGACGACGCACAGCCTTCGGGCCCCTCCGACCTCGCCCGGCTCGACGCCCGCCTGGAGCGCACCAACGAGCTGCTCCAACGCATGCTCGCCGAGGTGGCGAAGACCCCATCGACCCATGCGATCTTCGTGGACGCCGGATATGTGTATGCGGCGGCAGGCCTGCTCGTGACCGGGACCGAGGACCGCAGGTCCTTCGACCTCGACGCGGAAGGCATCATCGAGGCCTTCATCGACAAGGCCCGCACGATCTTCGCGGACAGCAGGCTGCTGCGCGTGTACTGGTACGACGGAGCCAGGCGCCGTATCCACACCACCGAGCAGCAGTCGATCGCCGAGCTGCCCGACGTCAAGGTCCGCCTCGGCAACCTCAACGCCAACAACCAGCAGAAGGGCGTCGACTCCCTGATCCGTACGGACCTGGAATCGCTCGCCAGGCACCGCGCGATCAGCGACGCGGCGCTGGTGGGCGGCGACGAGGATCTGGTGTCCGCGGTCGAGGCCGCCCAGGGGTACGGCGCGCGCGTCCACCTCTGGGGCATCGAGGCGGGCGAGGGCCGCAACCAGGCCGAACCACTGCTGTGGGAGGTCGACAGCCAGCGCACGTTCGACCTCGACTTCTGCAAGCCCTACGTCACGCGCCGCCCCGTCACGACGTACGAGAACGAGGGCACCCCGCGCCCGACCCGCGAGGACGTCCGTTTCATCGGCGCACAGATCGCGGCGGCGTGGCTGGGTGCGCGGGGCCGGGAATCGCTGGCGGACTTGCTGCCGGGGCACCCGTACCTGCCGGGCTCGGTGGACCAGGAGCTGCTCGTCGAGGCGGAACGCCTGCTCCAGCGGTCGCTGCGCGGACACGCGGACCTGCGGCGGGCGCTGCGGGACGGCTTCTGGCAGCACCTGCAGGCGCAGTACTGAGTTACTGCGGCCGCTGCCGGTCCCAGAACTCGACCAGCGCCTTGGCCGTCTCCTCGGGCCGGTCGGTGTTCGGCGAGTGCTGGGCGCCCTCGATCACGGTCCGGTGCGCGTGCAGCCGCTCGGCCATGTCGTCGAGCAAGGGCACCGGCCAGGTGTCGTCCGTAACCCCCGACACCACATGCACCGGCAGTGCTGCGGCGGCGAGTTCGGCCACCCGGTCCGGCTCGCCCGTCAACTGCCGCCCCGTGGCGATGAGTTGGGCGGGGTTGTGCCGCAGCCAGCGTGCGCGCAGGGCCGCGCTGTCGGTGTTGGTGTCCTCGGGCGGGTCCAGTGCCTGCATGGCGTCCCAGACCTCGTCCATGGTCAGGGTGGCCAGCGCCTCCGTCAGCAGCTTCACCTTCTGCTGCTGGGCGGGCGAGACCTGGGCGGGCCCGGACGACATGAGGGTCAGCGAAGCGAACGGCTCCGGATCGATGAGCACGGCCGCGCGGGCGATCTGACCGCCGAGGGAGTGGCCGACGAGGTGTACGGGGCCGCCGACAGCTTCGGCCTGGGCGAGCACGTCCTGGGCCAACTCGCCCTGGGCGTATGCCTCTTGGCCCTCCGGGCCCTCGGACTCGTACTGCCCGAGCCCGTCGACCGCGACGACCCGGTACCCCGCCTGCGCAAGGGGCACCAGCATCGCGATGAAGTCCTCCTTGCTCCCGGTGTACCCGGGCAGCAGCAGCGCGCGACCTCCCGGCTCGCCGAGGAGGGGCCCCGCTTCGAGCGCGGCGAAGGTCCCGCGGGACGTGCGCAAAGTGAGAGCGCGGGTGCCGGGGGGCGGGGTGAAGGTGGGGGGCCTGCTCATGCGACGAGGCTAGCGCGACGGCGGCGGCGGATTCGCGAGGGCGGAGGGGGACGGGGTCGTGGGGAGTGGTGTTCGGGGCGTAAAGCGTGATTTGTCCGCGGGGCGCCGGGAAGCTTTCGGCGACCCGGGATGGCAGCCAAATCATGCAGTCCCGGACGCCGCTGCCGTAGGCCCGCCCCCGGCACGACGACAGGCCCCGCCCCAGCGCCGGTGGGTGGTGTCGACCGGTTCGCGTGGCGGAGGTTCCGGCCGGGGGTCCGGGGGCTCTCCCCGGGACAGCGCAGCATGCAGTCCCGGACGCCGCTCCCGGAGGCCCCGGCCCCCGGCACGACGACAGGCCCCGCAGCGTGCCCGCTCCCGGCATTGAGAGCGGGCCGCCGCTAGCGCCGGTGGGTGGGACGCCCGGTCCCCGAGCCGACATGCCAATGGCCCGGCCCCCTCACGGGAGACCGGGCCATCTACGGCTGGATCAGCTCTCGGACGGCGAGGCCGCAGCCGCGCGTGTCCGGCGGCGGGGCTTCTTCGGAGCCTCGGGCTCCGAAGCCTCGGCCGTCACTTCAACGGCCGCCTCGACCGGCTTCGCGGCACGAGTCCGGCGGCGGGGCTTCGCGGGAGCCTCGGCCTCCGCGACCTCCGTCACCTCGGCCGTCACCTCTGCAGGCTTCGCCGCGCGTGTCCGGCGGCGGGGCTTCGCCGGAGCCTCGGGCTCCTCTGCGGGAGCCGGAACCACCGTTGCCACCGTGGTGTCGCCCTGCGTCACCGTCACGCGGGTGCGCCGACGCCGACGCGGCGTGCGGGGTTCAGCCGCGTCAGCCGCGTCACCGGCGTCGACCGCTTCGGGCGCCGAGTCCAAAGGCGCAACCGCAGGCGCAGCTGCGGCCTCGTCCTCGGAGACCGGCGCCCCATTGCGCGTACGCCGACGCTGACGCGGCGTACGGGTGCGCGCAGGGCGCTCCTCCGTAGCAACCGGCGCAGCAGCCGCCGCCGACTTGCGACCGCGGCCGCCCGTCTCGCCGAGGTCCTCGACCTCCTCCGCACGCAGACCCGCGCGGGTGCGGTCGGCCCGGGGCAGTATGCCCTTGGTGCCGGCCGGGATGCCCAGGATCTCGAACAGGTGGGCAGACGTGGAGTACGTCTCCTCCGGCTCGTCGAACGGCAGGTCCAGCGCCTTGTTGATCAGCTTCCAGCGCGGGATGTCGTCCCAGTCGACCAGCGTGACCGCTGTACCGGACGCACCCGCGCGACCGGTGCGGCCGACGCGGTGGAGGTACGTCTTCTCGTCCTCCGGCGACTGGTAGTTGATGACATGGGTGACACCCTCGACGTCAATGCCGCGCGCGGCGACGTCGGTGCACACCAGCACATCGACCTTGCCGTTACGGAACGCACGCAGCGCCTGCTCGCGCGCGCCCTGCCCCAGGTCCCCGTGCACCGCGCCGGACGCGAAGCCGCGCTTCTCCAGCTGCTCGGCGATGTCCGCGGCGGTCCGCTTCGTACGGCAGAAGATCATCGCGAGCCCGCGGCCGTCGGCCTGCAGGATGCGGGAGACGAGCTCCGGCTTGTCCATGTTGTGCGCACGGAATACGTGCTGCGTGATGTTCGCGACGGTCGCGCCCTCGTCGTCGGGCGACGTGGCGCTGATGTGCGTCGGCTGCGACATGTAGCGACGGGCGAGGCCGATGACGGCGCCCGGCATGGTCGCCGAGAACAGCATCGTCTGACGCTTCGGCGGCAGCATGTTCATGATCTTCTCGACGTCGGGCAGGAAGCCCAGGTCGAGCATCTCGTCGGCCTCGTCGAGGACGAGCGAGCGGATGTGGGAGAGGTCGAGCTTCTTCTGCCCGGCCAGGTCCAGCAGACGCCCGGGCGTGCCGACAATCACGTCGACGCCCTTCTTGAGCGCCTCGACCTGGGGCTCGTACGCACGGCCGCCGTAGATGGCGAGAACGCGGACGTTACGGACCTTGCCGGCGGTCAGCAGGTCGTTGGTGACCTGCTGGCACAGCTCACGGGTGGGGACGACGACGAGCGCCTGCGGGGCGTCGGTCAGCTGCTCGGGCTTGGCCCGGCCGGCCTCGACGTCCGCGGGGACGGTGACGCGCTCGAGCAGCGGAAGGCCGAAGCCGAGCGTCTTGCCGGTGCCGGTCTTGGCCTGGCCGATGACGTCGCTGCCGGAGAGCGCGACGGGGAGCGTCATCTCCTGGATCGGGAAGGGGGACAGGATGCCGACGGCCTCGAGGGCTTCGGCGGTCTCGGGGAGAATCCCGAGGTCTCGGAACGTAGTCAGGGTGCTGCCTCTTCTGTGAGACGCGGCGTGACGCGAACGAAGGGGGTCGTACCGTGCCTGGTTCTCGTCCGGCCAAAAAAAATGGGCCGGGTGGCGCGGGACCACGTGCCGTCGCTCAAGCGCTCGTGCCGCTGAGGGGGCCCCTCATCTGCGGTCGTACGCTTTCGTACGCCCCGCGTGGAGGGCTGTCGGGTCGGAGCCGATCGGGCCACCGACCGGGCATCCTCATTCAAATGCGCCGCGAAATGACTGGACACTCTGCAGGCGCAATACCACTGTACCCCGGAATCGCGCATGTGTGTTGGGACGATTTCCCGGAACGGTGTGACAGCAGTGGCTGACCAGCCCCTTACGCACGGCGGGGGGCGGGCTATTGTGCGGTTCATGGAGACGCCTGACAACGCCACTGCCCCCGAAGAGACAACCAGGACCGGTATCGCGGCCCAGGACTGGGCCACGGCCTCCACCGAGCCGAATTACCGCGCCGCGGTCGTGGACCTGCTGGGCGCGCTCGCGTACGGCGAGCTGGCCGCCTTCGAACGCCTCGCCGAGGACGCCAAGCTCGCACCGACGCTCGGCGACAAGGCCGAGCTGGCGAAGATGGCGTCCGCCGAGTTCCACCACTTCGAGCAGCTGCGGGACCGGCTCACCGCGATCGACGAGGAGCCGACCGCGGCGATGGAGCCCTTCGCGAAGGCGCTGGACGACTTCCACCGCCAGACCGCGCCGTCCGACTGGCTGGAGGGTCTCGTCAAGGCGTACGTCGGCGACTCGATCGCCAGTGACTTCTACCGCGAGGTCGCGGCAGCGCTGGATTCGGACACCCGCGAGCTGGTGCTCGCCGTGCTCGACGACACGGGCCACGGGAACTTCGCGGTGGAGAAGGTGCGCGCCGCGATCGAGGCGGACCCGCGCTGCGGCGGGCGGCTCGCGCTGTGGGCACGCAGGCTCATGGGCGAGGCCCTCTCGCAGGCCCAGCGGGTGGTGGCGGAGCGGGACGCGCTCTCCACGATGCTCGTCGGCGGCGTGGCGGACGGCTTCGATCTGGCGGAGGTCGGGCGGATGTTCTCGCGGATCACCGAAGCCCACACGAAGCGGATGGCGGCGCTGGGGCTGGCGGCGTAACCCACGTAACCCGACGGCGGCATGCATCGGCGGCGTAACACCCGGAGAACGGTCGCTACGCCGCCGCTGATCGGCGGATGCGTCCGGCGGGGCGGATGAGGAGCGACAGCAGGACCGCTCCCACCGCCACCGCGCCGAACAGGGTCGCCACGACATGACCCGGGCCGAGAGCCGAGTGGGTCACGTACGCACCGAACAGGGCTCCGAGGGGGCCCGCGGCGAGCACAAGACGCCGTGAGGGCAGCCGGTCCCCGAAATGGCGGACAGCGGCCCAGGCAAGGGCGAAGCCGAGGGCAACGGAGCCGAGAGCTTCCCAGATCACGTGGTTTCCTCCCGCGCAGCCAAGGGGCAAATGGGTCGTAGCCCGTACTACCCCCGGTACGCGAAATGCAACCCTCCAAACGCCCCCCGAACGGCGGCCGGAGATGAACATACGGAATCGGCCCGGTGGGATTTCCCACCGGGCCGATTCCGTATGTGGTGTTGCTCTGTTGCTGTGCTGCCGACGCCTACAGTGCGCCGAAGCCCACCCTGCGCGTCGCCGGCTCGCCGATCTCCACGTAGGCGATGCGGTCACTGGGAACGAGGACCGTACGGCCCTTGTCGTCCTTCAGGCTGAGCAGCTGCGCCTTGCCGGCCAGCGCGTCGGATACCGCGCGCTCGACCTCCTCGGCGGACTGCCCGCTCTCCAGAACGATCTCCCGGGGCGCGTGCTGCACGCCGATCTTGACCTCCACGGCTATGTCCCTCCGACGGTCAGTGCTGCGGTGCGCGGTCAGCCGCGCCGTACGGAGCACACATTAGCCCGGTGAGGGGACCCCGAATGCTGCGACGCCGCACGCCAGAAGCGAACACGCGGTGGGAACACCCGGGAACGCTGTCAGTGCTGCTCCGTACCGTGCAGCGGGAAGCCTGCGATTCCGCGCCAGGCCAGGGACGTCAGCAGCTGAACCGCCGTGTCCCGAGGGATGGTGCTGCCACTGGAGAGCCAGTAGCGCGCGACCACCTGCGAGACGCCGCCGAGGCCGACGGCGAGCAGCATCGACTCGTCCTTGGACAGGCCGGTGTCCTCGGCGATGACCTCACTGATCGCCTCGGCGCACTGGAGCGAGACCCGGTCGACACGCTCGCGCACGGCGGGCTCGTTCGTCAGGTCCGACTCGAAGACCAGACGGAACGCGCCACCCTCGTCCTGGACGTACGCAAAATAGGCGTCCATCGTCGCGGCAACGCGCAGCTTGTTGTCGGTGGTCGACGCGAGAGCTGTGCGCACCGCCTGGAGCAGTGACTCGCAGTGCTGGTCGAGGAGGGCCAGGTAGAGCTCCAGCTTGCCCGGGAAGTGCTGGTAGAGAACGGGCTTGCTGACGCCGGCGCGCTCGGCGATGTCGTCCATCGCCGCAGCGTGGTAACCCTGCGCGACAAAGACCTCCTGTGCCGCGCCGAGGAGCTGATTACGTCGGGCACGGCGTGGCAGGCGAGTGCCCCGTGGGCGTGCCGCCTCTGTCTGCTCGGTGGCTGTCACGCCGCCTCCCATGTCTTTCAATGTCGCGGCCTTTCAACAGCACGGCCGTTCCGTGCGGGGTGTGCGCCGCGCCCGCCATCGTACTTTTGGGTAACCCGGCTGCGCGCGGTGCGGACGCAGAATTTCACGGACCGGACGGCGGCGGAAGGCTGATCAAGGGCGAATCGGAGCAGATCAGCGGTAGTCGTCCTCGTCGAGATTGACGACGCGGGCCTGTTCGGTGGCATCCGCCTCGTTCGCCGCATCACGGTCGATGCCGGTCAGAGGGGCGTCGTGGCTCTGCTGCCAGTCCGTGTGCTGCTCCGCGGCATCGGCTTCGGAGGCGTCGTCGTCGAGTTCCTCAAGATCTTCTTCTTCGAAGGTTTCCGGGTCGGTGGGATCGACGGACATCAGAACTCCCTTTCATGGTGACGCCGGGCCGGGCGCTGGGCCCTTGCTCCGAGGGTAGTTCTGTGACGGCGAACACACGATCCAGCGCGTGATCGTCTCGTAACATTGCCGCATGTCTTCGACCGAGCTGCCCGGACCCAGCGTCGCAGCCGCCGCGGTGCCAAGAGTCAGTACCGTGCGGGTCGCCGACGGAGAGAAGCTTCGTTCCGTCACTCTGCCGGGGCTGACGCTGAACATCCGCGCCCGGCCCCCGGCGCGCAGCGGACTGCCTCCCGCGCTGTACGTGCACGGGCTCGGCGGGTCTTCGCAGAACTGGTCGTCGCTGATGCCGCTCCTCGGCGAGTACGTGGACGGCGAGGCGGTCGACCTGCCCGGGTTCGGCGATTCGCCGCCGCCGGACGACGGCAATTATTCGGTCACGGCACACGCCCGGGCGTGCATCCGGCTGCTCGACGCGAGCGGCCGCGGTCCCGTGCACCTCATCGGTAACTCGCTGGGCGGCGCCGTCGTCACGCGTGTGGCCGCGGTCAGACCTGACCTGGTGCGCACGCTCACGCTCGTCTCGCCCGCCCTCCCCGAGCTGCGCGTGCAGCGCATGGCGGTGCCGACCGCGCTGCTGGCGGTGCCCGGCGTCGCCTCGCTGTTCGCCCGGCTCAGCAAGGACTGGACGGCGGAGGAGCGTACGCGCGGCGTCATGGGGCTCTGTTACGGCGATCCGGCGATGGTGGCGCCCGAGACGTTCGCCCACGCCGTCGAGGAGATGGAGCGGCGGCTGGAGCTGCCGTACTTCTGGGATGCGATGACCCGCTCGGCGCGCGGCATCGTCGATGCGTACACACTGGGCGGACAGCACGGTCTGTGGCGCCAGGCCGAGCGGGTGCTCGCGCCGACACTGCTGGTGTACGGGGGCAGGGACCAGCTCGTGTCGTACCGTATGGCGCGCAGGGCCGCGGCTGCGTTCCGGGATTCGCGGCTGCTGACCCTGCCCGACGCCGGGCACGTGGCGATGATGGAATACCCGGAGGCGGTCGCCGGCGCCTTCCGGGAACTGCTGGACGACTGCGGTAGGAGCTGATCCGGGGCGTGGGACGACATAGCCGCCGAGGACCCGCGCCCAAGGGGGCTGCCGAACGGCCCGCGATAACAGGCGAGAGAGCCGCCGCGAGGCCGGAAACGGCGGGCGGGCCCCGCAGGCGGGGAGGGGCGGAGCAGGACGCTGTCCCCGCCGCCTTTCCCGGCACCCTTCCCGTGCCTCCTCCGCAGTTCCAGCAGCAACAGCAGGTGCGCGGCGGGCACCCCGAGCAGTACGAGGGCGGCGGCGGCTGGGGAGCCGCGCCCGGGCGGTACGGCGACTGGCGCGGGGCGCCGCGCGGACCGCAGGGCGGGCCTCAGGGCGGGCAGTACGCAGGACCTCAGGGCGGCCAGTCCGGCGGACCCCCGGGTGGGCAGTACGCCGCCCCGCACGGTGGGCAGATGCCGCAGGCGCCTGGGGCGATGGCGCCCGGGCAGGGGCATCAGCCGCCCCCACAGGGGCAGTTCGGGAGCGGGGTGCGGGTACCGGGACCGCGGCAGGAATTCGTGGCGGCCTTCGACGGTCCTCGTACGGCGACCGCTGAGCGCGACGTTTTCGGCTCGGTCACCGATTGGGACACCGACGAGGCCGACGGCGGCAGGACGCCGGGCGTTCGGCGCCCCGGCCTGGACGCGGACGACGACGGCTACGGCGACGATTCCGGCTACGACCAGGATGTTTCCGCCAAAGGTGGCAAAGGGCGGGCGTTCACCGGTATCGCCGCCGCCGCGGTGACCACCGTGCTCGCCGTGGTCGTGGCCGGACAGGTCGCCCAGGGCGACAAGGACCCGGTCGCGAACCCGGCCACGGGCGACCGGAGCACCGACAGCAGCGACGCCTCGCGCTCGGACGACCGGCCGACGCCGTCGCAGGGAGCCGTGGAGGCCCCGGCGACGTACGAGCAGCTGATGGCCAGGACGTACCCGATCGACCCCAAGCTGACGGCCGACGGCAAGTTCGACGCGGTCAGCGGGTTCGACAAGGCGCCCGGCCGGGGGCAGAAGTTCTCCTACCGGGTGGATGTCGAGAAGGGGCTGAAGCTCGACGCCGGGCTCTTCGCCAAGGCCGTGCACCTCACCTTGAATGACAACCGGAGCTGGGCGCACAACGGCGCCATGACCTTCGAGCGGATCTCCTCCGGGCGGCCGGACTTCGTCATTACGCTCGCGAGCCCCGGGACCACAGGTGTGTGGTGTGCGAAGTCGGGGCTCGAAACGCTCTCCGGGAACGTCTCGTGCGACTCGGCCGCGACCGAGCGCGTCATGATCAACGCGTACCGCTGGGCGCAGGGAGCCGAGACGTTCGGCAAGGACAAGATGCTCCCGTACCGGCAGATGCTGATCAACCACGAGGTCGGCCACCGGCTCGGCCACGGGCACAAGAACTGCCAGACGCCGGGCGAGCTCGCGCCGATCATGCAGCAGCAGACCAAGTCGCTGGACATCGACGGCATCAAGTGTCGGCCCAATCCCTGGGTGTATCCCGGCAAGTGAGACGCCGTCTCACAGCCGCTTCGACCGGTACGACAAACCGTAGCCACGATCCGTAACCACCGAAACGCTCCCTAGCGCGGCAGAACGCCACCAGGGGGCGAAAGTTACGCGTGTTCACCCCTTTTGGTGGCGCGATGGACAACCGTCCGTCGTGTCCCCGGCTTGTCCGCATACGGTCGGTCCCGCTGCGAGTCGCCGTACCAACGGCGGCCGCCCACAAGGGAGATCGGGGGTGCACTCGTGCGGATCGGACTGCTGACGGAGGGTGGCTATCCGTATGCGACAGGTGAGTCCAGGCTGTGGTGCGACCGACTCGTGCGCGGGCTCGCGCAGCACGAATTCGACATCTACGCCCTGAGTCGCAGCGCAGGCCAGGAGGCGCAGGGCTGGCTCCAACTGCCGCCCCAGGTGCAGCGGGTGCGCACCGCGCCGCTCTGGATGGCGGAGGGCGACGGCAGTGCTTACGGACGGCGCGAACGGCGGCGCTTCGGCGGGCACTTCAGGGAGCTGGCCGACGCCGTCTGCGCGCCGGACGAGGCCGGCGCGGGCGAGCACTTCGCCGCCGGCCTGTACGGGCTCGCCGAACTGGCCCGCGAGCGCGGCGGTCTGCATGCCGCCCTGCGCTCCGAAGTCGCCGTGCGCGCCCTGGAATCCGCCTGCCGCGCCCCCGGCGCGAACCGCATCGTGCACGCCGCCACGGTCCCCGACTACCTGGAATTCGTCGACCTGCTGGAGCGCGCACTGCGTCCGCTCTCGCTCGACTGGTACGGCCAGGACGGCATCGGCGCGGTCGATCTGTGCCACGCCGCGTCCGGCGGTTCAGCCGCCCTGCCGGGGCTTTTGGGCAAACGCTTCTTCGGGGTTCCGCTGCTGGTCACGGAGTACGGCGTACAACTGCGCGCGCACTACCTCGCCATCGGCGACACGCCCCGCAGCGCGCCGGTACGGGCCATGCTCGCCGCCTTCCACGGCAAGCTCGCCGCCGAGGTGTACGCGCAGGCCGCCCTGATCACACCCGGCAATACGCACGCCCGGCGGTGGCAGGAACGGTGCGGCGCCGACCGCGCCAAGCTGCGTACCGTCTACCCCGGCATGGAGGCCGACCGTTTCGCGGCGGTGGGGGAGCCGGTGGGGGCGGGTAACGGCGGCGGCGATCCCCGGACCGTCGTCTGGGTCGGCCGTATCGAGCCCTCCAAGGACCTGGTCTCGCTGCTGCACGCCTTTGCCGAGGTGCGCAAGGGGGAACCGGAAGCCCGGCTCCGTATCGTCCACAACCAGCACGGTCAGGGAGCCGACGCGGCGGCGTACCTCGCGCACTGCCGGGCGCTCGCCGCCCAGCTGTTCCCCGACGAGGCGGCCGACGCGCACGCCGTGGGAGACAACCCCGTCTCCTTCGAGGAGATCGGCGGCCCCGACGTACCCGAGCTGGCCGACGCCTACGCGGCGGGCGCTGTGGTCGTCCTGTCCAGTGTCGTCGAAGGCTTCCCGATCAGCCTGGTCGAGGCGATGCTCTGCGGGCGCGCGACCGTCTCGACGGACGTGGGCGCCGTCGTCGAAGTCATCGGCGGTACGGGCCTGGTGGTCCCGCCCCGCAATCCCCGCGCCCTCGCCGACGCCTGCCTGTCGCTGCTGCGGGATCCGCAGCGGCGTGAGCGGCTGGGTGCGGCGGCGCGCGCGCGGGCGCTCGAACTGTTCACCGTCGAGCAGAATCTCGCGGCATTTCGCGGCATTTACCTGGAGCTGATCTCCCGCTGCCCGGTACGCCGCGAAGCCCTCGACGAGGCCGGCGACCCGCTGCTTTTCGCCCACCCGGCGGAGGCGCATGTGCCGGGGCGCTGGGCGGGTGGCGGGAACGGCTGGAGCGGCTTGGGCGGCGGGAGCGGCCTGAGCGGTGGGAACGGCGGCGGATCCGGGCCGCCGAGCTGGGCTGCGGCTGCTGCTGGGGTCGAGCCGGTGGGCGCGGGGTCGGTGTCAGGGGCGGGGGCCGGGTCGGGGTCGGGGTCGAGGGCGGAATCACGGTCGGGGGAAGGCGATGCCTGAATCCGGAACATCCGCCGATGGCCGCAAGGCAGGCCTGACGTCGGTGCGGCGCGGGTCGGCCGACCCTGTGCGGGCCCTGATGCACCGGCACCGCGCGCTCTGCGAGCGGGCCGTCGATCCGCTGGAGATCGCCGCCGGGCTCGAAGCGCACGGGGTGACCGACAGGACCGCGGCGCGTTTCCGGCACCGGGACGTCTTCAGCCTCGCCGAGGAGCTCTACGCACGGGTTCCGCGTCTGGGGGACGACGGTCAGGTCGCGGCGGCCGCCGAGCCCCCCGCGCGCGAGGAGCTGCCGCGCGCGGGCTGGATCGCGTACGCGCTGCTTCCGGGCGTCGTTTGCGCCCTCACCGTCGCGGGGCTGGACATGGCGACGGGTCAGGTGCGGCTCGCCGTGGGTGTGCTGGGGGCGCTCGCCGTCGCCGGTGCGCTCGCGCTCTGCCTGCGCAACGGGCCCTTGCGCGCTCCGGGGCGTACGGCCCCCGCCGCGCGCCTGTGGGCGCTCTGGCTCATCGGGTACGCCGTCTTCGGCGACGGGCTGCTCGGCGAGATCGTCGACGGGGGCCCTGGCGGTGCGCACGACGGTGGCCTCGGCGCGGCCTACGACGGCGGCCCCATCGCTGCGCACGACGGCGGCCAGGGCACGACCTATGACGGCGGCCTCGGCGCGGCCCAGGACGGCGGTCCCGGTGCTGCGCACGACGGTGACCTCAGCTCGGCCCACGACGGCGGCTCTGGGGCCAGTTCCGGCGCCACCCACGGCTGGGCCTCCGGCGGCCCCTGGTCGATGGCTACGGTGCCGTTCCTGGGGCTCGCCGCGGCCCTGGCCCCCGCCGCCTGGTGCGCGCACCTCCTGTCCGTACAGGCGCGTCGCAAACTCGCCGCAAGCCGCGGCACCGAGGAGTTCGCGGAAGCGGCCAGGCCCCTCCTGCTCGGTGTCACCGCACTCTTCGTGTGTGTGCTCCTGGCCCTCCAGGTGGCTGTCGGCATCGCGGCGGGCGGCAACGGCCGGGTGGCGGCCTCCGCCGTCGCCCTCGGAGCGCTCCTCTTCCTCGCCCGGCTGCTCACCGTCCACGGTTTCCCCGAGTCCGCCTCGGCCGGGCTCGCGGCAGCAACTGCCGTACAGATCACCGCACTTGCGGCCGTACTCGCCGCTCGCCTGCCCGGCTTCGGCTTACTCGCCAGGCCCGTCGAGGCCGTTGTCCAGGCGGGAGGCGCGGGAGCCGTGCCCGCTGTCGCCTGCGCCGCGGCGGCGCTCGGCCTGCTAGTCCACGCAACTGCGGCCCTCTCCCGTGCCTCCGCCCACGCGGCCCGGCACGACTGAGCCGCCACCTCCGTCCCGCGGAGCCGACGCCGCGGGTGCATCCGCAGCACTCACCGCAACATCCCTGAAGGAGAACGTGACATGACCCCCCAACCCCCAGCCCCAGCCGGTCGGCACCGAGGGGACGCGCGATGAGGGTGCTGCTGCTCGGTGCCAATGGATACCTCGGCCGGTTCGTCGCCGACCGGCTGCTCGCCGACCCGGCCGTGCAGCTCACGGCCCTCGGACGGGGCGACGACGCCGACGTACGGTTCGACCTCGCCACCGGGAGCCCCGGCGCGCTGACCCGCTTCCTGGACGCGGTCCACCCCGGCGTCGTCGTCAACTGCGCCGGCGCCACCCGCGGCGGCGCCCGTGACCTGACCCGCCACAACACCGTCGCCGTCGCGACCGTCTGCGAGGCCCTGCGCCGCAGTGGCTGCGGGGCACGGCTCGTACAGCTCGGGTGTGCCGCCGAGTACGGGCCCTCGCAGCCCGGGTCGTCCACCGCCGAGGACGCCGTGCCGCGCCCCGGCGGCCCGTACGGCGTCAGCAAGCTCGCGGCCACCGAGCTGGTGCTCGGCTCCGGCCTCGACGCCGTCGTCCTGCGCGTCTTCTCACCGGTCGGCCCCGGCACCCCGGCGGGCTCGCCGCTCGGCCGGCTCGCCGAGGCGATGCGGCGTGCGATGCAGTCGGGGGACGGTGAGCTCAAGCTCAGCGGCCTCGGAGTGCAGCGCGACTTCGTCGACGTGAGGGACGTGGCGCGCGCCGTGCACGCCGCCTCCCTCTCCGCCGCCCAGGGGGTCGTCAACATCGGCACCGGCCGCGCGGTGCGGCTGCGCGACGCCGCCGCGGTCCTGGCCAGGGTCGCGGGCTACGGAGGCACCCTCCACGAGCTCGACGCCCCCTCCGGATACGGCGCGGGGAGCGCGGCAGCGGCGGCGCGCAACGGCGGGGTGGGCGGCGCACTCGCTTCGGTGGGCGCCCCCAGGGGCGAGATGCCGGCGGAGCACCTGGGCGGCCCTCCGTTCCCGTACCCGGACGGCTGCGGCAGCTGGCAGCAGGCCGATGTGCGCACCGCGCGCGACCGGCTCGGCTGGCGCCCCAGGATCAACCTGGAGGAGTCGCTCGCCGACATCTGGATGGAGGCGGCATGCCGCATCTGACCAGGAGGGGCACGCTGCAGGCCGCGACCGCAGCGGACCGGATGGGCGTCGGCGTCCCGGGGTACGCCCATCCCCTCGTCGCCCCCGTCGAGTGGGCCGAACTCACCCGACCCGGAGCACCCCTGCACTGGACGGTGCTCAACGTCGCGAACGGCCCCGGCGCCCGCCCCGACCCGCACTGCCTGGAGGCGGCAGGCCGCCTGCGCAACGCGGGCGTGAGGGTTCTGGGGCGGCTCGACGTGGCGTACGGCGCGCGGACCTTCGCCGAGCTCATCTCGGACGGGCACCGCTTCCGTGACTGGTACCGGGTCGACGGTTTCTATCTTGACCGGTGCCCGGTGGAGGGGGCGGACCTCCCCGGCGTCCGGCGTCTCGCCTCGACGCTGTCCGGGCTGGCCGACGACGGCGCGCACCTGGTCCTGGGGCAGGGCACGCACCCGCACCCCGGGTACGCGGAAATCGCCCATCAGCTGGTGACTTTCTCGGGGCCCTGGGCCGATTACCGCTGGTCGCAGGTGGCCGAGTGGACCGCAGACCATCCGCCGGAGCGTTTCTGCCATCTGGTGCACGGACTCCCGCGTACACACCTGGACGAGGCCGTACGTATCGCCCGCTGGCAGGGCGCCGGGACGGTCTTCCTCACCGACCGGAGCGACCGGGACGGACAAAACGACCCATATGAGGCACTGCCCGGGTACTGGGACGAAATCGTCTCGCGGATCGGACCGGGTGTCTCGGAATGAGAAGGGGCGTGGCAGTGTTACGCGGAGAACAACCCGTACTGTTTGACCGACCTACGGAGTCCCCGTGTCGCTGCCACCCCTGGTCGAGCCCGCTGCCGAGCTCACTGTCGACGAGGTTCGCAGGTACTCCCGCCACCTGATCATCCCCGATGTCGGGATGGACGGGCAGAAGCGGCTGAAGAACGCCAAGGTGCTCGCCGTGGGCGCCGGCGGCCTGGGTTCGCCCGCGCTGATGTACCTCGCGGCGGCCGGCGTCGGCACCCTCGGCATCGTGGAGTTCGACGAGGTCGACGAGTCGAACCTGCAGCGCCAGATCATTCACAGCCAGGCCGACATCGGCCGCTCGAAGGCCGAGTCCGCCCGTGACTCCGTCCTCGGCATCAACCCCTACGTGAATGTGGTCCTTCACGAAGAGCGGCTCGAAGCCGAGAACGTGATGGAGATCTTCTCCCAGTACGACCTGATCGTCGACGGCACGGACAACTTCGCGACCCGTTACCTGGTCAACGACGCGTGTGTGCTGCTCAACAAGCCGTACGTCTGGGGCTCGATCTACCGCTTCGACGGCCAGGCGTCCGTCTTCTGGTCCGAGCACGGCCCCTGCTACCGCTGCCTCTACCCGGAGCCCCCGCCGCCGGGCATGGTCCCGTCGTGCGCCGAGGGCGGCGTGCTGGGTGTGCTCTGCGCGTCCATCGGGTCGATCCAGGTCAACGAGGCGATCAAGCTCCTCGCCGGTATCGGTGAGCCGCTGGTCGGCCGACTGATGATCTACGACGCCCTGGAGATGCAGTACCGCCAGGTCAAGGTCCGCAAGGACCCCGACTGCGCGGTCTGCGGCGAGAACCCGACCGTCACCGAGCTCATCGACTACGAGGCCTTCTGCGGCGTCGTGTCCGAGGAGGCCCAGGAGGCGGCGCTCGGCTCGACCATCACTCCCAAGCAGCTCAAGGAGTGGATCGACGCCGACGAGAAGATCGAGATCATCGACGTCCGGGAGCAGAACGAGTACGAGATCGTCTCGATCCCCGGCGCCCGGCTGATCCCGAAGAACGAGTTCCTGATGGGCAAGGCACTCGAGGGCATGCCCCAGGACAAGCGCATCGTCCTGCACTGCAAGACGGGTGTCCGCAGTGCGGAGGTCCTCGCAGTGCTCAAGTCCGCGGGCTTCGCGGACGCGGTGCACGTCGGCGGCGGCGTGATCGGGTGGGTCAACCAGATCGAGCCCGAGAAGCCGATCTACTAAAGCTCGTCAGTACGTAACGCACGAAGGGGCCGCCCCGCACATCATGTGCGGGGCGGCCCCTTCCGCTTGCGTCAGCGTCCCCGTGACAAGGGTCCCTGTGCCAGCAGTTCCGCCACCCGTTCGAGGGCCGCGGGCGCCAGGTTGCGGCGCAGTGCCTCGACGAGCTCCTCCGGCGTGCCCCGGCTGTCCAGGGTGATTACGCCGTAATCGCGCCGCCGTGCCTGCTGCCGTGCCTTGGGTACGGGTGCGGCCGGCGCGGCCCCCGGGAGCTGCTGTTCGTCGCGCGGCTGCCGCGCGATGCGGCGCGCGTCCTCGACCGACACGCGGCCGTCGGCCAGCGCCTCCTGGAGATCCTCGCGGAGCCTCATCAGCGACAGCCGCTGCGAGACGAACCCCTGCGTCTTGCCGATCCGGGCGGCCACCTGCCGCTGCGAGTAGCCGTACGAGGTGATCAGGCCCTGGATGGCCCGGGCCTGTTCGAGCTCGGTGAGGTCGTCGCGCTGGACGTTCTCGATGAGCGCGTCCTCGTCGGTGCGGGTCGCGTCCTCCCGTACCAGCACCGGCACTTCGCGCAGCCCGGCGAGCTTTGCCGCCGCCAGTCGGCGGTGGCCGTGCAGTACGACGTACGGGGCGTTGCCCACCGCGGCCTCGTGCTGCGGATGCGCGCCGAGGAACGCGGCGCGCGAGACGACGCCGAGGGCCTGGAGCACGCCGCGCTCGCGCAGCGTCTCGGCCAGGCCGTCGAGGTCGCGCAGCTCGTGGCGCGGGTTGTCGGGGTTTTCGGCGAGGTCCGCGAGCGGGACGGTCAGCTGGTACGTGTCCCGCTCGGCGTGCGACGCGGTCGCTCCCGGGGTGAGCAGCGTGGCGAGGTCGGTGCGGCGGCCCATCAGCGGGCCCCCGCCTTCTTCGGCGTACGCGGCTTCGTATGAGGCTTGGTGCGCGGCGCCCGCCTGGGCTTGGCCGGGGCCGGGATGACGGCGAGCCCGACCTCCAGTGCCAGGCGGAAGAAGTCCTCGCGGGCCTGGAGTGCGACGCGGTTCGCGCCGTACTGCGTGACGACGAGGCCGTCGGCCGATGCGCGGGTGTGCAGCTTGTAGTGGCGTACGACGGTGCGCGCGAGGGGCCAGCCCTGCGCCTCGACGAACGCCCGGGTCTGGTCCAGATCCGCCTTGCCGTCGCGCGGGTCCCAGTTGTTGATGACCACCCGGAACGGCAGCCCGCGCGGCTTCACGACCCGCTCGATGGTGCGCTGGGTCGGCTGGAAGCCGAGCGGCTCGGGCTCGATCGGCACGATCACGTCGTGCGCGCTGTCGAGGACGGCGCGCAGCGCGTCCGCCGCCGACCCCTTCCCCAGGGGGTCCTCGCCGTCCGATTCCGCCAGGTCGAGCCAGCCGGGCGTATCGACGAAGACGTGCTGGGCGGAGGGGATGCGGGGGAGGGCGGCGAGCCCGGCGAGGTCGTCATGGGCCTGCACGAAGTCGAACGGCAGCCCGTCGCCGACCCGTTCCGACCACCACACGGCGGAGCCCTGCGGGTCGATCGAGACGGCGACGACGGGCGGCCGCTCGCCTTCGGGCCCGGCGCCGAGCACATCGGCGGTGACGGCGGCGAGGTTGACGGCGAGCGTGGATTTACCCACGCCGCCCTTCTGATTGAGGATCACATGTACGTGGGCCACGACCACTCTCCCTGATTCACGCAAATCCGACATTCGGGATTTGTGGTCACTGTGACAGTGGAGCGCGGGCGCGCGTCGTACACACGCCGTGGGGCTACGGACTGATGAGCGGATGGAGTTACGAGCAGGTGGTCCCGTCCGCCGGAACCTTGCCGTCCAGGAAGTACGGATTGACCGCTCGGGCTATGCAGGAGTTGCCCGTCAGGTACGCACCGTGGTCCTCGCCCTGGTACGTGATCTGTACGCCGACGCCCTTGCCCAGCTCGTCGACCATCCGCAGCGATCCTTCGTACGGCGTGGCCGGGTCGCCCGTGCCACCGATGACCAGGATCGGGTCGGCGCCCTGGGCGCCGACCTCGGGCGTCTCGTGTTCGCCGTCGACCGGCCAGGAGGCGCACCATCCGGCCAGGTCCCACGCCAGGTACGGGCCGAACACGGGCGAGACCTTCTTGAAGTCGGCCAGGTGTGTCTTCCTGACCTCGGCGCCGCTCACGCGCCCCTTGGCGTCGGCGCAGGAGATGGCGCGCTGTGCGTGGTGATCGGTGCTGTAATGCCCTTCCTGGTCACGGTTGTTGTACGACTCGGCGAGCGCCAGCAGCGTCGTGCCGTCGCCGTTCTCGGCCTCCCGCAGGCCCTTGGTCAGCATGGGCCAGCTGTCCTCGCCGTAGAGCGTTTGGAGGATGCCAGTGACCGCCAGGCTCTGGGTGAGCGGGCGGCCGCTGCGGGTCGTCAGCCGCTTCTTGTCGAGCCGGTCGAGCAGCCGCGCGACGCGCGCGGTGCCCGCCTCGGGGGTGGTGCCGGTGCTCTTGAAGTAGTTGTCGAGGGCGCGCTGGAAGCCCAGGGTCTGATTGCGCGAGTGGTGGACGAAGTCCGCCGACGGGTCGACGACCGCGTCCAGTGCCATGCGCCCGACGTTCTTGGGGAACAGGTGGGCGTACGTCCCGCCGAGCTCTGTTCCGTAGGAGAAGCCGAAGTAGTTCAGCTTTTTGTCGCCGAGGACCTGGCGGATCAGGTCCATGTCGCGGGCGGCGCTGCTCGTGCCGACGTACGGCAGGACCTTGCCTGAGCGCTTGAGGCAGCCCGCGCCGAAGGCTGCGGAGTCGTCGAGGTAGGCCTTCTCCTCGGCGGGGGTGTCGGGGGTGGAGTCCAGCAGGTACGAGGCATCGGCCTGCCGGTCGTTCTGGCAGACGACGGCGGAGCTCTCGGCGACGCCGCGTGGGTCGAAGCTGACCACGTCGTACCGCTCGTGCAGGGCCGTGAAGGCGGTGGTGAAGCCGGGCAGTCCGGCCACGCCCGAGCCGCCGGGCCCGCCGAAGTTGAACAGGAGCGAGCCGAGGCGCCGGTCGCTGTCGGTGGCCTTCGAGCGGATCAGGGCGATGCCCATCGTCTCGCCGTCCGGCTTGCTGTAGTCCAGCGGCGCGGTGAGCGTGGCGCACTGCCACTGGCTGCCGGGGGCCTGGGCCCCGCTGCCCCTCGCCTTGCGGGGCGCGGCGCACCGCTTCCAGTCGAGCTGCTGGCCGGTCAGCGCTGCCGGGAGGGCGGGCTGTGCGCCGCCTTCACTGCCCGCGTCCTTGGAGGAGGACCCCTTGGGCGGGGAGGCCGGGGTGGAGGAGGCAGACGGGGGCGATCCGGCGTCCGGGGAACCGCTGCCGCAGCCGGCGGCTGCTCCCGCCGTCAGGAGCGCAGCCGCCGCCAGGGCACCTGCTCGTACCAAACTCGCCATCATGGCCCCCCGCAAGCGCCCAGTGTGCGAACGATTCGAATCACTCGAAAACAGATTCGCCATCCTAGGCGGCCCTACTGACACACGGTTCCGGCGGCCGGGACCTTGCCCTCCAGCAGGTACGCGTTCACGGCGCCCTGTACGCACGCGTCGCCGCTGTTGTACGCGCCGTGCCCCTCGCCCCTGTACGTCAGCTCGATGCCGACGCCCTTGCCCAGCTCTTCGGCCATCTTCCGGGCGCCCGCGTAGGGGGTCGCCGGGTCCCCGGTGTTGCCGATCACGAGGATGGGGGCCGAGCCGGGCGCGCTCACGTCGGGGGTGTCCCACTCGCCGTCCACCGGCCACTGCGAGCAGCCCAGCAGGCCCCAGCCGAGGAAGTCGCCGAAGACGGGGGAGACCTTGCGGAACTCGGGGAGCGTCGCCTTGGTCTGCTCGAGGTCGTAACGTGCCTTGTAATCCACGCAGTTGATGGAGGCGTTCGCCGCACCGATGTTGCTGTACGAGCCGTCGGGGCTGCGGCCGTTCATGGAGTCGGAGAGGGTGAGGAGCAGCTCGCCGTTGCCGCCGTCCGCCTCGTCGAGGCCCTGTTCCAGGTACTGCCAGTAGTCCTTGGAGTACAGAGTCTGGAGGATTCCGTTGGCGGCGTGGGACTGCGTCAGCCGGCGTTCACCGATGCCCTTGACGGGCTTCTTGTCGAGCCTCTTGATGAGGTCCGCGATGAACTCCTCGATCTCCTTCACCGTGCGGCCGGGCAGCGTGCATTCCTCGCCCCGGTCGACGCAGTCCTGGGCGAAGTTGTCGAGGGCGAGCTGGAAGCCCCTGGCCTGGCCGAGCGAGCCCTGCTCGGAGGGCTGGGTGGGGTCGACGACGGCGTCGAAGACCGCCCTGCCGACTCTCTTGGGGAACAAGTGGGCGTAGACGCCGCCCAGTTCGGTGCCGTACGAGATGCCGAAGTAGTACAGCTTGTCGTCGCCGAGGACCTGGCGCATCAGGTCCAGGTCGCGCGCGGCATTGGTGGTTCCGACGTACGGGAGCTCGTCGCCCGAGTTCTCCTCGCACGCGGAGGCGTACTCCGCGAGGCTCTCGGTGAAGGTCTTCTCCTCGGCGGCGTCGTCCGGGGTGCTGTCCTGGGCGTAGTACTCGTCGAGCTGCTCGTCGTCGTGGCACTCGACGCCGACGCTGCGGCCGACTCCGCGCGGGTCGAAACTGACCAGGTCGTAGCGGGAGCGCAGCTTCTCGTAGTTGGCGGCCAGGGAGGGCAGGCCGGTCACGCCGGAGCCGCCGGGGCCGCCGAAGTTGAAGATGAGGGAGCCGATGCGGTTCTTGGTGTCGCGGGCCTTGACGCGGATGAGTGCCAGCTCGATCGTTTCGCCGTCCGGCTTCGCGTAGTCGCGCGGGACGTTCATGAAGGAGCACTGCCACTTGCTGCCGCCGGGGAGGGGCGAGGGTGCGTCGCCGCCGCCCTCCGCGGCGGACGGGGCAGGGCAGTCGTTCCAGTCCAGCTTCTGGCCGGCGAGGTCCTGCTCCGCTCCGTCCCCGTCTCCGTCCTTGTCGCCGTTGTCGGAGCATCCGGCGAGGGACAGGAGGACGGCGGCGGTGAAGGCGGCCGTCGCGCGCAGGACGGGGGAGGTGGCCATGGATCCATCGTGCGACGGGGCAAGGGAGCGTGCCGCTCCGGGAGCGCCATACGGGGCGCGCCCGGTTTGGTGCGAAGCGACTAGAGCTGGCCCCTGCGCGTCAGGTGGTTGAAGAACAGCCAGCCGGGCAGCACCGGAAGCCAGAACGTCAGCAGCCGGTACAGCAGGACGGCCGACGTCGCGATCGTGTACGGCAGGCCCGCGAATGTCAGAGCCGTAATGAGCGCGGTCTCGACCGCGCCGACACCGCCGGGTGTCGGCACCGCAGAACCGATCGCGTTGGCGGTCAGGAAGACCACCGCGATGGTGGCGTAGCTCAGCCGGGCGTCGCTGTCGAAGGCACGGATCGATGCGTCCAGGCACATCACGAACGCCGCGGTGAGCAGCACCATCCCGCCGATACCGGTGACCAGCTTCTGCGGCCGCTGGAGTACGTCGAGCATGCGCGGCACCACACCCGCGAACAACGACCGGACCCGCGTCACCACGAACTTGCGCAGGAACGGCACGGCCGTCACCACCAGCGCCAGCACGGCCGCCGTCAGCAGTCCGGCGATCACTGTCCGGGACGGGGTGAGCGTGGGGGTGTGTTCCGTGCCCGTCACATAACCGAAGATCATCAGCAGCGAGATGTGGCTGGCCAGACCGAAGAGCTGCGAGGCTCCGACACTTGCCACCGCGAGCCCGGGGCGTACGCCGGCGCGCTGCAGGAAACGGGTGTTGAGTGCCACACCGCCGACCGCCGCCGGCGCGACCAGCTTCACGAAGGACCCTGCCACCTGTGCCTTGACGGTGCGCCAGAACGGCACCTTCTCGGGCACGAAGCCCAGCAGGCTCATTGCCGCGGCCGGATAGCTCAGCGCGGAGAACAGCACGGCCATCGCGGCCCAGCCCCACTGTGCATCCGCGACCGTCTCGCTGATGGAGTTGTCCACCAGCGTCGAGATCAGGAAGTACGCGGCGAACGCACCGGCGATGACGCTGACGAGCGTGCGCGGCTTGATGCGTTCGAGGCGGGCAGGCTCCACCGGCGCTTGGGGGCGGATGAGCAGCACCTGGTGACGGATCTGCGTCAGCAGGTCCTCCTCCCGTGCCTCTTCCAGCGCCTCGTCGATGGCCCCCTTCTCGGCCTTCTTCTCCGCCCGTACGGCCTTCCGGCCATTGGCGGCGGCCGTGGCCTCGTCGCCCGCCGACGCGCCCGACCTGGCCACCTTGGCGGCGTGCGACGCCTCGAGCACCGCCTCGCGCTCGCGCTTCGACCGCTCGCGCGCCAGCTTGCGCAGGGTCGCGCGGGTGGAGCGGCTGAGCGCGATCGACTGGAGCAGGGGCAGGCTGTCGGCGACCGCTTCGGGGCCGAGTACGTCGACGGCGGCGGCCACCGCGCGTTCGGCGCCCACGCGGAGCCCGAGCGTGGTGAGCAGCTGGGCGATGTCCATGCGCAGGACGACGTCGCCCGCGGCGATCTCGCCGCCGCGCAGATCGGTGAGGATCACCCTGCCGGAACGATCCACCAGGATCGCGTCGCCGACCAGCCTGCGGTGGGCGATACGTCGCGACTGGAGCGCCTTCGCCTGGCGCCAGGAGCCGCGCAGCAGCTCGTCGGTGATCTCTTCGTCGGGGAGCGAGTCCAGCGAGTGTCCGCCCAGGTGCTCGTACACGAGCATCACGGCGTCGGGTCCGAGTTCGGAGGTCGCGATCAGCTTCGGGGCATTGGCCCCGGCGGCGATCGCGGCGTACGCCAGCAGCGCCTCCTGTTCGAGGGCCTGGCGCAGGGACTGGATCGAGCGGCGCTGGGTGATGCCGCGCAGCGTCACCTGGCGCCACACGCGGTAGAAGAAGCCCTGCGCCTGCTGCTCGCGGTCCACGACGGTGACGTCCAGGGGCGGGCCGTCCTCCAGGGTGACGAGATACCGGCGTCCGCGGTCGCCCTGCTCGGCCGAGTCGGGGACGTCCTCGGCGCGCATCGCGGTGACGGGGCGGAACCCGACGTGCCGCAGACCCGCGAGGAGGGTCTGCCCGGTGGGCCGTACGTTCGGGGAGCCGACGGCGTAGAGCGTGCCGTACGCGACGGTCCAGCCGATCAGTACCGTGACGATGATCGAGAACGGCGTGGTCTGGCCGCCGACGAGCACGGCGAAGGAGTTGAGCAGCAGGACCGCCCACAGCGCCACGCGCCAGCGCGGCCTGCGGGCCATGCCGACCGCCGTCATGTAGGCGATGACGGGCGCGAGATAGCCGTGCACAGGGTCGGTCAGGTCGCCGCTCGTCGTGGTCCGGGTGAGGGCGTCCGTGATCGTGTCGGGGGCGGCCTCGGAGACCCACAGGTCGGTGGCCAGGGCCACCCCATGGGCGAGTACGGCCGCGAGTACGCCGTCCGCGATCCGCAGCCCGTCGCGCTTGATCAGCCGCTCGATCGCGAAGGCGACCGGCAGGATCAGTATGGCGATGCTGGAGATGAGCCCTGCCAGCTTTGTGAAGACGTCTGGGGTCTGTCCCGTGCCCTTGGTGATGTCCTCTTCGAGGCCGGACGTGGTGCCGTGCGCGAAGGCCGCGATGGCGAGTACGCAGACGATTCCGAGGATGCCGACGAGGAGACGTACCAGGTCGGAGGGCCGGTGCACGCGCGCGGCGAGCAGCGGCTCGTCACCGGAGACCCGGTCGATGTGGCTCGCGCCCGGACCGCACTGAGGGTCCGGAGCGGGCGCGTCGGAGCGCGGCTCGGCGCCAGGGGTGCCCGCCGGGGAAGGCTGCACGCCCTGCTCCTTCGTCGTTTCTTCTTGATCTCGTATCACCTGTCACCGCCCGGATGATGGTGGCATGACCAGATGACGGAGGGGGGCATCAGGGTGCATTGCGGGGGCGTGCGGTGTTTTGGATGCGCCTCTCGGGGCCGTGCGGATTGTCGGTGGCGTGGGGCAGGATTGACCGGATGAGCGATGAACGGGAGCTGCCGGAATCCTCCGAATCCCCATCCGATTCCGCCCGATACCCCGAGTATGCCGAGCGTGTGCTGGAAGTGGCAGATCTGATTCCGCCGGGCCGGGTGATGACGTACGGGGACGTCGCCGAGTGGCTGGAAGAGGGCGGGCCCCGCCAGGTGGGCCGGGTCATGGCCCTGTACGGCGGCGCTGCTCCCTGGTGGCGCGTGGTGCGGGCGGACGGCGTGCTGCTGCCGGGCCACGAGCTGCGGGCGCTGGACCACTACCGGGCAGAGGGCACTCCACTGCGCACGGCATCTGCCAGGGCGGAAAGCCACGTGCCGCGCCTGGACCTGAAGCGGGCGCGGTGGGACGGCGGGGCGGGGCCGGGCGGCGATGACGGGGCGGGCGGCGATTAGGGCACGGGCGGCCCTTTCGGCGCGGGCCGGGACGGCGGCACGGGCGGCGATTACGGCGCGGGCCGGGACGCCGGGGCGGGGCCGGGCGGCGCGGGCTGGAGCGGCGGCGCGGGGGACGGCGGCGCTGGCGGGGGTGCGGAAGCTCACACGGCTCACACCTGACAGCTTCCGGCATGCGGCGCCACTGCGGGCGGTGCCAGGACCGTACGGGGTACGGGCCGGGGTACGGTCCGGACTCCCTGCGTCCCCGCCGCCCACTGGCGTAGCGTCGTCAACGCGCCGCACGCACAGACCACTCGTCCCCGTCATCCCCGTCACCCTTGCCGTCCCCGTCATCCCGCTCGCCCCACCACTAGTCCCGCACCCGCCGCGCCCCGCGCACGGCGGCAAGTCAACCCGCACACCCACCAGGACCGGCGATCCACGTGAGCTCCTCCACTTCCACAGGTTCGGCCTGGAATCCGCCACACCGTCAAGCACGGCTGGAGGTCCCCCCAAGCCGGCAAGGGCGTAGGGGGCGGACCCCGGGCGCGTACCGACTGGTACGTACCCCGCCGGGACCTGTGGATCCTCCTCTTCTGGACGCACGACAGCGTGCCGTGGTTGACCATGCGGGCGGACCGCTGCTTGTTCTCGCGGGACCCGGCACGGGCAAGACGACGACCCTGGTGGAGGCCGTCGCCGCGCGCGTCGCCAAAGGGGCCTCTCCCGAGCGGATCCTGGTCCTCACTTTCAGCCGCAAGGCGGCGGTGGAACTGCGCGACAGGATGGCCCTCCGTCTCGGCGGCGCGTACGGGCCGCAGGCGACCACCTTTCACTCCTTCTGCTACGCCCTGGTCCGCGCCCACCAGGACAGCGATCTCTTCAGCGAACCGCTGCGGCTGCTGTCCGGCCCCGAACAGGACGTGGCGGTACGAGAGCTGCTGGCGGGCCACGTGGACCTGGACCGCACCGGCCTGCCCTCCGACGTCCACTGGCCGGACGAACTGCGCGCCTGCCTCACCACCCGTGGCTTCGCCGACGAGGTCCGCGCGGTGCTGGCACGCAGCCGGGAACTGGGCCTGGGACCCGACGCGCTGGGCGCCTTCGCCGCCCGTACAGGACGGCCCGACTGGAAGGCGGCAGCCGCCTTCCTCGCCGAATATCTCGACGTACTCGACATGCAGGGAGTCCTCGACTACGCCGAGCTGGTGCACCGCGCAGTACTGCTCGCCGAAGAGGCGGAGCTCACGGGCCGGCTCAGTGCGCAGTACGACGCGGTCTTCGTGGACGAGTACCAGGACACCGACGCCGCGCAGGTCCGCCTCCTGCACGCACTCGCCGGATCGGGCCGCACGCTCGTCGCTTTCGGCGACCCGGACCAGTCGATCTACGCCTTCCGGGGCGCGGACGTCGGCGGCATCCTCCAGTTCCCCGACCACTTCCCCCGTACGGACGGGAGGCCGGCTCCGGTAGAGGTGCTGACCACATCACGCCGCTCGGGCGCCGACCTCCTGACGGCCACGCGCCTGCTCACCCGCCGCATGCCGCTGACCCGCCTTCCGGCCGAAAAGGTACGGGCGCACAGGGACCTGTCCCCGGTACGGGAGGGAGGCCGTACGGACGTCTTCACGTACCCGACAGCGGGCACGGAACTCGACAACATCGCCGACATCCTGCGCCGCGCCCACCTGGAGGAGGGCGTGCCGTGGAACGAGATGGCGGTACTCGTCCGGGCCGGCGGCCGCACGATCCCAGCGGTACGCCGGGCCCTCACCTCTGCGGGAGTCCCCCTGGAGATAGACGGCGACGACCTCCCGCTGCGCCACGAGCCGGCGGTGACCCCGCTGCTGACGGCCCTGAGAGCGGTGGCAGAGGCAGCACTGCACCCTCGGGAAGGGGCCGGCGAGGGGAACAGTCCCGCGCCCGCCTCCACCTGGCTCCGCACCGAAACCGCCACCGAGCTGCTCACCTCCCCCCTCGCCGGCATGGACACCGCCGACCTCCGCCGCCTCGGCCGCGCCCTGCGCGACGAGGAGCGCGCCGCAGGCAACCGCCTGCCCCCACCCTCCGACGAGCTCCTCGCCCGCGCCCTCGCGGAGCCCGAGCGGCTGGCCGCGCACGACCCGGCGTACGCCCGAGGCGCCCAGCGCCTCGGCGCGCTCCTCGGCAAGGCGTGCGAGCTCCTCGAAGCCGGCGGCACCGCCGAAGAGGCCCTCTGGGAGCTCTGGGACGGCACCCCCTGGCCGGGGCGCCTCGAACGCGCCGCCCTGCGCGGCGGAGCCGCAGGCCGTAACGCCGACCGCGACCTCGACGCGGTGTGCGCACTTTTCGACACCGCGGCCCGCGCCGAAGAGCGCTCAGGCGGCCGGGGCGCGCTGAACTTCCTGGAAGAGCTCGACGCCCAGGACATCGCCGCCGACACCCTCAGCAAGCGCGCCGTACGCCCGGACGCCGTACGCCTGATGACGGCCCACCGTTCCAAGGGCCTTGAATGGAGCCTGGTCGTCGTAGCGGGCGTCCAGGAGGGCCTCTGGCCGGACCTGCGCCGCCGGGGCTCCCTCCTCGAAGCCGACCGCATCGGCCGCGACGGCCTGGCCGAACCCCTCACCCCGGGCGCGCTCCTCGCCGAAGAGCGCCGCCTTTTCTACGTCGCGGCGACCCGCGCCCGCGACCGCCTCGTCATCACCGCCGTCAAGGCCCCCGCCGACGACGGCGACCAGCCCTCCCGCTTCCTCACCGAGCTCGGCGTAGAACCGCGCGACGTCACAGGCCGCCCCCGCCGCCCCCTCGCCGTCGCCCCGCTCGTCGCCGAGCTGCGCGCCACCACCGTCGACCCGGCCGCGACCCCCGCCCTGCGGGACGCCGCCGCCCGCCGCCTGGCCCGGCTGGCCGCGCTCGCGGACGAGGACGGCCAGCCGCTGGTCCCTTCCGCGCACCCGTACCGCTGGTGGGGCCTGTACGAGCCGACGCAGAGCAGCATCCCGCTGCGGGACCGCGACCAGCCCGTAGCCCTCTCCGGCAGCGCCCTGGACCAGCTCGCCAACACCTGCTCCCTCCAGTGGTTCCTGGGCCGCGAGGTCAAGGCGGACGCCCCCGCCACAGCGGCCCAGGGCTTCGGCAACGTCGTCCACGTCCTCGCCGACGAGGTCGCGTCCGGCCGTACGCCCGCAGACCTCGCCGTACTGATGGAGCGCCTCGACTCCGTCTGGGACGCCCTTGCTTTCGACGCCCCCTGGAAGTCCCAGCAGGAGAAGGAGCACGCGCGCGTCGCGCTCGAACGCTTCCTCCAGTGGCACGTCATGGACCGCGGCGGCCGCACCACTGTCGCGACCGAGCACGACTTCGACGTGACGCTGGAGGCGGGCGGATCGTACGAGGTACGGATCCGCGGCTCCATGGACCGCGTCGAGGAGGACGCGGAGGGACGGGCGTACGTCGTCGACTTCAAGACCGGGAAATCGACCCCCACACGCGACGAGGTCGCCCACCACCCCCAGCTGGCCGTGTACCAGCTTGCGGTACGGGAGGGCGCCGTGGACGACGCCTTCGGCGGCACGCGCCCCGAGCCCGGCGGCGCGGAACTCGTACAACTGCGTCAGGCGGCGGCGAAGAAGGACGGCGGGGAAGCCCTTCCCAAAATCCAGGCACAGGAGCCGCTCGCGGGGGAGTGGGTCGGCGACCTGCTCGCCACGGCCGCGGGCCGCGTACTCGACGAGCGCTTCGCACCGGCCACCGGCCAGCACTGCACGCACTGCGCCTTCCGCGCGTCGTGCAGCGCACAGCCGGAGGGCCGCCACGTAATCGACTAGTTGAAAAGCGGACGGACCGGGAGTGTCGGAGGGGGCGGATAGCCTCTCTGGGGTGTCCGACCGAATCACCGACCCCGAGCAGCTCAAAGAGCTCCTCGGCATCCCGTTCACCCCGGAGCAGATGGCGTGCATCACCGCACCGCCTGCCCCGCAGGTCATCGTGGCCGGAGCCGGTTCGGGCAAGACGACGGTCATGGCAGCGCGCGTGGTGTGGCTGGTTGGAACGGGACAGGTCGCCCCGGAGCAGGTGCTGGGCCTGACCTTCACCAACAAGGCGGCCGGCGAGCTCGCCGAGCGCGTCCGCAAGGCCCTGGTCCGCGCCGGAGTGACCGACCCCGACGTGATCGACCCCGACAATCCGCCCGGCGAGCCCCGGATCTCGACGTACCACGCCTTCGCCGGCCAGCTCCTCACCGAACACGGCCTGCGCATCGGCCTGGAACCGACCGCCCGCCTCCTCGCCGACGCGACCCGCTATCAGCTCGCCGCCCGCGTACTGCGCGAGGCGCCCGGCCCGTACCCCGCGCTGACCAAGTCCTTCCCGGCGCTGGTCAGCGACCTGCTGGCGCTGGACGGCGAGCTGGCCGAGCACCTCGTACGCCCCGAGAGCCTCGCGGCGTACGACACGGAACTCCTGAGCACCCTCGCATCCGTCAAGCTCACCAACGCCGACCTGCGCAAGGTCCCCGAGGCCGCCGCCGCCCGCCTCGAACTGCTGGAGCTGACCACCCGCTACCGCGAGGCCAAGCGCAGCCGCGACCTCCTCGACTTCGGCGACCAGATCGCGCTCTCCGCCGAGCTCGCGCTCACCAGCCAGGAGACCGGCCGGATCCTGCGCGACGAATTCCGAGTCGTTCTCCTCGACGAGTACCAGGACACGTCGGTGGCGCAGCGCCTCCTGCTCTCCGGGCTGTTCGGCGGCGGCACAGGGCACGCGGTGACGGCCGTCGGCGACCCCTGCCAGGCGATCTACGGCTGGCGCGGCGCCTCCGTCGCCAACCTCGACGACTTCCCCGCCCACTTCCCGTACGTGGACGGCCGCCCCGCCACCCGCCACTCCCTCAGCGAGAACCGCCGCAGCGGCGGGCGCCTCCTGGACCTCGCCAACGGCCTGGCCGTCCCGCTGCGCGCCATGCACGAGGGCGTGGAAGCCCTGCGCCCCGCGCCCGGCGCCGAGCGCGACGGCATCGTCCGCTGCGCCCTTCTCCGTACGCATGCGGAGGAGATCGACTGGCTGGCCGACTCGATCGCCCACCTTGTCCGTACGGGCAAGGAGCCCGGCGAAATCGCGGTTCTGTGCCGTACGGCGGGCGACTTCGCCGAGATCCAGGGCGCACTGGTCGCCCGGGACATACCGGTCGAGGTGGTCGGCCTGTCCGGGCTCCTGCATCTCCCGGAGGTCGCGGACCTGGTCGCGGTCTGCGAAGTCCTCCAGGACCCGGGTGCCAATGCGTCGCTCGTACGTCTCCTCACCGGGCCCCGCTGGCGCATAGGGCCGCGCGATCTGGCGCTGCTCGGGCGCAGGGCCAGGCTGCTGGTCCACCGCGCACAGGGCGACGACGCGGACCCCGACAGCCGACTGGCCGAGGCAGTGGAGGGCGTGGACCCGTCCGAGGTGATCTCCCTAGCCGACGCGCTCGACACCTTCCTGGACTCCGGCGGTACGGACGACGGCCTGCCCTTCTCCGCCGACGCGAGGGTCCGCTTCGCCCGCCTCGCCGCCGAACTGCGCGACCTGCGCCGCTCGCTCGCCGACCCGCTCATGGACGTACTGCACCGGGTTCTCGCCACCACGGGCCTCGAAGTGGAACTCTCCGCCTCACCGCACGCCCTGGCCGCCCGCCGCCGCGAGACGCTGAGCAACTTCCTGGACATAGCGGCCAGCTTCGCGGCGCTGGACGGCGAAGCGACGCTCCTGGCCTTCCTGGGCTTCCTTCGTACGGCAGCCCAGTACGAAAAGGGCCTGGACAACGCACTGCCCGGCGGCGAGAACACGGTCAAGGTCCTCACCGCCCACAAGTCCAAGGGCCTGGAATGGGACGTCGTCGTCGCCCCGGGCCTGGTCACGGGCCACTTCCCGAGCGAACAGTCCCGCGACTCCTGGGCCTCCCAGGCCAAGGTGCTGCCGCACGCACTGCGCGGGGACGCGAAGACGCTCCCGGACGTCCGGGACTGGGACGCGAAGGGCATCAAGGCGTTCAAGGACGCCATGAAGGCCCACCAGCACACCGAGGAACTCCGCCTCGGCTACGTCACGTTCACGCGCCCGCGCTCCCTGCTCCTCGGCTCGGGCCACTGGTGGGGCCCGACCCAGAAGAAACCGCGCGGCCCTTCGGCGTTCCTCCAGGCCCTGTACGACCACTGCGCGACCGGATTCGGCGAGATCGAGGTCTGGGCGGACGAGCCGACGGAGGACGAGGAAAACCCGTCCCTGCGAGACGCATCAGCGGACCAGGCCTGGCCCCTCCCGCTGGACGCCACGTCGATGTCCCGCCGCCGCCGGGCGGCGGACATGGTGCTGGCCCACTTGAACGCCCTCACGACGCCTTCCGCCGACGACCCGCACGAGGAAAAACCCCACCAGGAGTGGGACGAAGGAGACGCGTCAGTCTGGGACGAGCGCGCCGCAGGAGACGAGGCGGACGGCACACAGGCCGCCCCGTTCGCCGACCCGTCGTCCTGGGACGGCCTCCTTACGGAGCCCCCTGCGGCGGGGTCTGACCGGGGGGCCAGGGACGATGCCGACGGGGGGCAGTGGGCCGGGTTCCCGTCCGGCACGGGCGATCCCGAGTCCGTGTCCTGGGACGGCCTTCCTACGGAGCCCCCTGCGGTGGAGCCTGACCAGCGGGCGACGGGCGACGCCGACGAGGGGCAGTGGGCAGGGTTCCCGTCCGGCATGGACGACGCGGAGTCCGTGTCCTGGGACGGCCTTCTTACGGAGCGCCCTGCCGCGCAGCCCGTCCAGCGGGCCACAGATGACGCCCATGAGGGACAGCGGGTCGGGTTCTCGTCCGGCACGGACGACGCCGAGCCCGTGTCCTGGGACGGCCTCCTTACCGAGCGCCCCGCGACCGCACCCGACCACGGCGCTGACGCCGCCCATGCGTCCGCCGGGGACGGCACCGACCCGGACCCCGTCGTCTCCGAAAACCCCTCGGGCGCACTCCGCGCCGAGCGCCCGACGGCACCCGGGGACGGCGACTGCCACCCGTCGCACTCACGCCCGCACTCGGACCCGGGCAGCCGACCCACCCCGTATCCCGCCCCCCGGCCCCCCGCTGTCGCCCTGCCCCACCCGCGCACAGCGGAGCGCCCCGGCCCCGCATCGCAGCACGGTGTCTCCGGCCACGACACCGTCCCCGCACGCCCCCACCCCTCCGACCCCGCATCGGCCGGAGGGCCCGGGGCAGGCCAGGGGCGCAGCCGCCTCACCCCCGAGGAAGCCCGTGCCATCGCTTCCTGGGACCGCGACCTCGACGCACTCGCCGGCGAGCTCCGCCGCGCCCGCGCCACCACCCGCGACGTCCCCCTGCCGCCGTCCCTCACCGCCTCCCAGCTGCTGCGCCTCGCCGCCGACCCCGACGGCTTCGCCCAGGAACTGGCCCGCCCCATGCCGCGCCCCCCGCAGCCCGCAGCCCGCCGCGGCACCCGCTTCCACGCCTGGGTGGAGTCCCGCTTCGAGGAACTGCCCCTCCCTATGCTCGGCCCGGACGAGCTGCCCCGAGGCGACGACAGCGAGGCCGACATCGCGGACGAGCGTGACCTGGCCGAGCTCAAGGAGGCGTTCGAACGCACGCCGTACGCCCGCCGCACCCCGCACCGCATCGAGGCGCCCTTCCACCTCACCCTCGCCGGCCGCGTGATCAGGGGCCGCATAGACGCCGTGTACCGGGACGAGGACACCGGCACGTACGAGATCGTCGACTGGAAGACCAGCCGCACACACGCGGCAGACCCCCTCCAGCTGGCGGTCTACCGCCTCGCGTGGGCCGAGCAGCACAACCTCCCCGTCGATGCCGTGGGCGCCGCCTTCCTCTACGTCCGGAGTGGTGAAATCGCCCGCCCCGCCCGCCTCCCGGGCCGTGCCGAGCTCGAACGGATCCTGCTGGACGAGCCGGGTCCGGCGGCCGGATAGGCTCGGGAGCATGAGCGACACCCCGGACAGCGCAGTCCGCACGTACATCGAGGAGCACCGCGAAGCCTTCCTCGGCGACCTCTCCGACTGGCTGCGCATCCCTTCCGTGTCGGCGCAGCCGGACCACGCCGAGGACGTGTGGCGCAGTGCCGACTGGCTGTGCGTGAAGCTCAAGGAGACCGGCTTCCCGGTCACCGAAATCTGGCCCACGGACGGCGCCCCCGCGGTCTTCGCCGAGTGGCCGAGCGGCGACCCGGCCGCCCCCACAGTCCTCGTCTACGGGCACCACGACGTGCAGCCCGCAGCCCGCCAGGACGGCTGGCACACCGACCCCTTCGAGCCGGAGATCGTCGAGGGGCGCCTGTACGCACGCGGCGCGGCCGACGACAAGGGCCAGGTCTTCTTCCACACGCTCGGGGTACGGGCCCACCTCGCCGCCACCGGCCGCACCGCCCCCGCCGTGAACCTCAAGCTCCTCATCGAGGGCGAGGAGGAGTCCGGCTCCCCGCACTTCCGTGCCCTGGTCGAACAGCACGCCGCACGGCTGACGGCCGACGCGGTGATCGTCTCGGACACCGGCATGTGGTCCGAGGACACCCCCACCGTCTGCACCGGCATGCGCGGCGTCGCGGACTGCGAGATCGACCTGTACGGGCCGGACCAGGACATCCACTCCGGCTCCTTCGGCGGCGCCGTACCGAATCCGGCCACCGTCGCAGCCCGTCTCGTCGCTGCCCTGCACGACGCGGACGAGCACGTCACAGTCCCCGGTTTCTACGACGGGATCACGCCCCTCACCGACCGTGAGCGCGAGCTGTTCGCCGCCCTCCCCTTCGACGAGGCGCAATGGCTCCGTACGGCCAAGTCCCGCGCCACTCTCGGCGAGGCGGGCCACACCACCCTGGAGCGCGTCTGGGCCCGCCCGACCGCCGAGGTCAACGGCATCGGCGGCGGCTACCAGGGCCCCGGCGGCAAGACGATCATCCCGTCGTCCGCCCACCTGAAGCTGTCGTTCCGCCTGGTCGCGGGCCAGGATCCGGCCCGTATCGAGCAGTCCGTACGAGACTGGGTCGCGGCCCGGGTACCGGCCGGAATCAGCCACGAGATCAGCTTCGGCGCCGCCACCCGCCCGTGCCTGACACCGCTGGACCACCCCGCCCTGCAGTCCGTTGTACGGGCAATGGGCCGTGCTTTCGGACAGGAGATCCTGTTCACACGAGAGGGCGGCTCGGGACCCGCGGCCGATCTTCAGGACGTACTCGGTGCACCCGTTCTTTTCCTGGGTATCTCCGTACCGTCCGACGGCTGGCACGCGCCCAACGAGAAGGTCGAGCTCGACCTGCTCATGAAGGGCGTGGAAACGGCCGCATACCTGTGGGGCGACCTCGCGGCGAACTGGCAACCCTCCGAAACCGCCTGAGCGTCCTGAACGACCCGAACCAATCCAGTCCATCCGGGGGAGTTGGAAGCACCTGTGAGTACCTCGACCGACCAGACGGGCCTGACAGCGGAGAGCCCGATCGGTCTCACCGCTCCGAGCGGCATCGACCGCGCGGCGCACCACCGTCTCGACGAGGCATGGCTGGCTGCGGCGTGGAGCCACCCGACGACCCGCGTCTTCGTGGTCTCCGGCGGACAGGCCCTGGTCGACGACACCCCGGACGGCCGCACCGAACTCGTCATGACCCAGGCCTTCGAGGCCCCGGTCACCGAGACGCACCGCTACTTCCTCGGTACGGACGAGGACGGCGTCAGCTACTTCGCGCTCCAGAAGGACGCCCTGCCCGGCCGCATGGACCAGTCCGCGCGCCCGGCGGGCCTGCGCGAAGCCGGACTGCTGCTCTCACCCCGTGACGCGAGCCTGATGCTCCACGCCGTGGCCCTGGAGAACTGGCAGCGACTGCACCGCTTCTGCTCGCGCTGCGGCGAGCGAACAGTCATCGCGGCGGCGGGCCACATCCGCCGCTGCCAGGCGTGCGGCGCCGAGCACTACCCCCGCACCGACCCCGCCGTGATCATGCTCGTCACGGACGAGGACGACCGCGCGCTCCTCGGCCGCCAGGTGCACTGGCCGGAAGGCCGGTTCTCCACGCTCGCAGGCTTCGTCGAGCCCGGCGAGTCGATCGAGCAGTCGGTGGCGCGCGAGGTCTTCGAGGAGGCGGGCGTCACCGTCGGTCATGTCGAGTACGTCGCCAGCCAGCCGTGGCCGTTCCCGTCCAGCCTGATGCTGGGCTTCATGGCCCGCGCCACGTCCTCGGAGATCAACGTGGACGGCGAGGAGATCGAAGAGGCGCGCTGGTTCTCCAGGGACGACCTGCGGAACGCGATCGAGACCGGCGAGATCCTGCCGCCGTCAGGGATCTCGATCGCGGCCCGCCTGGTGGAGCTCTGGTACGGCAAGCCCCTGCCGAAGCCGCTCAACCTGTAGGCAGACCGCGCCCCCGTACATGTGGAATCACATGCGGAAGGCCCCCGAGCCGCGCTCGGGGGCCTTCCGCATGTACGGGAGTGGTCTCAGGCGCCCAGCGCCTGCTTGACCTGGGCCAGGCTCGGGTTGGTCATGACCGACTCCGGGCCGCCCTGGTGCGGGATCACGAGGACGGTCGGAACTGTCTGGTTTCCGCCGTTCGCCTTCTCGACGAAGGCCGCCGACTCCGGGTCCTGCTCGATGTTGATCTCGTTGTACGTGATGCCCTCGCGGTCCATCTGGCTCTTGAGCCGACGGCAGTAGCCGCACCACGTGGTGCTGTACATCGTCACAGTTCCCGGCATGTCGTTGGCGCTCCTTTGATTCGCTGGGGGATTCGTATATTTCCCAGGGACTCGAACGTACGTGACGCGCTCACCATTCCCGCATTAGTACGACCGGCGCCCGCCCCCTGTGGACAACCGACCCAACCACCTCGGGCGACCTGGCAGCATGGCTGTGTGACAGCAGCAACGCACTCCTCTCTTTTCCCGCAGGTCCCCGACTCGGCGGACGCGGTGCTCGAAGGGCTCGACCCCGAGCAGCGCGCAGTCGCGACGGCCCTGCACGGTCCGGTGTGTGTGCTCGCAGGAGCTGGCACCGGCAAGACGCGCGCGATCACTCATCGCATCGCGTACGGCGTGCGTGCCGGGATACTGCAGCCGGCCAGTGTGCTGGCTGTCACCTTCACGAACCGCGCCGCAGGCGAGATGCGCGGCCGGCTCCGTCAGCTCGGCGCGGGCGGCGTCCAGGCGCGGACCTTCCACTCCGCCGCGCTCCGCCAGCTCCAGTACTTCTGGCCGAAAGCAGTCGGTGGCGAGCTGCCGCGGCTCGTCGAGCGCAAGATCCAGCTCGTAGCCGAGGCCGCCGCGCGCTGCCGCGTCCGGCTCGACCGCAATGAGCTGCGTGACGTGACGGGCGAGATCGAGTGGGCGAAGGTCACGCAGACCGTCCCCGGCGACTACCCGGCCGCAGTTGCCAAATCGAGCCGCGAAGCTCCCAGGGACGCGGCGGAGATCTCCCAGATCTACGCCATGTACGAGCAGCTCAAGCGCGATCGAGCGATGATCGACTTCGAAGATGTGCTGCTGCTTACGGTCGGCATCCTCCAGGACCGCCACGACATCGCCGACCACGTGCGCAGCCAGTACCAGCACTTCGTGGTGGACGAGTACCAGGACGTCAGCCCGCTCCAGCAGCGGCTGCTCGAACTGTGGCTCGGCGACCGGCAGAGCCTGTGCGTCGTCGGCGACGCCAGCCAGACGATCTACTCCTTCACCGGCGCCACCCCCGACCACCTGCTGAACTTCCGCACCAAGCACCCCAACGCCACCGTGGTGAAGCTGGTCCGCGACTACCGCTCGACCCCGCAGGTCGTCCACCTCGCCAACGGCCTGCTGAACCAGGCACGCGGCCGCGCCGCCGAGCACCGGCTCGAACTGATCTCCCAGCGCGAGGCCGGCCCCGAGCCCGTCTACACGGAGTACGCCGACGAGCCCGCCGAGGCCGAGGGCACAGCCCGCCGCATCCGCGACCTCATTGCGGCAGGCGTCCCGGCAGGCGAGATCGCCGTGCTGTACCGCATCAACGCCCAGTCGGAGGTCTACGAGCAGGCCCTGGCCGATGCGGGAGTGCCCTACCAACTGCGCGGCGCCGAGCGGTTCTTCGAGCGCCAGGAGGTGCGCAAGGCGATCGCCGGCCTGCGCAGCGCCGCCCGCTTCGGGGACAACGACCCGCTGCTCGACGACGTCGTGGACCTGCCCTCCCAGACCCGCGCCGTCCTCAGCGGCAACGGCTGGACCACGCAGCCCCCGGCGGGCTCCGGCGCCGTCCGTGACCAGTGGGAGTCGCTCGCGGCACTGGTCCGCCTCGCGGAGGACTTCGCGAAGGCCAGGCCGACCGCCACGCTCTCCGACCTCGTCGCGGAGCTCGACGAGCGCATGGCTGCCCAGCACGCGCCCGCCGTCCAGGGCGTAACGCTCGCCTCGCTGCACTCGGCCAAGGGCCTGGAGTGGGACGCCGTGTTCCTGGTCGGCCTCACCGAGGGCATGATGCCGATCACCTACGCCAAGACCGATGAGCAGGTCGAGGAGGAACGGCGCCTGCTGTACGTCGGGGTCACCCGGGCCAGGTTGCACCTGGGCCTCTCCTGGGCGCTGTCCCGTTCGCCCGGCGGCCGCGCATCCCGCCGCCCGAGCCGCTTCCTGAACGGGCTGCGCCCCGGCTCCTCCATCCCCGGCAGCCGGTCCGCTGTCGGCGGCGGTGGAGGCATCGAGCGCGGCAGCGGCACCGGCGCGACAAAGCGGGGCCGGCGGCGCTCGGCTCTGTGCCGGGTGTGCGGCAAGACCCTCACCGAGGCCGGCGAGGTGAAGCTGATGCGCTGCGAGGACTGCCCGTCCGACATGGACGAGGCGCTGTACGAGCGACTGCGCGACTGGCGCGCTGTCCAGGCGAAGGACCTGGGCCAGCCCGCGTACTGCGTCTTCACCGACAAGACGCTGATGGCGATCGCCGAGGCGGCGCCGGGCGAGGCGGGAGAACTGGCCGTCATCTCAGGCGTCGGCGCCCGCAAGCTGGAGCGTTTTGGAGCCGATGTGCTGGCTCTCTGCACAGGTCAGGAGCCTGGAGGAGCCGACGAGGAGGACTGATTCAAACTCGTCGAAAAAATAGTTTGCGCATGCCCCAGGGATCCCCATAGGTTCTTAACCACGGGAACAGCGACTTCTCTGAAGCGCTGTCTCCGTGCTGTACTTATCCGAATACGTAGGGACCGGCCCCGGCCATCAGGTCCCCGAGACGCCGAGAGGAGGCGAGCCCAGTGACCAGCTTCATGAACTTCACCAAAATGACCGATCGCTCGGTCGTCGCCACCTGCCCGCTCGGCTCCTCTCTCCGTGGCACCGGTCTGTCCGGCATTTCCGCCGTCAGCCTGGCGTCTCTCGCGAGCCTCCCCGTGTCGCTGCGCAATGAGCGACCGACCGAGGCACCGGAAGCAGCAGTAGCAGCGGCACAGGCGAGGGCCTATGCCTTTGCGGCAGCCGGTGCCGGATTCATGAAGCAGACGACGCAGCACCACACGATGTGGGCCTTCCGTGGGCCTGAACCCTGGAGTGATCCAGCCTGATTCGCTCAGGCAGGCGCCTTCAGGGCCGCGGAACCCCACCAGGGATCCGCGGCCCTTCTGTTTGTCCCGAACGGGATGGACAGAGCGAAGGGCCTCGGGACAGCAACCGCCAACCGGCCAACCGGCCGGAACGATCAGACGAGGAAACAGCCACCGTGCAACTCGAAACGCACGCCCCGTCCGTACCGCCTTCCCAAACGATCACCCCGCCCGGTCTCACGGAGGACCCCGCCTTGACTCCCCTCACTGCGCTCACCGCGCTCGACGACGCCATCGAGAACCTCGGCGTGCCCGTCCCCTGCCGTTCCTATGACCCGGAGGTCTTCTTCGCCGAGTCGCCGGCCGATGTCGAGTACGCCAAGTCGCTCTGCCGCACCTGCCCGCTGGTCGAGGCCTGCCTCGCCGGTGCGAAGGAGCGCCGCGAGCCTTGGGGTGTCTGGGGTGGCGAGCTCTTCGTCCAGGGTGTCGTCGTCGCCCGCAAGCGTCCGCGTGGCCGCCCGCGCAAGAACCCGGTCGCGGCATGAACGCCATCGGAACCATCGATCGACCCCATACGCACGATCCCAAGAAGCAGGCCCCGATGAACCCTTCCGCCCGTGAGCCCATCGGCTCCGCTACCCCCGACGTCACCACCACCGGCGCGAACGACTCGCGTCAGAACAGGACCCGCGAGATGCAACTCATTCCAGAAGCCCTGGCTCGTGCCCATATGCAAGAACGCAGGCGTGAAGCCGAGGCGGAACACCAGGCCGTGCGCCTGATCGCCGCCCGGCGGATGCAGCGCCGTGCCGAGCGTGTGTCGCTGCGTGCCCGTCGCGCTCTGGCCATGGCGGTCATGCAGTAGCCAGGCACTGGCTGCTTGACAGACAGAAGCCCTTCGCGGGGGCCGGTCCGAAGGGACCGGCCCCCGCGGTGCGTTGTACGCTGCAACGCGCCCCGTCGGGGGATATCGTCATAGATGTGCCGAGTCCTCCCGGGGGAGACCCCCGGCCCCCTGAGCAGACTTCTCACCCTGCGCGGCAGGGTGCCGAGGCCGTCGTGTGCTCCCGCTGCGGCAAGGTCTCCGAGGGCGCACCGCTGACCTGGACCTGCTCCGTGGAGAACGGCCGCCGCCACTACTTCTGCGACGACTGCGCACGCGCCAACCTCAGGGCGATCGAGGGCCGCCTCGATTCGCCCTGGTGGTGAGCGCCCGCCCTAGGCCCCGGCCACCGCGCCGTCCACCGCATCGGCCACTGCGTCCTCGTCTTCGGCAGGCACGTCGGCGAGGAAGCCGGGCAGCCACTCCTCCAGTTCGTCCCGCAGCCGCACCGTCGCGCCGAGCTGGCAGAGCACCCCGATAGTGCTCAACGTCACGCGGTGTATCAGCAGGTACGAGGGCGGCAGGTTGAGCTGCTTGCCCAACTGGTGGGCGGGGGAACGCATATCGGCGATCCGCGCCGCCTGCTGTCGCATCCAGCCGCGGGTGAACGTGAACTCGTCCGCCTGCGCCGGCTCGATGATGGGCAGCAGATAGTCCAGCACCGCATCCGGGTCCAGCTCGATGGACTCCTTGACGAACCCCTCCTCACGAAGCAGCTCGTACACCGCCTCCGCGTCGCCGTCGAGCGTCATCCGCAGCGACTCGCCGATCGTGCCCGGCAGACCGCCGGGCAGCCGGTCCACGGTGCCGAAGTCCAGCACCCCGAGCCGCCATCCCGCGGCCGCACCTTCCTCAGGCTCCTCGTCGCCCACGGGCAGCAGCCGGAAGTTGCCCGGATGCGGATCCGCGTGCAGCAGCCCCGTGCGGGCCGGGCCCGAGAAGAGGAAGCGGGCCAGCAGCTGTCCGGCCCTGTCCCGCTGCTCCGGTGTGCCGTCCGAGATCACCTCGGCCAGTGGAATCCCGTCGATCCACTCGGTCACCAGCACCTGATCGCTCTGGTGCACGACATCCGGCACCACCACGTCCGGATCGTCCGCGAACTCCGCCGCGTGCTCCCGCTGCGCCTGCGCCTCCAGCTCGTAGTCCAGCTCCTCGGACACCCGGTCCCGCAGCTCTGAAATGAGCGGCTTGATGTCCATCCCCGGGATCAGCGGGCCCAGCAACCGTGCGAAACGGCTCAGTTGGGTCAAATCCGAGAGCAGCGCTTCCCCGGCCCCCGGGTACTGCACCTTGACGGCCACCTCGCGCCCGTCGTGCCACACCGCCCGGTGCACCTGGCCGATCGAGGCGGCGGCCGACGGCTTGTCCTCGAACTCCAGGAACAAATCCCGCCAATCCTCCCCGAGTCGCTCTTCAAGGACCGCGTGCACCGTGCGCGTCGGCATCGGTGGCGCGGCTTCCTGGAGCTTGGTCAGCGCCGCCCTGTACGGGCCCGCGACCTCCTCGGGCAACGCGGACTCGAAGACGGACAGGGCCTGCCCGAACTTCATGGCGCCACCCTTGAGCTCGCCCAGCACCTTGAACAGTTGCTCCGCTGTGCGCTGTTGAAGCTCGCGCGCCACTATCTCGGCCGACTTGCCGCCGATCCGCTTGCCCAGGCCCCAGGTGGCTCGGCCGGCGAAGCCCAGTGGCAGTGCTGCCAGCTTGGCGGTACGGGTGACCGCCTTCCGGGGAAGATCAGACATGCGCCCCTCCAAATCCCAGACACCCGTGGCCGCGTGAGGCGGTCACCCGGCCATTGTGTCCTGTGGCTCGCCGACGCCCGAGGCGCACTCCCCCGAAGTGTGCCCACCGGCGCCGCAGGAGCATTCACGGTGGGGTGGCATCGACGACTGGCGCCAGTCCAGCAGGGGCAGCGCCGCCTCCCATCTCACTCCTGTCGTCGCAGGCAGCTCGCCGTCCAGAAAGGACAGCGCGTGCGCTGCGGCCAGACCGGCGACTGCCGTCGCCAGACCGATGTCGCAAGCCGGTACGGCCCCGCGTCGCCCGGAGCGCCACTGCGCCAGCATCCGCGGCCACCCCGGGTCGTGCTCGGCACGCTCCAGCGCCATGCAGCCCGCGCACGCAGTCCCGCCCGGCAGCACCAGCGGCCCCACCACCCCTGTTGCTTCGGCGACCCCCGCATACAAATGAGGTGTCCCCGAGCTGAGCCAGGGCTCGGCTTCGACGGGATCGGGAGCGTACGCCGCTGCGCCGTCCCGAGGGGCCACGATCACGAGCGACAGCCCGGGCTCGCCACCGCCGGACGCTCCCGCCGCCTCCGCCGCACGCGGGGGCCTGCCGGGCGCGGCCCGCCGCACCAGCTGCCGGGCCGCCGTGTCCCGACGGTCGCCGACAGAAGCCGCCGGCAGTCCGCCGGGCGCGACGTCCCAGAGCTCCGCGGACCCGCTGTCCAGCACCTCGACCCGCCCCACGCCTCCGGCGGCCAGCACGGAAGCGATGGTCGCGCCGACCCGTCCCGCGCCACGCACCTGCACCCGCATCGCGCGCCTGGCTGCCAATCGCCGCGTCCCGCCGCCCGGTTCGGGATGTGCCACGGAGAGCGAGGCCAGATCGGGCCGGAGCCGGTCGAACATGTCGGCGCGCATGCGCAGCGCATCAACCCCGGCACCGCCCGCTGTCGCATCGTCGATCAGCCCTGCCGCCGTCAGCCGCGACACCAGCTCGTCCACCAGCCCGTCGGGCAGGCCCATCGCCCGCGCCTCCTCGCGCAGCAGCGGAAGGCCTCGCGTCCCGTCGAGCAGCCCGAGGAAACTCCCCGTCGCCGTGTCCACGGGCCCCACCGTCACCGCGTGTGCCCCCGTCATGCCGAACTGCACGGTCTGCCGGTCCCGCCATGCGCGCCTCAGTGCAGGCTTCACCATCGGATGCATCTCGCCGTCCCCCGTCGCCTCGCGCAAGAGCCGTTCTCGGATCTCAGAATGCCCGGCGTGGGCGAAGTCGGCGGAAAGTTGTCCACAGGTTGTGCGCATTAGTCATTCAAATGGTGCACACAAGGGATCGGATCGCGTTCGAACCACCAGGAGGCGGGACTTCCGCCACTGACAGCGGGTAACGTCGTGGCCGTGCCCGTCGACCCTCTGCACAGCGCGACAAACCCGCCGCCCCGCGGCTCACGGTCGAGCGCGGTCGAGGTCCGCAGGAGCGCCCGCCGCAGCAGGACGGTCTCCGCGTACCGCGAGGGCGATCGCACCATCGTGCTCATCCCGGACCGGATGTCGGAAGCGGAAGAGCAACGCTGGGTGAGCGTGATGCTCGACAAGCTCGCCGCCCAGGAGAACAAGCGCATCTTCGGGGACTCCGAACTCGCCGAACGAGCCCGGCAATTGTCCGTCCAGTACTTCGACGGCAGGGCGCGCCCCGCCACCGTGCGCTGGGTGACGAACCAGAACACCCGCTGGGGTTCGTGCACTCCGGCGGAAGGCAGCATCCGTCTGTCGCACCGACTGCAGGGCATGCCGGAGTACGTCGTGGACTATGTGCTCCTCCACGAGCTCGCCCACTTGCTCGTACCGGGTCACGGTCCGCGCTTCTGGCAGCTCCTGGAGGCGTACCCGCGCACCGAACGGGCTCGCGGCTACCTCGAAGGGGTCGTCGCCGCCGACCGGTTGCCGCACCTGCCGGCCGCACGCACCGAGTGACCTTCGGCGATTCTGTACCGAGTCTGTACCGGCTTGGCCGGAAGTAACTGTTTGCGGCTAGCCTGACGCGACGCATTCACCTCGGGATGGGGGACGGTCGTTACGCATGGCCAGGGAATTTCAACGCGGCCACAAGGCCAAGATCAGTGACCTCACAGCGGGGACGGATCTGTACGTAGGCGTGCAGATCGCGGGGCCCGGGCTGACCTTCGACATCAGTTGCTTCGGACTCGACGCCAACGAGCAGCTCTCGGACGATCGTTATTTCGTCTTCTTCAATCAGCCGAAGTCTCCCGAGGAGTCGATCCAGCAACTCGGCCCGCAGGCCGGTGACACCGAGTCGTTCCGAGTGACGCTGGACCATGTTCCGGCGAGCATCCACAAGCTCTCCTTCACCGCGACCATCGACGGTGCGGGCCAGATGTCGCAGGTGGGCCCCGGTTACATCCGTATCGTCGCGGGCGGCGAAGAGGTCGTCAGGTACGCCTTCACCGGCTCGGAGTTCACTACCGAGCGCGCCGTGATGCTGGGCGACTTCTACCTCAAGGACGTGTGGCGTTTCGCCGCCGTGGGCCAGGGGTTCGACGGCGGGCTCGACGCCCTCCTGAAGAACTTCGGCGGTGAGGTCGCGGAGGAAGAGCCCGCCCCGCAGCCGCAGGCCGCGGCCCCCGCGTTCGCCCCGCCGCCGCAGGCGGCGGAGCCCGCGCCGTCCTTCGGAGCCCCCGCAGCCCCGGCCCCGGCTCCTGCCCAGGCCCCCGCTCCGGCACCGGCTCCCGCTCCGGCACAGGGCTTCGCCCCGCCGCCGCAAGCCCCGGCCCCCGCGCCGGCTCCCGCGCAGGGCTTTGCCCCTCCGCAGCAGGCCGCCCCGCCACAGGCCCCCGCCCCCGCTGCCCCGCCGCAGCAGATGCACGCGGCCCCCACCATCGCCGCACCGATGGCCACACAAGGCGGCGGGATGCCGCCGGCCCCTCCTGCTCAGTACGGACAGCCGCCCCAGCAGCCGCAGTTCGGCCAGGCTCCTGGCCAGCCGGGCCCCTACGGCCAGCCCGCCCCGTACGGACAGCCACAGGGCGCACCGCACGGCGGCGTGCCCCAAGGCGCCCCCCAGGGCAGCGCCGGTCTTCTGGCCGCCCTCCAGCCGTACCGCGAGGCGGCCACCGGGCAGCGCTGGACCCCGCAGAATCAGCAGCTGATGCGGGTCGACCTGGGCATGGGCGGTACGCCGGTCCTCGCCCGCCAGGGCAGCATGGTGATGTACCAGGGCAAGGTCGACTTCGGCTACAAGGGCGCCGGCTTCGCGGGCCGCTTCGTCGGCAACGCGACCGGCCAGGAAATGCAGTTGATGCGCTGCTCAGGACGCGGCCAGGTCTTCCTCGCCGAGAACGGCGCGCATCTGCACCCCATCGAACTCCAGGGCGACGGGATCTGCGTCTCCGCGGAGAACGTCCTCGCCTTCGACGAGTCGCTTCAGTACGAGGTCCGCCGGATCGAAGGTCACGGCATCCCCGGCGGCGCCCTGTTCACCATGCAGTTCCAGGGCAGCGGCACAGTCGTCGTGAAGACCAACGGCATCCCCGTGGTCCTGCCCGTCACGCCGACCACCTTCGCCGACGCCAACGCCGTCATCGCGTGGTCCTCCGCGTCCCAGGTGATCCTTTCCAGCCAGGTCCGGCTCCGCCGCAACGCCTACCCGGGCCACAGCGGAGAGACCGTCAATCTCCAGTTCCGGGGAGCCCCCGGAAACTTCATCGTCGTCCAGCCCTACGAGGTCTGAGGGAGCCCGTCATGAATCAGCAACTCGCGGGCTTCGCCCCGACCCCGATCGCGGCCCGCATGGAGAACCACGGCCGCGCGATGCTCAAGGTCGCGATGGCCGGCGGCCAGGACCTCTACGCACGCACCGGCTCGATGGTGGCGTACGAGGGCTTCATCCAGTACGAGCCGAACCCGCCCGCCGTACGGCAGATCGCCTCCCAGTGGATCAGCGGCGAGGGAACGCCGGTCATGAGGTGCTCCGGTGACGGCTTGCTCTACCTCGCCGACTACGGTGCGGACGTCGTCGTCATCAACCTCAACAACGAGGCCCTCTCGGTCAACGGCACCAACCTGCTCGCCTTCGACGCCCACCTCCAGTGGGGTGTGGAGAGGGTCAAGGGCATGGCCAAGTTCGCCGGACAGGGCCTGTGGAACATCCAGATCTCGGGCACAGGGTGGGTCGCGGTGACCTCGCGCGGCACCCCGATCGTCGTCGACTGCGGACGCGGCGAAGACGAGACGTACGTCGACCCGGACGCCCTCGTCGCCTGGTCCCCGAACCTCAAGGTCAAGGGCAAGCGCAGCTTCAAGGCGTCCTCCCTGATCGGGCGGGGCAGCGGAGAGGCGTACCAGATGGGCTTCTCCGGCGAGGGCATCGTCGTCGTACAGCCGAGCGAGGACAGCACCGACCGCCTGCGGGTCCGGGGCTGAGGGGGAGCGAGAACACACCATGCAGAGCCCACTTTTCAGTTACACGGAACAGCAGTCCCAGGACCGGTACACCGTGCAGAACCCGCAGCTCCTGCGGGTCTCGCTGACCGGCCACGACGACGTCCTCGCCCGCAAGGGCGCCATGGTCGCCTACCAGGGGCTGATGGAATTCGACGGCGAGTACGGTACGAACGGCCAGCGTCGCGCCCGGGCCAACACCGGTGAGGGACTGGACCTGATGCGCTGCTCGGGGCAGGGCACCGTCTACTTCGCCAACCTCGCGCAGTACGTCCATGTGGTCGACGTCGACCACGAAGGCCTGACCGTGGACAGCGCCTACGTCCTCGCGCTCGACTCCACGCTGAACACCGAGGTCATCGCTGTCGACAGCCAGTACGGCATCTCGGGCACCGGCAAGTACCAGCTCAACATCTCCGGGCGGGGCAAGGTCGCGCTGATGACCTCGGGCCAGCCGCTGATGATCCAGGTCACGCCCGACAAGTACGTCAACGCCGACGCCGATGCCATCGTCGCCTGGTCCAGCTCCCTGCGCGTACAGATGCAGGCCCAGACGCACTCGTCGAACGTGCGGCGACGGCGCGGCAACACCGGCGAGGGCTGGGAACTCAGCTTCCTCGGGCAGGGCTTCGCGCTGGTGCAGCCCAGCGAGGTGATGCCGCCGCAGCACGCCGAGATCGGACAGGGCGCCGCCGCCCAGTTCGGTGTGGGCCAGCACGGCGCCCACAGCCAGAACCAGAACAACGCCTGGAACTGACGGTGCTTAAAACACAGGTCCTCAAAACAGGTCCTTAAAACATAGGTAAGGGACGGGCTCCCTGGAGCCCGTCCCTTACCTATGTCCTGTCGGGCCCGTCTACAGCGCCGCGCGCGTACGTTCCATCAGGCGTACGACCGACTCGTCGGCCACGCCCGCCACTTCGTCGTACGCGAACCAGCGCAGGTCCAGGGACTCCTCGCTGATCTCCGCCACCGCACCGGCCGGCGCCAGCGCCGCGTACTGCACATCCAGATGCCAGTGGCACGGCGCCGGAATCGCATGCCGGTCAAGCCGCACCGGCCCCACCGGCAACAGCGTCAGCCCGGGGATCCCGGACTCCTCGGTCGCCTCGCGCAGCGCCGCCGCAGCGAGCGTCGCGTCGCCCGGCTCGCAGTGACCGCCCATCTGCAGCCACATGTTCAGCTTCTTGTGCAGCGTCAGCAGCACCCGTCCGCGCTTCGGATCGACGACCAGCGCACTCGCCGTGACGTGCCCGGCCTCGCAGGCCTTCCACATCCCGTCCGGGTGCGCCGACAGGTGATCCAGATACGTCTGGCGCAGCTCTTCCTGGTCCTCGTAGTCCTTCAGGACGAGGACGGCGTCGTCGTGCAGGCTCACTTGTCGGTGTCGCCCTCTTCGTCGCCTTTGTCCTTCGTCAGGTCCGGCTTGGTGGTGTCAGAACCGGTGCCGCCGCCAGCCGCCTCGCCGAGCATCTTGTCGATCTCGGAGAAGTCCAGCTGCTCGCGGTGCACAAACCCGTCCGGGTCGTCCAGGTCGTCCGCCGTAGGCAGCATGTCCGGGTGCTCCCACAGTGCGTCGCGGCCCTCCAGGCCCCGCGCGTCCGTGAGCGAGGCCCACAGCCGCGAGGCGTCCCGCAGCCGACGCGGGCGCAGCTGCAGACCGATGAGCGTCGCGAAGGTCTGCTCGGCGGGACCACCCGACGCCCGGCGCCTGCGCAGCGTCTCGCGCAGCGCGTCCGCCGACGTGAGCCGGGGCTTGGCGGCCTCGTGCACCACCGCGTCCACCCAGCCCTCGACCAGCGCGAGCGCCGTCTCCAGGCGGGCCAGCGCCACCTTCTGCTCCGCGGTGTCCTCCGGCTGGAACATGCCCTGCTGGAGCGCTTCCTGAAGCTGCTCCGGGTGCGAGGGGTCGAGCTGGCCGACGACGTCCTCAAGCTTCGACGTGTCGACCTTGATCCCCCGCGCGTATCCCTCGACCGCGCCGAACAGGTGCGAGCGCAGCCACGGCACATGTGCGAAGAGCCGCTGGTGGGCGGCCTCGCGCAGCGCCAGATACAGCCGCACCTCGTCCTTCTCGACGCCCAGGTCCTTGCCGAACGCCTCGATGTTCAGCGGCAGCAGCGCGGCCTTGCCCGCCGGGCCGAGCGGCAGACCGATGTCGGTCGAACCGACCACCTCGCCCGCCAGGACGCCCACGGCCTGCCCGATCTGCTGACCGAACATCGCACCGCCCATGGACCGCATCATCCCGAGCAGCGGGCCGGCCATGGCCTGCATCTCCTCGGGCAGTACGTCGCCCATGGCGGCCCCGACACGCTCGGCGACGGGGTCCACCAGCTGCTTCCAGGCCGGCAGGGTCGCCTCGACCCACTCGGCACGGCTCCACGCCACCGATGTGCTCGCACCGGAGGGCATCGAGGTCACGCCGTCCAGCCACAGGTCGGCAAGACGCACCGCCTCCTCGACCGCCGACCGCTCGCCGGGGCTGATGCTGGCGTCCTTGGTGCCGTCTGCGGTGCCCTGCGCGACGGTCTGGCGCGCGATGTCCTTGGCCATGTCCCAGTTCACGGGACCGCCCTCGTAGCTGAGCATCTGGCCCAGCTGCTGGAAGGCAGCGCCCAGGTCGTTCGGGTTCAGCGAACCGAACATCGCGGCGAACGGATTGTCTCCGCCCGCGCCGCCCGGCAGACCGCCGAACCCGAGCGGGTTCGCCGGACCCTGGCCACCCTGGCCACCGCCCTCGCTGCCCTTCTTCTTGCCATCGTCGCCGTCCTCCGGCTCCTCCGGCGGAAGGCCGAATCCGAATGGGGTGTCACTCACGGGTTTCCTCGGCTCGTAAGGCCGCCGGCTCCGGCCGGCGGCAGCTGCCCGACATCACCACCCAGCGTAGACACCAGAGCCTGTAATGGGCTCGGTGCTCCGCCGACCCTTGGCCTGCGGCAGGATGGACGCCACCTGGTACGTACCCGCCAAGGCGTATACGTACTGAAGACAACCGCTGGAGACGCCCGGTGAGTTCCCCAGATCCGCAGGTTCGCGCAGCGCGAAACCACACAACCGCAGGCCGCGGTCCCGTCGTAGCGGTCACGGGTGCCGCTTCCGGTATCGGTGCGCTGCTCACCCGGCGCCTTGCCGCGTCGGAAGAAATCAAACAGGTCGTCGCGATCGACGAGCGCCGGGGCGAGGTGGCCGAGGCGCAGTGGCACATCCTGGACGTACGCGACCCGGCCATCGCGGAGAAATTGCGCGGCGCCGACGTCGTCGTGCACCTGGCCCTCGATCTCGACCTGGAGACGGACCCGGCCGCCCGTACGGCCTACAACGTGCGCGGCACCCAGACCGTGCTCACAGCGGCCGCCGCCGCAGGCGTGCACCGGGTCGTGCTGTGCACGTCGGCGATGGTCTACGGCGCCCTGCCGGACAACGACATCCCGCTCTCCGAGGACGCGGAGCTGCGCGCCACAGCGGAGGCGACGGGCGTGGGTGACCTCCTGGAGATCGAGCGCCTGAGCCGCCGCGCGCCCCGTGCGCACCCCGGCCTGAACGTCACGGTGGTAAGGCCTGCCGTCCTGGTCGGCGGTACTGACACCGCACTCACCCGCTACTTCGAGTCGCCCCGCCTCCTCGTCGTCACCGGCTCCCGCCCCACCTGGCAGTTCTGTCATGTCGAGGACCTGGTCAGCGCACTGGAGTACGCCGCTCTGGAGAAGGTCGACGGCGAGCTCGCGGTCGGCTGCGACGGCTGGCTGGAGCAGGAGGAGGTCGAGGAGCTCAGCGGTATCCGCCGCATGGAGCTGCCGTCGGCAGTCGCCCTGGGGGCCGCCGCCCGGCTGCACCGGATCGGCCTGACGCCCTCTCCCGCCGGGGATCTCGCGTACACGATGTATCCCTGGGTGGTGAGCGTCAGCCGGCTCCACGACGCGGGCTGGCGGCCCCGGTGGACCAACGAGGAGGTCCTCTCGGAGCTCCTGGAAGAGGTCGCGGGACGGCACACCGTCGCCGGCCGCCGCCTCGGCCGTAAGGACGCCACCGCAGCGGGCGCAGCGGGCGCGACCGTCGCACTGCTGGGCGCCGCCGCCGTGGTCCGCCGTGCCCGCAAGGCACGGCGTCGCATGTAGAACCCTCCATACAGGGGGTCCGTACAGCCGGTCGAAAGCGCTATTCCGCAATGTCAGTGCGGTACGGCACGATGGGGACCATGGCAGGTACGTACTCCCACCCGGGCGAGCAGGCGGCACAGGACCCCATCCGGCTGCTGGCGATCCGCGACACCCCCCTCTCCGTCGACGAGGTCTTCAGAGCGGTGGGCGACGACGCCGCGGGCGGAACGGCGCTGTTCGTCGGCACCGTGCGTAACCATGACGGGGGCGCCGACGTCGACAGGCTCGGCTACTCCTGTCACCCCTCGGCCGAGGACGAACTACGCCGTGTGGCCGAAAAGGTCGCCGCGGATTTCCCGGTACGGGCACTGGCGGCCATCCACCGTGTGGGTGACCTGGAAATCGGCGATCTCGCGGTCGTCGTAGCGGTCTCCTGCCCGCACCGCGGCGAGGCCTTCGAGGCATGCCGCAAGCTGATCGACGACCTCAAGCACGAGGTCCCGATCTGGAAGCACCAGAAGTTCTCCGACGGCACGGAAGAGTGGGTCGGCGCCTGCTGAAACCGGCGTCGGAATCGGTGCTGGGCCGGGCCGAGCGCGGCGTCGCCCTGCGGCCGTTCGGTCGCCCCGTTGTCACCCACCCGATTTGCGTAACCGCACCCCTGCCGTGAGCGTTGGACCGACCGGTGGTTAATCTGCTGATCGGCCGGTTCCGGTCGATCTTGGAGTCCGGAGGTCGGAATGGCAGCACTCGCCTGGTTGCTGATTCCGCTTTTCGCTGCGCTCGGTGCCGCGATATGGGGAAGCTGGGCAGCACGCAATCGCACGGTCGGCGATGTTTCAGAACTCGCCGGGTACACCCGGTTCCGCGAGGCGATGGAAAAGTCCAGCCCCAGCTCCGGTTCCGACGCCGTCTGAAGCCGACTGGCGCGGCCCCGCACCGTACGCCCGAGACGCCCGAGTCCCTGATCCCTCGGACTCCCCGCGGTGCTCCTCGTACGGACGGCCCCAGCGGTGCTCCGGCAGACCCGTCCCGTACTGTCGTTCCATGCCACGCCGCACTGCGACGATGCTCGCCTCCACCCTCATCCTGATCGCGCTGCTGTGCGCGGGCGTATTCATCACGGTTCCCTACTCGGAAATGTCACCGGGCCCGACCGTGAACACTCTGGGCAAGGCGGCCGGCGAGCCGGTGCTGCAGATCTCCGGTCGCAAGACCTACCCGACCACCGGCAATCTCAACATGACCACGGTCAGGGTCACCGGCGCGGACTACAAAATGAACCTGGTCGAGGCGGTATACGGCTGGCTGGCCCACGACAGCGTGGTGGTACCGCACGACACCCTGTACCCGGACGGCAAGACGGAAGAAGAGTCCACCCAGGAGAACGCCGAGGAGTTCAGCCAGTCCCAGGAGAGCGCCAAGACGGCGGCCCTGAGGGAACTCGGCATCCCGGTGAAGACCCGCGTCGTCGTCTCGACTGTCCTCAAGGACAGCCCCGCCGAGGGCAGGCTCCACGCCGGCGACGTCGTCAAGGCCGTCGACGGCACTGCCGTCAAGGACCCCAAGGACGTCGCCAAGCTCGTCACCAAGCACGAGCCCGGGGAGAAGGTGGTCTTCACGGTCGTCCCGGCCAAGGACGCGGCCGCCGCGGAGAAGGCGGGCAAGGAGCCGGTGGGCAGCGAAGACGTCGCCATCACCACCAAGCAGGCCGGTGACGACGACCGCGCGATAGTCGGCATCCACGCCGGCCCCGACAACACGTTCCCGTTCGGCATCGACATCAAGCTGGCGGACGTGGGCGGCCCGAGCGCGGGCCTGATGTTCTCGCTGGGCATTGTCGACAAGCTCACGCCCGGGAACCTGACCGGCGGAAAGTTCGTGGCAGGCACCGGCACCATCGACGAAGCGGGCAAGGTCGGCCCGATCGGCGGCATCCAGATGAAGACCGTCGGCGCACGCGACGCGGGCGCCGAGTACTTCCTGACACCCAGCGAGAACTGCGCGTCCGCCGCATCGGACGTTCCCGAAGGCCTCACCCTGGTGAAGGTCAAGACGATCGACGACGCGACGAAGTCGCTGGAGAAGATCAGCAAGGGGGACACGGCCGGCCTGCCGCAGTGCACGACGGGCTGATGACCGTGCCCCCAGGGGTTACGCCTCGAAAGTGGCGGCCAGGGCCTCGGCGAGGCCCGGAACGAGCGCCGAACCGGTGAGGACCTCGGTCGCCGAGTCCTTCTCCCGCAGCCGCAGCGCCGACTCGCGTACGCCGTTGCGCAGCACAGCCACTGTCATACGGACCTCCTGACGGTCCGGGTGCTTCGCCACCCACTTCGCCAGCTGGGCGTCGCTCAGGCCCTCGGGTACGGACGTCTCGGCGGACGGCGGCAGCATCAGCCGCTCCACCGTCAGCGCACAGCCCGCCACGGCGTCGGGCCAGGCGATGGTGGCCAGGAACTCGTCGAGCGCGGCGTCCGCAGGGATCTCGTCCTGCTCGACGGGGGTGAGGGTGGCCGTCGAATCGGTGTCGTCGAGACCGAGCTGGGCCGCGAGGCCCGGCTCCTGGGCGCGGAGTTTGGCGGTGTCGACGAGGGCGAACAGCCTGGCCGGCTGATCCCAGCCGAGCCCGGAGGTGTATTCGTCGATTTCGAGCACGGCGCGGGTGAGCGGGCTCGTGGCCATGGGAGGCCCGGAGGGGGAAACGTTGGACATGTTCAACATCCTGCCTCCTTGGGACCCCAAAGCGGGAACTGAGTAAAGCTTCAGTAAGTTGCATGAGTGGGCTCTACGATCGCGGAGCCTGCTTCTACGACAGCGAACTTTCGAGGTGCGCACCTTGGCTTTCCAGATGCCGGACCGCGGCGGAGGCCCGACCGGGCCACGGATCAGAGTCGGCCGGCCGTCCAGGCGTGTCCGGACCCTGCTCATGACATTGGGTGTCCTGGCCGTCCTGGCCATGGCGTTCGTCATGTTCGCCGGGTTCTGGACAGACTGGCTCTGGTACCGGTCGGTCAACTACTCGTCGGTCTTCACCACCACCCTGTGGACCAAGATCGGCTTGTTCGCCGTCTTCGGACTGCTGATGGCAGGGGCCGTCGGCGTGAACATCTGGCTCGCGCACCGGCTCCGGCCACCGCTGAGCGCGATGTCGCTGGAGCAGCAGAACCTGGACCGCTACCGGATGGGCATCGCCCCGTACAAGAAGTGGGTGCTCCTCGGGGTCACCGCTCTGGTCGGGCTGATCGCCGGCGCCTCCGCGTCCGGCCAGTGGCGGACCTGGCTCATGTGGGTCAACGGGGTGTCCTTCGGCCAGAAGGACCCGCAGTTCGACATGGACGTGTCGTTCTACGCCTTCGACCTGCCCTGGTACCGCTTCCTGCTCGGCTTCGGCTTCGCGGCCGCCGTACTGTCCCTGATCGCCGCCGCCCTCGTGCACTACCTCTACGGCGGCCTGCGCATCACCAGCCCCGGAGCGCGGGCGACCGCCGCGGCCACCGGGCATCTGTCGGTGCTGCTCGGCCTCTTCGTGGCGCTCAAGGCCGTCGCGTACTGGCTCGACCGGTACGGACTGGCGGTGAAGTCCAGTGACTTCAAGGCGACCGGCAACTGGGCGGGCCTGCGGTACGTCGACGCCAACGCCTACCTCCCTGCGAAGACGATCCTCTTCTGCATCGCCGTCATCTGCGCCCTGCTTTTCTTCGCGACGCTGTGGCGCCGCACCTGGCAGCTGCCGGTCATCGGCTTCGGCCTGATGGTGCTCTCGGCGATCCTCATCGGCGGGCTCTACCCGGCGATCGTGCAGAAGTTCCAGGTCCAGCCGAACGAGCAGGCCAAGGAAGCGCCGTACATCAAGAAGAACATCGACGCGACGCGCAAGGCGTACGGCATCGATGACGCGAAGGTGGACGACTACCGGGGCGTCGGCGACAGCCAGGACAACACCAAGCTGCGCAAGGACGCCGACTCGGCGGCCAGTTATCGGCTGATCGACCCGAACGTCGTCCCGCCGACCTTCCAGCAGCTCCAGCAGGAGCGCAAGTACTACCAGTTCCCGGCGACGCTGGACGTGGACCGTTACAAGGGCCAGGACACGGTCGTCGGTCTGCGCGAGCTCGACCTCAAGGGCATCCCCAAGCGCAACTGGATCAACGACCACTTCACGTACACGCACGGCTATGGCGTGGTCGCCGCCAAGGGCACCGCCGTCAAGCCGGACACCGAGGGCGCCCCGGACTTCACCGAGTCCGGCCTGCCGTCCGAGGGCACGCTCGACACGTACGAGCAGCGGATCTACTACGGCGAGAAGACCCAGCAGTACTCGATCGTGGGCGGGCCGCAGAAGGAGCTCGACTACGAGAAGAACGGCGAGCCCACCACGACCACCAGCTACAAGGGCAAGAGCGGAGTCAATCTGTCGAACCCGCTGAACCGGGCCGCGTACGCGGTGACCTTCAGCGAGCCGCAGATCCTCTACTCGGGAGCCATCGGCGAGGGCTCGCGGATTCTTTACAACCGCACGCCCAAGGAGCGCGTCGAGGCGGTCGCACCCTGGCTGTCCATCGACGGCGACGCCTACCCGGCAGTCGTCGGCGGCCGCGTCCAGTGGATAGTCGACGCGTACACCACCACCAACGGTTACCCGTACGCCTCGCGCACGACGCTGGGGGAGACCACGGCCGACGCGCTGTCGCAGACCGACAACCAGCGTGCGGTGGTCGCCCAGCAGAACCAGGTCAACTACATCCGCAACTCGGTGAAGGCCACCGTCGACGCGTACGACGGCACGGTCAAGCTGTACCAGTGGGACACCGAGGACCCGGTCCTGAAGACCTGGATGAAGGCGTTCCCGGACACGGTGGAGCCGAGGGGTGACATCGCCCCGGATCTGATGGCGCACCTGCGCTACCCGCAGGACCTCTTCAAGGTTCAGCGCGAGCTGCTCACCCGCTACCACGTCGAGAGCCCGTCGCAGTTCTACAGCGGCAGTGACGCGTGGCAGGTGCCGGACGACCCGACGACGGGCGAGAAGAGCTCCGTCCCGCCGTACTACCTGAGCCTGAAGATGCCGCAGGAGACGGACCGGAAGTTCTCGCTGACGACGACCTTCACCCCCAACGGACGCCCCAACCTGGGTGCGTTCATGGCGGTCGATGCGGATGCGTCGAGCAAGGACTACGGGACGATAAGGCTCCTGCGTGTCACGGGCGACGTACCGGGCCCGCAGCAGGTGCAGAACCGGCTGAACAGTAATAGCGAGGTCGCCGAGTTCGTCAGGAACATGAAGGGCGCCAACTCGGACATCGAGTACGGCAACCTGCTGACGATCCCGCTGAACGACGGCTTCCTCTACGTCGAGCCGGTGTACGCCCAGGGCAACAACGCCTATCCGCTCCTGAAGAAGGTCGCCGTCTCGTACGGCAGGGAGACCGTCTTCAAGGACTCGCTCGGAGAGGCACTCAACGCGGTCTTCGGCGACGAGGGCGCGCAGCCGCCACCGGGTGACGGCGACGGGGACGTCACGAAGCCGCCGGCCGACGGCGACGGTTCGCTCCAGAAGGCCATCGAGGACGCCCAGAAGGCGTACGACGAGGGCGAGGAGGCCCTGAAGAAGCAGGACTGGACCGCCTACGGCGAAGCACAGGAGAGGCTCCAGGACGCGCTCCAGCGGGCCGCCGACGCCGAGGCCAAGGGTGAGGCCAAGCCGGACGGGAAGGGCGACCAGAAGGGCGACTGAGCTGGGACTGTCCCGCGTCGTGGTACTGTTTGAACACAACGACGCGGGGTGGAGCAGCTCGGTAGCTCGCTGGGCTCATAACCCAGAGGTCGCAGGTTCAAATCCTGTCCCCGCTACTGAAGAAGAAGACGAGGGCCCGGATCTCGAAAGAGATCCGGGCCCTCGTCGTGCGCCTGTGCGTATGTCTGTGCCTGTGTCTGTGCGTTCGTGCGCCCGTACGAAGTGTGGTTCCGGCGGGCGGAGTTGGCGTTGAGGCGTTTGGAGTGTCTCTCTGTGGGCATGTCGACAAAACGCTGAAGTGACCTCACTGGCTGCGGTATACCAGGTGTACGCGGGTTGCAGGTGGTGCGACGATGGTTTTTATGGGGGACAGGACAACTCTGTTGGAGACAGGGCGGTTTGTGCAGCGACATCAGGAGCACGCTGTGGACACCGTGGACACCGCCGAGGCCGAGTCGGAGGCGCGGCACCGGCGCGCTGCCGAGGGCGGCGACACCGAGTCCATGAGCGTGCTCGGCTCGCTGCTGCTGCGCCGCGGCGACCTTGACGGCGCCGAACCGCATCTGCGCGCTGCCACCGCCGACGGGGACCGCGCCGCGGCCAACAACCTCGGCGTCCTCCTCCACCAGCGCGGTTACGCCGACGAGGCGGCCGGCTGGTGGCGCATCGCCGCGGTGGCCGGTTCCGCCGCCGCCGCGCACGCCCTCGGCAGGCACTACCGCGAGCGCGGCGACGAGCCCGCCGCCGAGTACTGGCTGCGCCAGTCCGCCGAGCAGGGGCACGCGCTGGGGGCGTACGCCCTCGCCGACCTCCTGGAGCACCGCAGCGACGTGGGAGCCGAGCGCTGGCTGCGCGCCGCCGCCGAGCAGGGCCACCGCGAGGCGGCGTACCGCCTTGCCCGCACGCTGGACCGCCGCGCGGCCGCGGAGGCGCACGCGGGCACAGGTGCGGCTGACTCCGGCGGGGATGCGGGTGGCGGCTCCGGCCGTACGGGCACCCGCAGGGCCGATACGGACACCGGTGTGGGACGGGGCAGGCTGGGCCCCGGCTACCTCGACTTCGGCACGGGCACCCGTCACGCGGCCGTCGGATCCGGTACGGGTACGGGCCTGGGCAGCAGCACCGGAACCCGGCATGCCGTCGCCGCCGAGCCGGATGCCGCCGTCGAGGCCGAGCAGTGGTACCGGCAGGCCGCCGCGCGCGGGCACCGGCGTGCCGCCCTGCACCTCGGCGCGATCCTCGAAGGGCGGGGCGAGCTCAAGGAGGCCGGGCGCTGGTACCTGACCTCCGCCAAGGACGGCGAGGCCCGGGCCGCGTGCGCGCTGGGCTTCCTGCTGCGCGACGCCGGTGACGAGGAGAGCGCCGCCGTGTGGTGGCTGCGTGCTGCCCAGGACGGCGACGGCAACGCCGCGAACGCGCTGGGCGCCCTGCATGCCGCCCGTGGCGAGCAGCAGACCGCCGAGCGCTGGTACCGGGCTGCCCTGGACGCCGGTGACGTGAACGGAGCGTACAACCTCGGGCTGCTCTGCGCCGCCCAGGGGCGTACGGCCCAGGCCGACCAGTGGTACCGCCGAGCCGCCTACGCGGGCCACCGTGAGGCCGCCAACGCGCTCGCCATTCTGCTGCTGCAGGGCGGCGACGCGGCCGGCGCCGAGCCCTGGTTCTCGAAGGCCGCCGAGGCCGGCAGCGTCGACGCCGCCTTCAACCTCGGCATCCTTCACGCGGGGCGCGACGACGACCGTGCGGCCTTCGTCTGGTACGAGCGCGCGGCGGCCGCCGGGCACACGGAAGCGGCGCTCCAGGTCGGCATCGCCCTGCTCAGGGACGGCGAGGAGCAGGACGCCGAGCGTCATCTGCGCTGCGCCGCGGGCAGCGGCAACGCCGAGGCGGCCTTCCGCCTCGCCACGCTGCTCGACAGCAGGCAGCCGCCGGCGGGCCCGCCCGCGCTCGGTGAGGCGCTGACCGAGAAGAGCGAGTGCGAGGAGTGGTACGAGCGTGCCGCCGAGCAGGGCCACCGGCGTGCGCAGGTGCGCGTGGGCATGCTTGCTGCGGGCCGCGGTGACCTTGAGGGCGCCGCGCGCTGGTACCGCGAGGCCGCGGAGGCCGGCAGCCGTAACGGTGCGTTCAACCTCGGGCTGCTGCTGGCCCGTGAGGGCAGCGAGCCCGAGGCGGCTCTGTGGTGGTCCCGCGCGGCGCAGGCCGGGCACGGCCGGGCGGCGCTGCGTCTGGCGCTGCTTGCCGCGCGGCACGGTGAGCTGGACGAGGGGGAGCGGTGGTGTGCGCGGGCGGTCGAGCTGGGGCCTGCGGAGGTCGCGGAGCGGGCGGCGCGGTTGCGGGAGGCGCTGCATCAGGAGCTCACCGCGTAGTGCGGGTGCCGGTGCGGGGGCGGTGCGAGAAGGGATTTGCGCTGGTCGGGCGTGACAACGTACAGTCGGGTTTACCGACGCGGGGTGGAGCAGCTCGGTAGCTCGCTGGGCTCATAACCCAGAGGTCGCAGGTTCAAATCCTGTCCCCGCTACTGAAGAAGTAGACAACGAAGGCCCGGATCTCGATTGAGATCCGGGCCTTCGTTGTTTCGCGTCGATGGTGGTGGGGTCCGTGCGGGCCGGTGGGCACACGCCTGTCAGGCGGAAGCGCAGTTGGGGCAGAGGCCTCGGTAGGTGACTTCTACGTCCGAGATCGTGAAGCCGAAGCGTTCCGTGTCCGGGAGGTCCGCCAGCGGGTTGCCCGCCGGGTGTACGTCGCGGATGGCGCCGCACTGTGCGCACACCAGGTGCTGGTGCGGCTGGTGGGCGTTCGGGTCGTACCGCTTGGCGCGGCGGTCCGTGGACACTTCCAGCACCTCGCCGAGGGAAACCATCTCGCCCAGCGTGTTGTACACCGTCGCGCGCGAGATCTCGGGCAGCTTGGCCACCGCCCGCGCATGCACCTCGTCGGCGGTCAGGTGGATGTGCTCCCCGTCGAGGACTTCAGCCACGACGCGCCGCTGAGCGGTCATACGCCAGCCGCGTCCGCGCAGTCGTTCCAACAGGTCACTCATGCCGACCAGCCTAACAGTGGTGGGACCCAGGTCCCGAACAGGTGTGACTTTGGATGCTTGCTTGACTTAGACAATGTCCATTGTAGGATCGACACCGGCATACGCCAAGGGACAGGACTTGTCAGGAATGACGCAGGAGGCGCACGTGACGCAGGGACCGCTCACCACGGAGGCCGGCGCGCCGGTCGCCGACAACCAGAACAGCGAGACCGCTGGCATCGGCGGTCCCGTGCTGGTCCAGGACCAGGCACTGCTCGAGAAGCTCGCGCACTTCAACCGGGAGCGCATACCGGAGCGCATCGTGCACGCCCGCGGCGCCGGTGCGTACGGCACCTTCACGCTGACCCGTGACGTCTCGCAGTGGACGCGCGCCAAGTTCCTCTCCGAGGTCGGCAAGCAGACCGAGACCTTCCTCCGGTTCTCGACCGTCGCCGGCAACCTCGGTTCCGCCGACGCCGTCCGTGACCCGCGTGGCTTCGCGCTGAAGTTCTACACGGAGGAGGGGAACTACGACCTTGTCGGGAACAACACGCCCGTCTTCTTCATCAAGGACGCCATCAAGTTCCCCGACTTCATCCACACGCAGAAGCGCGACCCGTACACGGGCTCGCAGGAAGCCGACAACGTGTGGGACTTCTGGGGTCTGAGCCCCGAGTCGACCCACCAGGTCACCTGGCTCTTCGGTGACCGCGGTATCCCCGCCACGCTGCGCCACATGAACGGGTACGGCTCGCACACGTACCAGTGGAACAACGAGGCCGGCGAGGTCTTCTGGGTCAAGTACCACTTCAAGACCGACCAGGGCATCAAGAACCTCACTCAGGACGAGGCCAACAAGCTCGCCGGTGAGGACCCGGACTCGCACCAGCGCGACCTGCGCGAGGCCATCGAGCGCGGTGACTTCCCGTCCTGGACCGTGCAGGTGCAGATCATGCCGGCGGCCGAGGCGGCGGCGTACCGCTTCAACCCGTTCGACCTGACCAAGGTCTGGCCGCACGAGGACTACCCGCCGATCGAGATCGGCAAGCTGGAGCTCAACCGCAACCCGGAGAACATCTTCGCCGAGGTCGAGCAGTCGATCTTCAGCCCCGCGCACTTCGTGCCGGGCATCGGCCCGTCCCCGGACAAGATGCTCCAGGGCCGTCTCTTCGCGTACGGCGACGCCCACCGCTACCGCGTCGGCATCAACGCCGACCACCTGCCGGTGAACCGCCCGCACGCCACCGAGGCGCGCACCAATTCCCGTGACGGCTACCTGTACGACGGCCGCCACAAGGGCGCCAAGAACTACGAGCCCAACAGCTTCGGCGGCCCCTTCCAGACGGACAAGCCGCTGTGGCAGCCCGTCCCGGTCACGGGCGGTACGGGCAACCACGAGGCCCCGAGCCACGCCGAGGACAACGACTTCGTCCAGGCGGGCAACCTGTACCGGATGATGTCCGAGGACGAGAAGGGCCGCCTGATCGAGAACCTCGCCGGGTTCATCTCCCAGGTGTCGCGCGACGACATCGCGGAGCGCGCGGTCGACAACTTCCGTCAGGCCGACGGTGACTTCGGCAAGCGGCTGGAAGCCGCGGTCCAGGCCCTGCGCGGCTAGTACGGACTGCTTGTCGTAGACAGAGGGCCGGATTCCCCCGGGGGAGTCCGGCCCTCTCGTGTGCGTACGCGCCGGACCTGTGTGCGCCGGACTGTGCGCGAGGCTCAGCCGGCCAGGGCGGTCGGGTGCCTGCGGGCAGGTGCCCAGCAGCGGATGATGTCCCGTACGGACACGACGCCGACCGGGCCGTTTCCGTCCAGGACGACGAGATGGCGGAAGCCGCCGTGCGTCATGGCCTCCGCGGCCTCCTCCAGGGTCCAGGAGGGTGCGGCGAAGACGACGTCGGTGGTGGTGTGCGTGCCTGCGGTCTCGCGGTCGGGATCCTGGCCCGTACCGACCGAGATGAGGATGTCGCGTTCGGTCAGGATGCCTAGCCCGCCGGCGTCGTGGTCGAGGACGACGGCGGCGCCGACGCGGCGCTCCGCCATCAGTCGGGCTGCCTGGCGGAGTGTGTGGGCGGGGCCGATGGTGAGGACCACCGTGCTCATGGCGTCACGGACGAGCATGGACAGAGCCACCTCCTTGGTGAACCGGCCCGTGAGAACCAATTCACAAATTCACAAGTGGGGTCGCTCTCAGAGTGGCAGCCGCCAGGCATGTCATCAAGGGGGCGCGTGAGGCGTGTTGCCGCGCGCGCCCCCACCGTCACCCGCCGATGTACGCCCCGCCCTCACCCACCGATGTAGCTCAGCAACTCCTCGTGGAGCAGGCCGTTGGAGGCCGCCGCGTTGCCGCCGTGCGGGCCCGTCACGCCGTCGAGGCTGGTGAACACGCCGCCCGCCTCCTGGACGATGATCACGTTCGCGGCCATGTCCCACAGCGAGAGCTCCGGCTCCGCGCACATGTCCACCGACCCCTCGGCGACCATCATGTACGGCCAGAAATCGCCGTATCCGCGCGTCCGCCAGCAGTCGCGGGACAGGTCGAGGAAGCCGTCGAGGCGGCCTCGCTCCTCCCAGCCGGTCAGTGACGAGTACGCGAAGGACGCGTTCTCGATCTTGTCGACCTTGGAAACATGCAGCCGCGTCGCGGACGTGAGGCTGCGGCCGGTGTACGCACCGCCGCCCTTCGCCGCCCACCAGCGGCGGCCCAGCGCGGGCGCGGACACGACGCCCATCACGGGCTGGAAGCCGTTCTCGCCCGCCTCCATGAGCGAGATCAGCGTCGCCCAGACCGGAACGCCGCGTACGTAATTCTTGGTGCCGTCGATCGGGTCGACCACCCAGCGCCGCGGACCCGTGCCCTGAAGTCCGTACTCCTCGCCCAGTACGGCGTCGCGCGGCCTGCCGCGGTGCAGGTGACTGCGGATCAGCTCTTCGGCGGCCTTGTCGGCCTCGGTCACCGGCGTCATGTCCGGTTTGGTCTCGACCTTCAGATCCAGAGCCTTGAAGCGCTCCATCGTCGTGGCGTCCGCGGCGTCCGCGAGGACATGGGCAAAGCGCAGATCATCGTGATAGTCGGGCATGACCGAACAGTATCGACCGGCTTCTGTACAAACCACATGGTCTCGCCGTGCGGGCACTGCCCCGCGAGCCGCGCGGGCTATTGACAGTGCCGGGCCGCGAGTCAACCCTGACAGGCGGGGAGGCAACGCCATGCCCACAGCGCGAGAAGCCCTACTGGACGCCGCCTTCACCGCACTCGCGGGCCGGCCGTGGTCCCGGGTGCGGATGGTCGACGTGGCCGCGGCGGCCCGGGTCTCCCGGCAGACCCTCTACAACGAATTCGGCAGCAAGGACGGCCTCGCCCGCGCCCTCGTGCGTCGCGAGGCCGACGCGTATCTGGCGGGTGTCGAGCGGGCGCTGGTCGAGCGGGTGCCGGTGGACCGGATGCCGGCCGATCGCGCCGAAATGGTCCAGGACCGGCTCCTGGCCGTCGCGGAGTGGACCGTCGGCGCCGCCCGCGCCAATCCGCTCGTACGGGCCCTGCTCACCGGCTGCTGGAGTGAGCGGCTCCCTGCGCCCAGCCCGGCCAGGACCCACCTCGGCGGTGTCTCGACGTCCCCGGTTCCGGCTCAGCGCCGCGCCGACGCGGGGCATCCCGGGCCCGCCGAACTGGCCGCCGCGGTGCGGGACCGGGCGGTGGCCGTGCTGGAGCGGGGGTACGGCAAGGAGGAGGCCGGGGCGGTCGAGTACCGGTGCGAGCTCACGGTGCGGCTCGCGCTTTCGTACGTCGTCGCGCCCGCCGGGTCCGCCGCGCCCGCTGGGGCTACGGGAACCGGCGAATCCGGCGAGGATCTCAGGCGGCTGCTGCGGGCCGTGCTCGGCAACGGCCTCAGTGGGACGAACCGGAGAGCTGGAGACCGATGACGCCGACGATCACCAGCGAGATCGAGATGATCTTGAGCGTCGACACCACGTCACCGAGGAAGATCATTCCGTAGACCGCGGTGCCGGCCGCACCGATGCCCGTCCACACCGCGTACGCGGGCCCGACGTCGAGCTTCTTCAGCGAGAGGGTCAGCAGGCCGAAGCTGGCCAGGGCGAACGCGCAGAAGGCGACCGTGGGCCAGAGCCTGGTGAATCCGTGGGAGAGCTTGAGGCACACCGCGAAGCCGGTCTCGAACAGACCGGCCACCACCACGAGCAGCCACGGCATGGTCGTTTCCTCCCGGGTCGGTGACTGCTTCGTCTCACTAAGTGCGATTATGCACTTACCAAGAGCGGGGAAGGGGTAAACGCGGCGTGCTCAGTCGCCTTCCCACCGCTCCCTCGTGGCCAGCAGCCGCCGCAGTGAGTCGAGCCTGGCCGGATCGGCGTGACCGTCGGCCACCCACTGGTCCAGCGCGCACTCCGCCTCGTCGTGGCTGCAGCCGCGCGGACACTCCTCCGTCCCCGGCTCCAGGTCCGGGAAGGCGTTGATGACGCGCGACGGGTCGATGTGGTTCAGGCCGAAGGACCGCACGCCAGGCGTGTCGATCACCCAGCCCTTGCCGCCCGAGAGCGGCAGCGCGAGCGCCGATGTGGTGGTGTGCCTGCCTCGGCCCGTAACCGCGTTGACCAGGCCGGTCGTACGCCGACGGTCCTCCGGTACGAGCGTATTGACCAGCGTCGTCTTGCCCACGCCGGAGTGGCCGACGAACGCCGTGACGCGGTCGTCGAGGTGCTCGCGCACCATGGCCGTCGCCGCCCCGCTCTCCAGCTCCTCGCGGCTCGTCACGAGGTACGGGACACCGAGCGGGCGGTACGCCTGGAGCAGCGTCTCCGGCGACGCCAGGTCCGACTTGGTCAGCACGAGGAGCGGTTCGAGCCCGGCGTCGTACGCCGCCACCAGACAGCGGTCGATCATGCGCGGGCGCGGCTCGGGATCGGCCAGCGCCGTGACGATGGCCAGCTGGTCGGCGTTGGCGACGACCACGCGCTCGAACGGGTCGTCGTCGTCGGCAGTACGCCGCAGGACCGACTTGCGCTCCTCGATCCGGACGATGCGGGCGAGGGTGTCCTTGTCGCCGGAGAGATCGCCGACGATGCTGACGCGGTCGCCGACGACCGCGGCCTTGCGGCCCAGCTCGCGGGCCTTCATCGCCATGACCGTACGGCCGTCGACGAGGCAGGTGAGGCGGCCACGGTCGACGGTCAGCACGAAGCCTTCGACGGCGTCCTCGTGCTTGGGGCGGGTGTGGGTGCGAGGCCGGTTGCCCTTGCGGTTCGGGCGGACCCGGATGTCGTCCTCGTCGGGGTTCTTGCCGTATCGGCGCATCTCGTCAGCCCGTCAGTTTCCCGCGAGCCCGAGCATGCCGGTCCACATGCGTGGGAAGTCCGGGAGCGTCTTGGCGGTGGTCGCGACATTTTCGATCTGTACGCCCTTGACGGCGAGGCCGATGATCGCGCCTGCGGTCGCCATGCGGTGGTCGTGGTACGTGTGGAACACCCCGCCGTGCAGGGGGCGCGGCCTGATGCGCAGGCCGTCCTCGGTCTCGGTGACATCGCCGCCGAGCTCGTTGATCTCCTTGGTGAGGGCGGCCAGCCGGTCGGTCTCGTGCAGCCGCAGATGTGCGACGCCGCGCAGGACGGACTCGGAGTCGGCCAGTGCCGCGACGGCCGCGATGCCGGGGGTCAGCTCGCCGACGTCGCCCAGGTCCACGTCGATGCCCCGGACACGTCCCGTGCCGGTGAAGGTCAGGCCCTGCTCGGTCAGCTCGTACGAGCCGCCCATCTCGGTGAAGATCTCGCGCAACGCGTCGCCGGGCTGGGTGGTGTGCTCCGGCCAGTCCGGGATGGTGACGCGGCCGCCGGTGATCAGGGCGGCGGCGAGGAACGGCTGGGCGTTGGAGAGGTCGGGCTCGACGGTCAGGTCGCGGCCCAGTACGGCACCGGGGGAGACCCGCCAGACGTTCGGCTCGCCGCCGGACTCCGGGGTGTCCACCTGTGCGCCGACGCTGCGCAGCATGTCGACGGTCATCCGGATGTGCGGGAGGGAGGGGAGAACGGCGCCGGTGTGGCGTACCTCCACGCCCTGGTTGAAGCGCGGGGCGGACAGCAGGAGTGCGCTCACGAACTGCGAGGACGAGGACGCGTCGATCTCCACAGGGCCGCCGTCCAGTGCGCCGCCGCCGTGCACGGTCAGAGGAAGCGAGCCGCGGCCGTCGTCGTCGATACGGGCGCCGAGCGTGCGCAGCGCCTCGATGACGGCACCCAGCGGGCGTTCGTACGAACGGGGGTCGCCGTCGAAGCGGACCGGGCCGTCGGCGAGCGCCGCGACGGGGGGCAGGAAGCGCATCACCGTGCCGGCGTTGCCGACGTCGACCGTTGCGGGGCCGTGCAGCCCGGCCGGGATCACGCGCCAGGCCTCGCCGGAGCCGTCGGGGCTTCCCGTGGCGGAAGAGCTGGACGACACCGTCTCCTCGATGCCGACGCCCAGCGCGCGCAGGGCCTCGGCCATGAGCAGGGTGTCGCGGGAGCGCAGGGGGTGGCGCAGCCAGCCGGGCTCGGCGGCGAGGGAGGCCAGGACGAGACCACGATTGGTGACCGATTTCGAGCCGGGCACGGTGACGGTCGCGTCGACGGCTGTGCTCGTGTGGGGGGCGGGCCAGAGGTCGGGGTGCACGGGGCTTTCGGTCATGGCTTTCACTTTAGTGGCATGTGGCGGACACAGATCTTGATCAAATGCGCCGAAACCGGGGCGTAACTCAACGGTGCCAGGGCGGACACGCCCTAAATGCCTAGCAGCCAGCGGCCGCCGCCCAGCAGCGCACACACCGACACCGTATGGAAGAGGAACAGCCACATCGCGGCAGGCACGTGCGTGAGGCGTGACAGCTGGTCGGCGTCGGAATCGGGGGCTCCGCCGTGGCGGCGCTTTGACTGGAGCTCGAAGGCGGGGCGTACACCGCCGATGAGCATGAACCAGACAGCGGCGTACGCGAAAGCGGCCTGGACCTCCGGGGAGGTCAGCCAGGAGATCAGCAGGAAGGCCGCACCCGTGAGGATCACGGTGAGCGCCCCGTACGCGTTGCGGATCATCACCAGCATGGCGATGAGCAGGGCCGTGGCGATCCAGAGGAAGAGCGTGATGTGGTTCGCGGCGAGCAGCCAGGCGCCGCCGAGACCGAGGAGCGGCGGGGCGGTGTAACCGGCGGCGGCCGTGAGGATCATGCCAATGCCGGTCGGCTTGCCGCGGCTGACGGTGAGGCCGCTCGTGTCGGAGTGGAGGCGGATGCCGTCCAGGCTGCGGCCGGTGAGGAGCGCGATCAGGCCGTGGCCGCCCTCGTGGGCGATGGTGATGGCGTTGCGCGACAGGCGCCAGACAACGCGCGGGACGACGACGGCGAGTGCAACGGCGGCCGTCGCTATCACGAGCCATTGATCGGGGTCGGGTTGCGCGCCGAAGACGCGGTCCCACAGGGCGCCGAGATTGGTGCTGTCCATTGTTCGGGCGGCTCCTTGAGGTCTGGGCAGTCGTGGCAGTGTGGCACTTATGTGCGGACGGTATTCAGCGAGCCGGAGGCCCGAGGACCTCGTCGGGCTCTTCGATGTGCAGAAGTGGGAGCCGAAGGAGGCGCTCGCCCCGGACTGGAATGTGGCTCCGACCAAGGAAGTCCACGTGGTCCTGGAGCGTCCTCTCAAAGACGCAGCCGATCGGCGTCCGGTTCGGCAGCTGAGGAAGATGAAGTGGGGGCTCGTGCCGTCGTGGGCGAAGTCACCCGAGGGTGCGGCGCGGATGATCAACGCGCGGGCGGAGTCGGTGCACGAGAAGCCGTCGTTCAAGCAGCCGTTCGTTTCGCGGCGCTGCCTCGTCCCGGCCGACGGCTACTACGAGTGGGTCACCGGCGCGGACGAGCGGCAGCTGGAGGTGGAGGGGAAGAAGAAGCGGGCGCGAAAGCAGCCGTACTTCGTGACCCCGGCGGACGGGTCGGTCATGGCGATGGCCGGTCTCTACGACTTCTGGCGCGATGCGACGCTGCCGGGGGACCATCCGCAGGCCTGGTGGGTGACGTGCTCGGTGATCACCACCGAGGCGGAGAAGTCACCGCTGGCGGTGGCACCGGCCGAGGGCCCCGGGTCGCTGGCCGACATCCACCCCCGGATGCCACTGATGCTGACGCCGGACCGGTGGGATGCGTGGCTGGATCCGGCCCGTACGGACATCGAGGACGTACGGACACTGCTCGCGGCGCCACCGGGCGGGCTGATGCGGGCGTATCCGGTGAGCACGGCGGTGAGCAACGTCAAGAACAACGGTCCGGAGCTGCTGGAGGAGCTGGCGGCGCCGGAGGTGGGGACCTTGTTCTGAGGCGGGGCGGGGCGGGGCGCGGTGCGGTGCGTGTGCGCCGGCGCGGGGTGCGGCACCTGTGCGGGCGCGTGGGTGGGTCGACCCCGCGCCGTACGCGCGGAAAGGCAGGATGGGGGCGTGACGCAGAGCGAGATCGTTGAGACGGGTGTCGGTGAGGCGCGGATCACCTGGGCCGAGGCCAAGCAGCCGCGCATAGTGCTGGCCGTGAGCCACGGCGCCGCCGGCGGCATCGGGGCCCGGGACCTGCAGGGGCTCGCTGCCGCCCTGCCCCCGCGCGGGGTCACCGTCGCTCTGGTGGAGCAGCCCTGGCGCGTGGCCGGGAAGAAGCTCGCGCCCGCCCCCAAGACCCTGGACGCCGGATGGCGCGACCTGTGGCCCGCGCTGGCCAGGGCCGGGCTGCCGGTGGTGGCCGGCGGGCGCAGCGCCGGGGCGCGTGTGGCGTGCCGTACGGCGACCGAACTGGGGGCCTGTGCCGTGCTCGCGCTGAGCTTTCCGCTGCACCCTCCCGGCAAGCCCGAGAAGTCCCGGGCGGAGGAGCTGCTCGGGGCCGGCGTACCCACCCTGGTCGTACAGGGTGGAAACGATCCGTTCGGGAAGCCCGCCGAGTTCCCCGAGGGCGATTACGAGCTCCTGGAGGTCCCGTACGCCGATCATGGTTTCGCCGTGCCGAAGAAGGCCGGGTCGACGGAGGAACAGGTCGTCGAAGCCATCACGAGCGGTGTCGCGACCTGGATCGACGGCCTGCGGGAATGCTGAGCACGACACCTCTGTTATTCGGTGCGACGACATACGCAGCACGTACGTGGAGAGGGAGTCCGTCGCATGGGTTCGACCATCTGCCCGAGCCGCTCGAACACCGCTGACCTGGAGTGGACGGTGCTCAGTGCGGCCAAAACCGCTCCTCGTCGGGCGGCGGCCGGGTCGGATCGTCGTCTATCCTCCGATTCGAGCGGGTCCGCATTCGGTCCTGCCAAGGCGTTGGAGGAGGTGGGTCCGGTCACTGGGACCGACAGGGGGACCGACGACGGCCAGGCGGCAGAGGAGAACACGCCGGAGACCACCGCCGAGCGCAACGCGCGCTTCGAGCGTGACGCTCTTGGTTTCCTCGACCAGATGTACTCCGCCGCATTGCGTATGACACGTAATCCGGCCGACGCGGAGGACCTGGTGCAGGAGACGTATGCCAAGGCGTACGGGTCCTTCCACCAGTTCCGCGAGGGTACGAATCTGAAGGCCTGGCTTTACCGCATTCTGACGAACACGTTTATCAACACGTACCGGAAGAAGCAGCGCGAACCTCAGCGCAGCGCCGCCGAGGAGATCGAGGACTGGCAGCTCGCACGCGCCGAGTCGCACATGTCGACCGGCCTGCGCTCCGCCGAGACGCAGGCGCTCGACCACCTGCCCGACTCGGACGTAAAGTCCGCGCTGCAGGCGATCCCCGAGGAGTTCCGCATAGCGGTCTATCTCGCGGATGTGGAGGGCTTTGCGTACAAGGAGATCGCGGACATCATGGGTACACCCATCGGCACGGTGATGTCCCGGCTGCACCGGGGCCGCCGTCAACTGCGCGGCATGCTCGAGGACTACGCGCGTGACCGCGGGCTGGTACCGGCGGGAGCCGGGGAGTCGAACGACGGGAAAGGTTCGGGCTCATGAGCTGCGGAGAGCCGCACGAGACTGACTGCTCAGAGGTCCTGGATCACCTCTACGAGTTCCTCGACCACGAGATGCCCGACAGCGACTGCAACAAGTTCGAGACGCACTTCGAGGAGTGCTCCCCGTGCTTGGAGAAGTACGGCCTCGAACAGGCCGTGAAGAAGCTGGTGAAGCGCTGTTGCGGCAGTGACGACGTACCGGCGGACCTGCGGTCCAAGGTCATGGGGCGCATCGACCTGATCCGTTCCGGTCAGGCCGTGCCCGACCAGGATGTGACGGCTGTGACAGAGGAGGCCTAGGGCTTGCCCTAGGGGGTGTCTCCGCGGCGTCGCGGGGCCCTAGCCTCCGCGCGCAGTGCGTCTGTGCAGTGCGTCTACGGACGCTGGGACGAAAGCGGCCGATTATCACTCGAACGTGCTAATCGGCCGCTTCGTTCTGTTCCCACCCGTTCAACTCGCTAGCGTGGCGCACGAATTGGCGCGGGCGAACGGTAACGGACGCGGGAGCGAACCTGGTGAGAGCTCTGACGGGTGCGGCGCGGTCGTACATCCTCTGTGCGCTGTTCGCGGCCGCCTGCTGCGTCCTCCCCGCCTTCCACCCCGCCGCCCGCACCCCGTGGGGCCCCGTCACGCTGCTCGCCGTGGTGTACGCCGCCTGCGAGCTGCTCGGCCGCCGGCCCTTCCTCGTCAGTGCCGTACGGGTCGGGGCGGGGTCCTTCTTCCCGGTGCTGCTCGCCGCCGTACTGCTCCTGCCTCCGTCGGCCGCCGCGCTCGTCGCCGTACCGGGGGCGCTCGTCGGCCATGTCGAGCAGCGCCCCCGCGCGGTACGGCGGGCCTGGCGCGCGGCGCAGCTGGCGCTCGCCGCCTGGGCCGCGGCGCACGTCTGCACGGCCCTCGACGGCCGGGCCCCGCTCGGCGGCGGGGGAGCGGGTACGGGCGCGGGCGCAGGGGCCTCGGCGGCGCACGCGGCGGTGCCCGACTTTCCGTACGTCATGGTGCCCGCCGGCGCCGCCGTCCTTGCCTTCTGCCTGGTCCTGTGCGCCCTCGACGGCGGCATTCTCGCCACCGCCGAACGGCTGCCCGTCCGCAGCGCCTGGCGCGGGCTGCTGCTGCGGTCCCTCGCGCCGCACTGCGTGCAGGGTCTGGCGGGGCTGATGATGGCCGTCCTGTGGCGCAGTCCGTACGGCCCCCTCGCCGCGCTCTTCGTACTCCTCCCCATGTACATCTCCTGCTGGATCTTCGCTCAGTACCACCGCGAGCGCGCCGCCCATCAGGCCACCATCCGCGCCCTTGTACAGGCCGTCGACATCAAGGACCGGTACACCCGCGGGCACAGCGAACGCGTCGGCCGGGCCTCCGTGATGATCGCCCGCGAGCTGGGCATGGACGAGGACCGCATCGAGGTTCTGCGCTTCGCCGGAATCCTGCACGACGTCGGCAAACTCGGCGTCCCTACACGGCTGTTGCGCAAGGACGGCCCACTGACCCCGGAGGAGCGCCGCGTCATCGAGCTGCATCCCGAGTACGGGCACGAAATGGTCCGCGGCATCGGCTTCCTCGGAGAGGCGCGGTCCGCGATCCTGCACCACCACGAGCGTCTCGACGGCAGTGGGTACCCGTACGGTCTGGCGGGCACCCAGATCCCGGAGTTCGCACGGGTCGTCGCCGTCGCCGACGCGTTCGACGCGATGACGTCGAACCGCTCGTACCAGCGGGCCAGGCCGGTCGGTACGGCGGTGGAGGAGCTGGACCGGTGCGCGGGGACGCAGTTCGACCCGGTCATGGTGGCGGCGCTGATCCGGGCCCTGGACCGGCACGGATGGCACCAGCCGGTGACCGCGGACGAACAGACTCCGCCGCCCGCACGAGTCGCCGCAGATACCCACAGCACGTCCAGAGGAAACGTCCCGCCCAGTCACGCCCCCCATGCGCCCCCTGCGCGCACCCCCGATGCGCCCCCCGCATCCGGCTCCGCCCCCGACGCCGCCCTTGCCCCCGACTCCGGCCGGTCCGCGTGAGTGCCGTCCCGTGGGGCCTCAGCGGGCGTGTGCCGAGGCGGAGGCGGGCGCAGCCGCCGTCGGCTCTTGCCCTCGTGTACTGCGCCGCCGCCGCGCTCACCGCCTACGCCCTCGGCAGCACCCTCTGGTACGGGCTCGCCGAGCCCGGTGTCGCCCTCGCCTTCGGGGTTCTCATCACCGTCGGCGAGCTCGGCCGCTGGGGGGCCCGGGGACCCGAGCGGCACCCCACGCCGCTCGGCTCCGCCGGCGCCCTCGCGTACGCCCTGCTCGGGCAGAACGCCGCGCAGCCCACCACCCACGGCGTGCTCCAGGTCGTCGCCGTGGTCGTGACCGCCGCCCTCGTCGGGGCGGTGCCGCACATCGCGCGCGGGCACGGGCCCGACGTCGGCCAGGTCGCCCGCCGCGTCCTCACCGTCGCCTTCGCGGCCGTCTGTTTCCAGCCGCTGTACAACTCCGGGATGCTGCGGGAGTGGGTCGGCCACGGCGCGTACTACGCGATCTGCCTGCTCTTCCTCCTCGTCCTCACCGCCCTGTGCGACGCCGTGATCGCCGCCGCCATGGCGCGTGCCCGCACCTGCCCCCATAGCTTTAAGAGCATGGGAGGGACCCCCATCCCGTACGGCCCGCTGCTCAGGGACGAGCTGCGGGCCCTGCTCGGGATCGGCTCCGCCGTCTGCGCCACGGGGGCCGTCATGGCGCTCGGCGTCGCCGTCGCCGGACTGTGGGCGCTGCCCGTCTTCTGCGTGCCGCTGCTGCTCACGCAGATGGCGTTCCGGCGGTTCGCGGCCGTCCGTACGACGTACCGCCAGACCATCACCTCCCTGGCCCGCGCCACCGAGATCGCCGGCTACACCCCGCCCGGCCACGCACGCCGCGTCGCCCTCCTCAGCGGCGCCGTTGGCCGCGAGCTCGGCCTCTCGGAGCCGGACCTCACTGTCCTGGAGTACGCCGCCCTGATGCACGACATCGGACAGCTCTCCCTCCTCGACCCTGTCCCCGCCGGGGCCACCGCCTCCCTGCCGCCCGCGGAACAGCGCCGCATCGCCCTGCTCGGCGGAGCCGTCGTACGCCAGACCGGGGTGCCCGCCGAGGTCGCCGTGGTCGTGGAGCGGCAGGCCGACCCGTACCGGGAGCAGCCGCTGCCCGCCCGAATCGTCCGCGCCGTCAACGCATACGACGATCTCTCGGGGGAAAGCAGCGGGGGACTGGGCGGACCGCTCAGCGCCCTGGAACAGCTCCGCCTGGGCACGGGAAACGACTATCAGCCCGAGGTCGTGGAATCCCTGGCGCGCGTCCTGTCGCGAGGCGGTCTGACCCCGTCCCCACCTGGGTAACCCATGGGTAATGAGCGCCTCTGTGACCGGGCATGGTTGGATGCAAAGAAGAGGAGAAAGTCGAAGTAGAAGGTGCCCGGGGGTACTGGCCCTTCAGCGACCGGCAGGCGGGAATCGTGAGGATCTTCGGGAAGGTACGGCATCGGCCCTCCGCCTCGTGGCGGCAGGCCACCGACCGCGCGTTCACGCTGATCGGTGACGGTCGGTACGAGGACGCGGGGGCGCTGCTGACGCGCGCGGCGGATCTCGAACCCTGGTTGTCCGAGTCCTGGTTCAACCTCGCGCTGCTGCACAAGTTCCGGCACGACTGGGAACAGGCACGGTCTGCGGGCCTGCGCGCTGTCGCGCTCCTGGACCGGGAGACCGGCGCTCCGGACTGGTGGAACGTCGGCATCGCGGCCACCGCCCTCCAGGACTGGCCGCTCGCCCGCCGCGCCTGGCAGGCGTACGGCCTCAAGGTGCCCGGTGAGCCCACCGAGAGCGGCGAGCCCGTCGGCATGGAGCTCGGCAGCGCTGCCGTCCGCCTGTCGCCCGAGGGCGAGGCCGAAGTGGTGTGGGGCCGCAGGCTCGACCCGGCCCGTATCGAGGTGCTGTCGATTCCGCTGCCCTCGTCCGGGCGGCGCTGGGGCGAGGTCGTCCTGCACGACGGCGTACCGCACGGCGAGCGCGTCACGGCCGCGGGCCCTTCGTTCCCCGTATTCGACGAGATCGAGCTCTGGGCGCCCTCGCCCGTGCCCACCTGGGTGGTGCTCCTGGAGGCGGCGACCGAGGCCGACAGGGACGCCCTGGAGCGGCTGGCCGCCGACGCTGGTTTCGCCGCCGAGGACTGGTCGTCGTCCGTACGGCTGCTCTGCCGCGCCTGCTCCGAGTCGCAGATGCCCAGCGACGAGGGCGACGGCGAGCACCTGGACCCGCACGACCACAGCGAGCCGGGACACCCGGGGCCGCTCGGCCACCGCACGGCCGGCGAGCTGTGGGTGCCGGAGCGCGAGTGCGGCATAGCGGCGCCGGCCGGTCTGGTCCGGGGGCTGCTGGACGGCTGGGTCGCCGACAGCCCGGACAGCCGCGAGTGGCGGGACCTCGAAGAAGTCTGCTGAGGCCACGTGCCCCGGGCGGTGCCCTTAGGCTGTATGGGCACATCATTCGGTGTTCCGGGGTTTTGAGGAAGGCGTACGGCGGACATGTCGCAGCAGGAGACGGACCAGCAGGTCATCAACGACGGGTTCGTCGTGGACACGGAGGACACCGAGGAGCGCGAGCAGGCGTACCGCGCGCGCGGCACCGCCCGCCCCGTAACCGTCGTCGGCAACCCGGTCCTCCACAAGGAGTGCAAGGACGTCACCGAGTTCGACGACAAGCTGGCCGCGCTGATCGACGACATGTTCGCCAGTCAGCGGGCGGCCGAGGGCGTCGGCCTCGCCGCCAACCAGATCGGTGTCGACCTCAAGGTCTTCGTCTACGACTGCATGGACGACGACGGTGTGCGTCACGTCGGTGTCGTCTGCAACCCGGTCCTCGAAGACCTCCCGCAGGACCAGCGCAATCTGGACGAGGCGAACGAGGGCTGCCTGTCCGTCCCCACGGCGTACGCCGAACTGGCCCGCCCCGACTACGCGGTCGTGCATGGCCAGGACGCCCGGGGCAACGCCATCAAGGTGCGCGGCAGCGGTTACTTCGCGCGCTGCCTCCAGCACGAGACGGACCACCTGTACGGCTACCTGTACATCGACCGTCTGTCGAAGCGCGACCGCAAGGACGCGCTGAAGCAGATGGCGGAGGGCACCCCGCGCTACGAGGTCGTCCCGAACGACTGATCTCGCGTACGTACGACGCCAGGAGGGCCCCGCGCCGCCGGTTCGCCGGTGCGGGGCCCTCTTGGCTGCCGTCACTGTCGCCATTGGTCGGACAAATGACCCTGGTCGACGCCCTGTTGACGCGCATCCACGGGAGCGTCAGTGTCGGGCGTGCCCCCGCTCCTGTGCTTCCCGTTTCTCGGCATGGAGGTCCAATGCTCCGACGTACCGCGAGATGTGTGCTCAGTATTGTCATGCTCATGGTTGCGGCGTTGGCCGGTACGGTCGCCACCGCCGGCACCGCGCACGCCGACGGCTGCTACACCTGGACCCGCACCCTCTCCCAGGGCGCCACCGGCGCCGACGTCACCCAGCTCCAGATCCGGCTGGGCGGCTACCCCGGATACGGCGCCGTGCTCGCCACCGACGGCGACTACGGCCCCGCGACCACCGCTGCCGTCAAGCGTTTCCAGTCCGCGTACGGGCTGAGTGCGGACGGCGTCGCGGGAACCGCCACCTTCAGCAAGCTCTACGCCCTCCAGGACGACGACTGCACACCCGTCCACTTCACCTACGCCGAGCTCAACGACTGCAACAGCACCTGGGCGGGCGGGGCGGTGAGCGCGGCCACCGCCAAGTCCAACGCCCTGCGCACCATGTGGAAGCTGGAGGCGCTGCGGCACGCGCTGGGCGACCAGCCCATCACCGTCACCAGCGGCTTCCGCTCGTACGCCTGCAACGACGCGGTCGGCGGAGCGTCGAGCAGCCGCCACCTGTACGGCGACGCCGCCGACCTTGGGGCCGGCCCGCACTCCCTGTGCACCCTGGCCAAGCAGGCCCGTAACCACGGCTTCAGCGGGATCCTCGGCCCCGGCTACCCGGGCCACAGCGACCACACCCACCTGGACCACCGCGCGAGCCGCTACTGGTCCGCGTCCAGCTGCGGCGTGTCCTGACGGCCGCACCGGAAGCCCGGCACGGACCCTACGCGGCCTGTGCCGGGCCCCGGAATGTGCGGCGGTAGGCGTTCGGGGTCGTGCCCAGTGACCGTACGAACTGATGACGCAGCGCCGCCGCGTTCCCGAAGCCCGCGCGGCCGGCGATCGCGTCCACCGTGTCGTCCGTCGCCTCCAGCAACTCCTGGGCGAGGAGGACCCGCTGGCGCAGCAGCCAGCGGTACGGCGTCGTGCCCGTCTCCTGGAGGAAGCGGCGCGCGAACGTCCGGGGCGACATGTGCGCCCGTTCGGCCAGTTGCTCCACGGTCATCTCCTGGTCCGGATGCCGCTCCATCCAGGCCAGCACCTCGCCCACCGTGTCGCAGCGTGCGTACGTCAACGGACGCTCGATGTACTGCGCCTGGCCGCCGTCGCGGTGCGGCGGGACGACCATGCGGCGGGCGATGGTGTTGGCGACCTCGGAACCGTGTTCCTGGCGTACGACATGCAGGCAGGCGTCGATCCCGGCGGCGGTGCCGGCCGACGTGATGACCTGACCCTCTTCGACGTACAGCACGTCCGGCTCGACCCGCGCCCGCGGATGGCGGCGGGCCAGCTCCGCGGAGTGCCGCCAGTGGGTCGTGCACCGGCGCCCGTCCAACAGCCCCGCCGCCCCCAGTACGAACGCGCCCGAGCAGACGCTGAGCACCCGGGCCCCGCGGTCGACGGCCCGGCGCAGGGCGTCGAGCAGCGGCTCGGGGTAGGTGCGGGCCTCGCAGTGCTGGTCGGCGGGGATGGCGATGAGGTCGGCGCTGTCCAGCCGGTCGAGCCCGTGCGGTACGGAGATGGAGAAGGCGCCGGAACGGGCGCTCAGAGGGCCCGGTTCGGCGGCGCAGATCGCGAAGTCGTAGACCGGCAGGCCCTGATCGCTGCGGTCGATCCCGAACACCTCACAGATGACGCCGAGTTCGAAGGGATTGACTCCGTCGACCAGCGCCACGGCCACGTTTTTCAGCATGCTCGCAGTGTGGCAGCAATTCGAGGTTCCATGACAGTCCTGCCACTCACTTTTCTGGGCGCAGAAGACCACAGTGGAGCCATGACAACCTTCCTGAACTACCTCGCAGTCCTGATCGTCTTCCTGCTCCTCACCCTCCCTTCCTTCATCGGGCACGCCAGAGAACGCCGGATCGACCGTCAGCTCCGAGAGGCCGAGAACCCCCGCCCGCGTCAGCCGGAAACAGCGCGCAGGGCGCCCGGCCGACGGCCGGTCAGGCGGTCCATCGCGGCGGACGTGCTGTCGTCGGCCGGCAGGTGAACGATGAGGCGCTGGTCGTCGTCGGCGGGCAGTTCGAGCGTCTCGTACGCCAGCCTCAGCTCGCCCGCCTCGGGGTGCACGAGGCGGGTGACGCCGCTGGACGGGGGAAGCCCCGGCAGCGTGTCCACGCGCCCGCTGAAGTCCGCACCGGCGGTGACGGTCAACTCGTCGGCGAGCACCGCGACATGCGCGTCCGCCCGGAAAGGGCCCTGCTTGAGCGCCGCCACCTGCTCGTCGGCGACGAGGCCCCAGTCGGGGTACGCGGTACGCGCCCGGGGGTCGGTGAACACGAAGCGGGCGAGGTTCGGCGGCGTGCCGTCCAGCAGGCCGACCGGGCCCGCCAGCCGCTCGTAACCCTCCGTCCAGGCGAGGATCTCGCTCAGTCGGTTGACCAGCACGGCGGGTGTGGGCTCCAGCCGGTCGAGGAGCGCCCGCACGGTGGGCCGTACCGTACGGACGGGTGACGCGCCGCCCATGCAGTTGAAGCCCGCGTCGGCCGCCTTGGTGAGGCGGTGCAGGTGGACGCGCTCGCTCGCGGTCAGCCGCAGCGCGTCGGCCAGCGCGGACAGCACCTGGGCGGAGGGCCGGCGGTCGCGCCCCTGCTCCAGACGTGTCACGTACTCGACGCTGACGCCCGCGAGCGTGGCCAGCTCGGAGCGGCGCAGTCCCGGTGTGCGGCGGCGGGAGCCGGTGGGCAGCCCCACCTCGGCGGGTGTGACGGCTTCACGGCGGATGCGCAGGAAGAGGCCCAGCTCGTTGTCGCTCACCTTCTGAACGTAACACCGGCTGCCGGACCGGATCGTGGCCCTGCCACTACCAGTCTCGGCCCGGCCTTCCTGGTCCCGGCTGTACCCGGCAGATTGAGGGACGTGACCCCCGACGGGTCACTCCCACACCTCGTATGCCGGACAACCGGACAAGGAGCACAGCCATGCCCAGTGAGACGCCCCTCAACCTCGCGATCATCATCGGAAGCGTCAGGGAGGGCCGGTTCGGACCGGTCGTCGCCAACTGGTTCGTCGAACAGGCCGAGCAGCACGGCCGGTTCACCGTAGACCTCATCGACCTGGCGGACACGCCGATCCCGCTGGAGCTGCCGACTGTGCCGCCGGCGATGCAGCCCGACCTGGCCCGCCCCGCGAGCATGGAGCCCCTCACCCGCCGGATCGCCGCCGCCGACGCGGTCGTCGTGCTGACGCCGGACTACAACCGCAGCTTCCCGGCCTCGCTCAAGGCCGCGATCGACTGGCACTACACCGAATGGCAGGCCAAGCCGATCGGCTTCGTCGGCTACAGCGGCGGCAGCGGCGGCCTCCTGGCCATCGAACAGCTCCGCCAGGTCTTCAACGAGCTGCACGCCCACACGGTCCGCGACTACGTCTCGTTCCCCCGCTATTACGAGCTCTTCAGCCCCGACGGGAGCCTCAAGAACCCCGAAGAGCCGAACGGCGCCGCGAAGGTCCTGCTCGACCAGCTTCACTGGTGGGGCACGGTCCTTCACGACGCCAGGCGCGACCGCCCGCTCGCGGTGTAGCGGTCTAGAAGTCGTCGTCGAAGGCGACCGAGCCCTCGACCGCGACCTGGTACGCCGACGGGCGGCGCTCGAAGAAGTTCGTCAGTTCCTGCACGCCCTGGAGCTCCATGAAGGAGAACGGGTTCTCCGAGCCGTACACCGGGGCGAAGCCGAGGCGTTCCAGGCGCTGGTCGGCGACGCACTGGAGGTACTCGCGCATCGACTCGGTGTTCATGCCGGGCAGGCCGTCACCGCACAGGTCGCGGCCGAACTGGAGCTCCGCCTCGACGGCCTCCTTCAGCATGTCCGTGACCTGCTGCTGGAGGGCGTCGTCGAAGAGGTCCGGCTCCTCCTTGCGGACGGTGTCCACGACCTCGAACGCGAAGTTCATGTGCATCGTCTCGTCACGGAACACCCAGTTGGTGCCGGTCGCCAGGCCGTGCAGCAGGCCGCGCGAGCGGAACCAGTACACGTACGCGAAGGCGCCGTAGAAGAACAGGCCCTCGATGCACGCCGCGAAGCAGATCAGATTGAGGAGGAATCGGCGGCGGTCGGCCTTGGTCTCCAGCCGGTCGAGCTTCTCGACCTCATTGATCCACTTGAAGCAGAACTGTGCCTTCTCGCGGATCGAGGGGATCTCCTCGACCGCGTCGAACGCCGCCGCGCGGTCGTCCGGGTCGGGCAGGTAGGTGTCGAGCAGCGTCAAGTAGAACTGGACGTGCACGGCCTCCTCGAAGAGCTGGCGGGAGAGATACAGCCGCGCCTCGGGGGAGTTGATGTGCTTGTAGAGGGTCAGCACCAGGTTGTTGGAGACGATCGAGTCGCCCGTCGCGAAGAACGCGACCAGCCGGCCGATCATGTGCTGCTCACCGGGGGTGAGCTTGGCGAGGTCGGCGACGTCCGAGTGGAGGTCGACCTCTTCCACCGTCCAGGTGTTCTTGATCGCGTCCCGGTAGCGCTCGTAGAAGTCCGGGTAGCGCATGGGGCGCAGGGTCAGCTCGAAGCCCGGGTCGAGAAGGTTCTTGTCACTCATGATTACTGGCACGCCTCGCAGGACTCGGGGTTCTCAAGGGAGCAGGCGATCGCGTCCGCGTCGGGAGCCGGAGCCTGCTGTACGGGGATGGGGGCGGCGGCGGAGGCCGCGCGCGCGATGCGGGTCGCGGGGCGCGAGCGCAGGTAGTACGTCGTCTTCAGCCCCTTCTTCCAGGCGTACGCGTACATCGAGCTGAGCTTGCCGATGGTCGGCGTCTCCAGGAAGAGGTTGAGGGACTGCGACTGGTCGAGGTACGGCGTACGGGCCGCCGCCATGTCGATCAGTCCGCGCTGCGGGATCTCCCACGCGGTGCGGTACAGCGCCCGTACCTCCTCCGGGATCCAGCTGAAGCCCTGGACCGAGCCGCTGGACTCGCGCAGCGCCTCGCGGGACTGGGCGTCCCAGACGCCGAGCTTCTTCAGGTCCTCCACCAAGTAGGCGTTGACCTGGAGGAATTCACCGCTGAGCGTCTCGCGCTTGAAGAGGTTGGAGACCTGCGGCTCGATGCACTCGTACACGCCCGCGATCGATGCGATGGTCGCGGTCGGCGCGATCGCGAGGAGCAGGGAGTTGCGCATTCCGGTCTTGGCGATACGGGCACGCAGCGCGTCCCAGCGCTCCGGCCAGGTCGTCTCGACGCCGTAGTGGTCGGGGTGCAGGACGCCGCGCGCCGCGCGGGTCTCGGCCCAGGCGGGCAGTGGACCGTTGCGTTCCGCGAGGTCGCAGGAGGCCTCGTACGCGGCGAGCATGATGCGCTCGGCGATCTTCGTGGAGAGGGTCTTCGCCTCGGCGGAGTCGAAGGGCAGCCGCAGCTTGAAGAGAACGTCCTGGAGGCCCATCGCGCCCAGGCCCACCGGGCGCCAGCGGGAGTTGGAGCGGCCCGCCTGCTCGGTCGGGTAGAAGTTGATGTCGACGACGCGGTCGAGGAAGGTGACGGCGGTACGGACCGTCTCGTCCAGGCGCTCCCAGTCGATGTCGCCGGCCTCGGTGACGAACGAACCGAGGTTGACCGAACCGAGGTTGCAGACGGCCGTCTCGCCGTCGTCCGTGACCTCGAGGATCTCGGTGCAGAGGTTGGAGGAGTGGACGACGGAGCCGGGCTCGGCCGTCTGGTTGGCCGTACGGTTCGACGCGTCCTTGAAGGTCATCCAGCCGTTGCCGGTCTGGGCGAGCGTGCGCATCATGCGGCCGTACAGGTCGCGGGCCGGGATCGTCTTGCGGGCCAGGCCCGCCGCCTCGGCCTTGCGGTACGCGGCGTCGAACTCGTCGCCCCACAGGTCGACCAGCTCGGGCGCGTCCGACGGCGAGAACAGCGACCAGTCGGCGTCCGCGTCGACGCGGCGCATGAACTCGTCGGGGATCCAGTGCGCGAGGTTCAGGTTGTGCGTACGCCGGGCGTCCTCACCGGTGTTGTCGCGGAGCTCCAGGAACTCCTCGATGTCCGCGTGCCAGGTCTCCAGGTACACGGCGGCGGCGCCCTTGCGCCTGCCGCCCTGGTTGACCGCCGCGACCGAGGCGTCGAGCGTCTTCAGGAACGGCACGATGCCGTTGGAGTGCCCGTTCGTGCCGCGGATCAGCGAACCGCGGGCGCGGATGCGGGAGTACGCGAGGCCGATGCCGCCCGCGTGCTTCGACAGGCGCGCGACCTGGTGGTAGCGGTCGTAGATCGAGTCGAGCTCGTCCTGCGGCGAGTCCAGCAGGTAGCAGGAGGACATCTGCGGGTGCCGGGTGCCGGAGTTGAAGAGCGTCGGGGAGGACGGGAGGTAGTCGAGGCGGCTCATCAGCCGGTAGAGGGAGGCGACTTCGTCGACGGCGGGGACGGAGTCGTTCTCGGCGAGGCCGGAGGCGACGCGCAGCATGAAGTGCTGCGGCGTCTCGATGACCTGGCGCGTGATCGGGTGGCGCAGCAGGTAGCGGCTGTAGACCGTGCGCAGGCCGAAGTAGCCGAAGCGGTCGTCCGCAGTGGGGTCGATCAGCGCGTCGAGGCGGGCGGCGTGGGTGGCGACGAAGTCGGCCGTACGGTCCGCGATGAGGCCCTCGCGGTGGCCGACGGAGACCGACTCCGAGAAGGTCCGCACGCCCTGCGTCGCCGCCTCGTCGCGGATCGTGCGGGTGAGCAGCCGGGCCGCGAGCCGCGAGTACGCCGGGTCCTCGGAGATGAGACCGGCGGCGGCGTCGGTGGCGAGCCCCCGCAACTCGGCTGCGTCGGAACCGGCGTTCCGGCCGCGCAGCGCCGCGGCGGCGACCTTGCCCGGGTCGGTGTCGGGAAGGTCGGCGGTGAGGTCGGTCAGGGTCCGCAGAAGTACGGTCCCGGGTCCGTCGGACGACTCCGTGGCGGTAGCCGTGGCAGTTGCTGTGGCAGTTGCCGGATCGGCTGGCGCGATGGTCACGGGGTGCTCTCCCTCGCTCGGCTCGGGGCCGACGGGGAGGGGGGTGGGGGCGTACGGGCGCACGACACCCTTGAAGGGCGGCACATCACGTAGCGTCCACCGGCCCAACCGCGAGGCCCGGCGTGTCGGCATCCGGTTCGGTCGAGCCGGATGCGCCGTCGGCAGGTGGTCGGACTCCTGGGTGCGCGAAAGCACACCGATCACACCGTTGCGGGACAGTTCCGGATTCGCACCGGATTCCCCTGCGGCGACAGCGAGGTTGAGCATACATGTGGGGGCGGTTGGATGAGGCACCCCCCAGATGTTGTGTCGGTGCGCGTGGTGGGCCCTGCGGGAACCTGTCCCCTGCCGGGCCCTTGCGGCAGTTGGGAGGAGCCCCCGCAGGCCCCGTACGCCTCTCGGGCGTGTTGTGTCTCAGTCGACGGACGGGCGCGATCTCATATCTGGCTCTCCATCCGCTCGACGGCGTTCTTGGCCTCCACGAGGTCGGCGCCCGTGATCTCGCGGTAGAGCTTGATCGCCGGAATCTTCTTCCCGTCCCGCAGGAGCGCGTTGACCCGGTCCAGTTCGGGATCGGCTTCCTGGATGCCCAACTGGCCGAGGATGAGATCGATCTTGCGCTCGAGGCGGGCGACGTTGCGGGTGGTTCGTTTGATCCGGCCATCGGTGATCGAGCCCACCAGCACGACGACGACGAGGAGGGCGAGGAACAACATCTCCGTATTCATGATCCGCGATCCTAATGAGCGCGGGTACGGCGACGGGCCGTCGCATCCCCGGGGGATGCGACGGCCCGTACAACTGCCGGTCGTGTCACTGGCTCAGCAGCAGCGGAAGCCCTCGCGGGGGTCTGCCTCGCGGGCGTCGGTGCGGCTGCGCTCGAACTCCCGGCGGGTCATGACCGGGGCCTGGGGGTCGTGGGAACGGGCGTGCGCGACATAGCGGTCGTACGTCGACTCGCCCGTCAGCTCGCGGACGTACCAACGGATCCGGCCCGCCGCCCGGCGCACGTCCGTGAGGGTCATTCCGGCGTTCCTGTTCCGACTGTCTCCGCCCCGGCCGTCCCCGTACCGACGGGCTCGGCCTCCTTGCGGATGCCGCCCTCCGGGCCGAGGCCCGCCGCCACGAGCTCCGCCTTCTCCTCCTTGGTCGCGATGATCGACGCGGGCGCGACGAGCCGCGACTCGACGAACGGAGCCTCGCTGAGCGTGGCGCTCGCGGGGTGGCGGACCGCCTTGACGCACACCCTGGCCGCGTCGACGAGCACCACCACGATGAGGATCGCGAAGAGCGCGCACAGCACGCCGTCGACCGTGGAGTTGGTGACGACGGTGTGCATGTCGTCGAGGCTCTTGGCGGGCGGCAGTACCTGGCCGGCGTCGATGCCCGCCTGGTACTTGTCGCGCTGGGCGAAGAAGCCGACCTTCACGTCGTCCGAGAAGATCTTCTGCCAGCTCGCGGTGAGCGTGACCGCGGCGTCCCAGGCGAGCGGGACGGCGGTGACCCATGCCCACTTCAGCCGCCCGGACTTGACGAGCAGTGTGGTGCAGACGGCGAGTGCGACGGCGGCGAGGAGCTGGTTGGCGATGCCGAACAGCGGGAAGAGCTGGTTGATGCCGCCCAGCGGGTCGTGCACGCCGACCCACAGGAAGTAGCCCCAGCCGCCGACGACGACCGCGCTGGCGAACCAGACGCCCGGCTTCCAGCTGACCTGGCGGAACGGCCTGTAGACGTTGCCGAGCATGTCCTGGAGCATGAAGCGGCCGACGCGGGTGCCTGCGTCCACCGTGGTGAGGATGAACAGCGCCTCGAACATGATGGCGAAGTGGTACCAGAACGCCTTCATCCCGGCTCCGCCGACGACCGCCGAGAAGATCTCCGACATGCCGAGCGCGAAGGTCGGCGCACCACCGGTGCGCGACAGGAGGCTCTGCTCCTCGACGTCCGCCGCCGCCTTGGCCAGCGCGTCGGGGGAGATGGAGAATCCGAGGTTGGTCACCGCTTCGGACGCGGCCTGGACGTTGTCACCGATCACACCGGCGGGCGAGTTGATCGCGAAGTACAGGCCCGGGTCGATGATGCAGGCCGTGATCATCGCCATGACCGCGACGAACGACTCGGTCAGCATGGCGCCGTAACCGATCATCCGGATCTGCGTCTCCTTCTGGACCATCTTCGGGGTGGTGCCCGAAGAGACCAGGGAGTGGAAGCCGGAGAGCGCGCCGCAGGCGATGGTGATGAAGACGAACGGGAACATCGAGCCGGCGAAGACCGGGCCCGTGCCGCTGGTCGCGAAGTCGGTGACGGCGTCCATCTTCAGCGTCGGCAGGGCGATGAAGACGCCGAGCGCCAGCAGCCCGATCGTGCCGACCTTCATGAACGTCGAGAGGTAGTCGCGCGGGGCCAGGAGCAGCCACACCGGCAGCACCGAGGCCAGGAAGCCGTAGACGATCATCCAGATGACGAGCGTGCCCGGCTCCAGCGTGAATGTGTCCGCCCACGACGACTCAGCGACCCAGCCGCCCGCGACGATCGCGAGCAGCAGCAGCGATACGCCGATGAGCGACACCTCGCTGACCCGGCCGGGACGCAGAATGCGCAGGTATACGCCCATGAAGAGCGCGATCGGGATCGTCATGCCGATGGAGAAGACGCCCCACGGCGAGTGCGCGAGGGCGTTGACGATGACCAGCGCGAGCACCGCGAGCAGGATGATCATGATGGCGAAGACGGCGATCAGCGCGGCCGCGCCGCCGAAGGGCCCTATCTCGTCACGTGCCATCTGGCCGAGCGAACGGCCGTTGCGGCGCGTGGAGAAGAACAGCGTCACCATGTCCTGGACGGCGCCGGCGAAGATGACGCCGACGATGATCCAGATCGTGCCGGGCAGGTAGCCCATCTGCGCGGCGAGCACGGGCCCGACCAGCGGCCCGGCGCCCGCGATCGCGGCGAAGTGGTGCCCGAACAGGACGCGCCGGTCGGTGGGGTGGAAGTCGACGCCGTTGTCGAGCCGCTCGGCGGGGGTGGCCCGGTTCTTGTCGACCTTCAGGACGCGGTTGGCGATGAAGCGCGAGTAGAAGCGGTACGCGATGGCGTACGAGCCGAGGGCCGCCACCAGCATCCAGGCGGCGGAGACCTCTTCGCCCCGCGAGAGAGCGAGGACGGACCAGCCGATCGCTCCGACGAGGGCCACCGTGGCCCATATGGCTATGGACTTCGGGGACAGTGCCCGTTGCCCCTCGGGTGGAGGTGTCGATTCCGGCATGACGATCCGTCCCCTCGCGCGATCTTCCTCGTAACGTGCGCGAAATCTAGGCGCTGTGACCGCCGTCCGTAACCCCCCGTCCGCATATCGGTACGGACACGGTGACGTCGCCGCAGGTCAGGGGGGCTCCGCGGCAGGCCGTCAGGCCGTCGGCCGGGCCGCCGGGTCAGTCCGTCTCGGGCGGCTTCAGGTTCGCCACGCTGTGCTGTTCCGGGGGCAACCCCCGGACCCCCGGCCGCTCCTTGGCCGGCGCCGTCAGTCCGTCTCCGGCCGCTTCAGGTTCGCCACGAACTTGTAGCGGTCGCCCCGGTAGACCGAGCGCACCCACTCCACCGGATCGCCGTTCCCGTCGATCGAGTGCCGGGACAGCATCAGCATCGGCAGGCCCACGTCCGTACCGAGCAGCCCGGCCTCGCGCGGCGTGGCGAGCGAGGTCTCGATGGTCTCCTCGGCCTCGGCGAGCCGTACGTCGTACACCTCCGCCAAGGCGGTGTAGAGCGACGTGTACTTGACGAGCGAGCGGCGCAGCGCGGGGAAGCGCTTCGCCGACAGGTGCGTCGTCTCGATGGCCATCGGCTCGCCGCTCGCCAGCCGCAGGCGCTCGATGCGCAGGACACGGCCGCCCGGGCTGATGTCGAGCAGCCCGGCGAGCGTGTCGTCGGCTGTCACGTACCCGATGTCGAGGAGCTGGGACGTGGGCTCAAGGCCCTGCGCCCGCATGTCCTCGGTGTACGAGGTGAGTTGGAGGGCCTGCGAGACCTTGGGCTTGGCCACGAAGGTGCCCTTGCCCTGGATCCGTTCGAGGCGGCCCTCGACGACCAGCTCCTGCAGCGCCTGGCGCACGGTCGTGCGTGACGTGTCGAACTCGGCTGCCAGGGTCCGCTCCGGCGGCACCGGCGTCCCCGGCGGCAGCGTTTCCGTCATATCCAGCAAATGCCGCTTTAGCCGGTAGTACTTGGGTACGCGCGCCGTACGAGTCGCCGGCCCGCCCTCGGCTTCTGTGCCGCCCCCGTCCGTGGCCATGACCCGCCTTCCCGACTTCTGTGCTGCTGCCGTCACCGGCTCCTCCGACTGTCGCGGCTCACATGGTGGCACGGCCTCGTCACGGGACGTCGCCCTTACTCAGGTGTCGGTCCGATAACGGACGCGAGTGCCCTTCTTATACACCCTTGACACCCCTAAAGGTCTAGGCCAAGCTCCCGGTACTGGTCTAAACCATTAAAGACCAGGTCCCAGCCCCACGGGCAGGCCCCTGCGCAGCGACTCCAGTTTCAGCAGTGATGCGACAGGAGCGATACGACGCAACTCCCGGGCGGTGTGGGGATTCTCTTGCATCCCTGAGGAGGGTGGCGTGAAGCGCAAGCTCATCGCGGCAATTGGTGCGACGGCCATGATGGCTTCGGTCGCGGCGTGTGGTTCCGGAGACTCCAACGCTTCCAAGGACCCCAAGGAGCGCAACGAGACGCTCACCGTGTGGCTGATGGTCGACGCTCAGAGCACGTGGCCCGAGCTGGTCAAGGACGTCAACGCCCAGTTCAAGGCGAAGTACCCCAAGACCAAGGTGAACGTCCAGTACCAGCAGTGGGGCGACAAGGCCAAGAAGCTGGACGCCGCCCTCGCCGGCGACAAGTACCCGGACGTCGTGGAGCTCGGCAACACCGAGACGATGACATACATCCTCAACGGTGCTCTCGGCGAGATCGACCCGAAGAAGTACGAGAATTCCGACACCTGGATCAAGGGCCTCAAGGACACATGTTCCTTCGAGGGCAAGCAGTACTGCGTGCCCTACTACGCGGGCGCCCGCGTAGCGCTCTACAACAAGGACATGTTCAAGGCGGGCACCGGCTCCGACAAGCTGCCCGAGACCGAGGCCGACCTGACCAAGGCCCTCGACAAGGTCGGCAAGAAGTACGGCAAGGACAAGGCGTTCTCGCCGCTCTACCTGCCGGGCCGCTACTGGTACGCCGCCATGTCGTACGTCGCCGCGTACGGCGGCCAGATAGCCAAGTACGACGAGGGCACCAAGGAGTGGAAGTCCTCCCTCTCCACGCCTGAGGCGCAGAAGGGCATCAAGCACTTCACCGACCTGGTCGACACGTACAACAACGGCGACAAGACCAAGGACGAGCAGGACCACGCCAACGTCATGGCCAATGAGAAGACCGCTCTTCTCTACGGCAACGGCTGGGAAGCCGGCAGCGTCATCGACCCCAAGGCCAACGGCAACGCCAAGCTGAAGGACAAGATCGGCGTCGCCGGTATGCCCGGCCCCGACGGCAAGGCCCTGCCGTCCTTCATCGGCGGCTCCGACCTCGCCACCATCTCCAAGTCCAAGGTCCAGGACCTCGGCGAGGAGTGGATCTCGATGTTCACGAGCGCGAAGTCGCAGGAGGTCCTCGCCTCCAAGAACATCCTGCCGAACAACACCAAGCAGCTCGCGCCGCTGAAGGCCAAGCCGGAGACCGCTCCGATCGCCAACGCCGTGCCCGACGCGTGGTTCACGCCGATCGCCCCGGGCTGGACGGCCATCGAGAAGAAGGAAATTCTCGAAGTCATGCTGCTCGACATCATCAAGGGCAAGTCGGTCGAGGAGGCCACCAAGGCCGCCGACGCGGAGATCGACAAGCTGATCAACGAAGAGTCCTGAACCAGAGCTTCTTGATCACTTGTGGGGGTGGCGGTTCCTTCGGGGCCCGCTGCCCCCGCCCTCCGGTATCCGGCCCGAACGGAAGGCAGCCAGCACGATGAGTGCCGCCGACATTCAAGCAGCAGACCCCCCGGCAACCATGGATCAGGCCCCCGAGATCATCGGCCCCGAGCCGTCCGAGGGTGCGCCACGCAGGCCGCGGAAGGCCGGCGCCCTGCTGCCGTACCTCCTGATAGCCCCCGCGTTCGTCGCGATCGCTGCCGTGTTCGTCTGGCCGCTGGTCAAGACGGTGATCATGTCCTTCCAGGACGTCGGCCGCCGCGAACTGTGGACCGGGGAAGCCGCCCCCTGGGTGGGATTCGACCAGTTCACCGAGATCCTCGGCGACGGCGAGTTCTGGGACGTCGTCGTACGCACGATCGTCTTCATGGCCGCCTGCGTGGTGTCCACGATGGTGATCGGGCTCGGCCTCGCCATGGTGATGCAGCGCATGTCCACCTGGGCCCGGCTGCTGCTCACGGCCGCGCTCATCGCGGCCTGGTCGATGCCGCTGCTCGTGGCGACCTCGATCTTCCGCTGGTTCGCCGACTCCGACTACGGCGTACTGAACATGGTGCTGACGGAGTATCTGCGCCTGGACTTCCAGGGCCACAACTGGTTCCTCGACTCCACGCAGGGCTTCACCATCATCGGCGCGGTCGTCGTCTGGGGCGCTGTCCCCTTCGTCACGATCACGCTCTACGCCGCGCTGACCCAGGTCCCCAAGGAGCTGGAGGAGGCTGCGTCCCTCGACGGCGCCGGCACCGGCGGCGTATTCCGTTACGTCACCTGGCCGGTCATCAAGCCGGTCTTCCAGATGGTCGCCACCCTGTCGGTGATCTGGGACTTCAATGTCTTCGGCCAGGTCTTCCTGATTCGCGGCAACAAGCCGGAACCGGAGTACGCGCTGCTCGGCCTCTACTCCTTCGAGAAGGCATTCGAGTCCAACTCCTTCAGCCAGGGCGCGGCGATCTCCCTCATCACGGTCCTGCTGCTGTCCGGCGTCGCCGTGTACTACCTGCGCCAGCTGCTCAAGATCGGAGAGGTCGAGTGAGCGTCTCCACTCCCCAGGTCCTGCGACCCGACCGCAAGAAGAACCGGCTGCTCTTCAACGTCGTAGGGCTGCTGGCCTTCGTCGTCATGGCCTTCCCGGTCTACTGGCTGGTCATCAGTGCACTGCGGCCGAACAGCGAAATCCGCAGCTACGACCAGACGTTGTGGCCCTCGTCGATCACCTTCGACAACTTCCAGCGGGCCATCAACATGCCGAACTTCGGCACGGCGATCCAGTCCAGCCTGATCATCTGTGTCACCGCGGTCGTCGGCGCCATGGTGCTCTCCACCATCGCCGCCTTCGCGATCGGCCGCTTCCGGTTCTTCGGCCGCAAGGCCTTCATGATGGTGCTGCTCGTCGTGCAGCTGCTGCCGCCGACCGCGATGCTCATCCCCATCTACATCCAGCTCAACGACCTGGGCGGGCTCAACGAGTACTGGGGCGTGACGATCATCTATCTCGTCTCCACGCTGCCCTTCGCGACCTGGATGATCCGCGGCTTCGTGATCAACATTCCGAAGGAACTGGAGGAGTCCGCGATGGTGGACGGCTGCAGCCGGATGGGCGCCTTCTGGCGCGTCATCTTCCCGCTGCTCGCCCCCGGCCTCGCCGCCGCCTCGATCTTCTCGCTGATCAATGCGTGGAACGAGTACCTCCTCGCGTACGTCGTGCTCCAGGACAACGACAAATACACGCTCAATGTGTGGCTCATGAACTTCACCACCTCCCGCGGTGTGGACTACGGCGCGCTGATGGCCGCCTCGACGCTCATCGCCATCCCCGTCGTTGTCTTCTTCATGATCGTCCAGAAGAAGATGGCATCGGGTCTCACCTCCGGCGCAGTGAAGGGGTAACGCTCCCATGACGACCTTCGCACGTGGCACTGACACTCTGACGCGCGACGCCCTCGCCGTCCTCCAGCCGGGCTTCCTCGGCACCGCCGCCCCCGACTGGCTGCTGCGCCGTGTCGGTGAAGGCCTCACCTCCGTCGGCCTGTTCGGCCGCAACATCGCCTCTCCCGGACAACTGGCGGCGCTCACCGCACAGTTGCGCGCCGAGCGCGACGACGTGCTCGTCGCGATCGACGAGGAGGGTGGTGACGTCACCCGCCTCGAAGTCCGGAGCGGCTCGTCCTTCCCCGGCAATCTCGCGCTAGGCGCGGTCGACGACACCGAACTGACCAGGGCCGTCGCCCGTGAACTCGGCCGCCGGCTGGAAGAGTGCGGCGTCAACCTCAACTGGGCGCCGTCCGCCGACGTCAACTCGAATCCGGGCAATCCGGTCATCGGTGTACGTTCCTTCGGCGCCGACCCGCAGCTCGTGGCCCGGCACACGGCGGCGTACATCGAGGGCCTCCAGTCCTCCGGTGTCGCCGCCTGCACCAAGCACTTCCCCGGCCACGGCGACACCGCCGTCGACTCGCACCACGCGCTGCCGCGCATCGATGTGGATCTCGCCACGTTGCACGCCCGTGAGCTGGTGCCTTTCCGTGCCGCGATTGCCGCGGGCTCCAAATCTGTGATGAGCGCGCATATCCTTCTTCCTGCGCTCGACCCGGCCCGCCCGGCGACTCTGAGCCCGCGGATCCTGACCGGTCTGCTGCGCGAGGAGCTGGGCTACGAAGGGCTTGTCATCACCGACGGCATGGAGATGCAGGCCATCTCCGCGACGTACGGCATCGAGCGTGGCAGCGTCCTGGCGATCGCCGCCGGCGCCGACGCGATCTGTGTCGGCGGCGGCCTGGCGGACGACGAGACCGTGCTGCGGCTGCGCGATGCGCTGGTCGCGGCCGTACGGGATGGCGAACTGCCCGAGGAACGGCTGGCCGACGCGGCCGCCCGCGTGCGCGCGCTCGCGGGATGGACGCGGCAGACCAGGGGGGCCCGGGGGGCTTCGGGGCCGGGCGTGGCTTCACAGGAGGGGACCGCGCCCGGCTCCGAAACCAGCATCGGCCTGGTGGCGGCCCGCCGCGCGCTGCGCATCACTCGGGCCGCGGACGCCACTCCAGCCACTCCGGCCGCACCCGTCACCTCAGCCCCCTACGTCGCCGCCTTCACCCCCGTCGCGAACATCGCCGTCGGGGACGAAACGCCGTGGGGCGTGGCGGCCGAGCTCGCGCGACTGCTCCCGGGCACTGAGACGGACACGTACAGCAGCGAGAACCCGACGGCCGCGACGCAGGTGCTCGCAGCCGCCGGGGACCGCCGGATCGTCGCCGTCGTACGGGACATCCACCGTCACCCGTGGATGGGCGCGGCCCTCGACGCGCTGCTCGCGGCCCGCCCCGAGACCGTCGTCGTCGAGATGGGCGTGCCCCAGGCGCCGCCGAGGGGCGCCCTGCACATCGCGACGCACGGCGCCGCGCGGGTGTGCGGGCTGGCGGCGGCGGAGGTCGTCGCGGGCGTCTGACCTCACGAACGTCTGGCCTCACGAACGTCTGACCACATGAAGGTGCCGGGGTCCCACAGAGGGGCCCCGGCACCTTCATGTCATGTGTCTTTGTGCCTTACAGCCCCTGCCAGGCCGGCTTCGCCGCGTACGTCGCGCGGAAGTAGTCGGCGAGCTTCAGTTTGGACGCCGCGGCCTCGTCGACGACGACCGTCGCGTGCGGGTGCAGCTGGAGCGCGGAGGCAGGCACCAGCGCGGCGACCGGCCCCTCGACGGTCTGCGCCACCGCCTCGGCCTTGCCCTCACCGGTGGCGAGCAGCACCAGGTGGCGGGCCTCCAGGATGGTGCCTATGCCCTGGGTGATGACGTGGTGGGGCACCTGGTCGATGTCGCCGTCGAAGAAGCGCGCGTTGTCGACGCGGGTCTGCTCGGTCAGCGTCTTGATCCGGGTGCGGGAGGCGAGCGAGGAGCACGGCTCGTTGAAGCCGATGTGCCCGTCGGTGCCTATGCCGAGCAGCTGGAGGTCCACGCCGCCGGCCTCGGCGAGCGCACGGTCGTACGCCTCGCACGCAGCCTGGATGTCGTCGGCGGAGCCGTCGGGGCCCATGAAGGACGCCTCGGACAGGCCGAGCGGCTCGACGACCTCGCGCAGTACGACCGAGCGGTACGACTCGGGGTGCCCGGCAGGCAGGCCGACGTACTCGTCCAGCTGGCAGATCCGGGCACGCGACGCGTCGACGGCGCCGGAGCGGACCTTGGCGGTCAGCGCTTCGTAGATGGGCAGCGGGGACGAACCGGTGGCCACGCCGAGCAGCGCGCCGGGCTTGCGGCCCAGCAGGTCGACGATCCCTGCCGCGATGAGCTCGCCGCCCGCTCCGGCGTCCGGAACGATGACAACTTCCACGCTGATCCTGCCGATCTGAATAGGGAGCCAGTATGGTGGTATAGACCAATCTAGCAGAGCCCCGGTGTACGCCAGGAGGCTTTCGCCAGGCGGACAACAGGCGGACAAACGGACTCTCGTGGTCGACTGGGACCGCGGCGACGTTCGTCACTCTGGAGGCACCGAGCATGGTCGAGCAGCCCGGCAGGATCATGTCCGGCGAGATGGCGGAGCAGCCCGCGGTGCTGCGCCGGATCCTCGAAACCGGCGCCCCGAGAATCCGTGAGACCGCACAGGCGATCGCCGAGAGGAAACCGCGCTTCGTGCTCCTGACCGCCCGCGGCACGTCCGACAACGCGGCGCTCTACGCGAAGTACCTGCTGGAGATCCGGCTCGGTCTGCCCTGCGGGCTGACCTCCATGTCCACGACGACGGCGTACGGCGCCAGGCCCGACCTCAGTGACGTGCTGGTCATCACGGTCAGCCAGTCCGGCGGCTCGCCCGACCTGGTGGCCTCCACCAGGGCGGCGCGCGAGGCGGGCGCCGTCACGCTCGCCGTGACCAACAACCCGGACTCGGCGCTGGCCGCGGTCAGCGAGTACCACATCGACATCCTGGCGGGCCCGGAGAAGGCCCTGCCCGCCACGAAGACGTACACCGCCTCGCTCCTCGCCCTGTACCTCTTCGTCGAGGGCCTGCGGGGCGGCGACGGCGCGGCCGCACAGGCCCTGCCCGAACTCGCGGACCAGATCCTGGCCCGAAAGGCGGAGATCAAGCAGCTCGCCGCCCGCTACCGCTTCGCCGAGCGCATGGTCATCACATCGCGCGGCTACGGCTATCCGACGGCCAAGGAGGCGGCGCTCAAGCTGATGGAGACGAGCTACATCCCCGCTCTCTCCTACTCCGGCGCCGACCTGCTGCACGGCCCGCTCGCCATGGTCGACAACATCTCGCCGGTCATCGCGGTCGTCACGGCAGGAAAGGGCGGCGAGGCGCTCCAGCCCGTACTGGACCGCCTGCGGGGGCGGGGCGCGGACCTGTTCGTGATCGGCCCGAAGGCGCAGGTCGATGCGGCGTCGGCGGGCTTCGTCCTCTCCATGGAGGGCGTCGCCGAGGAACTCCAGCCGATTCTGGAGATCCTGCCGCTTCAGCTTCTGGCGTACGAGGTGACGATCGCCCGAGGTCAGGACCCGGACGCCCCCCGAGCCCTGGCCAAGGTCACCGAAACCCACTGACCCTGCGGGCCAGGCATGATTTGATCCGGCAGGGCCATAGACACAAGTTAATGGTCTAGTCCACAATATGCAGGTAAAAAGCTTCCTCCCTCCCCGCACAGGAGGGCGGAACGAGGTACCGGTCGCTCTCTGCCCTGACTGCGCACCGGCGCCTCTGTCGGCCGCGCGGGACCGCACATCCGCCGGCCGGAGCAGCTCCGGGCTGCGGTGCCGGCAGGGCTGAGGGTCCCTGCCAGGCGCCGCGGCCATGGGGTCGCCCGAGCGGCGGTACGCTCGCACACGTGCCCTCCATGAACGACCTCGTCCGCCAGCACACCGCTCTGAGTGAAACCGACCTCGAGTGGCTCCACCTGCTGGTCTCGGAGTGGCAGCTGCTCTCCGACCTCTCCTTCGCCGACCTGGTCCTCTGGGTCCCCACGCTCGACGGCACCCGCTATGTGTCCGTCGCCCAGATGCGGCCCAACACCGGCCCGACCTCCTACCAGGACGACATGGTCGGCCACCTGGTCCCGCGCGGCCGCCGCCCTCTGCTCGACGCCGCCCTCGACGAAGGCCGGATAGTGCGCGAGGGCGACCCCGAGTGGCGGGAGGAGGTCCCGGTCCGGGTCGAGTCGATTCCCGTACGCCGCGAGGGCCGCGTACTCGGAGTGATCGCCCGCAATACGAACCTGCTGACCGTACGCACGCCCAGTCGCCTCGAACTGACCTACCTGCAGAGCGCGTCCGACCTGGCCCAGATGATCGCCGCCGGATCTTTCCCGTTCCCCGGCCAGCAGGTCGACATGGACGCGTCGCCGCGCGCCGGAGACGGCCTGATCAGGCTCGACGCGGACGGCATCGTCCAGTACGCGTCGCCGAACGCCCTCTCCGCGTACCACCGCCTCGGCCTCGCCTCCGACCTCGTCGGCCACCACCTGGGCCAGGCCACAGCCGAACTCGCCCCCTCCCGCGGCCCGGTGGACGAAGCCCTGGTCAAGCTGGCCAGCGGCTGGGCGCCGCGCGAGACCGAAGTCGAGGGCAACGGCGGGGTGATCCAGCTGCGCGCGATCCCGCTCAAGCCCAAGGGAACCCGGATCGGATCGCTCGTACTGTGCCGGGACGTCACGGAACTGCGCCGCCGCGAGCGGGAGTTGATCACCAAGGACGCCACCATCCGGGAGATTCACCACCGGGTGAAGAACAACCTTCAGACGGTGGCGGCGCTGCTGCGCCTCCAGGCCCGCAGGATGGACTCGGAGCAGGGCCGCGAGGCGCTCAATGAGGCGGTACGCCGCGTCGGCTCGATCGCGATCGTCCACGAGACGCTCTCGCAGAACCTCGACGAGCGCGTGGAGTTCGACGACATCGCCGATCGGGTGATCGCGATGGTCGCCGAAATCTCGCCGGGCAAGGTCAGGTGCCGCCGTACGGGCCGTTTCGGCATCCTCGACGCCGAGGTCGCGACCCCGCTGGCGATGGTCCTCACCGAGATCATGCAGAACGCCCTGGAGCACGCTTTCGCACCGGGCGACCAGGGATCGGTCGAGGTCGCGGCGGTGCGCGGCGGCGACCACAAGGATGCGCGGCTGCTGATCACGGTGCAGGACGACGGCCGCGGACTGCCCGAGGGGTTCGACCCGAAGCGGACCGGCAATCTGGGGCTGCAGATCGTACGGACCCTGGTGGAGGGCGAGTTGGGCGGGACGTTCGACATGGTCCCCGGCCCCGAGGGCGGTACGCAGGTCCTGCTCGACGTCCCCGTCAGGGCGGACAAGTAGAAAAAGCAGTGAGCCCCGGACCGAGAAACGGTCCGGGGCTCACTGTGCGCATCGGGGGGTACTGCGCGCTGCGGCTCGGGGCGGGTGGTGCGTACGCGCTCTCAACGGATTAATGCCGTCAAGGCACACGCGCCGCCAGGCTCAGGCTCGAAGCAGGGGGAATCAGGCGGTCGCGTTACGCGCCCGGTTGCGGGCGGCGCGGCGCTTCATTGCGCGTCGCTCGTCCTCGCTGAGTCCACCCCAGACGCCGGAGTCCTGACCGGACTCGAGCGCCCACTGCAGGCACTGCTCCATGACGGGGCAGCGGCGGCAGACGGCCTTGGCTTCCTCGATCTGCAGCAGCGCAGGACCGGTGTTGCCGATGGGGAAGAACAGCTCCGGGTCTTCCTCACGACAAACGGCGTTGTGACGCCAGTCCATGGCTGCTACCTCTCCTTGGTATTACAAGCACGTTGCTTGTGAATGTGAACGCTTTCACGAATCCCCCCGCAAGTGAAGGGCCGACTGCCAGTTGCCTGGTGTGGTCCTTGTGAAGGAGGGGGGTTCTTGCTCTCAGTGGAGGCCGGTGTTGCGGGCCGTCCCGATCGCCATGTAGAGATTCGCAAACCTCGGCGGCGGATACAACCCCTTCCGGAAAGTTTTTTTTGATTCCTCGGTGTCGGCTAGGTCACAGCCGTACTTCCATGGGGTGGACCCCAGTAGATACGTTCGAGTTAAAGGACTTTTGCGCGTTCCGCTCACACAATCACACGCAGTGCACGGCGTACGCCTGTGAACGTCACGCTAGTACGCAGTCCTAGGTGGTCGCCGTCCATCTGGAAGGGCAGCGGAGCCTTTGAATGCAAGGTGAAGTCCGTCAAGTCATGCAGCGTTACCGCGTGCTTACCGTGCGGACCGCGATCAGGACTTGAAGTGAGCAGCTGGGTCGCGTAGCGGGCCACCGCGGGGGTGGACATCCTGCTGAGGGCGAGTACGTCCAGGGCCTTGTCGAAGGAGGCCTCGGGGGATGCGTACATCGGGCGATTCCCCAGGTAGGTCCATGGGGCGGTGTTGCAGACTATGGAAAGCACAAGATCTTTTACGGGGTTGTGACCCGGCCGTTCCAGGGTGATCAGCCCGTGCAGGCGGTGCGGTTCCTCCAGGAACTGGCGTACCACCTGGCGCACGTAGAGGGCGTGCGTCGAGCGCTTTCCGCGCTCCCGCTGCTGCTCGACCCTGCCGATCACTCCCGCGTCGAAACCGAGCCCCGCCGTGAACGTGAACCAGCGGCCCGGGACGGATTCGTCCTCGGTTCCCGGCGTGCCGCCGGCGTGCCCGAGGCCGACCGTGCGCTCGCTGCGCGTGCTCAGGGCGTCCAGAATGGCGCCGGTCGCCTCGACGGCGTCGTTGGGCAGCCCCAGCGCTCGGGCGAATACGTTCGTGGAGCCGCCGGGGACGACCGCGAGGCGCGGCAGCCGGTCGGGGTCGGGCCCGTCGTGCAGGAGCCCGTTGACGACCTCGTTGACGGTGCCGTCACCACCGAGCGCGACGACCAGGTCGATTTCCTTGCTCTGCGCGGCCTGCCGGGCGAGGTCGCGGGCGTGTCCGCGGTACTCGGTGGTCACCGCTTCCAGCTTCATCTCGCTGGCGAGGGCATGAATCAGGACATCGCGGGTGCGTGCGCTGGTGGTGGTTGCTGCCGGGTTGACCACGAGGAGTGAGCGCATGCGCAGCAGCCTACCTACTTGGGGGTACCCGGCCCAGACCTGGCCCGCTGGGGCAGGCCGCTACGCTGCAAGGGTGAGTACTGAGCAGCCCGAGCAAGAGCAGGCACCCGCCGCCGAACCCCGACCCTCCCGGCTGACGGCCGCCGCGGCGCTCGCCGCACTTGAGGGCCTGGCCCTGATCGCCGGTGGCGCGTACATGCTCGTGATGGGACTGCTCGGCAGCCCCGACAAGCCGGAGCAGGCGGAAATGGGCGGCCTGACCCTGCTCGTCCTCGCGGTGCTGCCGCTGGTGGCCGCGCGCGGACTTCTCAAGTGCCGGGCGTGGAGCCGGGGGCCGGCCATCATCACGCAGCTCATGGCGCTGCCGGTGGCCTGGACGCTGCTGCGCTCGGAGGGCTCGCTGCTGATCCCGGCCGGAATCGTGCTCGCCGCGGTGGCCGTGACGTCCCTGGTGCTGCTGGTCAACCCGCAGACCACGCAGGCGCTGGGAATCCGCAGCGCCCGCGACGCATAGCGTCACGGGCGCAGCGGCGTAAGCGACCTCTCGGTCATTTCGGTTATTCCTCGACGAGGAGCCTTTCGCGGAGCTGGGCCAGCGTGCGGGCCAGCAGCCGGGAGACATGCATCTGGGAGATGCCGACCTCCTGCGCGATCTGCGACTGCGTCATGTTCCCGAAGAAGCGAAGCAGCAGAATCCGCTTCTCCCGGGGCGGAAGATCCTCCAGCAGCGGCTTGAGCGACTCCCGGTACTCGACACCCTCCAGCGCCTCGTCCTCCGCGCCCAGCGTGTCCGCGACGGCCGGCGAATCGTCGTCCGTGTCCGGGACGTCCAGCGACAGCGTGCTGTACGCGTTGGCCGACTCCAGGCCCTCCAGGACCTCTTCCTCCGAGATCCCGAGGCGCTCGGCCAGCTCGTGCACCGTCGGGGAACGACCGTGCTGCTGGGAGAGCTCCGCCGTGGCCGTCGTCAACGACAGGCGCAGTTCCTGGAGCCTGCGCGGCACCCGGACCGCCCAGCCCTTGTCGCGGAAGTGCCGCTTGATCTCACCGACGACGGTCGGCGTCGCGTACGTCGAGAACTCGACACCGCGCTCCGGATCGAACCGGTCCACCGACTTGATCAGCCCGATCGTGGCGACCTGGGTCAGGTCGTCGAGAGGCTCGCCGCGGTTGCGGAACCGCCGCGCGAGGTGCTCGACCAGCGGAAGGTGCATGCGCACAAGACGGTTGCGCAGCTCCGCCTTCTCCACCGATCCGTCCGGCAGTTTGCGCAGCTCGATGAACATCGCCCGCGCACCACTGCGATCGTGCGGATCATGGCGTCCGTGATCCTTGGAGTGCTCTTCGTGCTCGCTCATTTGGCCCGCCCGCTCTGCCTGCTCCGCCGCCGCCGTGCCCACCAAGCCCTCCACCAGGCCGTCCACCGGGTGGGGGCGGGCCTGCTGCTCAGGGAGACCCGACGGCTGGCGCGCGGACTCGACCGGAGTCGCGCGCCCTCCCGCGGGCGTCTTTGGGCTGAGCTCCTCGTTGCGCACCGGCCCGTCCCCGTTCCTCACGCCGGCCCGGGTCCCGCGCCGCGCTGTTTGTACAGGCTGATGGTGACCGTACGGTCCTCCGCGACCGTGGAGTCGACTTTGCCCGCGAGTGCGGAGAGCACCGTCCAGGCGAACGTGTCGCGCTCGGGCGCGCGCCCGTCGGTGGTCGGGGCCGACACCGTCACGTCGAGGGAGTCGTCGACGAGCCGGAAGACGCAGCTGAGGACGGAGCCGGGCACGGCCTGCTGAAGCAGGATCGCGCAGGCCTCGTCGACCGCGATGCGCAGGTCCTCGATCTCGTCGAGGGTGAAGTCCAAGCGCGCCGCAAGGCCGGCAGTGGCCGTACGCAGCACGGACAGATAGGCACCTGCAGCGGGCAGCCGGACTTCCACGAAGTCCTGGGTCCCGGGCTCGCCTGCGATCTGGGACACCCTCACCTCCAAGGTGGCACAAGCTCTTTCGGGGGTCCGGGAGGGGGCGCCCCCCGGAGCCACGCGGTACGTCGTTCGCCGGTGACGCTATCGCGATCCACTCTTCCGTGTCGCCAGGGCCCCCGCCCCGACTTGTCACTCATGGTAAGCACATGGGTACGGACAGTGGCTAGGGGTCTGCGGCGCCCAATTGCAGAGAACCAGCGCCGGGTTGACGTACCCACACGTCAGACGATCGAACCGTCCATCGTGCACCAACGCCAGTCTGCCCCCGGTTCCAAGCTGCGCAGTACCGGATGACCGGCCTCCTTGGAGTGCGCGGAAGCATGCCGGTACGGCGACGAGTCGCAGCACCCCACGTGCCCGCACTGCAGGCAGAGCCGCAGCTGTACGGGATGGCTGCCGACCGCCAGGCATTCCGGGCAGGTGTCACTCAGCGGAGTCGGTTCGGGGTGCGGCAGCTCGGCGACGTGCGGGCACTCGTTCATGATGGCCAGGTTACGACGTACGAACGCATGAGGGCGGGGCCTGAACCGATGGACGCATTGCCACTGCTGTTCCTGGTCGCGGGCAGCGCGGTCGTCGCCGGGGCGGCCCGCAGGACGCCGGTCCCCGCACCGCTGCTGCTCGTCGCGGTCGGGCTCGCGGCGGCGTACATCCCGGGAGTGCCCGACTACACACTGCAACCGGACATCGTGCTGCCGCTGCTGCTGCCGCCCCTGCTGCACACCGCGGCTCTGGACAGCTCGTACCTGGACCTGCGGGCGAACGTCCGGCCCGTCGCCTTCCTGTCGGTCGGCTATGTGCTGTTCGCGACCGTGATCGTCGGCTACCTGGCGTATCTCGTCGTTCCTGGCCTCCCGCTGACCTCCGCGCTGGTGCTCGGCGCGGTGATCGCGCCGCCCGACGCGGTGGCGGCGACCGCGATCGCGCGCCGCGTCGGGCTGCCGCCGCGTATCACCGCGATCCTCCAGGGCGAGTCGCTGGTCAACGACGCCACCGCCATCACCGCGTTCAAGGTGGCGGTCGCGGCGGCGGTGGGGGAGGGCGCGAGCTGGGTCGGCGGGATCGGGGAATTCGCGGTCGCTGCGGTCGGCGGGGTCGGGGTCGGCCTGCTGCTGATGGTGCCGCTGCACTGGCTCCGTACGCATCTCAAGGAGGCGCTGCTGCAGAACACGCTGTCGCTGCTGATCCCCTTCGTGGCGTACGCGGCGGCCGAGTACGTCCACGCCTCGGGAGTGCTCGCGGTGGTCGTCGTCGCCCTCTACCTGGGACATCGCTCCTGGCAGGTTGACTTCGCGACCAGGCTCCAGGAGCACGCCGTCTGGAAGATGGTCTCCTTCGTACTCGAATCGGCCGTGTTCGCGCTCATCGGGCTTCAACTGCCGTACGTCCTGGACGGACTCGGCCCGTACGGGGGCGGGGAGGCCGCCTGGTACGCGTTCGCGGTCTTCGCCGCGGTCGTCGTGGTGCGCTTCGTCTGGGTCTTCCCGGCGACGTATCTGCCACGGATCATGTCGGCGCGCATCCGCGAGCGGGAGCCCGGCGTGACCTGGACATCACCGGTCATCGTGGGGTGGGCGGGGATGCGCGGGGTGGTCTCCCTCGCCATCGCCTTCTCGATCCCGCTGACCGTCGACCAGGGCGAACCGTTCCCCGAGCGGAACCTGGTGCTCTTCCTGACCTTTACGACTGTGATCGCCACACTCGTCGTCCAGGGCCTCACCCTCGCGCCGCTGATCCGCCTCCTCAAGCTGCCGAGGCGCGACACGTACGCCGAGACGCTCGCCGAGGCGCAGGCCCAGAGCGAGGCGTCTGCGGCCGCCGAGGCCCGGCTCGACGAGCTCCTCGCCGACCCCCGCAACGCGCTGCCGCAGCCGCTCGCCGACCGGCTGCGCACGGTCCTCGAACGGCGGCGCAACGCGGTCTGGGAGCGGCTCGGCGGGGTCAACGAGGAGACGGGGGAGTCGGCGGACGACACGTACCGGCGGCTCGCCGGGGAGATGATCGCCGCGGAGCGCGCGGTCTTCGTGGAGCTGCGGGACCGGCGGCGGATCGACGACGAGATGCTGCGCTCGCTGATGCGGAGGCTGGACCTGGAGGAGGCGGCGGCCTACCGGGCGGATTCCGACTGACCCTGCTGATCAGGCTGATCCGGCCGACCTGTGATCACGGCCGCGACGGCGGTGCCGGGCGGGAAGGCGCCCTCGGTGGCCAGCGTGGTCAGTCCGTACAGCATCTTCGCGACGTAGAGCCGCTCGACCGGCAGTCCGTGACGGGCCTCGAAGTCCTCGGCGAACACGTCGAGTTCGGGGGTCGTGCGGGCGTATCCGCCGAAGTGGAAGCGGTCGTCGAGGCGCCAGTCGCCGGTGGGGCCGCCGAAGGCGGTGAGCTGGAGGGCGCGTATGTCGTCGCCGAGGAAGCCGCCCTTGAGGACCGGGAACCCGATGGCCCGCTGCCCCGGCCCCAGACCCGCCGCCAGGCCCGCGAGCGTCCCGCCGGTGCCGCAGGCGACGCCGACGACGTCGGCGGCCCCGCGCAGTTCCTGCCCGAGGGCGGTGCAGCCCTGGGCGGCGAGGGCGTTGCTGCCGCCTTCTGGGACGACATAGACGTCCCCGGCGGTCGCGCTGAGGATCTCCGCCAGGACCTCGGGGTCCGATTTGCAGCGGTACGTCGCGCGGTCCACGAAGTGCAGGCGCATGCCGTCCGCCGCGCACTGGGCCAGGGAGGGGTTGAGGGGGCGGTCGGCGAGCTCGTCGCCGCGTACGACGCCGATCGTCGGGAAGCCGAGGAGGCGGCCGGCCGCGGCCGTCGCCCGCAGATGGTTGGAGTACGCGCCGCCGAAGGTCAGCACGGTGCGCCCGGCCGCCGCGCGCAGGTTCGGCGCGAGTTTGCGCCACTTGTTGCCGGGGAGGTCCGGATGGATCAGGTCGTCGCGCTTGAGTAGCAGTCGTACGCCGTGACGGGCGAAGCGCTCGTCCTCGGCCTGCCGCAGCGGCGAGGGGAGCCGCGGCCGCAGGCGGGAGAGGTCGAGCGCTTCGGGGGGCATGGCCCCATTGTCCCAGTGGTCCCGCCGGTGCGCTTGCTCGAGGTGGTTGCTTAGTTGAGGCGGTCGTGGATGCGCTCGCGCATGGTGTTCATCGAGAAGCCGCGCGGGTCAATCTTGCCGGGCTGCCATTCGCGATGGCCGATGACGGAGCGGGAGTTCCAGCCGTGCCACCGGCAGACCGCGGCCGCCGCCCGCTCGATGGTTTCCAGCTGTGCCGCGGGCCAGGGGTCTTCGCCGTCACCGAGGTTCTCGCACTCGAAGCCGTAGAAGTGCCGGTTTCCGTCGGTGTTGGCCTCATTGTCGGTCGGCAGGGCCCTCTCCGCGATGACGGCGCGCAGTACGTCGTCGTCGCCCAGCCCCGCGTGATTGGCGCGGCCGTAGCCGACGAGATGGAGCGAGCCGTTCTTGGCGATCACGCCGTGGCAGAGCGGTCCGGGGAGGCTCGCATAGCCGTCGCGGCAGATACGCACGGTGTTGGCGGTGCCTGAGGTGACGGTGTGGTGAATCATCACGCCATGCACGGGGCCCCAAGGGCCCTTGTGGTTGCGGTTGTGCGTACGCCAGTCGCCGACCTCGACGACAGTGATTCCTTCGTCTCTCAGTACGTCGAGGAAGTTGCCCGCGGACATGGGTGAGGCCATGACCGCCTCCTTAGGTGAGATTCGGATCGTCTCGTACGCCTCGCTTGTACCGGAACACCGTTGGCAGGGCCATCTGTTCGGGACATGTGCGACCTGTTTCAGTCAGTTCCGCCGACGGAAATGTGCTCTGCCCCGGCATCGATGATCTAGTCACACTCGTTTGTGTAATGGCGCGTCGACTCCCCGCGCTGCAAGGCTTTTCCGTGCAGGTCAGCTCATGATCGAGAGGGAGTCAGATGTCGGTCGAGGCAGGTTCCGAGGTCCGCGAAGAACAGGTTCAGCCGCAGCAGAGTCTCGGTACGGCTGCCGCGCGGAACTTGGCCACCACCACCAAGTCCGCACCGCAGATGCAGGAGATCACCTCACGGTGGCTGCTGCGGATGCTGCCATGGGTGCAGGTCCAGGGCGGTACGTACAGGGTGAACCGCCGGCTCAGTTTCGCGGTGGGCGACGGACGGGTGACGTTCGTACAGACAGGAGACCGCGTCGAGGTCGTCCCCGCCGAGCTCAGCGAGCTGCCGGCGCTCCGGACCCTCGGCGACGAGGCGGTGCTCGGTGAGCTGGCACAGCGGTGCGAGCAGCGGGAGTTCGCGTCCGGGGAAGTGATCGCGGCCGCCGGTGATGCCGCGGACACGGTGTATCTGCTGGCGCACGGCAGGGTCGAGAAGGTCGGCGACGGGCCGTACGACGACGAGGCGGTGCTCGGCTTCCTCGCCGACGGGGCGTACTTCGGCGACCAGGCGCTCGTGGAAGAAGACGCCACGTGGGGGTACACGGTCCGCGCGGCGACCGCGTGCACCGTGCTGACGCTGTCCCGCCAGTCCGTACTGACACTGGCGGACCGCGCGGAGACGCTGCGCGACCATCTCGCGCAGGTCCGCTCCCTGCCACGCCAGCGGACCAACAAGTACGGCGAGGCGCACATCGACCTCTCCGCAGGACATGTCGGCGAGGCCGTCGTCCCGCACACCTACGTCGACTACGAGGTGGCGCCGCGCGAGTACGAACTGAGCGTCGCCCAGACGGTGCTGAAGGTCCACAGCCGGGTCGCCGACCTCTACAACCAGCCGATGAACCAGACCGAGCAGCAGTTGCGGCTCACGGTCGAGGCGCTGCGCGAGCGTCAGGAAGACGAACTCATCAATCACCGTGAGTTCGGCCTGCTCAACAACTGCGACTACGGGCAGCGCTTCCAGCCGCACGACGGTGTGCCGACCCCGGACGACATGGACGGCCTGCTGTCGAGGCGGCGCAGCTCCAAGCTCTTCCTCGCCCACCCGCGTGCCATCGCCGCCTTCGGGCGCGAGTGCAACAAGCGCGGCCTCTACCCGGAGAGCGTGGAGATCGGCGGCAGCCGGGTGCCCTCCTGGCGCGGCGTCCCGATCTTCCCCTGCAACAAGATCCCGGTGAGCGACGCCGGTACGACCTCGATCATCTGCATGCGTACGGGCGAGGCCGACCAGGGCGTCATCGGGCTTCAGCAGAGCGGCATCCCGGACGAGATCGAGCCGAGCCTCTCGGTGCGCTTCATGGGCATCGACGAGCAGGCGATCATCTCGTACCTCGTTACGGCGTACTACTCGGCGGCGATCCTCGTGCCGGACGCGCTGGGTGTGCTGGAGAACGTCGAGATCGGCAGGTGGGGTTAGCGGGCGCAGTCGCGAGGCGGTTCGCGCGTCCGGTTCAGGGCATCACCGAAGCACTGCTGGAGGAAGTGACCGTGACCATGACCAGAGGGGAAGCGGCCGCCCCGGAGGGGCACGAGGCTGCGGCCCTTCTCGAACGGACCCGCAGCGCTGTCAATCCCCAACTGCGCAGTACGGTCGAGAGTCTGCCGGGTTCCATACGCCGCATCGCGATGTACCACTTCGGCTGGGAGCAGGCGGACGGAACGCCGGCCTCGGGGCAGGCGGGCAAGGCGATCAGACCCGCTCTCGTCCTCGCTTCCGCCCAGGCCCTCGGCGGCGACCCGCGGCAGGCCGTGCGGGCGGCGGCGGCCGTGGAGCTCGCGCACAACTTCACCCTGCTCCATGACGACGTCATGGACGAGGACCCGACCCGCAGAAACCGGCCCACCGCCTGGACGGTCTTCGGTGTCCCGGACGCGATCGTCGCCGGGGACGCCATGTGCGCGCTCGCGCTGCGGCAGCTGGCCGAGGATCCGCACCCGGCGGCGGCCCGGGCGTCGGCGCGGCTCGCCGCCTGTGTCATCGAGCTGTGCGAGGGGCAGCAGGCGGACTGCGAACTCGAACGGCGTGGCCCGCAGGACGTGTCGATCGACGAGTGCCTGTCGATGGCGGAGGCCAAGACGGGCGCGCTGCTCGGCTGCGCGTGCGCACTCGGCGCGCTCTACGCGGGCGCGGACGAGGAGGAGGTCGCGGCCATGGACGCCTTCGGGAGGGAAGCGGGCCTGGCGTTCCAGCTCATCGACGACCTGATCGGGATCTGGGGCGACCCCGACCAGACGGGCAAGCCGGTGGGCGCTGATCTGGCCGCCCATAAGAAATCGCTCCCGGTGGTGGCGGCACTGGCCTCGGGCACCGAGGCAGCCGACGAGCTGGCGGGGCTCTACCGGGGGCCGCTGGACGCCGCCGCCGTCCGGCGCGCCGCCGAGGCCGTCGACCGGGCGGGCGGCAGGGACTGGGCGCAGGGTCATGCGGCGGACCGGATGGCCCGGGCCGTGCACCATCTGTCGCGGGCGGTGCCCGACCTGGGCGCGGCGGGAGATCTCCTCTCGCTGGCGGAGTTCGTCACGCGCAGAACCCGCTGATCAGCTGCCTCTGCGCGGGCGTCCGGGAGGGAGACCCCGGGCGTCCGCGCATGCACTGATTCACCACGTGGGCGCCAACTCTAGGATCAGGTACGTCAGTTACGTACCCGAGAGAGGGCCGGACCGTGGGCGTGGACGTGGAGATACGACAGGCGGGGGAGAGCGACCGCGAGGCGCTCGTACGGCTGCTGGACGCGGCCTTCATGGACGACCCGGTGAGCAGCTGGGTCTTCCCCGACCGGGAACACCGCCGCCGCGTGCACGGCACCTTCCTCGGTGTCTTTCTCGACGTGGCTCTCCGTGAGGGGCGGGTCGACGTCACACAGGACGGATCGGCGGCCGCCCTCTGGCTCCAGGTGCCGGCCGGTCCGCCCGAGGAGGACGACACTCCCGTACGGATGAGGGAAACCGCCGACCCGGACAACGAACGGGCCGAACTGATCGGCCGGTTGACGGGCGAGGTGCATCCGCACGACCGGGCCCACGAGTATCTGCTGCTCATCGCCGTCTCCCCGGAGCGCCAGGGCGAGGGGCTCGGCACCGCGCTGATCGAGCCGGTCCTCGAGCGCTGCGACCGCGACGGCGTGCCCGCCTATCTGGAGGCGAGCAGTGCGCGCAGCAGCAAGCTGTACGAGCGGCTCGGGTTCGCCTTCACCGGCCGTACGGTCGATCTTCCCGACGGCCCCCACATGTGGCCCATGTGGCGTGAGCCGCTCGCCTGACGAGGCGGCGTGCTCCTCAACTTTTCCTGACTTCCCTGACTTCCCTGACTTTCTAACTTCCCTCCAGGAAAAGGCCCTTGCGTAACCACTACGGATGGACCACTATGCACGGAGTGGTTGCGGGCGGGTGATGTACGCCGACCGGCTCCCGCATCCCATCCTTGCCTTCCGACCAGAGGATCAGCTTGCGCAAGCTCACGTACTACGTCGGTATGTCCCTCGACGGTTTCATCGCGGCGCCCGACGGCACCTACGACATGTATCCGCTGAGCGAGTCCTTCATCAAGGACTTCCACATCGGCGAGTACCCGGACTGTCTGCCCACCCACGCGCGCCAGCACCTCGGCGTGGACGGCCTGGAGAACAAGCACTTCGACACGATGCTTCAGGGGCGGGCAACTTATGGCGCGGCTCTGGAGATCGGGGTCACCAGCCCGTACAAGCACCTGCGCCAGTACGTCGTGTCGCGCAGTATCGACAAGTCGCCCGACCCCGACGTCGAGATCATCTCCGGCGACGTCGCGGCCAAGGTCCGGGAGCTCAAGCAGGAGGACGGCCTCGGGATCTATCTGGCGGGCGGGGCGAATCTGGCGGCTCAGCTGCTGGACGAGATCGACGAGATGGTCGTCAAGCTGTACCCGATCGTGCTCGGTTCGGGCATCCCGCTGTTCTCGGCGGAGTTCGGCGTCCGCAACTTCACGCTCGACGCGGCGCCTCCGCGGACGTACGACAACGGCGCCGTGGTCCTGAAGTACAGCAAGGTGCGCTGACCCGGACCGGGGGCGGTGCCGTACTCGAACGGGCTAAAGTCCCGCCCATGACAGGAGAGCCATGGGCCGGCTGGTACCGCGACCGCGCGGGTTCCGTCGCCGTCGGGATCACGACGGACGGACAGCGGTTGCGCACGCGCATCAGGGGAGTCGACTTCGAGGGCGACAGCTTCGACGCGCTGGAGCCGGTGGAGTGGGAGGGCGGGGGCGGCAGCGCGATATTCGCGCTGTCGGACGGTGGCTCGCTGTGCGACTGCATACTTGAGTGGGACACACCGATTCCGGTGTACGCGGACGGGCGGGTGCACCGGGCCACGCTCAGCTGCCTGCTGACCCTCGGCCGGCCGCTTCCCACGGGCGGCCTCGACCGTGAACACCTCGCCCTGACCCTGCACTTCGACGGCGCGGCGTACGAATCGGAGCGCGCCGAGAACGACTTCGAGCACGCGCTGACGGTGATACAGCGGCGGCTGCCGGAGGGGGCGTACATGCGGGCGTGCATTTCCTGCGCCTTCTCGGACTACCACCCTGCGGGCAGCGGGCTGTTCGGCAACCTCGCCTGCTTCCGGCGGATCAAGGACGAGTACCGGGCGATCGAGGGCGAGCGGGAGCTGCTCCGGCTGTGGGACCTGCGGTCCGGCTTCGTGCAGGAGACGTGGGCTTGCGCGGACTTTGAGCGGAGGCCGGCGGAGGGGGCGGGTTACCGGGGGCCGTTTCCATATGTTCGGGCGGGGGCGGGCGAGTTGGCTGCGTCTGGCGAGCGGACGGTGCGGGCTGCGCCCTCCTCGGCGGTGGGGTAGGCGGGGCGGGGGGCGGGCGGAGGTTTCTGTTCCCCTGCCCTTCCCCCAAGCTCTCAACTTCGTTCGAGCAGGGGAGACCCCATTCTTCCCGCTGTGACATTTGCGGCTGCCCCCGCGTGGGGCTCCGCCCCAGACCCGGTCCTCAAACTCCCCCAAGGACTACGTCCAGGGGGGACCCCCAGGCTGAGAGATCAGCCCGTCGAAGGGGCGGGTAGGGGCAAAGCCCCGCAGGGCACGCCCTCAGCCGACGACCCTGTCTAGCCGACGACCCTGCCGCGCAGGATTATCCGGGTCGGGTGGGCCAGGACGCGTGGATCCAGCGTCGGATCCGTCGCGTACGCGATCACGTCCGCCGGAGCCCCGTCCGCCAGCCCCGGCAGGCCGAGCCAGGAGCGGGCCGTCCACGATGCCGCCCCGAGCGCAGCTTCCGACGGCAGGCCCGCGCGTATCAGCCACGACGCCTCCGCGGCCACCGTGCCGCACGGGAAGCTGTCGGTTCCGGCCAGGACCGTGACGCCCGCTTCGTGCGCGGCCCGCACATTGCGCAGCATCCCCTCCCAGCCCGCCACCCAGTGGTCACGCCTGGCCCCGCGCTCGCGCGCGTACATCTCGTCCGCGCCCGACCCGAACGCACCGAGCGTCGGTACGAACGCCGTGCCCTGTGCCGCCATCCGGTGGAGCAGCCCGGGGTCGAGGTGCATGCCGTGCTCCAGGCTGTCCGCCCCGGCGAGCACCGCGTTGCGGCTGCCCTCCGCGGTCTGGCAGTGGACGGCGACCTTGCCGCCGGCCGCGTGTACGGCCCGTACCGCCTCGGTGAGGATGTCCAGGGGGACCGCCGGTTCGTCCCAGCGCCAGTCGCCGATGACCTTGCACCAGCCGGACGACGCCCCGGCCTCCTCGACCGCCGCCCGCGGCAGCTCCTCCTCGCGGATGTCCCGCCCCGCGCCCGGGAAGAACCGGCCGGGGGTCGCCAGCCACCGTCCTGCCGACCGTACGCGCGGCAGCTCCTCGTCGGAGTCGACCCAGGCGGGCATACGGGCGGCGGTTCCGGGCGTACGGACGAGGAGCACGCCCGCGTCGCGGTGGTCGAGCAGGTGTTTGCGGAGCAGGGCTTCGTCGAATGGGGTGTCGGCGTCTTCCGCGCCCGGGTGGGTGTGTACGTCGACCAGGCCGGGAAGCAGCCAGCCGCCGTCGATGACGGACTCGGCGTCCGTCCCTGCGGGCGGCCGGTCCGTCGTGAGGCGGTCGCCTCGTATCCAGAAGGTCCGCTCTTCCCGCTCCGGCAGGACGATGCCCCGTACTCGCAAGTCGGCTCCATTTGTTGTCGATTGGGAGCCGACTGTACGTGTACGGGGCATCCAGGGGTCAGGAGGCCGCCGGGGCGAACCCGTTCTGCCAGAGCTGGTTGACCCTGTTGCGCTCATTCCGGTCGGGGGTGGCGTTCTGGCAGGAGGTGCCGGGGCCGCCGCCGGACATCAGCTCGCTGCACGGGCCCGAGTAGTGGTCCGGCAGACCGAGGACATGGCCGGTCTCGTGGGCGGTGACGCGGGTCGAGTTGTACTGCTGGTTCTGGCGGTAGTCGAGGAAGATGTACCCGCTGCCGTGGCCGTCGGTGCTGGCGTACGAGCCGCGGGAGTCATTGCCCTCGCGGTAGGTGAAGTCAGGGTTGGAGCCTTCCTGGAGCTTCACGTTGGAGACGGAGCTGTTCCATATCTGGGTGCTGCTGGCTATCTGGCTGCGGAAGCTGGGCGCGTTCGCCGCGGAGTAGACGACGGTGACGGCCTGCGCGCCGGGGTTCGCGGCGCGTTTCTCGGCGACCGACTTCTTCACGGCCTCGAAGAAGGCCTTGGTGGCCGCGCCGTTCTCCTTGGACTTCTCGTACGCGACGTACGAGTCGTATGAGCCGTACTGCGCGGATGCGGCGTTGTGGGGGGCCGCCGCATTCGCGGGTACGGCGCCGAGGGTCGCTGCGGCGAGGCCGAGGCCGAGGCCGAGGGCGGTGGTGAGGACGGTCCTGGTGCGTCTCATGTGGGGGGCTCCTACTCGTCCGGGGAATGTGAAACGTGAACGGTTCGGTAGGGGAGAGTGTCGGGGAGCCCGGGCCGGTGCGGATGATGCCAACCGGCGATAGCGCGAGCGCATCACGTCGGCCAACCGCCATGAAACCGGGGGTGATTCGTGTGGTTGTGGTGTCTGGTGTGACGCGAGGGGCCCGCTTACGCTCGGGGTATGGAGCTCGAGGTGAGGCACCTCCGTGCGCTGTGCGCCATCGCCGAGGCCGGCAGCCTGCACAAAGCCGCCCGAAGTCTCGGTATGAGCCAGCCGCCCCTGACCACGCAGCTCCGCCGCATCGAGAACTCCCTGGGCGCGGAGCTGTTCTCGCGCGAGCGCACCGGGTGCCGGCCGACGCCCCTGGGGTACGCGGTGCTGAGCAGGGCGCGTCCGCTCGTCGAGCAGATGAGTGCGCTGGTGGCCGAGACGAGGGCGGCCGCGGCCCGTACGACGGAAGGCCCGCATCTGCGGATCGGCGCCACCGCCAGCCGCGTGATCGCGAACTGGCTGCGCAGGCTCCGTATCCGGCTGCCCGGTACGGACACCTCACTCCATGTCGATGTATCGGCAAACGCGCTGCTGCGGAAGCTCGCGGCCGGGCAGCTCGATGTCGCCTTCGTGCACGAGGTGGAGGGCTCTCCGCTGCGCATGCCCGACGGCCTGGTGCAGCGCGTACTGGTCGAACGGGAGCCGCAGTTCATCTCGATGTCGCTGGACCATCCGGCGGCCGCCCGGCCGGTGGTGGAGCTGGCGGATCTGGCCGCCGACCGGTGGATGGTCGACCCGACGGTGGACGGGGAATGGGACGGTCTGCGCCGCGTATTCGGTGCGGCCGGTCTCAATCCGCCTGTCCTGTACGGGGATTACCTCACCGCAGCTTCCCTGATCGTGATCGGCGAGGCGGTCGCGCCCTGCCAGCCGACGTCGGGGCCGCGCGACGACATGGCGATACGGCCGTGGCGCGGCGACCCGCTCGCCGTACGCCTGCTGCTGGTGTCGCGGCCCGGATTCGCCGAGGCTGCGGCGGTGTACGCGGACCTGGAGGCGGCGTACCGCGACGCGGCGATGCGGGCGGCCGGGTACCGGCAGTGGCTGCTGCGCAACGAGAGCCCGCTGCTGGCGGGGAGCGCGGTGGCGTGACGGAGTGACCGCATGACGAGGGAGGCCGAGGCCGGGCGGTGACGCCGGATGCTCGGGCCGCCGCCACTCCAGGAGGTGCCTTATCTCCTCGCGAGCGCGACCGACGGGGTCCCACAAACTGCCCAGGTCATGTGCGACGAGCGGCCCCCCGTGGAGGAGCACGACGTAGGGCCCAGCCTGTGGCCCTGTCCCGTCGGCCCCGTCGGCCCCGTCGGCCCCGTCGGTCCCGTCGGTCCCGGCGCGATCCGCTCGGCCGGGAAGTTCCACCGGCGGCGGCTGTACGGCTGATGGCGGTGTGAAGGAATGCGGCCCGGCCCCGGCCCATTGATGCTGTACGGGCACCAGGCCACCCAGCAGCTGAAGGGGATCCCCCCATGACCCACGTCATCGCCGTCACCGGAGCCACCGGACAGGTCGGGCGCCGCGTCGCCAGGGGGCTCGCCGCCGCGGGCCCGGACACCCGCCCCGCCCTGCGTCTCCTCTGCCGCGATCCCTCCCGTCTGCCCGACCTGCCCGACCTGCCCGGCGCGGTCAAGGCGCCGCCCGCCGCCTATGGCGACGCGGACGCGATGCGCGCGGCCATCGACGGCGCCGACACGCTCTTCCTGGTCTCCGCGCACGAGAGCGCCGACCGCGTGCGCGAACACCAGAGCGCCGTGGACGCGGCGGTCGCGGCGGGCGTGCAGCGGATCGTGTACCTGTCCTTCCTCGGCGCGGCGCCGGACGCGACGTTCACCTTCGCCCGCGACCACTGGCACACCGAGCAGTACATCCGCGCCACCGGCCTGCGCCACACCTTCCTGCGCGACAGCTTCTACCAGGCCGCGTTCCCCGCCATGACCGGCGAGGACGGCGTGATGCGCGGCCCCGGCGGCGACGGCAGGGTCTCGGCCGTGGCGCACGAGGACGTCGCGGACGCGGCAGTCGCCGTACTCCTCGGCGAGGGCCACGACGGTGCTACGTACGACCTCACCGGCGGCGAGGCCCTGTCGCTCGCCGAGATCGCGCAGGAGCTGAGCCGGGCCACCGGGCGCACCGTCACCTACGTACCCGAGACGCGCGAAGAGGCGTACGCGTCACGGGAGCGGTACGGCGCCGAGGCGTGGGAGGTCGCGGGCTGGGTGTCGTCGTACGAGGCCATCGCGAACGGCGAGATGGCAGCCGTCTCCGACGCCGTGCCCCGCCTGACGGGCCACTCGGCCAAGACCTTCGCCGAGTACCTCGAGGAACACCCCAGGAGGTACCGGCACCTGGTCAGCGGCATGGGAGAGGGCCAGCGGCATGGGTGAGGTCCGCTGGGGTCCGCGCATGCAGACGCGGACGATGCGGGTGAGCACGGCCGAACGCAGGGAACGCCTGGCGTGGCGCCACCGGCCGGCGGTGGCTCGTCGGCGGATGGGCCCAGGACGCGTCCGGCGAGATCGTCCGCCGCTTCGTGGAGGACGTGGGCAGGGCGGCCGAGGCGGCGGTTCGCGCGGAGGCGGAGCGTCTTGCCCCGCTGCTGACGGGCGTACGCCTCACAGCGCGCACGCGGGGCAAGACCTGGCTGGAGGAAGAGGAGTTGACCGCCTGAAACCGGCGGCGTCAGAGGCTGGTGTGGTCAGAGGCCGGTGGCGTCAGAGGGCGAGCTCGTAAGTGATCTCCTCCGTCTCGCACTCCGCCACCATGTTCTTCAGCGCCGCCAGTTCACCCGAATCCACAGCCAGCTTCCAACGCCCCTTCACCGCCGCCCACTCGGCGATGTACCGGCAGTCCGCACTGTCGTCGGACGGCTCCCACCGCGCCGGATCCCTGTCCCCCTTGAGACGCTTCTCGGCGGCGGTCACGGCGGCGAGCACCCTCGGGTCCGCCATGTCGTTCGCGTACCGCTCCCGCTCCTCGTCGCTCCACGCCGACGCACCGCTGCGCCACGCCTCGGCGAGCGGCACCAGGTGGTCGACGTCCAGCGATCCGGCGCCGGTGTGGTCCTTCTTGTCGTAGTACGAGTGCCACGCGCCTCCCGTGATGGTGCACCACCGGTCGACGGCGGGCGGCGTGGTCGCCTCCGCGATGAGCACCTCGGCACGGGTGTCGCAGCCGTCCTGGTCCGGATCGGTCCAGTGCCTGAACTTCCCCACGCTGTACCCGGCGCCGTCCTCGGCGGCGACCGGCAGACCGGCGATGGCCTTCTCGACCGTGGTACTGACCGTGTCACCGGGCGCGGCGGCGGCGCCGGGCGCCGAGCCTGCGGCGATTGCCGCCGTAATCATCAACACCGACACCAGGGAGCTGAGCTTGCGCATGCTGATCCCTCCAACTCGTACGGAGGGACCAGTAGTAGCGACACCTGTCCGCCGGACGTGCCGGACAGGTGCCGTAAACCACACGTATGTGGGTGCCGGGTGCGCCACCCCCGCTCAAGTGCGCCGAAGGCTCCGCCCGCTCCGTCCCGGGGCGGCTTCAAGGACTGCCCCTTCACCAGCGCCCCGAAATCCTGTGTACGAACGCCGACAGCACCCGGCTCCGCGCGGATGCCGGGTGCTGTCGGTCGTACCGGAAAAGGTGACCTGGTGGAGGTCAGGCCTTCTTCGTCTCCCAGAAGATCGTGTCGATCCGGGCAATGAGCTCCAGTGCCTTCTCGCCCGTCTTCGGGTCCGTCGACGCCTTCGCCGACGACAGCGCCTTCAGGGCGTCGTTGACGAGCTGGTGCAGCTCCGGGTACTTCTCGAAGTGCGGGGGCTTGAAGTAGTCGCTCCACAGCACCGAAACGTGGTGCTTGGCGAGCTCCGCGCGCTGCTCCTTGATGACCGTGGCGCGCGCCTGGAAGTGCGCGTCGTCGTTGGCCTGCATCTTTTCCTGGACGGCCTTGACCGACTCGGCCTCAATGCGGGCCTGGGCGGGGTCGTACACGCCGCAGGGCAGGTCGCAGTGTGCGCTGACCTTCACCTTGGGGGCAAACAGGCGGGAGAGCATGTAAGAGCTTCCTTCCTCGTGATCGTCTTCTCAAGGGGGACATTACTCGGTGAGAGACGTGTTTTGACGGGTGCCCCCATGGGCTTAGGCCAAAAGTCCAGGGTCAGTATGAGACTGGTGGAGGATCGGACCGGAGGTGCCGGATGGTGGATCAAGGGCGGGAGCCGACAGCGATGTTCGGGGTCGCCGAAGTGACGGGTCTTTCCATGGTGCCGACGCTGCTGCACCGGGATCAGTTGCTCGTGCATTACGGAGTGGAGCCGCGGGCGGGTGATGTGGCCGTATTGCGGCATCCGTTGCAGCAGGATCTGCTCATCGTGAAGCGGCTGGTCGAGCGGCGCGACGGTGGCTGGTGGGTGCTCGGCGACAACCAGGACGCCGAGGTCACGGACAGCAGGGCGTTCGGCGTGGTGCCCTGCGAGCTGGTGCTGGGGCGGGTACGTGCGCGGTACCGGCCCATTGTGGCGGGGCGTCAGCGTTCGATCGGGGTGGTGCTCTCCTGGCTGGTGTCCGCCGTACGGCCCGTGCTGAGCGACCGCTCCGTCTCCAGGCGTTTGCGGGCGCGGTAGGCGGCGACGTTGGCGCGGGTCGCGCAGCGGTCGGAGCAGTAGCGGCGCGAGCGGTTGGTCGAGGTGTCCAGGTAGGCGTTGCGGCAGGGTGCTGCCTGGCACAGGCCGAGGCGGTCGGCGCCGTGTTCGGTGAGGTGGAAGGCGAGGCCCATCGAGGCGATGGCGGCGTAGCCGGCGGTCGCGTTGGAGGGGTGGTCGGCGAGGTGCATGTGCCAGTCGGGACGACCGTCCTCCTTGCGTGTCTCGTGGCCGGAGATCTGCGGGCTGACCGGGAATTCCATGAGGAGTGAATTCAGCAGGTCCACGGCGAGCGTTTCGTCCCCGCCGTCGGCCGCCTCGAAGATCGCGCGCAGACGGGCCCGTACCGAGCGGAAACGGGTGACATCCGCTTCGGTGGTGCGGCGGGCTGCCGACGAATTGGCGCCGAAGAGAGCGCGGACCGCTTCCACCGAGGTGAGGGTGTCTTTATTACGGGCCGGCTCCTCGCTGTTGACCAGGCGCACGGCGTAGTCCGAGTAATAGGCCAGTTCCACTTGTAGTCCTTACGAGGGCGGTCTAAGGTTCGAGGTAATAGCGAGTAATAGCTGTTTGTAGTTCGAGGGTATTACGGTGTGGAGGTTCTGGTGGCGGAGACAGTGACGGGCACCGACTGGCGGGCCTGGCAGGAGAGCTGGGACCGGCAGCAGGAGTGGTACATGCCGGACCGCGAGGAGCGGTTCCGGGTCATGCTCGACATGGTCGAGGCCCTGGTCGGCCCCGAGCCGCGGGTGCTGGATCTTGCGTGCGGTACGGGAAGTATCACGGACCGGTTGCTGAAGCGGTTCCCGAGGGCCACCAGCACGGGCGTGGACCTCGACCCGGCGCTGCTCGCCATCGCGGAGGGGTACTTCGCCGGGGACGAGCGGGTCACCTTCGTGACGGCCGACCTGAAGGACCCGCAGTGGACCGATGCGCTGCCGTACGAGTCGTACGACGCGGTCCTGACCGCCACCGCCCTCCACTGGCTGCACAGCGAGCCGCTCACCACCCTGTACGGGCAGATCGGCGGGCTCGTACGGGACGGCGGCGTCTTCATGAACGCCGACCACATGAAGGACGAGCGCACCCCTCGCATCAACGAGGCCGAACGCGCTCACCGGCACGCACAGATGGACCGGGCCAAGGCCGCCGGCGCGCTCGACTGGGCGGAGTGGTGGGAGCTGGCCGCCAAGGACCCCGTACTTGCCGAGCCGACCGCCAAGCGCTTCGAGATCTACGGTGAGCACGCCGACGGCGAGACTCCGAGCATCGAGTGGCACGCGCGGACGCTGCGCGAGACGGGCGGGTTCGGGGAGGCGCGGGCGGTGTGGACGTCCCCGTCGGACTCGCTGGTCCTCGGGCTGAAATAGCCACCCGGTGAAAAACAGAGGAGTGGTGCCGCCCAGGGCGGCACCACTCCTCTGTTTCGTCGTCTTACGGCAGCTTCAGCCAGGGGCTGCGGTAAGGCAGGGTTGCTTCCCCAGCGGACGTCCACACGATCTGCGTAAAGGTGGTGTAGGCGCGCGAGCTTGCGCGGAAGTCGGGAGCGGTGAACCGCTTCGCGCGAATGCCGCCGGAGGGGCACCGGTGGGTCTTCTGCGACATCAGCCTCGAATCGCCCGACCGGGCCACCCGAATGGCGATTTTACAGGCGGGGTGGCCGGAGCGAAGCGTGATGTAGGCATCGGGTCGTCCCACCCCGCGGCTCGGCGCGCTGATACAGGTCTTGATGTCGACATAGGTGCCCCTGTTGGTCGAGCCCTCGGTGTAGCTGTAGCAGCCACCGCCGCTCGCCGCCTGGGCGCTGGACCCCGTCATGACCGACGCGGCCACAATTCCGGCGACACCGACCACTCGCGCGGTCGTTTGTATGAAGCGATTCAATGAAACCCCCAGATTTGTCTCGCCGGAGATCCGGCGAGACGGTCACCGCGCACAGTACGGCGGCCCGTAGACCGTGCACAGCGATCTTCGTTGTCTCAGAGGTTTCCTTGAGGTTGCGCTGGTACCGGGTTCGTGGCGGTCGCGAAGGGCCGGGCTCCGCCGCATTTGCGCGGCGGAGCCCGTTCGGTCGGCTCCTCGGAAGAAGGGCGCCGGTCAGAGAACCTTGGAGAGGAACGCCTTCGTCCGGTCGTGCTGCAGGTTCGTCAGTACGTCGCGCGGGTTGCCCGACTCGACCACCACGCCGTCGTCCATGAAGACCAGCGCATCGCCGACCTCACGCGCGAAGCCCATCTCGTGCGTGACGACGATCATCGTCATGCCGTCCTCGGCGAGGCCGCGCATCACGTCGAGCACGTCGCCCACCAGCTCGGGGTCGAGCGCCGACGTCGGCTCGTCCAAGAGCATCATTTTTGGCTCCATGGCCAGCGCGCGGGCGATCGCCACACGCTGCTGCTGGCCGCCGGAGAGCTGCGACGGGTAGTTCTTCGCCTTGTCGCCCAGGCCGACGCGGTCGAGATCGAGTGGCACGCGCGGACGCTGCGCGAGGCCGGCGGGTTCGGGGAGGCGCGGGCGGTGTGGTGCTCGCCGTCGGACGCGGTGGTGCTGGCGGTGAAGTAGGAGGAGCCTCGATATGCGAAGAGGGCGATAAGGGGCCCTGCCCTGCCGACTCCGCCCCTCTCGAGTGCTGGCGTTGAGGTAACGGGTGTTCCCCGGGGGCATGGCCCGGGACTCAGCCTGTGGAGCTGCGTCCCGTCGGGAGTGCGCGGGCTTGGAGTGTGAAGCCGCCCGTAGTCTCAATTCGCATGGCATTAAAGGCTCTTGATCGGTCACGCTCTGTTCGCTAGTGTCCCACCAAGAGACGCGAACGTGCGTCCGAATCTTATGGGTGTTGAGGGCCGGACTGACCTGCCGGGCCTATGCCTACCGCTACAAGAGGGGGACTGTCTTGCGCAGGACAATGCTTCGTGTGCTTGTACCCGCTGTGATTGCCGCAGCATCCGTTGTTCCGCTGACTGCCGCTCCGGCTGCTGCCGATCCGCCGTGCGCGATGGATGTATATGGCGAGAAGGTCACTTCGGGGCGTAACACGGCGTACAAGGCGACCATAGCCCTGAACAGATGTAATCGACCGCTTCGGGCGATAGCGAAGTGCTCGACTGGTATTGGGAAGACCACGACCTACGGTGCCCAGATCACGCGTGGGGCGAGTCGGACGGACTGGTGTGCTTCCAACGCGTCAATGCCCGACTATGGGTGGCAGGTCTACTACAACGGCCAGTGGAACACTAGCCTCGATCGTTCATGAGT
>NZ_JAGGPB010000014.1 GCF_018614055.1 Streptomyces sp. ISL-98
CCCCGCACGGACCCCCCCGGCAAGCCCCCCGTAACCCCCCGCCAAGCCTCCCGCACCCCCTCCGCCACATCCTGCGCACCGATCGGCCCGCCCCCCGAAGCGCCCCGCCCAGCCAGCCCATGCAGATACGCCGCCACCGACCCCGCGTCCACTGCCCCCAGCCCCGCCGCCAGCAACGCCCCCGCCAGCCCCGACAGCACGTCGCCACTCCCCGCCGTCGCCAGCCAAGGCGTCCCCGTCGGATTCACCCGCACCGGACGCCCCGCCGACGCCGGCGCCACCAGCGTCGTAGACCCCTTCAGCAGCACAGCCGCCCCGTACAGCGCCGCCAGCTCCCGCACCGCCACCAGCCGCCCCGCCTCCACCTCCTCGCGCCCCACCCCCAGCAGCGCCGCAGCCTCCCCCGCATGCGGCGTCAGCAGCGTCGGCGCGCTGCGCGCCCGCACCAGCGCCGGGTCCAGCGGCCGGAGCGCGTCCGCGTCCACCAGCACCGGAACGTCGGACGCCAGCACGTCCCCCAGTGCCTCTTCCGCACCGTCCCCCAGCCCGGGCCCGACGACCCACGCCTGAACCCGCCCGGCCTTGGAAGGCGGCCACGCGTGCACCAACGCCTCCGGGAATCGCGCGATGACCGCATCCGCAGTGGCCCCCGGCCCGACGTACCGCACGGCCCCCGCCCCACCCCGCAGCGCCCCCGCCACCGCGAGCACCGCCGCCCCGGGATACCGCATCGACCCCGCCACGACCCCGACGACACCGCGCCGGTACTTGTCGCTCTCCGCAACCGGCGCCGGCAGCAGCGCCGCCACGTCCGCGTGCTGCAACGCCTCCAGATCAGCCTCCACCGGCAGGTCGAGCCCAAGGTCGACGAGCCGCACCACACCCGCGTACTCCCGCGCGGGGTCGACCAGCAGCCCCGGCTTGTACGTCCCGAAGGTGACCGTCACATCGGCCCGCACGCACTCCCCCCGCACCTCCCCACTGTCCGCCTCGACCCCGCTGGGCAGATCCACAGCAACAACAACCGCCCCGGAGTCCCGCGCAGCCCGCACAGCCCGAGCCACCCGCACCGCTTCCCCCCGCAGCCCGCCCCGCCCGCCGATCCCGGTAATGCCGTCGACGACCAGATCGGCGCCCGCGACGGCGGCGTACGGATCCCCCGGCACCCGCCCCCCGGCAGCCCGCAGCGCCGCGAGCCCGCCCGCGTGGGCCCGGTCGGGGCTGAGCAGCACCGCCGCCACCCCCGCACCGCGCCGCGCGAGCCGCGCACCCGCGTACAGCGCGTCGCCCCCGTTGTCCCCGATCCCCACGAGCAGGACAACCCGGGAGCCGTACACCCGCCTCAGCAGCCCCGCGCACACCGAGGCAAGCCCGGCCGCAGCCCGCTGCATGAGCGCACCTTCGGGAAGCCGCGCCATGAGCTCGCGCTCGGCGTTCCGCACGGTCTCCACGCCGTAAGCACTACGCATCAGAAACTCACCCTTCGGCAATGACCACAGCGGAAGCGATCCCCGCGTCGTGACTGAGCGAGACATGCCACGACCGCACCCCGAGCGCCTCGGCCCGTGCCAGTACCGTCCCGCTCACCCGCAGCCGCGGCTGCCCGCTGTCCTCGACGTACACCTCCGCGTCCGTCCAGTGCAGCCCGGCCGGCGCACCCAGCGCCTTCGCCAGGGCTTCCTTCGCCGCGAACCGGGCGGCGAGCGAGGCGACCCCGCGCCGCTCCCCGCTCGGCAGGTTCAACTCGCTCGCCAGGAAGAGCCGCTCAGCCATCTGCGGCGTACGCTCCAGCGAAGCCTTGAACCGCTCGATCTCCGCAACGTCGATCCCCACCCCGATGATCATTCGACGGTCACAGACTTCGCGAGATTCCGCGGCTGGTCGACCTCGTTGCCACGCGCCGTGGCCAGCTCGCACGCGAAGACCTGCAACGGCACGGTCGCGACCAGCGGCTGAAGCAGCGTGGGCGTGGCCGGAATCCGGATCAGGTGATCCGCGTACGGAGCCACCGCCTCGTCGCCCTCCTCCGCGATCACGATCGTCCGGGCGCCCCGGGCCCGGATCTCCTGGATGTTGGACACGATCTTGCCATGCAGAACGGACCGCCCCCGGGGCGAAGGCACCACCACGACCACCGGCAGGTCTTGCTCGATCAGCGCGATCGGCCCGTGCTTGAGCTCACCCGCTGCGAAGCCCTCCGCGTGCATGTACGCGAGCTCCTTCAGCTTCAACGCCCCCTCCAGCGCCACGGGGTACCCCACATGCCGCCCCAGGAACAGCACGGTGTCCTTGTCCGCCAGCGACCGCGCCAGCGCCCGCACCGGCTCCATGGTCTCCAGGACGCGATCCACCGCCCCCGAAATCTTGGAGAGCTCCCGTACGACGTCCTGGACCTCGTCCCCCCACTTGGTCCCCCGTACCTGTCCCAGATACAGAGCGACCAGATAACAGGCGACCAACTGCGTCAAGAACGCCTTCGTGGAGGCGACAGCGACTTCCGGCCCGGCATGCGTATAAAGCACCGCATCCGATTCCCGGGGAATGGTCGACCCATTCGTATTGCACACGGCAAGAACCTTCGCGCCCTGCTCCCGCGCGTGCCGCACAGCCATCAGGGTGTCCATGGTCTCGCCGGACTGCGAGATCGCGATCACGAGCGTCTGCGCGTCGAGAATCGGATCCCGGTAGCGGAATTCACTCGCGAGTTCCGTCTCGCAGGGGATCCGCGTCCAGTGCTCGATGGCGTACTTCGCGATCATCCCCGCATGGAATGCGGTCCCGCAGGCCACCACCACGATCTTGTCGACCTCCCGCAGCACGGAGGCCGGAATCCGCACTTCGTCCAGGGTCAGCGACCCGCCCGAGTCGATCCGCCCCAGCAGCGTGTCGGCGACCGCCTTCGGCTGCTCGGCGATCTCCTTGAGCATGAAGTAGTCGTAGCCGCCCTTCTCGGCAGCGGACGCGTCCCAGTCCACGTGGTACTCCCGTACCGCCGCAGGCGCACCGTCGAAGCCGGTGACGGTCACGGACTCCCGCCGCAGCTCGACGACCTGGTCCTGGCCCAGCTCGATCGCGGACCGCGTATGGGCGATGAACGCGGCGACATCGGAGGCGAGGAAGGCCTCGCCGTCCCCCACGCCCACGACCAGCGGTGAGTTCCGTCGGGCGCCCACCACGACATCCGGCTCGTCCGCGTGTACGGCGACCAGCGTGAACGCTCCTTCGAGCCGTCGGCACACCTGCCGCATCGCCTCCGCCAGGTCCACACACGACGAGAACGACTCGGCGAGCAGGTGGGCCACGACCTCGGTGTCGGTCTCGGACGCCAGGTCGTGCCCCCGCTCGGCGAGCTCGGCCCGCAGCTCCGCGAAGTTCTCGATGATCCCGTTGTGTACGACCGCCACCCGCCCCGCGTTGTCCAGATGCGGATGCGCATTGGCATCGGTGGGCGCCCCGTGCGTGGCCCACCGGGTGTGCCCGATGCCCGTGGACCCGTCCGGCAGCGGCCGCCCCACCAGCTCCTTCTCCAGATTGACGAGCTTCCCGGCCTTCTTCGCCGCGGCCAGCCCACCGTCCGCGAGCACGGCAACACCTGACGAGTCGTAACCCCGGTATTCGAGCCGTTTCAGCCCCGCGAAGACAACATCAAGCGCCGGCTGCCCGCCGACGTAACCCACGATTCCGCACATGTCGGCAGCCTACGGCCGGGGCCCCCACGTGACCGAGCACACCACCCACGACCGGCCCGTACCACCGACAATGGCCCTGTGATCACTTCGCCGCCACGAAGCACCCAGCGCCGGACAGACGCTTCGCCCTACCTCGATCTCACCCGGGCGGAGTGGAGCGCGCTGCGCGAGAAGACCCCGCTGCCCCTCACGGCGGCGGAGCTCGACCGGCTCCGGGGCCTCGGCGACGTGATCGACCTGGACGAGGTACGGGACGTCTACCTCCCCCTCTCCCGCCTGCTCAATCTCTACGTGCAGGCGACCTCGGGCCTGCGCGGCGCCCTCAACACCTTCCTCGGCGACGCGGGCAACGGCCACGGCGCACAGCGCGGTACCCCCTTCGTCATAGGAGTGGCGGGCAGCGTCGCCGTAGGAAAGTCGACCGTCGCCCGCCTCCTGCGGGCGATGCTGGCCCGCTGGCCCGAGCACCCCCGCGTCGAGCTCGTCACCACCGACGGGTTCCTCTACCCCATGGAGGAGCTCAAGCGGCGCGGCCTGCTGTCGCGCAAGGGCTTCCCCGAGTCGTACGACCGGCGGGCCCTGACCCGTTTCGTCGCCGACATCAAGGCGGGCAAGGACGAGGTCACCGCCCCCGTCTACTCCCACCTGATCTACGACATCGTGCCCGGCGAGCGCCTCACGGTCCGCCGCCCCGACATCCTGATCGTCGAGGGCCTGAACGTCCTGCAGCCCGCGCTCCCCGGCAAGGACGGCCGTACACGCGTCGGTCTCGCCGACTACTTCGACTTCAGTGTGTACGTCGACGCGCGCGCCGAGGACATCGAGACCTGGTACCTCAACCGCTTCCGCAAGCTGCGCGACACGGCGTTCCAGGACCCCTCCTCGTACTTCAGGAAGTACACCCAGGTCTCGGAGGAAGAGGCCATGGACTACGCCCGTACGATGTGGCGCACCATCAACAAGCCCAATCTGCTGGAGAACGTGGCCCCGACACGCGGGCGTGCCACGCTGGTGCTGCGCAAGGGCCCCGACCACAAGGTCCAGCGCCTGTCCCTCCGCAAGCTCTGAGGAGTGCGTCCGTGCTTCATCTGCGACTGATCGTCCCTGCCGACCGCACCGACGAGGTCGTACGCACGATGGAGAAGACGGTCGGCACGACGCACCTCGCCGTCGTCCCCGGCGCGGCCCGCAACCCGGCGGGCGATCTCGTCATGTGCGACGTGGCGCGCGAGGCGGGCGACACGCTCATCAACAGCCTGCGCAAGCTCGGCATCCACGAAACCGGCTCGATCTCCGTGGAGAACATCGACCTGTCGCTGTCGCAGCGAGCCGACAAGGCCGAGGCGGAAGCGCCGGGCGAGGGTGCGGACGCGGTGCTGTGGGAGCACCTGGCGGACGCGACCCACGAGGAGTCGACGCTTTCCGTCACCTACCTGGCGTTCCTGTCGCTGGCGACGATGATCGCGGCCTGCGGTGTGGTGCTCGACAACGCGATCCTGATCGTGGGCGCGATGGCGGTGGGCCCGGAGTTCGGCCCGCTGGCCGGCTTCTGCACGGCGCTGGTCCAGCGCGCTCCGCGACTGGCCTGGCGGTCGTTCCTCGCGCTGATCGCGGGCTTCGCGGCGGCGATGGTGGTGACGGTCGCGTTCAGCTTCTTCATGGACGCAACAGGCCTGTTCACGCAGGAAAAACTGGACGCCGACCGCCCCAACACGGGTTTCGTCTACGCCCCGGACTGGTTCTCGTTCGTCGTGGCCGTACTGGCGGGCGCGGCCGGAATGCTCTCGCTGACCTCGGCCAAGTCCGGCGCTCTGGTCGGCGTGGCCATCTCGGTGACGACGGTCCCGGCCGCGGCGAATGCGGCGGTGGCGCTCAGCTACGGCGAGGTGGGCCAGACGTGGGGCTCGTCGAAGCAGCTCCTGCTGAACCTGCTCGGCATCGTCATCGCCGGCACGCTCACGCTGCTGGCCCAGAAGTACTTCTGGGCCAGGCAGCGCGAGCGCACCTCGCGCACGAACCCGTAACGCGTACTACCCGAGAGCGGACTTCACGGCGTCGGCCAGCCGTCCGGCAACCGCCTTCGCCTGGTCGATGTCCGCGGCCTCGACCATCACCCGGACGAGCGGCTCGGTGCCGGAGGGCCGGAGCAGCACCCGCCCGGTCGCGCCCAGTTCACGCTCGGCGTCGGCGACCGCGACGGCCAGCTCGGCGGAGGTGGTGACGCGGGACTTGTCGACGTCGGGCACGTTGATGAGGATCTGCGGCAGCCGTTTCATGACCCCCGCGAGGTCCGCGAGCGTACGCCCGGTGGCGGCCACCCGCGCGGCCAGCATCAGCCCGGTCAGGGTCCCGTCGCCGGTCGTGGCGTGGTCCAGCACGATCACGTGCCCGGACTGCTCGCCACCGAGCGCGTACCCCTCGGCCTTCATCGACTCCAGTACGTACCGGTCGCCGACGGCGGTCTGTACGAGCTCGATGCCCTCGCGCTCCATCGCCAGCTTGAAGCCGAGGTTCGACATGACGGTGCCGACGACAGTGTTCTTGCGCAGCTGGCCGGCTTCGCGCATGGCCAGTGCGAGAACGGCAAGGATCTGGTCCCCGTCGACCTCACGCCCTTCGGCGTCGACAGCGAGGCACCGGTCGGCATCGCCGTCATGCGCGATGCCCAGATCGGCGCCGTGCTCGACGACGGCGGCCTGGAGCAGCTCCAGGTGCGTGGAGCCGCACCCGTCGTTGATGTTCAGCCCGTCGGGTTCGGCGCCGATGGTGACGATCTCGGCGCCGGCCCGGGTGAAGGCCTCGGGCGAGACGCGGGATGCGGCGCCGTGCGCCTCGTCGAGAACGACTTTCACCCCGTCGAGCCGGTTGGGCAGCACACCGATCAAGTGCGCGATGTACTGATCGAAGCCCTCGTTGTACTCGCTGACGCGCCCCACACCGGCGCCGGTCGGCCGCGCCCACGGCTCACCGGTGCTGTGCTGCTCGTACACCGCCTCGATGCGGATCTCCAGCTCGTCGGCGAGCTTGTGCCCACCGCGCGCGAAGAACTTGACACCGTTGTCCGGCATCGCGTTGTGGCTCGCCGAGAGCATCACGCCGAGGTCGGCGCCGAGCGCACCGGTCAGGTACGCGACCGCGGGGGTGGGCAGCACGCCCACCTTCAGCACATCCACGCCCGCGCTTGCGAGACCCGCCACGACGGCGGCCTCCAGAAACTCTCCCGACGCACGCGGGTCTCGCCCGACCACGGCGGTCGGCCGATGCCCCTCAAAGGTCCCCGCTTCGGCGAGCACATGCGCCGCCGCGACCGAGAGGCCGAGCGCGAGCTCGGCCGTCAGGTCCGCGTTGGCGACACCGCGCACACCGTCAGTGCCGAAGAGTCGTCCCACTGGTGTCCTCCGAAAATGCTCCGAAAATGCAAGCTCTTGATCGGCCTTACGCCGTTTATACGCCGGGCATGCCGATAAACGAACGCCCCGGCAGCACAGAATGTGCCGCCGGGGCGAACGTTGAAGCAGCCGAGCAGGCGGATTAGCGCTTGCTGTACTGCGGTGCCTTACGGGCCTTCTTGAGACCGGCCTTCTTGCGCTCGACCGCACGGTCGTCGCGGCTCAGGAAGCCGGCCTTCTTCAGCGTGGCGCGGTTGTTGTCCACGTCCGCCTCGTTCAGCGCACGGGCAACGCCCAGACGCAGCGCACCGGCCTGGCCGGAAACGCCGCCACCGGCGATACGCGCGATGACGTCGTAGCGGCCGTCGAGCTCGAGCACCTTGAAGGGCTCGTTGACTTCCTGCTGGTGAACCTTGTTCGGGAAGTAGTCCTCGAGCGTACGCCCGTTGATCTTCCACTTGCCGGTGCCCGGAACGATCCGGACGCGGGCGATGGCGTTCTTGCGACGACCCAGGCCGGCAGCCGGCTGCGGGTCGCCGAAGCGGCCCGCGAGCGACTCGGAGGTGTACTCGCCCTCGACGGGCACCTCGGACTCGAAGGTCGTCACCGCGTCGAAGGTCTCTTCGACGTCGGTACCCTCGACGGGCGTCTCTACAGTGGTCTCGGCCACGATGCTCCTCAGATTTCTTTACGTCTTAGGGGGTGGCCGGAACTACTGCGCGACCTGGGTGATCTCGTACGGCACCGGCTGCTGAGCAGCGTGCGGGTGCTCGGGACCTGCGTAGACCTTGAGCTTCGAGAGCACCTGACGGCCCAGGGTGTTCTTGGGGATCATGCCCCTGATGGCCTTCTCGATGGCCTTCTCGGGGTTCTTCGCGAGCAGCTCGTCGTAACGAACGGAACGCAGACCACCCGGGTAGCCGGAGTGGCGGTACGCCATCTTCTGGGTCTTCTTGTTGCCGGAGAGGTGAACCTTCTCGGCATTGACGATGATGACGAAGTCGCCCATGTCCATGTGCGGGGCGTAGATCGCCTTGTGCTTGCCCCGCAGGAGGGTGGCGGCAGTCGTCGCCAGACGGCCCAGGACGATGTCCTGCGCGTCAATGATGTGCCACTGGCGCGTGACATCGCCGGGCTTGGGGCTGTACGTACGCACGGTCGTAGCCTTCGCTTCTTCAGTGAGTGGGTCCTGACAAGGCCACCCGGACGATCAACCCAGCCCTGGCGGCATTCGGGGACGCAACCCGTCTGCCAGCCGCTGGTCATCGGCCCGGTGGACCGGCGTAAGGGCCCCTCGCGTGAGAACGACCAAGCCAATACGCATAACAAACTGGAAGCTTACCGCCCTCCCCCACACGGGTCAAAACGGCGCCAGCCGCAAAGCCCCTCGCCGAGTCGGCATCCGGGACACAGCCCCACCTACCGCGCCCGCTCCACCCTCCCCCAAGCTCTTAAGGAGCAGGGGGGGACCCCCACCTCGTCCCACACCGGCTCCCACGACACCCCTCTCCACGCCGCACTCGCACCGCTCGGCCCCCGGGGGCCTCCCGGGCTTCGCCCGGCTGCGCCGGACTCCGTCCGCCGACCCCGGCCACCCTCGCAGCCCCCACACCACCCGACCGACACTCCCGCGCCTCACCGCGCCCGCTCCACCCGCCGCTCGTCCCACACCGGCTCCGACGTCTCCCGCACCACGCCGTCCGCCCCGAAGACCAGATACCGGTCGAAGGACTTCGCGAACCACCGGTCGTGCGTGACGGCCAGCACCGTCCCCTCGTACGCCTCCAGCCCCTCCTGCAGCGCCTCCGCCGACTCCAGGTCAAGGTTGTCCGTCGGCTCGTCGAGCAGCAGCGCGGTCGTCCCCTCAAGCTCCAGCATCAGGATCTGGAAGCGTGCCTGCTGCCCGCCCGAGAGCTTCTCGAAGGGCTGGTCCCCCTGCCGCTCCAGCTCGTACCGCCGCAGGACGGACATCGCCCCGCCCCGGTCCTTCGCATGCCGCGTCCACAGAATGTCGACGAGCGTCCGCCCCAGCAGCTCCGGATGCGCGTGCGTCTGGGCGAAGTGACCGGCCACGACCCGCGCGCCCAGCTTCCACGTCCCCGTGTGTGCCACCGACTCCCCCGCCAGCAGCCGCAGGAAGTGCGACTTCCCGGACCCGTTCGACCCGAGTACGGCGACCCGCTCCCCGTAATAGATCTCCAGGTCGAAGGGCTTCATCAGCCCCTCCAGCTCGAGCCCCTCGCAGACCACCGCCCGGACCCCCGTCCGCCCACCCCGCAGCCGCATCTTGATCTCCTGCTCGCGCGGCGGCTCCGGCGGCGGCCCGGCGTCCTCGAACTTCTTGAAGCGGGTCTGCATCGCCCGGTACCGGGACGCCATGTCGGGGCTGATCGCCGCCTGCTGCCGAAGCCGCAGCACCAGCGCCTTCAGCCGCGCGTGCTCTTCCTCCCAGCGCCGCAGCAGCTCCTCGAACCGCGCGAACCGCTCCCGCCGGGCCTCGTGATACGTACCGAACCCGCCACCATGCACCCACACATCGGACCCGGCCGGACTGGGCTCAACGCTCACGATCTTCTCGGCGGCCCGGGCCAGCAGCTCCCGGTCGTGGCTCACGAACAAGACCGTCTTACGGGTCTCCTTCAGCCGCGCCTCCAGCCACCGCTTGCCCGGCACATCCAGATAGTTGTCCGGCTCATCGAGCAGCAGCACCTCGTCGGGCCCCCGCAGCAGCGCCTCCAGCACCAGCCGCTTCTGCTCACCCCCGCTGAGCGTCCGCACCTCACGCCACTGCGCCTTCTCGTACGGCACCCCGAGCCCGGCCATGGTGCACATGTCCCAGAGCGTCTCGGCCTCGTACCCCCGCACCTCCGCCCAGTCACTCAGCGCCTGCGCGTACGCCATCTGCGCGGCCTCGTCGTCCCGCGTCAGGATCGCGTTCTCGGCGGCGTCCACCGCCGCGGCCGCCTCGCGGATCCGCGGCTGCGCGACCGAGACCAGCAGGTCCCGTACGGTCCGCTCGTCCCGCACCGACCCCACGAACTGCGGCATCACGCCGAGCCCGCCGCTGACTGTCACGGTCCCGCCGTGCGGCTGGAGCTCCCCCGCGATCAGCCGCAGCAGCGTCGTCTTCCCGGCGCCGTTCGCGCCGACCAGCGCGACGACGGACCCCTCACCCACCCGGAACGAGGCGTCACCGAGCAGCACCCGCCCGTCCGGCAAGTAGTACTCCACATGCGCAGCCTCAAGATGTCCCATGCTCCGCATTCTGACCGCCCACCGCGCCATAGCCCAACCGGATTAGGATGCCCCCCATGAGCTTTGGGCAAGGGGGACCCTCCTGGGGCGGCCCCGGGGGACAGCAGGGCCCTCAGGATCCGTACGGATCGCATACATCGAACACACCAGACGCAGGGGACACACCGGACTGGGCAGCACTCGCCGACGCATCTGCCGCCCGCGCCCGCCGCAAGAGGTGGATGTACATCGGCGGCGGCGTCCTGGCGACCGCCGCCGTGGGCGCGATCGTGGCCACGGCGGTCGTCTCCGCCGGCAACGGCAACACCGGCCCGGGCAATACGGCGAGCCAGCTCCCCACTCCCGAGAACCTGCCCGCGGAGACCGGCGGCCCTGGCCCCTCGTTCTCCTCGCAGGCACCGCCGCCCCCGCCGGACCCCAAGGAGTTCATCTCCAGCGCCAAGAAGGACAAGGCGCCGCTGAGCGCCGACACCCTCTTCCCCGGCAAGAAGCTGACGATGGGCGGCCGCGCCTACGCCAAGGGCGCGACGAGCCGCACCACCAGCTGCTCCGCGGCCACCCAGGGCGCCCTCGGCTCCGTACTCGCCAACAACGGCTGCGACCAGGTCATCCGCGCCACGTACTCCAAGGGCGGCGTAGCGGTCACCGTCGGCGTCGCGGTCTTCGACACCGCCGCGCAGGCGGAGAAGGCGAAGGAGCAGGCGAGCGGCGGCCTCGCCTCCCTCCCCGGGGCCGGCGTCCCCACCTTCTGCCGGGCCGGCGCGATCTGCCGCAAGACCGCCAACGCGTACGGCCGCTACGCCTACTTCACCGTCGGCGGCTTCACCAACGGCAAGAACGTCACCCAGGCCGACCAGGACGTCTTCAAGACCGGTGACGACCTCGCCGAGTTCACGTTCCGTCAGATCCACCAGCGCGGAAAGACCCAGGCGTCAGCAGCAGCCGCCGCCGGACAGTGACGACCCCGGCAGTGCCCCGGGCAGCGTCCGCCTGTTGCGGGCCGTGCGAGCACGCGCGGCCAGCAACTCGTCGGCCGGGTAGCCGACTTCCTCAAGCGTGAGGCCGTGCGGGCGTACGACATGGACGGACGAGTCCCGTACGCCCGCGGCCAGCACCTTCGCCGGCCAGTCCGTGTCCCGGTGCCCGTCACCGACGAACAGCATCGCGCCGACGAGCGAGCGCACCATGTTGTGGCAGAAGGCATCGGCCCGCACGGTAGCGGTGATGACACCGTCCGCCCCGCGCTCCCAGCTCAGCTGCTGCAGCGTACGAATGGTCGTCGCACCCTCGCGCTTCCTGCAGTACGCCGCGAAGTCGTGCTCCCCGACCAGCTTCTCCGCCGCCCGGTTCATCGCATCGACGTCCAGCTCCCAGTCGTGCCACAGGACATGCCCGCGCAGCAGCGGATCGACGCCCCCGGGGTTGTCCGTGACCCGGTAGGCGTACCGCCGCCAGACCGCCGCGAACCGCGCGTTGAAGCCCGCCGGCGCCTCCGCGACCTTCCACACCCGCACATCGTGCGGCAGCCGCCCGGCGAGCCGTCGCAGCAGCTTGTCCCGGTGCTCGGCCCACACGTCCTCCGGCAGGTCGACGTGCGCGACCTGGCCGCGCGCGTGGACGCCCGAGTCCGTACGCCCGGCGACCGTCAGCTCATAGGTGCACGTGGACCGCGTCACCGTCCGCAGCGCGGACTCCAGCTCGCCCTGGACCGTACGCCGTTCGGTCTGCTTCGCCCAGCCGGAGAAGTCCTTCCCGTCGTACGAAAGATCCAGTCGCACCCGTACGAACCCGGGCGCCGCACCCTCAATGTCCTCGCTCACCCGTAAATCCTCTCAAAGCAGCAAGCTGCACAGCAGAACGGGCCCGCACCGCCCCGAAGGGTGATGCGGGCCCGCCCAGTGGTCTCAGAACGCTCAGGCGTCCTTGGACTCAGCCTCGGCCTCGGCCGGAGCGGCGTCCTCGACGGTCTCGGCCGCAGCCTCGTCCTTCTTGAGGGCGTCTTCCTTGACCGCGCGCTTCGTCGCAGCCTCGGCCTCACCGGTGGCGGCCTGCGCCACGGTCAGGGCCTCGACCAGCTCGATGACCGCCATCGGGGCGTTGTCGCCACGACGGTTGCCGATCTTGGTGATACGGGTGTAACCACCGGGGCGGTTCTCGTACCGCGGGGCGATCTCGGTGAACAGCGTGTGCACGATGCTCTTGTCCGTGATCGTCTGCAGCACCAGGCGACGGTTGTGGATGTCGCCCTTCTTCGCCTTGGTGATCAGTCGCTCGGCGACCGGACGCAGGCGGCGGGCCTTGGCCTCGGTCGTGGTGATGCGGCCGTGCTCGAACAGCGACTTCGCAAGGTTCGCGAGGAGCAGACGCTCGTGCGCGGCGCTGCCGCCCAGACGGGCACCCTTGGCGGGCTTCGGCATGTGTTTCTCCTTGGGTCTGCACCGGCCGTATCAGGTACCGGTGTCAGTTACCGACGAGCTAGTGCCCGCCGGAAGTTTTCAGTACTGCTCGGTCTCCACGAAGCCCGCGTCCGCGTCGTCGTCGGCGCCGAAGGCGTCGGCGGCAGCGGTCGGGTCGAATCCGGGCGGGCTGTCCTTGAGGGCCAGGCCCATGCCGGCCAGCTTCGCCTTGACCTCGTCGATCGACTTCGCACCGAAGTTGCGGATGTCGAGCAGGTCGGCCTCGGAGCGCGCCACGAGCTCACCCACGGAGTGGATGCCCTCGCGCTTGAGGCAGTTGTACGAACGAACGGTGAGCTCGAGCTCCTCGATCGGCAGCGCCAGGTCGGCGGCAAGGGCGGCGTCCGTGGGGGACGGGCCCATGTCGATGCCCTCGGCGTCGATGTTGAGCTCGCGCGCCAGACCGAACAGCTCGACCAGGGTCTTACCGGCGGACGCCATGGCGTCACGCGGGCGCATGGCCTGCTTGGTCTCGACGTCGACGATCAGCTTGTCGAAGTCGGTGCGCTGCTCGACACGGGTCGCCTCGACCTTGTACGTGACCTTGAGCACCGGCGAGTAGATGGAGTCGACCGGAATACGGCCGATCTCCTGGCCCACCTGCTTGTTCTGGACGGCGGAGACGTAGCCGCGACCGCGCTCGACGGTCAGCTCCATCTCCAGCTTGCCCTTGCCGTTGAGCGTGGCGAGAACGAGGTCCGGGTTGTGGACCTCGACACCGGCCGGCGGGGCGATGTCAGCAGCGGTGACCAGGCCGGGACCCTGCTTGCGCAGGTACATCACGACCGGCTCGTCGTGCTCCGAGGAGACGACCAGCTGCTTGATGTTGAGGATGAGGTCGGTGACGTCCTCCTTGACGCCCGGCACGGTGGTGAACTCGTGCAGGACCCCGTCGATCCGGATGCTGGTGACAGCGGCACCGGGGATCGAGGAGAGGAGCGTACGACGCAGGGAGTTGCCGAGGGTGTAACCGAAGCCCGGCTCGAGGGGCTCGATCACGAACCGCGAGCGGTACTCGTCGACGACCTCTTCGGTCAGCGACGGACGCTGAGCGATAAGCATGAGAAATGCCTCCAGTCTTGGCACCCACTATTTGATGCCAACTACTACAAGGGTACGGGCGGTACGGCCCGAAAGGGCCGTACCGCCCGAGTACAACGCGCACGGAGAGAAGGTCGGTCTTCACTCCGTGCGCACTGCAACAACCAGAGCCGGACGCAGAGCGTCAGACGCGGCGACGCTTGGGAGGGCGGCAGCCGTTGTGCGGGGTGGGGGTGACGTCCTGGATCGAGCCGACCTCGAGGCCAGTGGCCTGGAGGGAGCGGATCGCGGTCTCACGGCCGGAGCCGGGACCCTTGACGAAGACGTCGACCTTGCGCATGCCGTGCTCCTGCGCGCGGCGGGCGGCCGACTCGGCGGCCATCTGCGCGGCGAAGGGGGTGGACTTGCGCGAGCCCTTGAAGCCGACGTGGCCGGCGGAGGCCCAGGAGATCACGTTGCCCGTGGGGTCGGTGATCGAAACGATCGTGTTGTTGAACGTGCTCTTGATGTGGGCGTGCCCATGAGCGACGTTCTTCTTTTCCTTGCGGCGCACCTTCTTGGCAGCGCCCTGACGACCCTTGGGGGGCATCTATATCTCCTACGGGAGGTGGTCGGTCCTACAGCGCAAGACCGCTGATAAGCGTCCGGCTGAGGACTACTTCTTGCCCGGCTTCTTCTTGCCGGCGATCGCGCGACGCGGGCCCTTGCGGGTGCGGGCGTTCGTGCTGGTGCGCTGACCGTGGACCGGCAGGCCGCGACGGTGACGCAGACCCTGGTAGCAGCCGATCTCTACCTTGCGGCGGATGTCGGCCTGCACCTCGCGACGGAGGTCACCCTCGGTCTTGAGGTTGGCGTCCACGTACTCACGCAGCTTGACCAGGTCTTCTTCGGCCAGGTCACGAACGCGGGTGTCCGGGTTGACGCCGGTCTCTGCCAGCGCCTTCTTCGACTGGGTACGCCCGATGCCGAAGACGTAGGTGAGGGCGACCTCAACGCGCTTTTCGCGCGGGAGGTCAACGCCGGAAAGGCGTGCCATTCATGGCTCCTGTTGATTCGGAGGTCTTCCGCAGAACCGTTCCCGGCCGCCGACCCCTCCCCTGAAAGAGAAGCGGTACGTTCCGGGTCCCCGGCCTCCGCCGGAGGTGTCAGCACCCTGAGGGTGTCTGGGTTCTGCGTATGTACGGAATTACTTGCGTCGCGCGATCTGCGAGATGCAGGGGGTCGTGCGTCAGCCCTGGCGCTGCTTGTGGCGCAGGTTTTCGCAGATGACCATGACCCGACCGTGACGGCGGATCACCTTGCACTTGTCGCAGATCTTCTTGACGCTCGGCTTGACCTTCATGGGATGTCAGGTTCTCCGGGTCAGTGCCACGACCCCGTGGAACACGGGGCGCGGGCAAGATCTACTTGTACCGGTAGACGATCCGGCCACGCGTCAGGTCGTACGGAGAGAGCTCCACCACGACCCGGTCATCCGGGAGGATGCGGATGTAGTGCATACGCATCTTGCCGCTGATGTGCGCTAGGACCTTGTGACCGTTCTGAAGTTCCACCTTGAACATTGCGTTCGGGAGGGACTCGATCACGGTGCCCTCGATTTCGATGGCACCTTGCTTCTTGGCCACGCTTCGCCCTTCGAATCGGCTACCTTGATCGACTCTCGCCTCCGTATGGAGACATACGGGTACACGCGAGCCGACGAGTCAGTCTACGTCAGGCCCCCGGAAAACACGAATCCGGCAAGTTTGCCCAACACTAAAGATCCTTACTCGGTTCAGCCCAGCGGAGCCGCTTCTCAACGCCGCCTCGCGGGCTCGGCGCCCGGGGGCGCCTCACAAGCTTCGACCGGCTGCGGCGGCCTCCGACCGCCGACCCGGCTCAGCCCAGCGGGTCGGGCGCCGCCGTGACCCCGTACTCCGCCAGCTTCGCCTTGCCACCGTCCACCGCGGTCAGCACCAGCGGACCCTCCTCCGTAAGCGCCACCGAGTGCTCCCAGTGCGAGGACCAGGTCCCGTCCGTCGTGACGACGGTCCAGTTGTCCTCCAGCACATCGGTGTGCGGCGTACCGAGGCTCACCATCGGCTCGATCGCCAGGCAGAAGCCGGGCACCAGCTTGGGGCCCTTGCCGCGCTTGCGCGTGACGTAGTTCAGCAGGTGCGGGTCCATGTGCATCTCGGAGCCGATGCCGTGGCCGCCGTAGTCCTCGATGATCCCGTACTTACCCGTGGCGGGACGCGGCTGGCGCCGGATGTACGACTCGATCGCCTTGGAGATGTCGACGAGGCGGTTCCCCTGCTTCATCGCGGCGAGCCCGGCCCACATCGACTCCTCCGTCACCCGGGAGAGCTCGACCAGCTCGGGCGCATGGCCCGTACCCACGAACGCGGTGTACGCCGCGTCGCCGTGCCAGCCGTCGACGATCGCGCCGGCGTCGATGGAGATGATGTCGCCGTCCTTGAGGACGGTCTTCTCGTCGGGGATGCCATGCACGACGACCTCGTTGACCGAAGTGCAGATGGTGGCGGGGAAGCCGCCGTACCCGAGGAAGTTCGACTTCGCGCCGTGCTCCGCGAGCACCTTGCGGGACACCTCGTCCAGGTCCTTCGTGGTGGCGCCGGGAACGGCCGCCTCACGGGTGGCCGCATGGACGGCGGCGACGACCAGCCCCGCCTCGCGCATCTTCGCGATCTGCTCCGGGGTCTTGATCTCCACCATGTGTGCGCCTTCCGCATTCGCTGTTACTGCCTGCTCAACAGTACGGCCGCGGCGCCTCTCGGACACCGCGGCCGCAACCGTTGTACTGCTTGCTCGATCAGCCCTCGTCGGAGGACTTCTTCAGGGCTTCCATCGCACGCTTGGTCACTTCGTCGACCTTGCCGAGCGCGGAGATGGTGACCACCAGGCCCTGGGCCTTGTAGTGGTCGATGATCGGCTCGGTCTCGCTGTGGTAGACCTCGAGGCGACGGCGCACCGTTTCCTCACTGTCGTCACCACGCTGGTAGAGCTCGCCGCCGCAGACGTCGCAGACGCCCTCTTCCTTGGCGGGGCTGTACACCACGTGGAAGACGTGGCTGGAGTCGTTGCGGCAGATGCGGCGACCCGCGATCCGCTTCACGACCTCGTCCTCGGGGACTTCCAGGTCCAGTACGGCGTCCAGCTTCTGGCCCTCGGCCTTCAGCGACTCGTCCAGGGCCTCGGCCTGCGAGACGTTCCGCGGGAAGCCGTCCAGGAGGAAGCCGCCCTGGGCGTCGGGCTTTGCCATACGGTCCTTGGCCATCCCGATGGTGACCTCGTCCGGAACCAGGTTGCCGGCGTCCATGAACGCCTTCGCCTGCTTGCCGAGGTCCGTGCCCTGACTGATGTTGGCGCGGAAGAGGTCGCCCGTGGAGATGTGCGGGATCGACAGGTTCTTGGCAAGGAACGCAGCCTGCGTTCCCTTGCCGGCACCGGGCGGCCCGACGAGGACGATTCGCATCAGCGGAGGAACCCTTCGTAATTGCGCTGCTGGAGCTGGCTCTCGATCTGCTTCACAGTCTCCAGGCCCACACCCACGATGATGAGGATGCTTGTCCCGCCGAAGGGGAAGTCCTGGTTCGCTCCGAAGCCCGCCAACGCCATCGTCGGTACGAGAGCAATCAGACCCAGATACAGCGATCCCGGCCACGTGATCCGATTGAGCACATAGCTGAGGTACTCAGCAGTAGGTCGACCAGCCCGGATACCCGGGACGAAGCCACCATACTTCTTCATGTTGTCGGCGACTTCCTCGGGGTTGAACGAGATCGCCACATAGAAGAAGGCAAAGAACACGATCAGCAGGAAGTAAGTGGCGATGTAGATGGGTTTGCCGTCCACAAAGTGCTGCTGAATCCAGGTCGCCCACGCGGAATCTCCGCCACCGCCGCCGAACTGCACGATCAGCATGGGGATGTAGAGAAGCGACGACGCGAAGATGACAGGAATCACACCGGCCTGGTTGACCTTCAGCGGGATGTACGTCGACGTACCGCCGTAGGACTTCCGCCCGATCATGCGCTTCGCGTATTGCACCGGAATCCTGCGCTGCGCCTGCTCGACAAAGACCACGAGGGCGACCATCGCAAAGCCGACCAGGATCACCACGCCGAACTCGATCCAGCCGTTGGCCAGATCACCCTGCTTCTTGATGGCCCACAGGGCGCCCGGGAAGCCGGCCGCGATCGAGATGAACATCAGGATCGACATGCCGTTGCCGACGCCGCGGTCGGTGACGAGCTCACCGAGCCACATGACCATCGCGGTACCCGTGGTCATGGTGATCACCATGACGACAGTGACGAAGATCGACTTGTCGGGCACGATGTCGGCCGCGGCCGGACACCCGCTGAACAGCGCGCCGTTGCGGGCGGTGGCGACCAGGCCGGTGCCCTGCAGGATGGCGAGCGCGACCGTCAAGTACCGCGTGTACTGGGTGATTTTCGCCGTGCCGGACTGACCCTCCTTCTTGAGGGCCTCCAGACGGGGAATCACCACGGTCAGCAGCTGGAGAATGATGCTCGCCGTGATGTACGGCATGATGCCGAGCGCGAAGATCGTGATCTGCAGCAGCGCGCCACCACTGAACAGATTCGCCAGACCAAGGAGGTTGTTGCCCGACTGAGCCTGGTCCACGCAGAGCTGCACGCTCTTGTAACTGACGCCGGGGACAGGGATGTGGGCCCCGAGCCGGTACAGCACAATGATGCCGAGCGTAAAGAGCAGCTTCTTGCGCAGGTCGGGCGTCTTGAACGCCCGGGCGAACGCGGTGAGCACGGTGCCTCCTGCGACCCCCGCGCTACTGCGTCAGAGGTGACGGTCTTGAGGATCGACGAATACGAATCAGTCAAAAGCCGCACGGACATACCGCGCGGAAGTTAACGGTGCACGCCACCATACCGGCGACCATGCCCCCCTAGGAACGACCAACCGGGGATGCCCCTTTTGAGAGGCATCCCCGGTCGATGTTCAAGCCATCGGACTCGTCTCTCAGACGAGCTCGGTGACGGTGCCGCCGGCGGCGGCGATCTTCTCCTTGGCGGAGGCGGAAACGGCGTCAACCGTCACCGTCAGCGCCACGGAGACCTCGCCGGCGCCAAGCACCTTGACGAGCTGGTTCTTACGAACCGCACCCTTGGCGACCAGATCGGCCACCGTGACCTCTCCACCCTGCGGGTAGAGGTCGGCGAGCTTGTCCAGGTTCACGACCTGGTACTCGGTGCGGAACGGGTTCTTGAAGCCCTTGAGCTTCGGCAAACGCATGTGGAGGGGCATCTGCCCGCCCTCGAAGCGCTGCGGAACCTGGTAGCGGGCCTTGGTGCCCTTGGTACCACGACCTGCGGTCTTACCCTTGGATGCCTCACCACGACCGACACGGGTCTTGGCGGTCTTGGCACCCGGGGCGGGCCGGAGGTTGTGGACCTTCAGCGGGTTGTTTTCCGCCATGTCAGTCGACCTCCTCAACCGTCACGAGGTGGCGGACGGTCTGCACCATGCCGCGGAACTCGGGACGGTCCTCCTTGACAACCACGTCGTGCAGGCGCTTGAGCCCGAGCGAACGAAGGGTGTCGCGGTGGTTCTGCTTGCTGCCGATGTACGACTTCGTCTGCGTGATCTTGAGGCGGGCCATTACGCACCCGCTCCCGCACGAGCACGAAGCAGAGCCGCGGGGGCGACGTCCTCGAGGGGCAGACCACGGCGAGCCGCGATCTCCTCGGGACGCTGCAGGCCCTGGAGGGCCGCCACGGTCGCGTGCACGATGTTGATCGGGTTCGACGAACCGAGCGACTTCGACAGGATGTCGTGAACGCCGGCGCACTCGAGTACGGCACGCACCGGGCCACCGGCGATAACGCCGGTACCGGGGGAAGCCGGCTTGAGCAGGACAACGCCTGCAGCCTTCTCGCCCTGGATCGGGTGCGGGATGGTGCCCTGGATACGCGGAACCTTGAAGAAGCTCTTCTTGGCCTCTTCAACGCCCTTGGCGATGGCCGCGGGAACTTCCTTGGCCTTGCCGTATCCGACACCTACGGTGCCGTCACCGTCGCCCACCACGACCAGCGCGGTGAAGCTGAAGCGGCGACCACCCTTGACAACCTTGGCAACGCGGTTGATCGCGACAACGCGCTCAACGTAAGCGGTCTTCTCGGCGGCAGCGCCACCGTCGCGACCCTTCCGGTCCCGCCGCTCGCCGCCACCGGCACCGCTTCCGCGGCGCTGGGGTCCAGCCATTGGATTTACCTCTCTCTGTTACGTCCGTTAGTCCCGGAACCGGGGCTTAGAACTTCAGCCCGGCTTCGCGGGCGGCGTCAGCCAGAGCGGCAATGCGCCCGGCGTACCTGTTGCCACCACGGTCGAACACGACGGCCTCGACGCCGGCAGCCTTGGCACGCTCGGCGACAAGCGCGCCGACCTGCTGGGCCTGGGCGCTCTTGTCGGCCTCGCCACCGCGGATCGAGGCGTCCAGGGTCGACGCCGACGCGAGCGTGTGGCCCGCGATGTCGTCGATGACCTGCGCAACGATGTTGCGGTTGGAGCGCGTCACGACCAGGCGAGGACGCTCCGGCGTACCGGAGACGTGCTTGCGGACGCGGATGTGACGACGCTTGATGGCAGCGCGCTTGTACGCGTCACCCTTGGCGATCTTTACACCGTATGCCATGGCTTACTTACCCGCCTTTCCGACCTTGCGGCGGATAACCTCGCCCGCGTACTTGACGCCCTTGGCCTTGTACGGGTCCGGCTTACGCAGCTTGCGGATGTTCGCGGCGACTTCGCCGACCTTCTGCTTGTCGATGCCCTCGACGCTGAGCTTCGTGGGCGACTCGACCTTGAAGGAGATGCCCTCGGGGGCTTCTACGACGATCGGGTGGCTGTAGCCCAGGGCGAACTCCAGGTTGGAGCCCTTCGCCTGGACGCGGTAACCGACACCGCTGATCTCGAGCGCCTTGCTGTATCCCTGGGTCACACCGGTGATCATGTTCGCCACCAGCGTGCGGGACAGGCCGTGAAGGGCCTTGTTCTGACGCTCGTCGTTCGGGCGCAGCACCGCAAGGGTGCCGTCCTCGCCCTTGGTGACCTCGATGGGCGCCGCAACAGTGTGCGAGAGGGAACCCTTGGGGCCCTTCACCGCGACCGTACGGCCATCGATGGTGACGTCCACACCGGCGGGAACCTGGATGGGGAGCTTGCCGATTCGCGACATTAGCTTTTCCTCCGTTCCCGACTACCAGACGTAGGCGAGGACTTCCCCACCTACGCCCTTCTTGCCTGCCTGCTGGCCGGTCAGGAGACCGTGGGACGTGGAGATGATCGCCACGCCCAGGCCGCCGAGGACCTTCGGCAGGTTGGTGGACTTCGCGTAAACGCGCAGACCCGGCTTCGAGATCCGCTTGATGCCCGCAATGGAGCGCTCACGGTTCGGGCCGAACTTCAGCTCCAGGACGAGGGACTTGCCGACTTCGGCGTCCTCGACCTTCCAGCCGGTGATGAAGCCCTCCTGCTGGAGGATCTCCGCGATGTGCGACTTGATCTTGCTGTGCGGCATAGCCACGGTGTCGTGGTACGCCGAGTTCGCGTTACGCAGACGAGTCAGCATGTCCGCGATCGGATCAGTCATGGTCATGAATTGGCCTTCGGCCTCTCTCGCCGGGGTTTCCTGTATGCGCCATCCCTCTCCCCACTCAGTGGCGGGACGGGTGCGGTGCGGGGACCTACGGCGTAGTAAGTCGGTCAGGGCGGCAGGCGCCCAACCCGTCAAGCCTACGGCATTCGGGGGTGGGCTCCTGCCGACCAGATACTTACCGAGAGCTTCAGGTAATCCGTACGCCCAAAGGGCAGTACTGGACTACCAGGAGCTCTTGGTCACGCCCGGCAGCTCGCCACGGTGAGCCATCTCACGAAGGCACACGCGGCACAGGCCGAACTTGCGGTAGACGGAGTGCGGCCGGCCGCAGCGCTGGCAACGCGTGTACGCGCGCACAGCGAACTTCGGCTTGCGGGCCGCCTTAGCGATCAGGGCCTTCTTCGCCACGGTCAGTTCTCCTTGAACGGGAAGCCGAGGTGACGAAGGAGGGCACGACCCTCGTCGTCGTTGGTCGCCGTGGTAACCACGGTGATGTCCATGCCCCGGACCCGGTCGATCTTGTCCTGGTCGATCTCGTGGAACATGACCTGCTCCGTGAGACCGAAGGTGTAGTTGCCACGGCCGTCGAACTGCTTCGGCGACAGACCACGGAAGTCACGGATACGCGGCAGCGCGAGCGACAGCGTACGGTCCAGGAACTCCCACATGCGGTCACCGCGGAGGGTGACGTGGCAGCCGATCGGCTGACCCTCGCGCAGCTTGAACTGCGCGATGGACTTCCGGGCCTTGGTGACGGCCGGCTTCTGGCCAGTGATCGTGGTGAGGTCGCGAATCGCGCCGTCGATCAGCTTGGAGTCGCGGGCGGCGTCGCCCACACCCATGTTGACCACGATCTTGACGAGGCCGGGGATCTGCATGACGTTCTCGTACGAGAACTCCTCACGCAGCTTGCCCTGGATCTCCTCGCGGTAGCGCAGCTTGAGGCGCGGTGCGGTGGTGGTAGTCATCAGATGTCCTCACCAGTCCGCTTGGCAACGCGGATCTTGTTGCCCTCGTCGTCAAAGCGGTAGCCGACGCGGGTAACGACCTTCTTGCCGTCCTTCTCCACAACCAGCTGAACGTTGCTGACGTGGACCGGAGCCTCGGTCGTCACAATGCCACCGGTCTGCGAACCGCGAGCGGTCTGGCCGGCCTTGGTGTGCTTCTTGACCCGGTTGACACCCTCGACGAGGACGCGGTTCTCAGTAGGGATGGCCAGAATGACCTTGCCCTGCTTGCCCTTGTCCTTACCGGTGATGACCTGAACCAGGTCGCCCTTCTTGATCTTCATGCTTACAGCACCTCCGGCGCGAGCGAGATGATCTTCATGAACTTCTTCTCGCGCAGCTCACGGCCCACCGGGCCGAAGATACGGGTGCCGCGAGGGTCGCCGTCGTTCTTGAGAATGACAGCGGCGTTCTCGTCGAAGCGGATGTACGAGCCGTCCTGACGACGACGCTCCTTGACGGTGCGAACGATGACAGCCTTGACGACGTCACCCTTCTTCACGTTGCCGCCGGGGATCGCGTCCTTGACGGTGGCGACGATGACGTCGCCGATGCCCGCGTAGCGGCGACCCGAGCCACCGAGAACACGAATGGTGAGAATTTCCTTCGCACCCGTGTTGTCGGCGACACGCAGTCGCGACTCCTGCTGGATCACGTCTATCTCCTGATCGTCTGCCGGTTCCCGGCAGGGGCACCTGAGTGCCCCTGCCGAGCCTGGCGGAACTGTCCTGAGGGAAACCCCTCAGGGATTACTTGGCCTTCTCGAGGATCTCGACGATGCGCCAGCGCTTGCTTGCCGACAGCGGACGCGTCTCCATGATGAGGACGCGGTCGCCGACGCCGGCAGCGTTCTGCTCGTCGTGCGCCTTGAGCTTGTTCGTACGGCGGATGACCTTGCCGTACAGCGCGTGCTTGACGCGGTCCTCGACAGCGACGACGACGGTCTTGTCCATCTTGTCGCTGACGACCAGACCCTCACGGGTCTTGCGGAATCCGCGGTCAGTGTTCGTCTCAGTCACGTTCTTCTCGCTCATCAGGCGCTCTCCACCGTCTCGATGCCCAGCTCGCGCTCACGCATCAGGGTGTAGATCCGGGCGATGTCCTTACGGACGGACTTGAGCCGGCCGTGGTTCTCGAGCTGTCCGGTCGCCGCCTGGAAGCGGAGATTGAACAGTTCTTCCTTGGCCTCACGGAGCTTGGCGACGAGATCCTCGTCGTTCAGCTCGCGCAGCTCGGTCGCCTTGGTACCGGCCGCCATCACGACTCACCTGCCTCGCGCCGAACAATCCGGCACTTCATCGGAAGCTTGTGAGCAGCGCGGGTGAGCGCCTCACGAGCAATCTTCTCGTTCGGGTAGGACAGCTCGAACATCACCCGACCGGGCTTGACGTTCGCGATCCACCACTCGGGGGAACCCTTACCGGAACCCATGCGGGTCTCGGCAGGCTTCTTGGTGAGCGGACGGTCCGGGTAGATGTTGATCCAGACCTTGCCGCCACGCTTGATGTGGCGGGTCATCGCGATACGAGCAGCCTCGATCTGGCGGTTCGTCACGTACGCCGGGGTCAGCGCCTGGATGCCGTACTCGCCGAATGCGACCTCAGTGCCACCCTTCGCCATACCACTGCGCTTGGGGTGGTGCTGCTTGCGGTGCTTGACCCTACGAGGGATCAGCATTTCGGTCAGGCCTCCGTTCCGGTGCTCTCAGCCGGAGCAGCGGCGGCGGGAGCGTCGGCCTTGGGGGCCTCCGCTGCCGGCGCGGACTGCTGCGGCTTGCGGCCGCGGCCGCCACGCTCGCCACCACGACCACCACGGCCACCGGCCGGACGGTCGCCCGCGCCGCCACCACGGGCCGGGCGGTTACCCGCACGGGCCGCAGCGTTCTCGGCGCGAACCTCGGCGATGTTCTTGACGTCGCCCTTGTAGATCCAGACCTTCACGCCGATACGGCCGAAGGTGGTCTTGGCCTCGAAGAAGCCGTAGTCCACGTTCGCGCGCAGCGTGTGCAGCGGCACACGACCCTCGCGGTAGAACTCGGACCGGGACATCTCGGCGCCGCCGAGACGGCCACCACACTGGATCTTGATGCCCTTGGCGCCGGCCTTCATCGTGCCCTGCATGCTCTTACGCATGGCGCGACGGAAGGAGACGCGGGAGGAGAGCTGCTCGGCAACGGCCTGGGCAACCAGCTGAGCGTCCATCTCGGGGTTCTTGACCTCGAGGATGTTCAGCTGGACCTGCTTGCCCGTGAGCTTCTCGAGGTCGCCGCGGATGCGGTCGGCCTCGGCGCCACGGCGGCCGATGACGATGCCCGGACGAGCGGTGTGGATGTCCACACGCACGCGGTCACGGGTGCGCTCGATCTCAACCTTCGAGATGCCGGCGCGCTCCATGCCGGACGTCATCATCCTGCGGATGGCGACGTCTTCCTTGACGTAGTCCTTGTACAGCTTGTCGGCGTACCAGCGGGACTTGAAGTCCGTGGTGATGCCGAGCCGGAACCCGTGCGGGTTTACCTTCTGGCCCATTACCGGGAACCTTCCTTGCTGCTGACGACCACGGTGATGTGGCTGGTCCGCTTGCGGATCCGGTAGGCACGGCCCTGGGCACGCGGACGGAACCGCTTCAGGGTCGGGCCCTCGTCGACGTACGCCTCGCTGATGACCAGCGAGGAGGCGTCCGTGTGGTCGTAGTTGTGCGCAGCGTTGGCAATGGCACTGTCAAGCACCTTGCCGACCGGCACGCTCGCGGCCTGCGCGGCGAAACGCAGGACCGCCTGAGCCTCCGTGGCATCCATGCCACGGATAAGGTCCACCACGCGGCGGGCCTTCATGGGCGTGACGCGGATGTACCGCGCCTGGGCCCTGGCTTCCATGGTTGTCCCTTCGGTGTCGTTCATAGTCATCGCACCCCGCCTTAGCGGCGCTTCGACTTGCGGTCGTCCTTGACGTGGCCGCGGAAGGTGCGGGTCGGCGCAAACTCGCCGAGCTTGTGGCCGACCATCGACTCGGTGACGAACACCGGGACGTGAATCTTGCCGTTGTGCACCGCGATGGTGTGACCCAGCATGCTGGGAATGATCATCGAGCGCCGGGACCAGGTCTTGATGACGTTCTTGGTGCCAGCTTCGTTCTGTACGTCCACCTTCTTTACGAGGTGTCCGTCGACGAAGGGCCCCTTCTTGAGACTGCGCGGCATCTAAACCCGCTCCTAGCGCTTCTTGTTCGACTTGCGGCGGCGGACGATGTACTTGCTCGATGCCTTCTTCGGCGAGCGAGTACGACCTTCCTTCTGACCCCACGGGCTGACCGGGTGACGACCACCGGAAGTCTTGCCCTCACCACCACCGTGCGGGTGGTCAACGGGGTTCATCGCGACACCGCGAACGGTCGGGCGTACGCCCTTCCAGCGCATACGGCCGGCCTTGCCCCAGTTGATGTTCGACTGCTCGGCGTTGCCGACCTCGCCAATCGTGGCGCGGCAGCGGGCGTCGACCAGGCGAATTTCACCGGACGGCATACGAAGGTGGGCCATCGTGCCCTCCTTCGCCAGCAGCTGCACGGAGGCACCCGCGGAACGGGCGAACTTCGCGCCGCCGCCGGGCCGCAGCTCGATGGCGTGGATGGTCGTACCCACCGGGATGTTGCGCAGCGCCAGGTTGTTGCCGGGCTTGATGTCGGCCGCGGGGCCGTTCTCAATCCGGTCACCCTGCGTGAGGCCACGCGGCGCGATGATGTAGCGCTTCTCGCCGTCTGCGTAGTGCAGCAGCGCGATGCGCGCGGTGCGGTTGGGGTCGTACTCGATGTGCGCGACCTTGGCCGGCACGCCGTCCTTGTCGTGACGACGGAAGTCGATCACTCGGTAGGCGCGCTTGTGTCCGCCACCCTGGTGGCGAACGGTGATCCGACCGGCGTTGTTACGGCCGCCCTTGCTGTGCAGGGGGCGGACCAGCGACTTCTCCGGCGTGGACCGCGTGATCTCGACAAAGTCGGCGACGGAGGAGCCACGGCGGCCCGGCGTCGTCGGCTTGTACTTGCGGATTCCCATTTCTCAGTCCTCGTCCGATTCCGGACGATCCAGACCGCCCTTAGGCGGTCGGACCGCCGAAGATGTCGATACGGTCGCCCTCGGCGAGGGTCACGATGGCGCGCTTGGTGTCAGCGCGCTTGCCGAAGCCGGTCTTGGTGCGCTTGCGCTTGCCCTGCCGGTTGATCGTGTTGACCCCGGTGACCTTGACCCCGAAGACCGCCTGGACGGCCTGCTTGATCTGGGTCTTGTTGGAGCCGGGCGCGACGATGAACGTGTACTTGTTCTCGTCGAGCAGCGCGTAGCTCTTCTCGGAAACAACCGGCTTGACGAGGACGTCACGCGGGTCCGTGAAGGTCTTGCTGGTTACGGTCGCCTCAGTCATCAGACGTCGCTCCCTTCGGTCTCATCGGCCTTGGTGGGGCCAGACACGAAAGACTCGAAAGCGGCCTTGGTGAAGACCACGTCGTCGGAGACGAGCACGTCGTACGTGTTCAGCTGGCCCGGCTCCAGGAGGTGCACCTGGGGCAGGTTGCGGGCGGACAGCCACGCGGCCTCGTCCGAACGCTCGGCGACCAGGAGCACGTGCTTGCGCTCGCTGACCTTGCCCAGCAGGTTCTTCGCGGCCTTGGTGGAAACCGCACCCTCGACCACGTCGGAGACGACGTGGATGCGAGCGTTGCGGGCCCGGTCGGTGAGGGCGCCACGCAGAGCGGCGGCCTTCATCTTCTTGGGCGTGCGCTGCGAGTAGTCACGCGGCTGCGGGCCGTGGACGACGCCACCGCCGGCGAACTGCGGGGCGCGGGTCGAACCCTGACGGGCGCGGCCGGTGCCCTTCTGGCGGTACGGCTTCTTGCCGCCACCACGGACTTCGCCGCGACGCTTGGTCTTGTGCGTGCCCTGACGGGCAGCAGCCAGCTGTGCGACAACGACCTGGTGGATCAGCGGAATGCTGACCTTGGCATCGAAGATCTCCGCGGGGAGCTCGACGGTACCGGCCTTGTCGCCTGCCGGCGTAAGGATGTCAATGGTGCTCATCGGTTCCTCAAACCCCCTTGGCCGCGGTACGGACCAGGACGAGGCCACCGTTGGGGCCGGGGACGGCGCCCTTGATGAGCAGCAGACCCTTCTCGGCGTCAACGGCGTGGACGGTCAGGTTCTGGGTGGTGACCCGCTCGTTGCCCATACGACCCGCCATGCGCATGCCCTTGAAAACACGGCCGGGGGTGGCACAGCCACCGATGGAACCGGGCTTGCGGTGCACGCGGTGGGCACCGTGGGAAGCCTTGCCACCGGCGAAGTTGTGACGCTTCATGACACCGGCGAAGCCCTTGCCCTTGCTCTTGCCCGTGACGTCAACCTTGACGCCGGACTCGAACACCTCGGCAGTGATCTCCTGGCCGAGCGTGTACTCGCTGGCGTCGGAGGTACGGAGCTCCACCAGGTGGCGGCGCGGGGTCACGTCGGCCTTGGCGAAGTGACCCTTGAGGGGCTTGTTCACCTTGCGAGGGTCGATCTCGCCGAAGGCGATCTGGACCGACTCGTAGCCGTCGGAGTCATTCGTGCGGACCTGGGTCACGACATTCGGCCCGGCCTTGACGACGGTCACCGGGACAACCCGGTTGTTCTCGTCCCAGACCTGGGTCATGCCGAGCTTCTCGCCCAGGATTCCCTTAATCTGCTTAGCCATCTCCGCGCCCCTCAGAGCTTGATCTCGATGTCAACGCCGGCCGGAAGGTCCAGGCGCATCAGCGAGTCAACGGTCTTGGGCGTGGGGTCGAGGATGTCGATGAGGCGCTTGTGCGTGCGCATCTCGAAGTGCTCGCGAGAATCCTTGTACTTGTGCGGCGACTTGATGACGCAGTACACGTTCTTCTCTGTGGGCAGCGGCACCGGGCCTGCGACCGACGCACCAGTGCGAGTCACCGTCTCGACGATCTTCTTCGCCGAAGAGTCGATGACCTCGTGGTCGTAGGCCTTGAGCCGGATGCGGATCTTCTGTCCCGCCATGGCTACCTAGTAGTCCTGTCTCTCGTAACGCTCTGGGACCCGGTACGTTCGCGTCCTGCTCCGACCCACGCGGTCGGGCGTGTCGCATCCCCTCTACGTAGAAATCCCTAAGGATTTCCCAACCAAGGGGGTGCGGGCCAAAACCGCAAGTCGGGGGCAGAACACCCACCGGGTGCCTGGTCGGCGCCCCGCTGACACTTCCCGGAAGATTCCCGTACGTCCGCTCCAGCGCTGCCCAGAAGGCAGTTGGGGCGACGAGTACTGTGGGACTCGCTTCCGGTCCTCCCGGCGGGAGGCGCGCAGCATCGGCACTCAACCGAGCAACCCCGACAGTCTGCCATACGGGGCATAGCTCGCGCCAATCGGGCGGAAGAGATTACCCGGTAGGTGTCGCAGGTCAAACCCGGGTTGGGCCCCAGGCCCGCGATCCGCCGGACACCGCACCCCCGCGGATCTTCGTACGAGTGCTATGACCAGGGCTGAATGCAGCCGCCACGCTGCGTAGAGGCAACCCCGGGCACCGAATCCCCGTCCACCTTCACAGAGCGCAGCGCGAAGCACCGCCCGCTGCGGGGGAAGTGGACGGGGAGCAGCACGCGTGACCAGTACCGCCGAACAAGGGCCTGCCCCTGCCTGCCCTCAGGGCGCCACCGCGTCCGGGCCCACCAGGCGCACCCTCGTCGCCTCCGCCGCCGCCGTGACGGCCGGCCTCGCCGTGAGCTCCTGCTCGGTCCCCGCCCCGCGCCGCAAGGGCCCCGCGCCCGACCCGCTGCCTGGCAAGCAGATGTCCGAGCCCCGGCACGCGCTGCTGATGCAGATACTCGCCCACCCGGACGACGACCTGTACTTCATGAACCCGGACACCCAGCGCACGCTGGACGCCGGCGTCCCGCTGGTCTGTGTGTACGTCACCGCGGGCGAGGCCAACGGCGTCAACCGGATCCCCGGCGCGGGGCCCCAGGCCGCCGACAGGACGGCGTACTCCTCCGCCCGCCATCAGGGACTGCGCCAGGCGTACGCCACTCTCCTCGGACTGCCCCGGTTCACCGAGTGGGACAAGTCCGTCACCACGCTGCGCGGGGACCGCAGGGCCGAGCTGAACACGCTCGCCCACGGTGACCGGCGGGTCGAGCTGATCTTCCTCAATCTGGCCATGCACACCTCGTGGGGGCGGATGGGACTGCCCAGCCTGTGGGAGGCGAGGGGGCTGTCGCTGCGTACCGTCGTGGCCGACAACTCGCCGCTGCAGAAGGCCGGTTCGTACACGTACGACGGGCTCGTCGACGTACTCGCGGGGCTGATGGCCGAGTACCGGCCCACCGTCGTGCAGACCCTCGATCCCGACCCGGACATCCAGCACAGCGACGAGGCCACCCGGCGCCGCGACAGCGAGCAGCCCGGTTACTCCGACCACGCCGACCACACGGCCGTCGGCTGTTTCGCCTGGGCTGCGATGATCCGCCGGGTCGCCGAGGCCACCGAGAACCGCGGTGACGTGCCCGGCTTCGTCGCCACGTCGTACCGCGGCTACTACAACCGCCACTGGCCCAAGAATCTGCCGCAGGACGTGCTCAGGGAGAAGGCCTCTCACCTCGTCCCGTACGGCGGCGCACCCGACTGGGAGTGCGGGAACGCGGCGGGCTGCGGCGACTACAACGTCGGCGGCGACCGCCCGCTCACCAACCGGAAGGGCTGGGTCCGCTCCACCCACTACCGCTACCCCGGCGCGCGCCCGGTCGTCGCCACCGGGGCCGACGGGCGTCTGACGGCGTACGGCGTGCTGGGCCTGCGGGTCGCACGCTGGCGCGAGACGGCGCGCGGCAGCGGTGTGTGGGGCGCACCGGACGACCTGGGCGGCGGGCCGCTCGCGCCGGCGCTCGGCTCGGCGACTCTGGGGGACGGGAGGCAGCTCATATTCGGGCTGCGTTTCGCCGCGCTCGGCGGTCATGGCGCGGCCAACGCGCGCGAGATCGTACTGCTCGAACAGCGCACGCCTGACGGGGAGTTCAGCGCCTGGACCGGCCTCGGCAACCCGGAGAAGCGCCCGGACCGCGGGCGCCGCATCGGCTCGCCCGTCGCCGTGGCGGCTCCTGACGGCCGGGTCCATCTGTTCGTACGCAACGCGGACAAGGGCATCAGCACGCGGGTCAGGGACACAGCGGGGCGCTGGGCCGGCTGGCGCGATCTGGGCGGCGGCGAGATACAGGACGGCCTGGCCACCGCGGTGGACGGCCACGGCCGCGTCCACGTCTTCGCCGCGGGCCACGACAGCGTCCACCACTGGACGCAGGACGCACCCGGCAAGCCGGTGGGACCGCGCCCGGCGACCGGCCTGCCCGCGCCGGGCGACTCCCCCACGGCCCTCGCGGCGCCGGACGGCGGCATCGACCTCGTGTACCGGGGCCCCGCGACCGCGCGGCTGACGACGGCACGGGTGGGCGGCGCGAGCCCGGTACGGCTGCGCTTCAACGGTTACGGGGCGGTGGGCGCCGTAACGGCCCCGAAGGGCCCGGTCCTGGTGGGCCGCGACCGCAAGGGCCACGTCCAGCTCCTGACGGACGGCCGCCTGATACGCCGTAAGGGAGCGCCGGCATCCCTTGAGGTCCCCACGCTGCACCTCGGCCCCGAGGGCCCGGCAGTGGTGGGCCTCGGTCCGGACGCCACGCCGTGGCTCTGGAAGCCGTAGCCGCGTAGCCGCAACCACTACCGGCAACAACAGAAGGGCCCCGGCTCCGCCGCGAACGGCGGGGCCGGGGCCCTTCTTGGTGCTCTGCTGGAGCAACCAGGTCAAGCCACCAAATTACTTGGTGATCTTGGTGACCTGGCCGGCGCCCACGGTCCGGCCACCCTCACGGATGGCGAACTTCAGGCCCTCCTCCATGGCGACCGGCTGAATCAGCGCGACCGTCATGATGGTGTTGTCGCCCGGCATGACCATCTCGGTGCCCTCGGGGAGGGTAACGACGCCGGTCACGTCCGTGGTACGGAAGTAGAACTGCGGGCGGTAGTTGTTGAAGAAGGGGGTGTGACGGCCACCCTCGTCCTTCGACAGGATGTAGGCCTGGGCCTCAAACTCGGTGTGCGGCGTAACCGAACCGGGCTTGATGATGACCTGGCCGCGCTCGACGTCCTCGCGCTTGATGCCACGGAGGAGCAGACCGACGTTCTCGCCCGCCTGGCCCTCGTCGAGCAGCTTGCGGAACATCTCGATGCCGGTGACCGTGGTGGTGGTCTTCTCTTCCTTGATACCGACGATGTCGACGGTCTCGTTGACCTTGAGAACACCACGCTCGATACGACCGGTGACGACCGTGCCACGACCGGTGATCGTGAAGACGTCCTCGATCGGCATCAGGAACGGCTTGTCGACGTCGCGCTCGGGCTGCGGGATCGACTCGTCGACGGCCTTCATCAGGTCGAGGACAGTCTGGCCCCACTCCTTGTCGCCCTCGAGCGCCTTGAGCGCCGAGACCTTGACGACCGGGAGGTCGTCGCCCGGGAACTCGTACTCGGAGAGGAGCTCACGGACCTCGAGCTCGACGAGCTCCAGGATCTCCTCGTCGTCCACCATGTCGGCCTTGTTCAGGGCGACAACGATGTACGGCACGCCGACCTGGCGGGCCAGGAGCACGTGCTCCTTGGTCTGCGGCATCGGGCCGTCGGTGGCGGCAACCACGAGGATGGCGCCGTCCATCTGCGCCGCACCCGTGATCATGTTCTTGATGTAGTCCGCGTGACCGGGGCAGTCGACGTGCGCGTAGTGACGCGACTCCGTCTGGTACTCGACGTGCGCGATCGAGATCGTGATACCGCGCTGACGCTCCTCAGGAGCCTTGTCGATCTGGTCGAAGGCCGAGGCCTCGTTCAGGTCGGGGTACGCGTCGTGCAGCACCTTGGTAATCGCCGCGGTCAGCGTCGTCTTACCGTGGTCAATGTGACCGATGGTGCCGATGTTGACGTGCGGCTTAGTCCGCTCGAACTTCGCCTTCGCCACTGGGTCCTCCTGGAGTGGTTCTGTACGCCTTGCTTCATCGGCGCCAGGTGATCTTTGCTGGGATGCCAACCGCCGGGTTTTCCACACGGGGTCGCGGGGAAAACCCCGGCGGTCGGGTCAAGCCTAAAGCGTCAACTCGGGGGAGTTACTCGCCCTTGGCCTTCGCGATGATCTCCTCGGCGACGTTCCGCGGAACCTCGGCGTAGGAGTCGAACTGCATCGAGTAGCTTGCGCGACCCGAGGTCTTGCTGCGGAGGTCTCCGACGTAGCCGAACATCTCCGAGAGGGGCACGAGGCCCTTCACGACGCGAGCGCCGCTGCGCTCCTCCATGGCCTGAATCTGGCCACGGCGGGAGTTGAGGTCGCCGATGACATCGCCCATGTAGTCCTCGGGCGTGGTGACCTCGACGGCCATCATCGGCTCGAGGAGCACGGGAGAGGCCTTGCGGGCACCCTCCTTGAACGCCTGCGAACCGGCGATCTTGAAGGCGAGCTCGGAGGAGTCGACCTCGTGGTAACCACCGTCGAGAAGGGTGACGCGAACGCCGACCATCTCGTAACCGGCCAGGATGCCGAACTGCATGGCTTCCTGCGCGCCCGCGTCCACCGACGGGATGTACTCCCGGGGGATGCGGCCACCGGTGACCTTGTTGACGAACTCGTACGAGGCGTCGCCACCCTCGATGGGCTCAAGGGCGATCTGCACCTTCGCGAACTGGCCAGTACCACCAGTCTGCTTCTTGTGCGTGTAGTCGATACGCTCGACGGTCTTGCGGATCGTCTCGCGGTACGCGACCTGGGGCTTGCCGACGTTCGCCTCGACGCGGAACTCGCGCTTCATGCGGTCGACCAGCACCTCGAGGTGAAGCTCGCCCATACCACCGATGATGGTCTGGCCGGTCTCCTCGTCCGAGTGCACCTGGAAGGAGGGGTCCTCCTCCGCGAGCCGCTGGATGGCAACACCCAGCCGCTCCTGGTCACCCTTGGACTTGGGCTCGATCGCGACCTGAATGACCGGCGCCGGGAAGTCCATGGACTCCAGGATCACCGGGTTCTTCTCGTCGCACAGCGTCTCACCGGTGGTGGTCTGCTTCAGACCCATGACGGCGACGATGTCACCGGCACCCACCGAGGGGATCTCCTCACGCTTGTTCGCGTGCATGCGGTAGATCTTGCCGATGCGCTCCTTCTTGCCCTTGACCGAGTTCAGCACCGCGGTGCCGGCCTCGAGGCGACCGGAGTAGATCCGGACGAAGGTGAGCTTGCCCAGGTGCGGGTCGCTCGCGATCTTGAAGGCAAGGCCGGAGAACGGCTCCTCGTCCGACGGCTGACGCTTGACGACCGTCTCCGGGTCCTTGACGTCGTGGCCCTCAATGGCCTCGACGTCCAGGGGAGACGGCAGGTAGCGAACAACGGCGTCGAGCAGGGGCTGGACGCCCTTGTTCTTGAACGCGGTACCGCAGAACACCGGGGAGACGGTGACGGAGTCGGCGCTGCCCTTGGAGGCCAGAGTGATACGACGGATGGCGGCGTACAGCTGGTCCTCGGTCGGCTCCTGGCCGTCGAGGTACAGCTCCATCATCTCGTCGTCGTGCTCGGAAACAGCCTCGAGGAGCTTGCCGCGCCACTCGTCGGCAGCCTCGACGTGCGTCGCCGGGATGTCGACGATGTCGTACGCCTCGCCCTTGGCCGCCTCGGCGGACCAGACGAAGGCCTTCATCGTCACGAGGTCGACAACACCCTGGAAGTCGGCCTCGGCGCCAATCGGGAGCTGCATGACCAGCGGAACCGCACCGAGGCGGTCGACGATCATGTCGACGCAGCGGTGGAACTCGGCGCCGGTGCGGTCGAGCTTGTTGACGAAGCAGATACGCGGCACGCCGTAGCGGTCCGCCTGACGCCAGACAGTCTCGGACTGCGGCTCGACGCCCGCCACACCGTCGAACACGGTGACGGCGCCGTCGAGGACGCGGAGCGAACGCTCCACCTCGACGGTGAAGTCGACGTGACCCGGGGTGTCGATGATGTTGATCGTGTGATCAACATCGTTGAGCGGCCAGTGGCAGGTCGTCGCGGCAGACGTGATCGTGATGCCGCGCTCCTGCTCCTGCTCCATCCAGTCCATCGTGGCAGCGCCGTCGTGGACTTCACCGATCTTGTAAGACACACCGGTGTAGAAGAGGATCCGCTCGGTGGTGGTCGTCTTGCCCGCGTCGATGTGGGCCATGATCCCGATGTTGCGGACCTTGGCCAGGTCAAGCGAAGTGGTGGCCATAAGGCTCAATCTTCTCTCGGTCTCGAAGTGGGTAACGACTACCAGCGGTAGTGCGCGAAGGCCTTGTTGGACTCGGCCATCTTGTGGGTGTCCTCACGCTTCTTGACGGCAGCGCCAAGACCGTTCGAGGCGTCGAGCAGCTCGTTCATGAGGCGCTCGGTCATGGTCTTCTCGCGGCGGGCGCGGGAGTAACCCACGACCCAGCGCAGCGCGAGGGTGGCCGCACGACCGGGCTTGACCTCGATCGGCACCTGGTAGGTGGCGCCACCGACACGGCGGGACTTGACCTCGAGCGAGGGCTTGACGTTCTCAAGCGCGCGCTTCAGCGTGATGACCGGGTCGTTGCCGGTCTTCTCGCGGAGGCCTTCCATGGCGCCGTACACGATCCGCTCGGCGGTGGAACGCTTGCCGTCGAGAAGGATCTTGTTGATCAACGACGTCACAAGAGGAGAGCTGTAGACCGGGTCAATGATGACCGGGCGCTTCGGGGCGGGGCCCTTACGAGGCATTCTTACTTCTCCTTCTTGGCGCCGTAGCGGCTGCGGGCCTGCTTACGGTTCTTGACACCCTGGGTGTCGAGCGAGCCGCGGATGATCTTGTAGCGAACACCCGGCAGGTCCTTCACACGGCCACCACGCACGAGCACGATCGAGTGCTCCTGCAGGTTGTGTCCCTCACCCGGGATGTAAGCGGTGACTTCGATCCCGCTGGTCAGACGCACACGCGCGACCTTACGCAGGGCCGAGTTCGGCTTCTTCGGGGTGGTCGTGAACACACGCGTGCAGACGCCGCGACGCTGAGGGGAACCCTCAAGTGCGGGCGTCTTGTTCTTCTCGACCTTGTCCTGCCGGCCCTTACGGACCAGCTGCTGGATCGTAGGCACTACTTCTCCGGTTTCTGTGTGCCGATCACTGTGAAACTAACCTGGAACACCTCCGACCCACGCGGTCGGGTGTGTCGAACACTGCAAGCCCCCGTCGAAACGGAGAAGAGACAGATTGCGGTGTGTTTGTCCTGGCTCTCCGCGCGGACATAGGCACGCACGGGAGCCCAGGCACACCCCAGGCACAAGGTCTGAGCGTACCTACCTCATGGACTTCGGTCAAAACAAATGCCGTGCACCCCAACACGCCGGACTTCCTGAAGGGATCCAGCGGCCCCCGCAACGCCATTCCGGCCACTGAGACGGATGCCGGCCCGGCAAACGCCGCATGGCCCCTCCGGGGGTCCGCACGGGCCCGTAACGCCGAAGGGCGGCCACCCCTTTCGGGATGACCGCCCTGTCAGGCGTTTCGCCTACTGGTTGTACGGACCGTAGTCGTAGTCCTCCAGCGGGACGGCCTGGCCGGAGCCGGTACCGAACGGCGAGTAGTCGATGTCGTCGTAGCCGACGGCCGAGTACATCGCGGCCTTGGCTTCCTCGGTCGGCTCGACCCGGATGTTGCGGTAGCGGGCGAGGCCCGTACCGGCCGGGATGAGCTTACCGATGATGACGTTCTCCTTGAGGCCGATCAGGGAGTCGGACTTGGCGTTGATCGCCGCGTCCGTCAGAACCCTGGTCGTCTCCTGGAAGGACGCCGCCGACAGCCACGACTCGGTCGCCAGCGAGGCCTTGGTGATACCCATCAGCTGCGGACGGCCGGAGGCCGGGTGGCCGCCTTCCGTGACCACACGACGGTTCTCGCCCTCGAAGCGGCCGCGCTCGACGAGCTCGCCCGGAAGCAGCTCGGCGTCGCCCGACTCGATGATCGTCACGCGGCGGAGCATCTGCCGGATGATGATCTCGATGTGCTTGTCGTGGATCGACACGCCCTGGCTGTTGTAGACCTTCTGGACTTCGCCGACCAGGTGGACCTGGACCGCGCGCTGACCAAGGATTCGCAGCACGTCGTGCGGGTTGGTTGCACCCACGGTGAGCTTCTGGCCCACCTCGACGTGGTCGCCCTCGCCCACCAGCAGACGGGCACGCTTCGAGATCGGGAACGCCGTCTCGTCGCTGCCGTCGTCGGGGGTGACGACGAGCTTCTTGGTCTTCTCGGTCTCCTCGATACGGATGCGGCCTGCCGCCTCCGAGATCGGGGCGACGCCCTTGGGCGTACGAGCCTCGAAGAGCTCGACGACACGGGGCAGACCCTGGGTGATGTCGTCACCGGCCACACCACCGGTGTGGAAGGTACGCATCGTCAGCTGGGTACCGGGCTCACCGATGGACTGGGCGGCGATGATGCCGACCGCCTCACCGATGTCGACCAGCTTGCCGGTGGCGAGCGAGCGTCCGTAGCAGAAGGCACAGGTGCCGACCGCGGACTCACAGGTCAGGACCGAGCGGGTCTTGACCTCCTCGACACCGTGCATGACCAGCTGGTCGATGAGCACGTCACCGAGGTCGACATTGGCCGGCGCGATGACCTTGCCGTCGATGACGACGTCCTCGGCGAGCATGCGTGCGTACACGCTGGTCTCGACATCGTCCGTCTTGCGGAGGATGCCGTCGGCGCCCTTCTCCGCGATCTTCAGCTTGAGGCCGCGGTCGGTGCCACAGTCCTCCTCGCGGATGATCACGTCCTGCGAGACGTCCACCAGACGACGGGTCAGGTAACCCGAGTCGGCGGTACGCAGGGCGGTGTCGGCCAGACCCTTACGGGCACCGTGGGTGGAGATGAAGTACTCCAGCACGGACAGACCCTCACGGAACGACGCCTTAATCGGGCGAGGAATCGTCTCGTTCTTGGCGTTCGACACCAGACCACGCATACCGGCGATCTGACGCATCTGCATCATGTTTCCTCGGGCACCCGAGTCAACCATCATGAAGATGGGGTTCGTCTTGGGGAAGTTCGCGTTCATCGCCTCGGCAACCTCATTGGTCGCCTTGGTCCAGATCGCGATGAGCTCCTGAGTGCGCTCTTCCTTGGTGATGAGACCGCGCTCGTACTGCTTCTGGACCTTCTCGTCCTGCGCCTCGTAGCCCTTGACGATGGCCTTCTTGGCCTCGGGCACGACGACGTCGGAGATGGCCACGGTGACGCCCGAACGGGTCGCCCAGTGGAAGCCGGCCGCCTTCAGGTTGTCGAGCGTCGCCGCCACGATGACCTTGGGGTAGCGCTCCGCCAGGTCGTTGACGATCTCGGAGAGCTGCTTCTTGCCCACCGAGTAGTCGACGAACGGGTAGTCCTCGGGCAGCAGCTCGTTGAAGAGCGCGCGGCCCAGGGTCGTACGCAGACGGAAGCTGTCGCCCTGCTGGAACTCCTGCTCACCCTCCTCAGCAACCGGCGGCACCCAGCCACGCGGCGGGATGGTGCCCACCGGGAAGCGGATGTCGACCTTCGCCTGGAGCGAGAGCTCACGGTTGTCGAACGCCATGGTCGCCTCGGCGGTCGAGCCGAAGCTACGGCCCTCACCGATGACCTTGCGCTCTTCCTCGTCGGTCGTGAGGAAGAACAGGCCCAGCACCATGTCCTGGGTCGGCATGGTGACGGGACGACCGTCTGCCGGCTTCAGGATGTTGTTCGAGGACAGCATCAGGATGCGGGCCTCGGCCTGCGCCTCCGCGGAGAGCGGCAGGTGCACGGCCATCTGGTCACCGTCGAAGTCCGCGTTGAACGCGGTACAGACGAGCGGGTGGATCTGGATGGCCTTGCCCTCGACCAGCTGCGGCTCGAAGGCCTGGATGCCGAGGCGGTGCAGCGTCGGCGCACGGTTCAGCAGAACCGGGTGCTCGGCGATGACCTCTTCCAGGACGTCGTACACGACCGTGCGGCCGCGCTCGACCATGCGCTTCGCCGACTTGATGTTCTGCGCGTGGTTCAGATCCACCAGGCGCTTCATCACGAACGGCTTGAAGAGCTCCAGCGCCATGGCCTTGGGCAGACCGCACTGGTGCAGCTTCAGCTGCGGGCCGACGACGATCACGGAACGTGCGGAGTAGTCCACACGCTTACCGAGAAGGTTCTGACGGAAGCGGCCCTGCTTGCCCTTGAGCATGTCGCTCAGGGACTTCAGCGGGCGGTTACCGGGACCGGTGACCGGGCGACCGCGGCGGCCGTTGTCGAACAGCGCGTCGACGGCCTCCTGCAGCATCCGCTTCTCGTTGTTCACGATGATCTCGGGGGCACCGAGGTCAAGGAGACGCTTGAGGCGGTTGTTGCGGTTGATCACGCGGCGGTACAGGTCGTTCAGGTCGGAGGTCGCGAAGCGGCCACCGTCCAGCTGCACCATCGGACGCAGGTCCGGCGGGATGACCGGCACGCAGTCGAGCACCATGCCCTTGGGGCTGTTGCTGGTCTGCAGGAACGCGGAGACGACCTTGAGGCGCTTGAGCGCACGGGTCTTCTTCTGGCCCTTGCCGGTACGGATGATCTCGCGAAGCTTCTCGGCCTCTTCGTTGAGATCGAAGGACTCCAGGCGCTTCTGCAACGCAGCAGCACCCATCGAGCCGTCGAAGTACGTACCGAAGCGGTCGCGCAGCTCGCGGTAGAGCAGCTCGTCGCCCTCGAGGTCCTGGACCTTGAGGTTCTTGAAGCGGTTCCACACCTCGTCGAGACGGTCGATCTCGCGCTGCGCACGGTCGCGCAGCTGCTTCATCTCACGCTCGGCGCCTTCGCGCACCTTGCGGCGTACGTCGGCCTTGGCGCCCTCGGCCTCGAGCTCGGCCAGGTCGGTCTCGAGCTTCTTGGCGCGGGCTTCGAGGTCGGAGTCGCGACGGTTCTCGACCTGCTGACGCTCGACGGAGACGTGCGCCTCCAGCGAGGGCAGGTCGCGCGTCCGGCGCTCCTCGTCCACGAAGGTGATCATGTACGCGGCGAAGTAGATGACCTTTTCGAGGTCCTTCGGCGCGAGGTCAAGCAGGTATCCAAGGCGCGAGGGGACGCCCTTGAAGTACCAGATGTGAGTGACGGGCGCGGCCAGCTCAATGTGGCCCATCCGCTCACGACGCACCTTGGCGCGAGTGACCTCGACGCCGCAGCGCTCGCAGATGATGCCCTTGAAGCGGACACGCTTGTACTTGCCGCAGTAGCACTCCCAGTCCCTGGTCGGACCGAAGATCTTCTCGCAGAAGAGTCCGTCCTTTTCGGGCTTGAGCGTGCGGTAGTTGATGGTCTCCGGCTTCTTCACTTCGCCGTGCGACCAGGTCCGGATGTCGTCCGCGGTGGCGAGGCCGATCCGCAGCTCGTCGAAGAAGTTGACGTCGAGCACTTGTCGTCAATCCCTCTTTCGGGGTCGAGTCTCAATCAATGGTCTGAACGGGTCCGGGGAGGGCCGGGAGTCCGGTGAAGGACTCCCGGCCTGCCCGTCAGACCTCTTCGACGCTGCTCGGCTCGCGCCGGGACAGGTCGATACCGAGCTCCTCCGCTGCGCGGAAGACGTCCTCGTCCGTGTCGCGCATTTCGATGGACATACCGTCCGAGGACAGCACCTCCACGTTGAGGCAGAGCGACTGCATTTCCTTGATGAGCACCTTGAAGGACTCAGGAATGCCGGGCTCAGGGATGTTCTCGCCCTTGACGATGGCCTCGTAGACCTTCACGCGGCCGGTCACGTCGTCGGACTTGATGGTCAGCAGCTCCTGGAGGGCGTAAGCGGCGCCATAAGCCTCGAGCGCCCACACCTCCATTTCACCGAATCGCTGGCCACCGAACTGAGCCTTACCACCCAGCGGCTGCTGAGTGATCATGGAGTACGGGCCGGTCGAACGAGCGTGGAGCTTGTCGTCGACCAGGTGGTGGAGCTTGAGGATGTACATGTACCCGACCGAGATCGGGTCCGGGAACGGCTCACCCGAGCGCCCGTCGAACAGGTTGGCCTTGCCGGAAGGCTGGACCATCCGGTTGCCGTCGCGGTTCGGGATCGTGGACTCGAAGAGACCGGAGATCTCGTCCTCGCGCGCACCGTCGAAGACCGGCGTGGCGACGTTCGTGCCGGCGGCGACCTCGTCGGCGCCGATGACCTTGAGCCGCTCCATCCACTCCTCGCTGCCCTCGACCTTCCAGCCCTGACTGGCGAGCCAGCCCAGGTGGATTTCGAGGACCTGTCCCGGGTTCATTCGGGACGGGACACCCAGCGGGTTGAGGATGATGTCGACCGGGGTGCCGTCCTCCATGAACGGCATGTCCTCGATCGGCAGGATCTTCGAGATGACGCCCTTGTTGCCGTGACGGCCGGCGAGCTTGTCACCATCGGTGATCTTGCGCTTCTGCGCGACGTACACGCGAACCAGCTGGTTCACGCCCGGCGGCAGCTCGTCGCCCTCTTCGCGGTCGAAGACGCGGACGCCGATGATCTTGCCGACCTCGCCGTGCGGCACCTTCAGCGAAGTGTCACGGACCTCGCGCGCCTTCTCACCGAAGATCGCGCGCAGCAGACGCTCTTCCGGCGTCAGCTCGGTCTCACCCTTGGGCGTGACCTTGCCGACGAGGATGTCACCGGCGACGACCTCGGCACCGATACGGATGATGCCGCGCTCATCGAGGTCCGCGAGGACCTCTTCGGAGACGTTCGGGATGTCCCGGGTGATCTCCTCCGGGCCGAGCTTGGTGTCACGGGCGTCGACCTCGTGCTCCTCGATGTGGATCGAGGAGAGGACGTCGTCCTGCACCAGACGCTGGCTGAGGATGATCGCGTCTTCGTAGTTGTGACCCTCCCACGGCATGAACGCCACGAGCAGGTTCTTGCCGAGCGCCATCTCACCCTGCTGGGTGGCGGGCCCGTCGGCGAGGACCTGGCCCTCGACGACCCGGGCGCCCTCGTCCACGACAACCTTCTGGTTGACCGAGGTGCCCTGGTTGGAGCGGGAGAACTTGGCGATGCGGTACGTGGTGTACGTACCGTCGTCGTTGGCAACGGTGACGTAGTCCGCGGAAACCTCCTGGACCACGCCCTCCTTCTCCGCCTTGATGACGTCACCGGCGTCGACCGCACAGCGGTATTCCATGCCGGTGCCGACGAGCGGCGCCTCGGACGTGATCAGCGGCACGGCCTGACGCATCATGTTCGCGCCCATGAGCGCGCGGTTTGCGTCGTCGTGCTCGAGGAACGGGATCATCGCGGTCGCGACCGACACCATCTGGCGCGGCGAAACGTCCATGTAGTCGACGTCGTCGCCCGGGATGTAGTCGATCTCGCCGCCACGACGGCGGACCAGGACGCGGGACTCCTCGAAGCGCATGTCCTCGGAGAGCGTCGCGTTGGCCTGCGCGATGACGAAGCGGTCCTCTTCGTCGGCCGTCAGGTAGTCGACGTCGTCGGTGACGACACCGTCGACGACCTTGCGGTACGGCGTCTCGACGAAGCCGAACGCGTTGACGCGGCCGTACGAGGCGAGCGAACCGATCAGACCGATGTTCGGGCCTTCAGGGGTCTCAATCGGGCACATGCGGCCGTAGTGAGACGGGTGCACGTCACGGACCTCGAAGCCGGCCCGCTCACGGGAGAGACCACCCGGGCCAAGAGCCGACAGGCGGCGCTTGTGGGTGAGACCCGACAGCGGGTTGTTCTGGTCCATGAACTGCGACAGCTGGCTGGTGCCGAAGAACTCCTTGATGGAGGCGACGACCGGCCGGATGTTGATCAGCGTCTGGGGCGTGATCGCCTCGACGTCCTGAGTCGTCATGCGCTCACGCACGACGCGCTCCATACGAGCCAGACCCGTACGGACCTGGTTCTGGATGAGCTCGCCGACGTTACGCAGACGACGGTTGCCGAAGTGGTCGATGTCGTCGGTCTCGACGACGATGTTCCGGCCCGACTCGCCGACCGTCTCGACCTCGCCGGCGTGCAGCCGGACCAGGTACTTGATGGTGGCGATGATGTCCTTGCTGGTGAGGACACCCGCGTTCAGCGGCTCGTCCGCGCCGAGCTTCTTGTTCACCTTGTAGCGGCCGACCTTCGCGAGGTCGTAGCGCTTCGGGTTGAAGTAGAGGTTCTCGAGCAGCGTCTGAGCAGCCTCGCGCGTGGGCGGCTCGCCCGGGCGCAGCTTGCGGTAGATGTCGAGCAGCGCGTCGTCCTGGCCCTGGGTGTGGTCCTTCTCCAGGGTGGCGCGCATCGATTCGTACTCGCCGAACTCCTCGAGGATCTGCTCGGTGGTCCAACCGAGAGCCTTGAGCAGGACGGTGACGGACTGCTTGCGCTTGCGGTCGATGCGGACACCGACCATGTCGCGCTTGTCGATCTCCATCTCCAGCCAGGCACCCCGGGAAGGGATGATCTTGGCGGAGAAGATGTCCTTGTCGGACGTCTTGTCGATGGAGGAGTCGAAGTAGACACCCGGCGAGCGGACCAGCTGCGACACAACGACACGCTCGGTGCCGTTGATGACGAAGGTGCCCTTGTTGGTCATGAGCGGGAAATCGCCCATGAAGACCGTCTGGGACTTGATCTCGCCGGTCTCGTTGTTCGTGAATTCTGCGGTGACGAAGAGCGGGGCAGCGAACGTGAAGTCGCGCTCCTTGCACTCGTCGATCGAGTTCTTCGGGGGCTCGAAACGGTGGTCGCGGAACGTCAGCGACATCGACCCTGAGAAGTCCTCGATCGGCGAGATCTCCTCGAAGATCTCTTCCAGACCGGACTTGGTGGGGACGTCCTGTCCACTCTCGAGAGCAGCCTCGACGCGACCCTTCCACGCGGCATTACCGAGCAGCCAGTCAAAGCTCTCGGTCTGCAGCGCGAGGAGGTTCGGAACCTCGAGGGGCTCCTTGATCTTTGCAAAGGAGATGCGCAGCGGGGCGGTGCTGGCGCCGTTGTTCGTATTGGAGGTCGAGGCGTTGCGCGAGGCGGCCAAGAGGGGGTCCTTCCGAGGGCTCGGACTCACTACGCGCGTACCGGTCCCAAGCTGGTCACAGAGACAGAAATCCCAAGGTCATGGAAGTTCTCTCATCGATGCTCAAGCGTGGGCATGCCCCTGGTGACGGGCAGGAGGCAGCTAACAGGCAGCGCAAAGGGTCAGTGTAGCCACTTGGCCCACTGATGTCCAGAGCGGGATTTTTGAGACCCTCGCTGTACTCAACTCCTGCGGCAAGCCACGCGCTGTATGCGCATATCAGTACTGCCCTCTACGTCGCCGATCCATGCCTCGGATCCGGATCGGTATGACGACGCGTCCTGAGAATTGCGCGCCTCGTGCGGTTCGTCAAGGCCCCCTCGCCCTCCGCCGAGATCGTCACTGGCCACGGCGCCGCAGAGGCACCTGGACACCCCGGGGCGTACGGCGAAGATCACGATACTCGTCAGGGCGCCAAGAGCAAGGCAGGCGTCCCGGGAACGCCTGAAGGCGACCACCCGGATGGGTGATCGCCTTCAGAACGAGAACAGCTGAGTCAGAGACTCAACGGAGTCACTTGACCTCGACGCCCGCGCCGGCGGCCTTGAGGGACTCGGCAGCCTTCTCGGCGGCCTCCTTGGTGACCTTCTCGAGGACCGGCTTCGGAGTGCCGTCGACGAGGTCCTTGGCCTCCTTCAGACCCAGCGAGGTCAGCTCACGCACGACCTTGATGACCTGGATCTTCTTCTCGCCGGCACCCGTGAGGATGACGTCGAACTCGTCCTGCTCCTCGACGGCCTCGGCGGCGGCAGCAGCGCCACCGGCGGCGGCAACGGCGACCGGGGCGGCAGCCTTGACGTCGAACTTCTCCTCGAAGGCCTTGACGAACTCGGAGAGCTCGATGAGGGTCAGGGTCTCGAACTGCTCGAGCAGCTCGTCCTGGGACAGCTTCGCCATGATGGCGTCCTTCCACTAATTCGGCAGGTGCCGGGTGTACATGAAGGCGGGCGTACGCGCCCGCTGCGACCAGGGGCGGAGAGTTACTCCGCCACCTCGGCCTCGGCGGGAGCCGGCGTACCGGCACCGCCCTGCTCGACCTTGGCGCGAAGCGCGTCCGCAGTGCGGGCGAACTCCGTCAGCGGAGCCTGGAAAGTCGCCGCGGCCTTGGCCATCGACGCCTTGATTCCACCGGCCACCTTGGCGAGCAGAACCTCGCGGGACTCGAGGTCCGCAAGCTTCTTGATCTCATCGGCGGACAGCGCCTTACCGTCAAGGACACCGCCCTTGATGATGAGGTTGGGGTTTTCCTTGGCGAAGTCACGAAGACCCTTCGCCGACTCCACCGGGTCACCGGTGATGAAGGCAACCGCCGTCGGCCCTGCGAACAGGTCGTCCAGCGTGTTGATCCCGGCCTCGTTGGCCGCGATCTTGGTCAGCGTGTTCTTCACCACGGCGTACTGGGCGTTCTCACCGAGCGAACGACGCAGCGTCTTGAGCTGCGTCACGGTGAGACCCCGGTACTCGGTCAGCACGGCGGCGTTCGAGCTACGGAACTGGTCCGCAAGCTCGGCTACCGCGGCAGCCTTGTCGGGCCTTGCCATAGAGCGTCGGCCTCCTTCCGGGTGATGAGGACCGCTCAGAAGGGGCTGGGCAAAACGAAACGCCCCGGCGCAGGCGCACGGGGCGTAGCTCGACCGGAACGAGTCCGGGAGCTTTCCACGGTCACCTGCGCAGGTCGTCCGCACCTAGCGGATCCTTCGGCCACCGAACCTTCTTGCGAAGGCCCAGCAACGACCAGCGGTCTTTGGCTTCTGGGAGAGACTACGTGAACCTGCACGGTTTAAGCAAATCGGGCCCTGCGCCTCCAAAAGGAAGGCACAGAGCCCGATTCAGTCACTCAGTCTGAGCCGTCAGGCTCGACCCGGTCAGACAGCTGCCGGGTCCTCCTCGACGAGGAGGTTACGGGTGCGGTTGGCGTCCAGCGGGATGCCGGGGCCCATCGTCGTGGCCAGGGAGGCCTTCTTGATGTAGCGGCCCTTCGCCGCGGACGGCTTGAGGCGGAGGATCTCCTCCAGCGCCGCGGCGTAGTTCTCGACCAGCTTCGTCTCGTCGAAGGAGACCTTGCCGATGATGAAGTGCAGGTTCGAGTGCTTGTCGACGCGGAACTCGATCTTGCCGCCCTTGATGTCCGTGACAGCCTTCGCCACGTCCGGGGTGACCGTTCCGGTCTTCGGGTTCGGCATCAGACCACGCGGACCGAGCACGCGGCCGAGGCGGCCGACCTTGCCCATGAGGTCCGGGGTGGCGACGACGGCGTCGAAGTCCAGACGGCCCTTCGCAACCTCGTCGATGAGCTCGTCGGAGCCGACAATGTCGGCGCCGGCGGCCTCCGCGGCCGCAGCACGGTCACCGGTCGCGAAGACCAGGACCCGGGCGGTCTTGCCGGTGCCGTGCGGCAGGTTCACGGTGCCGCGGACCATCTGGTCGGCCTTGCGCGGGTCGACACCCAGACGCATGGCGACCTCGACGGTGCCGTCGAACTTCGTGGAAGAGGTGTCCTTGGCGATACGGACGGCCTCGAGCGGGGCGTACAGGCGCTCCCGGTCGATCTTGGCATCCGCGCTGCGGAAGTTCTTGCTGCGCTTCACTACTGCTCCTGATGTGTGGAGATGGAGTCGTGGTGCGGACCAGCGCTTGGCCCTACCACTGAGGTGCTACGGGGACTGTCAGCCCTCGACCGTGATGCCCATGGAACGGGCGGTGCCGGCGATGATCTTGTCCGCGGCGTCCAGGTCGTTGGCGTTCAGGTCGGGCAGCTTGACCGTCGAGATCTCGCGCACCTGAGCGGCGGTGAGCTTCGCGACCTTGGTCTTGTGCGGCTCGCCCGAGCCCTTGTCCACACCAGCGGCCTTGAGGATCAGCTTGGCGGCCGGCGGAGTCTTGGTGATGAAGGTGAAGGAACGGTCTTCGTAGACCGTGATCTCCACCGGCACGACCATGCCACGCTGCGACTCGGTCGCGGCGTTGTAGGCCTTGCAGAACTCCATGATGTTGACGCCGTGCTGACCCAGTGCGGGGCCGACCGGCGGAGCCGGGTTGGCCGCGCCGGCCTGGATCTGGAGCTTGATAAGCCCCGTGACCTTCTTCTTCTTGGGAGGCATTGCTCTCTCCGGGTCCTAGTGAGAGTTTTCAGCCATCCGTCCGTTGATCCGGACGGAGGCATACCGCACAACGATAACGGGTATCACCGTGCAGCTAAAAACCGAGCAGGTCAGACCGGCTGCGAGAGCCGGTCTGACCTGTTCGGAAGCGGGTGTTCCAGAGAGGGTCAGTTCTTCTGGATCTGGTCGAAGCTGAGCTCGACCGGGGTCTCGCGGCCGAAGATCTCGACGAGGCCCTTGACCTTCTTGGAGTCGGCGTTGATCTCGTTGATCGTCGCCTGGAGGGTCGCGAAGGGGCCGTCGGTGACGGTGACCGAGTCGCCCACCTCGAAGTCCAGCACCTGGACCTCGACCTTGCGGGACGGAGCCGGCTTGCCCTCGGCCTCTGCGGCCTCGCGTGCGGCCTTCTCCTCGGCCTCCGGGGCGAGCATCTTGACGATCTCGTCCAGGGTCAGCGGGTACGGGTCGTACGCGTTGCCGACGAAGCCGGTGACGCCGGGGGTGTTGCGGACAACGCCCCAGGACTCGTTGGTGAGGTCCATGCGGACCAGGACGTAACCGGGAAGCTTGTTCTGGCGGACGTTCTTGCGCTCGCCGTTCTTGATCTGGACGATCTCTTCCTCGGGCACTTCGGCCTGGTAGATGAACTCCTCGACGTTCAGCGAAACGGCGCGCTGCTCCAGGTTCGCCTTCACGCGCTTCTCGTACCCGGCGTACGTGTGGATGACGTACCACTCGCCGGGCAGGGTGCGGAGCTCCTCGCGGAGGGCGGCGACCGGGTCGACCGGCTCGGCGGGGGCCTCTTCGGCCTCTTCCTCGGCGGCCTCGGCTTCAGCGGCGGCGGCTTCCTCGTCGGAGGCCTCACCCTCTGCTTCGGCGCCCACTGCTTCGGCGGCGTCGTCCTCGGTGGCGGTCGCGTCGACCGTCTCGTCCTCGACGTGCATGGCGGCCTCTTCGGCTGCCTCGCCCGCAGCGGCGTCAGCAGCTTCCGCCTGGTCCTCGTCGGCCGCCTCGACGATGTCGAGCTGGTCCTCAGCGGACTCCAGGCTTTCGCTCGGCTCGACGGCGTCGTTCAGGTTCGGGTCAGACACGGTGGCTGCTTCTTCCTGGATACATATGGGTGGAACGGCGAAAGGGGCGCCGGGAGAGACGCCCTACGCGGGATCAGCCGAAGACATACTTGACGGCTCGGGCGAAGCCCGTGTCGATCACGGTCACAATGCCGATCATGACGACGACGAAGACAATCACCACAGTGGTGTACGTCGTCAGCTGGCTGCGCGTGGGCCAGACGACCTTGCGCAGCTCTGCGACGATCTGGCGGTAGAAGAGCGCGAGACGGCCCAGGGGGCCCTTCTTGCCGCGCTTGCCGCCTTTACGAGACTTCTTCTTGGACTCCGGCGTCTCGTCCTGGGCATCAGGCATGTCGATGGAGCCCACGGCGTCCGTCACGCTTCTCACCTGATTCCGGGTCGTGGCCGTGCCGCGCCCGGTCGAGCCGCACGGCAGTGCATAGAAGTACGTACATGCGCACACATCCTGGCGAAGGTGTGTGTAGCAGGGCCGGAGGGACTTGAACCCCCAACCGCTGGTTTTGGAGACCAGTGCTCTACCAATTGAGCTACGACCCTTTGTGGTTCCCCCAACCTACCGCATACGACCGAGTGCACGGAGTACGCACGGTGAAGCCGCTGTTGAGGGCCAACGACGAGTGAGTGTACGTGGTCACAGGCCCGGCGTCGAACAGATAGCTCCTGACCACTCCCTGTGCGCGTCCTGTCCGCTCCTCGACATCTGTGTGCTGTGCGCGTTTTCGGTCTGGGACGATGGGCCGCATGAGCGCTGCAACTCCTCCGACCGAGCGCCGGGTTTCTGCCCGAATCGGCGCTATCTCCGAGTCCGCAACCCTTGCCGTGGATGCCAAGGCCAAGGCCCTCAAGGCCGCAGGCCGTCCGGTCATCGGCTTCGGTGCGGGTGAGCCCGACTTCCCTACACCCGGCTACATCGTCGAGGCCGCGATCGAGGCCTGCTCCAACCCGAAGTACCACCGCTACACACCGGCCGGCGGGCTCCCCGAGCTCAAGGCCGCGATCGCCGCGAAGACGCTGCGTGACTCGGGTTACGAGGTGGACGCCTCGCAGATCCTGGTCACCAACGGCGGCAAGCAGGCCATCTACGAAGCCTTCGCCGCGATCCTGGATCCGGGCGACGAGGTCATCGTGCCGGCGCCGTACTGGACGACGTACCCCGAGTCGATCCGTCTCGCGGGCGGCGTGCCGGTCGAGGTCGTCGCCGACGAGACCACCGGTTACCGGGTCTCCGTCGAGCAGCTGGAGGCGGCCCGTACGGAGAAGACCAAGGTCGTCCTCTTCGTTTCGCCGTCCAACCCGACGGGCGCCGTCTACAGCGAGGCCGACGCCGAGGCGATCGGCCGCTGGGCCGTCGAGCACGGCCTGTGGGTGCTGACCGACGAGATCTACGAGCACCTGGTCTATGGCGACGCGAAGTTCACCTCGCTGCCGACGCTCGTGCCCGAGATGCGCGACAAGTGCATCGTCGTCAACGGCGTCGCCAAGACGTACGCGATGACCGGCTGGCGGGTCGGGTGGATCATCGGCCCGAAGGACGTCGTAAAGGCCGCGACCAACCTCCAGTCGCACGCCACGTCCAACGTGTCGAACGTGGCGCAGATCGCCGCGCTGGCCGCCGTGTCCGGGAACCTGGACGCCGTCGCCGAGATGCGTACCGCCTTCGACCGGCGCCGCCAGACCATCGTGCGGATGCTGAGCGAGATCGACGGCGTGGTCTGCCCGACGCCGGAGGGCGCGTTCTACGCGTACCCGTCGGTGAAGGGGCTCCTCGGCAAGGAGATCCGCGGCAAGCGCCCGGCCACCTCCGTCGAGCTGGCCGCGCTGATCCTGGACGAGGTCGAGGTGGCGGTCGTGCCGGGCGAGGCCTTCGGTACGCCTGGCTACCTGCGGCTTTCGTACGCGCTCGGCGACGAGGACCTGGTCGAGGGTGTCTCGCGGATTCAGAAGCTGCTGGCGGAGGCCCGCGACTGAGTCGGCTGTGCGTTGACGGGCCCCCGGCTGCTGCCGGGGGCCCGTTTCTGCGTTCGGCCAGCTACTCGTTCGAGCAAACACGCTTCCGGGCGGGCCGTGCGTACGGCAGGATCTTGGGATGTTGAGTGTTCGCGATGTCCGACTGCTTCCGAAGGCCCATCTGCACCTGCATTTCACCGGGTCGATGCGGCACACGACCCTGCTTGAGCTGGCCGACAAGTACGGCGTGCACCTGCCCGAGGCGCTGAGCAGCGGGGAGCCGCCGAAGCTGCGGGCGACCGACGAGCGCGGCTGGTTCCGCTTTCAGCGGCTGTACGACGCCGCGCGATCGTGTCTGCGGGAGCCGGAGGACATCCGGCGGCTGGTGCGCGAGGCGGCCGAGGAGGACGTACGGGACGGGTCCGGATGGCTGGAGATCCAGGTCGATCCGACGTCGTACGCCCCGATGCTGGGCGGGCTGATTCCAGCCCTGGAGATCATCCTGGACGCCGTGGACAGTGCGTCGCGGGAGACCGGGCTCGGGATGCGGGTGCTGGTCGCGGCGAACAGGATGAAGCACCCTCTGGACGCGCGGACGCTGGCGCGGCTTGCGGTGCGTTACGCGGACCGGGGCATCGTCGGCTTCGGGCTGTCCAATGACGAGCGCAGGGGCATGGCCAGGGATTTCGACCGGGCCTTCGCGATCGCCCGGGAGGGCGGGCTGCTTGCCGCGCCGCACGGCGGGGAGCTGACCGGCCCCTCGTCCGTACGGGACTGCCTGGACGATCTGCATGCGACGCGGATCGGGCACGGCGTACGGGCTGCCGAGGACCCGCGGCTGCTGCGGAAGCTGGCCGAAAAGGGTGTGACGTGCGAGGTGTGTCCGGCCTCGAATGTGGCACTGGGTGTGTACGAGAAGCCCGAGGACGTGCCGCTGCGGAAGCTGTACGACGCCGGGGTGCCGATGGCGCTGGGCGCGGACGACCCGCTGCTCTTCGGGTCGCGGCTGGCGGCGCAGTACGAGCTGGCGCGGCGGCATCACGCGTTCACGGACGCCGAGCTGGCGGAGCTGGCGCGGCAGTCGGTGCGGGGGTCGGCCGCGCCCGGCGACGTACAGGCAAAGATGCTCGCCGGCATCGACAACTGGCTGGCCGCCTAGCTGATTCCGGCCAGTGCGGGCGAGAGCCGCGGCGAACTCGTCGACGGACTGCGGCGGCTTCTTGCCCACCACGGCGTCGTAGGCGAAGGCGCGCTGTGCGCAGGCGCCGAGGAGCAGTGACGCGGCCGCGAAGGGGCGGCCCCGGGGTTGATGCGCCCGGCTTCGCGCTGGGTACGGAGGTACGCGTCGAGGCCCTCGCTGGGCATGTGGGGCCTGTCCCCTTTTCCCGCATCGAGTCGTCGTGGCGGCGCTTGAGCCGGGTCTCGGCGTTAGAGCGAGGCGGCGATCGGGGGGGCTCTCGGCGTAGAAGTGGGCGGCCTGGCGAGCGGTCTCGGTGAGATTCTCCTCGACAGACCACTCCCCCGGACGGGCGACGAGGCGGTGGAGGAGCGAGCCAGGCCGATGGTGCGCATCAGCGCGTGGGAGGCGTCGAGGATCCGCTCGCTGGCCGGCTTCAGCGGTCCGGCTTCAGCGGTGTGTGCTCCATCCAGACTTGACGAGTGAGTAAGTACTTACCCACCCAGGGAGGGGCAGGCTATGAAGCTCACGGTTTTCGGAGCGACCGGCGGCATAGGGCAGGAGATCGTCAAGCAAGCGCTGGCGGCGGGGCACAAGGTCACGGCGGTGGTCCGGGATCCGGCGCGGTTCACGGTGACGGGGCGCGGCCTGGAGGTCTTCGCGGCCCAGGTGACCGACGCGGAGGCGCTGCGGCCGGCGGTGGCGGGCCGTGACGCGGTGCTCTCCGGTCTCGGGGCGCGCACCCGCAAGGACGCGGGCATCGCCGCGACGCTCACCCGGCCGGTGCTGCGGGCGATGGAGGCGGAGGGGACGCGGCGGCTGCTGGTGGTGAGCGCGGGCCCGCTGGCCCCGGTCCCCTGGCGTCAGCCGCTCGTCGACCGGCTGATCCTGTCCGTGATCAACGCGGTCCTGAAGGACGTGTACGCCGACCTCCGGGTCATGGAGGACGACCTGGCGCGCTCGGCGACCGACTGGACGTCCGTACGGCCGCCGAAACTGCTGAACAAGCCGGTGACGGGTACGTACCGGACGGTGATCGGCGGCAATCCGCTCAGCGGCAGGACCATCGCGCGTGCGGATGTGGCGCACGCGATGCTGAAGATGATCGACGACCCGGCGACGGTGGGGCAGGGCGTGGGCGTGGCGTACTAGCGCACCGCACCTGAGGGCTGCACTAAAGACTGACGCCGACCGTAACCGGCTCGTTCACCAGCGTCACCCCGAACGCCTCCCGCACCCCGCCGACAACCTCGCGCGCCAGCGCCAGCAGGTCCTCGGTGGTCGCTTCCCCGCGGTTGGTGAGGGCAAGCGTGTGCTTGGTGGAGATACGGGCAGGTCCCACGCCGTATCCCTTCGTGAAGCCCGCCTTGTCGATCAGCCAGGCCGCGGAGGTCTTGGTACGGCCGTCCCCCGCCGGAAACGCGGGCGGCGCAACATCCGCACCGAGCCGCACCTGCACCCTGGCCAGGAAGGCGGCGTACTCCTCGCCCGTCAGGATCGGGTTGGTGAAGAAGGAGCCCGCCGACCACGTGTCGTGGTCGGCGGGGTCCAGGACCATCCCCTTGCCCGCGCGCAGCTTCAGCACGGTCTCCCGGGCGAGCGCGGCGGGCACGCGGTCGCCGGCTTCGACGCCCAAGCTCCGTGCGGTCTCCGGGTACTTGATCGGCGCGGACATCCCGCCCGCATCCTCCAGCGCGAAGCGCACACGCAGGACGACGAAGCGGTCCGGGTCCTGTTTGAAGCGGCTGTGGCGGTACGAGAACTCGCACTCGGCGGCCGGGATCGTCACGGTCTCGTTCGCGCGGCGGTCGTAGGCGACGACCTCGGTGATGACGCTGGAGACTTCCTGGCCGTACGCGCCGACGTTCTGAATCGGGGTCGCCCCGGCCGAGCCGGGGATTCCCGCGAGGCACTCGATGCCCGCGAGGCCGGCCTCGACGGTGTGGGCGACGGCGTCCGTCCAGACCTCGCCTGCGGCCAGCTCCAGGTTCACGCCGTCGAGGCGGAAGCCGGTGGTGGCGATGCGCAGGGCGGTGCCGTCGAAGCCCTTGTCGCCGATGACCAGATTGCTGCCGCCGCCGATGATCAGGAGCGGCGTACCGCTCTCGTCGGCCTCACGGACGGTGGCGATCACCTCGTCGTCGGTGGTGGCCGTGACGAGACGGGTCGCGGGGCCGCCGAGCCGGAAGGTGGTCAGGGGGGCGAGGGGGGCATCGTGGAGTTCCTGCACGGGGACAAGCGTACGGGGCGCCTCTGACAGCCAGGGGCGCCCCGTGCTCAGGCCCGTACCCGGGCGCCGGGCCCACACCCGAGCCACTTGCCCAGGCCCGTACCTGGGCCGTGCACCGGCCCGTCAGTGGACGAGCACCTTCTCGCCCTCCGCCGGGGCAGGGGCCGCCGCCTCACGCCGGGACGGGATCAGCAGGGCCACCACCGCCGCGACGCCCACGACACCGGCGCCGATCCACAGCGCGGGGATGGTGCCGTCGGTGAAGGTGTCGGCGGATTCGTAACCGCCCCGGGCAGCGAAGACCGCGCCCAGGACCGCGACGCCGAGGGCTCCGCCGACCTCGCGCAGGGCATTGTTCGCGCCGGAGGCGATGCCCTGCTCACCGGGCCGGACGCTGGACATGACCAGGCTGGCGGCAGGGGCGAAGTAGAGGGCCATGCCGATGCCGCCGAGGATCAGCGCGGGAAGCTGGGCGGCGTACGACACATCGGGGCCCAGCACCAGGGCGAAGAGCCCGAGACCGACGGCCTGGAGGGCAAGTCCGGTGGCGACGACCGGGCGGCCGCCTATGCGGTCGGAGAGATAACCGGCGATGGGCGCCACGATCAGCGGCATACCGGTCCAGGGGAGCATCCGCAGGCCGGCCTCGGTGGGCGAATATCCGAGGACGCTCTGCAGGAACTGGCTGAGCAGGAAGATCGAGCCGAACATCCCCAGGAACATCAGGAGGCTCGCGATGTTGATCCCGAAGAAGGCGCGGTTACGGAAGAGCCGCATGGGGAGCATGGGGTTTTTGTTGTTGAAGCCGTGATGGACGAAGCCGCCGATGAGCGCGCTGCCGAGGATCAGCCCAGTGAGGATCGGAGCGCTGCTCCAGCCGTCCGCCTGCCCGTTGACCAGGGCGTACACGATCCCGAAGAGGCCGCCGCTGACCAGGAGCGTGCCGGGAATATCGAGCCGGGCGTCCGGGGCGTACGACTCGGAGAGGCGGAGCCGGGCGAGCGGCAGCAACACCAGGCCTATCGGGACGTTCAGCCAGAAGATCCACTGCCAGGAGATGTGCTCGGTGAGGCTGCCGCCGATGAGCGGGCCACTGGCGACGGCGAGCCCGGTCACGGCGCTGAAGATGCCGAGCGCCATACCGCGGCGTGCGGCGGGTACGGCCGCGGTGAGCAGGGTGAGCGTGAGCGGCATCATGATCGCGGCGCCGACGCCCTGGACTGCGCGGGCGGCGACCAGGGCGTCGATGCCGGGGGCGAGGGCGGCCGCCGCCGATGCGCCGGTGAAAACGGTGAGGCCGACGAGGAAGAGCCTGCGGCGGCCGAACCGGTCGCCGAGGGCCGCGCCCAGCATGAGCAGGACGGCGAAGGTGAGGGTGTACGCGCTGACTGTCCATTCGAGGTCTTCCAGCGCGCCGCCGAGGTCCTTGCGGATGGAGGGGAGGGCGGTGGTGACGACGAGGTTGTCGAGCGCCGCCATGAAACCGGCGACGCTGGTGATGACGAGGGCCCAGGTGGCTCCTCGGCGGCCTGTTGTTGGGTTTTCTGCTTGCTCTTCCATGACTCCCCCTGCTGAGGTTAGTTATTGATGACTAACTTTCCTGGACAGAAAACTCGACGCGAAAACGGCAGCTCACCCCACTCCCGACTACTCCACAGTCGGAACCGTAGACATGTCGAAGCCCGACCACACTCGGTGACTCGGCGCGAAGCCCAGCGACGCAAGGACGTTGATCAGCATCCCGTAGGACATGAAATAGGTGGTCTCCTTGGTGTCCGCACCAAGAGTCAGGTGCGTGTAGTCCCACAGCTCCGCCCATTCGGCACGGATCGGCTCGCCGAACTCGTGGTCCCCGGCCGCCTCTGCCGACGCGACGGCGACGTACGTCTGCATGTGCATCAGCAGCCGGTCGGGGTCGTCGGCGAGGAGCTTCTTGTACGCCGCCGCCATGGCCATGTGCGCATCCTCGGCCGGAACAGCGCCCGCCGCGCCAGCCAGCGCCTCCCGGGTTTCCCGCAGGCCACGGAGGGCCGCAGCGAGGAAGAGCTCCTGCTTGTTCTTGAAGAGGCGGAAGAGATACGGCTGCGAGACGCCCACGCGCTTGGCGATCGCCTCGGTGGAGGTCCCGTGGTAGCCGCCGCGGGCGAACTCGGTGATCGCCGCGCGGATGACGCTCTCGCGTCGCTCGTCTGCGCTCATCCTGACCATGAGAGTGAAGTTAGTGGCCAATCACTAATCACGTCAAGCGGTAAGGGGCGCCCGCAATTACGGGGCGCCCCTTACATCGGCCGGAACGTCAGGCGAGCTGGACCACGGCGCGGGACATGCCCAGCACCTTCTGGCCCGCACTCATGGCCGTCAGGTCCACCCGGACCCGGTTGTCGTCCAGCAGCGCGGCGACCTTCGCGCTGACCTCGATCAGCGCGCCCTTGTCGTCGTTCGGTACGACGACGGGCTTGGTGAAGCGCACGCCGTACTCCACCACGGCGCCCGGGTCGGCCACCCAGTCGGTGACGACACGGATCGCCTCGGCCATGGTGAACATGCCGTGCGCGATGACGTCGGGCAGCCCGACCTCGGTGGCGAACTTCTCGTTCCAGTGGATCGGGTTGAAGTCACCGGAGGCGCCCGCGTACTGCACGAGCATGGCCCGCGTCACGGGAAAGGACTGGGACGGCAGCTCGGTGCCGACCTCGACGTCCGCGTAGGAGATCTTCGCCGTCATCACGCCTCCTCGGCCGCGCGCGAGACGAGCTTCGTCCACGCCGTCACCACATGCTCGCCGGCCTCGTCGTGGACGTCCCCGCGGATGTCCAGGATGTCGTTGCCGGCCAGCGACTTGACCGCCTCTATCGTCGAGGTGACCGACAGCCGGTCCCCAGCGCGCACCGGGCGCTTGTACGCGAACTTCTGGTCGCCGTGCACTACGCGGCTGTAGTCGAGACCCAGCTGCGGGTCCTGTATGACCTGGCCGGCCGCCTTGAATGTGATGGCGAAGACAAAGGTCGGCGGAGCGATCACATCGGTGTGACCGAGCGCCTTGGCGGCTTCCGGATCTGTGTACGCGGGATTGGTGTCGCCCACTGCCTCGGCGAACTCGCGGATCTTCTCCCGGCCGACCTCGTACGGTGCGGTGGGCGGATAGGCCCGCCCCACGAAGGACTGGTCGAGCGCCATGGGCCCGTACCTCCTGATGCCTGTGAACTGATGCCTGTGAATTGCCTGACGGAAACAACGACACGAGGCCGCCCCCGAAGTGGGGACGGCCTCGCATACGAGCCTGTGTTTAGCGGGTTTCGCGGTGCGCAGTGTGCGAGTTGCAGCGCGGGCAGTGCTTCTTCATCTCCAGTCGGTCCGGGTTGTTACGCCGGTTCTTCTTGGTGATGTAGTTCCGCTCCTTGCACTCCACGCAGGCCAGCGTGATCTTCGGGCGGACGTCGGTGGCAGCCACGTGAGTGCTCCTTGGACGGACGGTTGACGGATGAACGCATAAAAGAGTAGCCGATCGAAGGACCGACCCCACAATCGGCTACCGTGTGTAGCGGTGACCGGACTTGAACCGGTGACACAGCGATTATGAGCCGCTTGCTCTACCGACTGAGCTACACCGCTTTGATGCCGGATCCCCCCGCCCGAAGGCGGGGATCACCGATCACCAGAGCCCCAATACGGAATCGAACCGTAGACCTTCTCCTTACCATGGAGACGCTCTACCGACTGAGCTATTGGGGCGAGCGATGAAGACATTACACGGTCGCCCGCCGATCGCCCAAATCCGTTTCACTGCCCAGCCACAACCGTCCCGTACGCCACTCGTGCCCACACCGGTACGACTATTTCGCTCCTCCTCGAAGGCTGGATTCCGGGCCCCTAGGCTCGACTCACGCTGCGTGATCTCGATCTTGCACGCCCGAGCCTCGCCAGGAGCCCGATGTCCGACAGCCAGCCGCAGCCGCCCCATTCCTCCGGTGGCAGCTCTGGAAACAGCGACGGCGCGTCGACCACCGATGCCGCCACGCTGCTGCTCTGCGCCGCCCGTCTCACCGACGGCCGCATCGTGGACGTACGGCTCAGCGGCGGGCGTATCGAGGCGGTCGGCACCGCAGGCAGCCTCTCCGCGGTGGGCGCGCGCGTGGACCTCGCCGGGCATCTCCTGCTGCCCGCCCCCGCCGAACCGCACGCCCACAGCGACACCGCTCTGACCGCCGACACCGGCGGCCCCGTCTCGTACGGCACGGAGGACGTCCAGCGCCGCACCACCGAGGCCGCGTTGCTGCAGCTCGGGCACGGTGCGACGGCGCTGCGCTCGCACGTACGCATCGGGGATGTGCAGGGGCTCAGCTCCATGGAGGCGGTGCTCCAGGCGCGGCGCTCGCTGCGCGGTCTCGCCGATCTGACCGCCGTCGCCGTGCCCCGGCTGCTCACCGGCATCGCGGGCGCGGACGGGCTCGCGATGCTGCGGGACGCCGTGAAGATGGGCGCGGGTGTGGTGGGCGGCTGCCCGGACCTGGATCCCGACCCGGCCGGGTACACGGAAGCGGTCCTGGAGGTCGCCGCCGAGCACGGCTGCCCCGTGGACCTCCATACGGAGGGTGACGATCCGGCGCGTCTCGCCCGGCTCGCGGCGATGGTGGGAGGGCTGCGGCCCGGGGTGACGATCGGGCCGTGCGCCGGGATCTCCCGGCTGCCGCTGGACGCCGCGACGCGCGCCGCGGGCCAGTTGGCCGCGGCGGGGGTAACGGTGGTCTGCCTGCCTCAGGGCGACTGTGTGGGCGTCGAGCGGCGGGGTGCTGGGCCCGCTCCCGTACGGCTGTTGCGGGCGGCCGGGGTGCGGGTCGCGGCGGGCAGCGGGGCGCTGCGGGACATGGCGAATCCGGTGGGGCGCGGGGATCCGCTGGAGGCCGCCTATCTGCTGGCCTCGCAGGGCGGGATGCGCGCTCCGGACGCGTACGGGGCGGTGAGTTCGGCGGCTCGGCAGGCGATGGGGCTGCCCGAAGTGCGGGTGGAGGCCGGTTTTCCCGCCGAACTGCTCGCCGTACGCGGGGACCGGATCGCGGGCGTGCTGTCCCTGGCGTACAGCCGGGTCGTCATCCACCGGGGGCGGGTGGTGGCCCGTACCAGCGCGGTGCGCGAGTACTGCGACTCGGCGGCCGCCGTCGCGCTCGATCTGCCGCGCCAGGGACGGGCCGGCGGACCCGGGCCCTGAACGGACGCGCGCGCGGGCGGGTGGGCGTACGGTCGGAATCATGCGCATTGTCATCGCAGGTGGACATGGTCAGATCGCGCTGCGGCTGGAGCGGTTGCTCGTCGCGCGCGGGTACGAGGTCGCGGGCATCATCCGGGATCCCGAGCAGTGCGAGGATCTGCGGGCGGCGGGCGCCGACCCGGTCGTGCTCGACTTGGAAACGGCCTCCGTCGAGCAGGTGGCGGAGGTGCTCGCCGGCGCCGACGGCGCCGTCTTCGCGGCGGGCGCGGGACCTGGCAGCGGCACGGAGCGCAAGGACACGGTGGACCGGGGCGCGGCCGTGCTCTTCGCGGACGCCGCGGAGCGTGCGGGCGTACGCCGCTACCTCGTCGTGTCGTCGATGGGCGCCGATCCGCAGCGGCAGGGCGACGAGGTCTTCGACGCGTACCTGCGCGCCAAGGGTGAGGCGGACGCGGACGTACGCTCCCGGGCAGGGCTTGACTGGACGATCCTGCGGCCGGGCAGCCTGACGAACGACGCGGGCACGGGGCTCGTGGACCTCGAGGCCTCTACGGGGCGCGGTCCCGTGGCGCGCGACGATGTGGCGGCGGTCCTGGCAGAGCTGCTGGACACTCCGTCGACAGCGGGCCTGACGCTGGAGCTGATCAGCGGCTCGGTGCCGGTCACGGTCGCGGTGAAGGACGTCGCCGGTAATTGAACGCCCGGCGAGTGCCCGGGAGTTCCCCGGGTTCGAGGACTCCGGGTTCGAGGAGAAGTCCCGTGTACGAGAAAACCCCCTCCGGTCTGCATCTCTGCAGTCCGGAGGGGGTTTCCCTACCTGTGGCGGCGCCAGGATTCGAACCTGGGAAGGCTAAGCCGGCGGATTTACAGTCCGCTCCCATTGGCCACTCGGGCACACCGCCATGGGATGTCGCTCCGGATGACCGCCTGGGGCGGTGCTCCGTGGCAACGACGTAAACGATACCTGATACCCGGGGGTGCTCCGCCACCGGATTGATCAGCGCTCGGGGCGGGTGCGGGTGGCTAGGCTTTACGGGAGCGGTCCGGGCAGGCCCGGCCGCGCACCCCGCCGAGCAAGGCATTCCGATACCAGGCAGCCCCCAATACAAGGAGCCACAGGACATGGCCGACTCCAGTTTCGACATCGTCTCGAAGGTCGAGCGGCAGGAGGTCGACAACGCCCTCAACCAGACCGCGAAGGAGATCTCGCAGCGCTACGACTTCAAGAACGTCGGCGCCTCGATCGATTGGTCCGGCGAGAAGATCCTGATGCAGGCGAACTCCGAGGACCGGGTCAAGGCCATCCTCGACGTCTTCGAGACCAAGCTGGTCAAGCGCGGGATCTCGCTGAAGGTGCTGGACGCCGGCGAGCCGCAGCTGTCCGGCAAGGAGTACAAGATCTTCGCGTCGATCGAGGAGGGCATCTCCCAGGACAACGCCAAGAAGGTGGCGAAGATCATCCGCGACGAGGGCCCCAAGGGCGTCAAGGCGCAGGTCCAGGGCGACGAGCTGCGGGTCAGCTCGAAGAGCCGTGACGACCTGCAGGCCGTTCAGGCGCTGCTCAAGGGCAAGGACTTCGAGTTCGCGCTGCAGTTCGTGAACTACCGCTGACCTGGCGGTCCGGTACGAGAGCGGGGGTGGAGGCGGCGCGGCCGGCCGCACCCCCGCACTGCCCGTTGCGATGTCCGAATACCGCCGGTTCCGGTGAGCGCGGCGTCGCAGACTCGTCGTAGACGGGGCGTACACGGGACGTACTGCGAGGGAAGGAACGCGCCATGACGGTCTACGCGACCATGGACAGCCCACTGGGCGAGCTGCTGCTGGTCGGCGAGGAGTCCGCGACCGCGCCCGGCGGCACCGCACTGGCCTCGCTGTCCGTACCGGGGCAGAAGGGCGGGGCGGTCGTCCGGGACGGATGGCGGCTCGCGCCGGAGGCTTTCGACGCCATCGTCGGGCAGCTGCGGGCGTACTTCGCCGGTGAGCTCACCCGCTTCGACGTGGAGTACGTGAGCGGGGGCACGGCGTTCCAGCAGCGGGTGTGGCGGGCCCTGGAGGAGATCCCGTACGGCGTGACGGTGTCGTACGGGGACATCGCCGGGCGGATCGGCTCGGCGGGCGCCGGGGTGCGGGCCGTAGGGACCGCGATCGGGCGCAATCCGCTGCTGGTGGTGCGGCCGTGCCACCGGGTGATCGGGGCGGACGGGGCGCTGCGCGGGTACGCGGGCGGGCTGGAGCGCAAGGAGCGGCTGCTTGGGCTCGAAGGGGCACTGACGGCGGCATGATGCTGTTTCCGGGCCCCCGCGAGCGGGCTGTTGTCGCGCCCGGGGCGGTACATGTACCGGGGTGGCTGTCGCTGGAGCAGCAGCGGGAACTGGTCTCGGCGTGCCGGGAGTGGGCGCAGGGGCCGGTGCCGATTCGTCACACAGTGCTGCCGGGCGGGGGTGTCATGTCCGTACAGACAGTGTGCCTCGGGTGGCACTGGAAGCCGTACCGGTATGTCCGTACCGCGGACGATGTGAATGGCGCGCGGGTCGCGGAAGTGCCGGAGTGGCTGGTGGAGTTGGGGCGGGCGGGGGTGGCCGAGGCGTATGCCGGTGCTTGTGGGGAGGGCAGCGGATACGCGGGCGGCGCGTCTGCGGCCGGTGTGTATGCCCCTGACACCGCTCTCATCAACTTCTATGACGGCGCGGCGAAGATGGGCATGCACCAGGACAAGGAGGAGCGGTCCGGTGCGCCGGTCGTGTCGCTGAGCCTGGGCGATACGTGCGTTTTCCGTTTCGGCAATACGGAGGGGCGGGGACGGCCGTACACAGATGTGGAGTTGGCGTCCGGGGACCTCTTTGTGTTCGGCGGACCTTCGCGTTTTGCCTATCACGGGGTGCCGAAAGTTCTGCCTGGGACGGGTGATCCGGCGATCGGGATGGCCGGTGGACGGCTCAACATCACACTGCGGGAGACCGGGCTCACGTAGCCGATCAGTAGGGTGCGGCAGCCGGTCAGTAGGGTGCGGCGCATGACACAGGAGATGCGGCGGACTCTCGGGGTCTTCGACGCTGTGGTGATCGGGCTCGGGTCGATGGTCGGGGCCGGGATCTTCGTCGCGCTCGCCCCTGCGGCGAAGGCGGCAGGGTCCGGGGAACTGCTGCTGGCGGGGCTGGCGCTGGCCGCTGTGGTGGCGTACTGCAATGCGATGGCGTCGGCGCGGCTGGCCGCGCTGTATCCGGCTTCGGGCGGGACGTACGTGTACGGGCGGGAGCGGCTCGGCCCTTTCTGGGGTTACCTGGCGGGCTGGGGCTTCGTCGTCGGGAAGACCGCTTCGTGCGCGGCGATGGCGCTGACGGTCGGGGCGTACGCATGGCCGGGGCAGACGCATGCGGTGGCGGTCGCAGCCGTGGTGGCGCTGACTGCCGTCAATTACGGGGGCGTTCAGAAGTCGACGTGGCTGACGCGAGCCATCGTGGCGGTGGTGCTGGCGGTTCTGGCTGCCGTCGTGGTGGTGTGCGTGGCGGGGGCTGACGGGCCATCGGTCGGTTCGGGGGCACGCGGTTCGGGGATCGGTGGGGTGCTTCAGGCGGCGGGGCTGCTTTTCTTCGCGTTCGCCGGGTACGCGCGGATCGCCACGCTCGGCGAGGAGGTGCGCGATCCGGCCCGTACGATCCCGCGCGCGGTTCCGTTGGCGCTGGGGATCGCCCTGGCGGTGTACGCATGCGTGGCGGGGGCGGTGCTCTCGGTGCTGGGGGCCGGCGGGCTGGGGGCGGCGACGGCCCCGTTGGCGGATGCGGTACGGGCGGCGGGCGTCCCGGAGCTGGCGCCCGTGGTGCGGGTGGGGGCTGCGGTGGCGGCGCTCGGCTCGCTGCTGGCGCTGATCCTCGGGGTCTCGCGTACGACGCTGGCGATGGCCCGCGACGGCCGTCTGCCGGGTGCGCTGGCCGCCGTGCACCCGCGATTCCAGGTGCCGCACCGGGCGGAGCTGGCGGTCGGTGCGGTGGTCGCGGTGGTGGCGGCGACGGTGGATGTGCGCGGGGCGATCGGCTTCTCGTCGTTCGGGGTGCTGGTCTACTACGCGATCGCCAACGCCTCGGCTTGGACGCTCGGTTCGGTCCGGGTGCGGGTCCTGGCGGTGGGCGGCCTTGTGGGCTGTGTGGCGCTGGCGCTCGCGTTGCCGGTGTCGTCGGTGGTGGCGGGGGCGGGTGTGCTGGCGGTGGGGGCCGGGGCGTACGGGGTGCGGCGGTTCAGGGCAGGGGCTGCGGCGTCGTGAGATGCGGCAGGGGCCCGGGGCCGGGCGCCTCGGCGTACGAAACGACGTACTACCGGGAGGCGAACGGCTGGTCCGTGGGGACGATTTCGCGGCCCAGGGGCAGCAGCGAGAGCGGGATCATCTTGAAGTTCGCGATGCCGAACGGGATGCCGATGATCGTGACGCACAGGGCGATGCCGGTGACGATGTGGCTCAGCGCCAGCCACCAGCCCGCCAGGATCAGCCACAGCACATTGCCGACGCAGGATGGGGCTCCCGCGTCTCGGCGTTCCACCGCTGTGTAGCCGAAGGGCCAGAGCGCGTAGACGCCGATACGGAAGGCCGCGATGCCGAACGGGATGCCGATGATGGTGATGCACAGGACGATGCCCGCCAGCAGGTAGCCCAGGAAGAGCCAGAAGCCGCTGAGGACCAGCCAGATGACGTTCAGGATTGTCTTCATGGGCGATGACCTGCCATTTGTTCGAGTCGGGCGATGCGCTCCGCCATCGGCGGGTGCGTGGAGAACATTTTGGACATGCCCCGGCCGGGCCGGAACGGGTTCGCGATCATCATGTGGCTCGCGGTCTCGATCCGGGGCTCGGGCGGCAGCGGCAGTTGCTTCGTGCCCGCGTCGAGCTTGCGCAGGGCGCTGGCGAGGGCGAGTGGGTCGCCGGTGAGCTGGGCGCCCGAGGCGTCCGCCTGGTACTCGCGGGAGCGGCTTACGGCGAGCTGGATCACGGACGCTGCCAATGGGCCAAGGATCATGATCAGCAGTATGCCGAAGATGCCGGGGCCCTCGTCGTCGTCGGACCGGCCTATGGGAATCAGCCAGGCGAAGTTGACCAGGAACATGATGACGGAGGCCAGGGCGCCGGCAACCGAGGAGATCAGGATGTCGCGGTTGTAGACGTGGCTCAGTTCGTGGCCGATGACGCCGCGCAGCTCGCGCTCGTTGAGGATCTGGAGGATGCCCTCGGTGCAGCAGACCGCGGCATTGCGCGGGTTGCGGCCGGTCGCAAAGGCGTTGGGGGCCTGGGTGGGTGAGATGTACAGCCGGGGCATCGGCTGGCGGGCCTGGGTCGAGAGGTCGCGGACCATGCGGTACAGCTGCGGCGCCTCGAACTCGCTCACGGGGCGGGCGCGCATGGCCCGCAGCGCCAGCTTGTCGCTGTTCCAGTACGCGTAGGCGTTGGTGCCGAGCGCGACGAGGACCGCGACGATCAGGCCCGTACGGCCGAAGAAGCTGCCGATGACGATGATGAGTGCGGACAGTCCCCCGAGGAGTACGGCGGTCCTGAGCCCGTTGTGCCGGCGGTGCACGGTACGCCCTCCAAAAGGTGCGGCAGGGGAACCCCTTGCTGGGAGGTGCTTCCACGTCCAGTGGACCCTCCCTTACTGGTCAACGCCAGGCGAGAGGGGCTAGTTCCCTTGTGCACCGGCCGCCCGTTGGGCCGTACGGGGCCTCCGTCTACTGGAAGAGGTTGCCCGTGGCGAAGCGCAGCACCAGCTGGGGTGCGCCGGACAGGACGATGCCGAGTGCGGCCGTGAGGACGATGGCGGCAGTGACGGGCATCGGCACCGCGTGCTTGGGCCGCTCGCCCTCGGCGGGGGCGCGGAAGAGCACCGCGGTCCACTGGAGGTAGTAGTAGAGCGCGATCACTACGTTCACGGCCATGACGACGGCGAGCCAGCCGAGGCCCGCGTCGACCGCCGCCGAGAAGACCGTCACCTTGGCGAAGAGGCCGATGATGCCGGGCGGCAGGCCCGCGAGGCAGAGCAGGAAGAAGCCGAGGGCGAGGGCGATGAGGGGGCGGGTCGCGTAGAGGCCCCGGTAGTCCGTGATCCGGTTCAGCGGGTGCGTACGGGCGACAAGGGCAGCCACCGCGAAGGCGCCGAGGTTGATCACGGCGTACATCAGGGCGTACGCGACGGTGGAGCCGATCTGGTCGTCGCTGGAGTACGCGGCTGCCGCGATCGGGACCAGGATGTAGCCGGCCTGCCCTACCGACGACCAGGCAAGCAGGCGGACCGCACTGTACGAGCGGGTCGCGGACTGGCGCAGGGCGGCGACGTTGCCGACGGTCATGGTGAGTGCGGCCAGCACGGCGATTGCCGGGCCCCATACGTCCGCGTAGGACGGAAAAGCGACCACTGTGACGAGGATGAGGCCCGAGAAACCGACCGCCTTACCGATGACGGACAGGTAGGCGGCGACAGGGAGGGGCGCCCCTACGTATGTGTCGGGGACCCAGAAATGGAACGGCACAGCGGCCGTTTTGAAGGCGAAGCCGACCAGGGTCAGGGCGACCCCCGCCTTTGCAAGCGTGTCCAGCTGTCCTGGTACGTCGTCCAGGTTCGCGGCAACTTCGGTGAGGTGCAGGGTGCCGGTTGTCGCATACACAAAGCTGACGCCGAGCAGCATCACGGCGGTCGCTGCCACGGAGGACAGGAAGAACTTCAGGGCCGCTTCGGAAGAGAGGCGGTCGCCGCGCCTCATGCCGACCAGGGCGAAGGCGGGCAGCGACGCGACTTCGAGGGCGACCACAAGGGTGGCCAGGTCGCGCGAGGCAGGGAGCAGGGCCGCGCCCGCCGCCGATGACATCAGGAGGAACCAGAACTCGCCCGCAGGGAGCCTCTCCTTCGTCTCCGTCATCGAGAGCAGGGCCGTGAGCAGCGCGCCGCCGAGCACCAGGAACTGGATGACCAGGGCGAAGTGGTCGGCGGTGTAGCTGCAGACGTCGGCGTCGGAGGTCAGGCAGAAGGTGGAACGGTCGCCGTCGAGCAGCGGCAGGAGGGTGACGAGAGCGGCGGCGAGACCGGCGATCGAGAGCCACCCGAGGAGCTGCTTCCTGCTCTCCGGTACGAAGAGGTCGGCGACCAGGACGATCAGGCCGACGGACGCGGTGATCGTAGGCGGGGCGATCGCCAGCCAGTCGACGGACTGGACGAGGTTGGCGGCGCTTTCGGCGGCCACGGTCACGACTTGCCTCCTGCGAGGAGCTGCTGCACGGCCGGGTCGGTGAGGCCGAGGAGGACCGCGGGCCAGAGTCCGGCGAGGACAGTGAGGGCGACGAGAGGAGTCCAGGCGGCGAATTCGTAGCCCTGGACGTCGGCGATCGGCTCGGGCGATTCCTGCGGCACGCCCATGCAGACGCGGCGTACGACCACGAGCAGGTATGCGGCGGTGAGCAGCGTGCCGATGCCGGCGATCGCCATGAAGGTGAGGAAGGCGGGGCGGCTGAGGCCTTCGGCGGGGTCGAAGGCGCCGAACATCGTGAGCATCTCGCCCCAGAATCCGGCGAGGCCGGGAAGCCCGAGTGAGGCGACCGCGGCGAAGGCCAGCAGGCCGCCGAGGCGGGGGGCGCGGCCGTAGAGCGCTGCGCCGGTGGCGCCGGCCAGGGTGTCGAGGTCGGCGGTGCCGTAGCGGTCCTTGAGGGCTCCGACCAGGAAGAAGAGCAGGCCGGTGATGAGTCCGTGGCCGATGTTGGCGAAGAGGGCGCCGTTGATGCCGGTGGGTGTCATGGACGCGATGCCGAGGAGTACGAAGCCCATGTGGCCGACGGAGGAGTACGCGATCAGGCGCTTGAGGTCGCCCTTGGCGCCTTTGCGGGTGAGAGCGAGGCAGGCCAGGGATCCGTAGATGATGCCGGCGACCGCGAAGGCGGCGAGGTACGGCGCGAAGGTACGCATCCCATCGGGTGCGATGGGGAGCACGAGGCGGACGAATCCGTACGTACCCATCTTCAGCAGGACGCCCGCGAGGAGGACAGAGCCGACGGTGGGTGCGGCGGTGTGGGCGTCCGGCAGCCAGCTGTGCAGCGGCCACATCGGAGTCTTCACCGCGAGACCGAGACCGATCGCCAGAACGGCGATGACCTGCACGGATGTTGTCAGCCCACGGCCGTTGTCAGTGGCGAGTGCCACCATGTCGAATGTGCCCGAATTCAGTCCGATGAGGAGGAGACCGAGCAGCATGACGACGGAGCCGAGCAGCGTGTAGAGGATGAACTTCCAGGCGGACGACTGGCGTTGGTCACCGCCCCAGCGGGCGATCAGGAAGTACATCGGGATGAGCACCATCTCGAACGCCAGGAAGAACAGCAGGAGATCGAGGACGGCGAAGGTCGCGAGCATGCCGGACTCGAGGACGAGCAGCAGTGCGACGAATGCCTTCGGGGACGGGCCCGCGGGCATCTTGAAGTAGCTGTAGAGCGCGCAGAGGAAGGTCAGCAGCGCGGTCATGACGAGGAGGGGGAGCGAGATGCCGTCGATGCCGAGCTGGATCCTGACGTCGAGCGCCGGGATCCAGCTGATGTCGGTCGTGGCCTGCATCTTCGACGGGTTGGTTGGGGTCTCCCCTGCTCGAGCGGAGTCGAGAGCTTGGGGAAGGTCGAAGCCGAGGGCGAGGGCGATGGCTGCGGCGAGGATCGCGCCGGTCACGGTCACGCCGTGGCGGAGCACGGCCTGGTCGGGGCTCTTGCCCTTCAGGCCGGGCGGGGCCGGGAGGAGAGCCGCTGCGGCGCCGATGAGCGGGCCGACGACGACGAACGCCAGAAGGAACTGCATCACGGACGGGCTGATATCGATCACGGCTCACGCTCCGACGGCGGCGACGATGACGGCGGCGATCGCCAGGACGACGGAACCGGCGAGCAGCGCGCTGAGGTAGGTCTGCACATTGCCGGTCTGGGCTCGGCGGACGACCGTGCCGAGCAGGCGCGGGGCTGTGCCCGCACCTCGTACATACGTCTCGATGACCTCGCGGTCCAGGAAGCGGACCAGTTCGGCGGCCGCCAGTACGGGCCGTACGAAGAGGGTGTTGTAGACGGCGTCGAGGTGGAAGCCGGCGGCCGCGTGGCGGTGGAGTGGGCCGAGGAGGAGCCGGCCGGGGTCGGCCGGATCGTAGGCCGGGTGCGGCATGGTGAGGGCCTCCGCCTCGACCTGTCCGGCCTCGGCGTCGGGGTGCGCGACGATCCCGTCGACCTGGGAGCGGGCGGCGAGCGCTGTCGTGTGCCGCCAGGCGCCGTAGGTGACCAGTCCGCCGACGAGGGCGACACCCGTGCCGAGCACCGCGGTGGTGACGGTCGGGGTGAGTGAGTCGCCGTCGAACCAGTCGGCGAGGTAGCCGGCGGTGAGGCCCAGGCCGAGCGAGGGGATGGCGAGGAGCCACAGCACGCCGTTCATGGCGATGGGCTGCTTGCCGTGGTCAGGGGCCACCGCGCCCCGGCCGCGGAAGGCCAGCAGCCAGAGGCGGATGGCGTACGCGGCGGTGAGGACGGCGGTGAGCAGGCCCGCGACGAGCACGGTCCAGCCGGCACCGGAGGGGACTCCCTGGGTGTCGCCGAGGGAAGCGTGTTCGGCGGCGACGAGGACGGCTTCCTTGGAGAAGAAGCCGGCGAAGGGCGGGATCGCGGCGAGTGCGAACAGGGCGATCGTCATCGTCCAGTACGCGTCGGGGATGCGCTTGGGCAGGCCGCTCATGCGGGACATGGCGGCGAGGGAGTTGGTGCCGGCTGCGTGGATTATCACGCCGGCGCCGAGGAAGAGCAGCGCCTTGAAGGCGCCGTGGGACAGGAGGTGGAAGACGGCGGCGCCACGGTCACCGACGGCCAGGGCGCCGGTCATGTAGCCGAGCTGACCGATCGTCGAGTAGGCGAGGACGCGCTTGATGTCGTCCTGGGCGAGGGCGGCGAGTGCTGAGCCGACCATGGTGACCGCGGCCATCACGGCGAGGACGGTCAGGGCCGCGGCGGAGGCGGCGAAGACCGGAAGGAGGCGGGCGACGAAGTACACACCCGCGGCGACCATCGTCGCCGCGTGGATCAGCGCGGAGACGGGCGTGGGGCCCGCCATCGCGTCGGGCAGCCAGGTGTGAAGCGGGAACTGCGCCGACTTGCCCGCCACTCCGGCGAGGAGCAGCAGGGCGATCAGCGTGGGGTGGTCGATTCCGCCGCTCGCGACGGCGCCCAGGATGCCGTTGATCCGGAACGTGTCGGCGTCGGCGGCGAGCGCGAACAGACCGAACAGGAAGGGGACGTCGCCGAGCTTGGTGACCAGGAAGGCCTTGAGGGAAGCGGCGCGGGCTTCGGGCGTCTCCCAGTAGTGGCCGACCAGGAAGTACGAGCAGATGCCCATGATTTCCCAGCCGACCAGCAGCACCATCAGGTCGCCGGAGTAGACGACGAGCAGCATCGCGGAGGTGAAGAGAGAGATGAGGGCCGCGTACGAGGGGTAGCGCGGGTCGTCGCGCAGGTAGCCCGTCGAGTAGATCTGCACGCAGGTCGCGACGACGCCGACCAGGACGGCGACGAGGACCGCGAAGCCGTCGAGGTGCAGGGCGAGGTCGATGGGGACCGAGCCGGTCGGGGTGAGCTGGGTCGATGCGTCGATCGCCAGGCCGCCGCCCTGGCGTGCGGCGACGAGCGCGGCCAGCACAGCGGCGGCCATGGTCGGCAGTACGGCAAGGGGCCGGACGAAACCGGGGGCGGTGCGGCCGAGCAGCAGCCCGGCCGCGGCACCGAGGAAAGGAAGGAGGGGAACGAGGACGGCGAGGGTCGTGGTCGTCACGCGGCGGCCTCAGCCTTCTGTTCGGCCTTCTGTGCCATGGCGGAAGCTTCGTCGTCGGCCGGGCTCTCGGCGGTGTCGCGGAGCTTGTCGATGTCCGAGGTTCCGCGGTTGCGGTAGACCATCAGGACGATCGCCAGGCCGATGCCGATCTCGGCCGCGGCGATGGCGATGGTGAAGAGGGTGAGTGCCTGGCCGGCGTGGAGGGTGTCGCGGAGCCAGACGTCGAAGGCGACCAGGTTGAGGTTGACGGCGTTGAGCATCAGCTCGACGGACATCAGGACCAGGATCGCGTTGCGGCGCGCGAGTACTCCGTACAGACCGGTGGAGAAGAGGAGGGCGGAGAGCACGGCGGGATAGGCGAGGTGCATCAGCGCGTCCCCTCCTCGGAAGTGGTGGCGTCGTTGGGTGCCTTGGCGGCCTTGTGGCCCTTGGTGGCTTTGGGGTCCTTGGGGTCCTTGCGGGAAAGGACGATCGCGCCGACGAGGGCGGCCAGCAGCAGGACCGAGAGTGCCTCGAAGGGCAGGACCCAGTGCTGGAAAAGGATCTCGCCGGTCACCTTGGTGGAGCCCTGGGTGGGGCCGTCGAGATCGATCCAGGTCGTACGGAACGCGTCCACAACCACCCACACGAGTGCGGCTGCTGCGGCAACGGCCACCGTGAGAGCGGCCCAGCTGTTGCCTGAATCGGCGTCCGGTGAGCGCCCGATGGGGGCCTTGGTGAGCATCAGCCCGAAGAGAAGGAGGACGACCACGGAACCGACGTAGATCAGGACCTGTACCCAGGCGACGAACTCGGCTGTGAGCAGGAGGTATTCGACGGCCAGGCCGCCGAGCGCCACGACGAGCCAGAGGGCGGCGTGCACAAGCTGCTTGGTCGTGACCGTGATGACGGCAGCGCCGAGGGTGGCGATGCCGACCAGGAGGAAGGCGATTTCGACGCCGGTCGGGGAGAGGAAGCCGTGCTCGGCCGTTGCGGCGGCTGCGAGGTGGTTCATTCGGCGGACCCCTCGCCCTGCTGCTCGGCCTGCTGCGCGGCGGCCTGCTCCTGGGCGGCCTGCTCCTGCGCGGCCGCGAGCTTGTCGGCAGCCTTGCGCGCCGCCGCGATCTCCTTCGGCTCCTCCGCGCCCGGGTCCAGCGCGGGCGGCGCGGGCACCGTCCACATCCACTCGCGGAGCTTGTCCCGCTCATGGGTGAGCTCGTGGATGTCGGTCTCGGCGTACTCGAATTCCGGGGACCAGAAGAGCGCGTCGAAAGGACATACCTCGATGCAGATACCGCAGTACATGCAGAGCGAGAAGTCGATGGCGAAACGGTCGAGGACGTTGCGGCTGCGCTCGCGGCCGCCGGGCGTCGCGGCCGGGACCGTCTCCTTGTGGGAGTCGATGTAGATGCACCAGTCGGGGCATTCGCGCGCGCAGAGCATGCAGACCGTGCAGTTCTCCTCGAACAGGCCGATCACGCCGCGCGAGCGCGGCGGGAGTTCGGGCTGGACGTCCGGGTACTGCGCGGTGACAGTCTTCTTCGTCATCGTGCGAAGCGTGACGGCCAGGCCCTTGGCGAGACCTGACCCTGGGATCGGAGCCATTACTGGATCGCCACCTTCACGATTCCGGTGAGCGCGATCTGCGCGAGAGCGAGGGGGATGAGCACGGTCCAGGCGAGCTTCTGGAGCTGGTCCTCGCGCAGCCGCGGGTAGGTCACGCGCAGCCAGATGATGCCGAAAGCGAGGATCGCGGCCTTGAGGAGTGTCCAGACCCATCCAAGGCCGTCGGCGCCCCAGGGGCCGTGCCAGCCGCCGAGGAAGAGGACGGTGGTCAGGCCGCAGAGGACGACGATTCCGGCGTACTCGGCGAGGAGGAAGAGAGCGAAACGCAGGCCGGTGTACTCGGTGTACGCACCGAAGATGATCTCCGAGTCGGCGACCGGCATGTCGAACGGCGGGCGCTGCAGCTCGGCGAGGCCGGCGACGAAGAAGACGATCGCGCCGACGATCTGCCAGGGCAGCCACCACCACTCGAAGGCGTTCAGGATGCCGGGGAGTGAGACGGTGCCGGCCGCCATCGCCACTGAGGCGGCGGCGAGCAGCATCGGCAGTTCGTACGCGAGGAGCTGGGCGGCGGTACGGAGGCCGCCGAGGAGGGAGAACTTGTTGGCCGATGCCCAGCCCGCCATGAGCGAGCCGAGCACGCCGACGCCCATGACGGCGAGCACGAAGAAGATGCCCGCGTCGACGACCTGACCGACCGCGCCCTCGCTCGGGCCGATCGGAATCGCGACGATCACGAGGAGGTACGGCAGGAGCGCGACGGCGGGGGCGAGCTGGAAGATACGGCGGTCGGCGTTGGCCGGGACGATGTCTTCCTTCTGCGCGAACTTCACGCCGTCGGCGACGAGCTGCGCCCAGCCGTGGAAGCCGCCCGCGTACATGGGACCGAGACGGCCCTGCATGTGGGCCATCACCTTGTGCTCGGTCTGCCCCACGACGAGCGGCAGGACCATGAACACGGAGAAGACGATGACCAGCCGGAGGGCGACATCGAGTACGTCGTTCACGCGTCGCTCCCTCGGTCGGTGGTGGTGTCTTCGTCGCCCTCGCCGCTGCCGTCGCCGCCACCGTCTCCGTTGCCGTCCTCGAACGCGGGGCGCGGGTGGTGCCAGGGCGCGTCAGCGCTGCGCGCGGGGCGCGGCGCGGAGTCGTCGGCCGGGGGCGTCTCGGCCTCCGGCTGTGCGGCAGGCTGCGCCGGGGGCGCCGGCGCCTGACTCGCCGAGCCTTCGGACGCGGTGCGCGTGCGGCGTACCGGAGGCGTCGCGGGAGCAGCGCTCTCGGTGGCGGGCGGAGCGGTGCCCTCCGCAGCGCCCTCCGCAGCGGCGGGAGCAGCGGCCTCGGTTACGGGCGGCGTGTCGGTGGCCTGCGCCTGGCTGGTCGAGCCCTCCGTCACGCTGCGCGCGCGGCGAGGCGGGCGGTCGGCTGCGGCGCCTGCGGCACGTGGGGTTCGCGCCGGGCGGGCCGGGGCAGGGGGGAGCTGGCCCTTCTGGGGGCCCCACTCGTTCGGGTCGGGCACGCCCGGCGGCAGCATCTGGCGGCGCTTCGGTCCACCGTGGTCCGACTCCCCCGGCTCCTTCGCCCCCGGCCACGCCTTGGCGACCCGTGCCGCGAGGACGAAGTCCTTGCGCAGCGGGTGGCCTTCGAAGCCCTCGGGGAGGAGAAGGGGAACCAGGTGCGGGTGGTCCGTGAAGTCGATGCCGAACATCTCGTGCGTCTCGCGCTCGTGCCATGCCGCGCCGGCGTAGATCTCCACGGCGGTGGGCAGGGCAGGCGCGGCGTGCGGGACAGTCGTACGGACCAGAAGGCGGCGGACCGTACGGCCTTCGAGAGCTACGACGTGCGCACAGACCCTGAAGCCTGTGCCGGGCTCGTCGACCGCGCTCAGCCAGTCGAAGTAGGTGCAGGCCAGCTTGTCCCGCGCGATCTCCAGGGCGGCGATCCACGAGCCGACCGGGACGTCGACGGTGAGCAGGTCGTAGCTGCGCTCGGCGGTCGCCTCCTCGCCGAAGATCTCGGAGGCGGCGTCCGGGAGGCTGTCGTACGCCGTGGTGTACGCGGTGGTGTCCGTGCCGGTGTCGCTGTTGGTCACTTCGGGCCCTCCCCCGGAACCGGCGGCGGGGCGACGAGGCCGCTCTGCAGCGCCGCGGCGGACGGCCGTGCGTGGCCGTAGCGCTCGCTCAGCGACTCGCGGGCGATCTTCTCCTGGAGCTTGAGGATGCCCTGGAGCAGTGCCTCGGGGCGGGGCGGGCAGCCCGGTACGTACACGTCGACCGGGATGATCTGGTCGACGCCCTTCGTCACGGAGTACGAGTCCCAGTACGGGCCGCCGCAGTTCGAGCAGGCGCCGAAGGAGATGACGTACTTGGGCTCGGGCATCTGCTCGTACAGACGCTTCACGGCCGGGGCCATCTTGTCCGTCACCGTGCCCGAGACGACCATCAGGTCGGCCTGGCGCGGGCCGGGCGCGAAGGGGATCACGCCGAGCCGGATGAAGTCGTGCCGCGCCATGGACGCCGCGATGAACTCGATCGCGCAACAGGCGAGGCCGAAGTTGAAGACCCACAGGCTGTAGCGGCGGCCCCAGTTGAGGACCACCTTCATGGGTTCTGGTGCGAGGCGGGCGAGAGCTCCCAGACGCTTCGGCTCGGGGAGCGTCGGCAGGGGGAGGTCGACAGGGGTCACGTCCATTCGAGGACGCCCTTCTTCCATGCGTACAGCAGTCCCACGGCCAGGAAGCCGAGGAAAATGAACATCTCGACCAGCGTCGTCGCGCCGTATCCGGCCGCGGCGAAGACGGTCGCCCACGGGAACAGGAAGATCGAGTCCACGGCGAAGATCACGTACAGAAACGCATAGACGTAGTAGCGGACCTGTGTATGAGCCCAGCCTTCTCCTACTGGGTCCACTCCGCACTCGTACGTCAGCATTTTCTCCGGCGTCGGCATCACCGGCCGCAGCAGCCGCCCGGCCCCGAAGGCCACGGCGACAAAGAGCACACCGATGAGCGCGAGCAGCCCGACGACCGAGTAACTCTGGAAGTACTCGGCCGCGAGAACAGTCCGTTCCGGCACGTCCGCCCCTCGCTCCCTGACCTCGTTGCGCCCTGTTCGACGATCTGTACGCACGCGAGTGTAGGCCCTGGTAAAGACTCGGTAAGCAGCCGCGTAGCACTGAGGGTGGGGTTATCCCTACCTCCTGACACCGTAGCTACCCCATGGCATGCGCAGTCCGGGCCCGGCAGGCTTGGCACCATGACCGCCATTGCCAGCGACCTCCCGCCCGATCTGTCCGACCCGTCCGGCCCGTCCGACGCATCCGACGCCTCCGACCGGCCGCCGCCCGTGCGCGCTCCGTACGGCCGGCACACCTGGAAGGAGGTCGCGCATCTCCTCCTGAATCTGCCGATGGCGCTGTTCGGTTTTGTGTTCACCGTGGTGGTCCTGCTCCTGGGCGGCGGGCTGTCGGTCACGGTGATCGGCCTTCCGCTGCTGGCCGTGGGGCTGCTGGGGGCCAGGCAGCTCGGCAGGATCGAGCGGGCGCGTGCACGGACCTTCCTCGGTGTGTACGTCGACGAGCCGAGCCCCGCGCACGCCCATGCCGGGCAGCGGCGGCCCGGCGCGGGCGGCTTCTTCGCCTGGTTGTGGGCGGGCCTGAAGGATCCGGTGGGCTGGCGGACAGCGTTGTACGCGTTCATCCGGCTGCCCTGGGGCGTCCTGACCTTCGCGGTCACGCTGGTCGGCCTGCTCGTGCTGTGGCCGGTGCTGCCGTATCTCGCGCGAGCGATGGCCAACGCCGACCGGGCGATGGTGCGTGGGCTGCTCTGTCCGTCCGACGAGCTGGAGCGCCGGATCGCCGAGCTGGAGTCGGACCGTGGCGTGGTCGTCGACACCGCCGCCGCGGACCTGCGTCGCATCGAGCGCGATCTGCACGACGGTGCGCAGGCCAGGCTCGTCGCCCTCGCGATGGGGCTCGGCATGGCGAAGGAGAAACTGACCGGCGATTTCAAGGACCCGGTCGCGGCGGCGGCGATGGTCGACGAAGCGCACGGCGAGGTGAAGCTGGCCCTGCAGGAACTGCGTGATCTGGCGCGCGGCATTCACCCCGCCGTGCTGACCGACCGCGGCCTTGACGCGGCGCTGTCGTCCATCGCGTCGCGCTGCACTGCCCCGGTGAGGGTCACGGTCGATCTGGCGGCCCGCCCGGCGGAGGCGATCGAGGGCATCGCGTACTTCACGGTCTCCGAGCTCCTGCAGAACGTCAGCAAGCACAGCGGGGCGCGCTCCGCTTCCGTCGACGTGTGGCGGTCCGGGGACAGGCTGCTGATACAGGTCCAGGACGACGGGCGGGGCGGGGCACGGCTGGACGGCGGCACGGGCATGTCCGGTCTGGCCGACCGGCTCGGCGCGGTCGACGGGCTGTTCGTCCTCGACTCCCCCGCCGGCGCGGGGACGACGGTGACGGCCGAACTGCCGTGGCGCGACCGGGACAAGCGGCCCGGCGGTGGTGCGAAGCACCGTGCGGGGGTGGGGAAAACCCCCGGTCAGAAACGGTGACCGGCCTCATGGTCCCGGCCTGCCCGTCCCAACATTCTTGAGATACGCAACCAATCAGCAGCACCAGAGCAGAAACGGACGGCAGCGATGGCCACGGAGTACGCACCGCAGACGCGGGACCAGTGGGAGCCCGAGGGCAGCTCCCCGAGGAGGCACTTCCTGCCCCCGGCGCTGCGCGCGCCGGTCGAGGCTCGTACGTGGCGCGAGTTCGGTTACCTGATGCTCAGTCTGCCGATCAGCATCGTGCTCTTCACCTTCGCGATCACCATGTCGTCGATCGGCATGGCACTGCTGATCACCTTCCTCGGCGTACCGGTCCTGGCGGCAGGCCTGGCGGGCTGCCGCGGTTTCGGGGCGATGGAGCGGGCCCGCGCCCGGGCGCTGCTCAAGGTCGACGTCGCGGCTCCCGCGCCCGTGCGGCCCAAGCCCGGTGGCGGCGCGATGTCGTGGATGGGCGCGATGCTCAACAACGGGGCGTCCTGGCGTCATCTGCTGTACGCCGTGCTGCATCTGCCCTGGGGGATTTTCGCCTTCACCCTCGCGGTGACCCTCTGGACGTTCGGCTGGGGCATGCTCACGTACCCGCTGTGGCAGTGGGTTTTCCCGGTCTACGCGGGGATGGACGGTCTCCAGCTGTACGGCGACAGCACGCACAACCTCTACCTCGACAGTCCCGTCGAGCTGGCGGCGACCAGTGCGTTCGGCCTGCTCGTCACTCTCGTGTCGCCGTGGGTCATACGGGCCCTGACAACCGTGGACGCTCTGATGGTGGCCGGGCTGCTCGGCCCATCCAAGCTGGCCACCCGCGTCTCCGAACTGGAGTCGGACCGGGGCGTCGTCGTCGACACCGCCGCCGCGGACCTGCGGCGCATCGAGCGCGATCTGCACGACGGTGCGCAGGCCAGGCTCGTCGCCCTCGCCATGGACCTGGGCCTGGCGAAGGAGAAGCTGACGGAGGATCCGGAAGCCGCGGCGCGCATGGTGAGCGAGGCGCACGGCGAGGTGAAGGTGGCTCTGCAGGAGCTGCGCGACCTGGCCCGTGGCATCCACCCGGCCGTCCTGACTGACCGCGGTCTGGATGCGGCGCTGTCCGCGGTCGCCTCCCGGTGCACGGTGCCGGTGCAGGTCGAGGTGGATCTGCCGTCGCGGCCAGCCCCGGCCATCGAGGGCATCGCGTACTTCACGGTCTCCGAACTCCTGCAGAACGTCAGCAAGCACGCACGGGCGTCCCGGGCCACGATCGATGTGTGGCACACGGCGGACCGGCTGATGCTCCAGGTGAGCGACAACGGGAAGGGCGGCGCCGACACGCAGTCCGGTTCGGGTCTGGCCGGGCTCGCGGAACGGCTGGACGCGGTCGACGGGATCCTGGTGGTCGACTCGCCGGTGGGCGGGCCGACCACCGTCACGGCGGAGCTGCCCTGGCGCGGCTGACCCCCGCCCCTCGCCTGCCCCCCGCGCCCGCCGCCCCCGCAACGCCCCACCCCTTCCCCCGAGTCGTACGCCACTCTTCCCATCACCTGGGTACGCACGCGTCCGGATGCTGGAATGCTGGGGCCGTTGAACGGGGAGCGATCGATTTGCATGGGGGATACAGCGTCGTGGAGGACAGGGTGCGGGTCGTCATCGCCGAGGATTCAGTGCTGCTTCGGGAGGGCCTGACCCGGCTGCTGACCGACCGCGGGCACGATGTCGTCGCTGGTGTCGGGGACGGGGAAGCGCTGATCAAGACGGTGGGGGACCTGGCAGAGCAAGGCATGCTGCCGGATGTGGTGGTCGCCGACGTGCGGATGCCGCCGACCCACACCGACGAGGGCGTACGGGCGGCGGTCCGGCTGCGCAAGGACCATCCCGGAATCGGGGTGCTGGTGCTGTCGCAGTACGTCGAGGAGCAGTACGCCACCGAGCTGCTGGCCGGGTCGAGCCGCGGAGTGGGATATCTGCTCAAGGACCGGGTCGCCGAAGTCAGGGAATTCGTGGACGCCGTGGTCCGGGTGGCCCAGGGCGGCACTGCGCTCGACCCGGAAGTCGTGGCGCAGTTGCTGGGCCGCAGCCGCAAGCAGGACGTCCTCGCCGGACTGACGCCTCGCGAGCGGGAGGTCCTCGGTCTTATGGCCGAGGGCCGGACGAATTCGGCGGTCGCGAAACAGCTGGTGGTGAGTGACGGTGCGGTCGAGAAGCACGTCAGCAATATCTTCCTGAAACTGGGACTCTCGCCGAGCGAAGGGGATCACCGGCGGGTCCTGGCAGTACTGACCTACCTGAATTCCTGAGAGCGGTCCTAGAACCAACGGACGAGTACGGAGCGTCTTCGAAGAGAGCGCCGGGGGGCGATGGAACCATGGCAAATCAGGACAGCATGGCGTCTCATATACAGGACCACTATGTGATCGGTCCAGGGAAGGCCACCCTTACCGACGTAGGGTGGGCCATGGGGCCGCCGGTGGGCCGGCGACTCCTGAACAGCCGCCTCGAGGGAGGTCCAGTTCAGTGACCAGCCAGGTCAGTAGCCCGGCCGAGCAGGCCAACGAAGCCGATGGTGTCGACGGAGCCGATGAGGCCGTCGTCGGGGAGCAGCGCGGCGTGCGGAGTTCTTCCGGGAAAGAGATCCGCCGCCTGGACCGGGTGATCATTCGTTTCGCGGGTGACTCCGGTGACGGGATGCAGCTCACGGGCGACCGCTTCACTTCGGAAACGGCGACTTTCGGAAACGATCTGTCGACCCTGCCGAACTTCCCGGCCGAGATCCGGGCACCCGCCGGCACGCTGCCCGGCGTATCGAGCTTCCAGTTGCATTTCGCCGACCACGACATCCTTACACCGGGCGACGCACCCAACGTCCTGGTGGCCATGAACCCGGCCGCGCTGAAGGCGAACATCGGGGATGTGCCGCGCGGCGCCGAGATCATCGTCAATACAGATGAATTCACGAAGCGCCCGATGGCCAAGGTCGGGTACGACTCGTCTCCACTGGAGGACGGCTCCCTGGAGGCGTACAACGTCCATCCGGTGCCGCTCACCACGATGACGATCGAGGCGCTCAAGGACTTCGGGCTCTCCCGCAAGGAGGCCGAGCGCAGCAAGAACATGTTCGCGCTCGGTCTGCTGTCGTGGATGTACCACCGGCCGACCGAGGGCACCGAGAAGTTCCTGCGGACCAAGTTCGCCAAGAAGCCCCAGATCGCCGAGGCGAATGTGGCGGCTTTCAGGGCCGGCTGGAACTTCGGCGAGACCACCGAGGACTTCGCGGTCTCCTACGAGGTCGCCCCGGCGACCGAGGCATTCCCCACCGGGACGTACCGCAACATCTCCGGGAACCTGGCCCTGTCGTACGGGCTGATCGCCGCCAGTAAGCAGGCGGACCTGCCGCTGTACCTGGGCTCGTACCCGATCACCCCGGCCTCCGACATCCTCCACGAGCTGTCCAAGCACAAGAACTTCGGTGTGCGGACCTTCCAGGCGGAGGACGAGATCGCGGCCATCGGCGCGGCGCTCGGCGCGGCGTTCGGCGGCCAGCTCGCCGTCACCACCACCTCGGGGCCCGGCGTGGCGCTGAAGTCGGAGACCATCGGTCTCGCGGTGTCGCTGGAGCTTCCGCTGCTCGTGGTCGCCATCCAGCGCGGCGGCCCTTCGACGGGTCTGCCGACCAAGACCGAGCAGGCCGACCTGCTCCAGGCGATGTACGGCAGGAACGGCGAGGCCCCGGTGCCGATCGTGGCGCCGAAGACCCCGGCGGACTGCTTCGACGCGGCCCTGGACGCGGCGCGGATCGCGCTCACCTATCGCACGCCCGTGTTCCTGCTCAGCGACGGCTACCTGGCCAACGGCAGCGAGCCGTGGCGGATCCCGGAGATCGACGAACTCCCCGACCTGCGCGTGCAGTTCGCGACCGGGCCCAACCACGAGCTGGCCGACGGCACCGAGGTCTTCTGGCCGTACAAGCGCGACCCGCAGACCCTCGCCCGTCCGTGGGCCGTGCCCGGTACGCCAGGACTTGAGCACCGTATCGGCGGAATCGAGAAGCAGGACGGCACGGGCAACATCTCCTACGACCCGGCCAACCACGACCTCATGGTCCGCCTGCGCCAGTCCAAGGTCGGCGGCATCGAGGTCCCGGACCTGGAGGTCGACGACCGGGACGGTGCCAAGACCCTGGTGCTGGGCTGGGGCTCGACGTACGGGCCTATCACGGCCGCCGTACGCCGGCTGCGCCGCGCCGGGATTCCCATCGCGCAGGCTCATATGCGCAACCTCAACCCGTTCCCCCGGAATCTCGGTGACGTTCTGGGGCGTTACGAGAAGGTGGTCGTGCCCGAGATGAACCTCGGACAGCTGGCCACTCTGCTCAGAGCCAGATATCTGGTCGACGTCCACTCGTACAACCAGGTCAACGGAATGCCGTTCAAGGCCGAGCAGCTCGCCACGGCTCTCAAGGAGGCCAACGATGCCTAAGGCGAACGAGGCGCTCTCGCTGGTGCCCAAGGCCGAGGCCAAGCAGTCCATGAAGGACTTCAAGTCCGATCAGGAAGTGCGCTGGTGCCCCGGCTGCGGTGACTACGCAGTCCTCGCCGCCGTGCAGGGCTTCATGCCCGAGCTCGGGCTGGCGAAGGAAAACATCGTCTTCGTCTCCGGAATCGGCTGCTCGTCCCGCTTCCCGTACTACATGAACACGTACGGAATGCACTCCATCCACGGCCGCGCGCCCGCGATCGCGACCGGACTCGCCTCCTCGCGGCGCGACTTGAGCGTATGGGTGGTGACCGGTGACGGCGACGCGCTGTCCATCGGCGGAAACCACCTGATTCACGCGCTGCGGCGCAATGTGAACCTGAAGATCCTGCTCTTCAACAACCGGATCTACGGGCTGACCAAGGGCCAGTACAGCCCGACCTCCGAGGTCGGCAAGATCACCAAGTCGACACCGATGGGCTCGCTCGACGCGCCCTTCAACCCGGTGTCGCTGGCGATCGGCGCGGAGGCCAGCTTTGTGGCCCGCACGGTCGACTCGGACCGCAAGCACCTCACGAGCGTGCTGCGGCAGGCTGCCGACCACCCCGGCACGGCGCTGGTGGAGATCTACCAGAACTGCAACATCTTCAACGACGGCGCCTTCGAGGTGCTGAAGGACCAGCAGCAGGCCGAGGAAGCGGTGATCCGGCTGGAGCACGGGCAGCCGATCCGCTTCGGGGCCGAGGGTTCGAAGGGGGTCGTAAGGGATGCGGCCACGGGTGACCTGAAGGTCGTCGCGGTCACGCCCGAGAACGAGTCGCAGATCCTCGTCCACGACGCGCACGCGGCCTCGCCCACGACGGCGTTCGCGCTGTCGCGCCTCGCCGACCCGGACACGCTGCACCACACGCCCATCGGGGTCCTGCGCAATGTCGACCGGCCGGTCTACGACACGCTGATGGCCGAGCAGCTCGACGAGGCCATCGAGAGAGACGGCAAGGGCGACCTGGCTGCGCTGCTCGCGGGCAATGACACCTGGACCGTCGTCGGCTGACACGCACGTACGGCAGATACAGCAGATACAGCACATTCAGAGGGGGCGCCCGGTCTCACCGACCGGGCGCCCCCTCTGTGCACCCGCTCTGTGCATCCGCTCTGTTCTATCCGCTCTGTGTGTCCGCGTCCCCACTCCGCGTGTCATGACCGTTTCGGTCTACGGACATGACAGGCACACTGTCGCGGCGGTACCTTCGACCGATGATGTGTGCGCGACGGGAGGGTCAGTGAAGGCGATCAACGACCAGCGGACAGGTTTGTTGTACGGCATCGGTGCCTACGGAATGTGGGGCCTCGTCCCGCTCTTCTGGCCGCTGCTCAAGCCCGCCGGAGCCCTGGAGATCCTTGCCCACCGCATGGTCTGGTCACTGGCCGTCGTCGGCATCGCCCTGCTGGCGCTGCGCCGCTGGGGCTGGGTCAAGGAGCTGATACGGCAGCCCCGCAGGCTGGGGCTCATCGCCATCGCCGCGACCGTCATCACCGTCAACTGGGGCCTGTACATCTGGGCCGTCAACAACGGCCAGGTCGTCGAGGCCTCGCTCGGCTACTTCATCAACCCGCTGGTCACCATCGCCATCGGCGTCCTGCTGCTGAAGGAAAGACTGCGCCCCGCCCAGTGGGCAGCGGTCGGTGTCGGCTTCGCGGCCGTGCTCGTGCTGGCCGTCGGGTACGGGAAGCCGCCGTGGATCTCGCTGGTCCTGGCGTTCTCGTTCGCGGCGTACGGGCTGGTCAAGAAGAAGGTCAACCTGGGTGGCGTGGAGTCACTGGCCGCCGAGACCGCCATCCAGTTCCTGCCTGCGCTGGGCTACCTGATCTGGATCGGATCGCACGGGCAGGCCACCTTCGGCGTGGAGGGTGCGGGCCATGCGGCGCTGCTCGCCGCGACCGGCATCGTGACTGCCGCGCCGCTCGTGTGCTTCGGTGCGGCGGCGATACGGGTGCCGTTGTCGACGCTGGGGCTGTTGCAGTACCTGGCACCGGTCTTCCAGTTCGGCCTGGGCGTCGTGTACTTCCACGAAGCGATGCCACCGGAGCGGTGGGCGGGCTTCTCGCTGGTCTGGGCGGCGCTGGCGCTGCTCACGTGGGATGCGCTGCGGACGGCCCGGCGGGGGCGGGCCGAGGCGCAGGCGGCGGCGGTACGGGTGCGGGCTCAGGTGCCTGCAGGTGGGGTGGCTGTCACTCCGGCTCCCGCGCCGGCTCCGGCTCCGGCTCCGGTCGAGCCCACGGGCTGACGTGCCGACGGGCGCGCTGCGCCCGGCCCTCAGCCCTCCCCCAGCTCAGCGGCGATCGCGTCCATCACCGCACGCCAGTGCTCGCGCCGCGCCTCACGCTCCCCGGCGTTGGCGAGGCGCTCCTGATGGAAGCGGAGTACGGCCTTCTCGCCGGCCCCGGAACTCGACCCGGCCCCCGACCCGGACGCCGCTGCGGAGACCGCGACCTGGACGGTCGTACTCCCGTAGGTGACGCGGACACGGTCCCCCGGCCGGTAACTGCGTACCTCGCCGGTGATGCCGTCGGCGGTACGGTACGCCGCCCCCTTCTCGGCGGTCAGCTCGGCGCCCGGCCCGAGCCACAGCGCGACGCCCTCGGGGCTGGCGATAAATTCCCATACGGCGGCGGGCGGATGGGGCAGGGTCCTGGAGACCCCGATTTCCCAGCCCGCGTCCTGCGTGAGTCCAGTAGGCGCCATCACGTCGCTCCTTCGCTTCGTTGAGTTCCTTCGGTTTCGCTCCGGCGGGCCCGATGCGCGCGCGCCTTCTGACGGTTTCCGCAGCGCTCCATCGCACACCAGCGACGCCGCCCGGGCCGCGAGGTGTCGACGAAGAGCAGATAGCAGTCGTGCGAGCCGCATTCACGTATGCGATGGGCATACGGACCGGTGAACAGGTCGATCGCGTCGCGCGCCACCGTCGAGAGCAGCCGGGCCCCGGTCGCGCCGGGCGCCCATCTCCGTACGGCGCCCGAGCCCGTACCCACCTCTATTCGGGCGGCCAGCGGCTCCCCGCCCGCCCGCGCGTTGACGACCTCCAGGTCCGCGGCGGCCAGGGCGCGGCCGTGGGCCCGGTCGGCGGCGAGGCGGTGGAGCGCGTTGCGCAGCGCGTGCGCGTCCGCCAGCTCGCCGGCGCTCACCGTCAGGTCGAGACCCCCCGGCAGCCGGCTCTCCGCCGCCCAGCGCACCAGGTCGGCGGGTTCGTGGAGCACCTCGTACCGGGCGAGCGCGCCGGGCCCGCCGGTCGGCAGCAGCTCCAGGCAGAGCGCGCCCGGGTCGAAGAGAAACGGGCGGCCCTCCGGGGTACGAAGGGTCAGTCCGGGCGTTTCCGTTGCGAGCTCCATCACGTAACCACTATAACTGGTTAGCATGACCCTGCACTGGAAACTCGTCGTCGACGCCAACGACCCGCACGCCCAGGCCGACTTCTGGGCAGCCGCCCTCGGCTACGAGCTGGAGGACAACAGCGCGCTCATCAAGCGTGTCATCGACATGGGCGCCGCGCCGCCCGCCGCCGCAGTGGATTCCCACGGCCGCCGCGCCTGGCGCGATCTGATCGCCGTCCGGCATCCGGACGACCCGTACGACGAGGACACCGGTATGGGCCTCGGCCGCCGCATCCTTTTCCAGCGCGTACCGGAGGTGAAGACGGTCAAGAACCGGCTCCACATCGACCTGCACGCCGACCCGGGCGCGCGGGAGGCCGAAGTGGCCCGCCTGGAGGCGCTCGGCGCGGTCGTGGCCCACCTCGTGAAGGAGCCCGGCGGGGAGTGGGTGGTGATGACAGACCCCGAGGGCAACGAGTTCTGCGTCCAATGACAGCAGGCGGGACAGCAGGCGGGACATAGGCGGGGCAGCAGACCGACAGCAGGCGGCAAGTAGGCGCAGCGGCCCCGGGAAGCTCTGACTTCACTCAAATCGGGGTTCGCCGCGCCCGCCCGACGGCATGGTCCATGGGACCGGCGCTGACCAGCGCCACCCATGGGGGGACACCATGAAGAATTCCACCGGCCGGGCGGCGGCTGCGGCACTCATAGCGCTCACCAGTCTCGCGGGGGCGGCGATGTGCACGGCCGAGTCTGCCGACCCGTCGACGCGGCCCGCGGCGTCGTCGGCGCTGCCCTCGGCGTCGTCGGCGCCGACCGAGCAGGATCTCGCGCAGCGTGCCGCCGCCGCCCTCACGGACTGGGAAACCCTCGACAGGGAGGGCAAGTTCGTGCTGTCGGCATCGGGCGGAATCAACGACTCCAACAGCTCAAGCGGAATGAAGCCCGACAAGGCGTTGATCATCGAGGCCGCCTGCGCGGGCGACGGCTCGCTGGACTTCATCGTCTCCTCGGGCAAGGCCGAAGAGCGACAGCGCATCGTCTGCACCGAGAAGCCGCGAGCGAAGATCTTCGAGTTCACCCTCGACGGGGACTCCCTTTTCCTGGACTCCGATCCGGAGGCCACAGCCCACGGCGGCCTCGCCTACCTGGCCCGCCGCCCGGCATCCGAATAGCGAACAATGCTGACCGGTTTCCGCTCTTGACGCAGAGTCAATCCCGCGCCGAACATTCAGCACGCACATCGCACAAACGTTGCACCATCAGCTCCAACGCCCCGCGCCACAGCCGTCGCGAGGCGTCTCGCATCTTCCGTCTGTCCCCGTACGGAACCGGAGCCCCCACAATGCAGAAGCTCTCCAGACGCACCACGGCAGCCGCCGTCCTGGCCGTCGCCGCACTGACCGCCGCCACCGCACTACCAGCATCAGCAGCAACCACGTCAGCCACAGCGGCCACAACAGCCGCTTCCACCACGGCCCTTGCGGCCCCCGACATCCCCCTCGCCAACGTCAAGGCGCACCTCACCCAGCTCCAGTCGATAGCCACCGCCAACGGCGGCAACCGCGCCCACGGCCGCCCCGGCTACAAGGCATCCATCGACTACGTGAAAGCCAAGCTCGACGCCGCCGGATTCACCACCTCCGTAACGACGTTCACCTCCAGCGGCGCGACCGGCTACAACCTGATCGCCGACTGGCCGGGCGGCGACCCGAACCAGATCCTGATGGCCGGCGCGCACCTCGACTCGGTCAGCTCGGGCCCCGGCATCAACGACAACGGTTCCGGCTCCGCCGCCGTCCTGGAGACCGCGCTCGCCGTCTCCCGCGCCCAGCTCAAGCCCACAAAGCATCTGCGGTTCGGCTGGTGGGGAGCGGAGGAGCTCGGCCTCGTCGGCTCGAAGGCGTACGTCAACAGCCTTCCCACCACGGAACGTTCGAAGTTCTCCGGATACCTCAACTTCGACATGATCGGCTCGCCGAACCCGGGCTACTTCGTCTACGACGACGACCCGGCCATCGAGAAGACCTTCAAGGACTACTACGCGGGCCTCGGCGTCCCGACCGAGATCGAGACCGAGGGCGACGGCCGCTCCGACCACGCGAACTTCAAGAACGTGGGCATACCCGTCGGCGGCCTCTTCACCGGTGCGAGCCGTACGAAGACGAGCGCCCAGGCGCAGAAGTGGGGCGGCACCGCGGGCACGGCCTTCGACCGCTGCTACCACTCCTCCTGCGACACCACGGCGAACATCAACGACACCGCCCTGGACCGCAACAGCGACGCCACCGCCCACGCCATCTGGACCCTGGGCACCGAGCCCTCGGTCCCGCCGGGCGACGCCTACGAGAACACCGCCGACGTCGCAGTGCCGGACAACGGCGCCGCGGTGACCTCGTCCGTCACCATCTCCGGCCGTACGGGCAATGCCCCGGCAGCCCTCAAGGTGGGCGTCGACATCAAGCACACCTGGCGGGGTGACCTGGTCGTCGACCTGGTCGCGCCCGACGGTACGGCGTACCGGCTGAAGAACTCCAGCAGCAACGACTCGGCCGACAACGTCATCGCCACCTACACGGTGGACGCGTCGAGCGAGGCGGCCAACGGCGTCTGGAAGCTCAAGGTCCAGGACATCGCCGCGCAGGACACCGGCTACATCGACAGCTGGAAGCTCACCTTCTAGTCCAGCCCAGAGCTGTCCAGTCCAGCCCGGTCAAGCCCAGTTCAGCCCAGTCCAGTTCAGCCCAGTCCAGCTCAGTCCTGTACGGTCCGGCCCCGGCGGGGGCCGGACCGTCTCAGGCCGTGATGTCCTTCGCCGTGAAGCGCGCCCAGGCCGCCGAGCCGAACACCGCCGCGTACAGCCCCTGAAGGCCGAGGTTCTTCAGGATCTCGTCCCAGTACACCGGCTCGCGCAGCAGGTCCGCGAACGACAGCCAGTAGTGCGGGAAGAGATACGGATGGATCGCGTGCAGCTGCGGGATCGTGCCGAGGATCTGCACCGTGATCAGCAGCCCGACCGTCGCCGCCATCGCCGCGATCCCGCTGTTGGTGAGGGTCGACACGAACAGGCCGATCGCCGCGAGCCCGATCAGTGACGCGGCCACGACAGCCGCGATCAGCAGGGCCCGTACCAGCCCTTCCCCGAAGCTGATCTGCGTACCCGAGATCGTCGTGACCTCGCCGAGCGGGAAGAGGACGGCGCCCGTCACCAGCGCCGACACCGCCACGACCAGCGTCGCGACCAGGCAGAACACCGCCGTGGACGCGTACTTGGCGAGCAGCAGCCGACTGCGTCCGGCCGGGGCGACGAGCAGATAGCGCAACGTACCGGCGTTCGCCTCGCCCGCGACCGCGTCACCCGCGACGACGCCGACGGCCATCGGCAGGAAGACCGGCAGGGTCGCGGCGAGGGCGGCGAAGACCAGGAAGAGACCGTTGTTGGTGATCTGGGCGAGGAAGGCCGGGCCCGCGACGCCGCCCTCCCCCGCACCCCCACCGCCGCTGATCCCCGAGCCGTCGCTCGTTTCGATCTTGACGGCGATGCCGATGAGCACGGGTACGGCAGCCAGTACGGCGAGCAGTGCGAGCGTGCGCCAGCGCCGGAAGGTGGTGGTCAGTTCGGACCGGAAGAGTCCGAGCGTCCACAGCGGGCTGCCTGCCCGCGGAACCTCCGGCAGCACCCCGCTCTCAGCCTGCGACATCGAAACCCTCCCCGGTCAGTGCCACGAAGGCGTCCTCCAGCGAGGCCCGCTCCACGCCGAAGGACCTCACCCGCACACCGGCCCGTACGAGCGCGGCGTTCAGGTCGGCCAGTTCGGTCTCGCCCAGAGGCAGTTCACCGGTTACCCGGTCCTCCGCGACGGCCAGATCGCCGACGCCGAGCTCCTTGAGTACGCGCGCGGCGTCCCCCGTGTCCGGTGTGCTGACGGCGAGCCGCCCGCGCGCACCGGCCGCCAGCTCGGCGACCGGACCCTGCACGACGAGCCGCCCCTGGGCCATCACCGCCGCATGCGTGCACACCTGCTCGATCTCGTCGAGCAGGTGCGAGGAGAGGAACACCGTCGTGCCGTCCGCTGCCAACTCCCGTACCAGCGAACGGATTTCCCGCATCCCCTGCGGGTCCAGGCCGTTGGTCGGCTCGTCGAGCACCAGCAGCCGGCGCGGCTGGAGCAGCGCGGACGCGAGCCCGAGCCGCTGCTTCATGCCCAGCGAGTACGCCTTGGCCTTCTTGCTCCCCGCGGCGGTAAGACCCACCCGGTCGAGCGCCGCCGCGACGCGCGCCCTGCGGGTGCGCGGGTCGGCCGCCGGGTCGGCGGAGTCGTAACGGATCAGGTTGTCGCGGCCGGACAGGAACCCGTACAACGCGGGCCCCTCGATCAGCGCGCCCACATGCGGAAGCACGGCGCGGGCGGCGCGCGGCACCGGCCGGCCGAGCATCGTCGCCGTACCGGACGTCGGCTCGATCAGGCCCATCAGCATCCGGATGGTGGTCGTCTTCCCACTGCCGTTGGGGCCGAGGAAGCCGAAGACGCTGCCGGCGGGGACGGTCAGGTCGAGTCCGTCGACGGCGAGCTGCCCGCCGCGGAAGCGCTTGGTGAGCCCGTGGGTGTCGATCACGGCCTCGCCTGCGGCGGACAGCTCGGTCATACGGGCCTACTTGGCCGCGTTGGCGGCCTGCACCAGCGCGTCCTTGGTGACCGCGCCGACGTACATCTTGCCGTCGTCCGTCATCAGGGCGTTCACGAGGCGGGTCGAGAAGACCGTGCCCGAGCCGAACTTGCCGGAGACCTTGTCGCCCAGCGCGTCCATGAACTGCTCTGCCTCAGGCGGCATATCGCCCGACTTGGGCGCCTTGACGTCCGAGCCGCCGGGCGAGGAGATCTCGGCGACCGTGGTCCAGCCCTCGCCGATGATGTTGAGCCCCTCGAAGCTGTTCAGGTCCTCTTCGCCGCCCTTGAAGCCGTCGAAGCCGTCCAGCCCTTTCTCACCCTTCTCGCCCTTCTCCGGGGCCTTGACCTCGCCCTCCTCGGTCACCTTCGCGCCCTTGGGCGGGCTGAAGTCGAAGGTGTCCGCGGACGGCTTCGCGAAGTCGACCTTGGTGAAGCCCGCGTCGATCGCTGCCTTGCCGCCGCTGCTCGGCGAGAGCGTGAACTTGAGCGGTACGCCGTTCTCCGCGTCGACCGCGACCCTGATGGACCCGATCGTCGTACCGGACTGCTTGGGCTTGATGAGCAGCTGGTACGCATCCCGGCCTGCGACCTGCGCGGTGCCGTCGACGGTCACCGATGTGGTCTCGTCCGCGGCCTTCAGGGCCTCTTCGGCCAGCTCCTTGGGGGTTGCGGGGGCGGATCCCTTGCCCGAACCCTTCGCGTCCGCCGAACCCTTGCTATGGAACGCCTCGTTCGAGGCACTGTCGTACGCCCACACGTCGTCGCCGTTGTGAATGAGGCTGTACTCCGCCGCGTCGTCCAGGATCGACACCCGCTGCTTGTCCGGACCGTCCGCCGCGACGCGCAGGGTGTGCGTGCCGGAGGCGAGTTCCATCAGCTTGGCCTGAGGGTCGGCCGCTGCGCCGCTTCCCTCGCCCTCCCCCTTGGGCATCAGCCCTTCGGCGAGGCCGCCCAGCGACGGGATGCCCAGGTCCGTGTTGATCTTCACGGTGCCGGAGAGCTGCTCCGTGTCCGACGCCGCGATCTTCTCGATCAGCTGCTGGGCGGTGATCTTCGGCAGATCGGGGTCGCCCGAGTTTGCGAGCGCCGGGACGAGTCCGATGGTCGCCGCGGCCACCCCCGCCACCGCGACGGGGACGACGTAGCGTGCGGCCTTCCGGCGGCTCGCGGCAAAGCCCTTGGTCCCCTCGGTGGTCTGTGCCCTGTCGTTCGGTGCCATGTGTGCGCTACCTCCGTGGTTGGCGGCCGTCGTCCAGTTGCACTCGTCCACCCCCGCGCCGCCATTCTCACCCGAATTGGTGGGGAGTGGTGTCCCAATCTGACCAAATCGGGAGGCCGGAAGCGTCAGACCCCGGGATCAACTCCGTCTACTGCTCGGGGATGACATACGGCGTCGGCGCCTCCCCCCACGAGTGAGGGAAGACGCCGATTGCCCCTTGCACCTATTTACGCGTTTCAGCCTCAGCGCTGAATGAAGACGTAGTCGGCCTGGTACGGAACGGCCTCGATGGAGCCGGTCTTGCAGCTGCCTGCCGGTGCCACGCCACCCACGGTGTTCAGCCGCAGGATCTCGGTGGTATGCGCGAACAGACCGTGCTTCTTGCCCGACTGCTTTGCCTGGAGGTCCAGTTCCGGAATGTTGCCGTCACCGTTCGGGGACTTGCTGATCAGTGAGCCCGTGACTGCGCTGTGGTCCCGGGCGACCCACTGCGGTGTGCCGGAGTTGGGCTTCACGAAGGAGTGGGAGATGTGTCCGGCCAGCACGGCCCGTACATCGCGCTGCTGGAACGAGCGCTTCCCGTCGGTCCCCTTCTTGCACTCGTAGATCTGCTTGCCCTTGACCACCGGGGCCTGGAAGTTGTTCAGGGCGTGGTCGAAGTTGAAGGCATTGGTCACCTTGTGGAACTGGCCGCGCACCGCGCCGCCCGGGAATTCGGCCGTGTGCAGGTTGGCGTAGAAGCCCGTCGGGTCGGCCTTGAAGGCGTTCAGCACGGCCGTGTCCTTGACCTGGACCGAACCGGTCGCGGTCCGCCCCTTGCCCGTCCCCTTGCCCTTGCCGAGCTGCCCGGTGAAGTCGACCTTGATGCCGCCGTTGACACCCTTGCCGCCCTGGTGGATGTGGAGGGCGGTCGGCTTGTCGGTGCCGCGCCACTTCACGGCGAAGGACACCGTGCTGCCCTTGAGCTTGACGAACTCCAGCGCGACGCCGTCCTTGTCGCCGACGGCGGGGCCGCCCTGCACCGGTACCTCATTGGCACCGTTCAGGCTGGCCGCGAAGAACGAGGCGCCGCTGTTGCTGCCGGAGCCACCGCTCTGCACCGCCACGTCTGCGGAGGACCCGGCGCTGTGCCCGCCGTGTCCGGAAGTGCCCTTGCTGCTGCCGTCGTCGGCGAAGGCCGGCAGGACTCCGAGCGTGATGCCCGCGGCCGCCGCGACCGCGGTGGTGCCGATGATGATGCTCTTACGACGCTGCGCAATACCGCCCATGATCGGAAATCTCCCCGTTCCGGAGCCAACACCCCCTGCGTCGGCTTCTGGGCATGAATACGGAGCGGATCCGACTCTCGACTCAAAGCAATGATGTGACGTGGGTCACATCATCCCGCGCGGTGCACCACGGCGTCGCACAGCTCCTCCAGAGCCGCCTTCGCATAGCACTCCGGCAGCGGCGCCAGCGAGGCCCGCGCCTCCTCGGCGTACCGGATGGTCTCGCGCCTCGCCTGCTCAAGGGCCGGGTGTACGCGCAGCCGCTTCAGCACCTCGGCGTGCCGGGCGTCGTCCGCGAGGTCCCCGTCGAGCAGCTCGCACAGCTCCAGGTCGTCCGCCCGCCCGTGCTCCGCCGCCTGCGCCCGCAGGATCAGCACCGGCAGCGTGGGAATGCCCTCGCGCAGGTCCGTGCCGGGCGTCTTCCCGGACTCGTGGCTGTCGCTCGCGATGTCGAGTACGTCGTCGGCCAGCTGGAAGGCGGTGCCGAGCCGCTCGCCGTACTGCGTGAGGATGTCGACGACGCGCTCGTCGGCGCCCGACATCAGCGCGCCGAAGCGCCCCGACACGGCGATCAACGAGCCGGTCTTGCCGGCGATGACGTCCAGGTAGTGAGCGACGGGGTCCTCGTCGTCGCGCGGGCCCGCCGTCTCCAGGATCTGGCCCGTGACGAGACGTTCGAACGCCTCCGCCTGGATGCGTACGGCCTCGGGCCCGAGGTCGGCCAGGATGTGCGACGCGCGTGCGAAGAGGAAGTCACCGGTGAGGACCGCGACCGAGTTGCCCCAGCGGGCATTGGCGCTGGCGACTCCGCGGCGTACATCCGCCTCGTCCATCACGTCGTCGTGGTACAGCGTCGCCAGATGCGTCAGCTCGACGACCACGGCGGACGGCACGATGCCCGGTGCGTACGGGTCGCCGAACTGGGAGGCGAGCATGACGAGGAGTGGACGGAATCGCTTGCCACCGGCCCGCACCAGATGCTGCGCGGCCTCCGTGATGAAGGGAACCTCGCTCTTGGTGGCGTCGAGCAGTCCCTCCTCGACAGCTGCCAGTCCGGTCTGGACATCGGTCTCAAGAGCCTGGTCCCGCACGCTCAGTCCGAACGGCCCGACGACGGTCACGAGGGTCACTCCTGTCTGCTGACGATCACACGGATTGTCGATGTGTCGCTGTCTTCACTCAAGTCAGCGTATCCGGTCGGCTTTCGATCACCGTGAGCGCCTTCCCGTGGCCTCGGGCACAGCCCGAAGGGCCCCGGTATGGTCTTTGGTCAGCTACTACGACCGGGAGTATGCACTTTGTCCCGGGCGTGATCAGCCGGGGGTACGAGAAGCTTCGCGCAGCGCCCGGCCCCTCCGCGCCACCCCCGTCAGCACATCGACACCGTCAGCGCACAGACACCGCATGCGCCACCCGGGGCGACGCATACTCCGTACCGCACACGAAGCGCATGACCGGCCCGAACGACGCCGCCGAAGGAAGCCCCGTGAAGTACAGCCCCGGCACCGACGACCCGTACCCCGCGTCGAGCCGCGGAGCCCCCTGCGTCACCGCCAACGCCGTGCGCAGCTCGTGGCCCAGGAAGTCCAGCGCCGCCACGTCCATGCGGTAGCCCGTCGCCGCCATCACATGGTCGGCGGACAGCTCGCGCTGCGCGCCCTGCCCGCCGCTCAGGGTCAGGACCGGGCGGCCGTCCTCGACGCGGGCGCGGACGATACGGCGGCCGTCCGTCACCTGTACGTGTCCCGCCGTGAAGCGGTCACGCAGCCACCACGCGCCGAGCGGGCCGAGCACCCGGCGGACCAGATAGTGGCGGGCGGGCGCGGGAAGGTGGCGTACGTGCGTCGCGTGGTAGGTCAGCCCGTACAGCGACCAGGCCCGCCCGAAGGGCGTCTCGGGCCGCAGCCGCGACTGCCGGTCGGGGGCGTCGCCGAAGCTCACCGCGCCCCGGCCGCGCGCCACGATCCGTACCGACGACGCACCCGCCTCCGCCATCAGCACCGCGTTCTCCAGCGCCGACTGCCCCGCGCCGACGACGATCACCTCGCGGCCCGCGAAGCGGGACAGGTCGCGGTGCTGCGCGGCATGCGAGACGGGGCCCGTCGCGGAGGGCCCGTCGGGCAGCACCGCCGCCAGCTCGCGCGGCATCCTGGCGAGGCCGGACAGGCCCGTCGCCACCACTACCGCCCGCGCCGTGAACTGCTCGCCCGAATCGAGCTTCAGGTCGAATCCGCCCCGCGTACGGTCGACGGAGACGACTCGCACCTGCTCCAGGTCCGGCAGCAGCTTCTCCGCGAACCACTGCCCGTACCGCGCGAAGGTCTCGACCGGCACCAGGTCCCAGTCGGACTCGTACCGCCGCTCCCCCGTGTCCGCACAGAAGTCGATCAGGTCGTGGCCGGGCTGCGGCGCGTCGATGTTGGACGCCGCCGGCGTCGACTTGAGCAGCATTCCGGCGGGCATGCGCTCGCGCCAGCTCACCATCGGCGAACCGAAGACGCGGACCGGAATGCCGCGCGCCCGCAGATGGGCGGCGGTGGACAGGCCATAAGGCCCGGCCCCGATGACTGCTACCGGACGGATCATGCGAAGTCCCCTCCCCAGGGTGTCACTCGGCGCGGCTGCCAGGGCGGTTCGCACGGGCACCACGCCACATCTGGTACAGGTGCCTGGCACCCGGTCGTACGAACCGCGCCAGCATCGTGACGGCCGGCAGCAGGTCGTCCCTCGCGACCCACGCCAGCTCCGTACTGCCGGCCCGCACGGGCGCGTGCGGCGTCGTATAGCCGCTGCGCCGGTATGCGACGAGCGCCGCCAGGTCGATGTTCTCGACGACATAGCGGTGACCGGCCCGCTGCTCCCCCTCCGGGACCTTGCGTCCGGTCAGATGCAGATGCTGCGCCCTGACGACGTCGACGCCGGCCTCGTTCTCGAAGAGCCGGAACTGCGCGCCCATCCGCGGATTGAAGTCGAGCAGTTTGTACTGCCCGTCGCGCCGGTCGAACCGCAGATCGAGGTCGATGATCCCGCTGAACCCGACTCGCTTGATGAACTGGGCGGCGATCCCGGCCAGTTCCGGGTTGTCGACGACATACGCGTTCGCCGTCATCCCCGCGTGCGGCGGCCACGACCGCACCTTCACCCCGGTGAACATCGTCAGCGCCGTACTGTCCGCGTCGAAATAGGCGTGGACGATCCAGTCCTCGGCCTCCTCGCGCGGCAGGTATTCCTGAAGGATTACGCCCGGATGCTCGCCCCAGCCGCGCGCGAGCGCGAGCAGCTGCGCGGGCCCCTCGATGCGCGTCGTACCGCCGACGGCGGGCCGCCTGCGCCGTACGAACGCCTCCCGGTTCTTGGCGACCACCGGAAAACGCGCCTCGGCCGCGAAGGCCTCCACCTCGGCGTACGCATCGGGGAAGGCCGCAGCCGGTGACGGCACCCCGTGCTCGACGCACAGCTCGTGCAGCCCCTGCTTGCTGGCGAGGCGGCGCGGCAGCCCGGCCTCGACGCGCGGAAAGAGAAACGGGCCCGCGAGCTCCTCCTGGTGCTCGGCTATGAGCACGGCCGCCTCTTCGTCGGTGGGGACGAGCACGGTGGGCCGGCCGATCCGGCGGCCGATCCGCAGCAGTCCCTCCACCAGCCGCCCGGGATCCTCCGTGCCCGTGGTCGGCCAGACGAAGGCGCGCTCCAGGTAGCGGGAGAGGGCGGCCGGGGTCCACCGGTCCTCGGTGACGGCGTACATGGGAATGCCGAGCCGCCCCAGGCTGCGGATCGCACCCACCCCGCCGTGGTGGAGCGGGTAGTTCCCGATCTTCACGATCAGCCCGGGCACGTCCCGGTCAGGCGTGAATAGCGCGCTGCGGCTCGCCACCTGTCCCCCCTACGACACGGCCCACCCCAGCGCGTGTCCCAAAGGACGCTAAGCCGGAATTCCTGCCTCCAGCAAGGGCTTTTCGGACATTGCGAACTCTTTAGGCACTGCCGTCGCAGCCGACACCCACGTAACGTGTTCTCTTCACGACCTGGAAAGCGAGGCAGCACCCATGCCCGAGCAGAGCCCGCTCGACCTTGCCGAAGGCGACCTCTTCGGCCCGCACAACCTCCCTTACGGCGTTTTCTCCACGGCGGACGAGCCCGAGCGCCGCCGGGTCGGCGTCCGCATCGGCGGCCATGTGCTGGACGTGGGTGCTGCCGCACTCACGCTGGGCTCTCCGTACGCCGCGCTGCTCGCCCAGCCCACGCTCAACCCCCTGCTGGCCGCCGGGCGTACAGCGTGGCGGGATGTGCGCCGCGCGCTCACCGCGTGGGTCACGAGCCCCGCGCACCGCGCCGACATAGAGCCTCTGCTGCACCCCATCTCCGACGTCACGCTGCACCTGCCGTACGGCGTCGCGGACTATGTCGACTTCTACGCGAGCGAGCACCACGCCACCAATGTGGGCAAGATCTTCCGCCCGGACGGGGACGCGCTCACTCCCAACTGGAAGCATCTGCCGATCGGTTACCACGGCCGGTCCGGCACCGTGGTCGTGTCCGGTACGGACGTTGTACGGCCCAGTGGGCAGCGCAAGGCTCCGTCCGATCCGGCGCCGGTCTTCGGTCCTTCCGTGAAGCTCGACATCGAGGCGGAGGTCGGCTTCGTCGTCGGCACGCCGTCCGCCCACGGCACACCTGTCCCGCTGGGCGCCTTCCGGGACCACGTCTTCGGCCTGTTCCTCCTCAACGACTGGTCGGCGCGGGACATCCAGGCCTGGGAGTACGTCCCCCTCGGCCCGTTCCTCGGCAAGTCCTTCGCCACGTCGGTTTCGGCGTGGGTGACCCCGCTGGAAGCCCTTGAGGCGGCCCACGTCGCCCCGCCCGCCCGCGACTTCCCGCTTCTCCCCTACCTGGACGACTCGGAGGAAGAGGAGCCCGGCGGCTTCGACATCCGTATCGAGGTGAAGATCAACGGCCAGGTGGTCTCCGAGCCGCCCTTCTCCACGATGTACTGGACGGCGGCCCAGCAGCTCGCCCAGATGACGGCGAACGGCGCGTCGCTCCGGACCGGCGACCTCTTCGGCTCCGGCACGGTCAGCGGCCCCGAGGTCAACGAGCGCGGCTCGCTCCTGGAGCTCACCTGGAACGGCCGCGACGCGCTGGAACTCCCCACCGGGAAGCGCACGTTCCTCGAAGACGGCGACGAGGTGACGATGACGGCATGGGCACCGGGCCCGCACGGCACGAGGGTGGGCCTGGGCGAGGTAACGGGCCGAATCGTCCCGACGGCCTGACGCCCCCGGCTCCCTGCGGGGCTATTTCCCACCCCGCCCCTTTCCCGAATCTGGGGGCAAGCCCCCAGATCCCGGGGTCCCCCCGGACGAAGTCTGGGGGAGTGTCCTCAAACGCCGGACGGTCTGGACTTTCCAGCCGTCCGGCGTTTGAGGACCGGGGTCTGGGGCTGAGCCCCCACGCGGCGGCAGCCGCAAAATGTCACAGCGGGAAAGGGGCGGGTAGAGGAAAACGCTCCGCGCAGCGGCTACTCCGCCGGCGGCTCCGCGTCCCAGTCCCACTCGTCCCCGGGCTCGGCAGCCGTTGGGGCAACGGGAGCTTCCAGGGCCGCCGGGACCGGAGCCGGGACGGCGGAGGCCGGCACCGCGACCGGTTCCGGCGACCCCTCCGAACCAAGCGCCCCCAACACCCCCAGCACCCCCTCCCCATAAGTCGCCAGCTTCTTCTCACCCAAGCCAGCAACGCCCCCCAGCTCCGCCACCGACCCCGGCCGACGCGTAGCAATCTCCCGCAGCGTCGCGTCATGGAAGATGACGTACGCCGGTACGCCCTGCTCCCGCGCCTGCTCCGCGCGCCACGCCCGCAGCGCTTCGAAGACCGGGACCGCCTCCGCCGACAGGTCCGCGTTGGCGGCGGCCGCCTTCGCCTTGCGTTCGCCCTTCGCGGCCCGAGCGGCCGGCACCGGCTTCGCCTCCTTGCGCAGCCGCACCTCGCGCTCACGGCTCAGTACCGACCCGCTCGCGTCGGTCATCACCAGCGTGCCGTACTCACCCTCGACCGCCAGCAGCCCCTGCGCCAGCAACTGCCGTACCACACCCCGCCATTCGGCCTCGGCGAGCTCCTCACCGATCCCGAAGACCGACAGCTGGTCGTGATCGAACTGGATCACCTTGGCGGTCTTGCGCCCCAGCAGGATGTCGATGATCTGGCCCGCCCCGAACTTCTGCCGCCGCTCCCGCTGCAACCGCACCACCGTCGAGAGGACCTTCTGCGCGGGCACCGTCCCGTCCCAGGTCTCGGGCGGGGTGATGCACGTGTCGCAGTTGCCGCAGGCCTGCGCCTCGGGGTCCTGCCCGAAGTAGGCCAGCAGCTGGGCCCGACGGCACTCGGCCGTTTCGCAGAGCGCGAGCATCGCGTCCAGATGGGAGGCCGCGCGCCGCCGGAACGCCTCGTCGCCCTCCCCGCCCTGGATCATCTTGCGCTGCTGCACCACGTCCTGGAGCCCGTACGCCATCCACGCCGTCGACGGCATCCCGTCGCGCCCGGCCCGGCCCGTCTCCTGGTAGTAGCCCTCGACCGACTTCGGCAGATCCAAGTGGGCGACGAAGCGCACATCGGGCTTGTCGATGCCCATGCCGAAGGCGATGGTCGCCACGACCACCAGGCCCTCCTCCCGGAGGAAGCGGGACTGGTGCGCGGCGCGCGTCCCCCCGTCGAGCCCCGCGTGGTACGGCACGGCCTCGATCCCGTTGCGGCAGAGAAACTCCGCCGTCTTGTCCACGGAATTGCGCGAGAGGCAATAAACAATGCCCGCGTCCCCGGCGTGCTCCTCGCGCAGGAAGGCCAGCAGCTGCTTCTTCGGATCGGCCTTCGGCACGATCCGGTACTGGATGTTCGGGCGGTCGAAGCTCGCCACGAAGTGCCGGGCCTGCGGCATCCCCAGCCGCTGGACGATCTCCTGGTGCGTGGCGTGCGTGGCGGTCGCCGTCAGCGCGATGCGCGGCACGTCCGGCCAGCGCTCGCCCAGCAGCGACAGGGACAGATAGTCCGGCCGGAAGTCGTGGCCCCACTGGGCCACACAGTGCGCCTCGTCGATCGCGAAGACGGAGATCTTGGCCCGGCCCAGCAGGTCGAGCGTCGAGTCGAGCCGCAGCCGCTCCGGCGCCAGATACAGGAGGTCCAGTTCCCCCGCCAGGAACTCCGCCTCCATCGCGCGCCGCTCGTCGAAGTCCTGCGTGGAGTTGATGAACCCGGCCCGCACACCGAGCGCCCGCAGCGCGTCCACCTGGTCCTGCATCAGCGCGATGAGCGGGGAGATTACGATGCCCGTACCCGGTCTGACCAGCGCCGGGATCTGGTAGCACAGCGACTTTCCGCCACCGGTGGGCATGAGCACGACGGCGTCTCCGCCCGCCACCACGTGCTCGATGACCGCAGCCTGCTCACCACGGAACGCGTCGTACCCGAAGACGCGGTGCAGCGTCTCCAGCGCGTCGCTGCGCGTCATCTCGCCGGCCTCGGCCATGCCACCCGTCCCGTTCATCGCTCTGTCCCCCGTACGTACCGTGCCCGGCATCCCACGAGTGCCCGGCGTCCCACGATAGGGGCACCCACCGACACTCCCACCCAAAAGCAGCCGCCCGGCACCCCTACGAGAAGGGACACCGGGCAGCAAGCAGCGCACACAGCCAGGTCAGCGGACGAAGACTCCCGCCTGGCTCGCCAGATCCAGGAAGTACTGCGGCGCGACACCGAGCACCAGCGTCACCGCGACGCCGACCCCGATCGCCGTGATCGTCAGCGGCGACGGCACCGCGACCGTCGGGCCCTCCGCCTTCGGCTCGCTGAAGAACATCAGGACGATCACCCGGATGTAGAAGAACGCCGCGATCGCCGACGAGATCACACCGACCACGACCAGCGCACCCGCACCGCCCTCCGCCGCCGCCTTGAAGACCGCGAACTTCCCGGCGAAGCCCGAGGTCAGCGGGATACCGGCGAAGGCCAGCAGGAACACCGCGAAGACCGCGGCCACCAGCGGCGACCGCCGCCCGAGCCCGGCCCACTTCGACAGATGCGTCGCCTCGCCGCCCGCGTCGCGCACCAGAGTGACCACGGCGAAGGCTCCGATGGTCACGAAGGAGTACGCCAGGAGGTAGAAGAGGACGGACGAGATGCCGTCCGGCGTGGTCGCGATGACACCGGCCAGGATGAAACCGGCATGCGCGATCGAGGAGTACGCCAGGAGCCGCTTGATGTCGGTCTGGGTGATCGCGACGATCGCACCGCCCAGCATGGTGACGATCGCGATGCCCCACATCACGGGCCGCCAGTCCCAGCGCAGGCCCGGCAGTACGACGTACAGCAGCCGCAGCATCGCACCGAAGGCGGCCACCTTGGTCGCCGCCGCCATGAAGCCGGTGACCGGCGTCGGAGCGCCCTGGTAGACGTCCGGGGTCCACATGTGGAACGGGACCGCGCCGACCTTGAAGAGCAGGCCCATCAGGATCATCGCGCCGCCGATGAGCAGCAGCGCGTCATTGCCCATGGTGTCGGCGAGCGCAGGGTCGATCTGCTTGACCGTGCCGTCGACGATGCCGGCGATCTTCGCGTACGACACGGAGCCCGCGTACCCGTACATGAGGGCGATCCCGAAGAGCAGGAACGCCGACGAGAAGGCGCCGAGCAGGAAGTACTTCACTGCCGCCTCCTGCGACATCAGCCGCTTGCGGCGGGCGACGGCGCACAGCAGGTACAGCGGGAGCGAGAAGACTTCCAGCGCGATGAACAGCGTCAGCAGGTCGTTCGCCGAGGGGAAGACGAGCATCCCGGCGACCGCGAAGAGCATGAGCGGAAAGACTTCGGTGGTGGTGAACCCGGCCTTTACGGCGGCCTTTTCACTGTCGCTGCCCGGTACGGACGCGGCCTCCGCGGCGAACGAGTCGACGCGGTTGCCATGGGCGTCCGGGTCGAGCCTGCGCTCCGCGAAGGTGAACACGGCCACCAGCGAGGCCAGCAGGATCGTGCCCTGGAGGAACAGGGCAGGGCCGTCGACAGCGATGGCGCCCTCCGCCGCGATGCCCGCCTTGGTGGTGGCGTACCCGCCGACCGCGAGCCCCACGACCGCGGCAAACGCGGCGGCGAGGGCGACGACCGACAGGAACAGCTGGGCGTAGTAACGGGCCTTGCGCGGCACCAGGGCCTCGACAAGTACGCCGACGACGGCCGCGCCGACGACAATCAGCGTCGGCGCCAACTGCGCGTACTCGATGTGCGGGGCCGTGAAACCGCCCTCGGCGCTGGGCGCCGCGACCGTCGTCCACAGGCTGTGGACAGCTGATGCGCTCACTTGGCCGCCTCCGCCTCAATCTCGGGGGTGGGATCCGTCTTACGGACGTCGGACATGGTGTGCTTCACGGCCGGGTTGACGATGTCCGTCAGCGGCTTGGGAAAGACGCCGAGGAACAGCAGCAGCGCGATCAGCGGGGCGACGACCACGAGCTCACGGGCCTTGAGGTCGGGCATGCCGTGCACCTCGGCCTTCACGGGGCCTGTCATCGTCCGCTGGTACAGCACGAGCGTGTAGAGCGCGGCGAGGACGATGCCCAGGGTCGCGATGATCCCGGCCACCGGATACGCGGCGAACGTGCCGACCAGCACCAGGAATTCACTGACGAAGGGAGCGAGTCCCGGAAGCGACAGCGTCGCCAGGCCGCCGACCAGGAAGGTGCCGGCCAGCACCGGGGCGACTTTCTGTACGCCGCCGTAGTCGGCGATGAGCCGCGATCCGCGCCGCGAGATCAGGAACCCGGCCACCAGCATCAGTGCGGCGGTCGAGAGTCCGTGGTTGACCATGTAGAGCGTCGCGCCCGACTGGCCCTGGGACGTCATCGCGAAGATGCCCAGGACGATGAAGCCGAAGTGCGAGATCGAGGCGTACGCGACAAGGCGTTTGATGTCGCGCTGGCCGACGGCGAGCAACGCGCCGTAGATGATGCTGATCAGCGCCAGCACGATGATGACGGGCGTCGCCCACTTGCTGGCCTCCGGGAAGAGCTGGAGGCAGAAGCGCAGCATCGCGAAGGTGCCGACCTTGTCGACGACCGCGGTGATCAGCACGGCGACCGGGGCGGTCGCCTCCCCCATCGCATTCGGCAGCCAGGTGTGCAGCGGCCACAGCGGCGCCTTCACCGCGAAGGCGAAGAAGAAACCGAGGAAGAGCAGCCGTTCGGTATTGGTCGCCATCTCCAGCGACCCGTTGGCGCGTGCCTCGGCGATCTCCGCGAGCGAGAAGGTCCCGGCCACCACATGCAGCCCGATGACGGCGGCCAGCATGATGAGCCCGCCGACCAGGTTGTAGAGGAGGAACTTGACGGCGGCGTACGACCGCTGGGTCGCGGCCGCCTCGTCCCCGCCTGCGTGGGCCCGGTCCCCGAAGCCGCCGATGAGGAAGTACATCGGGATGAGCATGGCTTCGAAGAAGATGTAGAAGAGGAAGACGTCGGTGGCCTCGAAGGAGATGATCACCATCGCTTCGACCATCAGGATCAGCGCGAAGAAGCCCTGAGTAGGCCGCCACCGGGAGCTCTTCGTCTCCAGCGGATCTGCGTCGTTCCACCCGGCCAGGATCACGAACGGGATCAGCACAGCGGTCAGGGCGATCAGAGCGACGGCGATGCCGTCCACGCCCAGCTCGTACCGGACGCCGAAGTCCTTGATCCAGGCATGGGATTCATTGAGCTGGTAGCGGTCGCCGCCGGGCTCGAACCGTACGACCACGATCGCGGCCAGTACCAGCGTGGCGAGTGAGAAGACCAGCGCCAGCCACTTGGCGGCGGTGCGGCGCGCGGCCGGGACGGCGGCGGTCAGGACCGCACCGACCGCCGGGAGCGCCGCCGTAACCGTCAGAAGGGGAAAGGACATCGGAATCAGACCGCCCTCATCAGCAGGGTCACGGCAATGAGGATCGCCGTACCGCCGAACATCGAGACCGCGTACGAGCGGGCATAGCCGTTCTGCAGCTTGCGCAGCCGGCCGGAGAGCCCGCCGAACGAGGCCGCCGTGCCGTTGACGACCCCGTCGACCAGGGTGTGGTCGACGTACACCAGGGAGCGGGTCAGGTGCTCACCGCCTCGGACCAGGACGACATGGTTGAAGTCGTCCTGGAGGAGATCGCGCCGGGCGGCGCGGGTGAGCAGGGAGCCGCGCGGGGCGACGACCGGGACCGGCCTGCGGCCGTACTGGAGATACGCGATCCCGACGCCGATGACCATTACCGCGACGGTGGCCGAGGTGATCGCCCCGGCGCTGATCGGCGGATGCCCGTGCTCGAACTCGGTGACCGGCTTCAGCCACGTCACGAACCGGTCGCCGATGCTGAAGAACCCTCCGGCGAAGACCGATCCGAAGGCGAGCACAATCATCGGGATCGTCATCGACTTGGGCGACTCGTGCGGGTGCGGCATGTCACCGGGCTTCGCCTCGATGCCGGGCTCGACGCCGGGCGCCTTGTCCGGGTCGGGGGCGGGCTGCCAGCGCTTCTCGCCGAAGAAGGTCAGGATCATCACGCGCGTCATGTAGAACGCCGTGATGGCCGCGCCGAGCAGGGCCACCGCGCCGAGGATCCAGCCCTCCGTGCCGCCCTTCGCGAAGGCCGCCTCGATGATCTTGTCCTTGGAGAAGAAGCCGGACAGACCGGGGAAGCCGATGATCGCGAGGTAGCCGAGACCGAAGGTCACGAAGGTGACGGGCATGTACTTCCGCAGGCCCCCGTACTTCCTCATGTCGACCTCGTCGTTCATGCCGTGCATGACCGATCCGGCGCCGAGGAAGAGCCCGGCCTTGAAGAAGCCGTGCGTCACGAGGTGCATGATCGCGAAGGCGTATCCGATGGGGCCGAGGCCCGCCGCCAGGATCATGTAGCCGATCTGCGACATCGTCGAACCGGCCAGCGCCTTCTTGATGTCGTCCTTCGCGCAACCGACGATCGCACCGAAGAGGAGCGTGACCGCACCGACGACCACGACCGCCAACTGCGCGTCGGGCGCGGCGTTGAAGATCGCGCCGGAGCGGGTGATGAGGTACACGCCCGCGGTCACCATGGTGGCGGCGTGGATGAGGGCCGAGACCGGAGTCGGGCCCTCCATCGCGTCGCCGAGCCAGGACTGCAGCGGCACCTGGGCGGACTTTCCGCAGGCCGCCAGCAGCAGCATCAGGCCGATGGCGGTGAGCTTGCCCTCGCCCGTGTCCCCCGTCGCTTCAAGCACCGGCCCGAAGGCGAAGGTTCCGAAGGTGGTGAACATCAGCATGATCGCGATGGACAGGCCCATGTCGCCCACGCGGTTGACGATGAAGGCCTTCTTGGCCGCTGTCGCCGCGCTCGGCTTGTGCTGCCAGAAGCCGATGAGCAGGTACGACGCCAGACCGACGCCCTCCCACCCGACGTACAGCAGCAGGTAGTTGTCGGCGACGACCAGGAGCAGCATCGCCGCGAGGAACAGGTTCAGGTAGCCGAAGAAGCGGCGTCGGCGGTCGTCGTGCTCCATGTAGCCGATCGAATAGATGTGGATCAGGGAGCCCACACCGGTGATCAGCAGCACGAAAGTCATCGACAACTGGTCGAGCTGGAAGGCGACATCCGCCTGGAAGCCCTCCACGGGAATCCAGCTGAACAGATGCTGGCGCATGGTCCGCGCCTCCACGTCGTACCCCAGCATGGCGCCGAACAGCACCACGCCGATCACGAACGACGCACCCGCGAGCAGCGTCCCGAGCCAGTGTCCGACGCGGTCGAGGCGCCGGCCGCCGCACAGCAGTACCGCGGCTCCGAGCAAAGGCGCTGCGACGAGCAGCGCAATCAAGTTCTCCACGATTCTTGCGACCCCTTACAGCTTCATCAGGCTGGCGTCGTCGACCGAGGCCGAGTGACGGGACCGGAACAGCGACACGATGATCGCGAGCCCCACCACGACCTCGGCGGCAGCGACGACCATCGTGAAGAACGCGACGATCTGGCCGTCGAGATTGCCGTGCATCCGGGAGAAGGCGACGAAGGCGAGGTTGCACGCATTGAGCATCAGCTCGACGCACATGAAGACGACGATCGCGTTCCGCCTGATCAGCACCCCGGAAGCGCCGATGGTGAACAACAGCGCCGCGAGATACAGGTAGTTGACCGGGTTCACTTCGCGACCTCCGATTCGTCCTGGTCACGGCCGAGCCGCTCCTCGGAGCGCTGCTCCAGCGCCTTGAGGTCGGCCAGCGCCTCGCGGGACACGTCACGGATCTGGCCGCGCTCGCGCAGGGTCTTCATGACCGTGAGCTCGGCCGGTTTCCCGTCCGGCAGCAGGCCCGCGATGTTCACCGCGTTGTGCCGCGCGTACACCCCGGGTGCGGGCAGCGGCGGCAGGTGCTTGCCGCGTACGCGCGCCTCGGACATCTCCCGCTGCGTCTTGGCGCGTTCGGTGCGCTCGCGGTGCGTGAGCACCATCGCGCCGACGGTCGCCGTGATGAGCAGCGCGCCGGTGAGCTCGAAGGCGAAGACGTACGTGGTGAAGAGGAGCTCGGCGATCCCCTCGACATTGCCGCCGCCGGCGGCGTTGGCCTTGGCCAGTCCGTTGAAGGTGGACAGCGAGGCGTTCCCGATGCCCGCGATCAGCAGGATGCCGAAGCCGAGCCCGCAGCCCACGGCCATCCAGCGCTGGCCCTTGAGCGTCTCCTTCAGGGAGTCGGCCGCCGTGACGCCGACGAGCATGACGACGAAGAGGAACAGCATCATGATCGCGCCGGTGTAGACGATGATCTGGACGACGCCCAGGAAGTACGCACCGTTGGCGAGGTAGAACACCGCCAGGATGATCATGGTCCCGGCCAGGGACAGCGCGCTGTGTACGGACTTCTTCATCAGGACGGTGCCCAGGGCGCCGATGACGGCGATCGTGCCGAGGATCCAGAACTGCACGGCCTCGCCGGTCGAAGTGGCGGAGGCGGCAAGAGTGTTCATGCCCCGATCACCTTCTTCGACGCCGGTTCGTCCCCACCGAAGGTCGACGCGGCTTCCTGCGGCCGCTCGCCCTTGCTCAGCGCGACCTGCCGCTCCGTGCCCGGCGCGGCCTCTGTCACCAGGCCCCGGTAGTAGTCCTGCTCGTCCGTGCCGGGGAAGATCGAGTGCGGCGATTCGACCATGCCTTCCTCCAGGCCGGCCAGCAGCTGTTCCTTCGTATAGATCAGCGCCTCACGGCTGCTGTCGGCCAGTTCGAATTCATTGGTCATCGTCAGCGCGCGGGTGGGGCACGCTTCGATGCACAGGCCGCACAGGATGCAGCGGGCGTAATTGATCTGGTAGACGCGGCCGTACCGCTCGCCCGGGGAGTAACGCTCCTCCTCCGTGTTGTCCGCGCCCTCCACATAGATCGCGTCGGCAGGACAGGCCCAGGCGCACAGCTCGCATCCGATGCACTTCTCAAGACCGTCCGGATGCCGGTTGAGCTGGTGCCTGCCGTGGAAGCGCGGCGCCGTGGTCTTCTGCTGCTCCGGGTACTGCTCGGTCAGCCGCTTCTTGAACATGGCCTTGAAGGTCACGCCGAAGCCGGCCACAGGGTTCTGCCAGGGGGTCCTGGGGGCTTCCCCCGGGGTTGAGGTGTCAGACATCGTCGGCCTCCTTTCCGTCACTCTTAGTGTCGGGCCCACCACTGACAATCAGTTCGCGGTCCTGGCGCGAGGGCCTGCGCGGCACCGGCGGCAAGGACTGCCCGGGCAGTGGTGGCACGGGGAATCCGCCCGCCATGGGGTCGAAGGCCGGTGGTTCCTCGCCCTCCAGCGCCGCCCTCTCCTTCTCCTTCTTGTCGCGGAAGATGTCGGCGACGAAGGAGAGGAGCAGGACCGCGACGATCGCCCCGGCGACGTACAGCACGATGTTCTGGAATTCCATGTTCTCGTTGCGCATCGCGCGCACCGTGGCGACCAGCATCAGCCAGACCACCGAGACCGGGATCAGGACCTTCCAGCCCAGCTTCATCAGCTGGTCGTAGCGGACGCGGGGCAGCGTGCCGCGCAGCCAGATGAAGAAGAAGAGCAGCAGCTGGACCTTGACGACGAACCAGAGCATCGGCCACCAGCCGTGGTTCGCGCCCTCCCAGAACGCCGAGATGGGGTACGGGGCCCGCCAGCCGCCCAGGAAGAGGGTGACCGAGACCGCCGAGACGGTGACCATGTTGACGTACTCGGCCAGCATGAACAGCGCGAACTTGATCGACGAGTACTCGGTGTTGAAGCCGCCGACCAGGTCACCCTCGGACTCCGGCATGTCGAACGGGGCGCGGTTCGTCTCGCCCACCATCGTGACGACGTAGATGATGAAGGACACCGGCAGCAGGATGATGAACCAGCGGTCCTCCTGCGCCTCGACGATCGCCGAGGTCGACATCGACCCGGAGTAGAGGAAGACCGAGGCGAAGGCGGCGCCCATCGCGATCTCGTACGAGATCATCTGCGCGCAGGAGCGGAGACCGCCGAGCAGCGGGTACGTCGATCCGGACGACCAGCCGGCGAGCACGATGCCGTAGATGCCGACGGAGGCGACCGCGAGGATGTAGAGCATCGCGATCGGCAGGTCGGTGAGCTGCATCGTGGTGCGCTGGCCGAAGATCGAGACTTCGTTACCCGCGGGGCCGAACGGGATGACCGCGATGGCCATGAAGGCAGGGATCGCCGCGACGACCGGCGCCAGGATGTAGACGACCTTGTCCGCGCGCTTGACGATCACGTCTTCCTTCAGCATCAGCTTGATGCCGTCGGCGAGCGACTGGAGCAGCCCCCACGGGCCGTGCCGGTTGGGGCCGATGCGCAGCTGCATCCAGGCGACGACCTTGCGCTCCCACACGATGGAGAAGAGCACGGTGATCATCAGGAAGGCGAAGCAGAAGACGGCCTTGATGGCGATGAGCCACCACGGGTCGCGGCCGAACATGGAGAGGTCCTCGGCAGCGAGGAGCGTCTGATTCACAGGGATTCACCTCGCGAAGGCACCTCGGCCGCCGGGCCGATGCGTACGAGCTGTCCGGGGACCGCGCCGGTGTCGGTGGCGACGCCACCGCCCGTCGAGTTCAGCGGCAGCCACACGACCCGGTCCGGCATCGGTGTGACCTGGAGCGGCAGTCGGACCGTCCCGGCGGGACCGGTGACGGCGAGCAGGTCGCCGTTCTTCACGCCCGTGTCGGCCGCGGTGGTCTCGGAGAGCCGGGCGACCGCCGCGTGCCGGGTGCCGGCGAGGGCCTCGTCGCCGTCCTGGAGACGGCCCTGGTCGAGCAGCAGCCGGTGGCCCGCGAGTACGGCCTCGCCGTCGCCGGGCCGCGGCAGCGGCTGGGCCGACTCGGCCGGGTCGGTGGCGTACGGTCCGGCCCAGGCACCGAGGCGGTCCATCTCGCGGCGTGCGGCCCGTACGTCAGGCAGCGCCAGGTGTACGTCGAGTGCGTCGGCCAGCATGTGCAGCACGCGCGCGTCGGCGGGGGCGAGGCTGCGCGTCATCTGGTCCGGCTTGAGCGCGGCCTCGAACATCCGCGCCCTGCCCTCCCAGTTGAGGAAGGTGCCGGGCTTCTCGGCGACTGCGGCTACCGGAAGGACGACGTCCGCCCGGTCGGTGACCTCGCTGGGCCGGAGCTCCAGGGAGACCAGGAATCCGGCCTGGTCGAGTGCTTCACGCGCCCGCGCCGGGTCCGGAAGGTCCGCGACCTCGACGCCCGCGACGAGGAGTGCGGCCAGTTCACCGGTGGCCGCGGCCTCGATGATCTGGCCGGTGTCGCGCCCGTAGCGGTGCGGCAGTTCGGCCACGCCCCAGGCCACCGCCACCTCTTCCCGCGCGCGGGGGTCGGTTGCGGGGCGTCCGCCGGGCAGCAGCGACGGGAGCGCGCCAGCCTCGACGGCGCCGCGCTCGCCGGCCCGGCGCGGGATCCACACCAGGGCGGCGCCGGTCGCGGTGGCGGCCCGTACGGCGGCGGTGTACGCGCCGGGAACGGCGGCCAGCCGCTCGCCGACGACGATCACGGAGCCCGCGCCGCGCAGCGCCTCGGCGGCCGCGGTCCCGTCGGCGTCGAGCCCGGCCCGGTCCGCGATCCCACCCAGCCACTCGGTTTCGGTGCCGGGGGCGGCGGGAAGCAGCGTGCCGCCCGCCTTCGTCAGGCCCCGGGTGGCGTGGGTGGCGATGGCGAAGGTGCGCTGGCCGTGCTTGCGGTTGGCCTTGCGCAGCCGCAGGAAGACGCCGGGCGCCTCCTCCTCGGACTCGATGCCGACGAGCAGGACGGCTGGCGCCTTCTCCAGCGCCGTGTACGTGACGCCGCTGCCGTCGAGGTCGCGTCCGCGCCCGGCGACCCGGGACGCCAGGAAGTCGGCCTCCTCGCTGCTGTGCACGCGCGTGCGGAAGTCGATGTCGTTGGTGTCGAGTGCGATACGGGCGAACTTGGCGTAGGCGTAGGCGTCTTCGACGGTCAGCCGGCCGCCGGTCAGGACACCGGCCCGCCCGCGCGCCGCCGAGAGCCCCTTCGCCGCCGCTTCGAGCGCCTCGGGCCAGCTCGCCGGTTCGAGTACGCCCGCTTCACTGCGTACGAGCGGAGTGGTGAGCCGGTCGGGACGCTGCGCGTAGCGGAAGGCGAAGCGCCCCTTGTCGCAGATCCACTCCTCGTTGACCTCGGGGTCGTCGGCCGCCATACGCCGCATGACCTTGCCGCGCCGGTGGTCCGTACGGGTCGCACAGCCGCCCGCGCAGTGCTCGCAGACGGACGGCGAGGACACCAGGTCGAAGGGCCGCGCCCGGAACCGGTACGCCGCCGAAGTCAGCGCGCCCACCGGGCAGATCTGGATGGTGTTCCCGGAGAAGTACGACTCGAAGGGGTCGCCCTCGCCCGTACCGACCTGCTGGAGCGCGCCGCGCTCCAGCAGCTCGATCATCGGGTCGCCCGCGATCTGCTGGGAGAAGCGGGTGCAGCGCGCACACAGCACGCACCGCTCCCGGTCCAGCAGCACCTGGGTGGAGAGAGGGACGGGCTTCTCGAACGTCCGCTTCTTGCCGTCGAAGCGCGAATCCGCGTCGCCGTGGGACATCGCCTGGTTCTGCAGGGGGCACTCGCCGCCCTTGTCGCAGACCGGGCAGTCCAGCGGGTGGTTGATCAGCAGCAGTTCCATCACCCCGCGCTGCGCCTTCTCGGCGACCGGCGAGGTGATCTGGGACTTGACGACCATGCCGTCGGTGCAGGTGATGGTGCACGACGCCATCGGCTTGCGCTGGCCCTCGACCTCGACGATGCACTGGCGGCAGGCGCCGGCCGGGTCGAGGAGCGGGTGGTCGCAGAAGCGCGGGATCTCGATGCCGAGCAGCTCGGCGGCACGGATGACCAGCGTCCCCTTGGGGACGGAGATCGCGATGCCGTCGATCGTCAGCGATACGAGATCTTCGGGCGGCACTGCCGCCTCGCCGCCCCCGGAGGAAGAACTTGTCGTGACGGTCATGCGTTCACCTCCAGATTCGTGTCGGCCCAGACGGTCGACTTGGACGGGTCGAAGGGGCAGCCCTTGCCGGTGATGTGCTGCTCGTACTCCTCGCGGAAGTACTTGAGCGAGGAGAAGATCGGGGACGCGGCGCCGTCGCCGAGCGCGCAGAAGGACTTGCCGTTGATGTTGTCGGCGATGTCGTTGAGCTTGTCGAGGTCGGACATCTGTCCCTTGCCGGCCTCGATGTCGCGGAGCAACTGGACCAGCCAGTACGTCCCTTCGCGGCAGGGTGTGCACTTGCCGCAGGACTCATGGGCGTAGAACTCGGTCCAGCGGGTCACGGCCCGCACCACGCACGTCGTCTCGTCGAAGCACTGGAGCGCCTTGGTGCCGAGCATCGATCCGGCGGCGCCCACGGCCTCGTAGTCCAGCGGGACGTCGAGGTGCTCGTCGGTGAACATCGGCGTCGAAGAGCCGCCCGGCGTCCAGAACTTGAGCCGGTGGCCGGACCGCATCCCGCCGCTCATGCCGAGCAGCTGGCGCAGGGTGATGCCGAGCGGGGCCTCGTACTGGCCGGGGTTGGTGACATGGCCGCTCAGCGAGTAGAGCGTGAAGCCCGGGGACTTCTCGCTGCCCATCGAACGGAACCAGTCTTTGCCCTTGTTGAGAATCGCGGGAACGGACGCGATGGACTCGACGTTATTTACAACAGTCGGACATGCGTAAAGACCCGCGACCGCAGGGAAGGGGGGACGTAGCCGGGGCTGGCCGCGCCGGCCTTCGAGCGAGTCGAGCAGCGCGGTCTCTTCACCGCAGATGTACGCGCCCGCGCCCGCGTGCACGGTGATCTCCAGGTCGAGCCCGCTGCCCAGGATGTCCTTGCCGAGGTATCCGGCCTCGTACGCCTCACGCACCGCCTCGTGCAGGCGTCGCAGGACCGGCACGACCTCGCCGCGCAGGTAGATGAAGGCGTGCTGCGAGCGGATCGCGTAGCAGGCGATGATCATTCCCTCGATGAGGGAGTGCGGGTTGGCGAAGAGGAGCGGGATGTCCTTGCAGGTCCCGGGCTCCGACTCGTCGGCGTTGACAACAAGATAGTGCGGCTTGCCGTCACCCTGCGGAATGAACTGCCACTTCATGCCGGTGGGGAAGCCCGCGCCGCCCCGGCCGCGCAGACCGGAGTCCTTGACGTACGCGATGAGGTCGTCCGGCGACATGGCGAGGGCCTTGCGCAGGCCTTCGTACCCTTCGTGGCGCCGGTAGGTCTCCAGGGTCCAGGATTCGGGCTGGTCCCAGAAGGCCGACAGGACGGGTGTGAGTACCTTCTCCGGGCTGATCTCTCCGCCGGTCTCCGGCTGGGAGGTGCTCCCATATTCGGTGGACATGGTCATCACTCCCCCTCCTCGGTGACCGGTCCGGCCGGGTGCTCCGGGTCGGATGCAGAGGTCGGCTGCGTGGTATTCGGCGTCCCGGAGGGACTCGCGTCCTGCGGTGCCTCGCCGCGCGGGTGCACCACACGGTGCTGCGGGCCCTCGCCCTTGGCGAGCCTGAGGCCGATGAGGGAGGCGGGGCCCGCGCCGCCGGTCGCCTCGACGGCGCCGGGGCGCTCGTCGGGGAAGCCGGCCAGGATGCGGGCGGTGTCCTTGTACGTACACAGGGGCGCGCCGCGGGTGGGTTCGACAGGGCGGCCCGCACGCAGGTCGTCGACGAGGCGCTTGGCGGACTCGGGCGTCTGGTTGTCGAAGAACTCCCAGTTGACCATCACCACGGGAGCGAAGTCGCAGGCCGCATTGCACTCGATGTGTTCGAGGGTGACCTTGCCGTCGTCGGTCGTCTCGTTGTTGCCGACGCCGAGGTGCTGCTTCAGCTCGTCGAAGATGGCGTCGCCGCCCATCACGGCGCACAGAGTGTTGGTGCAGACACCCACCTGGTAGTCGCCGGACGGCTTGCGCCGGTACATCGAGTAGAAGGTCGAGACGGCGGTGACCTCGGCGGTGGTCAGGCCGAGCGACTCGGCGCAGAACCGGATGCCGGTACGGGTGACGTGCCCCTCCTCCGCCTGTACGAGGTGCAGCAGCGGCAGCAGGGCGGACCGGCTGTCGGGGTAGCGGGAGATCACCTCCCGCGCGTCCGCGTCGAGCCTGGCACGTACGTCGGCGGGGTAGTCGGGGGCGGGGAGCTGGGGCATCCCCAGAGATACGTCTGTCACCGGTCGACGCCTCCCATCACAGGGTCGATGGATGCGACGGCGACGATGACGTCGGCGAACATGCCGCCCTCGCACATCGCCGCCATGGCCTGCAGGTTGGTGAAGGACGGGTCGCGGAAGTGGACCCGGTAGGGGCGGGTGCCGCCGTCGCTCACGACATGGACGCCGAGCTCGCCCTTGGGCGACTCGACGGCCGTGTACGCCTGCCCGGCCGGGACCCGGAAGCCCTCGGTCACCAGCTTGAAGTGGTGGATCAGGGCCTCCATGGAGGTGCCCATGATCTTCTTGATGTGGTCGAGCGAGTTGCCGAGGCCGTCCGGGCCGAGCGCGAGCTGGGCGGGCCAGGCGATCTTCTTGTCGGCGACCATGACCGGGCCCGGCTCCCTGAGCCGGTCCAGACACTGCTCGACGATGCGCAGCGACTGCCGCATCTCTTCGAGGCGGATCAGGAAGCGGCCGTAGGCGTCGCAGGTGTCGGCGGTCGGTACGTCGAACTCGTACGTCTCGTAACCGCAGTAGGGGCTGCTCTTGCGCAGGTCGTGGGGCAGCCCGGCCGAGCGCAGGATCGGGCCGGTCGCGCCCAACGCCATGCAGCCGGTGAGGTCGAGGTAGCCGACGTCCTGCATGCGGCCCTTGAAGATGGGGTTGCCGGTGGCGAGCTTGTCGTACTCCGGCAGGTTCTTCTTCATGGTTTTCACAAGCTCGCGCAGCTGGTCCATCGCCCCTGGTGGCAGGTCCTGGGCGAGGCCGCCGGGGCGGATGAACGCGTGGTTCATGCGCAGGCCGGTGATCAGCTCGAAGGCATCGAGAATGAGTTCACGATCACGGAAGCCGTAAATCATGATCGTGGTGGCGCCGAGCTCCATGCCGCCGGTGGCGATGGCCACCAGGTGGGAAGCGAGCCGGTTGAGCTCCATCAGCATGACGCGGGTGGTCGTCGCCCGGTCCGGGATCTGCTCCTCGATGCCGAGCAGCTTCTCGACGCCCAGGCAGTACGCCGTCTCGTTGAAGAACGGCGTCAGGTAATCCATGCGCGTGACGAAGGTCGTGCCCTGCACCCAGTTCCGGTACTCGAGGTTCTTCTCGATGCCGGTGTGCAGGTAGCCGATGCCGCAGCGGGCCTCGGTGACCGTCTCGCCGTCGATTTCGAGGATGAGCCGGAGCACGCCGTGCGTGGACGGGTGCTGGGGACCCATGTTCACGACGATGCGCTCGTCGTCTGCCTTGGCCGCGGACTGGACGACCTCGTCCCAGTCGCCGCCGGTGACTGTATATACGGGACCTTCGGTGGTCTCGCGTGCAGATGCAGATGGGGTAGTCACGAGTACGACCTCCGCTGGTCCGGAGCCGGGATCCGGGCGCCCTTGTACTCGACGGGAATGCCGCCGAGGGGGTAGTCCTTGCGCTGCGGGAAGCCCTGCCAGTCGTCCGGCATCATGATCCGGGTAAGGGCGGGGTGCCCGTCGAAGATGAGGCCGAAGAAGTCGTACGTCTCGCGCTCGTGCCAGTCGTTGGTCGGGTAGACCGCGACCAGCGAGGGGACGTGCGGATCGCTGTCCGGGGCGCTCACTTCGAGGCGGATCAGCCGGTTGTGGGTGATCGAGCGCAGGTGGTAGACGGCGTGCAGCTCCCGGCCCTTGTCCTCCAGGTAGTGGACGCCGCTGACGCCCGTGCAGAGCTCGAAGCGCAGGGCCGGGTCGTCGCGCAGCGTCTTCGCCACCTGCACCAGGTGTTCGCGCGCGATGTGGAAGGTGAGCTCGCCGCGGTCGACGACGGTCTTCTCGACGGCGTTCGCCGGGAGGAGGTCCTGCTCTTCCAGGGCGCCTTCGAGCTCGTCGGCGACCTCGTCGAACCAGCCCCCGTACGGGCGCGGGGTGGCACCCGGCAGCGTCACGGTGCGTACGAGGCCGCCGTATCCGCTGGTGTCGCCGCCGTTGTTGGCGCCGAACATGCCCTTGCGTACGCCGATGACCTCGCCGGTCTCGTCGCGCGGGGCGGGGACGCCGTTGTTCTGCTCGCTCACCGCAGCAGCCCCTTCATCTCAATGGTGGGGAGCGCCTTGAGGGCCGCTTCCTCCGCCTCGCGGGCCGCTTCTTCCTGGTTCACCCCGAGCTTGGAGTTCTGGATCTTGTGATGGAGCTTGAGAATCGCGTCCATCAGCATCTCGGGGCGGGGTGGGCAACCAGGCAAATAGATGTCAACGGGAACAATGTGATCAACACCCTGCACAATTGCGTAATTGTTGAACATTCCGCCTGAAGAGGCGCAAACACCCATGGAGATAACCCACTTGGGGTTCGGCATCTGGTCGTAGACCTGCCGCAGCACCGGCGCCATCTTCTGGCTGACCCGGCCGGCCACGATCATCAGGTCGGCCTGGCGCGGTGAGCCGCGGAAGACCTCCATGCCGAACCGGGCCAGGTCGTAGCGGCCGGCCCCGGTCGTCATCATCTCGATGGCGCAGCAGGCGAGGCCGAAGGTCGCGGGGAAGACGGAGGACTTCCGCACCCAGCCCGCGGCCTGTTCGACGGTGGTCAGCAGAAAGCCGCTGGGCAGCTTCTCTTCGAGTCCCATTGGTGACCCCTCAGCCCCTCAGTCCCATTCCAGGCCGCCGCGCCGCCATACGTACGCGTAGGCAACGAAGACGGTGAGCACGAAGAGCAGCATCTCGACGAGCCCGAAAAGCCCCAGGGCGTCGAACGAGACGGCCCAGGGATAGAGGAAGACGATCTCGATGTCGAAGACGATGAAGAGCATCGCCGTCAGGTAGTACTTGATGGGGAAGCGGCCGCCTCCGGCGGGTGTGGGTGTCGGCTCGATGCCGCACTCGTACGCTTCAAGCTTTGCCCGGTTGTAGCGCTTTGGGCCGATAAGCGTGGCCATGACCACGGAAAAGATCGCAAACCCTGCCCCGAGGGCGCCGAGCACGAGGATGGGCGCGTAGGCATTCACGCTCCTCGCTCCTTCCAGTCGTCCTTGACCGTTGGACCACACCCCGGGCCTGCACCTCACTCCGCCTCCACGATCTTCGCCACGCGAAGATCATGTATATGTGAGGCAGTTCACAAGCCCGGCTGCCTCGCATCCTATGCCTGTCGGTCTGTGATCTGCGACACGGGGTACGACAACGCCTTTGTGATCTCCACCACCCGACGAACGATCATTAAGTCGGGTGAGCGGTGATCTTCATACGCGAAGTGCACGAGTGGCTACGAGACGTGACAAGCGAAGGTGTTACCGCTGGTCGCAGGGGGTGCCGCGCTATCAAGCCATGGCGCGTACAGGCAAATTGGCAATGGGCGGCCGTGAGGTGATAAAGGCACCCGCATTCACCTGCCCCTCACCTGCCCGAGGGAGCTCCGCGGACGAATGTGGACGCGTGCATGCCTTCACGAGTCCTCGTGATCGAGAAGGGTTGCCGATCTGTGACCTGCGCCACTCGATTCCGGCTCCGGTAAAAGCGGGCTTGGCCATCGGTGTGAACGGATGGTAGGCGTCGGGCAATTGGGGCGTATTGCGGAAAGCCCATGATCACAGGCTTGATCACCGATGCCCGTATTGCCCGTTACGGCGTCAATAAAGCCCGGCAGAAGCCCGATTCGGGCCGACGCGGCGCAACTGTGGCGCAGCACACCTTTCTTGAAGGGAACCGCAAACGCCTGATAGCGGTTAGTCCCATGTCCCTCACCGCTCACATACCCAGCCACCGGAAGCCCCGCCCTCGCAGCGCATCGAAGGTCGCGCTCCGAGCCGGAGTTGCCGGTGGCGTCCTCAGCACGATCGCGGTGGCCGGTGCTGCCGGGCCGGCGAATGCCGAGCCGGTGACCGCCACGATCGAAATGCCCACGCTCACCGCAGACCTGGCGAACACCGTCGCCGTCTCCGCCGAGGCCACCCAGCAGGTCGCGCACGAGTACGACCTCCAGGCCCAGCAGGACGAGGCCGCCGCCCAGGCCGCGAAGATCGCCAAGAAGGAAAAGGCGGAGGCCGAGCGCAAGGCCGAGGCCAAGAGGAAGGCCGAAGAGGCCGCCAAGAAGAGGGCCGCTGAAGAAGCGGCCGAGAAGGAGGAGCGCGCCTCGCGTGCCGCGGAGCGTACGACGCTCAGCGCCTCCTCCAACGACTCCGGCGCCTCCGTCGGCTCCTCGACGGGCACCGGCAGCGCCGCGACCGTCGTCGCCTTCCTCAAGGCGCAGCTCGGCGACGCGTACGTCATGGGCGCCTCCGGCCCCAACGCCTGGGACTGCTCCAGCCTCGTCCAGGCCGCGTACCGGACGGTCGGCGTCGACCTCCCGCGCGTCTCGCAGGACCAGTCGGTGGCCGGTACCCAGGTGGGTACGTCCAACCTCCAGGTCGGCGACATCCTCTACTGGGGCGGCGCCGGTTCCGCGTACCACGTCGGTGTCTACATCGGTGACGGCCAGTACCTCGATGCCGCCAACCCCAGCAAGGGCGTCGTCATCCAGGACCTGTCGGGCTACCCGGCGAGCGGCGCGGTCCGCGTGCTCTGAATCTGTCTCTTTGAAACTGACTGAGGGCCGTCCTTCCCGAATGCGGGAACGACGGCCCTTAGTCGTGCGTTGATCCGGTACGGCTCACGGGCGGGCAGGCGCAGTTCATCGACCAGCCCGTCCCCGACACGGACGACGACAACCTCGGCCCGGCGCTCCAGTGGGCCACGGCCCACCTCCACGAGCCGCTCACCGTCGACGACATGGCCCGCCGCGCCCGCCTGAGCCCGCGCACCTTCTACCGCCGCCTCCAGGAGTCCACCGGCACCACACCACTCCAGTGACTGCTCGGCCGCCGCCTGGCGCACGCGCAGTCACTCCTGGAATCGACCGACCTCCCGATCGACCGCGTCAGCGAGAAAAGCGGCCTCGGCACGGCAGCCAACCTGCGCCGCCACTTCACGCTCCAGGTCGGTGTCTCCCCCAGCGACTACCGGCGCAACTTCCAGGTAACGCGGGTACCGGTGCGCGAAGCCTGACATTTGTCATGTGTTCCCGTGCGGAAGATCGTTCCGCGGGTGGAGGAGGGCCCGCGGCGGCGCGCCGAGGATGGACGAATCGACCATGCGCCGTGCACGAGTGACCACACAGGAGTGACCATGCGACGCCTCGCCCATCCGGACCGCCGCCGCCCGGAGCATCGGAGAGTTCGTCTGGCGGCGGCCTCGGTCGCCGTTCTGTCGCTCGCGGCCGGTGTCGTGCCGGCGCAAGCGGCGGCACACGCACCGGCCGCCCCCGCCGCCGCGACCGCCGCGATCACCTCCGGGCTCGACCGGGAAGCTCTCCGCGACTCCCTCGCGGCGTTCCACAAGGCCGGTATGTACGGGGCCTATTCATCGGTTCGGGACGGCTCCGAGCAGTGGCGGGGAGCGGCCGGGCTCGCCGATATGGACACCAAGCGGCGGATGCGGCCCGACTTCGAGCACCGGATCGGCAGCATCACCAAGACCTTCACCTCCGTGGCCGTCCTTCAGCAGGTCCACAAGGGCCGCATAGAACTGGACGCACCGATCGGCCGGTATCTCCCCGAGCTGATACCGGGCGAGCGAGGCCGGAAGGTCACGGTGCGGATGCTGCTCAACCACACCAGCGGCATTCCCGATTACATACTTCCCGCTTTCCCCGGCCTGACCGAAGACCCCGGCAAGTCTCTTGAGGAGAACCGCTTCCGCCGGCTGGACCACAAGCAGCTCGTCCGCCTCGGTCTTGCGGCGCAGCCTGTCGCCGAGCGCGGAAAGCATGCGTATTCAAACACCAACTACATTATTGCCGGGCTGCTGTTGCAGAAGGTCACGGGCCAGAACCCGGAAACGTACATCACCCGCAATGTCATCCGTAAAGCCGGACTGCGGCACACCTATTTCCCACGCTCGCCCTACATATCCGGGCCGCACGCCAAGATGTACGAGTCGATGTACGGCTACATCGACCCGGCCCGCGACTTCAGTGTCTACGACATGTCCTGGGCAGGTACGGCCGGAGCGATGGTGTCGACCACGCGCGACCTCAACGACTTCTACCGCCAACTGCTCGGCGGCAAGCTGCTCGGTCCCGCCGAACTGCGCGCCATGAAGACCACCGTCCCGGCCTACGAGCCCGAGCCGGGCCAGGACGTGAAGATGCGGTACGGCCTGGGCCTCTACACCCTGCGCATGCCCAGCGGAGGCTGGTACTGGGGCCACGACGGCGGTGTCTTCGGGGCCGGGACCTGGGCGCTGTCCACCGAGAACGGCCGCCGGCAGGTCGCGATCGGCTACAACCTGATGAAGTACGAGCGGTTCGACGAACAGAACCGGCCGAAGCCGGACCCGATAGGGGCGGCACTGATGCAGTACGTCGACGGAGCCCTCAGCGGCTCGGGCAAGTCCTCGACGTCCCTCCGGCATTCACCGCCCAACTCCCTGCCCACGCTCCCGCCCTTGGTTACTCCGGAGCAACTGCGCAGGTAGTCAGAGCGCCGGGCGGAATTTGTAGGCACGGAGCGTGTCCCGCAGCCGCGCCGCCCTCCCCCGTACGACATCCGCCGGAAGGCCGTCAGCCGGTACGCACGGCTCGCCCCGGCAGATCCGGCACACACCGCCCGGCAGCGATTCCGGCGTACCGGGGGCGTGGCAATCGGTGCACTCCATGACGTACTGCCCCTGAACCGGGGTCGGCGGCTCCGGCGGCAGTCGCTTGAGCAGCCGGTTCTGTACGAACCCGAAGGGGTGCCGGACGGGGTCGGGAAGCATCGTGCCAACGGCGCGCACGAGCTGCGCCTCGGTGGCACCCCGCCGGAACCACTCCCCGGCGAGGTCGGCCAGCGCCTCGCACTCCACTGCGGACAGCGTGAGTTGCGGATGCCGGTGGACGAGCCGGGCGAGGGCGTCGTACCCGCGCGCTTCCGGCTCTTGTACGGGCGAGGGGTCGGCCATCCCGGACTGCGGGACGTCCCCGCACAGGAACGCGGCCCACCAGGCGTCGGGCCGGGCGGTGCGAGTGAAGTACGTCCGGTAAACCCACCGCGCGCCCTCGGCATCCTGCACGTCCCGGCGTACGCGCCGCAGGTGTCCGGCCTCGGAGAGCCTCCGCAGAACAGTGCCGATGGCGCACTGCCCGAAGTCGTCCAGTTCTCTGGCCAGGGCCTTGATGGAGATGTCGGCGCCATCGGGGAGCCGGTCGATGTAACCGGCGATGGCGGCTTCACGCTTGGGCAGATGTGCGAAGTCCCGACCACGACGGGGCTCTTGGTCGGGTGCGGAACGTTTTCCGAACCCGGGCTTGGCCATCGGGTGGGCGGGCGCGTGCGGGGCGCGACTAAGGTGCGGGGTAGCCATGGAGACCGTCCTTAGCGATCTTGATGGTCAGACCCCTGTGTGGTGCTGCTAACACCGCATGGGGGTCGTTTGTTGTGCCGCACGCTACACGGCAACAGCACTGCGTCGCGACCTGATCACGAAATGTCATCTCCGCTGGTACGTCGGCCAGTTCGCGCGCCACTGGGGAGGGTGGGTGGGAAGAATCCCCACCCACCATTCCTAGCAAAAGCCGCTCGAACCTCGCCCCCCGAAGCTCAAGCGCCGTCCCGGCACCGAGGACACCGGCACGGCGGGTAGGCCATCGACCCGGGCGGCAGCTCCGCCCCCTCCATCGGCTCACCCGTAGCGTCGAGTCTGAGGACGCCATCCGCTCCGTAGTCCTCCATCAACTCCGCGAGCTGCGCCCGTGCTTCGCTCCTGCGAGGTGCGTCCATCACTATCCCTTGCGCGTCGTTCAACATGTCGCTTTCCGTGTCCGATCGTTGCGCTGCGTGCATACGATGGACAGGGGGCAGCGGACAACAACGGCGTTGAAACGCATGGGAGTTCAGTGGTGAACAAGCCCACAAAGGTGTGAGCTTCTCGCAGGGCAAGGTCGGATGGCCGTTCTTCGGCTCCGAACTCAAGCGCCAGCGAGAGGCGGTACCGCTCACACAGCAGCAGCTCGGGGAACGGGTCTACGTCTCGGGGACGTACGTCGGCCAGATCGAGTCCGCGATCCGCAAGCCCCAGCTGGACCTCGCCCAGCGCTTCGACGCCGAGCTGGGGACGGACGGGCTCCTTACTCGCATGTGCAGGGAGTTGATCGACAGCAGTCCACACGCCCCATACTTCGCAGACGCAGCTGCACTTGAGGTGGAAGCCGCGACCATTAGCGAGTACGCCCCGACCCTGATTCCTGGCGTACTTCAGACCGAGGAATACGTACGCGCCCTGATGGCCCCGTCGGCAGCTCTCCTGCTGGACAGCGCCCTGGTGGAGACGCGAATCAGAGCGAGGACAGATCGTGCCGCGCTGCTCGACGATCCAACACGACCCGTGTTGTGGGCAGTGCTGCACGAGACTGTGCTCCAGGTGGCCGTGGGCGGACCGGCCCTCATGGGGCGCCAACTGAGTCACCTGGCCAGCCTTGTTCGTAGCGAGCGCATCCTGGTCCAAGTGCTCCCATTCAGCGCGAATGCACACGCCGCGAGCGGCAGCATGTTCGCCCTGATGACCTTCGAGGAGGCACCACCAGTTGCATACTCGGAAGGGCAATACTCAGGGCAGCTCTTGGACACTCCCGCGATGGTCGCCAAGTACCAGCTGTCCTACGACCTGATCCGGGCCGCCGCGCTGTCGCCGGAGGCGTCCCTGTCCCTAATCGAATCGGTGGCGGAGGACTACAAACAATGAGCAGTGCGCACAACCTGGGCGCCGCCGCATGGCGCAAGTCGTCCTACAGCAATTCGGACGGCGGTAGCTGCCTTGAGGTCGCCGACGGCCTACCCGGCGTCATGCCCGTCCGCGACAGCAAGGTTCCCCACGGCCCCGCCCTCGCATTCGACGCAACCGCCTGGTCGTCCTTCGTGACCGCCGTGAAGGACGACCGGCTGGTCCGTCGCGCCTGACCTCAGGAGTTCGGGGCGACCTTGGTTCCACCGAGGTAGAGGTGCTTCACGGGGCACCCCGCGCCAGGTCGAGCGGACCGGCGGCTACGCACACCACACCTCTCGCGAGATTTTTCCTACCGGCGGTGTTACGTTTTAGGCATGAGCAGCCACGCAGCCCACCAGGCCACCGAGCGGGCCGGCAAGAGATCCGTGTCGCTGGCGCAATCGTTGATCAAGGAAGTGGAGGAGCGCACCGGCAAGAACGGCTTCTCCTCCGTCGTGGCCGAAGCCCTGGAGGAGTGGCTCGCCGCGCAGAAGCTCCGCGAGGTCGTGGCCGCTGACCGCAAGGCATTCGGCCCCGTATCCGCCGAAGCGCGGCGGCAGGCGGAACAGGAGTGGTAAGCAAGCGCCTCAAGATCAAGGCCAAGAGTGAGGGCACGCTCGTCCTGGACGCCCAAGGGCTTTCGCTGCACGTCGACGGCGACGAGGGGATGCGGGCGCGCATCGAGGTCGCTCAGCAGAGCGGCAGACGAGTGGCGCTGTCCGCCCTGACGCCCTTGGAGGTGCGCCGAAGCGGGGATGCCGCCAAGCGGCTCCAGTTCCTGCTGTCCCGGTTCGACGTGAAGCCGGTCAGCGACGCGGTGATGGACGCCGCGGCAAAGCTGCTGGACGTCTCGGGCCTTGACGGACACGAATGCCTCGTGGACGCACTAGTGGTGGCCACGGCCGCGCTCTGCACACCCCCAGTACTGCTCGTTACATCCGACAAGTCGCACATCCCGGCGCTGTGCAAGGCTGCCGAGGGGCTTCCCGGCTCGCCGAGGGTGAAGATCGTCAACGTCTGAGAGCTCAGCAGTCGTACGCCGGGCCGCCGGCCGCCGCCGCCCGGCTCAGGAGTTCGGCGCGACCTTCGCCAAGCCGTTGATAATGCGGTCCATCGCGTCGCCGCCCGTCGGGTCCGTCAGGTTGGCCAGCATCTTCAGCGTGAACTTCATCAGCACCGGGTGCGTCAGGCCGCGCTGGGTGGCGATCTTCATGACCTTCGGGTTGCCGATGAGCTTCACGAAGGCGCGGCCCAGCGTGTAGTAGCCGCCGTACGTGTCCTTGAGGATCTTCGGGTAGTTGTGGAGGGCGAGTTCGCGCTGGGCGGGGGTGGCGCGGGCGTTTGCCTGGACGATGACGTCCGCCGCGATCTGGCCCGACTCCATCGCGTACGCGATGCCCTCGCCGTTGAACGGGTTCACCAGGCCGCCCGCGTCGCCCACCAGCAGCAGGCCCTTGGTGTAGTGCGGCTGGCGGTTGAAGGCCATCGGGAGCGCCGCGCCGCGGATCGGCATCGTCATGTTCTCCGGGGTGTAACCCCAGTCCTCCGGCATCGACGCGCACCACGCCTTGAGAACCTCGCGCCAGTCCAGCTCCCTGAACGCCTTGGAGGAGTTCAGGATGCCGAGGCCGACGTTGGACGTGCCGTCGCCCATGCCGAAGATCCAGCCGTAGCCCGGCAGGAGGCGGTCCTGCGGGCCCCGGCGGTCCCACAGCTCCAGCCACGACTCCAGGTAGTCGTCGTCGTGGCGGGGTGAGGTGAAGTACGTACGGACCGCGACGCCCATGGGGCGGTCCTCGCGGCGGTGCAGGCCCATCGCGAGGGAGAGGCGGGTCGAGTTGCCGTCGGCCGCGACGACCAGCGGGGCGTGGAAGGTGACCGGGGTCTTCTCCTCGCCCAGCTTGGCGTTGACGCCGGTGATCCGGCCCGTACGGGCGTCGATGATCGGCTCACCCACATTGCAGCGCTCGTGCAGGCGGGCGCCCGCCTTCTGCGCCTGGCGGGCGAGCTGCTCGTCGAAGTCGTCACGCTTGCGGACGAGTCCGTAGTCGGGGTACGAGGCCAAGTCCGGCCAGTCGAGCTGGAGACGGACGCCGCCGCCGATGATGCGCAGGCCCTTGTTGCGGAGCCAGCCCGCCTCTTCCGAGATGTCGATGCCCATGGACACCAGCTGCTTGGTGGCGCGCGGCGTCAGGCCGTCGCCGCAGACCTTCTCGCGCGGGAACGCGGTCTTTTCGAGGAGCAGGACGTCGAGTCCGGCCTTCGCCAGGTAATACGCGGTGGTGGAGCCGGCGGGTCCGGCCCCGACGACGATCACATCTGCGGTGTGCTCGGAGAGGGGCTCGGTCACGGCGGGATCTCCCGTAAGACTCGGCGTCGCGTGCCGTGGCGGCACAGGTCATGGGCAGTCTATGGGGACGTTTTGATCACCGGACCGAAGGGTGCGTGCGAGCGTGGGTGCGTGCGCGGCCGGTCAGTTCAGGGACCAGGTGGCCACGGCCGCGTCGAAGGTCTTCCGCGCGTACTGCCAGTCCCGGTCCCTTGCCTTGGTGTAGATCGAGTAGTCGGTGCCGTTCTCGGCGATGTAGCCCTGGTCGATCGCGTGGAGCGTCTCGCCGGTCTGCTTGTCCGTGTACGTGTACTCCCAGATCGCGCCGGCGCGGCCCTGGAAAGTGTTCCGCTCCAGGCGCAGGCGCTTGAAGTCCTTCTGGTTCGCCTTGGCGTTCTTCTCCAGAGCGAGGAAATTCTCGTACGAGGAGGCGTACGGAGGGTCCTGTACGACACCGATGAGCAGGTGCTCCATGCCGGTGGAACCGGCGTACGTGATCTGCCCGCCTTCGGCGGTCTGGCGCGACCAGAGCTCTGGGATGGCGAGGGAGAAACCGGCGCTGTCCGTCACTTGCCGGAAGCCCTTGGGAACACTCCCGGAGGAAGCGGAGGTCTCGGGCGCCGAAGGCGACTCGGAGGGCTCGGGCGCGGACTCGGACGGGGAGGCGGACGGGGTCGGGGACGGCGAACTACTGGACTGGCTCGCGCCGCCGGTAGGACGGTTGCTCTCGGCCACAGCGGGCTTGTCGTCCCGCGACGCCTGCCGCGACGTGTCCTCGCCGTCGCCCTGGAGCAGCAGGACACCGGCGGTGGCGCCGCCCCCGATGAGGAATGCGGCGCCAAGGGTCCCGACCCAGAGGAGCACGCGACTCTTGCGCTCGGGCGCGGGAGCGGGGACCGGGGCGGCGGCGGGGTTCGTCGTGTACGGCCCGGATGGGGCGGTAGCGGTCGCCATAGCCTCCAGCGGCACGGACGCGGGCCCGGGCCCGGGCTGCGCGTGCTGAGCGGGGAGCGGCGTCTGGCCGGGCAGCGTGCCATGGCCCGGCGCCGGAATTTGGTCCGGCAGCGGGGCGTAGCCGGCCAGGAGCACGTGGCCACGTTCTGCCGGGTGTCCCGGCACCCGTACCCACCTGCCCAGATACGGCGCCGCCAACACCGCGCCCGCCGTCCACAGCAGTCCGAACAGCAGCGCGTCCGGCACGCTGGGGGACACCTCTGCCGCGCCGCCCGCTCCGCCGAGGTCCGCCACCTCTCCCGAGACGTCGACGGACACCCCCGTGAAGCCGGTGAAGAGCAGGTACATGGCGAGGAAGAAGGCCGCCGTCAGCACCTGTTCGCGGCGGTCCGCCGAGCGTCGCGCCGTCCACAGGGCCAGCGTGAGTGCGCACACCACACCCAGCGCCACCGCGCCCGTCACCGCCCAGCCGCCCTGTACGTCGCCCAGCTCGGAGAGGCCGAAGTTGCCGTGCTGGATGCCGTCGCCGAAGTAACTGACCTGGCCCTGGACGTCGTACTCCACCGGTACGCCCCAGCTCAGCCCGAGCACCATCAGCCCGATGTTCGGCAGGATCGGGAGCGCGATCAGGAGCGCCTGGCCGTCTACGTCCTCGGCCGTCGCGTACGCGATGAAGCCGACCAGCGTGCACAGCGCGAGGACCGCGCCGAGCGCCCGTACCGCCGTGCCGAGCGCGCGTACGGCCGCACCCGCCGCCGGTCGCTGCGCGATCCACTGCGTGAGGTCGTCGCGCTGGAGAACGCCGGCGGTGACCGCGAGCGAGAGCACCAGCGCGCCGAGGGTGGCCAGGAGAGGCGAGGAGGAGACTTCTACTACGCCCGCGATCGATGGTTGGGCGAACAGGCCCAGGACCAGCACCCCGGCCGTGGCGAGCAAGGTGATACGTACGGCCGCTTCCAGCCCTGCGGTACGCCCCTGCTCCTGCGCCGTCAGCCGCGTGCGCAGCATCCGCGCGCCGATGAGGACCGCGCCGACCCACAGGACGGTGATGGTCAGCGGCACGAGGGAGAGCGTCGCCCCGCCCGCCGCCGCGATGTCGGAAGAAGAACCGGGGCCGAAGCCGTCGCTACCGCCGCCGTACTGCGACGACGCCGCCGCCCCCACCTCGAAGCCGCCGCCGAACGCCTGGAGCAGCAGCGCCAGCGCGATGCGCAGCCGGTCGCTCCAGCCGACGACCACTTCGCCGTCCTCCTGGCCGTACGACGGGACGGCCAGCGCCACCGCCATGACGAGCAGCATCCCGACGGGCCAGGCGGCGGCCCTGGCCGCGGACGCCCAGTCGCCCCGGAAAGCGCGCCCGAAGAACTGGCCGACGGGAGAAGGCCGCGCGGGCCCCGGAGCGTACACAGGCGGCGGGGGCGGAGGGGGCGGCAACGGCGCCCCGGCCTGCGGCCGTTCGTGCCCGCAACTCATGCAGAAGCGGGCCTCGTCAGGGGTCTGCGTCCCGCAGTTCGGGCAGTGCAACGGCATGGGGGCTCCAGAAGCGGGTGAGCGGGGAGGGGAAGGTCAGTGGGAAGAGCGGTTCCCTTGTGAACTGACTTATCTTCCCTGCCCGGCGGTTCCCGTCAACTCCCTTACCGCGCCCGGCAGCTAAAAGACCGACAGGCCCGTCAGCGTCGTGAACCGGTCCAGCGCCGCCACCCCTGCCACCGAGTTCCCGCGCCGGTCCAGGCCCGGGCTCCATACGCACAGCGTGCACCGGCCCGGCACGACCGCGACGATCCCGCCGCCCACTCCGCTCTTGCCCGGCAGCCCGACCCGGTGGGCGAACTCGCCGGCCGCGTCGTACGTACCGCAGGTCAGCATCACGGCATTGATCTGCTTGGCCTCGCTGCGGGTCAGCAGCCGGGAGCCGTCGGCGCGCAGTCCGTGGCGGGCCAGGAAGCGGGCCGCGAGTGCCAGGTCGGCGCAGCTCATCTCGATCGCGCACTGCCAGAAGTAGTGGTCGAGGAGCGTGGGGACAGGGTTGGTGATGTTGCCGTACGACGCCATGAAGTGCGCCAGGGCGGCATTACGGTCGCCGTGCGTGGACTCCGACTCGGCGACCTGCGGGTCGAAGGCCAGGTCCGGGTTGCCGCTCTCCTGCCGCAGGAAGTCCAGGAGTTCGCTGCTCGCGTCGCCGGTCAGGCTCTGGAGGCGGTCGGTGACGACGAGCGCGCCCGCGTTGATGAAGGGGTTGCGCGGGATGCCGTTCTCGTACTCCAGCTGGACGAGCGAGTTGAAGGGGTTGCCGGAGGGCTCACGGCCGACGTGCTTCCAGAGGCTGTCGCCGCCGGAGGCCAGGGCCAGCGCGAGGGCGAAGACCTTGGTGATCGACTGGGTGGAGAAGGGGCGCTGCCAGTCCCCCACTCCGTACACATTGCCGTCGATGTCCGCGACGGCCATGCCGAAGCGGCGCGGGTCGACCTTGGCGAGCGCCGGGATGTACTCGGCCGTCCTGCCGCTGCCGATCAGCTGCGAGACGTCCTGCGCGATCTGTTCCAGGAGCGCCTGGTAGTCCATGGCCATGAGGGCGGGTTACTGGGCCTTCGTGCCACGGTGCAGCGCCACCACGCCGCCCGTCAGGTTCCGCCACGCGACCTTCGACCAGCCCGCCCGCTGGAGGCGGGCCGCCAGGGCCGGCTGGTCGGGCCACTCGCGGATGGACTCGGCGAGGTAGACGTACGCGTCGGGGTTCGAGGAGACCGCTGTCGCGACCGGCGGCAGCGCCCGCATCAGGTACTCCATGTACACCGTCCGGAACGGCGCCCACGTCGGCTGCGAGAACTCGCAGATCACGACCCGCCCGCCCGGCTTCGTCACCCGGTACAGCTCGCGCAGCGCCGCATCCGTGTCCTGTACGTTCCGCAGCCCGAAGGAGATCGTCACGGCGTCGAAGGTGTCGTCGCGGAAGGGCAGCTTCGTCGCGTCGCCCGCCGTGAAGGGAAATTGCGGGTGGCGCTTCTTCCCCTCCTTCAGCATGCCGATGGAGAAGTCGCACGGCACGACGTACGCCCCGGTCGCCGCGAAAGGCAGCGACGACGTGGCCGTACCGGCGGCCAGGTCGAGCACCTTCTGGCCGGGGCGGGCATCCACGGCGGCGGCGACCGCCTTGCGCCACAGCCGGCTCTGACCGAGCGAGAGCACGTCGTTGGTGAGGTCGTAGTTCGCCGCGACGTCGTCGAACATCGACGCGACTTCGTGCGGCTGCTTGTCCAGGGATGCGCGGGTCATGCTCCGTATTCAAGCAGTACGTCCCGGAAGCGGTACGTCCCGCCTACGGGACGCACCACCTATGGGACGTCCCGCCTGCACGGCGTACCGCCCCTACGCCCGCCCCCGGTACACCAGCCGCCCGTCCAGCGCCGTGACCAGGCATCGGCCGTCGTCGGCGAAGACCGCGAAGTCGGCGACGCCGGAGGGCGTCAGCGCCCTGGGGCGCGGTGTGCGCGGGGCCGAGTCGTACCGGCGGATGCCGGAGCGCTCGACGGCCGTACGGACCTCGGGCCGGGTGAAGGGCCCGGCGAGCACCGTGGTCCCGCGGGCGAGGAGCCGCTGCACCCCGCGCCTGGCACTCGCGCCCCAGCGGGGGCCGGTCATACCGAGGGCGTCGAGCGCGGCGCCGGTCAGGGGATCGGTGCCGAGTTCGCCGGCCTCGCGCGGGTCGGGCCAGTACGCGGCTTCGAGCAGGGCGACGGCGTCCGGTTCGTACCGACCGGGGGTGAGCACGCCGTCCCACTCGCGGATGCGGGCGCGGTCGCCGTACGCGGCGTACAGCTCCTCGTACGGACCGATGGCCGCGAAGCGGCGCCCGTCGACGACGACCGCGTGCCCGGCGTCCGTCACGTCCTCGTCGGGGTGGTCCGCGAGGAGGCGGACCCCGCGCGCCGGCCGGTGAATGGTCAGCACAGGCGTGTCAGTTGGCGCTGAGGATCTTCAGCTCGGGGTGGGCCGTACCGCCCTCGATCGCCGTGGACGACAGGTGCGAGACGGCGTGGTCGTCGACCGGGTCGTTCGCCGGGTCGTCGTGCACGACGATGTGCTCGTACGTCGTGGTGCGCTGTGCGGGCACGCGCCCCGACTTCCGGATGAGGTCCATGATCTCCATCCGGTTGGAGCGGTGCTTGGCCCCGGCGGACGAGACGACGTTCTCCTCCAGCATGATCGACCCGAGGTCGTCCGCGCCGTAGTGCAGCGACAGCTGGCCGACCTCCTTGCCGACCGTCAGCCAGGAGCCCTGGATGTGGGCGATGTTGTCGAAGAAGAGCCGGGCGACGGCGAGCAGCCGCAGGTACTCGAAGAGCGTGGCCTGCGTGCGGCCCTTCAGCGCGTTGTTCTGCGGCTGGTAGGTGTACGGGATGAAGGCCCGGAAGCCACCCGTCCGGTCCTGTACGTCGCGGATCATCCGCAGGTGCTCGATGCGCTCGGCGTTGGTCTCGCCCGTACCCATGAGCATGGTCGACGTCGACTCGACACCGAGCCGGTGCGCCAGCTCCATGATCTCCAGCCACCGCTCGCCGGACTCCTTGAGCGGCGCGATGGCCTTGCGCGGCCGCTCGGGCAGCAGCTCGGCGCCCGCGCCGGCGAAGGAGTCGAGCCCGGCCGCGTGGATGCGGCGGATCGCTTCCTCCGCGCTCACGCCCGAGATCCGCGCCATGTGCTCGACCTCGGACGCGCCGAGCGAGTGGATCACCAGCTGCGGGAAGGCCTTCTTGATCGCGGCGAAGTGCTCTTCGTAGTACTCCACGCCGTAGTCCGGGTGGTGGCCGCCCTGGAACATGATCTGCGTGCCGCCCAGTTCGACGGTCTCGGCGCAGCGGCGCAGGATGTCGTCGAGGTCGCGGGTCCAGACCTTGTCGCTCTTGGGTGCGGCGTAGAAAGCGCAGAACTTGCATGCGGTGACGCACGAGTTCGTGTAGTTGATGTTGCGCTCGATGATGTACGTCGCGATGTGCTCCGTACCGGCGTACCGCCTGCGCCGCACGGCGTCGGCGGCCTGGCCGAGCGCGTGCAGGGGCGCGGACCGGTAGAGGTCGAGCGCTTCCTCGGGGGTGATCCGCCCACCCTCCGCGGCACGGTCGAGGACAGACATCAGGTCGGCGTTCTCGGTCACCGGGTTGTCCCTTTCGGCGGGGTTCTGGCGGACCGAGCCAGCCTACGCCAGGGCCCCGGGCGATCTGCGGCCGGGCAAAACGCACAACGCCCGCCCCGGTGCGTACCGGGGCGGGCGCCGACGTGCGGTGGAACGGATCACATGGTGTGGATCACATGTTGTTCTCGGCGTCGATGAGCTGCTGGATCCTGCGGTCGATCGCGTTCGCCTCGGCGCGGGCGCGGCTGGCCGCCGCGTACTCGCCGTCGTTCTCAAGGCGGTTGGCCTTGGCCTTCAGCTCGGCGGACTGCTGGCGCAGCTCGTCGATGTTGACGTGGATGCCACCGGCGCGAGCAGCCATGGTCTGCTGGCCGGTGGTCGTGGCGGCCTGCGCGGGCACGACCGCGAACAGGACGCCTCCGGCGATTGCTGCGGTCACAGCGAGCGCGGAAATACGTCGACGCATGATTTTCCCCCTGGTCAAGGTGTGGTTCAAGGTCAGTTACCAGCTGGTAGCCCAATACTAGATGATCTTGCGACGCGTTTCAGACCGCCGGAAGGGCGTAGAGCTCGTCCGCGTGGGCGACGAGCAGGCGGTTGCCGGCTTGGACAACCTGCCACTCTCCGTCGTTCTCGACACCGTCGTTGTAGTTCCAGCGGTACGAGCCGTCCTTGGCCGAGAGGGCGTAGATGCCGCCCTGTTCGAAGTACGAGGCGATGTAGAGGGAGTCGTCCGTACGGACCATCCATTCGCCGAACTGGCGGCTACCGAGGTCCTCGCTCATCCAGATCTTCTTGCCGTCCTTCGGCTGAAGCGCCCAGACGCCGCGGTCGTAGTCCATGACGTACAGCACGCCCCGCAGAACGCTGGGCTTGTGGAAGCCGCGCCGGCCGTTGGGCGAGTGCGTCCACTTGTCGCGGCCCGACTTCAGGTCGACGGCGCGCAGGAGATTGTCGCCGCCGACGAAGACCATGCCGCCGAAGATGGTGGGCTGGACCTCGTCGTCGGCGATCCTGCGGTTCCACCGCTGCTTGCCTGTGGCGGCGTCGCGGACAGTGAGGTTCTTCAGATCCTCGTCGATCGCGCCGTGGGTGTAGACGAGGTGGCCATCGCCGACCGTGAGCGCCACGTCGTCCTGCGTCCCCTCGTCCCGCTGCTCCTGCCAGACCACCTTCCGGCTGCGGATGTCGATCGCCGCGATGGCGTTGAGGTCCTTCGTGTAGTCCGCGTCCGAGACCTCGGCGATGACGTAGATCCGCTTGTCGTCGACAGCGGCGACCTGGACCCCCGCGTCCATCTTTCCGCCGAGCCGGGTACGCCAGTTCTCCTTGCCCGTGCGGATGTCGTAGCCGACGACCGTACCGTCGTAATCCGGCCCCGCCAGGAAGAGCGTGTTGCCGGAGACGGTCATCGTGGCATCGGGCGCCGCGATCTCCTTGCGGGCCCACTTCCGCTTGCCGGTCTTGAGGTCGTACGCAGCCGTGGTGTCACCCAGGACCAGGAAGAAGTCCCCGAACGCCTGCGGCGGCACGTCGTAACTGCGCGAAAGGCTCGCCGCCTTGGCGTGCCACAGCGGCTGCGGCGCGACGCCGTTCGGCGGGGTCTTGAAGACCTCCGGCTTCGCCTCTGCGGGCTTGCCGGGCTCGCCGTCCTTGCCGTCGGTCCCCGGCGTCTTCGCCCCGTCGCGTGTCAGCCACCAGGCGCCGCCCGCACCGGCCACTGCCACGCCCGCGACGCTGCCTGCCGCCAGGCCCAGGAATCGGCGGCGGGAGGGGGCCACTGGGGCAGGCGGGGCGTACGGGGTCGTTGGGTTCTGGTGCTGCGGCGCGTCCAGCATCGTCGGCGGTGGACCGTAGGCGGCCGGGGGGGCCTGCGCCGGGGTGCTGCCGTGGGCCGGGGTGTCCAGGTCCAGGATGCGGGAGGCGTGCGTCGCGATCGTCGAAGAGACCGCCGACGGGAGCCAGTCGGCGAAGACCTCGCCCGTACCGCCGGGCGCCAGGGTCCGGAGGATCTCCGCCGGGGCCGGTCTGGCCGCCGGGTCCTTCGCCAGGCAGGCGCGGATCAGGCCCGTCAGCATCGGCGGTACGCCGGCCAGGTCGGGCTCCGCGTGGACCACCTGGTAGAGCATCGCGGCAGGGGCCAGGTCACCGAAGGCACTGCGGCCGGTCGCCGCGAACGCCAGCACAGCGCCGAGCGAGAAGACGTCGCCCGCCGTGCCGACGTCCTTGCCCAGCGCCTGCTCGGGCGGCATGTAACCCGGCGAGCCGACCACAACTCCCGTCTGCGTCATGCGGCTTCCCTCGACCGCACGCGCGATGCCGAAGTCGATGACCCGGGGGCCGTCCGCCGCGAGCAGCACGTTCGAGGGCTTCAGGTCGCGGTGGATCAGGCCGGCCGCGTGGATCTCCTGGAGCGCCGCCGCGAGCCCGGCGCCGAGTGCGCGCACGGTCGGCTCCGGGAGTGCGCCGTGCGAGGCGACCACGTCGGTGAGGTCGGGGCCGAGGACGTACGCCGTCGCCAGCCACGGCAAGGGGGCGTCGGGGGCGGCGTCGACCACGGGCGCGGTGTAGCGGCCGGACACGGCCTTGGCTATGTCGACCTCGTGCCGGAAACGCTGCCGGAAGGCCTCGTCCGCCGCCAGGTCCTGCCGTACGACCTTCACCGCGACCGTACGACCGCCCGGCGACCTGGCCAGATACACCCGTCCCATGCCGCCGGCGCCGAGCCTGCTCAGCAGCCGGTAGGTGCCCAACTCCTGTGGATCGTCCGGCTGCAGTGGCTCCATGGTCGTCCTCACCCGTTCTGTTCTGTTTGAGTGCTGTCGGGCACTCGCGGCAGTCAACAGTAGGGGCGGGTGGGGACGGTGGGGGAACGAGCCCCCGCCTCGGCGGGCGCCGCAGACCGGGCCGAGCCGGGGTTCAGGCGAGCAGTTCGACCGTGACGTCCGCCGGATATCCCGTCGTGGGCCCGGTCCGCCGTGCGAACTCCCGCACGCCCGCGAGCTGGTCCGCCCCGAAGCGGAAGTCCAGCGTCGTGAAGTAGCGCTCCAGCAGCTCCGCGTCGAAGACCTCCCAGCGGGCGGCCTGCTTGGCGACCTTGGCGACCTCCACCAGGGACAGGTCGCGGGAGGCCAGAAACGCCTCGTGGACCTTCTGCACGACGACCGGCTCCCGCGCGAGGTAGTCCTTGCGCGCCGCCCACACCGCGAAGACGAACGGCAGCCCCGTCCAGTCCTTCCACATCTGCCCCAGATCATGGACCTGGAGTCCCAGCCGGGGCGCGTCGTGCAGCGCGGCCCGCAGCGCCGCGTCGCCGATGAGTACGGCCGCGTCCGCCTCCTGCATCATCACGCCGAGGTCCGGCGGACACGTGTAGTAGTCGGGCTGCACGCCGTACTGCTCGGCCAGCAGCAGTTGCGCCAGGCGCACCGACGTACGGGACGTCGAACCGAGCGCGACCCGGGCCTTGTCGAGCCGGTCCAGCGGCACCTGGGACACGATCACGCACGACATGACGGGGCCGTCGCAGCCGACCGCGAGGTCGGGGAAGGCGACGAGGTCGTCGGCATTGCGCAGGAACTCCACGAGGGTGACCGGCGCGATGTCGAGATCGCCGCGTACCAACTGCTCGCTGAGCCGCTCAGGGGTGTCCTTCGACAGCTCGAAATCGAGGAGAGCTCCGGTACGGGCCAGCCCCCAGTAGAGGGGCAGGCAGTTCAGGAACTGGATGTGGCCCACACGTGGCCGGCTGCGACGGTGGTCGGCAGCAGTTGAATTGTCCACATCGTGAGGCTAGACCTGTCGGCGCCGCCGCCCGACGCCGGGGCGCCGGGGCCCTTTTCCCGGGTCTCTCAGGAGACCTCCGGGAAGCCTCCCGGAAGACGCCCGGAAACATCACCGGGACGTGATCTTTCCCTCTACCGCTCGCCTGAGACTGCGTGCTACGCTCGCCGCAAGTTGCAGTTTGGTTTCCCTTGCAGTACAGAGCCTGCGGAGCATGTGACCCCGCAGGCTTTTGTAGTTTTCAGACTTCTTAGCAGGTTCTGGAGCAGGGCAACCCTTTGGCCCAAGGAGGGCTTATGGCTACCGGAACCGTCAAGTGGTTCAACGCTGAAAAGGGCTTCGGCTTCATCGCCCAGGACGGCGGCGGCCCGGATGTCTTCGTCCACTACTCCGCGATCAATGCGTCTGGTTTCCGCTCGCTTGAGGAGAACCAGGTCGTGACCTTCGACGTCACGCAGGGCCCGAAGGGCCCGCAGGCGGAGAACGTCGTCCCGTCCTAGTTGCCCGGGACGACCGATCGCGGTCGAAGTAGCAGTACCCAAGGAGCCCCGTTCCGCAAGGAACGGGGCTCCTGCCTTTCCGGCGTACGCCTTAGGGCATGTACAGCGCCTCGATCTCGGCGGCGTACCGCTCGACGACCGCCTTCCGGCGCACCTTGAGCGTCGGCGTCAGCACCCCGCTGTCCACGGTGAAGTCCTCGTCGAGCACCGCGAAGGCGCGTATCCGAGCGGGCCGCGACACCTGTGCGTTCGCCGCGTCGACCGCCTCCTGGACGAGGCCGCGCACCGCCTCGTGATCACCGGCGTCGTGGCCCTCGCGGGCCGCCCATCCCGCGACTTCCTCGGCGTCGACGGTGATCAGCGCGACGGGATACGGGCGGTGGTCACCCACCATCACCGCGTGCGAGACGAAGCGTGACTGCTGTATCGCCAGTTCCACCTGCGACGGCGTGAGGTTCTTGCCGGAGGACGTGATGATCAGGTCCTTCTTGCGGCCGGTGATCGTGAGGTAGCCGTCGTCGTCCAGCGCGCCGAGGTCCCCGGTGTGCAGCCAGCCGTCCGGATCGACCGTCTCGCGCGTCGCGGGCTCGTTCGCGTAATAGCCGGGGAAGACCATCGGGCCGCGCGCCAGCACCTCGCCGTCGTCCCCGATCCGCACCTCGCATCCCGCGACGGGGCGCCCGACCGTCCCGTACCGGACCGCGCCCGGGTGGTTGAGCGAGATGACGCCGCCGGACTCGGTCATTCCGTAGCCCTCGAAGACCTCGATGCCGCAGGCCCGCAGGAAGTCCATGGTCTGCGGGGCGATCGGGGCCGCGCCGGTGAGGGCCCAGCGCAGCTCGCCGCCGAAGGCCGCCCTGACCAGGCCGTACAACCGCTGGTCGACTTCCTCGTACGCGCCCCGCAACTCGTCCGGCAGCTCGCCGTCCGCCGCCAGGACCCCGATCCGTACCGCCTCCTCGAACCGCTCGCGGCCCCCCTCCTGCGACTCGGCGAGCGACAGCACCACGGAGTGGATCTTCTCGAACAGCCGGGGAACGGACGGCAGGTGCGTCGGCCGCACCTCGGCCAGCTCGCTCAGCACATCCTCGATGCGCCCGCCGAAATAGCAGAGCTCACCGCCGTACATCAGGGTCGTGAACTCGATCAGCTGGGCGAGGAGATGGGCGAGCGGAAGATAGAGATACGTGCGGCCCCCCGGCCCGCCCCGGATCAGACCTGCATTGACTTCGAGCACGGCCCCGAGGTTGCCGTGGGTGAGCCGGCAGCCCTTGGGCGGGCCCGTGGTCCCCGACGTGTAGACGATCGACGACAGGTCGCCGTCCGCGACGGCCGCGGCCCGCCGCAGGAACTCCTCCACCGGAGCGGCAGGCCCCGGCAGCGCCCGCAGTCCGTCCATCAGCAGCACGTGCCGCAGGGCCGGCAGCTTGCCGCGCACGCCCTCCACGCGCGCTGCCCGGTCGGCGTTCTCGCAGATGACGACCGTGGCGCCGGAGTCCCCGAGCATCCAGGCGAGCTCGTCGTCGCCCGCCGTCGGATAGACGGGCACGACGACGGCACCCACGGCGAGGATCGCGAAGTGCGCGTACGTCCACTCGATGCGGGTCTCGGACAGAACCGCCACGCGGTCCCCCGCCCGGACACCCGTACCGGCACCGATCAGCCCGCACCCGATCTCTCTGACCACGTCCCGCAATTGGGCGTAGGAAACGGCCGGCGCCCCCTTCGCGCGCAGTGCCGGATGGTCCCCGTACCGCTCCGCCGCCCACTCGGTGAACACCGCGAGCGTCTCTGGCCGTCGTCGAGTCATACGACCGACGGTAGGTACGACCGGGCTGCGCGCGGGATGACGGGAAACGTCACCACCGCTGACCTTGCCGCTCATCCCCGCTACCGTCGTTGACCATGGCGAAGCGGACGATCACCGTGCACCATGTGCGGGCCGTGCTGCGCGGCGCAGAGCGCCGTGGCATCGACACCGTGCCGCTGCTCCAGGCGGGCCACATCCCGCCGCTGCTGCTGGGCGACGACCGCGCACGCGTCACGGCCGCCCAGTTCGCGGGCCTTTTCCGGGCGCTGTACCGCGCCACGCAGGACGAGTTCCTGGGCCTGGGCTCGGCGCCGAGCAGGCCGGGCACCTTCGCGATGATGTGCTACGCCGCTCTGGGCTGCCGCGACCTGGGTGCGGCGATCGAACGCGGCACCACGTTCTACGGCCTGTTCCCCGGCGGCCCGGACCTGGCGCTGGAGCGCGAACCGGGCGGCGCGGAGGCGGTGTTCACCGTCCGCAACGACCTGGACCGCGACGAGGACCGTTTCCTGGCCGAGTGCCTGGTCATCATCTGGCACCGTCTGTGCAGCTGGCTGATCGGCCGCCGTATCCCCCTGCGGTGGGCCGACTTCGACTATCCGCCGCCCCCGCACAAGGACGAGTACAGCACCCTGTTCGGCTGCCCCGTCCGCTTCGGCACCGACCGTACGGGTGCGGGTTTCGACGCGCACTGGCTCACGGCCCCGCTGGTACGGGACGAGGCGGCGCTCGAAGCGATGCTGGGCGGCGCCCCCTTCGAGCTGCTGAGCCGCCGCGAGTACGGCACGACAGTCGCCGAACAGGTCCGCCACGCCCTGGCCCAGTCCCTGCGCAACTCCCCCCGCCTCCCCTCGCTGGGCGAAACCGCCGGCCGCCTGGCAGTCAGCCCGGCGACCCTGCGCCGCCGCCTTCAAGAGGAGGCCACGTCGTTCCAGCAGCTCAAGGACGCGGTCCGCCGGGACGCGGCGATAGCGGGCCTGGCGGAAGGCCGCGAACCGATCGCGGAGCTGGCGGCCAGGCTCGGCTTCTCGGAGGACACGTCCTTCCACCGCGCGTTCCGCCGCTGGACGGGGACGACCCCGGGGGCGTACCGGATCGGCGGGGTCGGTCCGCCTGCGGAGCCGTGACCGGCCACTGCGGGCTGTGCCCGCCCGCCCTGCGGGTGCAGTCTGCCCGCGTTACGCTCGCTAAGAGGCGCAGGCGGCGTGGGCCGCAGTCGTCGAGGAGGTGGGCGATGGTCGGCAACACCATCGACTTCACCGAAGAGCGGGCTCCGTGCGGCCGGATCGTAGACGGTCTGCGCTATCAGGAGGACGACACCGCGGGGCTCGTCATCGACGAGGTGACGTACGCGTGCGGGTGCCGTCGGGTCCGTCACGAATTCCATGACGGCAGCGTGCGCATCAGGACCGTCCGCCACGACGGCACGGTCGTGCACGACGAGCACAGCGGCGAGCACGAGGGCTGACCCCGGCACGCACGGCGTGCACATCAAGGGCGCGCACATCAAGGTGGTGACATGACCGCTTCCTATGACGTCCTGGTGGTCGGCGGCGGAGGCGCCGGGCTGCGCGCAGCCATCGCCGTCGCCGAAACCGATCCACGGCTCAGTGTGGCGGTCATTTCCAAGGTCTACCCGATGCGCAGCCACACGGTCTCCGCCGAAGGCGGGGCCGCCGCTGTCGCCGGTGCGGACGACACCCTCGACGAACACGCCCACGACACCGTGTCCGGCGGGGACTGGCTGTGCGATCAGGACGCCGTCGAGGCCTTCGTACGCGAGGCACCACTCGAACTGCGGCGGCTGGAGCACTGGGGCTGCCCGTGGAGCCGCCAGGTGGACGGGCACATCGCGGTACGGGCCTTCGGCGGCATGAAGAAGATGCGCACCTGGTTCGCCGCCGACAAGACCGGCTTCCACCTCCTGCACACCCTGTTCCAGACCGCGCTGTCGTACCGGGACATCGTGCGGTACGACGAGTGGTTCGTCAGCACCCTGCTCGTCGACGACGGCAAGGTGCGCGGCGTGGTGGCGACCGAGCTGGCCACCGGCAGGGTCGAGACCATCACCGCCAACGCCGTCATCATGTCCACCGGGGGATGCGGCCGGGTCTATCCGTTCACCACCAACGCCAACATCAAGACCGGCGACGGCATGGCGCTGGCCTACCGGGCCGGCGCACCGCTGAAAGACATGGAGTTCGTCCAGTACCACCCCACCGGTCTGCCCTTCACCGGAATCCTCATCACGGAGGCCGCGCGCGCCGAGGGCGGCAGGCTGCTCAACAAGGACGGCTACCGGTATCTGCAGGACTACGACCTGGGCAAACCGGAACCGGGGCCGGTGCTGCGCAGTATGGAACTGGGGCCGCGCGACCGGTTGTCGCAGGCGTTCGTGCACGAGCTCGACAAGGGGAGAACCACCCCCACGCCGCACGGGCCGATCGTCCACCTGGACCTGCGCCATCTCGGCGCGGAACTCATCGACACCAAGCTGCCCTTCGTACGGGAGCTGTGCCTGAAGTACCAGAACATCGACCCGGTCCGGGAGTTGATCCCGGTGCGGCCAGTGGTCCACTACATGATGGGTGGCATCCACACCGATATCGACGGCGCGGCCGGTCTCGACGGCCTGTACGCCGCCGGAGAGGTGGCCTGCGTCAGCATCAACGGCGCCAACCGGCTGGGCTCCAACTCGCTCCCGGAACTGCTGGTCTTCGGTGCCCGCGCCGGGCGGGCGGCCGCCGAGGACGCCGCCGCGTCGGCGGGTTCCGGCCCAAGCGCCGCGACCCTCGCACAGGCGCGCGACGAGCACCGCCGGCTGGAGCGCCTCGTCGCGCACCACGCCGAGGGCAAGGGCCGGGAGCGCGTCGCGGACATCCGTACCGCGATGCAGGACACGATGGAGCGCGGCGCCGGGATCTACCGGGACGCGGGCTCCCTGGCCACGGCGGCCGGGGCGCTGCTGGAACTGCGGGAGCGGTTCGGCGGGGCAGCCGTCGACGATCACAGCCGTACGTTCAACACCGACGTGATCGCCCTGCTGGAGCTGTCGTTCATGCTGGACGTGGCCGGGACCATCGTGCACAGCGCGATGCTGCGCGAGGAGTCGCGGGGCGCGCACCAGCGCACCGACTTCCCCGCGCGGGACGACCAGCGGTACCTGGCCCATTCGCTGGTCCACCGTGAACCCGACGGCACCGCACGGGTGGAGTACTGCCCGGTGACCATCGGCCGCTGGGCACCCGGGGAACGCGTGTACGGGAGGCAGGAGCCATGACGGACACTGACCGGACGGACCGGACCGACCGGATAACCCTGCAGGTCGCCCGCTACCGGCCGGAGCAGGAGAGCGAACCGACCTGGCAGTCCTACGAGGTCCCGCTGCGCAAGGAGTGGACGGTCCTCGACGGGCTCAATCACATCAAGGACCACCTGGACGGCACGCTCTCCTACCGCTGGTCCTGCCGCATGGGCATCTGCGGCAGCTGCGGCATGACCGTCAACGGCGAGCCCCAGCTGACCTGCTCGGCCTTCCTGACCGACTCCGCGCCCGGGCCGGTACGGGTCGAGCCACTCGCCAACTTCCCCGTCGTCCGCGATCTCGTCGTAGAGATCGGCGACTTCATGAACAAGCTGACCGAGGTCAAACCCTGGATCATCCGCGGCGAGCACGAGGAAAAGCCGCTCGACGAGGGCGAGTATCTGCAGACCCCGGACGAGATGGACGAGTACAAGCAGTACAGCATGTGCATCAACTGCATGCTCTGCTACGCGGCCTGCCCGGTGTACGCGCTCGACCCCGGCTTCGTGGGACCTGCGGCCATCGCTCTCGCCCAGCGCTACAACCTGGATTCGCGTGACGAGGGAGCCGCAGACCGGCGCGATGTGCTGAACTCCGCGGAGGGCGTCTGGTCCTGCACCCTGGTCGGCGAATGCACCACGGCCTGCCCCAAAGGCGTCGACCCGGCCGGCGCCATCCAGCGCTACAAGCTGACGGCGGCCACGCAGTCGCTCAAAGACCTTCTGTGGCCGAGGGGTGCGCGATGAACCGGCCCGCTCGGACCACTCTCTACCGCAAGCCGGTCCCCATCTTCTGGTGGCTCCACCGCCGCGCTTACCTCGTCTTTGTCCTGCGGGAGCTCAGCAGCGTCTTCATCGCCTGGTTCGTGGTGTTCCTGCTGCTCATGGCGAGCGCGGTCGCCGACGGCGGCGACGCGTACGAGCGCTTCCAGGACTGGAGCGCCAATGGGTGGGTGACCGCGCTGAACACGGTCGCCCTGCTCTTCGTCCTGCTGCACACCGTGACCTGGTTCGGCCTGGCGCCGCGGGCCATGGTCGTGCGGCTGCGCGGCCGACACGTCCGGCCGAGGACCATCGTGGGGCTGCACTACGTGCTGTGGGCGCTGCTGACGGCGGCCGTGACATGGCTGGTCCTGAGCGGGTGAGGAGGTAGCGCGATGGCCAGGAAATCACCGGAACCGCTGCTGTGGCTGCTGTTCAGCGCAGGCGGGATGGCTGCGGCGCTGCTGGTCCCCGTCCTGCTGTTCCTGTTCGGCATCGCCTTCCCGCTGGGCTGGATTCCGTTCCCCGACCATGCGCACCTCATGTCGGTGCTGCGGCACCCCGTCACCAAGATCGTGCTGTTCGGGCTGTGCGTGCTGTGTCTCTTCCACTGGGCTCACCGCTTCCGCTACACGCTGTACGACGGCCTGCAGCTCAAACGGCTGAGCAGGCTGATCAACGTGTTCTGCTACGGAGGCGCGGTACTGGGATCGGTCGCGGCGGGGTGGGTCCTGTTCGGCGTCTGACATCCCTCACCCCGTCCCGGGGCGTTGACCGCTGCGTTCCCTCTCCCGCGCCCGGCGTTGATACCCCGGGTCAGCAAAGCTGAGCTTCCCGGTCAGCCCCATACCTACCGGTCAGTCACTACGGTCTCGGCAACGACCCCAGCCCCCCATTGGCACGTTGGGAGAGCCGTATGAGCCGCATGCACCACCGACGGAACAGACTGACCGCCACCCTCACCGCCCTGGCCGCCCTCGCCTTCACCACAGCCGCCACCCCACCGGCGACCGCCACCACCACCAGCACCGCCACCACCCCAGGCGACATCGTCAGCTCCGCGCCCACCTCCTTCCACCCTCTCCCCGGCCAGCCCACCAACACCAAGTCCTGGCAGATCACTTACCGCTCCACCACCGCCAAGGGCGCCCCCAACGTCGTATCCGGCACCGTCATCGTGCCGAACGACGGCCGGACCGGGCCGCGTCCGCTCGTCACGTACGCCGTCGGGACCGTCGGGCTCGGGGACCAGTGCGCGCCGAGCGCCGGCTTCCCCAAGGGCACCACCATCGAGGCCAGCCTGATCAACCAGGCCGTACAGCGCGGCTGGGCCGTCGCCGTCACCGACTACGAGGGCCTCGGCACCCCCGGCGACCACACCTACACCGTCGGCCGCGCCGAGGGCCAGGCCGTCCTCGACGCGGCCCGCGCCGCGATCCGCCACCCGGAGGCCGGGCTCAGCAAGGATTCGCCGGTCGGCATCATGGGCTACTCGCAGGGCGGTCAGGCCTCCAGCTGGGCCGCCGAACTGCACGACTCGTACGCCCCCGACCTCAAGGTCAAGGGGACGGCGACCGGCGGCGTACCGGCCGACCTGATGAAGGTCGCGGACTTCAACGACGGCAACATCGGGGCCGGTCTGATCCTGATGGCGGCCACCGGTCAGGACGCGGCCTTCCCCGAGCTGGAGCTCGACACGTACCTCAATGACAAGGGGCGCGGTTACGTCGACTTCATGAAGAAGAACTGCGTCGCCATCGACACCGTCGCGGGCCTCTTCCAGCGCATCTCCGACGTCACCGTGAAGAACCCGCTCAACGAGCCCGACTGGCAGCAGCGCCTGGGCGAGTCGAAGCTCGGCACCCACACCCCTGACCACCCCGTGTACCTCTACCACGGCGGCATCGACGAGCTGATCCCGTACGCGGTCGGCAAGCAGCTGCGCGCGGACTGGTGCGACAGGGGCGCGAAGGTCCAGTGGCGCTCGCATCCGCTGCTCGGCCACATCGGGGGCGTAACGGTGGGCGCGTTCCCGGCAATGGACTGGCTGAACGACCGCTTCGCCGGAAAACCTACCCAGGGCAACTGCTGACCCGTCACCAGCGACAGGAGCGAGGGGCCCCGCATCACGGGCGTCCTTCGCTCCTGAAGCAGTCAGGGACGGGGAATGTGCAGCGGTACGCCGCGAGACGGCGCCCAGCGCTGCCCCCGCATGAGGTTCTCAAGGCCCGCCCAGGCGAAGTTCATCAGCGTCGCGGCCGTCTCCTTCGCGGAGACGCCCGGCGTAGCGTTCCCCCACCCTGCCAGCGACTCCGCGGCGCCCACCAACGCGTGGGCGAGCCCGGCCACTTCCCGGTCGGCGAGGTCGGGGTCGCAGGACACCTCGCGGGCCGCGGAGCCGATCAGGTACGTCACGAAGGTGACGATCTCATCGCGCATCGCCGAGACCTCGGCGGCGAACGGCTCTCCGTGCGTACGTGCCTGGTTGTGCAGCACCGACCAGGCGTCCGGGTTCTCGGCAGCATGCGTGAAGAACGCCCGTAGCCCGTCCCACAGTTGGCGGTCGGCGGGCAGCCCCGGCTCGACACCGGCCCGTACCGCCTCGACGAGCGCGCGCGCCTCGCGCCGGATGCAGGCCGTGAACAGCTCTTCCTTGGAGTTCAGGTAGAGGTAGACGAGCGGCTTCGACACCCCGGCCAGCTCGGCTATCTCGTCCATCGACGCGGCCCGGTAACCCCGTTGCCCGAAGGTCTGCACGGCAGCGTCCATCATCTGCTGCTCGCGCACGGCACGCGGCATCCGCTTGCCCTTCACAGCACCCACGTCCCCGGTCCTTCCGCCCCGCCGCGCGGCATACGCGGCTTACTCCCCGCTCAAGCCTACGTGCGCGCACCGCGGGAAAGCCGAAGTGCCCCCGGACGCAAGGCGTCCGGGGGCACTCGGTGGGGCACTTCGGTAGGGCACTCGGTCGTGCGAGGCAGTTACGCCGCGACCGGCACGGAGGCCGTCTTCTCGTCCACCGGGGAAGCCGACGCCGAGTTGTACGCGTCGTGGTCGAGGATCTTCTCGCGGGCCGCGACGATGACGGGGACCAGCGCCTGTCCCGCGACGTTCGTGGCTGTACGCATCATGTCCAGGATCGGGTCGATCGCCATCAGCAGACCCACGCCCTCCAGCGGGAGGCCGAGCGTCGACAGGGTGAGGGTCAGCATGACCGTCGCGCCCGTCAGACCGGCGGTCGCCGCCGAGCCGATGACCGATACGAAGGCGATCAGCAGGTAGTCCTGGATGCCGAGCTGTACGTCGAAGATCTGCGCGATGAAGATCGCGGCGAGCGCCGGGTATATCGCGGCGCAGCCGTCCATCTTGGTCGTCGCACCGAACGGCACGGCGAAGGACGCGTACTCCTTCGGCACACCGAGGCGCTCGGTGACCCGCTGGGTGACCGGCATGGTGCCGACCGAGGAGCGGGAGACGAAGGCCAGCTGGATGGCGGGCCAGGCGCCCTTGAAGAACTGGACGGGGTTGACCTTGGCGACGGTCGCGAGCAGCAGCGGGTAGACGCCGAACATCACCAGGGCGCAGCCGATGTAGACGTCGGCGGTGAACGTCGCGTACTTGCTGATCAGGTTCCAGCCGTAGTCGGCGATGGCGAAGCCGATGAGGCCGACCGTGCCGATGGGCGCGAGGCGGATGACCCACCACAGGGCCTTCTGGAGCAGCTCCAGGACGGAGTTGCTGAGCTTGAGGATCGGCTCGGCCTTCTCGCCGAGCTGGAGCGCGGCGATACCGGCGACGGCGGCCATGAAGACGATCTGCAGCACGTTCAGTTCGGTGAACGGCGTGATGACGTCGGTCGGCACGATGCCGGTCAGGAAGTCGATCCAGGAGCCGGAGCCCTCGGGCTTCTCGCCGTCCTTCGGCGTCAGGCCCGTACCGGCACCCGGGTTGGTGAGCAGGCCGATCGCGATGCCGATGGCGACCGCGACCAGCGACGTGATCATGAACCAGAGGAGCGTCCGGGAGGCCAGCCGGGCGGCGTTGTTGACCTTGCGCAGGTTGGTGATCGACACCAGGATCGCGAAGAAGACGAGCGGCGCGACGGCCAGCTTCAGCAGCTGGACGAAGATGCCGCCGACCTGCTCCAGCGTCGTCTTGAGCCAGCTGATGTCCTGGCTGCGGGCGAGCCAGCCGAGCAGGACACCCAGCACCAGACCGGTGATGATCTGGGCCCAGAAGGGGAACTTCTCAGATATCCGGAAGCGAGTGTTCTGCTTCGCGGGCGTGGTCGCGGAGTTCGCGGACACGGACACACTCCGTTGATGACGTACGCGGGCGTACGAGGGCGTACGGGGATTCGGGACGGGGGTGCGGCGGCCGTGAGCTGCACGTCGAGCTGTGGCCTCGCCGCTGCGTGATGTCGCTTCTGAATGTCAGATGTGGCGGCGACAGGCCGCGGACATGCAGCGGCAGAGATCGACATGCAGGCGCGCCACGAGCGGAACGCTCATGGGTTTGCGGTGCGCGGCTGCTGTCTTCATGCCGAGCACGTTAACACTTGAACTTTGAGAACATCAAAGCTTTCCTTGGGTACGAAACACCCCGGAAACGCCAACACCCCAGCCACGGACGGGTGTCCGGAACCGGGGTGCCGCTGAGTGTGCGTGAGTGTGTGACGTACCTTACGGAGCCCTACTGCGTAAGGCCGTCCTCCTGCTTGCGGTTCGATTCGAACCGGGCCTTCGCGTGGTCCACGCGCTCGACGATCCGCTCGGACATCGCGTCACGCTGCTTGCGCAGCAGCACGAAACTCAGCGGCGCGGAGACGACGATGGCGAGCATCAGGACCCACAGCAGGTTGGAGTTGCCGAGGCCGGCGGGCAGGATCCCGAAGCGGACCAGGCCCCAGATGACGAAGAAGCAGCCGACGAAGACGGCCAGGCGCATCGCGGTGTAGCGAATCGTTGCGTGCTTGCTGCTCACGGGGCTCTCGGGGCTCACAGGGGGGACCTTCTTCTCAACGGCAACCGAAAGGGTCACCACCAGTCAAGCACAGGGCTCTCGGCCCAGGGGAATCAGCCCAGCGGAAGCAGCATCACTATGTCGTCGCGGTCGTCGCCGGGCCCGACACGGATCGCACCGGGCACACGGCCGACCTCCTTGTAGCCGCAGGAGGCGTAGAAACGGTCGGCTCCGGTGCCGCCGCGGCAGGTCAGCCGGACCGCCTCGATGCCCTCGAAGCCGCGTACGGCCGCCTCCGTCGCGGCCATCAGGTCCTGGCCGTATCCCTTGCCCTGGTGCCGGGGGTGGACCATCACCGTGTAGAGCCACACCCAGTGCTTCATCAGCCGGTGCGTGTTGTGGGCGATGAAGGTCGTCGCGGCGACGGCGCCCTCCTCGTCGTACCCGACGAGCAGCCGCGTACGGCCCTCGCTGATGGCGGCGAGGTGGCCGACCCACTCGGGCCGGATGTCGTCGATGGTCACGGGCGGTACGAATCCGACGGCGCCGCCCGCGTTGGACACGTCCGTCCACAGGGTGAGGACGCCGTCGCGCAGGGCCGGGTCGATCCGGGGATCGAGTTCGAAGGTCAGCGGCATGCGTTCGACGATAAACGGCTCAGCTCAGCGCCTGCGCGACTATCCGCAGGTCGGACACCAGGCCCTCGTAGACCGCGTCGCGGTCGTCGGCGCGCAGCACCGCGGAGGGGTGGATGGTGGCGACCAGGCTCTCGCCGCCCCTCGAAGGGGAGCAGCATCCCGCGCTGCTTGGTGACCCGGAACGAGGGGCCGAGCAGCGCCTTCCCGGCGGTCGCGCCCAGCGCGACGACGACCTCGGGGTCGACCGTCCGCAGTTCGGCGGCGAGCCACGGTTTACAGGCCGTCAGCTCGCGCAGGTTGGGCGCCTTGTGGATGCGGCGCTTGCCGCGTTCGGGGACGATCTCGAACTTGAAGTGCTTGACGGCGTTCGTGATGTACGTCTCGTCCGGGTCGATCCCGGCCTCGTCCAGCGCTCTGGCCAGTACCTTTCCGGCCGGGCCGACCAACGGCTCCCCCTGCCGGTCCTCCTGGTCGCCCGGCTGCTCGCCGACGAGCAGGACCCGGGCGTGGTCGTTTCCGGCGCCGAAGACGGTCTGGGTGGCATCGCGGTGCAGCGGGCACCCGCGGCAGCCGGCGGCCGCCTTGCGCAGTGCGGGGAGACCGCCGCGGCCGGGAAGGAAGGGCTCTGCGGTGTACGCGGCCTCGGGTGCGGCACCCGGGGCGACGGACTCGGCGCGGTCTCCGGCACGGCCGGCATCTCCGGTACGGCGGACCATGCGGCCCGGGTACCCCCGGGGCCGCACGGCAAACGCGTACGCGTCACAGCCCTGCAGCGACAGACGCGAAGGGCGTCAGAGCCTCATCGCCTGCGGCGACTCGCGGCGGTCCGCGTCCGGACCCGGGTACTCGCGGATGATCTCGTACCGGGTGTTCCGCTCGACCGGGCGGAAGCCCGCGTCCCGGATCAGCTCCAGCAGATCGTCACGGCCGAGCTTGTTCGGCGTGCCGTAGTTGTCCGCATCGTGCGTGATCTTGTACTCGACGACCGAGCCGTCCATGTCGTCGGCGCCGTGCTGCAGCGCGAGCTGCGACGTCTGTACGCCGTGCATCACCCAGAAGACCTTCACGTGCGGGACGTTGTCGAAGAGCAGCCGCGAGACCGCGAAGGTCTTGAGGACGTCCACGCCGCTCGCCATCGTCGTCCGCGCCTGGAGGCGGTTGCGGACCTTGCCGTCCTTCATGTCCTCGAAGTCGTGCTGGTAGCGCAGCGGGATGAAAACCTGGAATCCGCCGGTCTCGTCCTGGAGTTCACGCAGCCGGAGCACGTGGTCCACGCGGTGGCGCGGCTCCTCGATGTGTCCGTACAGCATCGTGCACGGGGTCTTCAGACCCTTCTCGTGCGCGAGGCGGTGGATGCGCGACCAGTCCTCCCAGTGGGTGCGGTGATCGACGATGTGCTGGCGGACCTCCCAGTCGAAGATCTCCGCGCCGCCACCGGTCAGCGACTCCAGACCGGCCTCGATCAGCTCGTCGAGGATCTCGGAGGCGGACAGCCCCGAGATGGTCTCGAAGTGGTGGATCTCGGTGGCGGTGAATGCCTTGAGGGAGACGTTCGGCAGGGCCTTCTTGAGCTCGCTCAGGGAGCGCGGGTAGTAGCGCCAGGGCAGGTTGGGGTGCAGGCCGTTGACGATGTGCAGCTCGGTGAGGTTCTCGCCCTCCATCGTCTTGGCCAGCCGGACGGCCTCCTCGATGCGCATCGTGTACGCGTCCTTCTCGCCCGGCTTGCGCTGGAACGAGCAGTACGCGCACGACGCGGTGCACACGTTCGTCATGTTGAGGTGCCGGTTGACGTTGAAGTGGACGACGTCACCGTTCTTGCGCGTGCGCACCTCGTGGGCGAGGCCGCCCAGCCAGGCGAGGTCGTCGGACTCGTAGAGGGCGATGCCGTCCTCGCGGGTCAGCCGCTCCCCGCCCCGGACCTTCTGCTCCAGCTCGCGCTTCAGCCCCGCGTCCATGTACGGCCGCCTCCCATATGTCTACGTAAAACAGGCTCCGCCCACGGTACGCCTAGGCTTCCTCGGGCAATTCTCCGACCCGGTTCTCCCACTTCGTGGAGAGCACGATCGTCGTACGGGTGCGCGACACACCCCGCGTTCCCGACAGCCGGCGGATCGTCCTCTCCAGGCCGTCCACGTCGCCCGCCCTGACCTTGAGCATGTACGAGTCGTCACCCGCGATGAACCAGCAGTCCTCGATCTCCGCGAGGTCGCGCAGCCTGCGTGCCACGTCCTCGTGGTCGGCCGCGTCCGAGAGCGAGATGCCGATCAGTGCGGTGACGCCGAGGCCGAGCGACTTGGCGTCGACCGTCGCGCGGTAACCGGTGATGACTCCGGCCGCCTCCAGACGGTTGATGCGGTCGGTGACGCTGGGCCCCGAGAGCCCGACGAGCCGGCCGAGCTCGGCGTAGGAGGCCCTGCCGTTCTCCCTGAGGGCCTGGATGAGCTGCCTGTCCACGGCGTCCATATGCCTGAAGCCTTCCATTGTTCAGCAGTAGCGCAAGTCTATATACAGAATCTAAGGTACGGAGGGCCTTACGCCCAGCAAAACGAAGAATTAGTCCTTCCGGGAGCCACCGAGCTCCCCCTTCCAGCGGCGGTACAGACCGTGCTCCACCCCCGCCGCGTCCAGCACCCGCCCGGCAACGAAGTCCACCAGATCCTGGATGTGCGTCGCGCCCGCGTAGAACGCCGGTGAGGCGGGAAGCACCACCGCGCCCGCCTCGTCCAGCGCCACCATGTGCTTGAGGGTCTGGCCGCTCAGCGGTGTCTCCCGCACCGCGACCACGAGCCTGCGCCGCTCCTTGAGCGTCACGCTCGCCACCCGTTGCAGCAGGTCCTTCGACAGCCCCAGCGCCACCCCGGCCACGCTCGCCGTCGACGCCGGAACGATCAGCATGCCCTTGGCCGGGTACGAGCCCGACGAAGGACCGGCGGCGAGATCCCCGGCCGCCCAGTACCGCACGTCGCTCACATACGCCGCATCGACGTCGAACGAGTCCGGCTTGCCGTCCGCGCCCCGCGCCAGCCAGTTCCGCAGATCTTCCTGCCAGTGCGCGTCCCGGAACGCGATGCCCGTCTCGTCGAGCAGCGTCAGCCGCGAGGCCCGGCTGACCACCAGATCGACGCTTTCCCCCGCATCGAGCAGCCCGCGCAGCACGGCGGCGGCATACGGCGTACCCGACGCGCCGGAAACACCGACGATCCAGGGCCGGCGCGGCGTCTCCTGCCGCTTCTCCTGGTGCTGCTGCCCGCTTACATGTCCTGACTCCACGTGCCCGACCTTATCCGGGCGCCGCAGGAGCGGCTGCGTCACCTAGACGGTCAGCCCGCGAACCAGGAGATCCAGCAGAGCGCACACGAACAGGGCAATGCCGATGAAGCCGTTGACCGAGAAGAACGCCCGGTTGAGGCGGGACAGGTCGTGCGGCGTCACGATCGTGTGCTCGTAGAGGAAGGCGCCGATGACGACCACCAGGCCGACCCAGAAGAAGATCCCCGCGCCCGTCGCCAGCGCGTACCAGACGAGCAGCACCGTCGTCACCGCGTGACACGCCCGCGCGCCGTACAGCGCGGCAGGGACTCCGAAGCGGGCCGGGACCGACTTCACGCCCTCGGCGCGGTCAGCCTGGACGTCCTGGCTGCCGAAGATCAGGTCGAAGCCGCCGATCCAGATGCCGACCGCGAGGCCGAGGATCACCGCGTCCCACGACCACGCCCCGGTGATCGCCAGCCAGGCGCCGACCGGGCCCATGGCCTGGGCGAAGCCGAGGATCGCGTGCGGGAAGTTCGTGAAGCGCTTCCCGTACGGATAGACCACCATCGGGATCACGGCGATCGGCGCCAGCGCCAGGCACAGCGGGTTCAGCGCCGCTGCGGCGCCGAGGAAGATCACGACGGCGATCAGCGCACCGGTCCACGCGGACCTCACCGAGACGGCGCCGGTCACCAGCTCGCGGCCGGCGGTGCGCGGGTTACGGGCGTCCAGTTCGCGGTCGATGATCCGGTTGCACGCCATCGCGAACGTACGCAGGCCGACCATGGCGATCGTGACCAGCAGCAGCCTGCCCCAGTGGATGTTCCTGTCCATCTGGAACATCGCGGTGAGCGCGGCGATGTACGCGAAGGGCAGCGCGAAGACCGAGTGCTCGATCATGACGAGGCGCAGGAACGCCTTGGTCCTGCCGGGCTGCGGGACTGCGGCGGCGGCGCTGGTCACAGGCCGTACTCCTTCCAGCGCCTGGTCACCCGTTCGGAGGTCTCCGGGTCGGACTCGACCATGTTCGGCCAGCCCCCGTCCCGGGTGTAGCCCTCCTCGGGCAGCTTCTTCGTCGCGTCGATGCCCGCCTTGCCGCCCCAGAACTGCTGGTAGGAGGCGTGGTCGAGGTGGTCCACCGGGCCCTCGACGACGGTCAGGTCGCGGGCGTAGTCGACGTTCCCGAGGGCCCGCCACGCCACCTCGTGGTAGTTGTGCACGTCGCAGTCGGCGTCGACCACGATGATCAGCTTCTCCAGCGAGAGCATGTGTGCGCCCCAGATGGCGTGCATGACCTTCTGGGCGTGCTTCGGGTACTTCTTGTCGATCGCCACGATGATGCAGTTGTGGAAGCCGCCCGCCTCGGGCAGGTGGTAGTCCACGATGTCCGGGACGATGATCTTGAGCAGGGGCAGGAAGAAGCTCTCCGTAGCCCGGCCCAGCGGGCCGTCCTCCGTCGGCGGCCGGCCGACCACGATCGACTGGAGCAGCGGACGCCGCCGCATCGTGACCGTGTCGATCGTCAGCGCGGGGAAGTCCTCCTGCGGCGTGTAGAAACCGGTGTGGTCGCCGAAGGGGCCCTCCGGGAGCATCTTCCCGGGCTCCAGCCACCCCTCCAGTACGACCTCGGCGTGCGCCGGGACCTGGAGCGGCACCGTCTTGCAGTCGACCATCTCGATGCGCTTGCCCTGGAGGAAGCCCGCGAAGAGGTACTCGTCGATGTCACCGGGCAGCGGCGCCGTCGACGCGTACGTCACAGCCGGCGGGGCACCGAAGGCGATCGCGACCGGCAGCTTCTCGCCCCGGCGGGCGGCCACCTGGTAGTGGTTGCGGCTGTCCTTGTGGATCTGCCAGTGCATGCCGATCGTGCGCCTGTCGTGGCGCTGGAGCCGGTAGAGACCCAGGTTCCTGATGCCGGTCTCCGGGTCCTTCGTGTGCGTCAGACCCAGGTTGAAGAAGGAACCGCCGTCCTCCGGCCAGGTGAAGAGCGCGGGGAGCTTGTCGAGGTCCACGTCGTCGCCGGTGAGGACGACCTCCTGGACGGGCGCGGCGTCGGACTTGACCTTCTTCGGCGGCACGTGCGCCATCGAGCCGAGCTTGCCGAACGCTTCCCGTACGCCCGTGAAGCCGTGCGGCAGTTCCGGCTTCAGCAGGCCGCCGATCTTGTCCCTGATGTCGTCGTACGACTTCAGCCCCAGCGCCTTGAGGAGGCGGCGGTCGGTCCCGAAGACATTCATCGCCAGGGGCATCGAAGACCCCTTGACGTTCTCGAAGAGAAGCGCCGGGCCGCCCGCCTTGTTCACGCGGTCGACGATCTCCCCGACCTCCAAGTACGGGTCGACTTCGGCCTTGATGCGCTTGAGGTCGCCCTCGCGCTCCAGCGCCCGGAGCAGCGAGCGAAGATCGTCGTAAGCCATGCGGTCCAGTATCCGGTACGCACTACGCTTGGCCCGTCACCGGGGCCGCGTACGGCCCCCCGCTGTACGCGTTCTGGGGGCTCGTCTCATGCTCAGGTATCTGCCCTTCCTGCTCGTTCTGGCGTTGTGGATCTATGCCTTCATCGACTGCCTGAACACCCCCGAGGAAGAGGTACGTCACCTTCCCAAGGTGGTCTGGGTGATCATCGTGCTGCTCTTCGGCGAGGTGCTGATCGGTCCGGTCGCGTGGCTCGCGGTCGGCAAGGTCCGCAAGGGGGCGCGCGGCGGCGGTACGCCGTCCGAATGGCACCGCAACCACAAGCAGGAGTGGGTCGCGCCCGACGACAACCCCGACTTCCTCAAGTCCCTCAAGGACGAGAACGAAAAAGACGAGTCGATGATGAAGGACTGGGAGGCCGATCTGCGGCGCCGCGAGGAGGAGCTCAAGCGGCGCGAGGACGGCACCGGCGGTCCCGGGGACTCGACGCCTCCGAAGCCCTGACGTGCGGGCGTGGCCGTACCGGGCGATCTCGTAGCAGGTGCGGTCGGGCGGGCGGCGCGAGACGCTGGATGGTATGGACGACCGGATCGCTCACGGCACCAGCCTGACCCACGGCGAGACGCACGTATTGCGCTTCGTGCTTGAGCTGCCGTATCCCGTCACCGAGGTCTGGCCCCGAGTCGCCACCCCCGCCGGCCTGCAGGAATGGCTCTGCGCCGCTGATGTTTTCGAACCGCACATCGGCGGCCAGGTCCGGTTGCGGTGGCTGAACACCGACGAAGAAGGCAACGCCACAGTCGCCGCAGGTGAGGTCACCGCCTGGGACGTGGAGCGGGTCGCCGAGTACGAGGTGATCCTGCACGGGCGGATCCGTTTCCACCTGGAGGCGCCGTCGCCCGACGCGACCATCCTCCGGTTCACCAACGAGATCGTGGGGACGGCCGCCCGGCGGCTGGACTCGCTCGCCGGGTGGCACAACCACTTCGAGTTCCTGGCGGACGCGCTCGACGGGCGGCCCAAGAACTGGTCGACGTGGACCCTGGACCGCTGGCTGGAACTGCGCGCCGACTACGAGCGCCGGGGCGGCAGGCAGGTCTGAGTCGGCGGTTTGCCCTCCGGCCAGGCGACTTCCACGAAGCGCTGGCTGCCGTCGCGCGCGAGTTCCACGATCGGGACCGCCTTGTTGTACGGGTTCCCGTGGTTGTCCAGGCAGATCCAGCCGCTCGCGCCGGGCACCTTCAGCTTGCCCTTGACCTGCGGCCACTGGGTGACGACGTCGGTGATCGCCGGCAGCTTCGCGCCCTTCACCGTGGCCTGCCGGATTCCGTGCACGGCCGTCGCCATCGCGTCGTACGCGATGATCGCCTGCCCGTCGGTCAGCGAGGTCGGGCCGATGGGGCCGACGGCAGGGTCTGCTGCCAGGTCGGCTGCCAGGTCGAGCAGGTCGGTGAAGGTCCTGTAGTCCGCTGCGGAGCCGCCCGTCGTGGGGGCGCCGGGCCGGCGCCAGGTGTCGGGGTGGGCGAGTGAGGCATAGCGGACGGTGACCTTGCGGGCCAGGGCCTTCTTGTCGAGCTTGTCGTCGCCGCCGAGGTAGGAACCCTCGTCGCCGGTGAGGACGGTGAACTTCCGGTGCTGACATCCGCGTTGCCCCAGGGCGTTCACGAACTGGCGGAGCTGGGTGTGGCGTCCGGCGAAGAAGACGGTCTCGGCGCGGGTGTCGCAGAGCAGCAGGGCGATCTGCCGGAAGGTGTTGGCGGTGGTGCCTTCCTCGGTGGGGTCGGGCGGCGAGGTGAAGAGCTGGGGCTCGTACGGCGCGTCCTTGAGGAGGTCCGCGAAGGCGCGCTTGAGGGTGGCGGTGTAGTGGTCGCCGGGGCGGGTGTCCTGGACCAGCACCGCCTTGTCGGCTTCGACCTTGCCGAACTGGGCGATGGCGCGCGCCTCGTCGCTGTTGGTCGGGGAGACGCGGGCCAGGCCGGGGTAGGGGTCGCTGTCGGGCCCGTTGGCTATGTCGTCGGCGGTGATGGTCGTACCGATGACGGGGATCTTGGCGCCGGTCAGCTCTTTGACCGCGGATTTGGTCTCGGAGCTGCTGGTGGCCACGCCGGTGACGGCGCGCAGGTTGTCGGGGGCGCCGGTCATCGTCTTCAGCCGCCCGACCGTTGTGCGCCAGTGGGCGTTGCCCTTGCCTGTGTTGGCGAGGACGAGCCGGATCTTGGGGACCTGGTCGTTCGAGTCGTGATTGGCGCGGTACTGCTCCAGGAAGGCGCCCTGCACCTCGTGCACGATCTTGGTGCGCATCCCGTCGTCGGTGGAGGTGAGCGGCAGCAGCACCGCCACGGTCGCGTACTCGCCCGCCTTCAGCGTCCTGTTCTCGCGGTCGATGGCGTCGGCGACCTTCGTCAGCGCCGGAACGCCGAAGTCGTACCCGTCACCCGACACACCCACGCACTCTGCGCCCTCGGAGTCGTCGGGGCGCTCGACGCCCTTGGCGCAGGTCAGGTCGGGGTTGGCGACGCGGTAGCCGCCGTACGCCGCAACGGCCGCCAGCGCGAGCACCAGCAGCACCGTGAGCCCCTTGCGCAGGGGTGTGAACCAGAAGACTCTGCGCAGCCAGTCCTTCATGACCCGCCTCCCGGGCTCGTCGTCAGGGGACGCCACTCGCGCACGGCCTGCGGCCACGAGCGGGAGGCCTGCCAGAGGACTTCGTTGCCCGAGCTGTGCAGCTCCGACAGGAGGCCCAGCTCGTACCCCATCTTTTCGGTCACCTCGTCGTCCGGGAGGGCCAGTGGATCCGTCAGCTGCCAGACGGCGTACAGCAGTCGGCGGATACGGAGATGGAGAGCGGCGTCCGCGCCGGGCGGCGGCGGGGCCGATGTCTCGCTGCGGCCGAGGGCCATGGGGCGGCGTACGTCCGGGGCGTCGAAATGCGGCGCGGAGGCGATGAAGCGAAGCTCGTCCAGCCAGTCGCGGGCGTCGGAGCCCGGGAAGGTCTCGCGCAGATACGTCACCGCGTTCTCGGTGATCCCGAGGGCCAGTTCGTGGTGGAGGCGGCGCGGGGCCTCGTCGCGATAGTGGCGGCGCAGCGTCTCGTGGACGGCCCGCCAGCGGGCGAAGTCGGGGTCGCCGTATCTGAGCCGGTGCAGCAGCAGGGTGCGCAGGAAGGGGTCGCCTATGAAGCGGCCGGGGGCGGCGGACCAGTGCTCGTCGGCGAGGAGGGTGCGGATGTCGCGTACGGCGGCCAGTCCCGTACGTCCCTCGTCGCCCGGCAGCCGTGACTCGGCCAGGGCCTCCGCCGACGGGACGTCGTGGGCGGGGGCGAGCACGGTGAGCCAGTCCAGGCGGGAGGCGGGCACGAGCCGCCCGAGGAGCTCACCGGCCACTTCGCACCCCTCCTGGTCCTCGCGGAGGGTCACGGGCGCGGTGAGCAGGGACGCCGGGGTGAACCGCTCCGGATGGGGGTCCTGCCCGGCCGCGCGCCCCAGCAGATCGACGCCGACGGGCCGTCCGCCCGTCAACCGGTGTACTGCGCGGGCGAGTTGGGGCGGGGTGAGCTGGCGGGGGTCGGTGCGGTCGAAGAACTGCCGTACGTGCTCGGGTTCGAGCGGGGTCAGCTCGACGGCGAGGGCGCCCGACGCGACCTCCTGGCCGCGCTGCCACCCCGACTCGTGCCGGACCTCGGGGAGGGAGCGGCGTACGGCATGGCGCAGGGCGGGGTGGTCGTGCCCGCGCAGTGCGGCGACGAAGACGACGTGGTCGCGCTTGCCGTCGGCGCGGTCGCGCAGCACGGGCTCGACGAGGCGGCGGCCCAGCGGAGCCTGTGCGTTGTCCAGCAGCACGAGCGGCCGGCCGACCCGGCGCAGCCGTCCCATACCGTGATACGCGGCGTCCAGATCGGCGCGCAGCGCGCCCAGGAGATGGCGTTCGGCGCGGATGCGGTGCTCGCTGCCGCGCCGGAAGTGCAGGGCGAGCAGGGTGAGGCCGCGCTTGGCCTTGCCGCCGGCGCCGGGGTAGTTGCTGTACCAGTCGGCGGAGGCGCGCTGCCCCCGGTTGAACAGGTCGTCCAGGAGCGACTCGACGGTGGTCTCCACGACCACGTCGAGCCCGGGCCCCACCCCGGAGGCCATCGCGGCGAACTTCGACACGACCTTCGTCAGCCAGCTGCGGGTCTGGTTGCGCCAGCGCGAGCCCGGCTCGACGAGCAGGCCGAGGCGCAGGCCCTCGGCGAGAATGTTCTCGTCGTCGTGCGGCCGCCATCCGAGGCTGGCCACCGAGAGCAGTCCGGCCGCGAGCCGGGGGAACTCGACGGCTCCCGCACCGTGCACGGCGGGCGCGAGCTGCTCGCCCAGCTCGGCCAGGGCCTCGGTCACCGGCGACCAGGAGGGCGAGTGCTCGGGCGGCCGCTCGATGAACTCGGCTCTTTCGCAGTCGATGAGAGCGACGGGCGTACGTTGCCGGTACCCAGTGTGCAGCCGTTTCAGGACGGCGGTCTTGCCCATGCCGCGGCCGCCGGTGAGGACGACGGCCGGGAGGTCGTCGCGATGCTCGAAGGGGATCTTCTGGAAGCCGCGGGGCGGCAGACCGATGAGCCGTGGCGCGAGACCGTCGAGTACTGCCTCGCGGCCGAACAGCTCTCTGTCCACAGCACCTCCCGTGCCACGAATCAACAGCTGTCGCTGCGTCAACACCACTTTACTAACAGTGAGTTGAAGTGTGCACGGGCTTTCGAATGTTCTTCGGCGAAGACGAAATTCGGCAACGCCGGGCTCAGTCGCCGATGTCCTCGCTCCACAGGTCGGGCCGCTCCGCGATGAAGTCACGCATCAGGCCGGTGCACTCCGGATCGTCGAGCACCACGACCTCCACCCCGTGCTCAGCGAGCCAGTCCTGCCCGCCCCGGAAGGTCGTCGCCTCGCCGATCACGACCCGCGAGATCCCGAACTGCCGCACCAGGCCGCTGCAGTACCAGCAGGGAGACAGCGTCGTCACCATCGTCGTACCCCGGTACGAGCGCTGCCGCCCGGCATCACGGAACGCCGCGGTCTCCGCGTGCATGGAGGGGTCCCCGTCCTGCACCCGCCGGTTGTGCCCACGGCCCAGAAGCGCGCCGTCGGCCCCGTACAGAGCGGCTCCGATCGGGATACCGCCTTCCGCCAGTCCCGCGCGCGCCTCTGCGACAGCCGTCTCCAGCCACTGCTTCTGATCCATGCGTCTCACCCTGCCAGGGAGCTCCGCGATCGTCCGGGGTAGTGCGTCAGACGCCCGCGTACGAGTGCTTGCCGTTCAGGAAGATGTTCACGCCGTAGAAGTTCCACAGCCAGCAGCCGAACGCGAACAGAGCCAGGTAGGCCGCCTTGCGGCCCTTCCACCCGGCCGTCGCGCGCGCGTGCAGGTAGCAGGCGTACGCGACCCACGTGATGAAGGACCAGACCTCCTTGGGGTCCCAGCCCCAGTAGCGGCCCCACGCGTCGCCGGCCCAGATCGCGCCCGCGATGATCGTGAACGTCCACAGCGGGAAGACGGCGGCGTTCACGCGGTACGAGAACTTGTCGAGCGTGGCGGCGGCCGGAAGGCGCTCCAGCACGGACGTCGCGAAGCTGCCGGGCTCACGGCCCTCCGCGAGCTTCGCCTCGTACGCGTCGCGGAAGAGGTAGAGCAGCGTGCCGACAGCGCCGAGGTAGAAGACCGCGCCGCAGAAGATCGCGGTGGAGACGTGGATCCACAGCCAGTACGAGTCGAGCGCCGGGACCAGCTGGTCGCTCTCGGTGTAGAGCCACTTGGTGGCGATACCGAGGTTGAGGAGGACCGTGGTGACCAGCGGCAGGCCCGCCCAGCGGACGTTCTTCTTGGCCGCCAGGATCGCCAGGTACACGCCGACGACCACCGTGGAGAAGGTGATCGAGAACTCGTACATGTTGCCCCACGGCGCGCGCTGCACCGACAGGGCGCGGGCGACCACACCGCCCGCCTCGACGAGGAAGGCGAGGACGGTCAGCGAGACGGCGACGCGACCGTACAGGTCGCCCTTCTCCGTGCCGCCCGCAGCGCCGGGGCCGTCGGGCACATCGCGCGTGCCCGCCGCCGAGCGGGTGACGATCTTCGGCTTGTCGAGGACCGTCGTGGAACCGCCGGAGCGCACCGTCACCGCGGGGGCGGCCTTCGTCGTCGCACCGTCGGCGGTCAGCGCGGCGGCCGTACGGCCGACCTTGCTGCGGCTGCCGAGGACCCATTCGGCGATGTGGGCGAGGAAGGCCAGCGTGTAGACGGCCATCGACGAATAGATCAGCACATTGCTGATGTGGGCGAGGTTCTCGTTGGTTGCGGCCGCGAGATTCACGCGCGGACTCCTTCGACAGGTTCAGCGGGATCAGGTGCCGTCGGCGCCTGTGAATTGAGCGTTGCGGCCAGGTCCGCCAGTTCCTCGGGGAGCTTGGAGGATTCGCTGCGGCCGAGTCCGGCCATTTCGACGACGGTGACGCCGTCCTTGCCCCGTACGGCCCGGACCCAGATCCGGCGGCGCTGGATGAACAGCGATGCGGCCAGGCCCACGATCGCGGCGACGGCCCCCAGGAGTGCGGGTACGTTGCCGGGCTGCTGCGAGATCTGGAAGGTCGCCCACTCCTTCACGTCCTTCTCGAACGTGATGGAGCCCGCGCCGTCCGGCAGCTTCATGGTCTCGCCGGGCAGCAGCCGCTGCTTGAGGTCGACGCCCTGGTCGTCCTTGAACGCCTTCATCTTGCGCTTGTCGAGCTGGTAGACGTTCTGCGGCAGGCCCGCGTTCACGCCGAGGCTGCCGTGGTACGCGTTGAGCGCGAGGACGGGGAAGTCGAGACCCGGGTACTGGGAGAGCATCGTGCCCTTGCCCGCACCCGCGAACGTCGGCACGAAGAAGGCCTGGAAGCCCAGCTGGTCCTTCTTGCCGTCCTTGTCGCGGTAGCCGTCCATGACCTTGACGGCGCCGGACGAGGTGATGTTGGAATCCATGGGCAGCAGCGGCACCGCGCCGGAGAAGACCGTTTTGCCCCTGCCGTCCTTGACGGTGACGACCGGCGCGTATCCGTGCCCAATGAGATAGACCTTCGAGCCGCCGACCTCCAGCGGCCGGTTCACCTCGATCGTGGTCTTCTTCTCCTGGCCGTCCGCGCCCTCGGCGTACGTCACCCGGGCCTCGAAGGTACGGGGCGTGCCCCGCTGGGGGCCGGTGCGCTCGTACGTCCCGACGAACGTGTCGAGCTTGAAGCTGAACGGCTCCAGGTCGAGGTCCCTGTCGAACAGCGACCCGGACTTGAAGTCGTCGTACTGCGTGAGGGTGTTCGCGAAACCGCTGCCCTGGACGATCAGCTTGCCGCCCTCGGACTTGAAGAGCTGCCCGGTGGCGAAGGACACGAGCATCACGATGAGCGCGATGTGGAACATCAGGTTCCCGGCCTCGCGCAGATAGCCCTTCTCGGCGGCGACCGCGTCACCGACCGGATGGGACCGGAAGCGGCGCTTCTTCAGCATGGCCAGCGCGACCTCGCGGACCTGCTCGGGCTCGGCCTCCGTACGCCAGGTCGTGTACGCCGGAAGTCGCGTCAGGCGGCCCGGGGCGCCCGGCGGGCGGCCGCGGAGCTGGCCGACGAACTGCCAGGTGCGGGGCACGATGCAGCCGATGAGCGAGACGAACAGCAGGATGTAGATCGCGGAGAACCACACCGAGCTGTAGACGTCGAAGAGCCCGAGGTCTTCGTAGACCGGCGCCAGGGTCTCGTGGGCCGCCTTGAACTCCTCGACCTTCGTCTCGTCGACGCCGGTCTGCGGGATCAGGGAGCCGGGGATCGCGCCCAGCGACAGCAGGAAGAGCAGGATCAGCGCGACCCGCATCGAGGTCAGCTGCCGCCAGAACCAGCGCACCCAGCCCGTCGTCTCGCGCCAGGCCCAGGCGATGCGGCCGGCCGCGCCGGGCTGCATCACGCCGCCGAAGGAGCCGGGGACCGCCCGCTCCTCGGGGGCGGTGGAAAGCTGGGCACCGGCCTCGCCGAGCTCACGCTCGTCGTTCTCGGCGGCCGCGTGGTCCGTCTCGGTCTTGCTCATGGAACTCAGATCCCCACCGTGAAGCCTTGGGCCCAGCCCTGCATGTCCTGGACGAGACCGTTCCAGACCCCTGTGACGAGCAGCAGGCCGGTCGCGATCATCATCAGTCCGCCGATGCGCATCACCCAGACGTAGTGCTTCTTGACCCAGGCGAACGCACCGAGCGCCCGCCGGAACGCCACCGCGGCGACCACGAAGGGCACGCCGAGGCCGAGGCAGTACGCGACGGTCAGTATGGCCCCGCGCCCCGCGCCCCCCTCGGTAAGGGCGAGCGCCTGGACGGCGCCGAGCGTCGGGCCGGTGCACGGCGCCCAGCCGATGCCGAAGAGAGCGCCCAGTACGGGCGCTCCCGCGAGGCCGGCCGCCGGCCGCTTGTGGAAGCGGAACTCGCGCTGGGTGATCCAGGGCAGCAGTCCCATGAAGAAGGCGCCCATCAGGATCATCAGCCCGCCGAGCACCATGGAGAGCGTCTCCTGGTGCTCCTGGAGCGTCGAGCCGAAGTAGCCGAAGAGCGCGCCGGTCGAGACGAAGACGGCGGTGAAGCCGAGCACGAAGAGCGAGGCGCCCGCGACCATACGGCCGCGCTTGGCCTCCGCCAGGTCGGTGCCGCTGATTCCGGTGACGTACGACAGGTAGCCGGGCACGAGCGGCAGCACGCACGGCGAGAAGAACGAGACGAGGCCGGCGGCGACGGCGATCGGCAGGGCGAGTATCAGGGCACCGCTCAGAACCGTCGGGTTCGGGTCGGTGATCGCGGCGGCGAGAACGCTCACTTGGTCACTTCTCCGCGATCAGCGGGTCGATCATCTGGTGCAGCCTCTTCGCGTTGACGGCGCCCACGTAGCGCGCCGCGAGCTTGCCTTCGCGGTCGATCACAATCGTCGACGGAACGAGCTGCGGATTCAGACTGCCCTTGGGAAAGCGGAGAAGCAGCTTGCCGATCGGGTCGTGGAGGCTGGGATAGCCGACACCCCACTCCTCTTCGAACTTGATCGCGGGGCCGGTGGAGTCGTCGCGGGTGTTGATCCCGACGAACTCGACTCCCTTGTCCTTGGTCTCCTTTGCGACCTTCGCGAAATGCGGCGCCTCGGCCCGGCAGGGCGTGCACCACGAACCCCAGACGTTCATGACGACGACCTTGCCCTTGAAGTCGTCGATGTCGAGCTTCTTGCCCTGGAGGGTCTTCCCGTCGAGCTTCGGGGCGTCCTGCCGGTCGCCCTTCGCGACAGTGGAGATGCCGCCGCTGCCGGTCACGAACTTGGCGCCGCCCGAGCCCGACGACGTACTGCCGTCGCCTCCGCACGCCGAAAGCGTGAGTGCGCCGACGACCGCGACGGCGGCTGCCGATGCGGCGTGACGGGTGCGGTTCGAGCGGCGGCGGGGGGCGCGGCTAAGGCTCATGTGAAAAGTTTCGCATGAGCGTTCCAGGGATCTTCCGCACCCCCCTTGGTGCCCGTAAAGCCCCTTGTCAAGAGCTCTTAAGGAACGTCTTCCAGCCGCCGCCCGGAGACTGCCCGACTTCCAGCGAACGGAGCTTGTCGAGCACCTTCGGGTCCTGCACGTCGAGCCAGTCGCAGAACTGCCGGAAGGAGACCAGGCGTACGTCCTTCTTGCCCGCCATGCCCTTGAGCGCGTCCTCGACGGCGTCCATGTAGATGCCGCCGTTCCACTGCTCGAAGTGATTGCCTATGTAGAAGGGCGCGCGATTGCTTTCGTACGCCCGCTTGAAACCGGAGAGATAGGCATCGGTGGCCTGCTTCTTCCAGCCCGGGTAACGCGACGGCATGCCGTTGGTCGAATTCTTCGACTGGTTGGCAAGGATGTTGTAGTCCATGGAGAGCACTTCGAAGGAATGCCCCGGGAACGGCACCGCCTGAAGTGGCAGATCCCACAGCCCATTGCGCTTCACCGGCCACATCTGACGGCCGCCGGGCGAGCTCGCGTCGTAGCGCCAGCCGAGCTTCTTGGCCGTCGGGAGCAGCTTGTCCTGGCCGAGGAGGCAGGGCGTACGGCCGCCCACGAGTTCCTTCTCGTAGTCGAAGGGCAGCGGGTCGAGGTCGGTCCAGCCGCTGTTCGTCTTCCACTCGGTGACGAAGGACTTGGCCTGGGCGACTTCGCTCTCCCACTGGGCGGGCGTCCAGTTGCCGACGGTGCCGGAACCGGCACAGAAGTGCCCGTTGAAGTGGGTGCCTATCTCGTGGCCTTCGAGCCACGCCTGGCGGACGTACTTGAGCGTGTCCTTGATGTGGCCGTCGGTGAGATAGCCGATGTCGGAGGCGCCGACCTGGTTGTTCGGCGGCTTGTAGAGCTTCTTCTTCGACTCGGGGAGCAGATATATCCCGGAGAGGAAGAAGGTCATCGCCGCGTCGTGGTCCTTCGCGAGCTTGAGGAAGCGCGGGAAGAGCCCGTTGCCGACCTCGCCCGCCCCGTCCCAGGAGAAGATCACGAACTGCGGCGGGGTCTCACCGGGCTCCAGCGGTACGGGCTTGTCCGGCTGGTTCGGCTGCTTGCCGGTGTCGGCCGTGGAGCCGTCGCCTATGAGTCGTATGTCGTCACCGGTCTTGCTGGGGCGCGGGGTGCCGTTGTCGTCACCGCCGCCCTTGCCGGAACCCGGACGCCCGGGGTCCGACGCCCCCGGCGAGCCGCAGCCCGCAATTCCGACGGCGGCAGCCGCTCCAAGTCCCAGTCCCAGCAGGCCCCTTCGGCCGATGTCGCGCATACCGTCCCCATCCGCATTTCGTCACACCCCGTTGCCCACATCGAATGGACAACGGGTTAGATGGCGTGACGAAGACGCAGGTTCCGGTGAGCCGGCATATTTTCCCGGAGTGCGCCGAAAATTACGCGCCGAATGCCTTGGCTTTACCCTTCACGGGCTTCGCACCGGCGAGCAAATGTGCAGGGACAAGATCACGAGCGGGCTCCGAATAGCCGACCGACACGATCTTGTCGCCCTTGAAGGTGAAGCTGGTGAGCGAGGCGAGCGTGCACTGCCGCTTGCGCGGGTCGTGCCACAGCCGACGGCGCTCCGCGAAGCTCCGTACGATCCAGATCGGCAGCTGATGGCTGACGGCCACGGCCTCGTGCCCGCGCGCCGCGTCGCGCGCCGCGGTGAGGGCGCCCATCATCCGTACGACCTGCTCGATGTACGGCTCGCCCCACGACGGCTGGAACGGGTTCACCAGGTGCTTCCAGTTGGCGGGCCGGCGCAGCGCGCCGTCGCCGACCCCGAAGGTCTTCCCCTCGAAGACATTGGCCGCCTCGATGAGCCGGTCGTCGGTGACGATGTCGAGCCCGTGCACCTTGGCGATCGGCGCCGCGGTCTCCTGGGCGCGCTCCAGCGGGGACGAGACGACATGCGTGATGTCGCGCCCTTCGAGGTGCGCGGCGACCCTGTCGGCCATCTGCCGGCCGAGCTCGGAGAGGTGATACCCGGCCCTGCGCCCGTACAGAACGCCGTCCGGATTCTCCACCTCGCCGTGGCGCATGAGGTGGACGACGGTCATCTCGCTCATGCGGTGGCCTCCGCTGCGGCACGGGCGGCGGCGGGCAGCGCGTCGGCGATGCGCGCGAGTGCCTGCTCGTCGTGGGCGGTCGAGACGAACCATGACTCGAAGGCGGAGGGCGGCAGGTAGACACCGCTCGCCAGCATCGAGTGGAAGAAGGCGGTGAAGCGGAAAGCTTCCTGCTTCCTGGCGTCGTCGTAGTTCCGCACGGCGTCGTCCGTGAAGAAGACGGAGAACATGTTGCTTGCCGTCTGGAGCCGGTGCGCGACGCCTTCCTTGGTGAGCGCCCCGGTGACGAGCCCCTGGATCTCCGCCGAGACGGCATCGACCTTCGCGTACGCCGCCTCGTCGAGGAGACGCAGCTGCGCGAGACCGGCGGCCGTGGCGACGGGGTTACCGGAGAGCGTGCCGGCCTGGTAGACGGGGCCCACGGGCGCGAGGTGCGCCATGACGTCGGCCCGCCCGCCGAACGCGGCGGCCGGGAATCCGCCGCCCATGACCTTGCCGAAGGTCATCAGGTCGGGCGCGACGCCGTCGATGCCGTACCAGCCGGCCCTGCTGGTACGGAAGCCGGTCATGACCTCGTCGGAGATGTACAGCGCGCCATTGGCCGCGCACACCTCCTTGAGCCCGGCGTTGAAACCGTCCGCCGGCGGGACGACGCCCATGTTGCCGGGCGACGCCTCGGTGATGACGCAGGCGATCTCGCCGGGGTGCGCGGCGAAGGCGGCGCGTACGGCTTCGATGTCGTTGTACGGCAGCACGATCGTGTCGCCGGCCTGCGCACCGGTCACGCCGGGCGTGTCGGGCAGCGCGAAGGTCGCGAGTCCGGAGCCGGCGGCGGCGAGCAGCGCGTCCACGTGCCCGTGGTAGCAGCCGGCGAACTTCACGATCTTCGCCCGGCCGGTGAAGCCGCGGGCGAGCCGGATGGCCGACATCGTCGCTTCGGTACCGCTCGACACGAGCCGCACCTGCTCGACGGGCTCGATCCTGGCGACGATCTCCTCGGCGAGCGCGACCTCGCCCTCGCCGGGCGTACCGAAGGACGTGCCGCGCGCGACGGCCTCCTGGACGGCGGCGATGACCTCAGGGTGGGAATGGCCGAGAATCATCGGCCCCCAGGAACACACGAGGTCGACGTACTCACGGCCGTCGGCATCGGTGAGGTACGGACCGGCACCGGACACCATGAACCGGGGCGTACCGCCCACGGCTCGGAAGGCGCGTACTGGAGAGTTCACACCCCCAGGGGTCACGAGGGACGCGCGGTCGAAAAGCGTCTGCGAAACTGGGGCGTCGTATTCGTACGGATAGCTCACACAAGCCATGGTGTCAGAGCCTCGGGCGGTCTTGCGGACTGGTGTTTCACCGCGCCGACGTGGGGGAGGTCACTGACACGATGATCGGGTTGCGCGGCCAGTGCCGCGAGTGGTCGGGTGGGGATATGCATCGCGGTGGCGGACTGGGCGAGGGGACCGACGACCTGGGTCCCGAGCGGGCCCAGCACGACCTGGGTTCCGAGCGGACTCAGCGCGACCTGGGTCCCGAGCGGGCCCAGCGCGGCCGGCACCGGCGTGAGCGGGAACGCGAAAGCGAGCGCGAGCGCGAGAGTGAACGCGTGGCGAACGTGGCGAAATCGGACACGGGAAACAGGAGTGGCCGAGTGGGGGTGACCTACAAATACTTCGGCGCCCCGAACGGAGCCACCGCTGCCCAGGTGCCCATCTCGATGCGTCCGGAGGAGCTGGGCGGTGACGAGCTCGGCATGGGCGGCATGTTCACCAAGATCAAGCCGGAGACGGTGGCGGCGATGGTCCTCACCGGCATCGAAGGCATACCTCTTCACAAGGTCCCGCCGCTGGAGCTGGTCGTACTCCACCCCGACTACGCCGTTGTGAAACTCCCCATGACGGTCGTCGATCCGCTGCGCGGCATCGGCGAGGAGTCGGTGGGCGCCGCGGCCTTCATCTGGTCGACGGTCCCGGACCGCGGAGGGCCGCGGGACGCGTACAACGTCTACCAGCTGCTCCACGAGTGGCAGGACTTCAGCCACCGGCTGCACGAGGCGGGGCATCAGCCGTACTGCCTGGTGTGGCCCTGAGCAGCAGCGACCTGAGCAGCGCCTCGTCCTGCGACGACAGCGCCGACACGAAGCTGGACAGCACCGCGTCGCGGTCGTCCCGCTGGTCCAGGAGCCGTCGCATCCGCAGCGCGGTGAGCCCGGCGCTGTCCGCCACCGGCTGCCACAGGATGGGGCGCCCGGCGCTGCTGCGGGTGACGGCGCCTTTCTCGTAGAGGCGGGTCAGGATCGTGATGACCGTCGTGTATGCGAGGTCCCCGTCGAGGCGTGCCTGCACCCAGGCGGCAGTGGCCGGTTCTCGCGCCGTGCCCAGGACCGACAGCACCTGCGCCTCCAGCTCACCCTGAGCCCGGCGGCGCGCGCGGGGCTCCCTGGGCTCACAGGGCTCACGGCCCGGGGTGTCCTTGTCCGCGCTCATCCGCCGGCCCCTTCCCGTACTGCCCGTACTGCCGCCCATGTCCCTCAGGCGACGGGGCATCGTACCGGCGGCCGGGCCCGGGGCCTACATTGCGCCCATGAACCCGAACGTACGCATCGAGCCCTGGTCGGACGGCGATCTCGAACTGCTCCGGCGGGCCAACGCGCCGGAGATGATGGAGCACATCGGCGGTTCCGAGACGGAAGAGCAAGTCCTCGCGCGGCACAGGCGATACGTCAACCGCGACGGCACGCAGAACGGCCGGATGTTCCGCATCGTGCTGCTGCCCGGCGGCGAGTCGGCGGGAACGATCGGCTTCTGGGACCAGACCTGGAACGGCGAGACGGTGTACGAGACCGGCTGGAGCGTGCTGCCCGAGTTCCAGGGCCGGGGCATCGCCGCGGCCGCGACCGCCGCGGCGATCGAGCTGGCGAGGGCGGAGGGCAGGCACCGGTTCCTGCACGCGTTCCCGTCGGTCGGCAATCCCGCGTCGAACGCGCTGTGCAGGAAGGCGGGCTTCGAACTGGCCGGACCCTGCGACTTCGAGTTCCCGCCGGGCAACATCATGCGGTGCAACGACTGGCGACTCGACCTGACCGCGTAACGCGTAGCCGCGCAACTCCGGGCGGCCGGTCAGCCAGTCAGCAGGTCAGCCGGTCAGCGGGCCCCGAGCCTGCGCACCCGCGTGGCGACGTAGCGGAAGCTGTCCTGCTCCGCCTCCTCGTAGTCGAATTCGACCCGGTCGCCCTCGCTCAGCTCCCGGAAGCCGTCGGCCTCTATCGCGCTGAAGTGGACCCAGGCGTCGAGGCCGTCGGGAAGGGACGGGGAGGAGATCGCTCCCCAGCCCTTCTCCTCCTTGTAGAACTTCACGATTCCAGTAGCCATGGCGCCATCAGAGCGGAGATCCACTCGTCGGCACAAGCGCCTTTCCGGACCGGCGGCACGCAACCGCCTTTGTCCGCCGCTCCGCCGGAAAGCCCTGGCTGGGGCACCTGCCGCAGTGGCATGCTGGCGGCGTGAACGGACCGGAGATCCACCTCAGCATCGCCCCCGAACTGCACCTCTTCGTCGCAGCGGAGCGGCGCGGCGGGCGTACGCCGCTGACCACCGACGGGGCCTCGACGCTCGGCCACGCCGTCGAGTCCCTCGGCATCCCGCTCACCGAGGTGGGGCAGCTGGTGGTCGACGGGCGCGAGGTCCCGTTCTCGCACATCCCGGCGGCCGGCGAGAGCGTGGACGTACGCCCGAAGGAGCGACCGCAGAAGGTGCCGGGCGCCCCGCTGCGCTTCCTCCTCGACGTACACCTCGGCACGCTCGCCCGGCGGTTGCGGCTGCTGGGCGTCGACGCGGCGTACTTCAGCGAGGACGTCGGCGACGCCGCCCTGGCCGCTTACTCCGCACGCGACCGGCGCGTACTCCTGTCACGGGACCGGGGGCTGCTGCGGCGCCGCGAGCTCTGGGCCGGCGCGTACATCTACAGCGACCGGCCCGACGACCAACTCGCCGACGTACTGGGCCGGTTCACACCCCCACTGGCCCCCTGGACCCGCTGCACCGCCTGCAACGGCGACCTCAAGGACGCCACCAAGGAAGCCGTCAGCGCCTTCCTCGAAGGCGGCACCCAGCGCTCGTACGACGTCTTCGCCCAGTGCACGGCCTGCGACCGGGTGTACTGGCGGGGCGCACATCACGCACACCTGGAGAAGATCGTCGAAGACGCGGTGAGCGCCTTCGGCAACGCGACCTCACAGGCACGCTGAGTCCCGCGGCCCAGGCATGATCCGCCGGACGTGCCCTATGGCCGCTCCGCCGTCAGATAGCGCTGCACCGTCGGCGCCAGCCAGGCGATCACCTCTTCCCGCGACATCTCCACGGCGGGCGGCAGCCGCAGCACATACCGCGCCATCGCCATGCCCAGAATCTGCGAGGCGACCAGGGCGGCGCGCGTCGGTGCCTCGGCGGGATCGGGACACACACCGGCCGCGACGGGCCCGATCTGCTCGCGGAATATCGCCTGCATGCGCTCGGCCCCCGCGGCATTGGTGACCCCGACACGCAGCAGTGCGGTCAGCACCTCGTCCGCTTCCCAGCGGTCGAGGAAGTGGCTGACAAGAGCGGCACCGATGTGCTTGCCCGGCAGCGCGCCCAGCTCCGCCAAGTCCGGCATCCGCAGGTCGAATTCGGACGCCGCGGCGAACAGCCCCTCCTTGTTGCCGTAGTAACGCATCACCATCGAAGGGTCGATCTCCGCGTCGCGCGCGATGGCGCGGATGGTGGCGCGCTCGTACCCGTCGGCGGCGAACCGCTCTCGGGCGGCGTCGAGGATCGCCGCCTTGGTGGCGTCGGAGCGGCGGGGCGGGCTCGGAGCATCGGTCATGCCAACAAATGTAGGCCAACGACCGTTGACGCGCCACCCCCCGAAAGAAGTAAACGCCGGAAGAAACGCTCAGAAGTCGCCCCACCACCCCATGACACGCTGAACGCATGCCCATCGCACGCTCTGCCGCCCTCTTCCTCCTCGCCGCCCTCCTGGAAATCGGCGGCGCCTGGCTCGTCTGGCAAGGCGTACGCGGCGGTGACGCACGAAACGACGGCCGCGGCTGGATCTGGATCGGCGCCGGAGTCGCCGCCCTCGGCGCGTACGGATTCGTGGCCACGCTCCAGCCCGAGGGCGAATTCGGCCGCATCCTCGCCGCGTACGGCGGAGTCTTCGTGGCGGGCTCCATCGCCTGGGGCATGGTCGCCGACGGGTACCGCCCCGACCGCTGGGACGTCGCCGGAGCCCTGGTCTGCCTGGCCGGGATGGCACTGATCATGTACGCACCACGCGCCCGCTGAGCCAGCTAGCCTGGCCCCATGTCTACGCCTATCGCCGTCATCACCGGAGCGAGCAGCGGCATCGGCGCGGCCACGGCCCGCCAACTGGCCGCCGCCGGCTACCGCGTCGTCCTCACCGCCCGCCGCAAGGACCGTATCGAGGCTCTGGAGGCGGAGCTCACCGCGGCCGGCCATCAGGCGACGGCGTACGCCCTGGACGTCACCGACCGCGCGGCGGTCGACGAATTCGCCACCGCGTTCCGCACCCTCGCGGTCCTGGTCAACAACGCGGGCGGCGCACTCGGCGCGGACCCCGTGGCCACCAGCGACCCCGCCGACTGGCGCCAGATGTACGAGACGAACGTCATCGGCACTCTCAACCTCACCCAGGCCCTGCTCCCCGCCCTCACCGCGAGCGGCGACGGCACGGTCGTCGTCCTCTCCTCCACGGCGGGCCTCTCCACGTACGAGAACGGCGGCGGCTACGTGGCCGCCAAGCACGGCGCCCACGTCCTCGCCGAGACCCTCCGCCTGGAGATCGTCGGCACCCCGGTCCGCGTGATCGAGATCGCCCCCGGCATGGTCAAGACCGAGGAATTCGCGACGACGCGCTTCCGCGGCGACACCGAGAAGGCCGCGAAGGTCTACGCGGGCGTGGCCGAGCCGCTCACCGCCGACGACGTGGCGGAGACCATCACCTGGGCCGTCACCCGCCCGCCGCACGTCAACGTCGACCTCCTGGTGGTCCGCCCCCGCGCCCAGGCCTCCAACACAAAGGTCCACCGAGAACTGTCCTGACACCCACCGCCTGAACGCGGACAGCCGAAAGTGCGGCGGTGGAAGATCACCGCCGCACTTTCATGTATTCCCGGATCTGACTCAGTGATCGCCAGCCGCATGGACGTACCCGCTAACGGCTGAGCACATCAAGGCGACGCGTTTCAGCTGACCAGACCGCCGGTCTTGAGCTGCTTCACGCTACCGGTGTTGCAGGCGGCGTAGTTGTTGCCGATGGTGGCGTGGATGACGCCACCCATCCACGGGGCGGCGCAGTTGAGGTCGGCGTACACGAGGGGCGCGCCGTTCTGGTTGATCAGGGCGTACTGCTTCCCCACCTCGACGTCTCCGAACTCACGGCCGAAGTCTTCGGCCGCCATGGCCGGGCCGGCACCGGCGCCGACCACGGCGCCGACGGCGGCGAGGGTGATAAGGAGCTTGCGCATGAAGAGTTCTCCTTGGATTGAGCGCCAGGCCTCGGGGTTTCGAGCCGGCTCTGCCCCCAACAACGAGCCTGTCCAGGCCCGGTGGCGCGATCTCCCCCGGATGGCTCTAGACGAAAAGCGCAGGACAGGGCCGTCCGAGTGACAGACAGTAACGGTTTGGTGGCGCACCGCGTTGTGGCTGGCGACCCTTCGGCCCGCCTGGTTTCTTTCCGACAAGGCCGACTCCTGACCGAAAGAGAACACCACATGCGCAAGCTCCTCATTGGCATCGCCGCCGCAGGCGCCATCCTCGGCGCCGTCAGCCCTGCCGTCGCAGCCGACGGATACGGGGGCAGCAACGGCAACGGCAACGGCAAGGGAAAGACGAAGGACTTCAGCCGCGAGTTCGGAGACGTCGAGGTCGACGAGCAGGCCGCCCTGATCAACCAGAACGGCGCGCCCCTCGTGTACGCCGACCTGAACTGCGCGGCTCCCTGGATGGGCGGCGTCATCCACGCCACCATCGGCAACCAGTACGCGGCCTGCAACACCGGCAAGGTCACGCAGGCCAAGACCGGCGGACTGATCAGCTAAGAGCTGGTCCGACCCGCGGCAGTTCCTGCCCGCAAAGGTATCGGCCACCCATCCACCCGTCTCGGGCGCGTGGATGGGTGGCCGATTGCGTGCCACGATCACACGAAGAGCAGCACAAGAAGAGCAGAGCCTCAGCCCTTGGCCCTCAGCCCTTCACGCAAATGACCTGCTTCAGCTTGGCGACGACCTCCACCAGGTCCCGCTGCTGGTCGATGACCCTCTCGATCGACTTGTACGCCCCCGGGATCTCGTCCACGACGCCCGAGTCCTTACGGCACTCCACGCCCCGCGTCTGCTCCTCCAGATCCCGCGTCGAGAAGCGCCGCTTCGCCGCACCACGGCTCATCTTCCGGCCCGCCCCGTGCGAGGCCGAGTTGAACGACTTCTCGTTCCCCAGGCCCTTCACGATGTACGAACCCGTGCCCATGGACCCCGGAATGATCCCGAAGTCGCCGGAGCCCGCCCGGATCGCGCCCTTGCGCGTCACCAGCAGGTCCATGCCGTCGTACCGCTCCTCCGCCACGTAGTTGTGGTGGCAGGAGATGACGGAATCGAAGGTCACCTTGGCCTTCCTGAACTCCCGCCGGACGACGTCCTGGAAGAGCCCCATCATGATCGAGCGGTTGTACTTCGCGTACTCCTGCGCCCAGAAGAGGTCGCTCCGGTACGCCGCCATCTGCGGGGTGTCGGCTATGAAGACCGCCAGGTCACGGTCGATCAGACCCTGGTTGTGCGGCAGCTTCTGGGCCTCGCCGATGTGGAAGTCGGCGAGCTCCTTGCCGATGTTCCTGGAGCCGGAGTGCAGCATCAGCCAGACGGAACCCGACTCGTCGAGACAGAACTCGACGAAGTGGTTTCCTGATCCGAGCGTCCCCATCTGCTTCACGGCCCGCTCCTGACGGAACTTGACCGCATCCGCGATCCCGTCGAACCGCGCCCAGAAGTCGTCCCATCCCGCCGTCGGGAAGCCGTGCAGCCGTCCCGGATCGACCGGATCGTCGTGCATCCCCCGCCCCACCGGAATCGCCTGCTCGATCTTCGACCGCAGCCGCGAAAGATCACTGGGCAGGTCGTTCGCCGTCAGCGACGTCTTCACCGCCGACATTCCGCAGCCGATGTCGACGCCGACCGCCGCCGGGCAGACCGCCCCGTGCATGGCGATCACGGAGCCGACCGTCGCGCCCTTGCCGTAGTGGACGTCCGGCATGACCGCGAGGCCCTTGATCCAGGGCAGGGTGGCTACGTTCCGGAGCTGGTCCATCGCGCCGCTCTCGACCGTCGCCGGGTCCGCCCACATCCGGATCGGAACCTTCGCGCCAGGCACCTCTACATACGACATAACTACTCAATTCCCCCGAAATCTGATGAACCGCAAATCTGGCACCAAGCACCGCGAAAGAGACAGCGGACCGGCGTTCTGGCCAGTGCGTGCGATACACATTGTGTCCACCGGCCGCCATCGAGCGGCAACCGATTTCCTATCGAAGGGAGCCTGGAACCGTGCAGCGAAAGGTGTACGTACCCGGCGTCGCGCTCCTCGCGGCGCTCGCCGCCGGCTGCACCGGCGGCTCCGGTACCGACGGCTCCACCGCCGACGCCAAGGCGGGCGAAACCAGCACGGCCGCCGCAGCCCCCGGCAAGTACCGCACGCTCCGCGAGCCCTGCGGCGCCGTCGACCGGGGCACGCTGCGCGACCTGCTCCCCGGCGCCGCGACGCTGCCCGAGGAACAGCGCGAGAAGGTGTACGCCGGTACGGCCGCCGTGACGTACGACACGGACCGGCGGGTCGCGTGCCGCTGGAAGGCGGACTCCCTGGACGCCACGCACCACCTCCTGGTCGACTTCGAGCGGGTCGTGTCGTACGACAGCGCGGTCAGCGACGACGACCGCGCCAAGGAGGTGTACGCGAGGCAGGAGACGGCGGCCGACCTTCCCTCCCCCACAGTGAGCGAGGAGGGCGAGGAAGGCTCATCGCCCGGCACCAGCACATCCCCCTCGACCTCGGCGTCCGAGCCCGCCAAAAAGGACGACGCGAAGGGCGACGCGAAAGACGACGCGAAGACCCAAGAGGGCGAATCAGGGTCCCCGAGCAGCCCTCCCGCCACCCCCGAGGGCCTCGAACCCCGCACCCTCGCCGGCCTCGGCGACTCCGCCTTCCTGAATGATGTCCTGGTCCGTTCCGGTTCGACCGCGCAGAGCCGTACCGTCAGCGTGGTCTTCCGTACCTCGAATGTGATCGTGACCGTCCAGTACAGCGCGCAGCCCGCGCTCACCACCGATGTCCCCGACAGCAAGGAACTGCAGGAGAAGACGCAGGCCGTGGCCCGCAACCTCGCCGAGCAGTTCAGCGATAGCGAATAGCGAACAGTCCCCATGAGCGAAGGAACCATGCACCGATCAGCCCCGCGACTCTCTCGCGTTCTGGCCTGCGCAGCCGTCCCGGTGATGCTCGTCGCCGCCGGCTGCTCCTCGGACTCCGACGGCAAGAAGGACGCGTCCCCGTCCGCCAGTGCCTCGGCCTCGGCATCGCCGACCGTCAAGCCCGCCGCTTTCTCCAAGCTGCCCCAGCCGTGCAAGTCGATCAAGAAGAAGACGGTCGACTCGCTCGTGCCGGAGGCGAAGGACAAGTCCGGCACGGCCGACAAGTCGAACGACATCTCCACGCGCGGCGGCTGTTCCTGGAACGGCCTGGACAACAAGGGCGTGAAGGGATCCCAGTACCGCTGGCTGTCCGTCTCCTTCATGCGGTACGACTCCGACCAGGCCCGCGGCTCCGGCGACAAGCTCGCCGGTGAGTACTACGCGAGGCAGGTCGAGGCCACGACCGGGACCGACGGCGCGAAGAAGGTCAAGAACGCGCCCGCCGCAGGCATAGGCGACGAGGCGACGGCGGTCACGTACGACCTGCGGAAGACGGACGCGGACTTCAAGTACGCCACGATTGTGACTCGTACCGAGAACGTGGTCGCCACCCTCGTCTACAACGGCGCCGGCTACCAGAGCGCCAAGTCCCCCGACGCCGCCGACCTGCTGAAGGACGCTCAGAAGGCGGCCAAGGAGGTCGTGGCCTCGGTCGCCGCCGCCAATAAGTAGGGCGCGGCAGGAAGTAGTACGTACCGGCTGATTCCCGGCCAGTACCGGAGCCCGGTCTTCCCCTTGAAGGCCGGGCTCCGCCCGTACCCGCGCAACGCGGCCCGCACACATGTGCCAGGCTGACCCCCGCCAGGTTCCACGTACGGGAGGGGATCGCGGGTGGCCGCGATGCAGTTGACACGCACGCACCGCATATTGATCGGTGTTGTCGTCACCGGAGCGGTGATCATCGCCGCCATCGGTTTCGCGGGCTCGTACGCCGCGGTCCGCGAACTCGCGGAGGAGAAGGGCTTCGGCGACTTCTCGCTCGTCTTCCCCATCGGCATCGACGCGGGCATCTGCGTCCTGCTGGCCCTGGACCTGCTGCTGACCTGGATGCGGATCCCGTTCCCGCTGCTGCGTCAGACGGCGTGGCTGCTGACCGCCGCAACGATCGCCTTCAACGGCGCGGCGTCGTGGCCGGACCCACTGGGCGTCGGCATGCACGCCGTCATCCCGATCCTCTTCGTGGTCTCGGTCGAGGCGGCGCGGCACGCGGTCGGGCGGATCGCCGACATCACGGCCGACAAGCACATGGAGGGCGTACGCCTGACGCGCTGGCTCCTGTCGCCGGTGCCGACGTTCAAGCTGTGGCGGCGCATGAAGCTGTGGGAGCTCCGTTCGTACGAGCAGGTCATCAAGCTCGAGCAGGACCGCCTGATCTATCAGGCACGGCTCCAGGCCCAGTTCGGCCGGGGCTGGCGCCGCAAGGCACCCATCGAGTCGCTGATGCCGCTGCGGCTCGCGCGCTTCGGCGTACCGCTCGCGGAAACGGGCCCGGCGGGGCTGGCGGCGGCGGGCATAGAACCGGCACTGCTTCCACCCGCTCCGCAGCTGGAGACGCAACCGCCGGCACAGGACCCACCGGTACTGACGCCCCAGCCCCAGCCCCAGCCGCAACCTGAGCTGGAAGCACCGCCGGAGGCCGTCGAACAACACGAGCAGGAGCTCCAGGAAGAGCCGCCGCAGGAGGGCCCCGGCTCGCACGAGAGCCCCTGGTTCGCGGCGCCGCAGGTGCAGCAGGAGCCGTACGACCCGCCGTACGCGGAGCCCGAGCCCGCACCGGTGATGGTCCCTGCGGGCCCCGGCCGGACGCGTCCGCTGGGCGGCATCCCGGGCCCGCGCCACGAGCACGACCCGGCGGAGTACGTCGACGAGCCCTCGCCCGAGGAGACGTACTACGGCGCGTTCCGCAAGTACCTCAGCGAGAACGGCACATTCCCAACGGCACGCCAGCTCGGCTCGTACCTCCAGGACCTGTACGCGGAGGCCCCGACCTCCGGCGAACTGGCCGAGTACACGAACCGCTTCCAGATCCGCTACCAGCAGGAACTGGACGCGGAACACATCGCCTGAGCGCGTTGCTTGGACGCCCCGGACGCCCTACGGGCGTGTCCCCAGACGCCGGACGGGCTGAATTCTTTCAGCCGTGGAGGTCCCCCCTGGACGTAGTCCTTGGGGGAGTTTGAGGACCGGGGTCTGGGGCGGAGCCCCAGTTTCGGGAAGGGGCGGGGAGGGGAACTGCGCCGCAGGCAACCCGCACCACACAACGCACCCGCACCCGCCACGCGAAAAGGGCCGCCCCCCGGCGCAACGCCAGGCAACGGCCCTCCGCAGGGTCACAGGCACCGGCACAGCGCCGGCGCCAAGACCCCCTACGCCCCCAAAAGCTTCCGCACCCGCTCCGCCCCCACCGCAAGCAGCAGCGTAGGCAGCCGCGGCCCGGTGTCGCGCCCGACCAGCAGCTGATACAGCAGCGCAAAGAACGACCGCTGCGCAACCTTCAGCTCCGGCGTCGGCTTCGCGTCCGGCGCCAGTCCCGCCATCACCTTCGGCACGCCGTAGACCAGCGTCGTAAGCCCGTCCAGCGACCAGTGCGAGTCGAGCCCTTCGACCAGCAGCCGCAGCGACTCCCGCCCCGCCTCGTCCAGCGAGCCCAGCGTCGCGACGTCCGGCTCGCTGCGCACAACCGTGCGCTGCTCCGCCGGAACCTGCGTAGTGATCCAGTTCTCCGCACGGTCGAGCCGCGGCCGCACCTCGTCCAGCGACGAGACCGGGTTCGCCGGGTCCAGCTCGCTCAGGATGCGCAGCGCCTGGTCCGCGTGCCCGGCGGTGATGTCCGCCACCGAGGCCAGCGTCCGGTACGGCAGCGGCCGCGGCGTGCGCGGCAGCTCACCGGCGGCGGTCCTGACCGCACGCGAGTACGCCGCAGCGTCCGCCGGCAGCACCGTGCCCTCGGCGACCTTCTTCTCCAGCGAGTCCCACTCGTCGTACAGCCGCTGGATCTCCTGGTCGAAGGCGATCTTGAAGGACTGGTTGGGCCGGCGCCGCGCGTACAGCCAGCGCAGCAGCGGCGCCTCCATGATCTTCAGCGCATCGGCAGGCGTAGGCACGCCGCCCTTCGAGGACGACATCTTCGCCATCCCGCTGATCCCCACGAACGCATACATCGGCCCGATCGGCTGTACCCCGCCGAAGACCTCGCGCACGATCTGGCCGCCCACCACGAACGACGACCCCGGCGACGAGTGGTCGACACCGCTCGGCTCGAAGATCACGCCCTCGTACGCCCAGCGCATCGGCCAGTCGACCTTCCAGACCAGCTTGCCGCCGTTGAACTCACTCAGCAGCACGGTCTCGGAATGCCCACAGACACACACATACGACAGAGCAGTGCTCTCGTCGTCGTACGCGGTCACCGTAGTGAGGTCCTTGCCGCAGGCAGTGCAGTACGGCTTGTACGGGAAGTACCCCGCGCCGCCCCCACTGCCGTCGTCCTCGTCCGCCGCACCGGACCCCTCAGCGGCTTCCAGCTCGGCCTCGTCGACCGGCTTCTGCCCCTGCTTCTTGCCGGCGCCGGGCTTGACCTTCGTCCGGTACCGGTCGAGCACGGCGTCGATGTCACCGCGGTGCTTCATCGCGTGCAGGATCTGCTCGCGGTAGACCCCGCTCGTGTACTGCTCGGTCTGGCTGATCCCGTCGTACTCGACACCCAGCTCGTCGAGCGCCGCCGTCATGGCCGCCTTGAAGTGCTCGGCCCAGTTCGGGTACGCCGACCCGGCCGGTGCGGGCACCGACGTCAGCGGCTTGCCGATGTGCTCGGCCCACGACTCGTCGATCCCCGGGACACCCGCCGGAACCTTCCGGTACCGGTCGTAGTCGTCCCACGAAATCAGGTGCCTGACCTCGTACCCACGCCGCCTGACCTCGTCCGCGACGAGGTGCGGGGTCATGACCTCGCGGAGATTGCCCAGGTGAATGGGGCCCGACGGGGAAAGACCGGACGCGACGACGACCGGTTTCCCAGGCGCACGTCGCTCCGACTCGGCGATGACCTCGTCCGCGAAACGGGAGACCCAGTCGGTCTCGGTGCTGCTCTGAGCCACGGTCGGCACGTCCTTCTTTCTTGCTTCATTCCCGAAAGCTGGCAACAGCCATTCTCCCAGACGAAACGAGCACGTCCGAGGTTGCCTTTATACGAGACGACTGGCCCCCACCCCCCATGAAATACTCACTCCACCAATCAACTTTCCTCTCAACAGGAACGGCAGCTCATGGCCTCGGTCCATTCCCTCGCTTCGACCGTCAACCAGCGCGTCGCGGACGCCCTCTCGGCAGCCCTGCCGGAGGCCGGCGCCGCCGACCCGCTGCTGCGCCGAAGCGACCGGGCCGACTTCCAGGCCAACGGAATCCTTGCCCTCGCCAAGAAGGCCAAGGCGAACCCGCGCGAGCTGGCCGGCCAGGTCGTCGCCGCGCTCCCCGCCGGTGACGTGATCAAGGACATCGAGGTCTCCGGCCCCGGCTTCCTCAACATCACGATCACCGACCGGGCCATCATCGAGACCCTCGCGGCCCGCGCAGCCGACGACCGTCTCGGCGTGTCGCCGGCCGAGAAGCCCGGCACGACCGTCATCGACTACGCCCAGCCGAACGTCGCCAAGGAGATGCACGTCGGCCACCTCCGCTCCGCCGTGATCGGCGCGGCCGTGGTCGAGATCCTGGAGTTCATGGGCGAGAAGGTCGTACGCCGCCACCACATCGGCGACTGGGGCACCCAGTTCGGCATGCTCATCCAGTACCTGATGGAGCACCCGCACGAGCTGGACCACAAGGGCGGCGAGATCTCCGGCGAGGAGGCCATGTCGAACCTCAACCGGCTCTACAAGGCCGCGCGTGTCCTCTTCGACTCCGACGAGGAGTTCAAGGCCCGCTCGCGCGACCGCGTCGTGGCCCTCCAGTCGGGCGACGAGAAGACGCTGGAGCTCTGGCACCGCTTCGTCGACGAGTCGAAGATCTACTTCTACTCGGTCTTCGACAAGCTCGACATGGAGATCCACGACGAGGACGTCGTCGGCGAGTCCGGCTACAACCACATGCTCGACGAGACCTGCGACCTCCTGGAGGAGTCCGGCGTCGCCGTCCGCTCCGAGGGCGCGCTGTGTGTCTTCTTCGACGACATCAAGGGCCCGGACGGCAACCCGACCCCGCTGATCGTGAAGAAGTCGAACGGCGGCTACGGCTACGCCGCCACCGACCTCTCCGCCGTCCGCGACCGCGTCAAGAACCTCGGTGCGACCACGCTGCTGTACGTCGTGGACGCCCGCCAGTCCCTGCACTTCCGGATGGTCTTCGAGACGGCCCGCCGGGCGGGCTGGCTGTACGGCGAGACCACCCAGGCGGTGCAGCTCGCCTTCGGCACGGTCCTCGGCAAGGACGGCAAGCCGTTCAAGACCCGTGAGGGCGAGACGGTGCGCCTGGTGGACCTCCTCGACGAGGCGATCGAGCGGGCGACGGCCGTCGTACGCGAGAAGGCGCAGGACCTCACGGAGGAGGAGATCGCCGAGCGCGCCACGCAGGTGGGCATCGGCGCGATCAAGTACGCGGACCTGTCCACGTCGGCGTCCCGCGACTACAAGTTCGACCTGGACCAGATGGTGTCCCTGAACGGTGACACGAGCGTCTACCTCCAGTACGCGTACGCCCGTATCCAGTCGATCCTCCGCAAGGCGGGCGACCGGAAGCCCGCAGCCCACCCGGATCTCGAACTGGCCCCGGCAGAGCGCGCACTCGGCCTGCACCTCGACCAGTTCGGGGAGACGCTGGCCGAGGTCGCGTCGTCGTACGAGCCGCACAAGCTGGCGGCGTACCTCTACCAGCTGGCGTCGCACTACACGACGTTCTACTCGGAGTGCCCGGTCCTCAAGGCCGAGACTCCGGAGCAGGTCGAGAACCGCCTCTTCCTGTGCGACCTGACGGCGCGCACGCTCAACAAGGGCATGGCACTCCTCGGCATCCGGACCCCCGAGCGCCTCTGATCGCACGCACCAGCAAGCACCACACACGCGGAAGGCCCCCGCCGGTACACACCGGCGGGGGCCTTCCGCGTCGGGCCTCGGATCAGCGGCTCAGATCAACGGCTTCGACGGCTTGCCCCTGACTTCGTCTATCTCCGTGTGGGCCTTGCGGAGCATCTGCGAGGCGAGATCCATGAGCGCGCGTGCGCCCGCGATCTCTTCACCGACCCGTAGCTGCGGTGGGTCGGAGGGGTGACGCTGGGCGTTGCCGTGGGCGCGGAATTCCGTGCCGTCGGTGAGCCTCACCAGTGCGGCTGCTCTGGTCTTGTCACCCTCCTCCTGGAACTCCATTTCAACGTGCCATCCGACGAGTGTGTGCATGACGCCACCTCCAGTACGTCTTCCAGCGTGCGCCGCCGGAGCTCTGATCACCACTCCCAGCCGGTCGCTTACCAAAAGGTGTGTACCCCACAAATTTGTAGGTACTTGTCGCTTTCTCCGCGCCGGGCAAGGATCGGAAGCGAGCCACTCGGCACACCAATTCTGGTACCCAGTCACAGGGAGCACACCCATGCCCGCGCCCACCTCCTCCCCCGCCCCGGTCTCTGTCCTGGGCCTCGGCCTCATGGGCTCCGCGCTCGCCGCCGCCTTCCTCAAGGCGGGCCACCCCACCACCGTCTGGAACCGTTCCACCGCGAAGAGCGGCCCCCTGGTCGCCCAGGGCGCCCTCCCCGCAGACACGGCGGCCCAAGCGGTGGCGGCGAGCCCCCTGGTCATCACCTGCCTGACCACGAACGACAACGTCACCGACGTCCTCACCGGCATCGACCTCTCCGGCAAGACCCTCGTGAACCTCACGAACGGCACCCCCGCCCAGGCCCGCGAAAATCTCCGCCTGGGCCGAGAAGCACGGCACGGAGTACCTCGACGGCGGGATCATGGCCGTACCGCAGATGATCGCGGGCCCGGGCGCGTACATCCTCTACAGCGGCCCGCAGCACACCTTCGAAACCCACGAGGCAACACTCGCCGCCCTGGCCGACACCAAGTACGTCGGCACCGACCCCGGCCTGGCCGCCCTGTACGACCTGGCGCTGCTCACCGGCATGTACGGCATGATCGCGGGCGCCGTCCAGGCCTTCGCCCTCGCCCGTACGGAGAACATCCCGGCACCCGAGTTCGCCGAACTGCTCCTCCCCTGGGTCGGCGCCATGCTCGGCGGCGTCGTCCCAGGCATGGCGCAGGCCCTCGAATCCGGCGAACACCTCACCGACGTCTCAAGCCTCGCCATCAACCAGGCCGCGTTCCCCAACCTCCTGAACACCTTCCGCGACCAGGGCATCAGCGGCGAGCTCTTCGAGCCCGTCCAGCGCCTGCTGGACCGTTCCATCGCCGAGGGCTACGCCGCCGACGGCCTCTCGCGCCTCGTGGAGCTGCTCAAGCAGGGCTGATCCCGAACTCGCACCAGGCGATCTTGCCGGGGTCGCGCTCCCCGACCCCCCACTTGTCGGCCAGCACCTCGACGAGCAACAGCCCCCGCCCCGACTCCCCGTCCGGCTCCCGCAGCCGGGGCCATCCGTCCCCGCTGTCATGTACGTCGATACGCAACACACCGTCGCCGTACCGCAGACACACCCGGAAACCTCGCCCCACCGGAACCCCATGCAGCAGCGCATTGGTGGCGAGCTCGCTCACGCACAGCAATACGTCGTCCGAGCGGACACCGAGGCCCCAGTCTTCGAGAGCCCATAGTGCGAATGCCCTGGCGGCAGGGACGGATCGCCGGTCTCGCCGGAAGAACTTCTCGCGCAGCAAGGGGAGTTGTTTCGTCTCGTTCACGGTACGAGCGTCACTCCTTGTGACTACCGTGATGTAGTTCGCGCACCCGTACAAGAATTCCGTACGGGTTCTTTAGGCGTGACGTACGGACAGGGATGGGGAGTTGGAGAGTCATGCACCCCAGGAAGCGGCAGCGGAAGAACGCGTCGGCCATGAAGCTTGTGGGCGCGCTGGTGGCCCGGTTCCGGGAGGCATCCGGGCTCACCCAGCGCGAACTGGCCGAGCGGGTCCGCCTCCACGAGGAGACGATCGCCTCGGTCGAGCAGGGCAGGCGGCCTCTCAAACCGGATCTGGCCAGGCTGCTGGACGAGGTTCTGGATACGAAGGAGGCGCTGGAGACTGCGGTGGACAACATGCCGGAGATCGATCTGATTCCGGCATGGGCGGAGCAGTACATGGACTTGGAGCGCGAGGCGATCGCACTCTCGTGGTTCGAGAACCAGGTGCTGCCGGGCCTGCTCCAGACGGAGAGTTACGCCCGAGCGGTCTTCCGCACCGATGTCCCAGCACTTAGCGAGGTGGAAATCCAGCGGCGCGTCGCCGCCCGCCTTGAACGCCAGGGAATCCTGCACCGCGAGGTGCCACCAACGGGCAGTTTCGTGATCTCTGAGGCAATCGTGCGAGACCGCCTCGGTGGTGACGAGGTGTACGAAGAAACCCTGCGGCATCTACGTGCCTGCGCCCAACTGACAGGTATCGCACTCCAGATCATGCCGCTTGGCCGAGAGACGCACGCCGGGCTCTCCGGCCCATTCATCTTGCTGGAATCGCCCGACCATCAGCATCTCGCGTACGCCGAAACCCAACGCGGCAGCCAGCTCATCTCTGACCCAGATGAGGTAAGCATCCTGGCACGCAAGTATGCGATGCTGCGGACACAGGCTCTCAACCCCGAGGAAACGAAGGGCCTGTTGGACCGGCTGCTAGGAGAGCAATGAGCACCGCACTTGAGTGGTTCAAGTCCAGCTACAGCAGCGAGCAAGGCGGCGCCTGCGTCGAAGTCGCAACGCACCCCACCGCCGTCCACGTCCGGGACTCCAAGATCCCCGACGGCCCCACCCTCACCCTCGCCCCCACCACCTGGGCCAACTTCACTAAAGCCCTGACCTGACGCAAAAGGCCCGCGACAGCGCTCCCCCGCTCCAGCAGAATCGCCACGGCACGCTCCCACCCGCCGCATCACAGGGGGACCCATGCGACCCGTGCGATTCCGTGTGCTCGGTCCTGTCACCGTCCACGACGGGCCGCATCGCACAGCGCTCTGCGGCGGCAAGCAAGTCGCACTGCTCGCGGTACTCCTGAGCCGTGCAAACACCGTGCTGCCGAGGGACACGCTGATCGACGCACTGTGGGCGCCCGAGCCGCCGCCGTCCGCCGCCGACATGCTCCGCTGGCACGTCCACAAGCTGCGCAAGGCGCTGGGCGAGGAACGGCTGACCACCGCACCGTCCGGCTACGCCCTGACCGCAGCCCCGGACGAGATCGACGCCCAGCGCTTCGAGACGACGTACGCACACGCACGGCACCTGCTCGCGCAAGGCGACCCCGTACGCGCGGGCGCGGCGCTGCAGGACGCACTCTCCCTCTGGTACGGCCCGGCCGCCTACGGCGACGTCGACAATCCCCTGGTCCATACGGAGGCCACCCGCCTCCACGAGCTGCGCCTGGCGGCCTGTGAGCAGCTGGCACACGCCGACCTCGCGACCGGTCAGGACAACAGCGCCGTGGCGAGGCTGCGTCCGCTGGTCGCCGAGAACCCGTTCCAGGAACGGTTCCGCGCCCAGCTCATGCTGGCACTGTGCCGGTCGGGCCGCCGGGCCGAGGCACTGGACGTGTTCCACGACGGCCGCCGGCTGCTGGACGAGGAACTGGGGCTGCGGCCGTGCCCCGAACTCCTGCGCCTCCAGCACTCCATCCTGATCGGCGAAACCGAACAGGCCGCCACCTGAAGAGGTGGCGGCCTGCTGGGGAAAGAACCCTTCTAGCAGTTGCGCACGGAGTGGACGGGGGTCCAGTTCCCGGACCTGTCGTAACTGCGCGCGCCCGGCGTGGTGTAGATCAGGCTGCCGGAGCCGTTGTACATCCTGGCGCGCGTACCGGACGACTGGTTGTTGTCCCAGGAGCCGTTGCCGGTCCACGGGATGGAGTAACTGCGGCAGGTGTACATATTGATCTGGCTGCCCGTGAAGTTCTCGCCGCTGTAGGCACAGAAGCGGAGGTACGCGCAGGGCGCGCGCGTACCCACGGGCGCGTCCAGATCGCGGGCGTACGTCTCACCCGGCACGACGACCGTGAGCTCGGCGCCCGACCCCAGCAGGATCTTGTTGGGTGCGGTCTGGACTCCGCCCGTACGCTCCTTGAACGCATCGACCCTGGCCTGCAGCCCCTCCGTCTGCCCGGCGCTCAGCCCGGCGGTCCTCGCCTGGGCCGCGAAGTCCGGCCCGGCCACTGCTGCCGCCGGGTTGGCGCTGATCAGACCCGCGACGAGGACGACGAAAATGCCGACCAGTGCGGTGAGGATGCGAGCGGTCCCCCGGTGCTCGGAAGTTCGTTGCTGTGACACAGAAGCTTCCCTCCCACGTCTCTACGAAGTGCAGGACGCGGGAAACGCTCGCAGCCGCCTGTTGTGGGCCCGTTGTACTCGCGTTGTCTACGCGCGCCCGAGGCTCCGCGCGACTTCGGTCGCCCAGTAGGTCAGGATCATGTTCGCGCCGGCGCGCTTGATCCCGGTGAGGCTCTCCATGATCGCCTTCTCGCGGTCGATCCAGCCGCGCTCGGCGGCCGCCTCGATCATCGAGTACTCGCCACTGATCTGGTACGCCGCAACCGGCACGTCCACGGCCTCGGCGACCTTGGCGAGAACATCCAGGTAGGGCCCGGCGGGCTTGACCATCACCATGTCGGCGCCCTCGTCGAGGTCGAGCGCGAGCTCGCGCATGGACTCGCGGAGATTCGCCGGGTCCTGCTGGTAGGTCTTGCGGTCACCCTGGAGCGAGGAACCGACGGCCTCGCGGAAGGGCCCGTAGAAGGCGGACGAGTACTTGGCCGTATAGGCCAGGATCGCCACATCCTCCTTGCCGATGGTGTCCAACGCATCGCGGATGACACCGACTTGGCCGTCCATCATGCCGCTCGGTCCCACGACATGCGCGCCCGCGTCGGCCTGGACCTGCGCCATCTCGGCGTACCGCTCCAGGGTGGCGTCGTTGTCGACTCGCCCGTCGGCGTCCAGGACACCGCAGTGACCGTGATCGGTGAACTCGTCGAGGCAGAGGTCGGACATGACGACCAGGTCGTCGCCCACCTCGGCCCGCACCTCGCGCAGCGCGACCTGCAGGATGCCCTCGGGATCGGTCCCCGCAGTCCCCGCGGCGTCCTTCTTCGCGTCCTCGGGCACACCGAAGAGCATGATCCCGGAGACACCGGCCTCGACGGCTTCGACGGCCGCCTTGCGCAGGGTGTCGAGGGTGTGCTGGTAGACGCCCGGCATGGCCGAGATGGCCACGGGCGCGCTGATCCCCTCACGTACGAACGCGGGCAGGATCAGATCGGCCGGATGCAGGCGGGTCTCGGCGACCATGCGCCGCATGGCGGGGGTGGTGCGCAACCGACGGGGCCGAGCCCCGGGAAAGGATCCGTACACAGTCATGCCAAACACGCTACGCCGCCGGAGCGACCCCTTTTACCGTCACGCCGTCGGCACGCTTTCAGCCGTCCGGCGTTTGAGGACCGGGGTCTGGGGCAGAGCCCCAGTTTCGGGAAGGGGCGGGGAGGGGAAGGCGCCGCAGGCAACCCACACCCCACCGCCCCGCACAGCTACGTCGTACGCCGTCGCCGAGACCCAGGCCGCCGCTCACTAGGCCGGGTCACATGCTCCCCCGCCTCGACCGCCGCCATCCGCCGCTGCGCACCGAACTCCGCGAGCGCCTCCGCCAGCTTGTGCACGGACGGCTCCGGCGAAAGCACATCGACCCGGAGCCCGTGCTCCTCCGCGGTCTTCGCGGTCGCGGGCCCGATGCACGCAATCACCGTCACGTTGTGCGGCTTACCCGCAATGCCCACGAGGTTGCGGACCGTACTCGACGACGTGAACAGCACCGCATCGAAGCCGCCCCCCTTGATCGCCTCCCGCGTATCGGCCGGCGGCGGCGACGCACGCACGGTCCGGTAGGCGGTGACGTCGTCGACCTCCCACCCGAGCTCGATCAAGCCGGCGACCAGCGTCTCGGTCGCGATGTCGGCCCGCGGCAGGAAAACACGGTCGATCGGATCGAAAACGGGGTCGTAGGGCGGCCAGTCCTCCAGCAGCCCCGCAGCCGACTGCTCACCACTCGGCACGAGATCCGGCTTCACACCGAACTCGACCAGCGAGGCGGCCGTCTGCTCGCCCACCGCAGCGACCTTGATCCCCGCGAAAGCACGGGCATCGAGCCCGTACTCCTCGAACTTCTCCCGGACGGCCTTGACAGCATTCACGCTCGTGAAAGCGATCCACTCGTACCGCCCGGTGACGAGCCCCTTGACCGCCCGCTCCATCTGCTGGGGCGTGCGCGGCGGCTCGACAGCGATCGTCGGCACCTCGTGCGGCACGGCCCCGTAAGACCTGAGCTGGTCGGAGAGCGACGCCGCCTGCTCCTTCGTACGCGGAACGAGCACCCGCCACCCGAACAGCGGCTTCGACTCGAACCACGACAACTGCTCACGCTGAGCAGCGGCGCTGCGCTCACCGACCACGGCTATGACGGGCTGGTGGCCGTCCGGCGACGGCAGCACCTTGGCCTGCTTCAGAACCTGGGCGACCGTGCCGAGCGTCGCGTTCCAGGTGCGCTGCCTGGTCGTCGTACCGGCCACCGTCACGCTCATCGGCGTATCGGGCTTGCGCCCGGCCGAAACGAGCTCTCCCGCGGCCGCCGCCACAGAGTCCAGCGTCGTGGAAACGACAGCCGTGGCGTCGCTGGATCCGATCTCGGCCCAGCATCTGTCGTCCGCGGTACGGGCATCCACGAAGCGCACATCGGCGCCCCGCCCGTCGCGCAGCGGCACACCAGCGTACGCGGGCACGCCGACGCCCGACGCGATGCCCGGCACGACCTCGAAGGGGATGCCTTCGGCGGCGCAGGCGAGCATCTCCTCGCCGGCGTTGCCGTCGAGGCCGGGGTCGCCGGAGACGGCACGAACGACCCGCCTGCCGCTCCTCGCGGCCTCCATGACAAGATTGACCGCATCCCTGATGGCGGGGATTCCAGCGGCAGTTGACGCATCGTCAATCACCGTCAGCTGCGGCGTGCTTACGCCCGCCCTGACATGACTGCGTACGACATCGAGCACATGGGGCTCGGCGATCAGGACGTCCGCCCCCGCCAGCGCCTCGACGGCACGCAAGGTCAGCAGACCCGGATCACCGGGCCCGGCGCCGAGAAAAGTGACGTGCCCTGATACGGAGAACGCCGAAGGTACAGAGGTGGTGGGGCTCATTGTGCTCGCTCCCCCATAAGACCGGCCGCACCCTTCGCGAGCATCTCGTCCGCGAGTTCGCGTCCGAGAGTGATCGCGTCGTTGTGCGACGTGGGTACGGGACCGGTAGTGGACAGCTGCACCAGCGTGGAACCGTCGGTCGTACCGACGACACCCCGCAGGCGCATTTCGTTGACAACCTGTCCGTCGGCCAGCAGGTCGGCCAGTGCACCCACAGGTGCACTGCAACCGGCCTCCAGGGCGGCGAGCAGGGATCGCTCGGCGGTCACGGCGGCCCGCGTGTGCGGGTCGTCGAGCTCGGCGAGCGCGGCAGCGAGGTCGACGCTCGTGGCGGCGCACTCGATTGCCAGGGCCCCCTGGCCGGGGGCAGGCAGGACCATGTCGACCGAGAGAATCTCGGTCACCTCGTCGGCCCTGCCGATGCGGTTGAGGCCGGCGGCGGCCAGGACCACCGCATCCAGTTCCCCGCTCCGTACGAATCCGACACGAGTGTCGATGTTGCCGCGGATCGGCACGGTCTCGATGTCGAGTCCGTGGCTGCGCGCGTACGCATTGAGCTGCGCCATGCGGCGCGGCGATCCGGTGCCCACGCGGGACCCGGCCGGGAGCTCCGCGAAGGTGAGCCCGTCGCGCGCGACGAGGACGTCACGCGGATCCTCCCGCTTCGGCACGGCGGCCAGCGTGAGGTCGTCCGGCTGGGCGGTCGGCAGATCCTTGAGGGAGTGCACGGCGAAGTCCACCTCACCCCTCAGCAGCGCGTCGCGCAGAGCGGTGACGAACACACCGGTGCCGCCGATCTGCGCGAGATGCTCGCGCGAGACGTCTCCGAACGTGGTGATCTCCACCAGCTCGACGGGGCGCCCCGTGATCTGGCGCACCGCCTCGGCGACGTGTCCGGACTGGGCCATGGCGAGCTTGCTGCGCCTGGTCCCAAGCTTCAAGGCATTGGTCATGCCCGCCCTCGATTCCCACCGTCGGTGTCGTTCAGGTCGGCCCGGCTGACGGCGGCAACCGTCTGCGGGTCGAGGTCGAAGAGTTCGCGCAGCGCGTCCGCGTACCCGGCGCCGCCGGGCTCGCTCGCGAGCTGCTTGACCCGCACGGTGGGCGCGTGCAGGAGCTTGTCGACGACGCGGCGCACGGTCTGCGTGATCTCGGCGCGCTGCTTGTCGTCCAGTCCGGGAAGCCGGCCTTCGAGCCGGGCGACCTCGTTCGTCACCACGTCGGCGGCCATGCTGCGCAGGGCCACGACCGTGGGCGTGATCTGCGCGGCGCGCTGGGCCGCCCCGAAGGCCGCGACCTCGTCGGACACGATGGTCCGCACCTGGTCCACATCGGCGGCCATCGGCGCGTCGGCGGAAGCGTCGGCCAGCGACTCGATGTCCACGAGCCGTACGCCGTCGAGCCGGTGCACGCCGCCGTCGATGTCCCGCGGCATGGCGAGGTCGAGCAGCGCGAGCCGGGTGGGCCCACGACGGGGTACGCCGCCCTGCTCGCGCACGCGGCCCTGCATGACGGCGGTGCCGTTGTCGGCCCAGGCGCCGTGCAGTTCGAGCGAACCGGCGTCGGTGCTCTGCCGGGCCTGCGGCACGGCGGCGGCAGAACCGGCCTCGGCCAGGGCCTCGGCGTCGAGCGGGCAGCCGGGCGCCACATCGGCGCCAGCCGACGCGCCCGCACCATGAGCCACCGGCGTCTCCGCACGATCACGGTCCCGCGCGAGCTGCTCCCGCGGCACATCGAGCGACACGCCGAGCGCCGTCGCGACGCTCTCGGCCGTCAGGACGAGACCGGTCGCACCGGTGCAGGACACGGCGATGTCGACTCGTGTCAGCTCCCGTGCCACATCAGCCATCGGAACCGCACGCGCCACGCCGCCGGACTCCGTGAGGATCTCCGCCAGCCGCTCGGCCCGCGCCTGAGTGCGGTTGGCGATGACAACCTCGGCCACTCCGGTACGTACGAGCGTCGCCGCGGCCAGCGAGGACATCGAGCCCGCGCCGATCACTAGCGCCCGCTTGCCCGCCGCCCACTCGGCGACCGGCTCACCGGCCGCGAACTGCTCAAGACCGAAGGTGACGAGCGACTGCCCGGCCCGGTCGATGCCGGTCTCGGAGTGCGCCCGCTTGCCGACGCGCAGCGCCTGCTGGAAGAGGTCGTTGAGGAGCCGGCCCGCGGTGTGGAGCTCCTGCCCCAGCGCGAGCGCGTCCTTGATCTGGCCGAGGATCTGGCCCTCGCCGACGACCATCGAATCCAGCCCGCACGCCACCGAGAAGAGGTGGTGGACGGCCCGGTCCTCGTAGTGCACGTAGAGATACGGAGTGAGCTCTTCGAGCCCGACGCCGCTGTGCTGCGCGAGCAGCGTGGACAGCTCGGCGACACCGGCGTGGAACTTGTCCACGTCGGCGTACAGCTCGATGCGGTTGCACGTCGCGAGTACGGCGGCCTCGACCGCCGGCTCCGAGGCGAGCGTGTCCTGGAGGAGCTTGCCCTGCGTATCGGCAGCCAGCGACGCCCGCTCCAGCACACTGACCGGAGCGCTGCGGTGGCTCAGCCCGACAACCAGAAGACTCATGCCGGCATCACGGCGGGGACGTCCCCGTCGGGTCCCTTCCGGCTCGCGGCCGAACCGCCGCGCATGGCGGGCGGCGTGCCCGCCGCCTCGGCCGCGGCTTCCTCGCCGGCCTTGCGCTGCTCGTGGAAGGCGAGGATCTGGAGCTCGATGGACAGGTCCACCTTGCGCACGTCGACACCGTCCGGCACGGACAGCACGGTGGGCGCGAAGTTCAGGATCGAGGTCACACCGGCGGCGATGAGCCGCTCGCTGACCTGCTGGGCGGCGCCGGCCGGGGTCGCGATGACGCCGATGGAGACGCCGTTCTCCTCGATGATCTTTTCGAGATCGTCGGTGTGCTGCACCGGCATCCCGGCGACCGGCTTCCCGGCCAGCGCGGGGTCGGCGTCGAGCAGCGCGGCGACACGGAAACCACGGGAGGCGAAGCCGCCGTAGTTGGCGAGCGCGGCGCCGAGGTTACCGATACCGACGATGACAACCGGCCAGTCCTGAGTGAGGCCCAGCTCACGGGAGATCTGGTACACGAGGTACTCGACGTCGTACCCGACCCCACGCGTCCCGTAGGACCCGAGGTACGAGAAGTCCTTGCGCAGCTTCGCGGAGTTGACCCCCGCGGCGGCCGCGAGCTCCTCGGAGGAGACCGTGGGTACCGAGCGCTCGGAGAGCGCGGTCAGGGCGCGCAGATACAGCGGAAGGCGGGCGACGGTGGCCTCGGGAATGCCTCGGCTACGGGTCGCCGGTCGGTGTGTTCGGCCAGTTGCCACGGTGCTCCTGCGGGATGAGCGGGGCTGCAGGCGGCCGTATGTCCCAGGACCGCCCCGTCGCAAGCAGGCTATGCCTTTGTGAACGCGTGCACAAAGATAGTGTCCGTTTTGTCCGTGCAAAGTGACCGGGGTCACGCACACCGGCCGCTCAATCCTGGAACCTCGGACCGCGCGGGCTCGTTGAAAACCCGAAGGGGGCAAAACCGTACACACTCCTCACGACCACGCCCCCGAGACCGCCCAAATCGCCCATGATGGTAGCTGTCTTTCGGTCAGCCACCCAGCTCCTTGCGCAGCCTCCCCGCGTCCACGCGCCAGAAGGTGTGCTGCTCGCCGTCGACCAGGACGACCGGGATCTGCTCCCAGTAAGCCCGGTTCAACGCCTCGTCCTGCGTGATGTCCTTCTCCTCCCAGGGCACCCCGAGCTCCCCGCACACCGCACTGACCACTTCCCGCGCGTCGTCACAGAGGTGACAGCCGGGCTTGCCGACCAGCGTGACCAACCGCTCGCCGGGCTTCCGCTTAGTACGTCGCAGCAAGGGACTCATCCCGCCATTGTGGCCCCGTACGGCCATGCCCCCTTCGCCCGTGTAACACCGGCGTCCCTGAGAGTTCACGCCACCGCATCCCGGCGTGTCGGGAAGTACCGAACAAACTGGCTATGCTCACGACATGGCCGCACTGGGATGGCTCAGCCCCCGTAGGCGCTCCGCGACTGCCCGGAGCGTGCTGGCGGGAGAGGCAGCAGCCGAGGCAGCACGCAAAACCTCGCAGGAGCAGGAACAGCTGGAACGGCAGGACCGCCGGGAAGACAGAGACGGCGGGCAGCTGGAACCGGAGTTCCCGGTCGTCGGAGACGAGCGGGCCGCCGCTTTCTTCGACCTCGACAACACCGTCATGCAGGGCGCCGCGATCTTCCACTTCGGCCGCGGCCTCTACAAGCGGAAGTTCTTCCAGCGCCAGGAGCTGGCCCGCTTCGCCTGGCAGCAGGCGTGGTTCCGGCTGGCCGGCGTCGAGGACCCGGAGCACATGCAGGACGCCCGCGACAGCGCGCTGTCCATCGTGAAGGGCCACCGCGTCTCCGAGCTGATGTCCATCGGCGAGGAGATCTACGACGAGTACATGGCCGAGCGCATCTGGCCCGGCACCCGCGCCCTCGCCGAGGCGCACCTCGACGCGGGCCAGAAGGTCTGGCTGGTCACGGCCGCCCCCGTCGAGACCGCGACGATCATCGCCCGCCGCCTGGGCCTGACCGGCGCGCTGGGCACGGTCGCCGAGTCCGTCGACGGCGTCTACACCGGCAAGCTGGTGGGCGAGCCGCTGCACGGGCCCGCGAAGGCCGAGGCGGTCCGCGCCCTGGCCGCCGCCGAGGGCCTGGACCTGGCCCGCTGCGCGGCGTACAGCGATTCGCACAACGACATCCCTATGCTCTCGCTGGTCGGACACCCGTACGCGATCAACCCCGACACCAAGCTCCGCAAGCACGCCCGCGACCGCGAGTGGCGCCTGCGCGACTACCGGACCGGCCGCAAGGCCGCCAAGGTCGGCATCCCGGCGGCCGCCGGGCTCGGCGCCATCGCCGGCGGCACGGCGGCCGCGATGGCGCTGCACCGCCGCCGCCACTGAGGCCGCTGAGGCCACAACTCGAACACCAGCCACACACAGGGGCACGCGTAAGGCACGCGGGGCCCCTTCAGGCAATCCTGGGCTTCTACCCCTGCCGGGCTCCCGCCAGTCTCGTTGCTCCCACTCGGGCACAACAGATCCCGGATTCAAGCAGAAGACGAAGTAATTCGATCAACAACCGGTCACAATCCGTGTCCGGATCCGCCGCATAGACGTAACAGAAGCGACGGAATCGATGATTTGAGCAACTGGGTGTAGCACTGCCTGTACGAAGCGTTATTCTCCTCAGACGCATACCGGACCCCACTCACCAGCACGACGAGTGACCGGTCCCGCACTGAACGTGTTGGAAGCTCTGCCTCTGGGAGTCCCGTGTACCCACATGTCGGGGTTGACGCCTCGGGCCTGGCTACGCTGCGCGCAACGGTCGTCGACCGCTTGCGCGGCTTCGTCCCCACCGCGTACGCCGTCCCCGCCCTTGCCACCCCTGCTGCACTTGTCGGCCCCTGCTATGCCCTGGCCGACGGCGGTGCGGCGGTCGGCAGACGCAGCCGCGGCGCCGGCTCAGCCACCGGTACGTCCACCGCCCGCCGGCCCAGCGCCGACAGCGACAGCGCCCGCATGATGGACCTCGTCGAACGCGCTCAGGCCGGCGAGGCCGATGCATTCGGCCGCCTCTACGACCAGTACAGCGACACGGTCTACCGCTACATCTACTACCGCGTCGGGGGAAAGGCGACCGCGGAAGACCTCACAAGCGAGACGTTCCTGCGCGCCCTGCGCCGCATCTCCACCTTCACCTGGCAGGGCCGGGACTTCGGCGCCTGGCTGGTCACTATCGCCCGCAACCTGGTCGCCGACCACTTCAAATCGAGCCGATTCCGTCTCGAAGTGACCACCGGCGAAATGCTCGACGCCAACGAGGTCGAGCGCAGCCCAGAGGACTCCGTCCTCGAATCCCTGTCCAACGCCGCACTCCTGGAAGCGGTCCGCAAGCTCAACCCGCAGCAGCAGGAGTGTGTGACCCTGCGCTTCCTCCAGGGCCTCTCGGTCGCCGAGACCGCCCGCGTGATGGGCAAGAACGAGGGCGCGATCAAGACCCTCCAGTACCGGGCCGTCAGGACACTGGCCCGGCTCCTTCCCGACGATGCCCGCTGACCGGCCGACCACAACTCACACTCTGTGACGCCTTCATGACGCTGTGGTCGGATCATCTTTCGCGCGTAACCCAAGTGCCGACACGCTCGTTGTGCGGGATGCAGGCTCCCTGCGGTCACGCCATGTCCGCAGCCACTCACTCAATCGTGTGGATGTGCTCAAGGCGTGCAACCTTCCGGACCCCCAGGGGAGTCGATCGTCATGACGAGAGGAGGTGCCGCCAGTGATCGCGAACGTATCGGCACACCGGCGGGCGAACGCCTTCGCCCAGGCCCTGGAGGCTCAGACGCCCCAGGGCACGGCGGCAGATCAGCCCGAAGAAACGGCCGAAGGGCCAGAGTCCACAAGGCTCTTGGCCCTGGCGAACGGTCTCGGCGAGCTGCCGTCACCGGAGTTGGACCCCGAGGTCAAGATCGTCCAGCGGGCGCAACTCATCGCCGCCATGGAAGCAATGGTCGCCGAGGGCGGTGCGTCCGCGGGCCCTATGGTGCCCAAGCAACGGACGGACGGCCGGGGCGCCCATCGGGCATCTCCGCTCCGGAAGCTGCGCCCGCGCTCCCGCTGGTCGAAGGGCATCGCCGCGGGCGGACTCACCGTCGGTGTGGCAGCAGGAGCCTTCAGCGGCGTGGCCGCTGCAAGTTCCGACGCGCTGCCAGGTGATTCGCTGTACGGGCTGAAGCGCGGCATGGAAGACGTCAAACGCGGCATGGCCGGCGGCGACGCCGACCGTGGCCAGCTCTACCTCGACCAGGCGTCCACCCGCCTCCACGAGGCACGCCGCCTCATGGAACGCGGCCGCGAGTCCGAGCTCGACCACGAACAGCTGGGCGAGGTCAGGCGCACCCTGAGCGGGATGACGCACGACGCCGGCGAGGGCCACCGCCTTCTCCACGAGGCCTACGAACGAGACGGCTCGATGGGCCCGATCCAGGCCCTGTCGTCCTTCGCCAAGTCGCACCGCGAGGCTTGGAGCAGCCTCCGCGGTCGGCTGCCTGTCCAACTCACCGACGTCGGCAACCAGGTGAGCTCGGTCTTCGACGCCATAGACCAAGAGGTGGCCCCGCTGCAGTCGCTGCTTCCCCGCGCCCCGGAGTCCGGCCGCAGCACCACGGACCGCCGCGGCTCCACCCAGGACCGTACGGGCGGCACATCGGGCACGAACCGCCCCGCCCCCTCCACGACAACGTCCTCCGGAGGCCGTACGGGCGGCGACAGCAAGCCCCGCCCGTCCGCCTCACACAGTTCCAAGGACGACGGCCTCCTGAACGGCGGCGCAGGCGACCTGCTGAACCCGCCGCCGCACGAGGCACACCCGTCGGCCCCTTCCTCCGACCACAACCCCTTGAATCCCCAGACTCCCGACGTAACGCTCCCGCCACTGCTGCCCGGAATCATCCCGGGCCTGAACGTGGACGGAACGGAAGCGCAGTAACACCGCACGTATACGCACCACAGTGGGCCCGCTCTCCCCGGAGACCGGGCCCACACTCTTACCCGGCCTGTCGGACGTCAGAAGAACACGGACCGCTGCCGTCCCGGCCAGGGTTCGTCAGAAGAAACACGGACCGCCGCCGCACCAGCAGCTTGGCCCCTCCCCCCGGCCGCCCTCGCACCGATCGGCCCCAGGGGCCTCACGGGCTTCGGCCGACTGCGACGGACTCCGTCCGTCGGGCCCCACCGCCGCCGTCCCGGCCCGGGTTCGTCAGAAGAACACGGACCGCCGCTGCACCAGCAGCTTGTAGAGCGTGTGCTGGATCTGCTCCCGCACCTGATCCGTCAGGTTGAACATCAGCATCGGATCCTCCGCCGCCTCCGCCGGATACCCATCCGTAGGAATCGGCTCCCCGAACTGAATCGTCCACTTCGTCGGCAGCGGCACCGCCCCCAACGGCCCCAGCCAAGGGAACGTAGGCGTGATCGGGAAGTACGGAATCCCCAGCACCCGCGCCAGCGTCTTCGCGTTGCCGATCATCGGGTAGATCTCCTCCGCCCCCACGATCGAGCACGGCACAATCGGCGCCCCGGCCCGCAGCGCGGTGGAAACGAACCCGCCACGCCCGAACCGCTGCAGCTTGTACCGCTCGCCGAACGGCTTCCCGATCCCCTTGAAGCCCTCCGGCATCACACCGACGAGCTCACCCCGCCCCAGCAGCTCCTCCGCGTCCTCCGCGCACGCCAGGGTGTGCCCCGCCTTCCGGGCCAGCTCGTTCACCACCGGCAGCATGAACACCAGGTCAGCGGCGAGCAGCCGAAGGTGCCGGCCCGCCGGATGGCTGTCGTGCACCGCGGCCTGGAGCATGAGCCCGTCCAGCGGCAGCGTCCCGGAGTGGTTGGCGACGATGAGCGCCCCGCCCTCCGACGGGATGTTCTCGATGCCCTTGACCTCCACCCGGAAGTACTTCTCGTACAGGGGCCTGATCAGCGACATCAGGACCTTGTCGGTGAGGTCCTCGTCGTACCCGAACTCGTCGACCTCGTAGTCCCCGGTGAGCCGCCGCCGCAAGAACGCGAGCCCTCCCGCGATCCGCCGGTCCCACCCGCCGCCCGTACGCGCCTCACTCACACTCTGCCGGGCCTTCGCCGCCTCCGGCGCCGTCCCCGCCTCCGCCGGCACGGCAACGTCCGGCTCGTCCGACTGCTGCTCCGGTACGGGCGCCAGCGGGCTCCCCTTGCGCCCCGGAGGCCGTTTCCCCTTGGGCTCCTTCGCGGGGCCGGCCGCGTCCTTGGACTTGGGCCTGGCCCGCCTCGTCCTCGGATCATCACCGAAGGGAATGACCTTCGCATCGGCCATGTCAGGTGCGCTCCTTGCTGACGAAAGTGGAGAGCCGGTCGACGGTACGGGCAATACCCTCGGGCGGCAGCAGCCCCGCGCCCCGGCTGCGCGCGAAGTCCTCGAACGTCTCCGCAGTCGTGCACTTCGGCTCAAAACCCAGGGTCTCGCGCATCTGGGAGGTCCTGACGACCCGTCCGTGCGTGAGCAGCCGAATCTGCTCCGGCGAGAAATCGGTCACCCCGACGGTCCGCAGCGCGGTCCCGACCCAGGTCACCGCGGGCAGCAGCACCGGCACGGTCGGCCGCCCGAGCCGCCGCGAGCACTGCGAAAGCAGCAGGACACCGTCACCCGCGATGTTGAAGGTCCCGCTGTTCATCGTGGAGCGCCGGGGATCGTGCGAGGCGATGCGCAGGACGTCGATGACATCGTCCTCGTGCACGAACTGCAGCCGCGGGTCGTAACCGAAGACCGTCGGCAGCACCGGCAGCGAGAAGTACTCGGCGAGCGGAGAATCCGCGCTGGGCCCGAGGATGTTCGCGAAACGCAGCACGTACACCGCCACATCGGGCCGTCGGCGCGCGAAGCCCCGTACATACCCCTCGACCTCCACCGTGTCCTTCGCGAAGCCGCCGCTGGGCAGCGACTTGGGCGTCGTGGTCTCGGTGAAGACCGCGGGATCGCGAGGCGCCGACCCGTACACACTCGTACTGGACTTGACCACGAGCCGCTTCACGGTCGGCGACTTCTGGCACGCACCGAGCAGCTGCATGGTGCCGATGACGTTGGTCTCCTTGACCGACGCACGGCTGCCACCGGTCCCCAGCGGCGTACCCGTGACGTCCATGTGCACGACGGTGTCGACACGGTGCTCGGCCAGGACACGCGCGATGGCCGGCTGGCGGATGTCCGCCTGGACGAAGTCTGCGCCACCCAGGTGATGCTCTGGCCGAACCGCATCGACGGCGACCACCCGGTCGACGTCGGGATCACGCTGGACGCGCCGTACGAATCGGCCTCCCAGTTGCCGGGCCACACCTGTGACGAGCACGACCTTGCCCAAGATCAGCGCCTTCCCTCGGACTCCCCTAGCGCCACCGTAGCGGTTGGATGTTGCGCTGTGATGACCGCACGGCACCCGAAGTGACAGCAGACACAAACGGAGCCACCCGAACGCACCGCAGCCCTCCCACCGTGACGGTGGGAGGGCTGCGATTTCACGTACAGCTGCCGCTTACTTCTTGTTACGACGCTGAACGCGGGTGCGCTTGAGCAGCTTGCGGTGCTTCTTCTTGGCCATCCGCTTGCGCCGCTTCTTGATAACAGAGCCCACGACTACCCTCGCTCACTTCTCTTCACTCGGTGCGGGGCGTCTGGGCCCACACGACCTACGAGGGCCTAGCCTACCCGCCACCGAGAGAGGGACGTAATCCGAGGCCGCCGTCAGGCCGATTCCACCCCCACAAAGGACTCGCGGAGGTACTCGTGAACTGCTTGCTCCGGAACCCGGAAGGACCTGCCCACCCGGATCGCCGGCAGATGACCGCTGTGCACCAAGCGGTACACGGTCATCTTCGACACTCGCATCACCGAGGCGACTTCCGCCACGGTCAGAAACTTGACCTCGTTGAGAGGCCTCTCGCTGCCAGCAGCCATGACCCACCTGTACCTTCCGCACCCGACGCGCACCGGCTTCCCCTCCGGTGACTCTTCGTCGTTGTGCGCTCACTCCCAGACTAGGGGCGGGTGATGCGAGTGGGGAAGAGGAGCAGCCATCCGACGCCTACCGTGACAGACACGCTCGATTGAGTACATAGCGAGTAAGCGGTCGGTAGTAATCAGACCGCACGGCGTCATCAAGCGGAACGGCGACGGACACCCGCCCCTCAGCCTCACCGACGAACAGCGCGGGATCATCGGTATCGGCCAGTCCAATGGCCTCAAACCCCAACTGACCTGCACCGCAGACCCACCCATGGTCCCCGACGACCAGCCCGGGCAGCGCCCCTTCCCCCTCCCGCAGGGCGGCCAGTGCGACCCGAACAGGGAGGGGCGAATGGCTGTGTGCGCCGGTCACACTCGCGGCACCTCGCGCGCCGGGTTCGCGCACCAGCGCGACGCCTCGTACGTAGTCGAGGTTGTACGTGCGTACGCCGAACCGGGTCGTTATGTCGACACATCGCCCCTGCGCGGGTGTGAGGACAAGGCACCCCGCCGCCGACAAGGCGTCTGCGAGACCGGCGTAGAACCCGAGCAAACGGTGCGGATGCCCGGTCCCGAACAACACCGGCACCCGCCGCGCGGCGGCATCGGCCAGCCGCCCCGCGAACGCATCGAGCCCGGCCAGCGTCCGCTCGGGATCAATCACATCAGCCCCCGTGACACATCCCGGATCACCGGAGACCCCACACTTGTCAGCCATGAGCGCCATCACATCGCGCGCACCCCAGGCCTGTTCGGGATCCAGCCCGAGCAGAACGCGCGGATCCCGCGCCGCGAAGAGCCGGTAGCTCCGCAGGCTCTGCTCCCGGGAGGTGGCCACGGGCCCGGCCAACCGAGCCGCCAACAGATGCGCCCGAAGCGCGCCGGTACTCAACACCCTCCAGATGCTCCCGCACCCCCACCCACCCCGCACCAAAACCCCAAGGACGCCCCACAGTTGGCGTAACCCCACCCGATCAGCACACGCGGGGAGACCCACCAAGAGCCCGCCATGCCGCACGACACGAAGCGCCCGTACTCCCGGGGACTTGGCCTCGGCGCACGACGCGAAGCACCCACCTCCAGGACTGGCTCGGCCTATGGTGCGAAGCACCCCGGGGCCCGGGCTCGGCGACGGCGCGAAGCGCCCGTACTCCAGGGCCCGCGGTCCTGCGAGCGCGACGCCGAGGCAGCCAACGGCCACCCCACCCTGCGGCGCGAAGCAGCCGCACGCGGGGCAGCTCACCTTGAGCGCGGCGCACCGCACACCGCGAAACGCCCCAAGCGCGGGAACCTGGGCTCGGCGTACGGCACAGAGCGCCCGCACTCCAGGGTCTGCGGCTCTGCGCTCGCGACGCCGACACAGCCAACGGCCACCCCGCCCTGCGGCGCGAAGCTGCCGCACCGGGGGGTGTGGGGGCGTCAGCCCCACGTCGGCTCCCCCGGCCCCGGGGGCCGGGGGCCCCACCCGCACCGCCCCGCGCACCCGCACCGTCCAGACCGCGCACTCCCACCCCGCCGCCCAGCCGACGCACCGTACCCCTCCCCCTAAGCCAACAACCCCCGCAAAGGAAACGCCGCCCGCCGAGCCGCCCGTACCGCCTGGTCGAGACGGTCCGCCGGGTCGTAACCCGACTCCCACCCCTTCCACGCCGGCGTCCGCCCATCCGTCATCCGCGCCGGCCCCAACTGCCGCGTCCGCGCATACACCTCGTCCCGCCAAGACGCCGGAATCACCGACTCCGGCTCAATCGGCCGATGCGCGGCAATCCCCACCAGGTGCGTCCAAGACCGAGGTACGACGTCCACGACCGCATATCCCCCGCCCCCCAGCGCAACCCACAACCCACCCTCCACATACTCATGGGCGAGCTCATGACACGCCGCCTGCACAGCCCGCTGCGCATCCAGCGAAACAGCCAGATGCGCCAGCGGATCCTCGAAATGCGTATCGGCCCCGTGTTGCGTAACCAGCACCTGCGGCCGAAAGTCCGCCAGCAGCTCCGGCACAACCGCGTGAAACGCCCGCAACCACCCCGCATCCCCCGTCCCCGCAGGCAGCGCCACATTCACGGCCCCGCCCTCCCCCGCACCTGCCGCGCCCGTCTCCTCCGGCCACCCGGTCCCCGGAAACAGCGTCTGCGGATGCTCATGCAGCGACACCGTCAGAACCCGCGGGTCCTCCCAGAACGCCGCCTGCACCCCGTCCCCGTGATGCACATCCACGTCCACATACGCGACCCGCTCCGCCCCCAGCTCCAGCAGCCGCGCAATCGCCAACGCCGGGTCGTTGTAAATACAGAACCCGGCCGCACTCCCCGGCATCGCATGATGCAGCCCGCCCGCGAAGTTCACCGCATGGGCCGCCTCGCCCCGCCAGACCGCCTCCGCCGCCCCCACCGACTGCCCGGCGATCAGCGCAGAAGCCTCATGCATCCCGGCAAACGCAGGATCATCAACCGTCCCCAGCCCATACGCCTGATCCGCAGCCCGCGGATCCGCCGAAGCCGCCCGCACCGCCGCCACGTACTCCGCACGGTGCACAAGTCGCAGCGTCGAGTCCCCAGCGGCCGGCGCGGCGACCACATCAACCGCCCGGTCGAGTCCGTACGCCCGGATCAGCCCCATGGTCAGGTCGAGTCTGACGGGATCCATCGGATGACTCGCCCCGAAGTCGTATCCGGTTACCGCGTCATCCCACATCAACAGTGCGCGCCCGCTCATGTCCGCCACCGTATCGGTCGGCCTCCGCCGAGAACGACCGGGCGTACACAAGCGTCACCAAGACCAGAACCATCGGTACGAACATCGCCCCCCGATAGCTCCAAGCCTCCCCGAGCGCACCCACCAAAGGCGCCCCGACGAGGAACCCCACGTAATTGAAGACATTGAGCCGAGCAATAGCCGCATTGCCACGTGCCCCCGGGAACAACCGCCCCGCCGCCGCAAAGGTCTGAGGCACGATCACACAAAGCCCGAAACCGAGCATCGTGAACCCGAGCATCCCCACCCCAACCCCCGGCGCCACCGCCACCACACTGAACCCACCAGCAGCAAGAAGCGTCCCGCACCGCACAACACCCACAGCCCCGAAGCGCCGCACACCAAGGTCCCCGACAGCCCGCCCCACCAGCGTCGTGACCATGTAAATGTTGTACGGAAGGGTCGCCGTCTGCTCCGACGACCCGAGGACGTCCTCCAGATACTTGGCGCTCCAGTTCGAAACAGTCGAGTCCCCGATATACGCAAAGGTCATCACCAGACACAACGGCAACAGCAGCCTGAACCCACCCCGGGCCGCCGGCTCCTCTACCCCAACTTCCCCAGCGACCCCAACCTCACCATCGACGTACCACCGGCTACCGACGAACACGCCCGGCAACAGCACCCCGACCACCGGCAGATACGAGACGACCAGCGCCAGATCCCAGTGCGCCCCGGCCCAAGCGAACGAGGCCCCCGCGATCCCGCCAAGGCTGTACGCCGCATGAAACCCGATCATGATGCTGCGCCCGTACGCCCGCTGAAGACTGACGCCCAGCATGTTCATGGACGCATCCAGCGCACCCACCGAAAGCCCGAACGCCCCGAGCGCCACGGCCACTTGCCACATCTCGCTGCCGGCCCCGACCCCGAGCAGCGCCAGCAGCACCACCGGCTGGGACCACCTCAGGACCGCGCTGGGCCTGACCCGCTTCACCAGCTGCTCGGTCCCGAAACTGCCCACGCCCGCCAGAATCGGCACCGCGGCCAGGAAGACCGGAAGCAGTGCGTCGGATATCCCGTACCGGTCCTGAATGGCAGGCAGCCGAGTCACCAGAAGCGCAAAAGCCACGCCCTGCGCGAAGAAGCTCAACCCCAAGGAAGCCCTGCCGTGCCGCAGGCGCGCGTCTGTCATGGCCGCACAGCGTAGGCGCGTCACCTACTCATGGGTAGGTGGATCACGCAAGCAATCCCGGCAGCTGCCCCATGTCGGAGAAGTAGCCAGTCGCCCCGGGGAGCCGGTCGACAGGCATCATCGACGTGAAGGCGTACACATCCATCCCGGCCGCCCTGGCCGCGTCGATCCCCAGCGGACTGTCCTCCAGCACGACACACCGCTCCGCCGGTACGCCCATTCGATCCGCGGCGTAGAGATAGAGGTCCGGATCCGGCTTCCCCCGCCCGACGTCCTGCGAGCTGAAGATCCAGCTGTCCTCGAACCACTCGTCGAGCCCAGTCGTCCGGTGCCCGACCCGGATCCGCTCATGACTCCCGGACGACGCGACACAGTACGCAACTCCCTCCGCGACCAGCGTCCCCAGGAAGTCCTCGACCCCCGGCACAGGCTTCAGGTCCCGCTGGAACGCGGCGAAGATGCGGGCATGCAGCGTGTCGTCGAAGTCCTCGGCGAGCCGCTGCCCTGTCCGCTCCAGTACGAGGTCGTGGATCCGGTGCACGGCACCACCCATGTAGTCGCGGAGAGAGTCCTCGTACGTGGTGGGGTGCCCGAGCTCGGTCAGGTAGCCGGCGAGGATGGAGTTGGAGATCGCCTCGCTGTCCACGAGGACGCCGTCGTTGTCGAAGATGATGAGGTCGTAGCGCATGACCCGACCTTAAACGCAAAAAAGCCCCGGCCCCTGGACATAAGTCCAGGGGCCGGGGCATAAAAATTTGTTCGGCGGCGTCCTACTC
>NZ_JAGGPB010000015.1 GCF_018614055.1 Streptomyces sp. ISL-98
ACACCACAGGAGTCACCTCACTCCGCCGCTACGCGGCTCCGGCCCAAGGATGGGCTAACCCCCCAGCTAAAGCAGGGGGTCTGCGCCCAAGAAAGGGGATCAGCTCGCTCCAAACGACCGTCTCACCACGTAGTCGCACTCGGATGTGGAGCCCCAAAGGGTCCGGCTCGGACTGTTCCTGACACGCCAGGCCTAGGCTGCGGGCGGCATCTGCCGGGTAGAGCGGTCCGCCGGGCCGGAGAAGCTGCTCCGGATGCATGCCCACGGCGCGGCTGTCGCTGCGCGTGATCAAGTCGAGGCCGTCGACAAAAAGGTACGTATGCACGGCAGTGCATACCGGTGGCCCAGGGCAAGTGCTGATGAGCAACGTGCTGATCTGATTGAGGCTTTGGCGATCGGGCGGCCGTATCCGAAGGCATGCGGGGACCTACGCGGCATTGGCCTTTCGTGGCATCATGCGCCGATCGTACTGCGGGTAGGGCCTCAGGCCGCGGCCGGTCCAATAGCTCGGCATCCCCTCGGGCATGCCGAGTACCCCGCATGAGGCTCAGCACGTACAAGAAGAAGCATCTGTACGTCCCTCATCGTTGCTGTGCGCTCTCGTGCTCCGTGGCGTGCTTCCGTGTGCCCTCAAACGCAAAGGCCCGGATTCCTTTTGGCATTGCCGTCCTCTTCGCACGGCGGTGAGGTATCCGCAATACAGAACCCGTGCGCCCACTCAAGGACTCTATTTGACAGGTGGTCATGGAGATTATGTGCTGCGCCACGGAGATAGTTCTTCGGGCACCGCTGCCAGGGCGGCTCCAGTGACGGCGCGCGCCGGGAACCATGCGGTTGTCCTGGGCGGTGGGTATGCGGGGCTGGTCGCAGCACGCGTCCTCGCCGACCGGTTCCGCTCGGTCACCGTCTTGGAGCAGGACCCCGTCGTTGCGCACGCCGCGCACCGCAAGGGGACTCCGCAGAGCCGCCACCCCCATGCGCTGCTGGCCCGTGGCGCACAGGTACTGGAACAGTTCTTTCCCGGTCTGCGCGACGAGCTGACCGAGCGGGGTGCGCCGGTTTCGGACTTCGGGCGCTTTCCGATGCTCTATCCCACGGGCTGGTCACCTCGGGTCTCGACGGACCTGGTCCTGCAGACGTTCAGCCGTCCCGTGCTGGAGGCAGCGATACGTCGGCGGGTCCTGGCGCATCCCGCCGTCTCACTTCTCGACAGGACCTGTGCGACGGGGTTGGCCACCGACGCCGCTCGCCGTCGTGTCACGGGGGTCCGGACAGCGGGGACACCACGTACCTGGCCGACCTTGTCGTTGTCGCCACGGGACGGCATTCCCGTCTTCGCTCCTGGCCCAGCGCTCAGGGCATGGCCGGGCCGGAGGTACTCAGTGTGGATGGAAGGCTGTCGTACGCCTCCCGGCTCTACAAGCGCTCAGCGGACTGCACGCGCAGCTGGCAGGCATCCCTGCAGGCCACCCTCGCACCCACGGGGAACCGTGGCGGCACGGTCCTGGCGATCGAGGACGAGCAGTGGCTGGTCTGTCTCTTCGGCGCGGACGGCCAGCTGGCCCCGACCGACCCGGAGGGCTTCGGTGCATACGCGGCATCGCTGATGAATCCGCACATCCACGAGATCACCGTGTCGGCCGAACCGCTGGGCCCGGTCTACCGGTACGCCGGCCTCGGGGGTGAGTGGCACCGCTACGACCGAATCCGTTCCTGGCCGGGCGGCCTGGTCGTGCTCGGTGACGCGCTGTGTGCCCTCAACCCGCTGTACGGCCACGGTATGACGGTCGCCGCTCTGCAGGCCGAGCTATTGGCTCGCACCCTGGACAGCGCCAAGCTCCCGGAGGCCGGTGCCCGCTTCCAGCGGCGTTCGGCGGGGACGCTGCGTCTGGCCTGGTTCATGTCCTCCAGCCTCGACCTGGGCTGGGCCGGCGGCAGGAGCCCCTTTGCCGCCTCGCTCTCCCGACGGTTTCTGCACCGCGTACTGCGGCGTATACCGGAAGACCCCGCCCTCTACCGCAGGTTTCTCGAGGTCCAGCACATGCTGGCGCCTCCCGTCACACTGCTGCCGCTGTTACTGCGGCACACCGCCCCGAGCAGGGACAGATCCGTATGAGCCCCCGCTCCGGGGATCCGGCGTCCCTGGAAACCCTGCCCCGCTGTGGCCACATCCTCTACCAGTTGCCCAGCACAACTGCCGAAGACCCCGGCTGGTTGGACGAAATGGCCACCAAGTGGGCAACCGAGTACGGGTTGTTGGACGATCCAGAAGCAGCCAGAAGCTTGTCGGAAGCCGGCCTGGGGGAGCTCGTCCTCCGCGCCTACCCCGGTCTGCTCCCGGACCGGGCCGCTCCCATAACCGGCTGGTTCACCTGGCTCTTCATCATCGACGACAGCTTCGACCGGATGGGCGCACTCGCTGTGGAGCAGTACGAGACCATCGCCCGCAGCATGCTCGACGCCCTGCCACTGGCGTCGGGGGAGAACCACCACAGTGACGGCGCCCCGCTGGTCCGCGAGCTCGGTGCCGTCTGGCTCGACATCGCACCTTGCCTCAGCCGCTGGTGGCGCATGCGGTTCACCACTCATGTGATGCACTTCCTCACCGCCTTCCGGTTCGAGGCTCTGAACCGGCAGCAAGCACGCACCCCGCTCCTGGACGAGTACGTTCAGCTCCGCCGTGCCTCCGGGTCTGTGACCGCCTGCCTCGACCTCCTGGAGTTCTCCACCGGCCTGGAGGTGCCCCCGCTGATCCACGCGACGGATCAACTGCGCACCATGGTCGACAAGGCCACGGATGTCGTCGTGTGGGTCAATGACGTGGTTTCCCTGAAGAAAGAGCTGGCCAGTGGCGAAACCAGCAACGGGGTTCTCGTCGTACGTCGCGCGCTGGGCCTCACCATGCAGGATGCGGTGAACCATGTGTACGGCCGTGTCGCCGCCGACATCCGTACGTTCCTGGCGGCGGAGCGGGACTTGGTGAGGATGTGCGGGGCATGGCCCGGGCTCACTGACCGGGATCGTGCGGCTGTGGCGTCGTACAGCAACGGCCTGAAGGCCTGGATGCGCGGGAACCTCGACTGGTCGAAGCACTGCGACCGCTACCGAGGTGCCCGCGGCTGACGTGGTGGGACAGGCACGCTCACCGGCGCGGCAGGCGCAGGAAGAGATGGCGGGGGCGGTAGAAGGCCGCCAGCGGCACGGGCCGGACATCCGCGCCTGGTTCGCAGCGTATGCTCCGCCCGCTGACCATGGTGGCCAGGGCCATGGCGCACTCGGCCGCACCGAAGCCGTCACCGATGCACTTGCGTGGCCCGGCCCCGAACCCCACGAACGCGCCCCGGGGCAGGGCGGCGGCCCGGTCCTCGGCCCACCGGCCGGGGTCGAACTCCAGGGGGCGCTCGAACACACTGCTGTGGCGGTGGACCGGGGCGGGGCTGATGACCACCGTGGTCCCCTGCGCCAGGTGACGCCCCGCCAGCTCCACATCGGTCGCGGTGACGCGGGTGAACAGCCAGCCGGGCGGGTACAGGCGGATCGTCTCGTTGATCACGTGGTCGGTGTACGGCAGTTGGGGGATGTCGCCCCAGCCGGCCGGGCCGCCCTTGAGAACCGTGTCGACCTCCTCGTGGAGCTCGCGCTGCGCCGCGGGGTTCTGAGACAGGAGGTAGCAGGCCCAGGTGAGAGTGGCGGCCACGGTCTCGGTGCCGGCCGCGAGGACCGTGACGACCTGATCGTGGATCTCCCCGTCCGCCATGCCCGCACCGTCGCCCTCGTCCCGCGCGGCAAGCAGCACGGACAGCAGGTCGCCTCGATCGGCGCCGCTGCGCCGGTACTCCGCGATGATCCGCTCCACGGTGCCGCGGAGGTGCCGCAGGGCCCGTCGGTGGCGGAGATTGGCGGGCAGCGGAAGTCGCCGCAGGGCCTCGGGCATGAACATCTGCCGGAAGAACCCGCTGAACGCCGCCTCGAATGAGCGCCGGATGCCGGCCACGACATCCTCGTCCACGTGCGTGCCGAACAGCGTACGCGTCACAATGCGCGCGGCGAGCGAATAGAGCTCCGGGTACGCGTCGACGACCGGCTCGTCCCCCCACGAGTCGGTCAGCACACCCACTTCCGCCTCCATGACCAGGCCGTACCGCTCCAACTGCGTGCGGTGGAAGGCAGGTTGGATGAGGCGGCGCTGCCTGCGATGGTCCTGGTGCGGGCACGTGGCCACGCCGTTGCCGGCCATGTCCCGCGCCTTGTCGTAGTACGTGCCGCCCTTGTCGAAGGTACGGTCGTCGGTCAGGACCTGCCGCAACAGCTCCGGGTGGCACGGAACGTACGCCCTCGTCCGTCCGAGCCGGATCTCCACCAGATCCCCGTGCTCCGGAAGAGAGGCCAAGAACTCAGTGGGGTGCCGCAAAAGCGGGACCATATGCCCCAGGCCCGGTAATGCGCCAGGAGCGGTGCCGGCCACAAAGGTCGCCACAGACATGGGCTTCTCCTACGGAATCGGTGTGCCCCGAATTCATGAAGTCCCGCACGGTAATCGTCCCAAAGCGACGGGGAATTGAGTAGGGCGCGTCGCGGCTTGCATGCGGGAGGGCGGACCCGGATCTCGGCGCACGACTCCCACGTGTGCGGGTGTGTTTTCAGCGTTCTCCGCGGTCGGCGTGCCCGCACCCTCAGGTCGCCGGGCCATGGGTACGAGGAGTGCGGGATTCATTCTCCGGTGCTGCGCGTGCGGGGGAACTCGCCCGTGGTGGGGGAGGCCGGCCCAGCCCGGTGTGGCCATGGTGGCAGAAGCGGGGCGCGACAGGGCGCCGGGGACGCTGCGATGCCCGGGGACGCTCCGGCCGGAAGGGAGCACCGATCATGCGACGCTATCCCCCGATCGCGGACCATGGGATGGTCGGAGACCTGCAACCGCCGCGCTGGTCTCCTCCGACGGCACGGTCGACTGGCTGTGCGCGCCCAGGTTCGACTCGCCCAGCGTGTTCGCCTCACTCCTCGACCACGACCGCGGTGGGCACTTCGCCGTCTCCGCCGACTCCCAACACCCCCCGGTGCAGCTGTACTTGCAGGACACCGCGGTCCTGGTGACCCGTTTCCTGGCGGAGGAAGGTGTGGGCGAGGTGGTCGACTTCATGCCGGTGGAGCACCCCGAGCGCCCGGCGGCCCGGCACCGGCTGGTCAGGATTCTGCGGGTGACCCGCGGCCGGGTCCGCTTCTCGCTGGAGTGCCGCCCCCGCTTCGACTACGCCCGTGCCGGGCACAGCATCGACGTAAGCGAGGACTCGGTCCGTTTCGATGCTCCCGGCGCCCAGGCCGTGCTGCAGAGCGTCGGCCCGGTGAGGTGGAGCAGGGATGGCGACGATGTCCGCAGCGAACTGACCCTGGACCAGGGCGCCTTCGCCGCCGTCGTGCTGACGGTGGGCGACCCGGACGGCACGCCCGTGCCACCGCTGACGCAGGCGTACGTCATGACACTGTTCGAGGGGACCCGGGACTTCTGGCACGCGTGGGTAGGCCGCAGCCAGTACCGCGGACGCTGGCAGGACATGGTGAACAGGGCGGCGATCACCCTGAAACTGCTCACGTACGCGCCGACCGGAGCGCCCGTCGCTGCGCCCACCATGGGGCTGCCCGAGCAGATCGGCGGCGGACGCAACTGGGACTACCGCTACACGTGGGTGCGTGACGGCTCATTGTCGGTCGGTGCCTTGCTGGGACTCGGCTACACCGAGGAGGCCGTCGCGTTCCGCGGCTGGCTCGGCGACCGGCTCAGGGCGGGCCGCACGGTGAGCGGCGAGCCCCTGCAGATCATGTACCGCATCGACGGTGATCCGGACCTGCCGGAGGAAGTCCTCGACCACTTCGAGGGCTACAGAGGGTCGGCGCCGGTACGGGTGGGCAACGGCGCCGCGGGTCAGCTCCAGCTCGACATCTACGGAGAGGCGGTGCTCGCCCTGTCCCAGGCAGTGGAGGACGTCGGCGAGGTGCCGCCGTACGACGGCTGGCAGGCCCTGTCCGGGGTGCTCGACTGGCTGGTCAAGGCGTGGGACGGAGCACGGGGCGCCGGGCGTTCGTCCAGCAGTAAGAGGACACCACCCTCGATGCCTCCCTGCTGCTCATGCCCTCCGTCGGTTTCATTTCGCCGAAGGATCCGCGCTGGTTGTCCACCCTTGACGCGATGGGCGAGGAACTCGTCTCCGACAGCCTCGTCTACCGCTACGACCCGGAGGCGTCTCCGGACGGATTGCGCGGCAGCGAGGGCACGTTCTCCCTGTGCAGCTTCCTGTACGTCGAAGCGCTCGCGCAGGCGGGGCAGCTCGGCCCGGCCAGGTACGCCTTCGACAAGATGCTCACCTATGCCAATCACGCCGGCCTGTTCGCCGAGGAGGTCGGACCGACAGGGGAGCAGCTCGGAAACTTCCCGCAGGCTTTCACACACCTGGCGCTGATTACGGCAGCCCTCTCGCTCGATCACCACATGGACGCCGCCGGCTGAGACGGGGCCACCAAACCTTGCGCGCGGGGCCTGTCCTCGTCCGGCGGGGCCGACTCGACCACTGGGCCCTCGCGGCGCGCGCATGTGGGGGAACACTGGGATGCTGGTGGGGAGCGTTGCCCATGACCTGACGAACGGTGGTGGTGAACGCCATGGCCGTGTTCGGGGAGAACGACGGGGCCTTGAGTTCCCCCTATGCCGATCCCCACGGAGAGCCGTTCCTGCTCACCCGGTTCGCCGTACCGACGCGCCCTGCGACGTTCCTGCCGCGGAAGCGATTGGTCGACCATCTCGACCAGGCTCTCCTGACTCCTTTGACCATGGTCAACGGAGCCGCTGGTGCGGGCAAGACCCTGCTGGTCGCCGACTGGGCCGAAGGGCGACACGAGTCCGTCGCCTGGCTCACGACCGACGCGGCGGACCAGGGCCCCGGAACGCTGTGGGCGTATTTTCTCCAGGCCCTGTGCGTCTCCGGTGTGCCGCTGCCCGCAGACATCGGCTGCCCTGCGGACGCGAGCCGCGTGGACCCCCCGCTGCTGGCGCGCCTCGCCGCACATCTGAGTGCTCGGGACCAACCCGTGATCGTCGTGCTGGACGACTACGACCGTGTGACCGACCCGGAGATCGCGGAACAGCTGGAGTTCGTCCTGCACCACGCTGGGCGGGGCATGCGCCTGGTCCTCGTCACCCGGACCGAACCGCTGCTGCCCCTGCACCGTTATCGGGCGGCAGGCGACATGACCGAGATCAGGGGTGCGGAGCTGGCCTTCACTCCCGAGGAGGCGGCCGCGCTGCTGGAGCTGCACGGACTGAGCCTTCCGGTGGACGCCGTACGGGCACTCGTGGAGCGCACCCGGGGGTGGGCTGCCGGCCTACGGCTGTGCGCCCTGGCCGCGCAGGAGCGTCCGGATCCGCAGACCTATCTGAAGGAGTTCGAGGCCGACCGGAACACCGTTGCGGACTTCCTCCTCGCGGAGGTGCTGAAGCGGCAGAGCCCCGAGACGCAGGATCTCCTGCTGCGGGTCAGCGTCCTCGACCGCTTCTGCCCCGATCTGGTGAACGCGCTGACGGAGCGCACCGATGCCGAGGCCATCCTGGTCGGGTTGCACCGCGAGAACGCGTTCGTCGAGCACCTCGGGGATGCCTGGTACCGGCTCCACCCGTTGTTCGGGGAAATCCTCCGTGCCCATCTGCGCGTGCGTTCTCCCAGCCTGCAGCCCGAGCTCCACCGGCGGGCCGCGCAGTGGCTGCGACGCTCGGGATCCCTAGAGGAAACGCTCGGCCACGGCGCGGCCGCGGGCGACTGGGAGTTCACCGCCGGTGCTCTCGTGGACGACCTCGCCATCGGTCAGCTCTTCACCGGCCGTCGCTCCGACGACCTGGCCGAACTGTTCTCCCGGATGGGGCCCGAAGCCGCGAGTCCCGCCACGGACCTCGTCCGCGCCGCCCGTGAGCTGTCCCGGAGCCACCTCGACCGCGGCCTGACCCACTTGCACCACGCGGAGACGAGCCTGGGGGAGGACGCGACCGACCAGTGGGCGGCCCGGCTGAGTTGCGCCCTGCTGGAAGCCCTGGCGGCCCGGCTGACCGGTTCGCCGGGCAGGGCGGAGATGGCCGCGGAGATGGCCCAGAACGTACGGAAAGAGGTCCCCGCACACCTCCTGGACAAGCATCCGGAACTCACGGCCCTCCTGCTGACCCATCTGGGTTCGACGCGGCTGTGGGCGGGGCGCTTCGAGGACGCACGTGCCGCCCTGCTCCCGGTGGCCAGTTCCTCCGGCGGAGCTTCGACGGCACTCCCGCGCGAGGACTCCCTGGGCCGCCTGGCCCTCATCGACTACCTGGACGGCTGGCTCGGCAGGGCGGAGCGCAAGGCTCAGGCGGCCATCACCGCGACGGAACGGTTCAGCCTGCCGCAGCCGTCCTGCTTTGGCATCGGGCGGCTGGTCCTGGCCGCCGTGGCCGTCGACCGCAACGAACTGGATCAGGCCCAGGCCCTCCTGGACTCGGTGGCCGACTCGCACGGCCCGATGCGGGACCCGGTGACCGAAGCGGGCCGGGCCATCGCCACCGCGCATCTGCTGCTGGCCCGCGGCAATACGCGAGCCGCGGTCGAAGCGGCGGAACCGGCCGTCTCCGCCGACGTGGTCTCTCCCTGGGTAAAGGGGCACGGGGCGCTCGTCGCCTCCGCCGCACACCTGGCCGAAGGCCGGCCGGAGACGGCCGCCGGGCTGCTGCAAGCGGTGCCCGGCGACCAGGTGGCGTGTGCCGTGGAGGCCGCGCGGGCCCAGCTCGCCGCGGGCGAGCCCGGCGCGGCGATCGAACTGCTCGACACAGTGCGCCCCGAAGGTCGCGCCGGGCCCGCGCTGACCGTACGGGCCATGCTGGTGAGGGCGCAGGCAGCGGACGGGGCGGGGGACTCCTCCACCTCGCGCAGACTCGTCGGCCAGGCTCTGCACGAGGCGCGGCGGGAGCGGCTGCGGCGTCCCTTCTTCGAAGCCGGACCGTGGATCCGGCCTCTCCTGAGCGTGGCGCCGCTGAGGGGGTTGACCGAGGGTTGGCTCACCCCCGGTCCCGCGCCGCCCGGCGGGCCTCCTCGCTCCGAGGACCAGCCGCCGCCGGTCCTGGAGGAGCTGAGCGGACGCGAGCGCGACGTGCTGCAACGGCTGGCCCAGATGATGTCGACGGAGGAGATCGCCGCCGATCTCTATGTGTCGGTGAACACGGTCAAGACCCACCTCAAGAGCGTCTACCGGAAGCTGGCGGTGAGCCGGCGCAACGACGCGGTGCGCCGCGCGCGCAAGCTGCGGTTGCTGTGACCTGGGGGACGGCCATCCCGGCGTAAACGCGCCGTGGTCTTGCAGCCAGACAGCCAGACAGCCTGCCTCGGTGGCTCGTCCGGCTCGCCCATGGTGGGTGAAGCGCCGCCTGCGTTCTTCGGCTGGGATTGCGGTAGCGGCCCGGCACGTGCCGAGCCGCGGCCCGGCGGACTCCGAGAGGGGGACACCGTGAAGCACTGGCGGGCGCTGATCGTCCTGGGCACCGCCCAGTTTCTGATGGTCCTGGACACGTCCGTCATGAAGTTGTCTACCAGACGCCCCTGACCTGCGGCGATGCGATCTCGGGCACCTCTGACCTGCGCAGATGAGTCTTTCGACGTCTTTCAGGAACGTGCCGTGATACGCAGTGGGTTCTCCCCACGCGCTCCCCAGGACCGTCGAGACTCCCCAGATTCTCCCCCAGCGCTAGCCGTTGGTCGGGGCGGTTGTGACACGGGTTCCCCGTCCGTCCACGGCGCTGCCGTAGGCACGCTGAGTGACAGGCGCGGCGGCAGATCGACGTCTGGTGCTACGCAGGCGGATGGTGAATGGCACGGTCCCTTGGTGCCGATGGGATGCGAGCGTGTGAATTTAGTGGAGAGCGGCGCCTGCTCCTGGGAAGAATCCCTGTTGTTGCTTCGATGCTGACCGATATGCCGTCCGACCGGCTGGACGCGCTGATCAAGCACCCGTTCCACCGGGAGAACGGTGAGCGGCTGGTCAGCTTCATTAAAGGCTTGCGCGAGTGCCACAGCGCCGACGACTTCGTGACGTTCCAGCGGGAACTTCTGCATGCCACACTCGCCGCGAACCGTGCGCGTGCGGAGCGCTCGCGAGTGATCAAGCGGCTCAGGAAGGGGGCAGTCTCTGCCTGCCGACGCTCCTGATCTCGTCGTCGGTGATCCTTACGACGTGGAGGACTGGCGTCTGGAGTCCGACGTCCTGGAGCGAGTGGGGCGAGCCGGGAAGCCTGGCGCGATCTGGTGCGGGTGTACCGAAACGCGCAGGTGGTCACCGCCCCCACTCCCCGAGCCGTGCAACTGCTGCAGGACAGTGGACTGCCTGCCCCGGCTGTGGCCGTCTCGTGCGGCATCGACCTCGGCCGCTTCGGACGACCGGCCCCGCACACGCCCCCCCGATGACATACGCCGTGTCCTGTTCGTCGGCCGTCTCGACGAGGAGAAGCGCGTCCAAGACCTGCTCCAGGCGGTGGCGCTCATCCCACGGGCGGTCCCCGCTCTCGCGGAGATCGTCGGCGAAGGCAGCTGCCGCCGCGCGCTGGAGGATCTCACCGACCACCTGGGCATACGCGACCGAGTGGTGTTCCACGGCCTGGTCAGCGAGGAGGATCTGCTGGACGCCTACGCCCGCGCCGACCTCTTCTGCATGCCAGGGATCGCCGAACTGCAGAGTCTGGCCACCATGGAGGCCATGGCCGCGGGCAACCCGGTGGTCGCCGCGGACGCCATGGCTCTGCCCCACCTGGTCAAGCCGAACAACACCGGTCGGCTGTACCCCCTGGGGAGGTCCACTCCTTGGCCAATCACCTCATGGAACTTCTCGATGACCGCGGTACGTGCCTGCAGATGGGCGCGGCCGGCAGAGCCTTGGTCGCCAAGCACGACATCGGCCAGACCCTCCGTGCCTTCGAGAGTCTGTACCTGCGACTGCGGCATCCGAAGTTGCTGAACACCGATGACGGCCTGGATCAACTGGCCGGACGGAGCTGACCGGCCCCGGTACGCCGCGGGCCCCGCGGAGGGCTCCTCTGCGGCCAGTTGTTTCCATGAAACATTGCCCTGAGGTCTGGGCGCGACTCGGGTTCCGATGTCGAAAACGCTGCGCCGTGCATGCCGGTGGTACCGGCCACACCTACGCGCTCATTGAAGCTCCGCCATCTTGAAGTGGCTGGTCAGCGGGGTGGCGTGACCTCGTTTCGGGGTGTTCGTGCTGGTCGTGGGCGGCAGTCTGTGTTGTAGATCGTCCGGCGGGGTGGTTTTGCCGATGAGTTCACCGTCCTCGAACGGTCTACCCAGCGACACGACCGTTCTCGACAGGAGTGCCATGTCCACCATCCAGCCAGTGATCGTGACTGCCGACCAGGACGTTCTGCTCGGCTTCTATATGAAATTGTTCGGCGCTGAGGAGATCTTCCGGGTACCGGCGGAAGGCCCGGCCTTCTACCTCGGCTTGCGCATCGGCGACACCGACCTCGGGCTGGTGGCCAAGGCGAACCCGGGGACTGGGGCGGCGCCGCGGATCCTGCTCAGCATTGGTGTCGATGACGTCGACGAGACGCTCGGCCGGGTGGAGACGCTGGGCGGCTCGGTCCGCGGCGGCCCCAACGACATGCCGTGGGGACAGCGCGTCGCCCACATCCAGGACCCCGACGGCAACCCGGTGAACCTCACTCAGCCGATCCCGGCCCGGTGACGCTGTTTTCCGGGGGCATGGTGGGTGGCGCGGGCGGGGTCAGTACGGAGCTTGGTGAGGATCCGCCAGTTCTTCAGGTGGGCAAAGCCGCGTTCGACGGGGACGCGTCCGGCGGCCAGGACCCGGTTGGCCTCCTTCTCGGCGGATGCGAGCCTGCGGGCGCGGGTGGCCTTGAAGCCGGTGACGACCACGGGATCGTCCCCGTCGTCGTCCAGGCCGAGGAAGCCCAGGTCGGCCAGGGCGCGCCGAGGCCGGCAGCACGCAGGTGGGCCAGGATGCGGTCGCGGCGGGCGGCGGTGATGTCGTGGGTGCGGCCGTGCCGGGCGGCCGATATCCACACCAGACGGCCCGCTCGTCGGTCAGCGCGAGGATGTGCAGGCCGTGGCGGCGATGCTTGCCGGAGTAATTCGGGCGGTTCGCCTCTCCGGTACGGCGCTGGGTGGGGATGAGGGTGCCGTCGATCAGTACCACCGCCGCCGGCCATGTCGGCCAGGCGCTGATCGTGCCGCAGCACAGCCAAGACGATCACCGCGATCCTCCCGGGCGGCAGCGCCCGCCACCTCGACCGTATCGCTTTCAGATGGCGTCGCAGCAGGTCGGAGAGGTAGTTCAGGGTGTGCGTGGACAGCGGCAGGCGGCACTGGTAGACCAGGGGCACGGTGTCTCCGGCGTGCTCTTTGGTTTTCGTCACACAATTCCAACAGCCGCCGGGGGCAGCCTGGTTACGCCCCGATCGCCGTGCGGACCGGTCACGGGCGGGTGGTGAACTTCCCGTCGGGTCGTTTGTGCAGCCAGCCGCGGTCGGCCAGCTTCGTGAGCTTCCCGCGCAACGGCTCCAGCTTGCCCCGTACCCCGGTGTCCAAGCCCAGCACCTCGCCGATCTGCCGGGTGGAGACCGGGCCGGCGGCCTGCCGCACCGCGGTCAGGATGCGCTGGTACTCCGTCGGCAGTTCGGACTCAGCCACCCCCGGCCCGCGGTCCGGGACCAACCGCACCGCCCGACCTGTCACCTGGACCACCGGCGACCCGGCCTCCGTGCGCTCGTCGGCGAGTTGCTCGCTCATCCGCTGCCACACCCGCTCGGCCACGGCCAGCTCATCGCGCTCAGCTCGTACCTCCGACAGCTGTTTGACCAGCTGCTCTTCGAGTCCGTCCAGCTCCGCACGCCGCGCGGCGATCCGCTCCAACACCTCGGGATCCATCATGGGCCGGAGCGTAGGAGCGGCACCCGCGACGACGGACGGGAATCCACAAACCCACTCCTGCCAGACGATCTACACCCCAGACTGCCGCCCACGACCAGCACGAGCACCCCGAAACGACATCACACTCAGCACCCTGACCAGCCACTTCAAGATGGCGCAGCTTCAATGCGGGCAGCGGTCGGCCTCCGCCACGCTGTCTCCGTCCTTCTGCTGGAGCTTGGCGGCCGCTGCTACGAGGTGGTCGCCGAACCGGACGAGCGAGGCGATCTTCGCCGCCCGTGCATGACGCATGAGGCGCAGTACCGAGACGGCGTTGTCCATGGTCGCCGGTGGCTGGACGAGTGACCGCTCGCTTCCCACCACCGGCTCTACGAGGCATACGTGGCGTTCTGCCTCGATGAGGTCGGCTTCGAGGAGAGCTTCCCGGGCGAAGGCGAGTCCCGGCTCTCGTAGAGCGAGGTCTTCGATCGGGTCGGGCAGGAGCGCGAGCAGGTCGTCGATCGTGGTGCGGTACTCGCGGTATTCCATGTGCATGCTTCCGCTGAGGGGTACCGGTACCACCGTCGGGACCATCGTGGGGCGAACGGTCGTGTTGTAGAAGTCTGCCGGCAGGGCGGCGGCATGTGCCCGGGCGGCGGCGAACCCCTGGACGTAGACGGTCGTCCGCCCGAGCTGGGCGGTGGCCTCGCGTACGGCACCTTCGCGTAGTCGCTCGACGGCCTCTCTCAGCGCGATCGTTGCGTAGACGTTGAACAGGACGTGCACATGATGGCCGGTGATCCAGCGGGAGAGCCACATCTCCTCCTGCTGCCGTTGCCCCCTGCCGGGGGTGGTGTCAGACGCTTCGCTGCCTCCGTCCTCAGGGGTCCTTGGGCTCGCCTCGCTTCCCGCGAGGTCCACGACCAACTGCCTCATCGCAGTGGTCTCCCGGGCGATGTCGCTTCCCGAGAGAGGCGCTTCACACAGGTCCGCGAGACCCCGGTGGATGACCAGAGCGGCTTGCTGGGCCGCCTGCGCCGCGGTGAGTGCGGCTGTGCGCACTCGAAAGTAGCTCTGCACGGGAGACCTGGCCGGCAGGCCGTCCGTCTTGGTGGGGGAGTCTGCCGTCGGCAGCGCCCGGACGAGTCCGGCAGCCGCGAGGGTGGCGGCCCGCAGCCCTGAGGCGCGCTCCGCGGCTGTCCCGAACGCCGGGACGGCGGCGAGCGCGGCGGCGAGTCGCGTGGCCTCGTCGCGCGCTTCGGCTTCCAGACAGGGCATGGGGTGCGGCAGCGTGGCGTCGGGGAATACGGCGATCGGTGGCAGGGCGTATGCGGATCCCCGTTCTGCCATCCGGATGACCTCCTGCTGGTTCCCGCGCCCCGGTGTCCGGGCGGCCGCGTGAACACGATGGTAGGGCCGTGCAGTTGGCGCAACACGCTGACTCTTGGAGGGGGCCTTTTCCGCCAGTCACGCCGACCAGGTGATGAATCGTGCTGTCGTGGCCGCTGACGGGCGACCTCGGAACCTTCGGCACCGCTCGATGTTCTGCGCGGGCACTTCGCCAATCAGAAGGCGACGGGTACAGCCGGTGCGAGGCTGCCCCTTGCTGATGGTGCTGCATGCTGAGTGGCCTGGGGACGTTGTTCGGCGGCCCCACCATGTCGGCTTCCGTTGGTCCTGCTTTGTGGAGGAGCGGCCTGAAGTGGTCCCAACCGGGTCCGGCATCGAACAGCGGTGATGCCTCAGTGGGGCCAACTCGAACCGACATTGATCTTCACAAAGTGGGACCACTTCGGGCCGTCGCGGTGGAGCGAAATGACAACGTCAAGGCCAGATCGGAACCTCCCACAGCCTCGCCGGCCTCAGACCCGACAAGCAACTCGGCTGCGCGCAATCGCCCCTGTGAGTGAACGCTTTCCCGCCGGAGATGTCGCAGGCTCGTGAAGATCGGGGCGACAGTCCCTAGCTGTGGCCTTACTCCTGGGGCGGGTGGGAAGGGCTGTGGGCCGGGGCACACAAAGCTGGAGGGTGGGGGACCGATGGGCGATCGACCGCTGCAGGTGGGGACATTCTTGTCCACGGGGCCGATCGGAACGTCCGAGGCCGTACGACGTCTGCCGGTCGGCCCCGCCGTCCCTACGCAGGACCGGGAACGCTGTCTCGATCTCCTCGCCGGCCTGGAGCAAGTGGAGTTCGTCCATGATCTGAATCTCGACCGCACTCACATCCGCGGTGGCCGGGTGTACCACGGCGAGCTGTGTCTCAACGACCTCGACCTGTACGTGTGGTACGCCCAGATCGACCGCGGGCCCGGCAGCTAACACATTGAGGCACTGCGAACGCTCAGCCATGACACACGGGTCGTCATCGACCCCGAGAGCTTCGCGACCGGCGTGGACAAGTATCGCTCTCACCTGCTGCTGGAACGCGCCGGAGTGCGGGTACCCGACACGGTCCTGCTGCACCAGGGCAACGTGGCTGCGGCCGAGCCGGTCCTGGCCGAGTGGGGCCGTGCCCTGCTCAAACCGCGCGGCGGCTACTTCGGCCACGGCGTGCTGCTCATCGAGGACTACGCCACGCTGCGGGACGTCGCGGGCTACCTGGTCGCCGCGGCGCCGGGGGCCGCCGACGAGACGCTGCTGCTGGAGCGGTTCTACGACAACGACCTCGCCGACTGGATTTCGGTGACGTTGGTGGGCGACTCGGTGATGTACGGCTACCGCAAGCGCCCCTCTCGCTGGGCCGCGATGCCCGGCGGCGCGGCGAAGGTCTACGACGCGGCGGGGGCGGGCGGCGAGGTCGACTTCTGCGACGTGCCGCACGCGCACACGGAACTGGCCCTGCGCGCCCAGAAGGCTCTGGGAGCGCAGATCATCGGCTTCGACATGATCCTTCACCAGGGCGCGCCGATTATCGTCGACGAGAACACCTTCCCTGGCTTCTACCCCGAACTCTTCCGGGTGGCCGGGAAGGACCTGGGCTTCGAACTGGAAAGTAGACCTTTACGGAGCACGACCACTGATTCCGCGCTGCCAAGGGGCTTGCACCGGCTCTCGCTGCGCCGACGCGTTCCATAAGGGCGGTCAGGGGCGAGGGTTCGACCGTTACTGGGGCCCGTCGGTGAGTTCGTGGAACAAGTGCTCAGACCGGCGCAGTAGAAGGTCCGGTGCGCGTAATCGATCGCGGCCAGCAGTATGCCTTGGCAGGCGGTCATGTCGGGCAACTCGCATGCGCGGGGAGCAGTGTCGGCGTACACATGAAGATGGTCAGCCTGGTACACGCGAACGGAGTCTGGCGCTGATCTTGTGACGGTGGTGGTTCAGTTTGGGGGTGCCGGGAATCTCGGGTGATGTGGTCCTGGGCGGGGGGACGCCGGATGCCGTCTCAGTTGATCTGGTCCGGTGATCTGGTCCGGGTCTGCTGTTTCGAACTGATACCACGCCTGGGTCGTCAGCCACGACTGGTAGTCCCCGAAGATTCTGGCGAGGCCTCACTTCAAATCTGCGGTCCTCTCCGTGGCGGTCGAGCTCGATCCGGCGGGGGCACGGTGCGGAAGGTCGGCCGCGTGGTCGTCCCGTCGGCGGTGGCCGGAGAGGAGGCGGGCCCCGGGTCCAGGGCGTCGCGGACGGCGGTCAGGATGTCCTCGGTGTCGGCGCCGAGCGCTCGGGCGGCGGAGGTGAAGTCCCGGGCCAGAGTGGTGAGTTGGTCGGCATCGTGTGCGTGCGGCTCGGACGGGAGCGCCGCAACCCGGGTGCCCGCGCCACGGCGGGTGCGGATCAGCTCGGCGGCCTCCAGCTCGCGGTAGGCGCGGGCCACGGTGCCCGGCGCCAGACCGAGGTCGGCGGCGAGCTGGCGCACGGTCGGCAGGCGCTCGCCCTCGACCAGCCGGCCGGTGCGGATCAGCGCGGCCAGCTGGGCGCGGATCTGCTCGTATGGCGGTACCTGGCTGGTGGTGTCGACGTGGACGGCGGGGTCACTCATCGTCGAAAGTCCCATCGTCGGCTGCCTCGTCGTCGACCGCCCGGGGTGCCACCACGGTGACCAGGGACCATCCGAAGGTGAACAGGCTCAGCAGGCCCAGGGGGCAGATCACCACGATGGTGGCGGCGCCCAACGGGCCGGCGCAGGTCTCCTTCTCCGTGAGCGCGACGAAAATCATCAGCACGACGAGCAGCACCTGGCTCGACACCAGCAGCCCCCAGGCTCCGGTGATCGCCCACGCGCGGTCGCGGCGCTGCTGGTCGCCGCCCGGGCCGTGGGCGATACGGCGCAGGGCCCAGACGCAGACGGGGGTCCCGACCGCGAGGGCGGCGAACATCGGGCCGCTGTAGTGCAGGCCGGGCCAGGGACCGAGGGAAGCCGGCATCCCTTCGCAGGTGACGGTGATGACACGCCCCGCTGTGCCTATCCGGTCGGGGTCGGAGGAGGCCGTGACCGCACCGATCACCAGCAGGGTGACGAGGGACGCCGCCTGCAGAAGAAGCAGGGGCGCCATACGCGGCGGCACGTGGGCTCGGACCAGGCGCGGGGCGAGACTCGCGGTGCGTACCGCTTCCTGGGGACGCAGGGTCAGGGCGTCGCCGAGCAGGACACCGCCCACCGCGCACAGGCCGAAAGCGGTGATGGCGAACACGAGGGGCATCGTGATGTCGCCGCTCTCCATCGTGACCAACTGCTGTGCGGCCACGATGCCGATGGCCAGACCGGACCAGCGGGCGTAGTGGTCGGCGTGGTCGAGGAACCGGGACTGGAGCGGGACCGTGTCGAGCATATGGAGATCCCCTCAGATCATCTTGTATCAAGCAGTGGGTACAAGATGCCCTGGTCGGGATCTTGTGTCAAATGCTCGATACAAGGTGATGCACAGGGAGACGGCTTCTGGCACAAGTGAGTTTCCTCCGGCGCAAGGAGGGGAACACCCTCCGGCCCAGGGGTGCCCCCTGGGCCGGCTCAGCCCACGGTGACGACGTGGGATTCCGCATCGCGCGTTCCCTCGTGCGCTGATGCACGTTGTGTGCATGACCGCTTCCCACGCGTCGTACCAGATCACCTGAGACCAGAGGCGAATCGGACCAGATCACTTGAGACGCAGACCATAGCGACGGAGACGGGACACCTGCCGTGATCACCCATCGTCGCAATCCGCTGTCACTGTCCTCTGACAACGAACCTGGACCGATTGCCACCGAACTTGGACCAGACGTTCGTAGGTGAGCCCGGACACGGTAGTTGGCACCTGGCCATGATGGGTGGAACTGGTGAGGTCAGCTCGTGGAGTGGTCGGTGTCCGGAGGCTCGAGGACGGCGGACAAGGCTGCGGCGTCGTGGATGGCGAGTTCTTCTGGGGTGCCGACGAAGGCAGGTCCGCAACCGGGAGGGAGGCGTTCGACCACCATCGTGACGGCCTGCGCCGGCGTCGCCGCTGGGCCCACGGACTCGCTGCGCGAGGGGCCGGAGACCCAGTATTCGCCTTCTGCTGCGGGCTGGATGTAGGGAATGTCCCATGTCCAGCGCTGCTCTGTGCAGCGGCTGAAGTGCAGTTCTCCCATTCCTGTCCATGGAAACAACTGGCGCAGGCGTGGTTCGGCGTAGGCCGCTTCGAGCAGTTCCGGACGGACCCGCCTGTCGGCGCGGACCTTCTGCCAACCTGCTTCGACGAGGGCGTGACTCGGGGTCCTGGTGTCCATAGCGACACATCATCCCCGCCGTTGGCCGAACCTGGTTCCAACAAGAATGGCAATGTGCCGCAGGTTCCAGGAAGCGTGGCCATGTGGTTCCAACCAGCATGTCCCGTCGGCTCGAACCATCAGGTCACCAGCGGTCTGGATTCCAACTACCGCGTCCCGTCACAATTGTCCAAGCCGCCTGGCGCGACAGCTTGCCGGACCGCGTGCCGCGTGACCCGACGTTGCAAGGCCGGGCCTTGAGCGACACCGAACTCGTGGAAGCCTCCTGCCTCGTGGCTCTCTGCGTTTCGTCGCTTCAGCACCTGACTTCGTGAGTGCTCCAGAACTCACCTGGGTACGGGTACTCATGCATCGCACAGCGCTGACCTCTACCGTCACATGCATGTCCAAGACCCCTGTACGTAGAGCCAGGGCCTCCGAGCGGCCCGTCCTGTATTCCGTCACAGGGCTCGCACTGGTCGCGCTGTCAGTCGCTGCCGCGGTGGCGGGGAACTCCGTGTGGAACGGCGCGCCGTATCCTTCGGCCGACCCCGACGCGGTCGCGCAACGGCTCAAGGACCGGTCCGACGCGGTGTACGACGACTTCGCGCTACCCGAAAAGTACGCCGCGGACTCGGGCAGGGTCGATACCGGCGCCTGTTACTACCGCGGGCTGAAGGGCATCGCCCACATTGACGAGGCACGAAGCGACGTCCGCAGCTTCGGACTCGATTGGAGCGTGCCAGACATCCCCGAAGCCACCGCACGAGACGCGCAGCGGCGCGTGCGCCAGCGGCTGGTGCAGCAAGGTTGGAAACTCACCCACGAAGGCGACCGTGCAGGGGCAACCTTCCGCGAGCTGGGCTTCCGATTCGAAAATCCGGAAGGCGGAGACCAGGTCGACGTTCAGTGGAACGACTCGACCACGACTCTGTTCGTCAGCGTCTACGCCCCCTGTGGGCAGGTTCCCGACGCATTCGAGGAGTACGGCTGGTCCGAGGCGGACTGGCACCCGAAAGAGCAAGCCTCGGCATTGAAGGGCCCCTCCCCCCTTGAGGAGGCCCGGTCCGATATCGGACCGGGCCTTTCGCGTGTCTCCGGCCGGGGGTGGGTCAGCCGTCTGGTCGCCGCCCATTGCGACGCGTGAGATGCGTTAACGCGCCCCCCACCGCCCCGACGTCTCCGCCGCGACCGCATTCGAGCAGCCGGTGGACATCACCGTCATCCCGCCGGCCTCCGACCCCGAGGGCGGCGACCTCACGGTCACCGCCGTTGGCACCGTCAGTCCGACCGGCGCCGGCGCCGGCACCGCCGCGGTCACGGACGACCGGACGGTGACCTTCACCCCCGCCTCCGGGTTCACAGGCACCGCGACCTTCTCCTACACCGTCGGCGACGGGGCGGACACCGCGACCGGAACGGTCACCGTCGAGGTCGCCGAGCCCCGGGCGGATCTGACGGCCGCCCTCTCCGCCCCGGAGACCGCACGGCTGCGCAGCCCGTTCACCTACACCGCCGAGGTGACCAACCACGGCCCGAACCCCGCCGAGGGCGTGGTCGTCGCGCTCTCTCTGCCGCCGCGGGTCCAGGCTCCCGGAGGCGGGAGCCAGGTGGTCTGGCAGGCCGGCACCCTCGGCACCGGTGACCAGCGGACCTTCACGGTGACAGTCACCGCCCCGCCGCCCCCGGGCCGGACCCTCACCGCGACGGCCACGGTCACAGCGGACACCGCGGACCCGGACACGTCGGATAACACCGACACCGCGAACACGGCGGTCGTCCGACGGTAGGCACGCCGACACCGGGCCCCAGGGCACATTTGCCCTGGGGCCCGCTGCGTCCATCACTGCGCTGCTGCTGATGCACGAATCCTGCGGCGCTCTGCCCTGTGGGCCCAGGTGTGCAGGGCGGAAGGCGCTTGGCCGTTCTTCGATGTCACCGCATGCATAGACGCGGACTTTTAGCTCCCGCCACAGTTCGCCGCAGAACTCGACGAGCTCCTCAAGCTCGTTGCGTACAGCGGGAGAAAGACCTGTAGCGGAGCCGTGCGGTTTGCCGAACTCCGCGCGCAGCGCGACATCGCGCTGCCCGACCTGCCTGACCCCTACGAGCCGCTGATCCTCTTCCACGAGCGAGGGGGGAGAGATCTTGCAGGATGACGCGGGATTCCTCGACCTGACCGGTCTGTCGATCAAGCCGAGGCGCCTGCAGGACCATCTCGCGGCGATGCCCTCCCTTACATTCCGTACCGCCACACTCGACGCCCTTGATGGCGATGGATCCATCTCCTACTACGCGGGAACGGACCGCCGAGGTCCCGTCCTGAGGCGGCGTCTCTTGAGGGGAGCTGAGCAGCGCGATAAGGCGTTTACCTTGGGCTCGCGCTGGGAGCCGACAGAACAGCTGCAGCTCTCGGAACAGGAAGAGACCGATGCCGTCTGCGTGCAGATCGGCGACATCCAAGCGCATGGCAAGGCCGCGTCCGGCTCCAACGCACTTGCTGCTGACGCACTGCAGTCTCACAAGGAGTTCCATACATCCGCTCAGTTCCGGCTGGCGGTGATCCGAGCGACGGCCGCCGCGGGCGCAGCAGTGGCTCGGCTCTACACGGCACGGAATTACCGGCTCACCCGCAGAGGCCAGGTGACGGTGCACGGGATGGACGTCGGCCGGTGGCTCCAGAAACAGCGTCAGCACGCTGTCTGGCAGGGGCTGATAGAGGGCAGCGCGAGCGCCTGGAGCAGCTTGGTGTCATGCCGCTACCTGCGCCAAGGAGGCGTCCACGAAGGCCCGTGCGGGCGCCTCTGGAGCCTTCGAGCGGAGCGTGGAGGCGCTGCGCCAGTACAAGGCTCGTACGGGCTCTGTGACAGGGCCCACGTAGAGCGCTTGGAGGACGGGACCGAGGTGAAGCTCGGGGTATGCCTCTCGAACACCAAATCGAGGCGCGCGCACCAAGCTCGGCGCCGACAAACTCCAACAGCTGGCCGAACTGGGGTTGGAGTGGGCGGCGTACCCACGAACGGCCGTTTTTTACCTCAGAACCTCTGCCTGAAGCGCTCATGCCAGATTCCTTTCAGCTGTAGTGACCATCGCCGATCCAAGAAGGAGGCAGCAGACGTCACGTAGCTCGTGAGAATGTGGCGGAATGCCTGGACCGCAGCGAGCACCTGCACCGTCGCAGTTCACCAATGAACAGATCGTCAACTGGTTGATCGACGAATGCCGGGATGCGGGAAGTCGCATCTCGACACTGGCGACATCAGGTGATCGCATCCTCACCGTAGGCAGCACCGTCATCGCTCTTGCGGCCACCGCCGCGATTGGAGGTGGGAAGAGTTACCTGCTGATGTGGCTGCCTCTTGGTGTCTGCGTGGTCATCGTCTACGGGCTGTATCTCAACAACACCACCCGGATTCTGGTCGGGTACAAGAGGGGCTTGGAAAGGGAAATCGAGAGGCGCACTGGCGTCCCCCTGATCGCCTGGCACTCACGTATCACTGTCCACGGTGGGTCCAGCCGCCACGTCAAGAGCATTCTCTTCATGGGCGGGGCTGTGTACGCAGGGAGCGCCGGACTGGCCCTTACCCAGGCGTTTCACACACTGTCGCCTGGAGCCTGGGGTCATGAACGAGCATGGCTCTACATCGTGCTGACAACAGCCAGTGTCATCGTCGGTTCCGGCGTCAGCGGCTACTGCTATTGGATCCAGCGCGGCTCGACCAGGCTCACGGAACAGAGAGTTGTGGACATGTTCCGCCCGCCAGACCCCGTCGAATGATCAAACCGCTATGTGAGTGCCTCCCCATAAGGCCGACATACCGGTTGTGGGCAGTCCCAGGGCTTCGCGGGCCTGATGGACGTTCGAGAGTCCACTGTCGACCGACTGGGGGGAGTCCCTGGAGGTGATGGTTTCCAGCTGTCGGCGGGCTGCACGGTCATCGAGGATGTTCAGGTCCTGCCAGTAAGTGACCGCAGCGGAGACGGCGCCCGCTCCGCCTTCCGGGAATCCGACTCCCATGCCGTTCCTGACGGTCTTCGGCCTGTCAATGCGGAAACGGGGTGCGGTGGCCGGCGTGAACTTCTTCGCCGGCCCCGTCGGGCCGCTTGCTGACGCGTCGGGCCGGCTCCGCTTGGCGTCGGTGGACGCCTTAGGGCTGTCCGTGCCGTTCATGCTCATGATGGCGACCGCGCCGCCTGCCGAGGCGGCCACGAGGCTGACGCCGAGCAGCCGTAAACGCGCTCTACGGACCGGTGCCGGTGCTTCTATGTCGGCCGGTGCGGTGGGTTGCAGCATGGAGTCCCCCTCGGTACGCGGCGTCCGGTCCGACCTGTCGTCATGTCCGGTCTATCGCCTGGATATGGCAATTCGGTGATGCGTGACGGGCTAGCCCCGCCCGCCGGCACACGGTAACGCGCACCCAGGGGCCGGACGATCGTCCGGGCCCTTCGCCTTGCCCGGGTAGGTGCGCCGTGGTGTAGAGCGCCGCGTCCTGCGGAAAGTCGTCGGCCGCCGCGGTTGCGCGGCTAACTCCCCGGCAGATAGAGGCGCGAGGGCGAAGAACGGGACTTGCGCGGCTAACCCCACGCTGGTGTAAGGCCGCCATCCGCTGGGCCGTAGCAGCGTCGCCGGCCTCATTCAAGCCTTCGCGAAAACCGGTTCCGTAGAAGCCCCCGGAAGGTCATTCAAGCAAAGTCGCAGGTCAGAAGCCGTGAATAGACGTGGCGAGCCCTACATGCTGACGGGGCATTCAGTAGCGGTCGGCAAATTCGCGAGAACTCGAATCGGCCGCTGGCGCGGTGCAGTCTCCTCCTTGCCCGGGGGCGCCACCGGGCGACAGCAGGGGACTTGCGCAGCTAACCCGCCGCCGGTCCATCGTCCGCTCAACCCATTCACGCGTGTTGCCGCACGCACCAGAAGCAAAGGTTCGCCATGCCTGCCAACCAGACCGACCTGACCCCGCAATCGCCGCCCGCTCCGGCGCCGGAGCCCGCCCAGGTGCCACAGCCTGCCGAGCGCCCGCTGTTGAGCCTGCACGCCTTCACCGTCCTGTTGGGCGCTGCCGCCATCGGTGCGACCGCAGGCTTCCTGGTGTTCGCGCAGAGCCATTCCGTGGCCGGTGCCGTGGCCGCTGGCGGGGGCGCCTTCCTCCTTAGCGTGCCAGCCCTGCACAAGCTCATCGGCTAACGCGCGGGCTCGGCGACCGCGGGCCTCTGCCGCCGGGTTCACTCCGTCCGGCGGCGGGGCCGGCCTCCCTGAAGGTGTCCTTGTCCGTACCGCGTTCCTCCAGGGCAGCGGGCACCGAAGTCTCCTCGGCAGCCCACGACCGTGACCATGCCGGAACGCGCCCCGTTGTGCCGGTCATGGGAGACATGGACGAACGGCTTCTTGCACTGGTGGACAGCGTGATCAACATGGACGAGGAACGTCTGTCGCTGCTCACACGCAGCGAAGCGCGCGCCGTGGTCGAACTCCTGCAGCTCCTCGCCTCCAACAGCGGCGAGGGGGCTTACGCCGCCCGCCGCATTGCCGGAATCCTGGCCCGTCGGCTGCCGTCGGAAGGATGACCCACCGAGGGACCGTCACCGATCTCCCGCACGCCGACCGGCGTCAGCTACCGCCGGCTTCGCGCGGGGAGTGAGGCGCGCAATTCGGGCTGAACCTGGTGCGGGGCCACTTCACGTCCGGGTTATCGGCGCTTGTGGTGGGTGAGCCAGACGGCAAGGGGGACCGCGGTGATGGTGGCCAGGGCCTCCGCCTGCTCCGCTGGGCACACCATCACCGCCCCCGTCACCACGGCCACCGGCCACACGTCGCGCGTTGCTTCGGCCGCCACCTGTCGGCCCCGATGCGAGACGCCACGCGTCCATGCGGTTATGGCGTATGCGGTCTTGCGCAGGGCACGATGAACTTCGGGGAGCTGCACGGTTTTCCCTACGCGCCCGTGCCCGGTCGGCCGTTCACGGAGGATCTGTCCGGCCGGGCGGGGCGTTGGTTTCGGTGGCGGCACACGACGGACAAGTGGCCGTCCACCAGCGGTGTTTTCAGCCCGTCACCACCAGGCTTCACCGCCTGGGCACCCGGTTGTCCCGTCGTGACCATCCCTGTCGCCTCACAACCAACCTGTGCCACCAAAAGGCCGACCTGTGTCGCCAGTTGCCACGATGGGTCACCGCTGCACGCGACTGGGGAGGAACGTGGGGGACGCCATCACCATGCCGTTGGAGGACGAGCTGCCGGCCGGGCCCGTACGCGATTTCGTGGAGGAGCTGCACGTCCTCTACGAGGCGGCCGGAAGCCCGCCCCTACGGGCGACGGCGGCCGACATCAAGGCGGACCAGAGCCTGCGCGGCACGGCGAGCCGGGAGGCTGTACGGGGCATGCTGCACGGACGGAGGGTGCCGCGCCGGTGGTCCACGGTCGAGGCGCTGCTCATCATCCTGTGCAAGGAAGCCAAGATCGAGGTCACGGCGTTCCAGCACTCGGGCCACACCTGGGAGCAGAGCACTCGGGCCACACCTGGGAGCAGAGCACTCGGGCCACACCTGGGAGCAGAGCATTCGGTACGCCTGGCATGCGGCGCTTGTGCACAAGCCCGCCTCGAAGGCGCGGAAGTACGCGTCCACCGCCGCCGCTGACGAGCCGTGGGAACCGGAACCCGACCCCCTAGTGCCGTGACCGCGTAGGT
>NZ_JAGGPB010000016.1 GCF_018614055.1 Streptomyces sp. ISL-98
ATTATCAGACAGGCCTTAGTCCGGTCGAGGGGACTTCTCCGGCGTACGGGTACGAACCGGCGCATCCGTGGTACGAGAGGCACATGCGTGTCTCGTGCTTCGTCCCGCGCGCGGTGCGCCAGGGCGCGCTTACGACGCTGCTGGTGCTCACCGCGGTCTTCGCCATGGTGCTGGGGGTGGGCGGCGGGTTCGGTGCGGTCTCGGCGCCCGAGGGACGCCCTGTCTCCGCCGCCGAGAGTGGCAACGGGGCAGGGGCGGAGGGCCAGCCGTCGGACGCCGCCGTCAGTGAGGTGCGGCCGGCCGGCGAGAGCGCCAGGGGGAGCGCCAAGGGGCGTAGCCGGAAGGGGCACGCGGCAGGCCCGGTGGTCCCGTACCGGAGTACGCGCACGCCAGACCCGTCCCCGCCCGAGCGGCCCGTGCCGCATCCGGCGACGGCACTCGGATCTTCGACCGTCCGGTGCGTGGTTCTGCGCTGCTGAGGGTGGCTTCGGCCAAGCGCTCAACCACCCTCCACCGTAAGGAAGTCCGGCATGCCCATCGACCCGTACGCCGCAGTGAACGCCATGATCCGCGCCGAGGTAGCCCGCTCCTCCGACGAGCACGACTACGACCACGAGCAGCACGACTGCCAGCAGAGCAAGGGCGGCGAATGCCGCACCACAGGCGATGACCAGGCGGCTGCTCAACGCCCCTGATAGCTTCTACATGGTTGTAGAGGTAGACCAGCCGGCACCGACACAGACGGAGTTGAAGTTCTCATGGCCCTGTGGGATCGCATCAAGGAATCCGCCCAGACGATGCAAACCCAGCTGGAGGCGAAGAAGAACGACCTGAAGAGCGGCTCGTTCCGCGACGCGAGCATGGCGATGTGCGCACTCGTCGCCGCCGCCGACGGCTCCATCGACCCGGCCGAGCGCCAGCGGGTGGCCCAGCTCATCGCCACCAACGAGGTATTGAAGAACTTCCCCGCCGACGACCTCCAGCGTCGCTTCGACGACTACCTGAACAAGCTCACCACCGACTTCGCCTTCGGCAAGGTGAGCGTGCTCCAGGAGGTCGCCAAGGCGAAGAAGAAGCCCGCCGAGGCCCGCGCCGTCATCCAGATCGGCATCGTCATCGGCGGCGCCGACGGCGATTTCGACAAGGACGAGCAGGCCCTCGTACGGGAGGCGTGCTTCACGCTCGACCTGCCGCCGCACGAGTTCGACCTTTAGCACCGAGGGCAGCGAGCGACGCATCACCGGAGGCGGCGGCACACGGCCGGAAGGCCGGGTGCCGCCGCCTCCGCATAGCCGCGCATACCTGCCGAATGGCCCCGGCCCGCGTACAGAGTGGGGTAATGACCAGGCAAAGAAGCCGGTCGTATTGTGCACTTTCGGCCTGCCGTGCCCGGGAGTCCGCGATGCCCACGGCGGCCGGGCGGACCGGGAGGCAGATCATGGGTACGCGTCGACCGGCTCGCGCGAGCACTCGATGCACCCGCGAGGGGCACGAAACCGGACACTCCACGACCAGCGAATGGTGTGGCTGGTGTCGGAGCCCCTTCGGTGACCTGACTCTCCAAGCCGCTGCGGAGAAGCCGGATGTTCCGAGTCGGCACGGCTCTGTACACATGGACTTCACGCCATGGAGAGCGCCTCGGGGTTATTCAACTCCCTTGATTCTGCGTAAAGTTGATACTGCAGGCCTCCGGTGCGGTACGCACATATCGAGAACCGGGGGTCTGCATCTATTGCAGGCCATGCACTGCGCGGCGACCTCAAAATCCTGTGGCATCAGCCTTACCGTGCCGAGATGTCACAAGACCTGGCCACCGACCGAACGGCTGACCCCGCACAGCCGTTGACCACGTCTTGGCAGGCTCGCGCACGTGTCGCTTTGAGGGCTGCCGCTCCTGCCCTGTGCTGGTACGCCGCGGTCCGATTATCCGGGGTGCTGATCCTGGTCGTAGCAGCGTCCATGGCCGGGAAAGACGCGCTTCATCTGCTGGGCAGCCGATGGGACTCCGTGTGGTATCAGCAGATCGCCGAAAGCTGGTACGGCTACGAAGTTCGCCTCCCCGACGGCAGCCTCCACGCCGACCTGGCATTCTTCCCGCTCCTGCCCGCACTTGAGCGTGGCCTGTCCGAAATCCTGCCCATCAGCCTCGGGACTGCCGGCCTGGCAGTTTCCTGGACAGCTTCTCTAGTCGCCGCATGGGGCATTTACGCCGTCGGCGCGCACCTGCACGATCGCCGGACCGGCGTGATCCTCTCAGTGCTGTGGGGGGTGTACCCGACCGCTTTCGTACAGTCGATGGCCTACACCGAAACACTGTTCACCGCCGCGGCGGCATGGCTGCTCTACAGCGTGCTCACCGACCGGTGGATCACCGCTGGAGTACTCGCCACAGCAGCCGGCCTCACACGGCCCTCAGCGGCGGCGCTGATCGCCTCCCTCGGCATCACAGCCGTGATGATCCTGGTACGAGACCTTCGTGGGCGAACGGCCCTCAGCGAGGTGGTGCGTAACCGGCGGCGCATGATCGGGGGCATCGCCGTGGCCCCCCTGGGGTGGCTCGGCTACGTGGTCTTCGTCGGCATCCGCAGGCGGGACCCGCTCGGCTACTTCACCGTCCAGGGCGAGTGGGGCAACCACATCGACGGCGGAGCGGCGCTGGCCCGCTTCATCTGGAAGAACCTCACCGGCCCGGTGCCGCTGGCCGGAGCGGCCCTGGTTGCTGCGCTGGTGCTCCTGGGATGGGTGGTCTGGCTGTGCGTACGGCAGCAACAGCCCGCGCCGGTCCTGGCGTACACCATCGCCCTGGTGGCCCTGTCCCTCATCGGCGCCGGCTACTTCGGATCCCGCCCCCGGCTGATGATGCCCGCCTTCCCCCTCCTGCTCCCCGCCGCCGTCGCCCTCGCCGGCCGGCCCACGGTGCGGGCGCGGTGGGTCCTGGGCACGCTCGCTCTCGCCTCGGGAGCGTACGGAGCGATCACTCTCCTCGGCTCGGGCCCGCCGTAGGGGCGCCCGAGCGCCCTGGTGGCGCCTCAAGGCAGCAGCACCACAGGTGATGTCCACTTCGGCCAGCCTGGTTGTGGCCTTGGCGATGGGCTGAACCTGGGGTTGGCGGTGGGAGGGCTGGGGCTGCAAGGGCCCCACTTCGACCTCCGGGCACACACCGGCCACGGCTCGAAGCGCCTGAAGGTGCGCTCGGTGGTCTTCCACGAAGCGCGCTGACGTGTCAATGCGTGGCAGCGACAGTCGCAACGAGGTCCCGCCACGGAACACGTCGGCGCGGCACTGACGCCGCGGCAGGATGGTCGCTACGGCACCGGGGGCAGTGGGTTTCGTCAGCCAGGGGGCGGAAGGCGTGGTCCGGGCCCGGACCGGCGCAGGTGACCAGCGGCGTCACGGTGCGGGACGGGGGCAGTGCGTCGTACGGGACGCGCGTCTTCAGGGGCGCCGGGGCCGGGAGCTTTGCGGTGAGGCGGTGGCGGAGGAAGCCCACCGCCGACTGGATGCCTCCGGCTGGCAGGCCTGCGGTGAGGGCGCGGCGCAGCTCCGCGGAGGTGATCCCTCGGCGCAGCCATTCCGCGGCGGTCGTGGCGAGGGTGCGGGCCTCGCGGGGGCCGAGGTAGAGGTCTCGGTGCTGGTGGCGCAGCCCGAGCAGTACGCGTTCCGCCTCGAAGAGTTCGGGGGTCGTGTCGGCGTCACCCATTTCGGCCACCTCGACCACCTCGGCGTCTTTGGGTGGAGGGTGGGGAGTGTTCTTTTCTCCCGTCTTACGTTCCGTAGGAGAGCCACCGACCATCGGACGCGTCGGTTCTCCGACGGTCGGAGACTGCGCACTCGGCGGGATCCCGTGCCGGATGCACGACGCCTCCTCGCTCGTGAGGGTGACGTTCGCGAGGAGCTGGTCGGTGAACCAGCGTCCGCCCGAGCCCTGTTCGCGCCAGTGGTGAAAGAACCCGCAGGCCAGAAGCAGCTCTTTGGCTCGCTGATAGGCACGGCCGGTGATGTTCAGCTTGGCCGCGTGCTCGCTGAGGGATTTGGACGCCTCGCTCTGCGGGAGGCCCTGCACGTAGATGAGCAGGAGTTTCGCTTCGGGGGTCAGGCGCGGGTGCCGGACGAGGTCGTTGGAAACCTTCGTGAAGCGGCTGGTGGGCGCGTTAGCATGACGAAGCATCCCAGGGGCTCCTTGTAAGCCTCGATGGTGAAGGCCCTCGGAATGGTGTTGGTAGCACCGCCGGGGGCCGCTCCGCGCGACAAGACGTACGCAGAGAGTGATTGCGCGATCACGGTACCGCACCAACTACGCTCCGTGCGCACAGCTTTGGGGATCGCGGCGATCAGCACCCCGCCGACCGCGGCACACGCCGCTACGCCCGACTCTCACACCGATCACCGCGTCTCGTGATCGGAACGAGACACCCCAAGGGTCCCCATGCCCAGGCATGCAAGTGTCCTCTTCCACACACAAGGCACGCTAAGAACTCCCCAGTCCCGCATGGGCTTCGGCCTGGCCGTTCCCCCGTTCCAGGTGTCCGTTCCGGCTTACCTGGTGAGGCCGCTGCGTCCGCAGGGCCTTGTGTGGCGAACCGGGTTGCGAGGGCGGCTCGGTGGACTTCCCGGGAGCGGAAAACCCCATGAACGATGACGGTGCGAGCAGCGCGCTGCTACTGGTTCTGCTGGTCCTGCTGATCGGCGGGATCACCACCTATGTGGCCTTCATCAACCCCCTGTTGGGGGTGGCGATCGTCGTCGGCGTAGTGGTCGCCGCGTTCGCGTACCAGCTGCTGAAGGGCGGTAAGTAACCCGGACCGAGCAGTCAATGGCCAACGCATTACGCAAAGTTCTTGCGGTCTCCTTCCCCCGATCACGCCCCCAGCGACGGCTTACCCGCTGAGGGCGACCGCCACCAATACGCCCTGAGAGGCGCGAGGGAAGGGATTACCCCCATGGCACAAGGACCCGTAGCGCGTGGCGTGGAGGGCGGCGAACCGTCGCTCCCCATCGCTCACGCGGCGGTGCCCAAGACGCGTGAGCCGGAAAGGGGCACGATCCCGCCCCCGCGCGCGACGGTCGTGAGCGAGGAGGTGAGAGCACAACTCGACGCCGAGCTTCGCGCGCTCAGCAGCCCGATCCGGCAGTGGATCGCGCAGGCCGGATTCGGGCCTCATATGGACGAGATCCATTCGGCCACCCTGGTGCGGATCTTCAAGGCGCGCATCAAGCCCGGTTTCATCTACTCCCAGGGCGACGAGGGGCGGGCGTTCGCCTGGCATGCCACGCGTCTGGAGATCCTGGAGTTCCTGCGACGCAAGGGCAAGGCCAGGGAGATCCCGGTCGACGAGCTTCCCGAACCGCCCGTCGGCCGCGGCGACGATCCGGACACCGAGGCGGTGCTGCTTCGGCGCAGCATCCGGGCGTTCCTCGCCAAGTACTTGCCGGACAAGGAGCGCGAGGTGTACGAGCTGCGCTATCTGCACGATCTCAAGGTCGGCGAGATCGCCGCTCACCTGCAGATCGACCGTAAGACGGTCTCCACGCGCCTGCGAAAGGCCCAGGAGCTCGTGGACGCCGCCAGAGGCGAGTTGGACCTGGAGGGCTAGGCCCCCTCTAGGGATCACGGTGCTGTCCGCCATCGGCGACAAGCACCGTGATCCCGGGAGGGGCCCTCGCCGGGCTCCTGAGAAGGGGAAGGAAGGAATCCGTGTCGGAAGATTACGTGACCCACGATGCCCTCCTCGCGCGTCTGCAGGAGAGCAACAACCGTCTCGCCGAGCAGTACAGGGACGAAACGGATGAGGAGTGGGCGGCCACGATGGACCTCGTCGCTGCGCGCGCCGAGCAGGAAATCGCGGATGAAGCGGATGCGGCGGATGAAGCCGTCCTCGGCGAGGCCGAGTCCGCAGTCGTCTCCACCATCGCCATCCCGAGGACCATGTGGTGCCTCGGACCGCTGCTGATCACCGTGGGAGCCACCATGACCGTGTACCTCATCGACTTCAATCCGGTGCAGACCATGACGGCCGTCGCGGTCATCGCTGTCGCCGCGGTCATCCTGCTCGTTCTCACGGGCTTGGGCACTCCCGCCGGCCGCTGGGGGCTGCATGGGCGGTTGTCCCATGCAGGCAGGGGCGCCGCGGCGACAACTGGAACAGATATCCGGCTGCACCGATGAACCGCCGGCCCCGGGGCGGAATCGGCCATGGAAGGAGAGCGATGGGCAGAACGGCGTAACGCCGCACCACGCGAGGGGCCCGGCATAGGGGGGCCGGGCCCTCCCGCCGTGCGTGCCTCATCGACGCTATTCCGGGGGATGTGCCGGGACGACTACCGGGAGCAACCTCCCTGGGCGTGATCCGTGCGGCGACGTCGTGCCGTTCGAGCGGCAGCTCGCGGATCTCGCGCTCGTCTGCGGCGGCAACTCGCTCATTACGATGGCCATATGGGTGAGGCGAACGCGTACGTACGTTTTCAGGGGACAGTGCGGAGCCCCCGCGGCCACTTCCCCGGGGTCTTCGCGCTCGTCAATAATCTCGCGCGCGAGGGGAAGCTGACCGCCGAGCAGGAGCGGTTCCGGCGGGCGGGCAATGACTGGTACGACGCGGCGTACACCGATCCCAGCACCGTCGATCCGAGCGTCTACGACGACCGCGTCAACCCGGGGGCCGTGGCCTGGTTCAAGCCGACGGCCGTTGGGCTGATCGCTCGCGTGGGCGGGTACCTGGAGATCCTCGCCGCCCACGGCGTCGACTGCCGCCTCCTGCGGTCGGCGGATCCTGGGCGCGTCGTGTACGAGGACGCGCACCAGGTCGTCGTCGTGCCGTACGAGCGGCTCGCTCACTTGCGGTTGTAGAGCCGCATCGTGACCGTACCGAAGGCCAGCAGGAGTGCTGCCGACCAGCCGAGTGACCAGGCGATGTCTGCCGTCGGCCAGTTTCCGGCCATCAATTCGCGGACCGCCGTGGACACATGGGATACCGGGCTGTTGTTGACGAACGCCTGGAGCCAGCCCGGCATCGTCTTCGGGTCGACAAAGACGTTGCTCAGGAAGGTCAGCGGGAAAATCACCATCATGCTGACGCCCATCACCGACTTCTCGGTGCGCAGCAGCAGTCCGAACATCGTCCAGATCCACGAGAACGAGAACGAGAAGACCATCAGCAGTGCCACTCCGGCGAGGATCCCGACCACTCCGCCGTCCGCGCGGTAGCCGATGATCATGCCGACCGACAGCATCACGGCGGACGCGATCAGATAGCGGATCACATCGCCGAGCAGGTAGCCGACCATTGGCGCCGGGCGCCAGATCGGCAGCGTGCGGAAGCGGTCGAAGACGCCTTTGGTGATGTCGTTGTTGACGGCGACGCCCGTGTACATCGTGATCATCACGATGCTCATGGTGAGGATGCCGGGCAGCAGGAACTGGATGTACTCGTCCACCGATCCGGCCAGCGCCCCTCCGAAGAGGTACGCGTACATCAGCACCATCATGATCGGGAACGCAGTCACGTCGAAGAGCTGCTCGGGCACGTGCTTGATCTTGAGCATGGCCCGCCAGCCGAAGGTGAGTGAGGCGGAGAGCGCGCTCGGGCGCGGCGGGCGGTCCTTGTTCAGGAGCAGCGCGGCCAGTTCCTCGGCCTTCGGGGCTTCCAGGGCCAGTTGGTCGAGGCCCTTGCCGTTGTCCCTGTCCTTGTCCGTTGTGGTTACCGTGCTCATGCCGTCACCCCCTCCATGTCCTTGTCGTCCTTGTCCTTCTGATCAGGCCTTTTGTCCGTCAGGGCCAGGAAGACCTCGTCCAGACTGGGCTGGCCCAGCGCGAAGTTGTCCACGGTGATCCCGGACCTGGCGAGCTCGGACAGTGCCCGCGCCGCCTGTTCCGCCGCACCCAGGTCGCTCGCGTGTCCGTTGACCGTGGCGGTCAGGGCCACCGGGTCGGGGTCCAGCTGGACAGTGGCGTTCAGGGAGCGCGTCAGCACCTTCTCGGCCTCCGGCCGCTGTGCGGCATCGCGCAGGCGCAGGTGTACGGAGCCTGAGCCGACCGACGCCTTGAGCTCGCCCTTCGTGCCCTCGGCGATGACCTTGCCGTGGTCGATCACCGCGATACGGGACGCCAAGTGGTCGGCCTCGTCCAGGTATTGCGTGGTCAGCAGCACCGTCGTGCCCTGCGCCACGACCGCCCTGATGATGTCCCACACCTGGTTGCGGCTGCGCGGGTCGAGGCCGGTCGTCGGTTCGTCAAGGAAGAGCAGGTCGGGCGTGTTGAGGATGCTCGCGGCGATGTCGATACGCCGCCTCATGCCGCCGGAGAAGTTCTTGACCTGGCGGTCGGCCGCGTCCGCGAGCCCGAAGGCCTCCAGGAGCTGGGCCGACCTGGCGCGGGCGGCCGGCTTGGAGTGGCCGAGCAGGCGGCCGAGGAGGACCAGGTTCTCCGTACCTGTGAGGTCCTCGTCGACGGACGCGTACTGGCCGGTGAGGCTGACCCTCGACCGTACGGCGTCGGCCTCGCGCACCACGTCCTTGCCGAAGACGTGGGCCTGCCCGCCGTCCGGCCGCAGCAGGGTGGCGAGCATCCGCACGGCGGTCGTCTTGCCCGCGCCGTTCGGTCCGAGCAGGCCGTAGACCGTGCCGGCGGGCACGGCCAGATCTATACCGCCCACGGCCCGGTTCCGGCCGAACACTTTCACCAGGCCCGACGTCTCGATGGCTAGGTCCGGGCCGCGCTGTGCACTCATTCTTCCGCCCCTCCGGGGTCGAGGTTGACCGTCCGAATGTCGGCCGTCCGAGTGTTGACCGTCCCGGACTCCGGAAGTCATCGGTGCTCGGCTGCCCGGTTGCTCAGCTGCCCGGCTGCCCTGCTGCTCGCGTGCCGTGCCCGGTTACTCGCGCGTGTAGAAGATGTAGAAGGTCACGAGCATCATCGCGGCGCCGAGCACAGCCCCCAGGGCCGAAGCCTTGAGGACGCTTGCGTGGCTCAGGCTGATGAGGAAACCCGTCGCGACACCGAAGAGGCTTCCGTAGGCGGCGGCCCGCAGCTCGCGCACCATCCGGGACTGGGTGCGTCCGAGAAGGAAGCACAGTCCCGCCAGGACCACGCCGCAGACCACTCCGAGCAGGATGTTCCCGCCGGTCAGGGGATCGTGGTCGCGGTCGGCGAAGGCCACGTAGATTCCGTACAGCAGACCGAGAGTCACCGGTACGACGCCCTGGACCCGGTGCGCCGACCGGACCGGGGGAGTCGGCTGGGCACGCCTGTGCCGCCGGAACCGCCCGGTCGGCATCGCAGCATGTGAAGACATGACGAGCTCCTTCCGCCGCACGCGCCCCGCCCACCCCACCAGGGCACACCCGTGGGTGGTGTTCGGCAAGTGGATCAAGTGGATCTGGCGCATGAAGTGGAGGAAATGGATCCAGCCGCTGCCCCGTACGGGCGTGCGGCTGAGCCAGGTGCAGCAGCTTCGCTGGCGCCCGCCCCACGCCCGCCGTTCCCTGGGGGGATGCGCAGCTACCTCTCGGCGGCACTGCTCGTCCTCGTGGCGGTCCTCGTCCCGTTGAGCGCGCTCGCCGTCTGGACCGGCCGCGAGGTCGGGAACACCGGCCGTTATGTGCCGACGGTGGCGCCGCTCGCCTCCCACGCGGACGTACGCAGCGCTGTCGCCGACCGGATCACCGCCGAGATCGCGAAGGAGATCGACCTCGGTCCGCTCCAGGACAGCGCCACCGAGCTCCTCGACGAAGCCGTCCTTTCCTTCACGGGTACGCCCGCCTTCCGGAACGCGTGGGACACCGTCAACCGGGCCGCCCACCGGGCCGTACTCCACTCGCTGGAGAACGGCAGCGGCAGCAGCGGCGCGGTGACGCTCGATCTCGCGCCCGTCGCCCAGCAGGTCAAGGGACAGCTGACCGACGACGGCGTCCCGCTCGCCGACCTGATCCCCGTACGGCACACGAAGGTCACGGTGCTGGAGTCCGACAACCTCGGTACCTGGCGCGACGCCTTCCAGCTGCTCCGGGCCGCCGGGACCTGGCTCCCGGCCGCGACCCTGGCGGCGGCGGCCGCCACGCTCCTGGTGGCCGTACGCCGGCTCCGCGCGCTCACCCTCCTCGGCGTGGCGCTGGCCGTCGGTGCGGTCCTGCTCGCCGTCACGGTCGTCGTCGCCCGCAGCCTGGCGCTCGGCGGCCTGCCCCCGGCCATGGACCGCGCGGCGGCCGGTGCGGTCTACGACGCGCTGACCGGCTCGCTGCGTACGACGGCGTGGGTGGTGCTGGCCGTTGGGCTCGGGCTGGTGCCGGTGGTGTCGGCGGGGCTCACGGGGGTGTTCCGGGCGACGACGACGCGACCTCGGCGAGCACCCCGAGGGCGTACGACAGCACCTCTGCCGGCGGGGACGCCAGGCCGACCCTGATCGCGTCCGGGGCAGTGTGCGGGGTTACGGCGAACGCCGAGCCGGGAGTGACCGCGACGCCCCGGGCCGCAGCCGCCGCGACGAAGGTGTCCGTACGCCAGCGGGCGGGCAGCTCCCACCAGCAGTAGTACGCACGGGGGTCGGTGCGGATGCGGAAGCCGCCGAGGTGGCGCCGGACGAGGCGGTGGCGGGCGGCGGCGTCGGCGCGCTTGGCGGCGGCGACCGTGGCGGCCGTGCCGTCGGTGATCCAGCGGGTGGCGGCCTCCAGGTTGAAGCGCCCCGCGGTCCACGCGCCGGAGCGAAGGGCGTCCGCGAGGGCATCGGTGTGCGCAGCCGGGGCGGCGAGGAAGCCGGCGGTCAGGCCGGGGGCCAGGCGCTTGGAGAGGCTGTCGACGAGGACCGTGCGGTGGGGCGCGTGGGCGGCGAGGGGGGCGGGCGCGTCGGGTGCGAGGAACGCCCAGGTGGTGTCCTCGACGGCGCCGATGCCCAAGTCGCCCAGGGCTGCGGCCAGTTCGGCCCTGCGTGCCTCGTCCATCGTCACCGACGTCGGATTGTGCAGGGTCGGCTGTACGTACACGGCGCCGAGCGGCGCGCTCCGGTGGGCGGCGTGCAGCGCGTCGGGGCACAGCCCACCACCGGCGGCGCCCGCGATCGGCACCAGGGTTACGCCGAGCCGCTCCGCCACAGCCTTGACCAGCGGATACGTGAGCGTGTCGACGCCGAGCCGCCCCCCGGGGCGTACGAACGAGGCGATGGCGGCGGCGATGGCCTGCCGCCCGTTGCCCGCGAAGAGCAACTGCCCGGCATCCGGCCGCCAGCCGCCCCGGGCCAGCAGCGATACGGCGGCTTCCCGCGCCTCGGGGGTGCCGTCTGCGGCGGCGGGGCGGGTGGCGGCGCCGAGGACATCGGGGCGCAGGAGGGCGCCGAGTGCGCGGGCCATGAGCTCCGACTGACCTTGCGAGACAGGGTAGTTGAGCTCCAGGTTCACGGAGGGGGCGTCCACCGAGGGGGTGCCGTCCCCGGAGGGGGCGCCGTTCAGGGAGGGGGCGTGCGTCCGTACCTCCTCCGCGAGCGCGTGGCCGGGCGACGGCGGGGCGGCCCGTACGAACGTTCCGCGACCGACCTCGCCCACCGCGAGGCCGCGCCGCACCAGTTCGCCGTACACCCGGATCGCGGTGGAGTTCGCGATCCGGCGACTGCGGGCGAAGGCGCGCTGGGTGGGGAGCCGGTCGCCGGGCCGGAGCCGTCCGGCGGCGATCTCGGCGGCCACTTGATCGGCCACCCGTCGGAAGTCGTCCACCACTGCGCGTGCCACCCCGCTTCCCCACATTGCACCGAGAGCAAAGAGCCTATTGCACCGAGCAGTTGTGCGCATCTAGCCTCCTGAGCATGGCTACGGCACACGTCAACGGCATCACCATCGGCTACACCGACGAGGGAACCGAAACCGGGACCGGAACCGGGACCGGAACCGGGACCGGGACCAGCTCCGGCACCCCCAACCCCCCTCTCGTCCTCATCCACGGCCACCCCTTCGACCGCACCATGTGGGCCCCGCAGATCGCCGCCTTCTCCCCCACCCACCGCGTAATCGCCCCCGACCTGCGCGGCTACGGCGAGACCGACGTGACCCCCGGCATCACCCCGCTCCCGGCCTTCGCCGCCGACATCGCCGCCCTGCTCGACCACCTGGGCATCGAGCGCGCCGTACTCGGCGGCCTCTCCATGGGCGGCCAGATCGTCATGGAGTGCTACAGCCGCTTCCCCGGCCGCATCGCGGGCCTGATCCTGGCCGACACCTTCCCCGCCGCCGAGACGGAAGCCGGAAAGCTGTCGCGCAACGCCGCCGCCGACCGCCTTATCCGGGAGGGCATGAATGGGTACGCCGACGAGGTGCTGGACAAGATGGTCGCCCCGTACAACACCCAGGCATCGGCCCACGTCCACCGCATGATGGCCGCCGCCTCCCCCGAGGGTGCGGCAGCCGCCCTGCGCGGCCGGGCCGAACGCCCCGACTACCGCGGCCTGCTCACCCGCATCACGGTGCCGACGCTGGTCGCGGTGGGCCGCGAGGACACGTACACACCGGTCGCGGACGCGGAAGCGATGCACGCCGCGATCCCCGGATCGACGCTCGCCGTCATCGAGTCGTCGGCCCACCTCCCCAACCTGGAGCGCCCGGCCGACTTCAACACGGCGCTGCGGGCCCACCTCGCCCGCGTCGCCCGCGTCCCCAACGGCACCTGATCACCGCACACACTGACTCGCCACGGCGACAACCAACCGCCGCCCCACGCCGTCTCTGAGGGAAGATGCGGTTCAAGCGCCATGCGCGTCATAGGCGCGTCATTGGCGCCGTGGTCGGCGCGTCATCGGCGCCAAACAGGCTGACGGGGAGGCCGTTCCTTGGGGAGTGCCAGAGTCACGACGGCAGCGACCGGCCCATCCGCGTCGCCCCCGCCCCCGTACGGCCGCCGCCCCGCCTGGCGGCGGTTCCTCGCGTGGGCGGACGGGATCGGCCTCGCCGGCGTCAGCGTCGTTGTCGGCTGCCGCGTCCTCGACGTCGACGGCCGTACGCCGGTCCCCCAGCTCCTCGCGTTTCTGCCCTGGCTGCTCGTCCCGGCCGTCCTGGGCCTCGTCCTCGCCCTCGTCGCCCGCTGGCGCATCGGCATGGCCTGGGCGGCCGTCCTGATCGCCACCACCGGCTGGTACGTCCAGCCGTACGGGCCGGGCACCGCCGAGGCCGAGGGGCACCTGATCGCCCCCGTCCGCGTCCTCACCGCCAACGTCGAATTCGGCGGCGGGACAGCGGACTTGATCGCCGCGATCCGGCGCGAGAAGCCCGATCTGGTCTTCGTCCAGGAGTGCGAGTACGACTGCTCGGCAGCCCTCGGCTCCGAGGTGCCGGACGCCACGTACCCGTACCGGAAAGTCGTCGAAGCGAGCGGCGCCGAGGGGTCCGCCATCCTCAGCAAGTACCCGCTGCGGTCCGCGCCCGGCATCGACGGCACGCTCGCCATGCCGGGCGCCGTCGCGCTGGTGCACGACCGTGCCGTACGCATCCAGCTCACGCACCCCATGCCGCCCGCCCCCGGCCATGTGCCCGACTGGCGCTCCGAGCTGGGCGCGATCCGCGACTACGCCGCCCGGGACAAGGACCGGCCGACGCTCGTCGCGGGCGACTTCAACGCCTCGCAGGACCATGCCGTTTTCCGGCGCATCCTCGACGCGGGCGGTCTGCGGGACACGGCGGCCCTCGGCGGGGCGTTCCGTACGCCGTCCTGGCCCGCCGACATCGACGGGATCGGCGCCCAGATCGACCATGTGCTGGCGTCCGACGACTTCGCCGTACGGTCGGCCCGCTTTCTCACGCTCAGGAACACCGACCACCGGGCGCTGCTCGTCGAGCTGGAGCTGCACAGCGGCTAGAGGTGTGTTGCGCTGGAGTGACGGTGACGGTGGCGGTGGCGACGACGGCGACGGTCCGAAGCGGTGGAGGCGGCCATGGAAGACGCCAACCAGGACATACTCGACAACATCACCGCTCTGGTCGGCGAGGAGCGGGACCTGCGCGAACGCTCCACCCGGCAGATGGGGCTCAGCGACAGCGAGCGCGCCCGGCTGAAGGCCGTGGAGGTCCGGCTGGACCAGTGCTGGGACCTGCTGCGTCAGCGGCGCGCGAAGACGGAGTACGGCGAGGACCCGGGCGAGGCGCGGGTGCGTCCCGCCGACGAGGTCGAGAACTACCAGAGCTGAGCCGACCACGCCTGATCGCAAAATCTTGTCCACAGGCTGTGGAAAACATTTCCCCGGGAGGAACCATGAGCGCCACAACGTGGGACGACACCCCTGTCGCGATGGAAGGCGGCGGCGTGGAACTGCGCTTGAAGGACATCGGCGGAGACATGGCCGTCTCATTCGTGCGGCTGCCCCGGGGCACGGACATGGCACCGGCCCTGCAGGGCCTCCCTGATGACAGCTGCCAGTGTCCTCACTGGGGTTACGTGCTCAAGGGGCGGCTGAGGATGCGAACGAAGGACGGGGAATCGTTCTACTCCGCCGGGGATGCCTACTACTGGTCGCCCGGTCATATCCCGGAAGCGCTCGAAGACGTCGAGTTCGTCGAGTTCTCGCCGATGGAGGAGCTCAATAAGGTCATCGACCACGTCAAGGCACAGATGAGCTGACGAAGCCCCCGGCCCCGGCCCGGCGAACGAGGAACTCCGTCAACAACAGGCCTGCTCACGCCGTCGCCCCCTCACCGATCGCCGACTTGCATTAGAGGTCCGGCTTCGCTCTGTTTAGGGCATGGCTGAGCAGCAGGACCGCAAGGACAGGGCAGGCGGCGGACGTCTGACGCCACCCGAGTGGCTGACGCAAGGGCTGCGCCCGCAGCGCGCGCCCGTGCCCTGGGCCGCCGTCGTACGGGCCGGGATCGCCATGGCCGCGCCGCTCGCCGTCGGATTCGCCGCCGACCGACCGACGTACGGCGCGCTGGTGTCGATGGGCGCCCTGTCCGGCGTCATCGGCGACACCGCCGACGCCTACCGGATGCGCATCTTCAACATCGCCGTCCCGCAGCTCTTCGGCGCGATCGGCGTCACCCTCGGCACGCTCGTGTACGGGCACGGGTGGCTCGCCGTCGGAGTGCTGACCTTCGTCGCGCTCGTGTCCGGGATGATCTCCACGATCGGCGCGGTGGCGTCCGTTTCCGGGCTGCTGCTCCTGCTCCAGGCCGTCGTCGGGGCCGGCCTGCCGATGCCGGACCCGTGGTGGACGGCCCCGCTGCTGTTCACCGTCGGAGGCCTCTTCGTCCTTCTCCTGTCGCTGGTCGCCTGGCCGCTGCGCGCCGGGGTGCCCGAACGGGACGCCGTCGCCGACACCTACCGGGCCGCCGCCGACCTGCTGGAGGCGGCGGGCACGGACGCGTACGACGAGAAGCGCCAGGCCGTGACCCAGGCGCTCAACACGGCGTACGACCTGGTCCTCGCCCGGCGTGCCCGCGAGCACGGCCGCACAAGTCCGCTCGTACGACTGCTCGCGCAGCTCAATGTCGTCATCCCGCTCGTCGAGTCGGCTCCGGCCGCGCATCTGCGCCAGCGTCCGCTGCCGCGCGAAATCCCGGCGGTGGTCAGGGACTTGGCGGATGCCGTCGCTCATGGCCGTACGGGTACGGGTACGGGTACAGCTACGGGTACGGCTGCCGGGCTCGATCTGCCCGAGCCGACGTCCCCATCCGGGCGCGCCGTCGACCACGCGCTGCGCCATGCGGCGGCCGTGGTGCTCGACCCGGACGCCGCGGCCAATGCTGCCGCCGACGCCGACGTCTCCCCACCGGCCTCAGCATCCGTATCCGCCTCTGCGGCCGACATCGACGACCGGCTCGGCCGCCCCGCCGCCCTCGGCGTCCGCGCCCGCCGCGCCACCCGCGCCGTCCTGGTCTCCCACGCCTCCTGGCGCTACGGCCTGCGCCTCGCCCTGTGCATCGGGCTCGCCCAGTCCCTCGTCTCCCTCATCTCCGTGCCCCGCTCCTACTGGGTCGCGCTGACCGTCGTGTTCGTACTGAAGCCGGACTTCGGGTCGGTCTTCTCTCGCGCCGTCCAGCGGGCCTTCGGCACGGCGCTCGGGCTCGTCGTCGCGGCGGCCGTACTGGCGGAGCTGGAGCGCGGCTGGTGGGACGTACCGGTGATGATGGTGCTCGCCGCGCTCATCCCGGCCTTCACGGCGAAGGGTTACGCGTTCCAGACGGCCGCCATCACCCCCGTCATCCTGCTGCTCTCCGACCTCCTGAACCACGAGGGCTTCGGTCTTGTCCTGCCGCGCCTGTACGACAGCCTCATCGGCTGCGGCATCGCGCTGGTCGCCGGGTACCTGCTGTGGCCGGAGAGCTGGAGCACGCGCGTCGGCGACCGGCTGGCGGACACGGTGGCCGATACGGCGGGCTACGTGGAGTGCGCGTTCGGTCCCCCCGACCCCCAGGGCGAACGCCGCCGGCAGCGCCTGCGCCGCCGCCTCTACCGGGACCTGTCGGTCGTACGCTCCGAATTCCAACGCGCCCTGACGGAACCGCCGCCGACGGGAGCGCGGGCGGCGGCGTGGTGGCCGCTGGTGGTCGCAACGGAGCGGATCGTCGACGCTACGACAGCGGCACGGGTGCGCATCAACCACGGCGCGGAGCCGCCGGCCGAGGCCGAGGTGGCTGCGGTGGCGGGGGAGTTGCGCGAACTGGCGGAAGCGGTACGAGCGAGCGCCCCCGCGCCGCCCCGTCCCCCCACCGCGCTGCCCGACCCACCAGAGGGCGTCCTGGCCCCGCTGCGGCAGGAGGTGGCGGCGGCGAGAGCGGTGGCGTCGTCGGCGGCTGTGCGGGTGTGAGGGGGCGGGTGGGGGTGCGGAGGCGGTGCGCGGCGAGGCACGTGCGGGTGCGTGGTGCGGCGGGCTCGCCCCGCGGGGCTGTTCCCCTACCCGCCTAAAACAGCGGCAACTGCCCAGGAAACAGCGCCACTTCATACCCGTCCAGCGTCCGCTGCGACGCCGCCCGCGGTGCCGCGCGCTTCGACCCGGCGCACAGGGTCAGCTCCGTAGACGCCCTGGTGCGCGGATCGTGGCGCACGAACTTGCCCGCCACGACCGCAACCTCACGGCCGCACATCGGGCAAGGACGGCGCGGCGAGATCGATGGCATGCGCTCACTCTGCCACCGTCTCAGCCCGCCCCCGGACCCGGACCCGGCCTCGGCCCCTGCAGCCGCTCCATCTCCCGCCGGTCCCGCTTCGTCGGACGCCCCGCCCCCCGGTCACGCACCGCGACCGGTGCGACGAACTCGCGCGGCGGAGGCGGCGGACTGTTGTCGACGTAGCATTCGGCCGCCGCCGGAGCCCCCACCCGCTTGCGGATGATCCGCGAGACGACCACGATCCGCTCGCGCCCCGCGTGGAACAGCCGCACCTCGTCGCCCGCCTTGAGCGCGTGCGCCGGCTTGACCCGTTCCCCGCCCACCCGCACATGCCCCGCCTTGCAGGCCGCCGCAGCCTGCGCGCGGGTCTTGGTGAGGCGTACGGACCAGATCCAGACGTCGATCCGTACGGTCCCGGACGTCGCCGTCCCCTCGTGTGCTGAAGCCATACCCCCGAGGGTAGAACGTGCCGCCGCTCCACGCCCGCCTTACTATGCGCACGTTCTCCCCGTACGGAGCCACCACCTCCGGGCCGGGAATCGTCTCTGATTGTCGCCAAATGTCGTGCCACACAAGGGGAGTCGGGGGCTCCAATTGTGTGCGGCACACCTCCGGAAGCAGTTGAGAAACAGGCATGAACAACAACTCCGGCAGAGGGCTCCAGCCCAATGTCCTCGGCACCTTCGAAACGATCGTGATGGCCGTGGCGGGCAGCGCCCCCGCCTACTCGCTCGCCGCCACCACCGCCGTTCTCGTCGGCGCCGTCGGCCTGGCCGGCCCGGCCGCCCTCCTCTACTGCGCGATACCCATGCTCGGCATCGTCCTGGCCTTCGGCCGCCTCGGCCGTATCGACGTCAATGCGGGCGCCACGTACTCCTGGGTCGGCCGCACCCTGCACCCCTTCCTCGGCTTCATCAGCGGCTGGGCCCTCGTCGTCGCCGCGACGATCTTCATGGTCGCCGGGTCGCTTCCCGCAGGTCAGATGACGCTTTCCCTCTTCGACCCGGACCTCGCGTCGAACACCGCGCTCGCCACCGCCGCCGGCGCCGGCTGGTTCCTGCTCATGCTCGGCGTCGTGCTCGGCGGCGCCCGGCTCTCCGCCCGCGCCCAGCTGGTCATCTCCGGCGTCGAGCTGGCGATCCTCGTCCTCTTCGCGTTCGGCGCGCTCCTCCACAAGGGCGCGGCGACCACCTTCGACTGGTCCTGGCTCGGCTTCAGCCACTTCGACGGCTTCTCCGGCTTCGCCGCCGGCACCCTGATCGCCGCGTTCTACTACTGGGGCTGGGACGTCACCAGCAACCTCAGCGAAGAGACCCGCAACAGCCGCAGGACCGCCGGACTCGCCTCGCTCGTCGGCGTCGGCATCGTCTTCCTGCTCTTCGTCGTCTTCACGATCGCCGTCAACGTCATCCTCACCAGCAAGCAGATCTCGGCGCACGACACGAACGTGCTGGCCCTCCTCGGCAGTGCGATCTGGCCCGGCGTCGGCGGCAAGCTCATGGTCCTGGCCGTGGTGCTCTCCACCATCGCCACCCTCGAAACCACCCTGCTCCAGGTCACACGCTCACTCTTCGCGATGGGCCGCGACCGCACGATGCCGGCCGCACTCGGCGTCGTACACCGCCGCTGGAACACCCCCTGGGTGGCGATCGCCGTCGTCGGTACGGTCGCGCTCCTCCTCTTCGTCGCCTCGAACGCGCTCGGCTCGACCGAGGAGATCATGGCCGACGCCCTCTCCGCGATCGGCCTCCAGACAACCCTCTATTACGGGCTGGCCGGCCTCGCCGCCGTCGTCGCGTACCGCAAGACGCTGCTGACCTCCGTCAAGGACTTCGTCCTCGGCGGCGCCTGGCCGCTGCTCGGCTCGCTCTTCATGTTCAGCGTCTTCGCCGCCTCCCTCACCGAACTCAACGCGGCGGCCCTCGCGATCGGCCTCGGCGGCCTGGCGGCCGGAATCGTCCCGATGCTCTGGTACTGGCGCCGCGGCAGCGCGTACTACAGCCCCGCCAGACTCGACGCCACCCAGGCCATCCACATCGACGACGCGCACGTCAACTCCAGCTCGGAGCGCAAGGATTACTCCGACGCGGGACTCCCCACCGACTTCTGAACCGACTCGTGAACCGACTCGTGAACCGACTTCTGACCGCACTCTGAGCAGGAGACGCTCCGATGGCCGTACGCCGCCGCTTCTCATCGTCCGGCTCCGAGCCCGACTTCGACCCGGACTTCGGCGACCGCCCGCTGACCGAGGCCCGCCATGACATCGTTATCGGCCGCTGGCAGGGCGTACGCGATCTGCTGCACGCGACGGGCGACAACTGGCCCCTGCGCACGCACCGCCTGCGCCTCCTCTCGCACGTGGCCGCGGGCAGCACGGTGGCGGAGGCCTGGCGGTCCGCCGAGCCGGACAATCCGGACGCGGCGGTGCTGCGGGCCGCGACCGAAGTCGTACGCGTCTTCAACCAGGCCATCGACGCGGGCCGCGGCGCCGGCGTCGACCGCGCCCGCATCGACGTCGCCGTCATGGCCTGCCTGAGTGCGGCGGACGCGCGCCCCGCCGACCCGATGCCGTGGGTGTCGCTGCTGACCGTGGCGCGGCTGTACGGGGACGGGGTGGGCCGGGCCGAACTGCGCGACTGGTGGGAGGAGTTGCGGCGCCGCGACCCGTACAACATCGAGGCCCATGTGCAGCTCCTGCGCTACCACTCGGCGCGCTGGCACGGCACCCACGGCCGTATGTACGACTTCGCCCGCGACGTGGCGGGCGCGGCCCCGGCCGGGTCGCCGCTGCCGGTGCTGGTGCAGATCGCCCGGGTGGAGGAGTACCGGTACGTCGCCGCGGCGGCGCCCGGCCGCCCGGTGCGCGGCTTCGACCAGCACTGGCACCACGAACTCGCGGTGACGGAGGTACGCCGGACGCGGGAGCGCTGGCTGGGCGGCCGCACACCGGGCAGCCCCGTCGCCCCCGAGGAGGTCGGAGAGCTCAACTACCTTGCCCATGCCGCCTGTTACGCGGGTCTGCCGGACGAGGCGCGGGAGGTCTTCACGCTGCTGGGCCGGCGCGCGGCGCGGGTTCCGTGGTCGTACACGGGGGATGCGGCGGAACAGTTCAAGAGGTGGCGCCGGCAGACGGGCGCCACCTCTTGATGACCTACTGAGCGTCAGCCGGGATCAGACGCCGATGTTGCGGCCGTCCTTGCGGTAGACCGCGACGACCGACGGGCGCACGAGCTTGCCCGGTCCGTCCGGCCACGCCGACGCCGGCTTCTCGACGGACGCGCCGTCGATCTCGCCCGGGTGCTGCACCGAGACCAGCACCCGGCGGTCCTGGATGACCGGCCCGCAGGTCTCCGCGCCCTTCGGCACCGTCAGGAACTGCTTCAGCTCACCGCGCCGCTCGCCCCGCGTCGCCACGCCGAACAGGCCGTCGTGCGAGCCGAGCTGGTTGCCGTCCGTCGAGATCCACAGGTTGCCGTGCGGGTCGAAGGCGACATTGTCCGGGCAGGAGATGGGGCTGACCTTCTCCTTGGGGAAGCCCGCGAAGTACGTCGCCGGGTCCTCCGGGTCGCCCGCGACCAGGAAGAGCCGCCAGGCGAAGCCGTCCGAGGCGGGGTCGTCCCAGTGCTCGGCGAGCTCCAGGATCTGGCCGTGCTTGTTGAGGTTGCGCGGATTGGCCTCGTCGACGCCCGCCTTGCCGGGCTTGCCCCGGTCGGTGTTGTTCGTCAGCGCGACGTACACCCGTCCCGTGCGGGGGCTCGGCTCGACGTCCTCGGGGCGGTCCATCTTGGTGGCGCCGACCTTGTCCCCGGCCAGGCGGGTGAAGACGTACACCTCTTCGGCACTCATGCCGGGGACGTGCGAGGTGGTGCCGGTGGCGAGCGGGATCCAGACGCCGCTGCCGTCGAACTCGCCGTCGTTCGGGAGCTTGCCGGTGCCGTCGATCTCGCCGGGGGAGTCGCCGGTGATCTTGGCGACGTACAGCGTGCCCTCGTCGAGGAGGGTCAGGTTGTGCTCGCGGGCGGCCCGCGAGCTGCCCTTCTTCATCCGCTTCGACGAGACGAACTTGTAGAAGTAGTCGAAGCGCTCGTCGTCGCCCATGTAGACGACCGGGCGGCCGTCGGCGGTCAGGCGGGGCTGCGCGGCCTCGTGCTTGAAGCGGCCGAGCCCGGTGTGCTTGCGCGGCACCGAGTCCGGGTCGTACGGGTCGAGCTCGACGACCCAGCCCTGGCGGTGCGGCTCGTTCGGCTCCTGCTTGACGTCGAAGCGCTTGTCGAACAGCTCCCACTTGCGCTCGGTGGCGCCGGTGGCGATGCCGTACCGCTTGTCGGTGGCGCTGGAGCCGTTGGCGAAGTACTGGTTGAAGTTCTCCTCGCCGTGGAGGGTCGTGCCCCACGGGGTGGTGCCGCCGGCGCAGTTGTTGAGCGTGCCGAGGACCTTGGTGCCGGTCGGGTCGGCGGACGTCTTGAGCAGCGCGCTGCCCGCGGCGGGGCCCGTCAGCTTGAACTCGGACGTCGCGGTGAGGCGGCGGTTCAGGTGGTGGCGGGTGACCGGCGTGAGCTTGCCGGACTTGCGCTCCTCCTGGACGACCACGACGGACAGGCCGTGCGCGGCCCAGGCGATCTCGACCTGCTCGCGGGTCGGCTTGGCCGGGTCGTATCCCTTGAACATCAGGATCTCGTCCGTGTACTCGTGGTTGGCGACGAGTACCTGGCGGCCGTGATCGCTGTGCAGCGGGAGCAGGGAGAGGAAGTCGTTGTTGTAGCCGAACTGGCCGGCCTGCGCCTTGGCGGTCTGGTTGTCCGCGTCGAAGGCGGGCGCCCCGCGCAGGATCGGTTCGCCCCAGCGGATGACGATGTTCTGCGCGTAGCCGTCGGGGACGGTCACGGCGTCGGTGGTGTTGGGCGCGACGGCGGCGAAGCGCAGCCCGCGGGCGGCGGTGGAGGTCGCGCCGGCCTGGGGCCTGCTGCGGACGTCGGCTGCGGCGGCCACGGCCTTCGGGGCGCCGGGGCCGGCGACGGCCGCGGTCCCGGCGGCAGCGGCGACGGTCACGACGGCGGCGGCGCGCATCATCGAGCGTCTTGACAGCGCGCCGGCTATGACGTCGCCGGCGTACTCGTTGTCGCTGGTGTTCGGGACCTCCTGGAAGCAGGCGTCTCCGCAGCGGTAACGACAGGTCAGCGCGGAGCGCCCACCCGAGTGCGGCGAGTTGAGCAGCGGCAGCAGATTGCGCACGGACCCCTCCAAAGGTGCTGTACGGGCTGTTTCTCGGCGCGCCCTGCGCCGACATCGTGTCGGAATGTGTACGGGCGAGACGTTAGGGGCGTACGCCCGCGATCCGGCGGACAGTGGGTTAACGCGGGGTGAATGCGCGAGGGCCGAGCGGGAGTTGACCGGCCGGTTAGGCTCCACACCCATGCGCGACGCTGCGAACGACGTGGACCCCCCGGACCCTCTCCCTCCCAACTCCCTCACAGTGGATTTGCGCGGCGTGCCGCTCGACTCACTGGACGACTTCTGGGACGCGGTGGCCGGACCGTGCGGGCTGCCGGAGTGGTTCGGCCGGAATCTGGATGCCTGGTGGGACGTGATCGAGTCGCGTGGCGTCTCGGAAGTGATCGACGCACATGCCATGTTGGTGGTACGCGCTGACGCGGCCGGTATCTTCGCGCCGGGGCGCCCGGAGGGGGCGCATCTGGCATCGGTGTTCGCCGACGCGAGCCGCGCGCGCCTGGAACTGGCGCGGCACGCCTGACCCTCCCGAAGATCAGCGGGAGCGGCCGCTAACCTTACGTGTCCGCCCTGGCCAGGGATCATCCCCCGGGTGCGGACGTGCATCGCACCCAACTCATGCGAAAGGCCTCGCCCATGGGCATTCGGAGCTTGCTGCGCAAGGTGTTCGGACGCGATCGAGCGGAGAGCAACGAGCAGCCGCCGGCACGGGAGACCTCGGCGGCAGCTTCCGTTCCGTCCCAGGCCGAACGTACGCCGGAACCGGCCTCCGCGCCGGAAGCGGAATCTGCGCCGGAACGGACCAAGGAGACGGTGGCTTCGGTCCCGGCTCCGGCCAAGAAGGACGAATCGGCGGCCGACAAGGACTCGCCGGCGCCCGAGAACCCGACTCCCACGGACAAGTCACCGGAGCGGGTGACGAACTCCTCGAAGCCAGGCATCGCATCGGACCTGGTGGCTGCGGCCTTCGACAACCCGACCCCGCCCCGCGCACAGACATCCCCCTCCACCCCGAACGTCCCAGCCCAGTCCACCCCGGCCACCCCACCGCCAACCCCGGTGGTCCCGGCCCAGGCAACCCCGACAAGGGACGACCCCCACCCGGAACCGACCGCGAAGGCAGAACTGGCCGCCGCCGAAGCCGCGCCCGAGACGGACCCGGCAGCCGCCCCAGAAACGGTCGCCGCCGCAGGCGAAGCCGAGCCGAAGGCGGACACCGAGCCCGCAGCAGCCGACAGCGAGCCGGAGGCCAAGGCGGAGCCGGTCGCAGAGGCCGAGCCCCAGCCGGTCGTCGAGACGAAGACCGAGGCGGAGCCGGTCGCCGCCGCAGAGACGGTTGCCACCACCGAGCCGATCGCCGCCGCAGGCGCGGCCGACGCGGAGCTCGTAGCCGCCTCCGTTGAGAAGCCGGAGGCCAAGGCGGAGCCGGTGGCCGAGCCGAAGACCGACACGGAGCCGGTGGCCACCGAGCCGATCGCCGCAGCTGGCGAGGGTGAGGCCGAGGCCGTAGCAACTGCCGACGGCGAGGCGGAGGCCAAGGCTGAGCCGGTCGCAGAGCCCGAGCCCCAGCCGGTCGTCGAGACCAAGGCGGAGGTGGCGCCGGTCGACGCCGCAGGCGAGACGGTCACCAGCGCAGACGACGCCGAGCCGAAGGCCGAGGCCGTAGCCGCCGCCGACAGCGAGTCGGAGGGGCAAGACGAGACCGAGCCGACCCCTGACGTAGAGCCCGAGCCGCTTGCTGCCGAGGCGCCCGCCTTGGCAAAGCCCGTCGCTGCGGCAGAGACCGAGGCCGCTGCCGAGCCGGTAGCCGCCGCAGTAGGCACCGCCGAGCCGGAGGCAGAGGCCGAGCCCGAGCCGGTCACCGCCGCTGCCGTCGCCGAGCCGGAGGCAGACGCCGAGCCCGGGGCCGCTGCCGCGCAAGGTGATGTCCTGGCGCGTGCGCCTCGGCTCGTTGCTCACTACGAGGCCGCCGGGGCCGCCCTCAAGGCCAAGGAGCTGGACGGCGTCCGGGCCGACGTCTACCTCGTGCTCGACCGCTCCGGATCCATGCGGTCGTTCTACAAGGACGGCAGCGCCCAGCACCTCGCCGACCAGACGGTCGCACTCGCCGCGCACCTCACCGAGGACGCCGCCGTGCACGTCGTGTTCTTCTCGACCGACATCGACGGCACCGCCGACGTGAGCCTCACCGACCACGAGGGCCGTATCGACGCCGTCCACGCCGAGCTCGGGCACATGGGGCGTACGAGCTACCACCGTGCCGTCGAGGAAGTCGTCACGCACTACGAGAAGTCCGGCAGCGACAGGCCCGCCCTGGTCGTCTTCCAGACGGACGGTCCTCCCGACGCCAAGCAGCCCGCCAAGCAGGCGCTCGCCGAGGTCGCCGACAAGCCGCTGTTCTGGCAGTTCGTCGCGTTCGGCGAGCACGACGCGAAGGGCTTCGACTTCCTCAGGAAGCTGGACGTCCCCAACGCCGCATTCTTCCACGCGGGACCGGCCCCCCGCGAGGTCGCGGACGACGAGCTGTACGCACAGCTCGTCACCGGTCTGACCAGCTAGCGCAAACGCGCAACGCGCAAACGCACATCAGCCGGTCGGCAGCTTTACAGTGACGGCGGTGCCCCCCTCCGGGCCGGGCACCGCCGTCACTGTCGTCTCGCCTCCCGCCACTCGCCCCTCAGCCCCGCTCACCGCAACGGCGGCCGAGCGCACGGACCCGCGAGACCAGCTCGGGGAACCCGAACGGCTTGCCCAGATAGTCGTCGGCGCCCAGGTCCAGCCCCGCCACCCGGTCCTCCATGGCACTGGCGGCGGTCAGCATCAGGATCCGCGTACGGGAGGACCCTGCGACCAGCTTGCGCGCCACGTCGTCCCCGTGGACGCGCGGCAGATCGCGGTCGAGGACGATCACCTCGTAGTCGTGCAGCGCCAGGTAGGCCAGGGCGGCGTCCCCGCTGTAGACGGTGTCGACAGTGAAACCGGCCCGCCGCAGTCCGGTGGCCACCGCCTCGGCCAGTACCTCTTCGTCCTCGGCAACCAGTACCCGCATCTTCACCGACTCCTCCCAGGATCTGTCCTTGCTACGCGATCACAGGTTTCGCAAAGGTCTCCTCGGGATTTATGCGTGTGAGTGGATCACCCGCGGGCCGTTAGGATTTCGCCCATGGCGGCCACTGGATCCGAGAAGCAGGGGACGAAGGCGTTCTACGTCACGACCCCGATTTACTACGTCAACGACGCTCCTCACCTGGGCCACGCCTACACGACCGTTGCAGGGGACGTGCTCACGCGCTGGCACCGTCAGCGCGGCGAGAAGGTGTGGTACCTCACCGGCACGGACGAGCACGGTCAGAAGATCATGCGCACTGCCGAAGCGAACGGCGTCAGCCCGCAGGAGTGGTGCGACAAGCTCGTCGAGGAGGCCTGGAAGCCCCTCTGGGAGCACCTCAACATCGCGAACGACGACTTCATCCGTACGACGGAGAAGCGGCACACGGACCGTGTGCAGGAGTTCGTGCAGGACCTGTACGACAAGGGCGAGATCTACAAGGGCGGGTACGAAGGCCCGTACTGCGTGGGCTGCGAGGAGTACAAGCTCCCCGGCGATCTGATCGAGGACGAGCAGGGCGTGAAGCTCTGCCCGGTCCACAAGAAGCCGGTGGAGATCCTCAAGGAGGAGAACTACTTCTTCAAGCTCAGCGAGTACGGCCCGAAGCTGCTGGAGTTCTACGAGCAGAACCCCGGCTTCATCCAGCCCGAGTCCGCCCGCAACGAGGTCGTGAACTTCGTCAAGCAGGGCATGCAGGACCTCTCGATCTCGCGCTCCACGTTCGACTGGGGCATCCCGATCCCGTGGGACGAGAAGCACGTCATCTACGTGTGGGTCGACGCGCTCCTCAATTACGCGACGGCCGTCGGCTACAACGAGAACCCGGCGAAGTTCGACGAGACATTCCCCGCCGACGTGCACCTCATCGGCAAGGACATCCTCCGCTTCCACGCGATCATCTGGCCCGCCATGCTGATGGCGCAGGGCCTGCCGGTCCCCGGCCGGGTCGCGGCCAACGGCTGGCTGATGGTCGGCGGCGAGAAGATGTCGAAGTCGAACCTGACCGGCATCAAGCCGCAGGACCTCACGTCCCACTTCGGCGTCGACGCGTACCGCTGGTACTTCCTGCGCGCCATCGCCTTCGGCCAGGACGGCTCCTTCTCGTGGGAGGACTTCACCGCCCGCTACACCTCCGAGCTCGCCAACGACTACGGCAACCTCGCCTCGCGCGTGGCCGCCATGGTCGGCAAGTACTTCGGCGGCGCGCTGCCGGCGGCGACGGCGGCCGGTGACGCGGAGAAGGCGGTCCACGACGGGCTCGCCAAGGCGGTCGCCGAGGCCGACCGGAAGATCGGCGAGGAGCTGGATTACCAGGGCGGCATCCTGGCGGTCTTCGACTTCGTGAAGCAGGTCAACGGCTACATCACGGAGCAGGAGCCGTGGAAGGTCGCCAAGGACGATTCGCCGGAGGGCCAGGCCCGCCTCGCGACGATCCTCTACACGGCCGCCGAGTCGCTGCGCGCCATGGCCGTCCTGCTCAACCCCGTCATGCCGGAGACCTCCCAGAAGCTGTGGGACTCCCTCGGTGCGGAGGCCCCGCTGGGCGCCCTCGCCGACCAGCGGGTCCAGGACGCGGGCACATGGGGGCAGCTCCCGGCGGGCGCGACGGTGACGAAGGGCGCGGTGCTGTTCCCGCGCCTGGAGGAGCCGAAAGCCTGACGTACGGACCTTGACCGTACGGACTACGAAGGGCCGGGACCTGGGCAGGTCCCGGCCCCTTCGTCGTCCGCCCTCGCTCAGATGTCACATACCCCCGTCATATGCGCTTTTTACAGAGTTTCTTGTCACGACCGATTGCGGCAGAGGCGGCTCACGTCATACGGTCAGCCGCCGAGCCTCTTCGCCATCGCACACCCCCCACGCGGATGCGAGGAGACCGGCGTCCCCAAGACGGCTTCCCCCGAGCCGATCGCCCCTCCCCGCCAGGAGCCCCGCAACCGTGCCCTTTGCCGGAAGCATTCCACGCCGCATCATGCAGCTGTCCGCGCTGCTCGCGATGTTCGCGGTATTCACAGCCCAGCTGGTCAGCGCGCTGCTGGCCTGGGTTCCGATGTTCGTCGTCGCCTCCGCCGCAGGCCTCGCACTCGATCTGTATCTGCAGCACAGACGTCCCCTGCTGCTCTCGATCCTGAGCAAGGTCCGCTTCGACGTCACCGTCCGGCAGCTGCTGCGCGACATGCTGATCGTGGTCGGCCTGCTGCGCATCGACGACGTCCACCCGTTGCGTGAGCAAGCCCCGCTGACGAGCGCGCTGCTCTGCGTCTACGGACTGCATTTCGCCTGCCAGGCGGTCGCCGTGCTGGTCCGGCGCACCCGCACGCTGCCTCTCGTCACCCGCAACATCGACGCCTCGGCGCTGCGGCCCTCCGCCGCTCCGCCGCGGATCCTGGCCCGCCGCCCCGGCCACCGGCTGCTGACCTTCTCGGTGCCCGCCACCACGGGCCTGCTGGTCACGGCGGTCACCGGTGAGGTGTACGGCGGCGCTGTCGGCGTCGGTGTCTCCATCGTGCTGATGGCCGCCGGCACCGGCCGTCTGGCCACCTGGCTGCTGCCGAAGAAGCGGCCCGCGAACCAAGAGCAGACCCTGGAGTGGCTGGACGGCTGGCTGGCGGAGTACCGGCCGACCGTGGCCATGTACTTCTCCGGCGGCACCACGTCCGCGTACCAGGCGATCATGTGGCTCTCCACACTGTCCGCGCTGGACGGCAAGCCGCTGATCGTGCTGCGTGAGCGCTTCATGGTGCAGAAGATCCAGGCCACGGACGTGCCGATCATCTGCATCCCCAAGGTCGCGCACATGTTCGCGCTCGAGGACTCGACGCTGCGGATGATGCTGCACCCGGCGAACTCCGGCAAGACGTCGCAGGTCCTGCGCATCCCCTCCATCAAGCACGCCTTCACCAACCACGGCGAGAGCGACAAACTGTCCAGCTGCAACCCGTACGCCAAGGCGTACGACGAGGTCTGGGTGGCCGGCCCGGCGGCGCGCGAGCGCTACCAGCTCGCCGAGATAGGCGTGGCGGACAAGGACGTGGTGGAGGTGGGCCGCCCCCAGCTGGCCCCGATCCGGCCCTGGACGGGCGCCCCCGAAGGCACGTACACGACGGTGCTGTACGCCCCCACCTGGGAGGGCTGGGACGGCAACCCCGGCAACACCTCGGTCGTCCTGGCCGGTGAGAACCTGGTCCGCGCGCTCCTCGACGACGACGGCGTACGGCTGCTCTACAAGCCGCACCCGATGACCGGCTCCGTCGACCCCGAGGCGGGCGCCGCCGACCGGCGCATCCGCGCGATGATCGCCGAGGCCGCCGCCAGGCGCTCGGGCCCCCGCCCCGACCTCGGGGCCACCGCCGAACTCGCCCGCCGCACGGCCGAGCTCGACCGGCTCACCAGCAGCGACTTCCGCACCGGCGCGGACGAGCTGGAGCGGATGATGCTGCAGGGCACGCCCGAGGAGGACCGCGCGGCGGTCGTCGCGGCGGCCACGGAGGCCTGGGAGGCGGCCTACTGGGCGTCGTTCCCCGAGTGGGAGCACCGGATCGTCGTCACCGCGCGCCCCGGCATCTACAGCTGCTTCAACCAGGCCGACCTGCTGATCAGCGATGTGTCGAGCGTCGTCTCGGACTACCTGCACAGCGAGAAGCCGTACGCCGTGGCCAACACCTCCGGCATGCCGGAGGAGGAGTTCCGTGCCGCCTTCCCGACCGTACGGGCCGCCGCCGTCCTCACCCCGGACGCGTCCGGCATCCCGGAGCTCCTGGAGTCCGTACGCCACCCGGAGAAGGACCCGTACAAGCAGGCCCGCGCCGAGCTGAAGGAGCACCTCCTCGGCCCGTCCGATCCGCCCTCCCTGGTCCGCTTCAACGCGGCCGCCCTCGCCCTGTGCGCCAAGGCCGACGACCGCCGCGACCACATGACGCGCCGCCTCCTCCCGGGCATCCCGGGCCAGCGCGCGACCGGGTTCGAGGCCGTCTCCGCGGAGGTGGAGTCGGATCCGAGCGGCTCCGAGGAGCCGGCCGACGCGTAACGGCGCAACGCCAAAGGCCCCCGTACCGCGCGCGGTACGGGGGCCTTCGTTCGAGCACTGCTCGTAACTACTCGCCGGACTTGGCGGCCGGCGGCTTGCGCAGCGAGATGTTCAGCTCCCGCAGACGCGCCTCTTCCAGCACGGTCGGCGCACCCATCATCAGGTCCTGCGCGTTGCCGTTGAGCGGGAAGGCGATCGTCTCGCGGATGTTCGGCTCGTCGGCCAGCAGCATCACGATGCGGTCGATGCCCGGGGCGATGCCGCCGTGCGGCGGGGCGCCGAACTGGAAGGCGCGGAGCATGCCCGCGAACTCGCGCTCGACGGTCTCCTTCGAGTAGCCCGCGATCTCGAACGCCTTGAACATGATCTCGGGCTCGTGGTTCCGGATGGCACCGGAGGACAGCTCGACACCGTTGCAGACGATGTCGTACTGCCAGCCCAGAATGTCCAGCGGGTCCTGGGTCTCAAGGGCCTCCAGGCCGCCCTGCGGCATGGAGAACGGGTTGTGCGAGAAGTCGATCTTCCCGGTGTCCTCGTCCGCCTCGTACATCGGGAAGTCGACGATCCAGCAGAACCGGAAGACGCCCTCCTCGAAGTGACCGGCGCGCTTGGCGGCCTCGACACGGACCGCCGACATGATCTTGGAGACCTCGTCGAACTCGCCCGCGCCGAAGAAGATCGCGTGGCCGGGGGCCAGCGACAGACGCTCGGTGAGGACCTTGACGTTCTCCTCGGTGAGGAACTTGGCGATCGGGCCGGTCAGTTCGCCCTTCTCGCCGACGCGCACCCAGGCCAGGCCCTTCGCGCCGTGCTCGACGGCGTAGTCGCCGAGGCCGTCGAAGAACTTCCGCGACTGGCCCGCCGTGTCCGGCACGGGCAGCGCGCGGACGTGCTTGCCCGCGAAGGCCTTGAACTCCGAGCCCTCGAACACGTCCGAGATGTCGACGAGTTCGAGCTGGGCGCGCAGGTCCGGCTTGTCGTTGCCGTACTTCATGATCGCCTCGCGGAACGGGATCCGCGGGAACGGCGATGTGACGTGGCGGCCGTTGCCGAACTCCTCGAAGAGCTGGGTCATCAGCTTCTCGATCGGCTGGAAGACGTCCTCCTGCTCGACGAAGCTCATCTCCACGTCGAGCTGGTAGAACTCGCCCGGCGAGCGGTCGGCGCGGGCGTCCTCGTCGCGGAAGCACGGCGCGATCTGGAAGTAGCGGTCGAAGCCCGAGATCATCAGCAGCTGCTTGAACTGCTGCGGCGCCTGCGGCAGCGCGTAGAACTTGCCCGGGTTCAGGCGGGACGGCACCACGAAGTCGCGGGCGCCCTCGGGGGACGTCGCCGTCAGGATCGGGGTCGCCATCTCGTTGAAGCCCAGCGCCGTCATCTTGTGCCGGATGGCCGAGATGACGGCCGTACGCAGCATGATGTTGCGGTGCATGCGCTCGCGGCGCAGGTCGAGGAAGCGGTACTCGAGACGCCGCTCCTCGCCCACCCCGTCGTCGGTGTTGATCTGGAACGGCAGCTGCTGCGCGGCTCCCAGCAGCTCGACCGCGGAGACCTCGACCTCGATCTCGCCGGTGGGCAGCTCGGGGTTCACGTTGTCGGCGCCGCGCGAGACGACCTTGCCGTCGACGCGGACGACCGACTCCTTGTTCACCTTGTCGAGGGCCTCGTACGCGGGAGTGCCGGGCCGGGCGACGAGCTGCGTGATGCCGTAGTGATCGCGCAGATCGATGAAGAGGATGCCACCCAGGTCTCGGCGATTGTGCAGCCAGCCGCTCAGCCGGACGTCTGCGGCGACGTCAGAGGCGCGGAGCTCGCCGCAGGTGTGGGACCTGTACCGATGCATCGTCGTTCATCCAGCCTTCGGGATTCGGGGTTGTCACAGCCACCCCAGGTTACCGCCCAGCCGCACACCCTTTTCTTTGCAAGGCCTTCGGAGGCCTTGCAAGTCCCTTCGGAGGCCGGACCGGCCGCGACCTGTAAAGATGAACCAATGCGTACCGAGGAGATCCTGGCCGCCGTCGCGACCGGCCTTTGGCGCTGGGACAACGCATCCGGGATCGTCACCCTCGACGCGGAGGCCGCCCGGCTGCTGGGGCTGCCCGCCGAGCAGACGTGCCTGCCCGAGGCGGCCGTACGCTCCCGTTTTCATCCCGTCGACTGGAACGAGATCAACGGGGTCGTGAATCTCGCGGTCGCGGAAGGCACCCTCGCCGAGGCCAGGCTCCGCATCATGGATGTGGAAGGCCGGCTGCTTAGGACCGTACGCAGCCGCTCCAAGCCGGTCGTCGACGGCAGCGACTACCAGCTGTTCGGCACCATCCAGGAAGTCGCCGAACCCCAGCCCGGCACCGCCGCCCACACACCCATTACCGGCGACTGGCGCCGCTCCCGCGAGGCGTTCCTGCTCGACGCGGGCCGCGCGCTGGCCGAGGCCCGGTCCACCGCCGAGGTACTGCGGGTCGCCGCGTCCCTGTCGATGCCCGGATTCTCGCCGGACAGCCTCGCGGTCTTCGGCTCGTCGGGCGGCCGGATCACGGTCATCGGGCAGCACGGTTACAGCCCCGGAGAAGACCCTCCGTTCGCCGACATGCTGCTGGGTACGGACCATCCGGCGGCCGAGGTCGTACGTACCGGGCGGGCCATCTACCTCCCGTCGCCCGAGGAGTACAGCCGCCGCTACCCCGCGGGCCGCCCCCTCGCCGCGGACACGGAACCCCGCACACCGCGCACCCCCCGCTCGTGGGCCTTCGTCCCGTTGACCGTGGCCGGCAGCACCCTGGGCGCCTGGATGGCGGGCTTCGCGCACCCCGTGGCCTTCACCCCCGACGAGCGCTCCGTCCTGACCACGGTCGCCAGGATGGTCGCGCAGGCCCTCGCGCGGGCCGGAGCCGCCGAGACCGAGCGCGAGCTGTCGCAGGGCCTCCAGCGGTCGATGATGCCGACGCTGGGCCCGGAGATCCCCGGCATGACGGTCGCCGCGCGGTACGTCCCGACCGGTGGCGGGCTCCAGGTCGGCGGCGACTGGTACGACATGATCCCGCTGCCCAGCGGGCGCATCGCGCTGGTCATCGGCGACGTACAGGGGCACGACGTACGGGCGGCCGGGCTGATGGGCCAGCTCCGGATCGCGCTGCGGGCGTACGCCTCCGAGGGGCACCGCCCCGACGCCGTCCTGTCCCGGGCCTCCCGCTTCCTGCACGGGCTGCACGATCTTCCCGGGGCGGACACCTACAGCCCCGGCGACCACTCCAGTCCGCGCTTCGCGACCTGCCTCTACATCGAGGCCGACCCCGCCACCGGCCTCCTCGACATCGCCCGCGCGGGCCACCCCGACCCGGCGGTCCGGATGAGCGACGGGACGGTGCTGGTGCGGCCCACCGCGGGCGGGCTGCCGCTGGGCATCGACCCGGACACGGACTATCCGACGACGCGGCTCATCCTCGAACCCGGCGAGACGATCATGATCTGTACGGACGGGCTCATAGAGACCGGCGGCCATGATCTCGACACCGGATGGGCCAGGCTCCGCAGGATCATGGAGGAGCACTCGGGCGACAACCTGGAGAAGCTCGCCGACGCCCTGGTCGCCGCCGTGCACGGCCCCTCCTCGCACCACACCACCGGCCCCCTCGTGGACCGCCGCGAGGACGACATCGCACTGCTGCTGCTCTGCCGCGAAGGCGCGGGTTGCGGCTGCGGGGCGGGCTCGTCGACGACGCTGCTCGCGCCCGCCCGGCGTACCGCGATGACCGTGGCTCAGGCCGAGCCGGAACGTGTCGCTGTGGCCCGGCAACAGCTGCGGGACCTGCTGCACGACTGGGCGGACGAGGAGCAGGTCGACGCGGGCGTGCTCATGGTCTCCGAGATGGTCACCAACGTCCTGGTCCACACCGACGGCGACGCGCTGCTGGTCGTCGAGGCGACGGGCGAGCCGGGCGAGCGCCTGCTCAGGGTCGAGGTGGCGGACGCCAGCGACGAGCTGCCGCACAGGCGGCGCCCCGGCGAGATGGCGTCCAGCGGGCGCGGCCTGGTGCTGATGGAGATGCTCGCGGACACGTGGGGGGTGGACCCCAGGGGCGACGGCAAGTGCATCTGGTTCGAGCTCTACGAGGCGGGCGCTTCCGGGGGTTTCGCAGACCCTGTGGGTTCCGTAGGCGGCTCCGCGGGCCCGGCTTCGTAGCGCGACCGGATCTCGGCGATCACCCCGAAGGCGGCCGCGGTGGCCGGTACGGCGAGCAGCATGCCGAGAATCCCGGCGACGGACGCCCCCGCCGTGATCGCCAGCATCACCACCGCCGGGTGCATCTGGACCGTACGGCTCTGGATCACAGGCTGGAGGACGTGCCCCTCCAGCACCTGTACGGCGAGGACCACCGCCAGCACCCACACCGCGATCGCGAATCCCCGGTCGGCGAACGCGACGAGGACGGCGACGGCGCCGGAGAGGAACGCGCCGAGGTAGGGGATGTACGCCCCCATGAAGACCAGCGCACCGAGCCCCACCGCGCCGGGCACGCGGAGCACGAGCAGCCCGACGGTGATGCAGACGGCGTCGATGAGCGCGATGAACGTGGTCCCGCGCATGAAGCCCTCGACCGCCCGGTACGCCCGCCGGGCCACCGCCTCGACGGTGTCACCGGCGGAGGGCGGCCCGAGCGAGCGCAGGGCGCCGGCGGCGCGGTCGGAGTCCCGCAAGAAGAAGAAGATCAGCAGCATCGCGAGAACGGCGGTGGCCATGATGCCGCCGACGATGCCGATCCCGGTGATCACGCCGGAGGCGGCGGTTCCGCCGAACTTGGAGACGAGTTCCTTGAGGCTGGACGACATGTCGTCCAGGGAGGTCCCCCGGGCGCCGAGGCGTTCGACGACGTCGGTGGCGGCCTGCTTGACGGAGGCGATGATCTGGTCGCCGCTGTCGATCAGCGCGCGGACGATGATGTATCCGGCCCCGCCGACGGCGGCGACCACGGCGACACAGGTCAGCCCGGCCGCGAGCGACCGCTGGACCTTCATCTTGATGAGGCGGCGGTGGAGGGGGCCGAGGAGCGCGGTGCCGAGGATGGCGATGAGTACGGGCGTTACGGCGGCCTGAAACGTGACGCACAGCGCGACCCCCACGGCGATGACCCCGCTGACGAGCAGCACGACGGCGCACCAGGCGGCGATGCGGCGGGCGAAGTCGGGTAGGAGGGGTGTTCGGGTCGGGGCCACGTCCCCACCCGACCACGCCCACCGGGGCGGGGCCCTTGGTGGGGACCCGCCCGAGTGAGAGTCCGGCCCGTGGGGCGCTTTGGGCGCTTTGAGGACCGCACCCGAAGGGTGTCCGGGGGCCCGGGGGCAGGTCGGGCCCCGCCAGTACGTACACGACGCCGTTGAAGTCCTCACGCCACGGCAGCGTGATCTCGCACCCGGCGCCGGCGTCGCGTGAACCATGGCGATCGGGGTGTGGGTGATGCCGGGACCCTGGTGGCCGTCCAGCTCGCCGGCGATGACACGCAGGAGCGCACCGCCGTCCGGAGACATCAGCAGCTGCATGCGTCGCGGATGTCCTGGCACTTCGGCGCCATCATCTTGCCCTTGGCCGGCAGGTTCACCCACACCTGCATCCGTCGGCATGGAATACCCCGGATGACTACTGCTAGTGTTCGTTCAGTCACGGTAGGCAATCAGCCTCAACGTACATGCAATGAAGGACCGAGGGTTCCATGCGTAAGTTTCAGCAGGCCATGATCGCAGCGGTGGCGGCCGGCGGTCTGACCGCCATCGGCGCCGCCGCCGGTACCGCCCACGCCCACGGCGGCGGCGGGCCGCAGGTGAACGACCTCTACCGCCCCTACCAGGAGTGCAGTCCGCAGACGGTGGCCGCGAGCGACCTCCCGATCGCCGCGCTCGGTCTCGCCGAGACCTTCGACACAACCTGCGGCCAGTACAACAAGGCCTTCACTCACTCTGACTGAGGTCGGCGGCGTAACTCGTGCAGGATGCTTTCCGCGAGCCCCTCGGGGTCACCCCCCGAAGGGGCCCGTTCATGTGTGGCCGCCCGGAGCGCGAGGCTGCTCCTCTGGCCCGCATGCGTTCGCGACGGCTCTGAAATCCGGCGCGTCGATGGCCGGTTGCCGGCATTTCGGATTGGCTTGCCGTAGCCATGAGGAGCCGGTCAATCGCAGATCGCATCCGTTCGTTCAAACCGCTGAAGACGATGCGCACATGCTTCGCACGGTGGACGTCGCAGCAGTCGCCCTCGGCAGCATCGCGTTCCTCGGCACCGGTACCGCCCACGCCGGCGGAGGGCTGGGGACTGCGCTCAGCAGCGAGGGCCCGGCGGGCGCCCGGGCCACATCGACCGGCTCGGGCATGTACTGCGGCAACAGCGCCTTCAGCAGGTCAGCCCTTCACTTCGTAAGCGAAACGGACCCGAACGTCCCGGACATGGGTCGGACGCCGGAGCCCGTCTCTCCGACATCCCCAGGGCCCGGCGCGGCCGGTTCGCAGCGCACGGCGCCCGGGGCACCCCCCACAAAGGAAACGCATCATATGTTCAGTAGGAAGAAGATCGCGGCCGTCTCGGGGCTTCTTGGCAGCCTCGCCGTGACCTGTACCTGCGGCATCCAGGCGTATGCCGCAGGCCCCCAGAGCAACTGCACTGTCGACAATCAGGGCAACACCACCTGCATCCAACGGACCCTCAGCACGCCCGAGGGTGACGGGTTCGTCGTCCGCCAGACGCAGAGCTGTGTGCCGCTGCAGCCCTTGTCGCTGCCCGTCATCGGCCTTGTGAACAAGGGGAAGAAGCGGATCGGGCCCGAGGTGACCTGTGCCCCCAACACGACGGCACCCGACAACAGTGACGACAGTCGGGAGCTGCCTGGCCTGCTGGGCTGAGCCCCGGGCGGAACCTTCCGACCCCTTCCTCACCTTTCAAGCAGCGGATGGCCGGACCGGGACGACCTGGGCCGGTCATCCGCTGCTTTCGCGTCTACGCGAGCGCACGGTCGCGCAGCTCATACGGCCAAAGTCGGGCGGAACGTCAGGCCATCGGTGCGGTCGGCCTGACACCATGTGCGGTCGCCCTGACACCGTGCATTCCGGGACCGCGCATGGCGCGCGTCGGCGGGCAAACGGGTGACGGCCCCTCACCGCCCGTGACTCGGCCCCGGGGAAGCGTCGTTTCAAGGAGAGAACGGTGAGCCCACGATCAGCCGCATTCACCAGCCCCCTCATCCCCCTTCAAGTCCGTGGAGGGGCGGACAGAGGGGTGCCTCGCCATAAGCCGACACGCGCATAGGAGGCCCAAGATCCCAAATGACTACGTTCCGTGTGTATATGCTCACATTAAGTAGTCAAGCCAGGGCGTCAAGCCCAGCTAAGAAAGGGTCAAACTATGCGCAAGTTTCAGCGGGCCGCGATTGTAGCCGCAGCGGTCGCGGGGCTGTCCACCCTCGGCGCCGGCGTCAGCTTCGCCAACGACGGCTACGACGGTGGGGTCACCGCGATTGCTTCCTCGCAGGCCAACGCCGTGGCCAACTCGGGCGGCCCGCACGGTCACCCGCACGGCGGCCCGCACGGGGCTCCGTGGTTCGCTCCGCAGAACGGTGTCAGCTTCACGCCGGAGGACGGTCACGGCGGGCCGCACGGTCACGGTGGTCCGGAAGGCCACTAAAGAAGCGCCGAGGGCTCGATGCGCACGTTTCAGCGGGCTGCGGTCGTAGCCGCAGCGGTCGCGGGGCGGGTGGCTCCGTACTTCACGCCACAGTGGGCCCCGTAGGCCGTTTCGCAGGTGGTCGCGCCGCAGCCCGCACCCTGGTCGGCCCAGCAATCGGTCGCCTCGCGGACCATCGCGTCGCACATCGCCTCGAAGCGCCACAACAGGCGCATCAACATCCGTCACCGTATACACCGTATGCAATTCGCACGATCTGAACCTCCATGTCCTGGATCAGCTCGGGCTGCTCAACGGTGTGCTGGACAACACCCTCAACGGCAAGGCAGCCCGGACGCGCAGCAAACCCACCAGGGTGCGCGCCCGGGCTGCATCAATTGCCGTCGCCGGACGCAGCTGAAGACGCGTCAGGCGCTGGGTCCCGTAGTTCGAACTTCTCCAAGGCTCGGGCGCACGCCGACCAACGGCACAGGCGCCCGGGCCTCGATTGCAAAGGAACGCAGCACATGTTCAGTCGGCAGAAGATCGCAACCGTCTCGGGGCTCCTCGGAAGTCTCGCCGTAATCTACGTCGGCGCCACGCCGGCGTTCGCCGGTGAACGCCCGGGCGATTGCAAGACCTCCGCCGTGGGTGAAACCACCTGCATCCGCAAGAGCGAGATCGTCCACACCGACAAGCACGGCAGGTATGTCGTCAAGCAGACGCAGGAATGCTCGACGACCTTCCGGCCGAACTTGCCGGGGCCCAAGGACAACGCGCTGAACACGGGGTCCAAGAAGGTCGGGCCGGTAATGGACTGCTCCAACAACGCGCCGCTGCCCAAGGGCTTCAAGCGGCCTCACTTCGAGTTCTGAGAAGCGATCGGCGAATGCCGGACCGGGATCCGCTCCCGGTCCGGCATTTCGACTTTCTGGGGTGCGTTCGACCGGAACTGTCCCGTACCTCGACGGTATGGGACAGTGCTTTCCGGCAACATAAAAGCCTCGGTGCCCCGGCCTGTGGCCGGGGCACCGAGGAAGGTTCTAACTCACTTACCGTCACGCGCCCTAGAAGGCGCTGTTGTTGCAGCCCATGGTCGAGCCCATGTGGGTCTGCTGTGCGCCGGCGTTGCCCTCGCCGTTCAGCAGGTTGCCGCCCAGGCCGTTGAGGATGCCGACCTGACCGAGGACGTCGAGGTTGGTGTCGTGCGACCTGCAGGTGCTGCTCTGCACGATGTTGAAACCATTGCCGCCTTTGCCCGAACCCCAGCCGCCGTCGGCGTGAGCAGTGCCGGCACTCAGGAGTCCGACGCTGCCGAGGGCAGCGACCAGGACGGCAGCCTTGCGGAGCTTGTGCATTTCATCTCCGGTGGAGTGAGGTGAATGCGATCTGCGATAGATCGACTTCGTACGATTACGGAGGCTAATAAGAAATATCCCCATAACTCCCTGCGGCGCGCCGAATTCAGGGAATCCTCACCACCTTGGCCGATGGTCGGGAAATACCGTGCCCCGTGAGCGAATCGCGACATCGGCACCTGGCCCCGTCGGCTCGGCCGCCGCCAACAATGCCGATCGGATGGCCATTTCGACACAAAAGAGGGTCCCGGCGCCGAGCCTGAGGCTCGGTGCCGGGACCAGTTTCCCGCTCTCGGCCGTCTATGCGACCGACACGCGCCTAGAAGGCGCTGTTGTTGCAGCCCATGGTCGAACCGAGGTGCGTGTCCTGTGCGCCCGGGTTGCCCTCGCCGTTGAGCGCGCTGCCCAGCAGGCCGTTGAGGATGCCGACCTGGCCGAGGACGTCGAGGTTCAGGTCGTGCGACTTGCAGTTGGAGCTCTGCTGGATGTTGAACTTGTCGCCGCCCTTGCCGCCGTGCCCACCCCCGCCGGCGTGGGCAGTGCCGGCGCTCAGGAGTCCGACGCTGGCGAGGGCGGCGACCAGGACGGCAGCCTTGCGAAGGTTGTACATGTCATCTCCGGTGGAGTGAGGTGGATTCGATCTGCAATAGATCGACTTCGTACAGTTATGGGAGGTTAGTACGAAATACCCTCAAAACACCCAGCGACGCGCCGGAATTTCGTGATCTTGTTGCGGAAGCATCCAGAAGCCGCATCGCATACGAGCGGGCCCTTCGGGGGGACGATCCTCGAAGGGCCCGTGCTGGGCGACGATGTCCGGCCGTCCGGTGGCCCTAGCGGGCGGTCGCGAGGGCGTTCGACTGACTGTTGGCCTGGGTGCAGTTGATGCCCCGGGTCTCGGCGCCGGCAAGCAGGGCAACCGGGGCATTGGCGTTGAGCAGGGACTGCGGGCTGCACTCCTGGTCCGGGTGGAAGAGGTTGTTCTGGTTCGCCGGGGTACCACCCTGCGCCGGGGCCGGGGCCGACTGAGGGGAGACCTGCGGGCTGATCTGCGGGCTCAGCTGGGGGTTGACCTGCGGGCTGACGTCGGCGCCCTGCTGTGGTGCCGCCTGCCGCTGCGGGGCCGGCGAGCCGTTGCTGTGCGCGGTGGCCTGCGAGCTGGTCCACGAGGCGGCCTGGGCGTCCTGCTGCCCAACGGGTGGCGGAACAGCACCGTTGTATGCAGCGGGAGCGGCGGCGAAACCGGGACCGGCGCCGATGGCGGACAGACCGCTGGCAGCTGCGACGACGAGCGCGACCTGCTGAAACTTGCGCATGGAATCCTCGGCCCTTCATTGACCTGTGCATGGAACGTACTGAAATGCTGATGAGCCAGTGCAGTTGTTGCTGTTTTTGCTTCCCTGTGCGGCTGTTATGGATCATCGTTCTAGCCCAGTGGGGAACGAGATAAGTACGGGCCCAGTCACGGGAGCCGGGGCGTGGTCACCCATTTGCCAAAGGGTGTGAATCATCAACGGAGGAGTGCGGGCCTCGCACTCGTTCTTGACGGGCCGACAATTCCTCACTCACCCGCGGCGCGACGGGCCCGGCGGTCAAGCAGGACACTACCGCGCAGCGGCGCCGACGCGGAATCGCCGGTCAGCCGGGGCCACATCGGACGGAAACAAAACCGGTAATCCGATCGATGGCAAACGGGTGACGGAATTTGGGATCCCGTGACCGAGCGAGAGGAAATGTCGTTGCCAACTGGGAGAGGGCAGCGATCATGAATTCAGAGAGGGGCTGTCGGCTCCGGCGTGAAGTCCACGTGACAGCCCAGGATTGCCCCTGTCAGGGCGCAGTACGAATATCAGGCCGGGCGCACGCAAGACTGCACTGAATACAACGGATTTCCCTGCACAGGTATTGAAGGGCCGAGGGTTCCATGCGAAAGCTTCATAAGGCCGCGCTCGTCGTAGCAGCGGCCGGCGGTCTGTCCGCCATCGGCGTCGGCGTCAGCCATGCCGACTCTCCCGTCGGGTACGGCGGCGCCAATCCGGCGCCTGCTCCTCAGTACCCAGCACCCCAGGCCGCAGCCCCAGCGCCTGCTCCCCAGTACCCGGCGCCCCAGTACCCGGCGCCGCAGTACCCGGCGCCCCAGTACCCAGCACCCGCACCCGCACCCGCCCCCCAGTACCCGGCACCCGCGCCTGCCCCCCAGTACCCGGCACCCCAGCAGAGTGCTCCGCAGGCCACGGCAGCGTCCGGTTCGGCGGGCACCGCACAGGCCGCCGGTCCGCAGTCCTACCCCCAGCCGGTGCAGCAGGCCGCTCCCCCGGCGCCCGCCCCGCAGCAGAGCGGTTACGCCTCCGCCTCGGCCTCGTCGGGGGGCTCCGCGCAGGCCTCCAACTCGCCGTACGCCCCACAGCACTCCGCCCCGCAGCAGGCCGCCCCGCAGCAGACCGCCCCCCAACAGCCGGCGCAGGTCATGCCGCAGGTAACCCCGCAGACGTCGCCGCAGGTCATGCCGCAGGTCGCCCCGCAGGTCTCCGCACCTCAGGTCTTCAACCCGGAGCCCGCGCCGCGTGTCGCCCCGCAGGTGAATCCGCAGGTGAACCCGCAGGTGAACCCGCTCGTCAACCCGCTGATCGCGCCGGCCGGCCCACCGCAGGTACCGGGGCTCGGCCTCGGACAGGTCGCGGCGCCTCCCGTGGGTCAACTCGGTCTGCCCCGACTCGGCTGATGGCCTCCCCGCAGTTGTCCACCGTCCCAACTCGATCTGCTGCAGATCAGATCCGCTCGATCAACGGAGAAAAAATGCGCAAGCTTCAGAAGGCCGTCATCGTGGGCGCCGTCCTCGGCAGTGTCGGCTCCCTCGGCGCCGGCACCGCCCTCGCACACGAGCGGGGGCACGACGGTTTCGGCGTCACGCAGGGCATCGAGTGCCGCTCGCACGACATGAACATCGACGTGCTCGGCAGCATCGGCGCCATCAACGGCCTGCTGGGCAACGCGCTCAACGGCGAGGGCCACCCGGGTGCGCAGCCCAACCACCTCGGTTCGGACATGGGCTGCAACAGTCAGGCGTTCTGAGCAGCCGCGCTGCACGCTCCTCCCCCAAGACCCTCCCCTCTTCATGTTGTTCGCGGTCCTGCAAGAGGCCCGCTGACCTCCGGGCCCGGCATGACTGCTCCCCCTGGCGATCGAGTGGCCCGGGGTGGTGTCACCGGGCCCGAGAGGTGCCGTGGAGACGTGATGAGAGGTCCGACTGCCGCCCGGCCCGGTCGCGGGCGGCAGGTCTACAACCGTGGACACGCATGACGACATCCACCGGAACAGCCCTGGCAGAACGACTCAGCCAGGGCGTTGTCGTAGCTCGAGCCGACACGTCCATGCCGCGGTGGATGCCGTGCCGGCGGCAGGCGCCGGCCATCTCGTTGGCATCGGTGACGAGTTCGGCGCGCATGTGGTCGGCAATTGACCAACTACGTGATGTCGCCGCACCACTTGGTGTTGAGCGCCGACGCGGTGCAGTCCCTGTTCATCAGGACCGGCGTGGGCGCCGCCCTCTTGTCTGCAATCGTGGTCCGCGTCCTGCGGCGCAGGTACCGACCGACGATGTGGTTGACACGCTTGCCTCCGCGTCACGCGCGGTGCGGAACTGTCGGCCCGACCACAGCCGGCGAACGGCTGCCCTTCCTCTGTGAGAGGTCGCGGGTTCACCATCCCGCCCCGACAGCCGAGGTGGCAGCCCCAGTCAGCCACTGCTCCGCGTGCGGAGCAGTGGCTGACTGGCCGAGAGCCCCTTGCCGGGAACGGGGTACGGTCCCCTAGGACTCGTCTGCGGGCACCTCCCCCAGCCGCCCCGCCTTGAAGTCATCAAACGCCTGGACCAGTTCGGCGTGGCTGTTCATCACGAACGGCCCGTAGTGCGCCATCGGCTCGCGGATCGGCTGCCCGCCCAGGATGACGACTTCCAGGGCCGGGGTGCTGGAGTCCTGCCGCTCGTCCGCGCGGACGGTCAGCGAGGAGCCCGCACCGAAGACGGCCGTCTGGCCGGTGTGCACGGGCCGGCGCTCCGCACCGACACTGCCGCGCCCGGCCAGCACGTACGCGAGACCGTTGAAGTCCTCGCGCCAGGGCAGGGTGACCTCGGCCCCGGGGGCCAGCGTCGCGTGGATCATCGTGATCGGCGTGTGGGTGATGCCGGGGCCCTGGTTGCCGTCCAGCTCACCGGCGATGACCCGGAGCAGCGCGCCGCCGTCCGGGGAGGTCAGCAGCTGCACGCTGCCACCGCGGATGTCCTGGTAGCGCGGCGCCATCATCTTGTCGCTGGCGGGAAGGTTCACCCACAGCTGGAGGCCGTGGAAGAGCCCGCCGGAGGTGACCAGCGCCTCCGGCGGCGCCTCGATGTGGAGGATGCCGGACCCGGCGGTCATCCACTGGGTGTCGCCGTTGGTGATGGTGCCGCCCCCACCGTTGGAGTCCTGGTGGTCGAAGATGCCGTCGATGATGTAGGTGACGGTCTCGAAGCCGCGGTGGGGGTGCCAGGGGGTGCCCTTGGGCTCCCCGGGGGCGTACTCCACCTCACCCATCTGGTCCATCATGATGAACGGATCGAGGTGCTGGTAGTTGATGCCGGCGAAGGCACGGCGTACCGGGAAGCCCTCCCCTTCGAGACCGCCCGGTGCGGTCGTGACAGCCAGCACGGGACGCGCCACGGCGTCACCGGGTGCGGCGACCCTGGGAAGGGTCAGCGGGTTCTCGACGGTCACTGCGGGCACGACAGCCTCCTCGGGTTGTTCATCATTCAACTTAGTTGAAGGGTGAACTTCCTGCAAGGCGGTCGATATTCCCCGACTGGTCCGAACGGCTTCTGTCAGCCGCCTGCGAAGCCGCGGCTAGCCATACATCCGGCGCATCGCGAAGTCGACCATCTGCTCCACCGCTTTCGCGTCGAAGACCATCCGGTGCTCGCCCTCCATGTCGAGGACGAAGCCGTACCCGGTGGGCAGCAGGTCGATCACCTCGGCGCCGGTGATCACGAAGTACTTGGACTCCTTGCCCGCGTACCTGCGCAGTTCCTTCAGCGAGGTGAACATCGGGATGACCGGCTGCTGGGTGTTGTGCAGCGCGAGGAATCCGGGGTTGTCGCCGCGCGGACAGTAGACCTTCGACGTGGCGAAGATCTGCTGGAAGTCCTCGGCGGACAGCGACCCGGTGGTGAAGGCGCGCACCGCGTCGGCGAGCGAGGGCGGCGACGGCTCGGGGTAGAGCGGCTGCTCCCCGTAGCCGCCCTGGGGCGGGGGCTGCGGCGGGGCGTACTGCTGCTGGGCGCCCTGGTTCTGCTCGTACCCGTACATGGCCAACAGCGTACTGAGTACGACCCCCCTCGTGGGCCGGCCGCCCGATCGCTCAGCCCGCGCTGCGCGGGAAGAACCTGATGGGCGTGTCTCCGGTGTACCGGAACTCGCCGCCGGGCAGGCAGTTCTCGATCCGTACCCTTCCCAGCCCGTCGCAGTGTTCCGCGCTCAGCGACATGAAGACCGTGGTCGTGTGCGGACCGACACTGAGCGGCGGCATCGGAGACGTGGCGAAGAAGGCGAACGGAATCCTGTCGGCGAAGGCGATACGCCGCACGATCTCCGGACCGAAGGTGAAGGCCTCCTCCCGGTCCGTGCCGATGTCGTTGACGACGCGGACACCTTCGAGTTTCGAAAGGAAGTCGTCCATGGGGTTGGGCTCGGAGGGGGTGTAGCCGGCCGGGTACCGCGCACCCCGGGAGCTTGCGGCCGTACCCCAGCTCGCGAAGCTCCGGACCCACTGCTCACCCGCGAACGCCTCCCGGCAGGCGGGAGGGCCCATGATCCGTTCACTGATCCCGGGGAACGTGTTGAGGTTGGTTCCGTCCGGAGACAGACAGTTGCGGTCCACGGGCGGCACCGCCGGCGCCTGGACAGTCCGAGCCTGCGCCACGCCGCCACACGCTGCGGCGAGCATCAGAACCAGCGCGGCGGACAGCACCGCGGAGCGGATCCGAGTGGGTCTCATCGGCCACCATCTTTCGGCTTCGTCGTCGAGTCCACGAGCATCCCCCTTATCAGAAAATGCCCATATCGGACACGCCGATCATCTGCCGATTGCCCGGCCCCGGTCACCCCTCGCAGTGCGTCCCGCCGGGGGAGGCCGCCGGAGCATTGCACGCGTCACAGATCGCCCGATAGGGGTTGCTCTTATTACCGACGGGTAGCATCATCGTAGCTACTTGCTAGTAGTAGATGTACGAGGAACCTGCCTCCCGATCCTTAACGGAGCCGTTGCCATGGGTCACTACAAGTCGAACCTCCGCGACATCGAGTTCAACCTCTTCGAGGTCCTCGGCCGCGACAAGCTGTACGGCACCGGCCCGTTCGCGGAGATGGACGTCGAGACCGCCAAGAGCATCCTCGACGAGCTCACCCGCCTCGCGGAGAACGACCTCGCCGCATCCTTCGCCGACATCGACCGCACCCCGCCGGTCTTCGACCCGGAGACCAACACCGCGCCGATCCCGGCCACGTTCAAGAAGAGCTACCAGGCCTTCATGGACTCCGAGTACTGGCACCTCGGCCTCCCCGAGGAGATCGGCGGCACCACCGCCCCCGCGACCCTGATCTGGTCGTACGCCGAGCTCATCCTCGGCTCGAACCCGGCCGTCTGGATGTACTCCTCCGGCCCGGCCTTCGCCGGCGTCCTCTTCAACGAGGGCAACGAGGCGCAGAAGAAGATCGCGCAGATAGCGGTCGACAAGCAGTGGGGCTCCACCATGGTCCTCACCGAGCCGGACGCCGGCTCGGACGTGGGCGCGGGCCGTGCGAAGGCCATCCAGCAGGAGGACGGCTCCTGGCACATCGAGGGCGTGAAGCGCTTCATCACGTCCGGCGAGCACGACATGTCGGAGAACATCCTTCACTACGTGCTGGCGCGGCCGGAGGGTGCGGGACCCGGCACCAAGGGCCTGTCCCTCTTCCTCGTCCCGAAGTACGAGTTCGACTGGGAGACCGGCGAGCTGGGCGCGCGCAACGGCGCCTACGCCACGAACGTCGAGCACAAGATGGGCCTCAAGGCCTCCAACACGTGCGAGATGACCTTCGGCGACCAGCACCCCGCCAAGGGCTGGCTGATCGGTGACAGGCACGACGGCATCCGCCAGATGTTCCGCATCATCGAGTTCGCCCGCATGATGGTCGGCACGAAGGCCATCGCGACGCTCTCGACGGGTTACCTGAACGCTCTTGAGTACGCCAAGGAGCGCGTCCAGGGCCCCGACCTGGCGAACTTCATGGACAAGACCGCGCCCAAGGTCACCATCACGCACCACCCCGACGTGCGCCGCTCCCTGATGACGCAGAAGTCGTACGCCGAGGGCATGCGCGCCCTCGTGCTGTACACCGCGTCCGTCCAGGACGAGATCGCCGTCAAGGAAGCGGCGGGCGAGGACGTCAAGGCGCTGCACGCCATGAACGACCTGCTGCTGCCGATCGTCAAGGGCTACGGCTCCGAGAAGTCGTACGAGCAGCTGGCGCAGTCGCTCCAGACGTTCGGCGGCTCCGGGTACCTCCAGGAGTACCCGATCGAGCAGTACATCCGCGACGCGAAGATCGACACCCTCTACGAGGGCACCACCGCCATCCAGGGCCAGGACTACTTCTTCCGGAAGATCGTCCGCAACCAGGGCGCGGCGCTGAACTCGCTGGCCGAGGACATCAAGAAGTTCCTCGCGGTCGGCACCGGCGGCGAGGACCTGGCCGAGGCCCGCGACACGCTCGCCAAGGCGGCCGTGGACCTGGAGGCGATCGTCGGCGCGATGCTGACCGACCTCGCGGCCACCGAGAAGGACGTCAAGTCGATCTACAAGGTCGGCCTGAACACCACCCGCCTGCTGATGGCCTCCGGTGACGTCGTCGTCGCGTACCTGCTGCTCAAGGGCGCGGCCGTGGCGGCCGAGAAGCTGCCGAACGCCTCCGCCAAGGACGTCCCCTTCTACACGGGCAAGATCGCGGCCGCGAAGTTCTTCGCCGCGAACGTGCTGCCGGGTGTGGGCGTGCAGCGTGCGCTGGCCGAGTCGGTCGACCAGTCGCTGATGGAGCTGGACGAGGCTGCTTTCTAGGCGGTCCGACCCACTTTCCACCTCTGGAAAACCCTCTGGCGACGGGCCGGGCACTTGGTGCCCGGCCCGTTGTCAGTGCACCGTGCGACTCTGGTTGGCATGAGCTCAATGGAACCCCGCAGGGGGGGCTACTCCGTCCCGGCCGGCCGGCCGTACGCGCTCAATGAGCTGCGCGGAAAGCTCGGCTCGCTGGGCGACCAGATCGGCGACCTGTACGACGGCTCGCACCCGCTGGAGTACGAACCGGTCGCCGACTCGCTGTACGTCGCCTTCAAGACGGCCGCCGACCTCGCCCCCGTCAAGAGCTACACCGGCTGCCCCCTGCACCCCAACGGCGCCATCGACCCCGAGGCCCCGACGGGCTGGGGCCGCTGCCTCCTGTGCAACGACCGCCGCCGCCGCGGCGAGCGCAGCGTGCCCGCACCGGCCGAGCAGCGGCGCCTGGGCTATCCCGTGCCGGACCCGCCGTACACGCTGGATGTGCTCAAGGGTTACCTCCAGGGGGTCAACGACCGCGCGTTCTCCGTCACCGTCTCCTCCCCCGCCGAGGAGTTCGTGGAGCTCGCCGACACCCTGCACCGCGCCTTCATCGTGGCCCGCGAGCTGTCCCGTCCGCGCAACGCATCGGGCTGCGCCGACCACCCCGGGTCGCCCATCGACCCGACCGCTCCGCCCGGCGAGGGCTGCCTGTTCTGTGTGGGCAGGCGCCGTCAGCAGCAGCGACCGCCGGGCGCCCCGCAGATGCTTCCGCAGGTGCGCCGGGGCGAGCGCCGGACGATACAGCGGCGCTTCGAACGGCCGCCCGGGCTGTAATGCCCGCATCCGGTCTGTAACCTCCGCAACTATGAGGCGCTCCGTACAAGCGCGTCGTTAGGGTGAACCCCATGAGCGCACCCCCCCGCTTCGACCGCGGCCACACCGACGACCTGATGTCCTTCCTGGCGGCCAGTCCGTCGCCGTATCACGCGGTGGCGAACGCCGCCGAGAGGCTGGAGAAGGCCGGCTTCCGGCAGGTCGCGGAGACCGACACCTGGGACGGCACAGCAGGCGGCAAGTTCGTGCTGCGCGGCGGTGCGATCGTCGCCTGGTACGTGCCGGAGGGCGCCGGGACGCACACCCCGTTCCGGATCGTCGGCGCGCACACCGACTCACCGCACCTGCATGTGAAGCCGCTGCCCGACATGGGCGCGGAGGGCTGGCGCCAGATCGCCATCGAGATCTACGGCGGGACGCTGCTCAACACCTGGCTCGACCGGGACCTGGGCATCGCCGGGCGGCTGACGCTGCGCGACGGCTCGTACCGGCTGGTCAACATCGACCGGGCGCTGCTGCGCGTGCCGCAGCTGGCCGTGCACCTGGACCGGTCGGTGAACACCGACGGCCTCAAGCTCGACCGGCAGCGGCACATGCAGCCCATCTGGGGCCTGGGCGACGTCAACGAAGGGGACCTGATCCGGTTCCTGGAGGAGGAAGAGGGGCTCGCGGAGGGCGAGGTCGCCGGCTGGGACCTGATGGCCCACAGCATCGAGCGCCCGTCCTACCTGGGCCGTGACCGCGAACTGCTGGCCGGTCCGCGCATGGACAACCTGCTGTCCGTGCACGCGGGCGTCGCGGCGCTGGCGGCCGTCAGCGCGGCGGACGACGCCTCCCTCCCGTACATCCCGGTGCTCGCCGCCTTCGACCACGAGGAGAACGGCTCGCAGTCCGACACGGGCGCCGACGGGCCGCTGCTCGGCACCGTCCTGGAGCGCTCGGTGTTCGCACGCGGCGGCAGTTACGAGGACAGGGCGCGCGCCTTCGCCGGGACGATCTGTCTGTCCTCCGACACCGGGCACGCGGTCCACCCCAACTACACGGAGCGCCACGACCCGACGCATCAGCCGCGCGCCAACGGCGGCCCGATCCTCAAGGTCAACGTCAACATGCGGTACGCGACGGACGGCAGCGGGCAGGCCGTGTTCGCGGCGGCGTGCGAGAAGGCGGACGTGCCGTGGCAGAACTTCGTGTCGAACAACTCGATGCCGTGCGGCACGACGATCGGGCCGATCACCTCGGCGAGGCACGGCATCCAGACCGTCGACATCGGCGTCGCGATCCTCTCCATGCACAGTGCGCGTGAGCTGTGCGGGGCGGACGATCCTCACATGCTGGCGAACGCGATGAAGGCGTTCCTGGAGAGCTGAGCGGTTCGGCCGAACCGCCAACTGCGCCTTGAAGCATGGCTGTTCCGGGTCCGGGTACTCGCGTACCTACCAGCCCGGAACAGCCAATACTCCGGAGGCGAGATCCATGGGCATGGGCGGCTGCATCGTCCTCGTCGCAGTGGGGGCGATCCTCACATTCGCCACCGACTGGGAGATGGAAAGCGTCAACCTCGACCTGGTCGGTCTCATCATGATGCTCGTCGGCATCATCGGCATCGCGGTGTACACGAGCGTCCTCAAGCGGCGCCGCACCACACATCTGCCACCTGCCGACGCGCCGCTGGTCGAAGAGCGCTACCGGCACTACGACTGATCGTCCATACCGGCAAGGACCAGACCCAGCCGGGCCGTTCCCTCCGCAGTGATGCGGACGGGGACGCCCCAGTCCTGCTGGTGCACATGGCAGGCCGGGTACTCGTTGGCCGGGTCGTCGTCGCACGACGCCGCCATGGCCGAGACATGCAGGACACCCTCGGTCACGCCGTCGGCCAGCACCAGCTCCCGGCTCAGGTCGGTCCCCGCGCCCTCACCCGAAACCAGCAGCTCCGGCGGGGTCGACGACACCAGCAGCCTGGTGGAGGGCCCGTACCTGAGGTCCAGCTTCTGCCCGGCCGGCGCCTGGAAGATGACGTCCAGCCGAAGCTCCCCGGGGGCCACGTCCGTCGCCGCCCGCTGGGTGCGGTGGGCCCGGGCCTCCACCCGTACCGCTTCGTCCGGCAGCCGCAGCCGGGTCAGCCGGTGGCGGCCGGATTCGACGACGACGATGTCCTCGCCGACGAGTACGGCGCCACTGGGCTCCCTCAAGTCCGTTGCCAGGGTGGTCACTTCGTCCGTAGCCGGATCGAATCGCCGCAGTGCGTGGTTGTACGTGTCGCTCACGGCCACCGACCCGTCCGGCAGCGCGGTCACACCGAGCGGGTGCTGGAGCAGCGCCTGTCCGGCGGCTCCGTCCCGGTGCCCGAAGTCGAAGAGACCGGTCCCGACGGCGGTGTGCACCACCATGTCCTTGTCGACGTACCGCAGCGCACTCGTCTCGGAGTCGGCCACCCACAGCCGGTCGCCGTCCGCCGCGAGCCCCGAGGGCTGGGCGAACCACGCCTCGGCCGCAGGACCGTCCACCAGCCCCTCGTTGGTCGTCCCGGCGGCGACCTCGACGGTGCCGCTGTCCGGGTCGTACGTCCACAGCTGGTGTACGCCGGCCATCGCGATCCACACCTTGCCCTGCCACCAGGCGACGTCCCACGGCGAGGAGAGCGACACCTCGCGGGCCGGTCCGGCGGTCGGCTCGCCCTGCATCCACTGGAAGCCTGTGCCGCCCAGGGTGCTCACCGTGCCGGTCTCCGGGTCGAAGCGCCGAATCAGGTGGTTCACCGTGTCCGCGACCGCCACGGTTCCGTCCGGCAACAGAGCGAGGCCCTGCGGCTCCTGGAACCGGGCTCGCTCCGCGGAACCGTCCGTCGTCCCACGGCTGCCCTGGCCGATCTGCCGTACGACCGTCTCCCCGTCCCCCTCCAACTCCACGAGCTGGTGCCGCGTCGTATCGCTGACCAGGAAGTTCCCGGAGGGCAGCACCACCGCCTTGCCGGGAAAGCGCAGATCGGTGGCGACCGGCTCGGGCGCGACATACGGCCCGTCACCGCGCCGCAGCGTGCCCTTGGCTTCGTGCGCCGTCTCCAGCTCCTCGACGAGCTTCTCGATGGCGTGCGCGTGCCCCTCGCCCGCGTGCTGGGCGACGACGTAACCCTCGGGGTCGATCACGACGAGCGTGGGCCAGGCCCGTACGGCGTACTGCTTCCAGGTGGCGAGCTCCGGGTCGTCGAGGACCGGGTGGTGCACCTCATAGCGCTCGACGGCGTCGACGACGGCCTGGTGCTCGGCCTCGTGCACGAACTTCGGGGAGTGGACGCCGATGATCACCACGGTGTCGCGGTGCTTCTCCTCCAGCTCGCGCAGCTCGTCGAGGACATGCAGGCAGTTGATGCAGCAGAAGGTCCAGAAATCCAGGATCACGATGCGTCCTCGCAGGTCAGCGAGGGTGTAGTCGGTGCCACCTGTATTCAGCCAGCCGCCCTTGCCGACGAGCTCGGGGGCGCGGACACGGGCATGACGCAGAGCGGGGGACGCATCGTTCATGGACCCAGGGTGCCACCCCTGTTCATGGCCGGGCTCCACCAGGGCGTGTCCGGCGGCCATCGTCACGGCAGGCGCAGGCGGCGGTCCTTCAGGGCCGGGAACTGTTCCCGCGTCTCCGTCACCTTCGCCGGGTCGAGTTCGACCGTCAGGACTTCCTCCGCCGCTCCCGCCTCGGCGAGCACCTCGCCCCACGGGTCCACGACGATGCTGTGCCCCGCCTGTTCCACCCCGGCGTGCGTGCCCGCGGTGCCGCAGGCCAGGACGTACGCCTGGTTCTCGACGGCGCGGGCCTGCGCCAGCAGCGTCCAGTGGGCGCGGCGGCGGGCGGGCCAGCCGGCCGGGATCACGAAGGCTTCCGCCCCGGCGTCGACGAGGCCGCGGAAGAGCTCCGGGAAGCGCAGGTCGTAGCACGTGCCGAGGCCGAAGGTCAGGCCCGCGGCCCTGACCGTGACCAGGTCCTCGCCCGCGCTCATCATCACGGCCTCGCCCTTGTCGAAGCCGAAGCGGTGGATCTTGCGGTACGTGCGGACGAGGTCGCCGGAGGGGGAGAAGACGAGGGAGGTGTTGTAGAGGGGACCGTCCGGGTCCAGGTCGTCCCGTTCGACGATCGACCCCGCGTGCAGCCACACCCCCGCGTCGCTCGCCGCCTTCGACATCGCGTCGTAGGTCGGGCCCTCGACGGGCTCAGCCTCGTCCGCGAAGGACTCGTAGGCGAAAGCCCCGACGGGCCACAGCTCGGGGAGGATCACCAGATCGGCGCCGACGTCGCGCTGGTCGCGTACGAGTGAAGCCACGCGTTGGCGGCGGGAATTGACCGGTTCGTCCGGGTCTACTGCGATCTGGATGAGGGAGGCGCGCACACTACCACCGTCCTGGCATTCGAGTCGTCAACACGGGCCTACGATCGTCACACCAAAGCACTGCCAGGGTGCCACGGGGCAGCGTAACTTAGCGTGCGAACCTCCCACGCAGCCCAGTAGTAAGTCCACGCAGCCAAGCCAAAGCCAGCCAAGCCCAGCTCCAGCTCCACCGCCACTGAACCGCACGAGGGGTCCCGTGACCGTCCATCCCAGCCTCCAGACCTACGCCGACGCCTGGACCCACTCCATCGAAGCCATATCCGAGCTGGTGACGCCGCTCGTCGAAGGCGAGTGGAACCGCCGTACGCCATGCCCCGGCTGGTCGGTGCGCGACATCGTCTCGCACATCATCGGCATGGAGTGCGAGATGCTCGGCGACCCGCGGCCGATCCACACGCTGCCGCGCGATCTCTACCACGTGACCTCGGAGTTCGCCCGGTACATGGAGATGCAGGTCGACGTACGGCGCCACCACACGGCGCCGGAGATGACCTCCGAGCTCGAGTACACGATCATCCGCCGCGCACGTCAGCTCCGTAACGAGAACCGCGCCCCCGACACCATGGTCCGCGCCCCGCTCGGCGCCGAGCAGACCCTGGAACTGGCGCTGCGGATGCGGGCGTTCGACACCTGGGTGCACGAGCAGGACCTGCGCGCCACCTTCGGCGTGCCCGGCAACCTGGACTCCCCGGGCGCGCACGTCGCCCGCGACGTCCTCGTCCACGGCCTGCCGAAGGTCGTCGCGAAGAACGCGGGCGCGCCGGTCAACTCCGCTGTCGTCTTCGACGTTCACGGCCCGCTCGAATTCATGCGTACGGTCCGGGTGGACGGGGAAGGCCGCGGCAGCGTCGACGGCACGCCCTCGCTGGGCCCGCTGGCGACGATCGCCCTGGACTGGGAGACGTATCTGCGCCTGGCCTGCGGGCGGGTGCGGTACGAGACGGTCGCCGACCGCGTCAAGGTCGAGGGCGACCGCGACCTGGCGGACGCGATCCTGCGCAACTTCGCCGTCACGCCCTAGCAGTTCGCATCACGCCGTAGTGGTTCAGCGCCGTCAGGCGGGGACGTGTACCGCCTCGACGCGGCTGGCGACCAGGTGGTCCCGCTCGCGGCGGGCCGTCCGCGTGCGCAGGCGCAGGATCTGTACGACGCCGAGCGTCTCCAGCACAAAGACGGAGGCGAACGCGATCCGGTAGTTGTCGCCGGTGGCGTCGAGCAGGACGCCCACCGCGAGCAGCGTCGTCATCGAGGCGGTGAAGCCGCCCATGTTGACGATCCCGGACGCCGTGCCCTGGCGCTCCGGCGGGTTCGCGGGGCGGGCGAAGTCGAAGCCGATCATGGACGCCGGGCCGCAGGTCCCCAGCACGGCGCACAGCGTGATCAGCAGCCACATAGGGGCGTGGTCGCCCGGGTACGCAATCGTCGTCGCCCACAGCAGGGCGGTCGCCCCGACCGTGCCGAGCGCGAGCGGCGCGCGGGCCGCGCCGTGGCGGGCGATGACCTGCCCGAAGACCAGGCCCAGCGCCATGTTCGACACAACGACCAGGGTCAGCAGCTCCCCCGCGGTCCCGCGCGACAGCCCCTGCGCCTCCACCAGGAACGGCATCCCCCACAGCAGCAGGAACACCATCGCCGGGAACTGTGTCGTGAAGTGGACCCACATCCCGAGCCGCGTCCCGGGCTCGCGCCACGAGGCGGCGATCTGCTTGCGGACGTACGACGCGCCGGCGTGCTCGGCGGGCGCGGGCTCGTGCCCTTCGGGGTGGTCCTTGAGGAAGAGCAGGAGCAGTACGAGGACCAGGACTCCGGCGGCCGCGCTGCCGCCGAAGGTCGCTGTCCAGCCGACGCCGTGCAGCAGCCGCGCGATGACCAGCGTCGACACGAGGTTGCCCGCCATCCCGCACAACGCCGCGACCTGCGCGATCAGCGGGCCCCGCCGGGCGGGGAACCAGCGGGCACCGAGCCGCAGTACGGCGATGAAGGTCATCGCGTCGCCGCAGCCGAGGAGGGCGCGGGCTGCGAGAGCCATGCCGTACGAGGGGGAGAAGGCGAAGCCGAGCTGCCCGAGCGTGAACAGCACGACGCCCAGCGTCAGGACCTTCTTCGTGCCCCAGCGGTCGACCATGAGGCCGACGGGTATCTGCATCCCGGCGTACACGAGGAGCTGAAGTATCGAGAACGTCGACAGTGCGGACGCGTTGACGTCGAACCGGTCGGCGGCGTCGAGGCCCGCCACACCCAGGCTCGTACGGAAGATGACGGCGACGAAGTAGACGGCGACACCGATGCCCCAGACGGCGGCGGCCCGGCGGCCGCCCGGTGGATCGCCGGGCAGGGAGGCGGCGGGCGCGGCGGGATCCCTCACCGCTCCTCACCCCTGACCAGCACCTTGACCCGGCTGACATGGCGGCGTACGCACTGCGCGGCGGCTTCCACGTCGCCCGCCCTGATGGCTTCGAGCATCTCGGCGTGCTCGGTGATGTTCTTGGCGATGCGGTCGGGGTGTGCCTCCATGATGGTCACGCCCATGCGCAGCTGGCGGTCGCGGAGCTGGTCGTACAGCCGGGAGAGGATCTGGTTGCCGGCGTTCCGGACGATCTCGGCGTGGAAGCACCGGTCGGTGACGGCGACTTCGGCGAGGTCGCCTTCCTCCGCGCGCTGTTTCTGCTCCTCCAGGAGCTCTTCGAGGCGGGCGATCAGGGCGGGGGATGCGGGTACGGCGCGGCGTACCGCGAACTCCTCGACCAGCAGCCGGGTCTCGACGACGTCGGCGATCTCCTGCGCGGAGACGGCGAGGACGAGGGCGCCCTTCTTCGGGTAGAGCTTGATGAGCCCCTCGACCTCCAGCCGCAGCAGCGCTTCGCGCACCGGAGTCCTGGACACGCCGACGGCCTCGGCGAGGTCGCCCTCGGTGAGGAGGGTGCCGCCTTCGTAACGGCGGTCGAGGACAGCCTTCTTGATGTGCGCGTAGACGCGCTCGGCGGCGGCGGGGATCTTCACAGGGGCGGCGGAGGCGGCGGGCGCGGCAGGCATGCGCACAGCTTAGATACAACAGGGGTGCAACAGAAAGCCGCGTCCGCATCGCGAAACAGCACTACGGCCGTACAACCGTTCGTCACGCTCATGAGTCTGGTATCGGGGCGCCCTTTCCTGGGTGGCCCCCTTTCAACGCATTCGCGAACTCGGAGCGTTTCCTTGATAACCAGCCTCTCGGGCGTGCGCAGAGCCACCGCGGTCCTCGTCACCACCGGCGCCCTGCTGACCGTCTCGCCCCTGGCCGCGCCCGCGCAGGCGGCCACCGCGCCGTCCGTCACCGCCAAGGGCGCGTTCATGCTGAACAACGCGACCGGCGCCACGGTCTACAGCAAGGGCGCTGACACCAAGCGCCAGATGGCCAGCACGACGAAGATCATGACGGCCGCCGTGGTCCTCAGCACGAGCGGCGTCGACCTCAACCGCAAGGTGACGGTCAAGCAGGCCTACCGCGACTACGTCACCGCGCAGGGCGCGAGCACCGCCGATCTGAAGACCGGCGACAAGGTGACCGTCCGTCAGCTGCTGTACGGGACGATGCTGCCGTCCGGCTGCGACGCGGCGTACGCCCTGGCCGACGCCTTCGGCACCGGCACCACCGTCTCGGCACGCAAGACGTCCTTCATCTCGAAGATGAACGCGAAGGCCAAGTCCCTCGGCCTGACGAACACCAAGTTCGACTCCTTCGACGGCATCTCGACGACGGGCAACAACTACACGACCCCGCGCGACCTGGCGAAGATCGCCCGCTACGCGATGAAGAACAGCAACTTCCGCGCCGTCGTCAAGGCCACGTCGTACAAGAGCACCGCGACGACCAGCACCGGCGGCACCCGCACGTACACCTGGTACAACACCAACAAGCTGCTGGGCTCCTACAGCGGCGCCATCGGCATCAAGACCGGCACCGGCACGTCGGCCGGCCCCTGCCTGGTCTTCGCCGCCACCCGCGGTACAAAGACCCTTGTCGGTGTCGTCCTGAACAGCACCACGGTCACCGAACGCTACAACGACGCCGGCAAGATGCTGAACTACGGCTTCGGCACCAGCACCACGACGACCATGAAGCTGCGCACCCTGCCCTCGGGCGCACAGCAGGACTGATGACGTAATGACAGTGCCCCGCCGGGGGATCCCGGCGGGGCACTGTCATACGTAAGGCCGGATCAGGCCCAGGTGATCAGGCGCCTCGGCTGTTCCAGTATGGCCGCCGTGTCCGCCAGGACCCTGGAGCCCAGTTCGCCGTCGACCAGCCGGTGGTCGAAGGAGAGGGCGAGGGTGGTGACCTGACGGGGCTTGACCTTGCCCTTGTGGACCCACGGCTGGAGCTTGATCGCGCCGACCGCGAGGATCGCGGACTCCCCCGGGTTGAGGATCGGCGTACCGGTGTCGACGCCGAAGACGCCGACATTGGTGATGGTCACCGTGCCGCCCTGCATCGCCGCGGGCGACGTCTTGCCCTCGCGGGCCGTCGCCACCAACTCGCCGAGCGCGGAGGCCAGTTCCGGCAGGGTCTTGGCCTGGGCGTCCTTGATGTTCGGGACGATCAGGCCGCGCGGGGTGGCGGCGGCGATGCCCAGGTTCACGTACTCCTTCTGCACGATCTCCTGGTTCGCCTCGTCCCAGGCGGCGTTGACGGCCGGGTTGCGCTTGATCGCCACGAGGAGCGCCTTGGCGATCAGGAGCAGCGGGTTGACCCGCAGGCCCGCCATGTCCTTGTCGGACTTCAGCTCTTCGACGAGCTTCATCGTGCGCGTGATGTCGAAGGTGATGAACTCCGTGACGTGCGGCGCGGTGAACGCGCTGTTCACCATGGCCGCCGCGATCGCCTTCCGTACGCCCTTGATGGGTGTACGGGTCTCCCGGGCGCCCGGGGTCACAGCGGCCGGCTCCGGCGCAGCAACCGCAGCAACGGGGGCGGGCTCCGGGGCGGGTGCCGCGACCGGCTCAGGCTGTACGGAGGCCGCCGCCGCGTGGACGTCCTCGCGGGTGATGATCCCGTCACGGCCGGTCGGCGTGACCGTGGCCAGGTCGATGCCCAGGTCCTTGGCGAGCTTGCGGACCGGGGGCTTGGCCAGCGGGCGGAACTCGGGTACGGCCGCCGCCTCGCCGTGGCCGTTGAGTTCCACCTGCACCGCGGCCGCCGCCTTGGCGGCCTCCGGGGACGCCGCCGCGCCCTTGCGCGCACGACGCTTCGTGCTCGCTTCGGACACGCCGTAGCCGACCAGCACGGGCTGGCGGGCCGCGGGCTTGGCTTCCTCAGCGGGGGCGGAGGGAGCAGGGGCGGGCTCCGGCGTCGCCGCCGGAGCGGGGGCAGGCGCCTCCGTGCCCGGCGCCACGTCCACCGTAATGATCACCTGGCCGACATCGACCGTCACGCCCTCGCCGAAGCGAAGCTCGTGCACGACACCGTCGAAGGGGATGGGGAGTTCGACGGCGGCCTTCGCCGTCTCGACCTCGCACACCACCTGGCCGTCGGTGACGGTGTCGCCCGGCTGGACGTACCACTTGAGGATCTCGGCCTCGGTGAGCCCCTCGCCCACATCGGGCATCTTGAACTCGCGAAAACGCTGGGAAGTCGCAGAATCAGTCATCGTCACGGCTCTCCTCAGTACGCAAGCGAGCGGTCGACGGCGTCGAGTACCCGGTCGAGTCCCGGCAAGTACTCCTCCTCCAGGCGCGCGGGCGGGTACGGCGCATGGAAGCCACCGACCCTCAGAACCGGCGCCTCGAGGTGGTAGAAGCACCGCTCCGTGATGCGAGCGGCGATCTCCGCGCCCGAACCGTAGAAGACCGGCGCTTCGTGGACGACGACCAGGCGGCCGGTCTTCTCGACCGACGTCTGGATCGTGTCGAAGTCGATCGGGGACATCGACCGCAGGTCGAGGACTTCGAGGGACTTGCCCTCCTCCTCCGCCGCCGCTGCCGCCTCCTGGCAGACCTTCACCATCGGACCGTACGCCGCAAGGGTCAGGTCGGACCCGGCCCGCGTGACGCGGGCCTTGTGGAGCGGGCCCGGGATGGCTTCCACGTCGACTTCGGCCTTGTCCCAGTAGCGCCTCTTCGGCTCGAAGAAGATCACCGGGTCGTCGCTCTGGATGGCCTGCTGCATCATCCAGTACGCATCGGACGAGTTGGACGGCGAGACCACCTTGAGGCCGGCGACGTGCGCGAACAGCGCCTCCGGGGACTCGCTGTGGTGCTCGACCGCGCCGATCCCGCCGCCGTACGGAATGCGGATGACGACGGGCAGCTTGATCTTGCCGAGCGAGCGGGCGTGCATCTTCGCGAGCTGCGTGACGATCTGGTCGTACGCGGGGAAGACGAAACCGTCGAACTGGATCTCCACGACCGGCCGGTAGCCGCGCAGCGCGAGACCGATAGCCGTGCCGACGATGCCGGACTCGGCGAGCGGGGTGTCGATGACCCGCTCCTCGCCGAAGTCCTTCTGGAGGCCGTCCGTCACACGGAAGACTCCGCCGAGCTTTCCGACGTCCTCGCCCATGATGAGGACCTTGGGGTCGGTTTCGAGGGCCTTGCGCAGCGACTCGTTGATCGCCTTCGCGAGCGGCAACTTCTGTACGGACATGACTAGTTGCCCTTCTCGGACGAAGCGGCTTCGGCGAAGGACGCCTGGTACTCGGCGAACTGTGCGCGCTCCTCGTCGACGAGGGCATGGCCGTCCGCGTAGACGTTCTCGAAGATCGCCATCTGGTCCGGGTCGGGCATCGCGCGCACCGCCTCGCGGACCCGCTTGCCGAGGGTCTCGCTCTCGGCTTCGAGCTCGGTGAAGAACGCCTCGTCGGCGAAGCCCTCGTTCTCCAGGTACGTACGCAGGCGCAGGATCGGGTCCTTCGCCTCCCACGCCTCGCGCTCCTCGTCGGCCCGGTACTTGGTCGGGTCGTCGGAGGTGGTGTGCGCGCCCATCCGGTACGTGAAGGCCTCGACCAGCGTCGGACCCTCGCCCCGGCGGGCCCGCTCCAGTGCGGAACGGGTCACGGCCAGGCAGGCAAGGACGTCGTTGCCGTCGACGCGGACGCCGGGGAAGCCGTAGCCCTGTGCGCGCTGGTAGAGCGGGACGCGGGTCTGCCGCTCGGTGGGCTCGGAGATCGCCCACTGGTTGTTCTGGCAGAAGAAGACGACCGGGGCGTTGTAGACCGCGGAGAAGGTGAACGATTCAGCGACATCGCCCTGGCTGGAGGCACCGTCGCCGAAGTACGCGATGACCGCGGAGTCCGCGCCGTCCTTGGCGACACCCATCGCGTAACCGGTCGCATGCAGCGTCTGCGAGCCGATGACGATCGTGTACAGATGGAAATTGTTGGTGTTGGGGTCCCAGCCACCGTGGTTCACGCCACGGAACATTCCCAGCAAATTGGTCGGGTCGACGCCCCGGCACCAGGCGACACCGTGCTCGCGGTACGTCGGGAAGACGTAGTCGTCGTCACGGAGAGCGCGGCCGGAGCCGATCTGGGCCGCCTCCTGGCCGAGCAGCGAGGCCCACAGGCCCAGCTCGCCCTGGCGCTGGAGTGAGGTGGCCTCGGCGTCGAAGCGACGGGTCAGAACCATGTCCCGGTACAGACCGAGCATTTCGTCCGGGGTCAGGTCGATCGCGTAGTCCGGGTGCTCGACACGCTCGCCCTCGGGGGTGAGCAGCTGTACGAGCTCCGGCTCGGAACGCTGGGGTTTCTTGGCGCTGACGCGCTTGGTGCTGCTGCGTCGCGGCTTACGCGCGGCAGTGCTCTCCACGGTCACGTGCGTGCTCCTCCGTCTGTCCGGCCCCCGGGGTCTGCCGGTGGCCAGTGCGGCTCACCTGTTTGCGTCCTCGTGCACGGGGTGGGTGCGACTCGGCCTGGAACAGGCGTGACAGGTGCCCCGGCGAGCGCCCTGACAAAAGCACGTTACCCAGTGCTTCGCATAACTGCGAAACCCCATTTGACCTGCGATTTTGCTTGGATTTCCAAGTAAATCGAAGAATTCGGGAACAACCACTGGTCACAGCCTTGCAGGCCGCCGGAACAACGGCACGTTATCCCGGCGACCTACGGCACGGGAAGAGTTCTTGTGTGACGATAACGGCGTGCACGAAGACGGAAAAATCACTGTATTTCTCGTTGACGACCACGAGGTGGTCCGACGCGGTGTCCATGAGCTCCTCTCCGTCGAGGACGACATCGAGGTGGTCGGCGAAGCCGGTACGGCCGAAGATGCGCAGGTCAGGATCGTTGCGACGCGTCCCGACGTCGCCGTGCTCGACGTACGGCTGCCGGACGGAAGCGGCGTGGAGGTGTGCCGCGAGGTCAGATCACAGAATGAGGACATCAAATGCCTCATGCTGACCTCGTTCGCCGACGACGAGGCCCTTTTCGACGCGATCATGGCCGGTGCCTCGGGTTACGTACTCAAAGCGATCCGCGGAAATGAGCTGCTGGCGGCCGTACGCGACGTAGCCGCGGGCAAGTCGCTGCTCGACCCGGTGGCGACGGCGAGCGTCCTGGAGCGGCTGCGCTCGGGCGACAGCTCCAAGGGCGGCGACAGCAGGCTCGCGAACCTCACCGACCAGGAGCGCAAGATCCTCGACCTGATCGGCGAGGGCCTGACGAACCGGGTGATCGGCGAGCGGCTGCACCTCGCGGAGAAGACGATCAAGAATTACGTCTCCAGTCTGCTGTCCAAGCTGGGCATGGAGCGCCGCTCGCAGGCCGCGGCGTACGTCGCGCGAAAGCAGGCGGAGGAGCGTCGCTGACGCACGGCACCGACGACCGCCGCGCCGCGGACCCGCCATTGCCGATCCACGGCCCGCCTTGACCGAACCGGGACCTTATTCGGGACTTCCGTCCCTTTTCCGCCCGCCTGCCGGTGGCCGAGGGTTAGACGTATGTCCTCCGAGGAACTCCGCGCCATCGAACTCCTGCGCCGCGTCCCGTACGGCCGAGTCGCGACGAGCATGCGGGCCCTGCCCTTCCTGGCCGTCGCCCGGCACATCGTCGTGAACGGCCGTGTGCTGCTGCGTACGCACGCCGGCTTCAACCACCACCAGGCCTGCAACGGCAGCGTGGTGGCGTACGGGGCGGACAACTTCAACTCCGGTGCCGCCGACATGTGGTCCGTGCAGTTCACCGGCACCGCCGAGGTCTTCGAGCCCTCCCATGCCGAGCTGGAGCTGTTCGGCCGGGGCCCGCATTCTGTCGACGGCGAGCTCTTCGAGCCCGTCCATATGCGCATCGAGCCGCAGTTCGTCACCGTGCACACACTGAATGGCGCCCCCGAGCGACGGTTCGAGTACGCCCTGTGATCTAACATCTGGCGGGTGCCACGCTCATCTGCGGCCTCCGCCCCCGCACCCCCGCCGCCCGTCGGCGCCCTTCTGCGCCGCTATGCGAACAAGGGCGAACCGCTCTCCTGCGAGCCCGTGACCCAGGGCCTGCTCAACCACGGCTACCGCCTCGTCACGACCCGCGGCGATTTCTTCCTCAAGCACCACCTCGACAGCGACCGCGAAACGATCAGACGCCAGCACCGCGCCACCCGCCACCTCCAGGCCTTCGGCGTCCCCGTCGCCCCGCCCGTCGAGGACGCGGACGGCGGCACGGTCACGGTCATCGGCGGCCGCTGCTACGCCCTGCACCCCTGGATCGAGGGCCGGCACCGGGACGGCGCGCAGCTCACGACGGCGGAATCCCGGCGGCTCGGGGCACTGCTGGGACGCGTGCACACCTGCCTCGACCGCGTGATGGTCGACCGCGCGACGGACCCCACCGACCCCGCCGACGCGGGCGGCCCCACCGATTCGGCCAACCCCGCGGACACGTACGCGCTGATCGACGAGCTGCTGACGCTGGCGCGCGGACGGCGGCCCCGGGACACCTTCGACGTACTGGCGGAACACCGGCTCCTGGAGCGCCGCACCCTGCTGGAGCGGCACGCCCACCGGCGGCCCCCGCCGGTCGACGAGCCCGCCACGGGGTGGGTGCACGGCGACTTCCACCCGCTGAATCTGCTGTACCGGGGCGCCGAGCCCGCCGCGATCGTCGACTGGGACCGGCTCGCCGTACAGCCGCGCGCGGAGGAGGCGGTACGGGCCGCGGCGATCTTTTTCGTACGGCCGGACGGGGAGCTGGAGCTGGCGAAGGTACGGGCGTACGCGGGCGCCTACCGGCGCGCGGCCGGGGCGGGGGCGGAGGAGCTGGCCGCCGCGGTGCACCGGGTGTGGTGGGAGCGGCTCAACGACTTCTGGATACTGCGCTGGCGCTACCAGCTGCACGACCAAAGGGCCGACCCGCAGTTTCCTGCGGCGTCGGCCCTGGCGGTCTGGTGGACGAGGGAGTACGAGGCGGTGTGCGAGGCGTTCGCGGCGTAGCCGCCTCCCGTCGGCGCTCCCGGCGTCCCGCCCGGTGTCAGGGCGCGGTGCCGCCCGCGTCCGTGCCGCCCGCGTCCGTACCACCGGTGTCCGTGCCGCCGGTGTCCGTACCACCGGTGTCCGTACCACCGGTGTCCGTGCCGCCCGTGTCCGTGCCGCCGTCGTCCGTGCCACCGACGTCCGTGCCACCGTCGTCCGTACCGCCCTCGGTGGTGCTGCCACCGTCGGTGGTGCCCGGGTCGGTCTCCGTCGGCGTCGACGGTGTGTCGCTGGGCGTGCCGGACGGCGTACTGCTGGGCGTGTACGACGGGGTGTACGAGGGGGTGTAGCTCGGCTGCTGATGGCCGCCGGTCGACGTGCCCGGGTCGGTGTCCGCGGAGGTCTCGTCGTCCGAGGGCGTCGGGGACTTCTTGTCCGACTTGGTCGGGCTGGGGGAGACCGTCTGGGTGTCGTCCTTGTCGTTCTTCGTTCCGGTGCTGCCCGCCCGGTCCAGTGCGAAAGCGACACCGGCGGCGATCGCGATGATCGCGAGCACCGCGAAGATCCACATCTTGCCGCGGCCGCCCCTGCCGCCGCCGTGCCCGCCGTCGTACGCCCCGTCGTCCGGGTTCATCGGCGGCAGCATCGCGCCGCCCGCCCGCATCTGGGAGGTCTCGCCGTGGTTCGGGTGGCCGAGGGCCGTGGTCGCGTACGTGCCGCCGGCGGGGGTGGCACCGCCCTCGTGCATCTCCACGGGGCCGGTGTTCCACACGCCGGTGTGGCTGCCCTGCTCCTGGAGCATCGACAGGCCGTACTGGACCAGGCCGCGCATCTCCTCGGCGCTCTGGAACCGGTCGTCCGGGTCCTTCGCGAGGGAGCGCATGACGAGCCCGTCGAGCTCGGGCGGCGCCACGTCCGACATTTCGGACGGCGGAACGGGGATGTCCTGGACGTGCTGGTAGACCACCGACAACGGTGTCTCACCAGTGAAAGGCGGCCGCAGAGCAAGCAGCTCGTACAGCAGACAGCCGGTCGCGTACAGGTCGGAACGGTGGTCGACGGCCTTGCCCAGCGCCTGCTCCGGGGAGAGGTACTGAGGCGTTCCCATGACCATGCCGGTCTGCGTCATCGTCGACTGCGCGCCGTGCAGGGCACGGGCGATGCCGAAGTCCATGACCTTGACGGCGCCGCTGTGCGTGATGATCACGTTCGCGGGCTTGATGTCGCGGTGCACGATGCCGTGCTGGTGGCTGTACGCGAGCGCTTCGAGGACGCCGGAGACGATGATCAGCGCCTGCTCGGGGCCGGGGGCCTCCGCGTTCTGCAGCAGCTCGCGGATCGTGCGGCCCTCGACGAGCTCCATCACGATGTAGGGGACAACGCTCGGGCCGACCTGGTCCTCGCCGGAGTCGTACACGGCGACGACGGAGTGGTGGTTGAGCCCGGCGACCGACTGTGCCTCACGCGTGAAGCGGGCCTTGGAGACCGGGTCCTCGGCGAGGTCGGAGCGCAGCAACTTCACGGCGACGGTGCGGCCGAGCCGTACGTCTTCGGCGGCGAAGACCTCCGCCATGCCGCCGCGGCCGAGGCGGTGCGTCAGCCGGTAGCGGCCATCACCGACCAATCCGCCCATACCCCACGCTTCAGGCGCGTCCGACACACCGCCGCCGTTTCCCTCGGGTTCGGGTTCGGGTGCCATCAGTCCTCGCCGTCGTTTCTGTCCGCGTCTGCGGTGGTCCTGGGGGCCCCAGTCGGTCCTGTTGGGCCAATTGGTGGGCCTAGGTGCTCCGCCACGCCACGCTACAGCCTCCGCGCGACGCTCCGGTTCGAGATGGACCGGCCATCAAACCCGTTGCCGATGTACCCATGCAAATTCCGGACCCGTGCTGTAACGCTTCCGCGACGCTTCTTGCGCGTACGGTCACGGAACGGGCACCGCGCTTGACGTGTCAGTGCCCTCGGGCAGACTTGGCCCGTAAATCTTGCGCTGAGGGGGAAGCACAGTAATGAGCCAGGACGGCGGACAGGGCCGCTACGCGGGCGGCTCGGTCGCGGGCGGGCGGTACCAACTGCGCGACCTGCTCGGTGAAGGCGGAATGGCGTCGGTGTACCTCGCGTACGACTCCGCGCTGGACCGCCAGGTGGCCATCAAGACGCTGCACACGGAGCTGGGGCGGGAGCAGTCGTTCCGCGAACGGTTCCGGCGCGAGGCGCAGGCGGTCGCCAAGCTCTCCCACACCAACATCGTCTCCGTCTTCGACACGGGCGAGGACGAGCTCGACGGCGCGCTGATGCCGTACATCGTCATGGAGTACGTCGAGGGGCAGCCGCTCGGCTCCGTACTCCAGGCGGACATCGCGCAGTACGGCGCGATGCCGGCCGACAAGGCACTGAAGATCACGGCGGACGTGCTGGCGGCGCTGGAGACCAGCCACGAAATGGGCCTGGTCCACCGCGACATCAAGCCCGGCAACGTCATGATGAACAAGCGCAACGTCGTCAAGGTCATGGACTTCGGCATCGCGCGCGCCATGCAGTCCGGTGTCACGTCGATGACGCAGACCGGCATGGTCGTCGGTACGCCGCAGTACCTCTCCCCCGAGCAGGCGCTGGGGCGCGGCGTCGACGCGCGCTCCGACCTCTACTCGGTCGGCATCATGCTCTTCCAACTGGTCACGGGGCGGCTGCCGTTCGACGCGGATTCGCCGCTCGCCATCGCATATGCGCACGTCCAGGAGGAGCCGGTGGCTCCTTCCTCGATCAACCGGTCGATTCCGCCGGCGGTCGACGCGCTGGTCGCGCGGGCGCTGAAGAAGAACCCGAACGAGCGTTTTCCGAGCGCTGCGGCGATGCGCGACGAGTGCGCGCGGGTGTCCGGGTCGGGCCAGACGGGCGCGGCGCCGATGATCGTCGCCGGGGGCCCTGCGCAGAGCGGCTCCGGGGTCGGTTCGGCGGTCTTCCCGCCGGTCGACCAGACGGGCCACCCCCAGCCGGGCGCCGTCCAGAGCCCGTACCAGCCGACGCCGGGCCCGTACGGTCCGCCGACGCCGGCGCCGACTCCCGCTCCTTCGCAGGGGTACGGCTACCCGACTCCGGCGCCGATGCCGTACGCGACGCACGGGATGCAGGGCGGCGGCGTGCAGGGCGGCATGCAGGGCTCTGGCATGCAGGGTGCGCAGACTCCGCCGCCGTACACCATGTCGCCCACTTCGGCCGGTCACGGCGGGGGCGGCGGTGGCAGCCGTAACAACATGCCGGTGATCGTGGGCGCGATCGCGGTCGTGCTGCTGGCGCTCGGCGGTCTGATCGCGGCGATCTCGATGGACAAGGACCCTGACGACAACAACACCGAGGCCAACGGCACCGGTGAGACGAGTCAGACCGAGACGGACACCGATTCCGAGGACCACAAGGGCCCGGACCGCACCAGGACGATGAAGACCACCGAATGCTCCCCGGGTCGCGAGTCCGCCACGGACCCGGAGAAGGTCGTGGTGCCGAGCTTCCTCTACAAGGACATCCTTTCCGTCAAGGCCTGTCTCCAGGCGGCGGGCTGGCAGATCAAGGAGACCAAGGTCGACGACCCCACCTGGGGCGAGGACCTTGTGGTCAACCAGTACCCGAAGAGCGGCTCGGACGTCGACCCGGACGACTTCACGGTCGAGGTGGAGATCTCCACGGGCGACGCGCCGCAGGACTAGAACACGTTTGAGCCCGAGGATCGGGGCCCACTGCGCATATCGCGCGGCGGGCCCCCTTTCGTGTGACTCAGCGTGCCGGAAATATGCCGTTATGTGAACCTGATCCTGGTATCTCGGCGAGTACGGGAGGCGGCATCCCATGGCTCCTAGGCTCCGCCCACGGCGTGGGACGGTCCAGGTGGTGGCAGTGGGGGTGATGGGCGTGCTGATGTTGCCGCCGTGTGCGGCGTACGCCGCCGAGCCCACGCCCGGCGGGACCCACGGCATCGAGCCCCTGCCCGGCGGGGCGTACGCCGTCGAACCCACACCCGGCGGGGAGTACGCCGTCGAGCCCAGGCCCAGCTTCCAGCCGCAGCCGGGGTTCAGCGCCCCTGAGCGCCCCTTCGCGTCCGTACCGGCTCCTTCCGGCAGCCTGGCGGGGCGGCCTGCCGGAGAGGGGCGTACGCGGCCGGGGAGGGACCCGGGGGACAGTGCGCCCGGGTCGGCGACACCCGGCGGGAGTGCGCCGGCCACTGAGGAGCCGGAATCGCCCAGTGCGAGCGCGAGCCCTTCGGGCAGCCCGGGCGATACGTCCGGTCCCTCCGCATCCGCGTCCTCGTCCGCTTCTGCCTCCGCGTCGGCGTCGGCGTCCGGGAGCGCCTCTGGCACCCCCCGTAAGTCGTACGCGCCCAAGCCTCCGCCCGTACACGAAGAGGCCGGGGAGGAGCACGTACAGGGGCCGGTCGCCTCGCCCTCCCCACCCTCGGACGACGCCGCGCCCAAGGCCTCCGACCAGGCCATGGAGGAGACCGAACCGCTGGGCATCCATGTGCTGCCGCTGGGCGCGGGGGTGGTGCTGGTGGGGCTCGGAGTGGGGTTTCTGGGGCTGAGGTTGCGGCGTAACTGAGGCGCACGTCCCCCTCAAGGCCTATGCGCGACGTCCGTCTCAGGTCGGTTGCCCTCGGCGGCATACCCGGTATACATACTCAGTATGTCGATCCGTCACGGGCTACTCGCCCTTCTTGAGCACGGCCCCCGTTACGGCTCCCAGCTCCGTACCGAGTTCGAGTCGCGCACCGGCGCGACGTGGCCGCTCAACGTCGGCCAGGTCTATACGACCCTCAGCCGCCTGGAACGCGACGGCATGGTCGCCCAGGACGGCGAGGACGACGCGGGACACGCGCTGTACGCGATCACCGAGGTGGGCCGGGGCGAGCTGAGGAGCTGGTTCGAGAGGCCCGTCGACCGCACCAGTCCGCCCCGCGACGAGCTGGCCATCAAGCTCGCCATGGCCGTCGGTGCCCCCGGCGTCGACATCCGGGCCGTCATCCAGGCGCAGCGCCACGCCACCCTCAAGGCGATGCAGGACTACACGCGCCTGAAGGCCCAGGCCCTGGTCGCCGTCGAAAGCGGTGACGGCGGCGGCGATGAGGGGCGCGACGACGTCGCCTGGCTGCTCGTACTGGAACAGCTGATCTTCCAGACGGAGGCCGAGGCACGCTGGCTCGACCACTCCGAATCCCGGCTGGCCCGGCTCTCCGCGGCGGCCGCGCGCAGGGCCGCGAACGCTCCGGCCGCACCTGCTGCACCTGCTGTATCTCCCGCACCTCCCGCATCTGGTGCACCCACAGACCCGGCAGACCCTGTCGGCGGTACCGAATCACGTACCGCCCGTACTGCCTCAACCGCTCGCAGCGCACGGCGATAAGCGCGGCGCACGACCACCCATCCCAGGGGGACTTTCTCCATGCCCGACCAGTCACAGCAGCCTGTGCTGCAACTTGAGCAGCTGACCCGCGTCCACGGCAGCGGCGCCACCGAAGTGCACGCCCTGCGCGGCGTCAACCTCTCCGTGTTCCCCGGTGAACTCGTTGCCGTCATGGGCCCGTCGGGCTCCGGCAAGTCCACGCTGCTCACCATCGCGGGCGGCCTCGACAGCCCCACCTCCGGGCGGGTCGTCGTCGAAGGTACGGACATCACGACCGCCGGCCGCAAGGAGCTCGCCACGCTGCGCCGCCGCAGCATCGGCTACGTCTTCCAGGACTACAACCTCATCCCGGCCCTGACCGCCGCCGAGAACGTCGCCCTGCCGCGCGAGCTGGACGGCATATCCGCGCGCAAGGCCCGCGTCACGGCCGTCGCAGCGCTGGAGGAGATGGGCCTCGGCGAGCTCGCCGACCGCTTCCCGGACGAGATGTCCGGCGGCCAGCAGCAACGCGTCGCCATCGCCCGCGCCCTGGTCGGCGACCGCCGCCTCGTCCTCGCCGACGAACCGACCGGCGCCCTGGACTCCGAGACGGGCGAGTCCGTACTCGCCCTGCTGCGCGCCCGTTGCAACGCGGGCGCGGCGGGCATCCTCGTCACCCACGAACCGCGCTTCGCGGCCTGGGCCGACCGGGTCGTCTTCCTGCGTGACGGCTCCGTCGTCGACGAGACCCTGCGCAGCCAGGCCGACTCGCTGCTCTCGAGGCAGGCGGCCGCACAGTGAACCGTTGGTACAACTCATGGGTGGCGGCGGTGCGCATCGCCCGCCGCGACGCCTGGCGCTTCAAGGGACGCAGTTCCCTCGTACTCGCCATGATCGCTCTGCCGATCCTCGGTGTGAGCGCCGTCGATCTGACGCTGCGCAGCGCCGAGCTCTCCACCGAGCAGCAGCTGGAGCGCCAACTGGGCGCGGCCGATGCCCGGATGACCGACCCCGGCATGGGCGGCGAGCCGATCTACCAGGCCCCCGACGGCATCAGCAACGCGCCGGTGAAGGACTTCGAGGACCAGGTCTGGCCGAGCGGGAGCGGTGACATCCCGGCGGCAATCCCCGCCGGCGCGAAGACGCTCAAGGACTCCAACGGCAGCGGAAAGCTCCGTACCGAGCACGGCCTGCTCAACACCACGATCCGTGAGCTGGACGCGAACAACCCCATGGCCAGGGGCATCATGACCCTCGACCAGGGCCGCTTCCCCGAGAAGGCCGGCGAAGTCGCGGCGACCACCCACTTCCTGGAATCCAGCGGCCTGAAGGTCGGCTCCACGCTCGCCGCTCGCGGGCTCGACACCGAATTCCGGATCGTCGGCGCGTACGAACTCCCCGACTCGCTGAAGGCCGACGAGGTCAACGCACCACCCGGCACATTCCTGGCACCGCTCGACAAGGCGCTGAAGGCCGACGGCCTCAACGGCACGGAGACCAGCACCACATACCTGGTCTCGGTCGGCGGCGACGGTTTCACGTGGAACATGGTCAAGAAGGCCAACACCCGCGGTATCGCCGTGGTTTCGCGGACCGTGGCCCTCAACCCGCCTGCCGACTCCGAGGTGCCGCTCTACAAGCTGGAGGGCTGGGGTGACTACGAGGAGAGCGCGGCCTCCAAGGCCGCGGCGCTCGCCGCAGTCGGCACCGTCGTGGGCCTCGCCATGCTGGAGATCTGCCTGCTGGCCGGACCCGCGTTCGCGGTCGGCGCCCGGCGCTCCCGCCGTCAGCTCGGCCTGGTCGGCGCCAACGGCGGCGACCGGCGCCACATCCGCGCCATCGTGCTCTCCGGCGGCCTGGTCATCGGCGTCGCCGCGGCCGTCGTCGGAACGCTGCTCGGCGTGCTCCTCACCTTCGCGCTGCGGCCGCTGCTCGAGGGCTACATGGGCAAGCGGTTCGGCAGCTTCGACATCCGCCCGCTGGAACTGTTCGGCATCGGCCTGCTCGCCGTTCTCACCGGCCTGCTCGCCGCGATCGTCCCGGCCATCACCTCGTCCCGGCAGACCGTGCTGGCCTCGCTGACCGGCCGTCGCGGTGTACGCCGGTCCAGCCGCGTCCTGCCCGTCATCGGCCTGATCGCCACCGGCCTGGGCGTCGCCATCGTCCTGTACGGAGCCACGGCGACCGACAGCGTCACCATCGTCGCGGGCGGCAGCGCCCTTGCCGAGCTGGGCGTCGTCGCGCTCACCCCCGCGCTGGTCGGCCTCTTCGGCCGGCTGGGCGGCCATCTGCCGCTGTCCCCGCGCCTCGCCCTGCGCGACGCCGTACGCAACCGGGGCCGTACGGCCCCCGCCGTCGCCGCGGTGCTGGCCGCTGTCGCGGGCACGGTCGCGGTGGCGACGTACGCCGCGAGCGACGACCTCCAGCGGCGCACCGAGTACCAGGCGGCGCTGCCGCACGGGGCGGTGACCATCCTGAACACCGAGGGCGGCGGCCGCGATGTCCCGGCCGTACGCGCGGCCGTCCAGAAACACTTCCCCGTCGACGTACGCGCCGATGTGGACAGGATCGTCGTGGGCGACGCCAACTGCGAGCCGTACAGCAGCCGAAAGAGCTGCGGGCGGTACGAGATCTTCACGCCCAAGGCCAACCGCTGCCCCCTGTGGACGTCGACCGACATGGACGACTTCTCGGCGGCGGAGCGCCGCAAGCTGGCCAAGGACTGGCGCTGCGAGGAGAACGGGCACTACGCCGAGCAGGACACCCTCATCGCCGACGAGAAGCTGCTCGCGGTCCTCGCCATCGACGATCCGGGGGCCGTCAATGCCCTCAAGAGCGGCAAGGCCGTCTCCTTCGACCGGCGCAATGTCGTGAAGGGGAAGATCGGCATCAAGGTGATCACCGACGTCGAGAAGGCGGATCTCCTCGCCCAGGACGGCAAGGACGCACCCGGCGCGGTCAAGTCGTTCGCCGTCCACCAGACCGCCGCATCGGTCAAGGCGTACGGCGTGAAGGTCATCCTGCCGCGCGAGGCCGCGAAGGCCGCCGGGCTCACCACCGCCCCGTACGGTGCGTACTTCTCGACGGACAAGCTGCCGAGCGACACGCAGCGCCAGGAGCTCGACGGGGCGCTCGACGCGCTGGGCGCCGATGGCGGTCTGTACCTCGAAAAGGGCTACACCAGCGAAAACAGCATCGTCCTGCTGGCCCTCACCGTCTTCGCCGGACTGGTCACCATCGGCGCGGCCGGCATCGCGACGGGCCTCGCCCAGACCGACGCCGAGCCCGATCTGAAGACCCTCGCGGCGGTCGGCGCACCTCCGCGGGTGCGCAGGACGCTGAGCGGTTTCCAGTGCGGAGTAGTTGCCGCGATGGGCGTGGTCCTCGGCTCGGCGGCGGGCGTACTGCCCGCGGTCGGACTGCGGCTGACCGAGGAACGGGCACAGCTGAAGTGGTACGAGGAGGCACTGGACCAGGGCATGGGCGGCGTGCGCGACCTGCCGTACGTCCCGATCGTCGTCCCCTGGGAGACCCTCGCGGCCCTGCTCGTCGCCGTACCCGTGGGCGCGGCGCTGCTGGCGGCGCTGGTCACCAGGTCCCGTACCGCGGTGGCGCGGCGCGCGGCGGGATAGCGCTCATCTGAGCGAATGCTTTCCCGTGCCCCCGTACAGGGTGGATCACCTCTGTACGGGGGCACACCGTGTTGTGACGCCGGTGTACGAGAGAATGGCGGCATGGAGATGCCGAGGAGTGAACGGTCGCAGGAGAACCCCCAGATTCTTGTCGTGGGACAGGACGGAATGGCTCTCGGCGGCGGTGACGACGAGTCGCGCGAGGTGCCAGTGACGGACATGGTCGAACAGCCCGCAAAGGTCATGCGCATCGGCAGCATGATCAAGCAGCTCCTGGAGGAGGTCCGGGCGGCTCCTCTGGACGAGGCGAGCCGGGTACGGCTCAAGGACATCCACGCCAGCTCGGTGAAGGAGCTGGAAGACGGGCTTGCGCCCGAGCTGGTCGAGGAGTTGGAGCGGCTCTCCCTGCCCTTCACCGACGAGGCGATCCCGTCCGAGGCGGAACTGCGCATCGCGCAGGCCCAGCTGGTCGGCTGGCTCGAAGGTCTCTTCCACGGCATCCAGACCGCGCTGTTCGCCCAGCAGATGGCTGCACGGGCGCAGTTGGAGCAGATGCGCCGGGCGCTTCCGCCTGGCGTGAGCCACGAGGACGACGGCCATGACGACGGGCACGGTCCGGTGCGCTCGGGTCCGTACCTTTAAGCGCCCTGCCCTCCACGCATAGAGACACACGTACGACGAGAGGCCCTCCCCGCTGTCCGGCGGGGAGGGCCTCTCGCTTGCTCGCTTGCTTACTTGCTCGCCGGCTCAGCTTGTGGCCAGCAGGATTTTGCCGACGTGCTCGCCTGCGGCCAGCGCCCTGTGGGCCTCCGCGGCCTCGGACATCGGCAGGATCCGGTCCACCACGGGGTGTACGCGGCCCGTGCCGATCAGCGGCCACACATGCTCCCGGACCGCGGCGACGATCGCCGCCTTCTCGCCCAGCGGGCGTGCCCGCAGCGTCGTCGCCGTGATCGCGGCGCGCTTCTTCAGCAGCGCGCTCAGGTTCAGCTCGCCCTTCACCCCGCCCTGGAGGCCGATGATCGTGAGGCGCCCGTTGACGGCGAGCGCCTTCACGTTCCCGTCCAGGTACTTCGCGCCGATGATGTCGAGGATGACGTCCGCGCCGTAGCCGTCCGTGGCCTTGCGGAGTTCCTGTACGAAGTCCTGCTCGCGGTAGTCGATGAGGATGTCCGCGCCCAGCTCCGCGCAGCGGGCCAGCTTGTCCTGACCGCCTGCGGTGACCGCGACCCGCGCCCCGACCGCCTTGGCGAGCTGGATGGCCATCGTGCCGATGCCGCTCGCCCCGCCGTGCACCAGCAGCGTCTCACCGGGCCGCAGGTGGGCGATCATGAAGACGTTCGACCAGACCGTCGACGTCACCTCGGGCAGGGACGCCGCCGTGACGAGGTCTATGCCGTCGGGGAGGGGCAGCAGCTGCCCCACCGGTACGGCGACCTTCTCGGCGTACCCTCCGCCGCTCAGCAGCGCGCACACCTCGTCGCCGACCGCCCAGCCGGAAACCCCGGGGCCCAGCGCCGCGATACGGCCGGAGCATTCGAGGCCGGGGTACGGGGACGCGCCGGGCGGCGCGTCGTAGAAGCCCTGGCGTTGCAGCAGGTCGGCGCGGTTGACGGCGCTCGCGGCGACCTCGACGAGGACTTCTCCCTCGCCGGGCAACGGGTCAGGGACCTCCGCCCACACGAGTGCCTCGGGGCCACCGGGTTCAGGGATCGTGATCGCATGCATGGCCGCGAGGCTACTCCGCGCCCTGCCGCTCTAGTCCTTCACCGTCATCCGAAGATCGCCACCGATCGCCGTGCCGGGCGATACACGCACGATGGAGATCACCCGGTCCGTCAGCTGGAGCGGGCTGGCCTCCGGGTCGTCGTAACCGAGCAGCCGGTGTCCGCGCAGGACGCTCACCACCAGGTCATCGGTCTCCCGCACGCTGCGTCCGACCTCGGCCTTTATGACCGGCCGCTCGATGAGGTCGAGGCCGCTGCCCTGCTGGATCAGGTCCTCCATCACGGTGCCGGCGCTGGGGCTGAGCACGGACAGGCCGAGGAGCCGGCCGGCCGCGCTGGCGCTGGTGATGACGGCGTCGGCGCCGGACTGGCGGAGCAGCGGCGCGTTCTCCTCCTCGCGGACGGCGGCGACGATCTTCGCGCCCCTGTTGAGCTGGCGTGCGGTGAGCGTGACGAGGACCGCCGTGTCGTCGCGCTGCGTGGCGATGACGATCTGGCGGGCCCGCTGGAGTTCGGCACGGAGCAGTACGTCGCTGCGCGTCGCGTCGCCGACGACCCCCACGTAACCCTCTGCGTTGGCCGCTTCGACGACCTTCGCACTCGGGTCGACGATCACGATCTGGTCTTTGCGCAGCCCCACTGCCGAGAGGGTCTGGATCGCGGAACGGCCCTTCGTACCAAAGCCGACGACGACGGTGTGATCGCGCAACTGGCCCCTCCAGCGGTTGAGTCGCCACTCCTCCCGGGTGCGTTCGGTGAGAACTTCGAGAGTGGTGCCGACCAGGATGATCAGAAAAAGTACGCGCAGCGGCGTCACCAGCAGCACATTGGTGAGCCTGGCGGAATCGCTGTGCGGGACGATGTCGCCGTAACCCGTCGTGGAGAGGGTCACGGTGGCGTAGTAGACGGCGTCGAGGAGGTCGACCCGCTCGTCGGCGTTGTCGTGATAGCCCTCGCTGTCGATGTAGACGATGAGGACCGTCAGGGCCAGGACCCCTATCGCCATCAGCAGCCGCTTGCCGACCTGCCGCAGAGGGGTGTCGATGACGCGGCGCGGAAGCCGGATCCGGCTGGTGACGAGTTGCTCGTCGGCCTGCCTGGCCATCGCGTCGTGACCGGGAAGTTTCACGTGAAACGTCCTTCTGCCCAAGGCAGGTCGAGGATTTCCAGCTGCTGTCCGGCGGGTGCCCCGCCGGGCGGGATGACGGCCAGGCCGTCGGCTGCGGCGATTCCACGGAGCATGGCAGGCCCATTGAAATGCAACGGCACGGCCACCGTCTCCTGCCCATTGGTGGATCGGTGCACGACGGGCACGAGGCGGGTGTCGTGCGGGTGGCCGTTCACGTCGTCGCGTACGGGCGAGTGGTACGGCGCCGGGGCGGGCCGCTGGGCACGGGCCCGTAGGAAGGGCTCGGCGAGGGTGACGAGACCGGACACGGCGGCCAGCGGGTTGCCTGGCAGACCGACCAGGTAGCGGTCCTGTGCCAGCCGCGCCAGCAGCATTGGGTGGCCCGGGCGCACGGCGACACCGTCGACCAGCAGCTCGGCGCCCGCCTTGCGCAGGACCGGGTGGACGTGGTCGACGGGGCCCGAGGCCGTACCGCCCGTCGTGACGACGAGGTCGGCGTCGGATCCGGTGACAGCCCGGTGGAGTGCGTCGGCGTCGTCGCCGAGACGACGGGTGCCGATGACGTCGGCGCCGAGGGCATGCAGCCAGGGGGCGAGGAGGGGGCCCAGGGCATCGCGGACCATCCCGTCGTGCGGAAGCCCTGCGCTGAGCAACTCATCGCCCAGTACGAGCACTTCGACGCGGGGCCGGGGGACAGTGAGGAGCTCGTCGTAGCCCGCGGCCGCGGCAAGCCCGAGCACGGCGGGGGTCACAAGGGCCCCGGCAGGCAGGAGCCGGTCGCCGGTGCGGCACTCCTGGCCGCGGGGCCGGATGTCCTGCCCGTGCACCACCTCGCGCTGCGCGTAAAGCTGCCCCTTGGCTTCCTCCACGCGGGCGTGCTCGCTGCGGATCACCGCGGTGGCACCGACCGGGATGCGGGCGCCGGTGGCGATCCGTACGGCTTCGCCGTCGGCGAGCGGCTCGGGCGCGGCGTGGCCCGCGAGCACCCCGCTCCCTGCCTTGACGCGCCAAGGTCCCGGCCCGGCGACCGCCCAGCCATCCATGGCCGACGTATCGAAGGACGGCAGATCGGTAAGGGCACCGAGTGGCTCGGCGAGGACCTCGCCAAGAGCCGCACCCAGGGGCACGCGCCGCGCCCGGAGGGCGGCGCCACCACCGGCCCGGCCGGCAACGACGCGGGCTTCGGCCCAGGCAGTGACGCCGACGCGCGCCTGGGGCGAAGGAACGGCGTCCCGACCCGATGCGGCCACGGGCTGCTCCCTGACCAGCGCAAGCGCCTCGTCGACGTCAGCGTCTTCGTCAGCAGCCCCGGACCCGCCAGGGGCCGCGGAACGGGCTCCGGCGTCGGAGGTATCGGCGGCGGCTCCGGTTTCGGCGGCAGGGTCTCCGGCATGGGCGACGGCTCCAGCTCCCACTCCCGTGGCGGCGTCGGCTCCGGCGACGGAGGCAGGGGCGTGGAGACCGGGGGCGCGGGCGTCGGCTCCCGCCCCGGTGGCCTCCGCGACGGCTTCCGCACGGGTGGCGGGTGCGTCGGCGGCGGCGCCGAAACCGGTGGCGGAGGCTTCGGCTCGGGCTCCGGCCTCAGCCCCGGCCACCTCGCCGGCCCGGGTCTCTGCCGCCTCCGCGTCGCGGTCCCGGGCGATCACCCTCGGCCGGCTTCCTTGTCGTCCTGCCCGGGCTCGTCCTTGCCCTCTTCCGCCCAGCGGGCCGCCAGAGCGGCAGCCTTGCGAGCCGCTTCCGCAACGGCCTGCGGCTCGTCCCCGCCCGCCTTCGCCGCCGCGTAACCGACCAGGAACGTGGTGAGCGGCGCGGCGGGCCGGGCGACGCCGTGCGCGGCGTCGCGGGCGAGGTCGAGCAGGAGGCCGGTGTCGACATCGAGCTCGATGCCGAGTTCGTCCTTTACCGCGGTCATCCATTCATCCAGCACGTGTCCATGCTCCCTGATCCTGGCGCGGGCTGCCGCAATGTCTTCCCAGGTGTCGCAGTCGAAAGAGTCCAGAGGGCCGGCGTCGACGCGCACCATGTCCAGCTCGCGTGTGAGCAGCCGAAGCGGCAGCCCGGAGAGGTTCCCGTGCTCGGTGGCGAGAAGGGCGAGCTCGCGGCGCAGCGGCTCAGCGCGGTACGCGGCGACCAGCGGCTGATCGCGCCCGTCCGCATCCACCAGCAGGGCCGCTTCCTTCCCGCTCGCCTCCAGCGCGTCGAGCAGGCGCCCGACCGTCTCAGCCCCGATGAACGGCAGGTCGGCGGAGAGTACGAGCAGGCTCTCGGCGGCGGTACGCCGTACACCCGCGTCGAGCGCGGCCAGCGGTCCGCCACCGGCCGGCGCCTCCCGGGCCCATTCGACGGCCCGCACCGTTGCGCGCCGCCCGCCGACGACGACGGTCACCCCGGCCCCGCGGCACACCCCCAACACCCGGTCGAGCAGCGTCCGTCCGCCCACACGCACTCCGGGTTTGTCGGCTCCGCCCAGCCGCTTGGCGGCCCCTCCGGCAAGCACGATGGCGTCATACGCGGTCATCCCCCGAGTATGCGGTCCCCACGCCGATCTGCTCCCACCGGCCTCATAAGTCCCAACAGCACCGGGGCAAACGAACGCGTCCGCCTCCCTCCCGGGAGACGGACGCGCAAAAGAAGGGCCGTCGAGCGTTACAGCGTGCGCAGCAGCGTCGTCGGGTGCTCGACGCAGTCCGCCACGTAGCGCAGGAAGCCCCCCGCCGTGCCGCCGTCGCACACCCGGTGGTCGAAGGTCAGGGAAAGCTGAACGACCTTGCGGACCGCGAGTTCGCCCTCGTGGACCCACGGCTTGGGGACGATGCGGCCGACTCCGAGCATCGCCGCCTCCGGGTGGTTGATGATCGGCGTGGAGCCGTCGACCCCGAAGACCCCGTAGTTGTTCAGCGTGAACGTGCCGCCCGTCAGCTCCGCCGGAGTCAGCGTGCCCTTCCGTGCGGACTCCGTCAGCCTGGCGAATTCCGCGCTCAGCTCGTCGACGTTACGCGCATGGGCGTCCCGTACGACGGGGACGACCAGGCCCCGCTCCGTCTGCGCGGCGAAACCGAGGTGCACGCCGGGCAGGCGCACGATCTCGCGGGAGGCCATGTCCACCGTGGAGTTGAGCTCCGGGAAGCGGGCCAGGGCAGCCGTACAGATCCGGGCGAGGAGGGCGATCACCGAGACCGGCGGGCCGGCCGACATGTTCATGGCCGTACGGGCCGCCATGAGCTCGGTCGCGTCCGCGTCCACCCAGCAGGTGGCGTCCGGAATCTCCCGCCGGCTGCGCGACAGCTTGTCGGCCACGGCGCCGCGCATGCCCCGCAGCGGGACACGTTCACCGGCGAGGGCAGTCGCCGAAGAAGCAGAAGCCGCAGCAGAAGCAGGCACCGGCTCGGCCTCGCGCATCGCGCGCTCGACGTCGGACCGCAGGATCAGGCCGTCGGGCCCCGATCCCTTCAACTCCCGCAGATCCAGCCCGTTCTCCCGGGCCAGCCGTCGCACCAGCGGCGAAATCACCGGCACCGGCCCGGCCACCTCGTCCGTAACCACGGGCCTCGGCACGGTGGTTACGGGAGTGGCTGCGGCGCTCGCGGCAGCGGTCGCCGGCGCGGTCGGCCGTATACGCCGCCGCCGAGCCACCGCCGCCCCCGTGCCATACCCCACCAAGACGTTCCCCGAGCCCTCCGCCTCGCTGGAAGCGGCGCCCGCATCGGCACCCGCAGGCGCCGCCGAAGCCCCGACAGCGACCGTCAACAGGGGGGACCCGACCGGCAGTTCCGTGCCTTCCTCGCCGAAGCGGGCCGTCACCACGCCGCCGTACGGGCACGGCACCTCGACCATGGCCTTGGCCGTCTCGACCTCGACCACCGGCTGGTCGACGGCGACGACGTCGCCCACAGCCACCAGCCAGCGCACGATCTCCGCCTCGGTGAGCCCCTCGCCGAGGTCCGGCAGCTTGAATTCCAGGACCTGGGCCATCAGTTGTCCGCCTCCCACTGGAGCCGCGCGACCGCGTCCAGCACCCGGTCCACGCCGGGCAGATGGTGGCGCTCCAGCATCGGCGGCGGATACGGAATGTCGAACCCGGCGACCCGCAGCACCGGCGCCTCCAGGTGATGGAAGCACCGCTCGGTGACCCGGGCGGCGATCTCCCCGCCGGGCCCGCCGAAGCCGGTCGACTCGTGGACGACGACCGCGCGCCCGGTACGGCGTACCGACGCGGCCACCGTCTCGTCGTCGAAGGGCACCAGCGAGCGCAGGTCGACGACTTCGAGGTCCCAGCCCTCGGCCTCGGCGGCCTCCGCCGCCTCCATGCACACCGGCACGGAGGGCCCGTACGTGATGAGCGTCGCGCTGCGCCCGGAGCGCCGCACCACGGCCCGTCCGATGGGCTCGACGGCGGTGGGCGCGTCCGGCGACCACGCCGCCTTCGACCAGTAGAGCCGCTTCGGTTCCAGGAAGACCACGGGATCGTCCGACGCGATCGCCGCCCGCATCAGCCCGTACGCGTCCTCGACCGTCGACGGCGTCACGACATGGAGCCCCGGAGTCGCCATGTAGTAAGCCTCGGAGGAGTCGCTGTGGTGCTCGACCCCGCCGATCCCGCCGCCGTACGGAACGCGGATCACGAGCGGCATCGGCATGCCGCCGCGCGTGCGGTTGCGCATCCGTGCGACGTGGCTGATGAGCTGCTCGAACGCCGGGTAGGCGAACGCGTCGAACTGCATCTCGACGACCGGCCGCAGCCCGTACATCGCCATGCCGACCGCCGTGCCCAGGATCCCCGCCTCCGCGAGCGGCGTGTCCGTGCACCGGTCCTCGCCGAACTCCTTGACGAGGCCGTCGGTGACCCGGAAGACCCCGCCCAGCGCGCCGACGTCCTCGCCCATCACATGGACGGACGGGTCCTCGGCCATCGCGTCACGCAGTGCGCGCCCGAGTGCCTGGGCCATCGTCGCGGGCTTCGCGGCGAGAGCGGTGCCCGCCGCCGACGCACTCGCTGCCGTGGTCATCGTTCACCTTCCGCTTCGAGCTCGGCCCGCAGCAGGGCCTCCTGCTCCCTCAGCTGGGAGGTCTTCTCGGCGTAGACGTGCGCGAAGAGGTCCATCGGGTCGAGCACCGGGTCCGCGTTCATCCGCTCGCGCAGGTCCGCGGCCATGGTCTCGGCCGCCTCGCGCGCCTCCCGGATACCGTCGTCGTCAAGCATTCCGCGCTCCGTGAGCTCCCGCTCCAGCAGCTGAATCGGGTCGTGGGCCCGCCACGTCTCGACCTCGGCGTCACCCCGGTAGCGGGTCGCGTCGTCGGCGTTCGTGTGGGCCTCTATGCGGTACGTCACGGCCTCGACCAGCGTCGGACCGCCGCCGCGCCTGGCACGCTCCACGGCCTCGCCGAGGACCTCGTGCACGGCGGCGGCGTCGTTGCCGTCGACGAGCCGGCCGGGCATGCCGTACCCGACGGCCTTGTGGGCCAGGGAGGGCGCTGCGGTCTGCTTGGCCAGCGGCACGGAGATCGCGAAGCCGTTGTTCTGCACGAGGAAGACGACCGGTGCCTGCCATACGGCGGCGAAGTTCAGCGCTTCGTGGAAGTCGCCCTCGCTCGTACCCCCGTCGCCGACCATCGCGAGCGCGACCACGTCGTCGCCCTTGAGGCGCGCGGCGTGGGCCAGGCCCACCGCGTGCGGCAGCTGGGTCGCGAGCGGGGTGCAGAGCGGCGCTATGCGCTGCTCACGCGGGTCGTACCCGGTGTGCCAGTCGCCGCGCAGCAGCGTCAGCGCCTGTACGGGGTCGAGCCCGCGCGCCACGGCGGCGAGGGTGTCCCGGTAGCTCGGGAAGAGCCAGTCCCGGTCCTCCAGGACGAGGGCGGCCGCGACCTCGCAGGCCTCCTGCCCTGTGCTGGACGGGTAGACGGCGAGGCGGCCCTGCTTGGTGAGGGCCGTTGCCTGCGCGTTGTACCGGCGGCCCCGGACCAGCTCCGCGTACAGCCGCCGCATCAGCCCGGCGTCGAGCCGACCGGCGGCGTCGGTGCCGAGCACGCGGTACGGCTCGGTGTCAGGGAGCAGCGGTGCGGGGTCCGTGCGGGGCTTCCATGCCGGGGGAGGGGTAGGCATGTAGGCACCGGCGTCAGGCAGCTCCTGGACCGCCGTATTGCTCTTCTTCATCGCGTGCACCTCCTCGTGGGAGCGGTGGAAGAGGGCACGGCAATGTGGTGCGCCTCACCTACCGATTGTTCGGTCGAGGACGCATTTTGGCTACAGGCACCTTCAGCCTGTGGACAAACGGTTCTGCAGAGCCTGGGATAGGGGCAGGTCGTCCATCACACCGAGGCGGGGGGACATGGCAGCTGAACAAATGGCCGACGCGGGCGAGGGAACTCCCGCGCGCCCACTGGACTCCATCGACCGCGACATCCTGCGCATGCTCCAAACGGACGGCCGCGCCTCGATACGTTCCGTGGCCGAGCGCGTACATGTGTCGCGGGCCAACGCCTACGCGCGGATCAACCGCCTCATCGACGACGGCGTGATCCGCGGTTTCAGCGCCCGGGTGAACCATGAACGCGCTGGTCAGGGAGCTTCGGCGTACGTCACGCTCAAGATCGTGCAGAACTCGTGGCGCACGGTGCGCGAGCAGCTGCAGGCACTGGCGGGCGCGGCGCACATCGCGCTGGTCAGCGGCGATTTCGACGTACTGCTGCTGGTGCATACGGCGGACAACAGGGCACTGCGGGAGCTCGTGCTGACGAAGATCCAGTCGATACCTGAGGTGCTCAGTACGCGCACCCTGCTGGTCTTCGAGGAGACGGACCTGGACACCCGGCTCCCCCAGGAGCCGTAAAGGGTGTGGTGGGTGGGCTCAGCGGCTGGATGCCTCAGCGGCTGGTGCGGAGCCCGTCGAAGGCGAGCCGTACGACGGTGTCGGCGAGCTGATCGCCCTCGGGACTGCCGGAAACCGCCCCGCCTTCGGCTGCCTGCGGCCGGTACCACTCCACCAGGGAGTTGATCATTCCGAAGAGCAGCCGGGTGGCCAGCCGTATGTCCACGTCGGCGCGCAGATCGCCCTCCGCGACCGCCGCCTTGAGCAGATCGGCGACCCGGTGGTCGAACTCGCGGCGCCGCTCCAGCGCCCAGCGCTCGGCCTTCGTGTTGCCTCTTACGCGCAGGAGAAGCGTGACGTAGGGCAGCTCGGCGGTCAGGACCTCGACGGTACGGCGGGTCACGTACTCCACTCGCTCGATCGCGCGCCCACGCACCGCACCCGGCTCGTCGAGGACGCCGAAGAGCCCGTCGAGCGCGCGGCTGACTGCACGCCGCAGCAGCTCTTCTTTGCCCGAGACATGGTGGTAGATCGAGGACTTGGAGATGCCGGCGGCCTTGGAGAGGTGCTCCATGGAGGTGCCGTCGTAGCCGCGCTCGTTGAAGACCCGGACGGCCACGCTCAGGAGCGTCTCGGGGGTGTACGTGTCGCGCTTGGCGGTGGTCACGAGGCGGTCTCCTCCTTGGCGGCGAACGCCTGCCGGTAGAGCGCCAGGGACGGGGCGTAGCGCCCGGTCGGGCAGCACTCGTGCAGGTTCTTCAGCAGGTCGTACGCCCAGTCCGTGCCGAGGAGGCGGTTCCATTCGACGGGGCCAAGCGGATAGTTCACACCGAGGCGCATCGCTGTGTCGATGTCCTCGGGCGACGCGACGCCCCTGGCGACGGCGTCGGCGGCGAGGTCGATCAGCATGGCGACCGTACGGGCGACGATCATGCCGGGGACGTCGCCGATGACGCTGACGTCCTTGCCGAGCTTCTGGAAGAGGCCGGTGGCCTCCTCGACGGCCTGCGCGGAGGTGTCCTCGGAGGCGGAGAGCGCGATACGGGTGGCGCCCCGGTAGTCGAGGGCGAGGTCGAAGTAGACGACGTCCGCGTACTCGACGGAGGTCCGCCCGTCCGCCGGGACGAGCTGTCCTTCGCCGGGCAGCTCGATGTACGGGCCGCCCGTCCCGACCCTCTCCACGGCGATTCCGGCCTCCTCCATCATCGCGACGAGGGCGTCGGCGTGGCCGAGGTCTCCGACGACAGTGACGGCTTCCGGAGCGGCGGTGGGGGCGGCAGTGTGCGGCGCGGTTTTCGGGGCACTGTCGGATCCGGCGTACGGGAACCAGCCGTGGCCCGATTTCCGGCCCAGACGGCCGGACTCGACAAGGCGGCGCTGGGCGAGGGAGGGGGCGAATTTGGGGCTCTGGAAGAAGGAGTCCCAGACGGAGCGGGTGACGGCCTCGTTGACGTCCTGTCCGATCAGATCGGTCAGCTCGAAGGGGCCCATCCTGAAACCGCCCGACTCGCGCAGTACGGCGTCGATGGTGGCCGGGTCGGCGCCCTGCTCCTCGTACACCGCGAAGGCTTCGGCGTAGAAGGGGCGGGCGATCCGGTTGACGATGAAACCGGGGGTGTCCGCGCAGCGCACCGGGGTCTTGCCCCAGGCGGCGGCCGTCGCCCACGCGCGCGTGGCGCTCGTTTCGTCGGTCGCGAAGCCGCTGACGACCTCGACGAGGGGGAGGAGAGGCGCCGGGTTGAAGAAGTGCAGCCCTACGAAGCGGCCGGGGTTCTTCAGGGGCCCTGCGATGGCCGTGACGGAGAGGGAGGAGGTGTTGGTGGCGAGGAGGCAGTCCTCAGCAACGATCGCTTCGAGCGCGGCGAAGAGCTCCTGCTTGACCGGCAGTTGTTCGACGATCGCCTCGACGACGAGCGCGGCGTCGGAGAGCTCGGAGAGGTCGTCGGCGGCATGCAGCCGGGCGCGGGCCTCGTCCGCGTCCCCGCGCTCCAGCCTGCCCTTCTCGACGAGCCGGTCCAGGCGCGCGCCGACGGCCCCGGCGGCCTCCGCCGCACGTCCGGCAGCGGCGTCGTACAGGCGCACCGGGTGACCGGCGAGGAGTGCCACCTGGGCGATGCCCTGGCCCATGGTGCCGGTGCCTACGACGGCGACAGTGCGGGCTCGATCGATTGCTGTCATGACCCGATCCTCCCGTACGAGTTGTCCACAGGTTTTATCGGGCCCTCTTGTCCCGACCGATCGTTCGGTTACTGTAGCTCGTGTCCGCCTGCCCCTGCCCGGCTCGACGAGGAGTTGGTCCGCCATGGCCGCCGAACTCACCACACCCCAGTTGTCCGAGAAGCACCGGACGACGCTCGACAAGGCGCTGGACGTGATCCGTACGCGCGAGTACTGGTCCCCGCACCACGAGCACCCCAAGGCATACGGCGAGAACGGCAGCCTGAGCGCCGCCGAAGGGCTCGCGGCCTTCCAGGCCCTGCACGGCAGCCGCTTCGAGCTCGACCAGCCCGGCACGGACGGCTGGACGGGCGGCGAAGTGTCGCCGTACGGCCCGGAGTTGGGCATCGAATACCCGCACGCCGACATCGACGTTCTGCTGCCCGCCATGCGCGCGGGCATGGCCGCGTGGCGAGAGGCAGGGCCCGAGACCCGCGCCCTGGTCTGCCTGGAGATCCTTTCCCGGATCAGTGCCCGTACGCACGAATTCGCGCACGCGGTCATGCACACCAGCGGCCAGGCGTTCATGATGGCGTTCCAGGCCGGCGGCCCGCACGCCCAGGACCGCGGCCTGGAGGCCGTGGCGTACGCGTACGCCGAGCAGGCCCGCACCCCCGGGTTCGCGGACTGGTCCAAGCCGCAGGGCAAGCGCGATCCGCTCGACCTCAAGAAGTCCTTCACCGCCGTCCCGCGCGGCATCTCGCTGCTGATCGGCTGCAACACCTTCCCGACGTGGAACGGCTACCCGGGCCTCTTCGCCTCTCTGGCCACCGGCAACCCCGTCCTGGTCAAGCCGCACCCCCGCGCGGTCCTCCCCCTGGCCCTGACGGTCCAGGCCGCTCGCGAGGTGCTGGCGGAGACGGGCTTCGACCCGAACCTGGTCGCACTGGCCGCCGATAGCCCCGGCGAGGGCATCGCCAAGTCCCTCGCGGTCCACCCCGAGATCAAGATCATCGACTACACGGGGTCGACGGCGTTCGGCGACTGGCTGGAGGCCAACGCCCGCCAGGCGCAGGTCTACACGGAGAAGGCCGGCGTCAACACGGTCGTCATCGACTCGACGGACAACTACAAGGGGATGCTGTCCAACCTGGCGTTCTCCCTGTCCCTCTACAGCGGCCAGATGTGCACCACACCGCAGAACCTTCTGATCCCGAGGGACGGGATCATGACGGACGCGGGCGCGAAGTCCTACGACGAGGTGGTCGCCGACCTCGCAGCCTCGGTCGCCGGCCTGCTGGGCGACGACGCCCGCGCGAACGCACTGCTGGGCGCACTCGTGAACCCCGACGTCAAGGCTCGCCTGGAGGCGGCTGCGGGACTCGGCGAAGTGGCTCTCCCGTCGCGGGAGGTCACGAACCCGGACTTCCCGGAAGCGGTGGTCCGTACGCCGGTCATGGTCAAGCTCGACGGCACCAAGCCGGACGCTGATGCGCCGTACATGTCCGAGTGCTTCGGTCCGGTCTCCTTCGCGGTAGCCGTCGACTCGACGGAGGGCGGCCTGGACCTGCTGCGCCGTACGGTCCGCGAGAAGGGCGCGATGACGGTGGGCGCGTACACGACGTCGCAGGTCACGGAGGCCGCAATCGAGGAGGTCTGCCTGGAGGAATCAGCACAGCTGTCGCTGAACCTGACGGGCGGGGTGTACGTCAACCAGACGGCCGCGTTCTCCGACTTCCACGGCACAGGCGGCAACCCGGCAGCAAACGCGGCCCTGTGCGACGGAGCATTCGTAGCAAACCGCTTCCGAGTGGTGGAGGTACGCAGGCAGGCGTAACGGACACGCCGACGCCAACGCGGGCCGACATACGTGGCCGGCCCGCGGGCCCGGCACGACGTCGGCCCGGCCACACACCCGGACGGCGGGCGTGGCGCCTTGCGCCGCGAAGCCGGCGTCCGGGGGTGTGGGGCGTCAGCCCCCTACGCTTCCCCACCCTCGTGGGGGGCCTGGGGGCGGAGCCCCCAGTTCGGGAAGGGGCGGGTAGGGGAACAGGCCCGCCGCAGGCGCCCCGCCCGCACCGCACCCCGTCCCATCGCACGCACAGACAGCCGCGCCCCCACCTACAGCCACCCGCGCCTCACACGCCCGGCTCCGCAATCGCCGCGTACCGCTGCACCCACGCATGCATGGCGATCGCCGCCGCAGCCCCCGCGTTGATCGACCGCGTCGAGCCGAACTGCGCGATCGAGCACACCATCGCCGCGTGCTTACGCGCCTCCTCCGTAAGCCCGGGCCCCTCCTGCCCGAAGAGCAGCACGCACCGCCGCGGCAGCTCGGTCCGCTCCAGCGGCACAGCGCCCGGCAGGTTGTCGATCCCGATGATCGGCAGCCCCTCCGCCGCGGCCCAAGCCGTCAGTTCCGCCGTGTCCGGGTGATGGCGCACATGCTGGTACCGGTCGGTGACCATCGCACCGCGCCGGTTCCAGCGCCGCCGCCCCACGATGTGGATCTCCTTGGCCATGAAAGCGTTCGCAGTGCGCACGACGGACCCGATATTGAAGTCGTGGCCCCAGTTCTCCACGGCCACGTGGAAGTCGTGGCGCCGCATGTCCAGGTCGGCGACGATCGCCTCGCGCCGCCAGTAGCGGTACGGATCGACGACATTGCGCCGGTCGCCGTTCGCGAGCAGCTCCGGGTCGTACCGCTCCCCCTCCGGCCACGGCCGAGGGTGCGGGCCCACGCCGATCTCGGGCGCCGCGAACCCCTCGTCGTACTGAAGGGGAACCTCGGGGCCGGAAATATCAAAGTCAGGGTCAGAGATTTCGCTGCTCACCCAACGAGCGTACGGTCCGTCTCCGCGCCCACAGAACTCCGCTCGGACTCGGCACGCACCTTGCCCGCGGCGCCAAGCCCCAGCATCCCCATCCCCAGCCGCTCCCTCCCCCGAGCCGCCCAGCCGCCGATCCACCGCAGGAAGCCCGTCGGCAGGAAGACCGCGTCGGCGGCGATCATCGCGAGCGAGAAGAAGGGCAGTCCGAGCAGCACGGCAATGGCCGCATGCTCGGCGATCATGACCGCGAGCAGGACGTTCTTGACCCGCCGGTTGAACAGCGTGAAGGGGAAGGCGACCTGCACGGCCACCGTCCCGTACGTCAGCAGCATCACAATCACGCCGCTGGAGGCGAGCAGCCCGGACAGCACCGGCCAGGGCGAGAAGTAGTCGAGATGAAGCGGGTAGTAGAGCGCGGTGCCGTCCTGCCAGCGCGAGCCCTGGATTTTGTACCAGCCGGCGGTCGCGTAGACGAGGCAGACCTCCGCCATGATCACGAAGAGGGCGGCGTTGTGCGCGAGGTTGGCGAAGACATCCAGCAGGATGCGCGGCTCACCTGGCGCGTAACGGCCCGCGGCCCACCACAGGGCGTGCGCCGCCCACAGCCCCCAGAGGATGAGCAACCAGCCCCAGCTGAGAACGCCCATGAACGAAACGGCAGCGAGGAAGGCGCCAAGGACGGACCAGAGAAGGACCCCGACCCGGTCGGCACCGTCCATAAGGTCCCGACTGCCCGCGTCCCAGTCCCCGCTCCCGCCCCCGCGCCGCGCATCCAGCGACCACACCTGCCCGCAGCGCGTCAGCACCAGGTAGATCGCCATCAGGTGGATGACGTTGTCGCCGCCGTCCCCTACGAAGATGCTGCGGTTCTGCAGGGACAGCACACCGATCATGAACAGAACGGACATCGTGCGGGTGCGCCAGCCGATCATCAGCAGCACGGCTGACACGACCGCGAGCCCGTACACGATCTCGAACCAGACGCCGCTTTCCGACCACATGAGCGCGGTGAAGGCGTGGTTGTTCGCTATCAGTTGCTGGGCCATGTCCCAGCTCCAGGGCCCGTCGGGCCCGTACAACTCACGGCGGTGCGGGAATTCGCGGAGCAGGAAGAGCAGCCAGGTCAGGGAGAACCCGATCCGGACGACGGCGCTCTGATACGGGCCGAGGGCGGTGGAAGTGACGCGCTGGACGGCGCGCGCGAGAGTGCGGTCGACGACGCTCACCGAACCGCCTCCGTACCCTCTGCACGGGCACCGTCGGCCAGATCCGCCGCGGTGACCGACCACCACGGGAGAACCCGGTGGGCGGGCCGGTTGTTGGTCTTCTCGTCGCTCCACGGCGGGGCCTTCACCCACGTCGTCTCCGACCGGACCTGTATCCGCTCGACTTGGCCACCCATGTCCTGACCTGCGAAGCGCAGCAGCACGATGCGGCGGATGTAGCGCTCGGAGAGCGCCCCGCGCAGGCCGTTCGGCTTGTTGGTGCTGTCGTGCGAGGCGGTGTAGAAGTCCCAGCCGCGGCGCAATTCGTTCTGGTCGGTGTGGCTGGGCAGCAGATTGCCGCGGATCGCATCGCCGTCCTGGGCGGAGAGGTCTGTCCAGCCGGTGGTTTCCCACTGCCCCTCTGCCGTACGGACCTGGGCCCGCGCCTGTACGGCGATGTTCTGCTGCAGCGGATTGGGTGCGAAGAGCTTCCAGTTCTGCTCGAACTCGGGGTAGACCCACTCGTCGACCGCCTCACCGTGCTGCTTGCTCAGGGTGTTGGAGGGGGCGACGTGCAGGAAGACCATCCCGAGATGCACACAGGCGAGGACGCCGACGACGGCGAGCGCGACGGCGGCCACGACCTGATGTGGGAGGGAAAGCGCGGCGATACCGCGCTGCGCACCAGGGCGGCCAGAGGCATCCGAGGCGTCCGAGGCATCAGGGGCAGATGCACTCTCCGCACTCTCCTGAGACTCCGGACTCTCCGTGATCTCCGGGGTCTCTGTGACGCCTGTGATGCCCGCGGCGGGGCCCGGATCCTGCCCGGTGGTCATGCCCCTGTCGTCGTACGAATCCATCCCGCCCCGATCAGCGTCGGTCCACAGCAGTTATCCACAGGGTTGACACCCTACGGGCCGTCGACTCACCATTGAAGTCATCGAACCGAACGATCGGTCGGTCGGTCGGTAGTGTCGGTTGCCAGCAGGCAAGGACGGCAAAGGGACGGCAGGGGGCTCGGATGGCGACAGCAGCCGCAGCTGCGCACCGGACGACGGCTGAAGATCAGGCCGGGCGGACGGGGCAGGCGGACCAGGCAGAGCAGGCAGCCGCGTACGAGGCGGCATTCAACGCCTCCGTGGCAGCGGACGAGCGCATCGAGCCGCGCGACTGGATGCCGGACTCCTACCGGGCCTCGCTGGTCCGCCAGATGGCCCAGCACGCCCACTCGGAAATCATCGGCATGCAGCCGGAGGCCAACTGGATCACCCGCGCGCCCTCGCTGCGGCGCAAGGCGATCCTGATGGCCAAGGTGCAGGACGAGGCGGGACACGGCCTGTATCTCTACAGCGCCGCCGAGACCCTGGGCACCGGCCGCGAGGAGCTGCTCGACAAGCTGCACTCCGGCCGCCAGAAGTACTCGTCGATCTTCAACTACCCCACGCTGACCTGGGCCGACGTCGGCGCGATCGGCTGGCTCGTGGATGGCGCCGCGATCACCAACCAGGTGCCGCTGTGCCGCTGCTCCTACGGTCCGTACGCCCGCGCCATGGTCCGTATCTGCAAGGAGGAGTCCTTCCACCAGCGCCAGGGGTACGAGCTGCTGCTCCACCTCAGCAAGGGGACGCCGGAGCAGCACGCGATGGCGCAGGACGCGGTGGACCGCTGGTGGTGGCCGTCGCTGATGATGTTCGGCCCGCCGGACGACGAGTCGGCGCACTCGGCGCAGTCCATGGCCTGGAAGATCAAGCGCCATTCGAACGACGAGCTGCGTCAGCGCTTCGTCGACATAGCCGTCCCGCAGGCCGAGGCGCTCGGCCTCACCCTCCCCGACCCGGACATCCGGTGGAACGAGGAGCGCGGCCAGCACGACTTCGGCGCGATCGACTGGGACGAGTTCTGGGACGTCCTGAAGGGCAACGGTCCGTGCAACGAGCAGCGGATCACGCAGCGGCGCCGGGCGCACGAAGAGGGTGCCTGGGTCCGGGAGGCGGCGACGGCATACGCCGCGAAGCATGGGAAGGCAGCAGCATGACGAACACCGACTGGCCGTTGTGGGAGGTGTTCGTGCGCTCGCGCCGCGGACTGTCCCACACCCACGCGGGAAGCCTGCACGCCCCGGACGCGGAGATGGCCCTGCGCAATGCCCGCGACCTGTACACCCGCAGGTCGGAAGGCGTCTCGCTGTGGGTCGTGCCGTCATCGGCGATCACCGCATCGTCTCCCGACGAGAAGGACCCCTTCTTCGAGCCGGCCGCCGACAAGCCCTACCGGCACCCGACGTTCTACGAGATCCCTGAGGGAGTGCGGCATCTGTGAACCAAGTACCTGTGAGCGCCGCACCGGCACCCGTATCCGCACCCGCGGCTCTCGCCCTCGGTGACGACGCGCTGGTGCTCTCGCACCGGCTGGGGGAGTGGGCCGGCCACGCACCCGTGCTGGAAGAGGAAGTGGCCCTCGCCAACATCGCGCTGGACCTGCTGGGTCAGGCGCGGGTCCTGCTCTCCCTCGTCGGTGACGAGGACGAGCTGGCCTACCTCCGCGAGGAGCGGGCCTTCCGCAACCTCCAGCTCGTCGAGCAGCCGAACGGCGACTTCGCGCACACCATCGCCCGCCAGCTCTACTTCTCCACCTACCAGATGCTGCTGTACGGGCAGTTGGCCGCCGGCGACGGCCCGTTCGCGCCGCTCGCGGCGAAGGCAGTCAAGGAGGTCGCGTACCACCAGGACCATGCCGAGCACTGGACGGTGCGCCTCGGCGACGGCACGGACGAGAGCCATGAGCGGATGCAGCGCGGCTGCGACGCGCTGTGGCGCTTCACCGGCGAGATGTTCCAGCCGGTCGAGGGCGTCGACGTCGACTGGCAGGCCATGGCTGCCGCCTGGCACGAGTCCATCACTTCCGTGCTGGAACGGGCGACGCTGACGGTGCCGGAGGGGCCGCAGCGCGGCGCCTGGGCCGCGGGCGCGGGGCGCCAGGGGCTGCACACCGAGCCGTTCGGGCGGATGCTCGCCGAGATGCAGCATCTGCACCGCAGCCACCCGGGGGCGACATGGTGACCGAGACAGTCCTGGAAGCCGAACTGCGCCGGCTCGCGGGTTCGGTCCCCGACCCGGAGCTGCCGGTGCTCACCCTGGAGGAGCTGGGCGTGCTGCGCGCCGTCCATGTCTTCGGCCCGGGCAGCGTCGAGGTCGAGCTGACCCCGACGTACACCGGCTGCCCGGCGATCGAGGCGATGTCCTCGGACATCGAGCGCGTGCTACACGACCACGGCATACCGGAGGTATCGGTACGCACGGTCCTGTCCCCCGCCTGGTCGACGGACGACATCAGCGCCGAGGGGCGGCGCAAGCTGGCGGAGTTCGGCATAGCTCCCCCGCGCCCGCAGCCCGCCGACGGCGGCCCTGTGCCCCTCACGCTGTCGGTGCGCTGCCCGCACTGCGGCTCGACGGACACGGAGCTGCTCAGCCGGTTCTCCTCCACCGCGTGCAAAGCACTGCGCCGCTGCGTGTCCTGCCGCGAACCGTTCGACCACTTCAAGGAGTTGTAGATGTTCCATCCGCTCCGGGTCCGCGAGGTCGAGCGGCTCACGGACGACTCGGTGGCAGTCACCCTCACCGTGCCGGCCGACCTCCGCGAGACCTTCCGCCACACACCAGGCCAGCACATCGCGCTGCGCCGCATCGTGGACGGCGAGGAGATCCGCCGTACGTACTCGATCTGCGCACCGGCCACGCAAGATCCGCTGGACCCGGAGCTGCGCGTGGGCATCCGGCTGGTCGACGGCGGCGAGTACTCGACGTACGCACTCAAGGAACTGGCCGTCGGCGACACCATCGAGGTCATGGCCCCGACGGGCCGCTTCGTCCTGGAACCGCGCCCGGGGCACTTCGCGGCGATCGTCGGCGGCAGCGGCATCACGCCGGTGCTGTCGATCGCGGCGACGCTGATGGCAAAGGAGCCGGGCGCAAGGTTCTGCCTGATACGCAGCGACCGCACGGCGGCGTCGACGATGTTCCTGGAGGAGGTCGCCGACCTCAAAGACCGTTACCCGGACCGTTTTCAGCTCGTCACGGTGCTCTCCCGGGAGGAACAGCAGGCGGGGCTTCCGTCGGGACGCCTCGACGAGGAGCGGCTGACGGAACTGCTGCCGGCGCTGCTGCCGGTGGCTGACGTGGACGGCTGGTTCCTGTGCGGGCCCTTCGGTCTCGTCCAGGGTGCCGAGCGCGCGCTGCGCGGTCTCGGAGTGGCCAGGAACCGTATCCACGAGGAGATCTTCCACGTGGACCAGGGCACGGGCACGGGCACGGCCGGCGTCGCGGCGGTCGCGGCACCCGCCCACAGCACCCTCACCGCCACCCTCGACGGCCGCTCGGGCAAATGGCCGGTACAGGACGGCGAATCGCTGCTTGAAACGGTGCTGCGCAGCCGCGCGGACGCGCCGTACGCCTGCAAGGGCGGGGTGTGCGGAACGTGCCGGGCCTTCCTCGTATCCGGCGAGGTGCGGATGGACCGCAACTACGCGCTGGAGCAGGAGGAAACCGACGCGGGCTATGTCCTGGCCTGCCAGTCCCACCCGGCCACACCGGAAGTGGAGCTGGACTTCGACCGCTGACTTTCCCGCTGCCTGTGTCCTTTTTCAAGAACGTGTTCTATCTTGACGCCCCGTCAGGTGAATGCGGAACCGGGGCACGGGAGGGCAAGGAAGTGGACTTCACCTTCACCGAGGAGCAGCAGGCGGCCGTCGAGGCGGCGAAGGCGGTCTTCTCGGGCGTCGCGCCCGACGGAGTGCCGAGCCCCGCGCTCACGCCGGGCCCGGTGGCCGAGGACTTCGACCGCCCGCTGTGGGCCAGGCTTGCGGGGTCCGACCTGCTGAGCCTGGTCCTCGCCCCGGAGCACGGCGGGGCGGGCCTCGACCCCATCGCACTGTGCCTGGTGCTGCGCGAGTCCGCGAAGGTGCTCGCCCGCGTACCGCTGCTGGAGACCAGCGCGGTCGCGATGGCTGTACAGGCCTACGCCGCACCCGAGTTGAGCGCCGAAATCCTTCCCCGGGTCGGCCGCGGCGAGCTGGTGCTCACGGTCGGCTCCAACGGCCGCACCGGCCACGACCCGGCCGAGCTGGCCGTCACGGCAGAGCGGGACGGCGACAGCTGGGTCCTCGACGGGGTCCAGACGGGCGTGCCCTGGGCGCAGACAGCGGATCGTATCGCCGTGCCCGCGCACACCGGCGCGGGCCGCGCCGTGGTCGCCCTGGTCCCCCGCACCCACGCAGGCGTCACTCTCGCCGACCAGGTCTCCACCAGCGGCGAGCGTTTCGCCGAGGTCCGCCTCGATGCAGTACGGGTCACGGCCCACGAGGTGATCGATGCCGACGGCGCCTGGGAGTGGCTGCGTGATCTCCTCACCACCGGAATGTGCGCACTGGCGCTGGGGCTCGGCGAGGGCGTACTGGCCATGACGAGCGAATACACGGGCAAGCGGGAGCAGTTCGGCTTCCCTGTCGCTACTTTCCAGGCCGTCGCCGTCCAGGCCGCCGACCGCTACATCGACCTGCGCGCCATGGAAGTAACCCTCTGGCAGGCGGCCTGGCGGCTGACCACGGCATCGAACGGCGCCCTGCCCGTTACGGGCGATGTGGCGGTGGCAAAGATCTGGGCCTCCGACGGAGTACGCCGCGTCGTCCAGACCGCGCAGCATCTGCACGGCGGCTTCGGCGCGGACACCGACTACCCCCTGCACCGCTACCACGCGTGGGCCAAGCAGATCGAGCTCTCGCTCGGCCCGGCCGCCGCGCACGAGGAGGCGCTGGGCGATCTCCTGGCCGCCCACCTACTCGGCTGAGCGCAACCAGCTCAGCGGAGTGACCAGTGTGAGCAGCGTGACGAGTGTGTGAACAGCGTCAGAGGACGAAGGCCGGACTGCCGGTGTCGGTGACCATCGGGCGGTCGGCACCTTCCCACGCGAGCATGCCGCCGTCGATGTTCACCGCATCCACGCCCTGCTGCACGAGGTACTGCGTGACCTGTGCGGAACGGCCGCCGACCCGGCACATCACATGCACCCGCCGGCCGTCCTCCGCCGCCTCGGTCAGCTCACCGAAGCGGGCCACGAAGTCGCTCATCGGGATGTGCAGCGCGCCCTCGACGTGACCGGCTGCCCACTCGTCGTTCTCCCGTACGTCCAGCACGAGGCCGTCGGCCGGCACCGCCGCCACGTCGACGGTGGGGAGCGGGGCGAAGTTCATGGGTCATGCCTTCTCTCGTACGTACACAGTATTCCCGGCGCACCGGGGCTCGTCCGGCTCCGGCAACCGAAACCTACTGCACCAGTTTTGCCAGATCCGTCTCACGCTCGGAGACCCGCGCGAGCAACTGCTCGGCGATCTCCTCCAGCAGCCGGTCCGGATCCTCGGGCGCCATCCGCAGCATCGAGCCGATGGCGCTCTCCTCCAGATCCTGAGCGATCAGCGACAGCAGCTCCTTGCGCCGCGAGAGCCACTCCAGCCGGGCGTAGAGCTCCTCGCTCTCGCTCGGCGGCTGCTCCTGGGGCGCCGGACCTGCGGCCCATTCCTCGGCGAGCGCCTGCAGCTGGGCCACGTCACCGCGCCCGTACGCGGCGTTGACCCGCGTGATGAACGCGTCCCGGCGGGCACGCTCGTCCTCGTCCTGCGCCAGGTCCGGGTGCGCCTTGCGCGCCAGCTCGCGGTAGACCTTGCGCGCCTCCTCGCTGGGCCGGACCCGCTTCGGCGGTTGCACGGTCTGGTCGGTGAGCATCGACGAGGCCTCCGGCGAAAGACCGTCCGAGTCCATCCAGTCGTGGAACAGCTCCTCGACCCCGGGCATCGGCATGACCATGGCCCGCGCCTCGTCCGCCCTGCGCCGGTCCTCAGGATCACCGGTGCGGGCAGCCGTGGCTTCCGCGATCTGCGCGTCCAGCTCGTCGAGACGTGCGTACATCGGGCCGAGCTTCTGGTGGTGGAGCCGGGAGAAGTTCTCCACCTCGACCCGGAAGGTCTCCACCGCGATCTCGAACTCGATCAGCGCCTGCTCGGCAGCGCGCACGGCCCGCTCAAGCCGGGCCTCGGGCCGCTCAGCCTCAGCAGCCGCCTGAGCCTCAGCCGCCGCCTGTCCACCGGCCGACTGCCCTGTGGCTGCCTGCCCCCCGGCCGCCTGCCCACCGGGTTCACCAGCTTCCGCACTGCTGGCCCGCTCAGCGGTTTCCCGCCCAGCGTTCTGCTGCCCGGCGGCCTCGTTCCCGGCCGCCTGCCGGTCCTGCGCGTCGTCGTTCCGGGTCGTCGGCTCCCCGGGAGCTTCCTGAGTCACCCGTCCAGCGTACGGGCGACCGCGCCCGCCGCCGTAACACCCCCGCCGTCAGACCCCCACCTCGGCGGCTATCCGCCCGTCCTTGACCGCCGCCACCAGATCGCCGTGATCCGCTTCCGTACGGTCCGCGTACGTCACCGCGAAGGCCGCCACCGCCTCGTCGAACTCCTCGTTCTTGCCGCAGTACCCGGCGATCAGCCGCGGGTCCACGCTGTGCGCATGAGCCCGCGCCAGCAGCGCCCCGGTCATCCGCCCGTAGTCGTCCAACTGTCCCGGCTCCAGCGCCGCCGGATCCACGCTGCCCTTGCGGTTCCTGAACTGCCGTACCTGGAACGGCCGGCCGTCCACTTCTGCCCAGCCCAGCAGGTTGTCACTGACCACCTGCATCCGCTTCTGCCCCAGCACGACCCGGCGTCCCTCATGCCCGACCGGCGGCACATCGAAGCCGACCGCAGGCAGATACGGCGCCAGCGCCGACGCACGCGCCTCCTTCACCTGGAGCACCAACGGCTCGCTCCGGTGATCAAGCAGCAGCACCACATACGACCGCGTCCCCACGCTTCCCGTTCCGACCAGCCGGAAGGCCACGTCGTGGATCGCGTACCGCGCGAGCAGCGGCAGCCTGTCCTCCGGAAGCGTCCCCAAATACCCGCCGAGCGCCGAAGCCACTGCGGCCGCCTCCACGTCCGCGACCCTCCGCAGCACCGGCGGTGCGTCCACGAAGCGCCGTATCCCGCCGGGGCCCTCCTCCGTCGCCTTGGCGGCGAAGCGTGCACTGGTGTTGTTCCGGGCCTTTTCCGCGACGCGCTCAAGCGTGCCGATCAAATCCCGCGCATCCGTGTGGGAGACGAGTTCCTCGTCGGCGATCGCGTTCCACGCGTCGAGCACCGGCAGCCTCGCCAGCAGCCGCATCGTCCGCCGGTACGCGCCGACCGTGTCGAACGCCGCCTCCCGGCAGGTCTCCTCGTCCGCCCCGGCCTGACGGCCCGCCAGCACCAGCGAGGTCGCGAGCCGCTTGACGTCCCACTCCCACGGGCCGACCACGGTCTCGTCGAAGTCGTTCAGGTCGATGACGAGACGCCCGCGCGCATCGCCGTACAGACCGAAGTTCGCCGCATGCGCGTCCCCGCAGATCTGCGCGCCCACGCCGGTAACCGGCGTGCCCATCAGGTCGTGCGCCATCAGCCCGGCCGCGCCCCGCAGGAAAGCGAAGGGCGAAGCGGCCATACGTCCGACCCGTATTGGTGTCAGCTCCGGCACCCGGCCGCGGCTGGACTCCTCGACCGCCCGCACCGCGTCGGGCCGCTCCACCGAGAGCACCAGCGAATCGTGCGAGGCCCTGGGCACCCGCATCCGCAGCGCCTTGCCGTCCTCCTTGGGCGAGCCGTCCGCCGTACGCCGCGCGAACCCCGGAACCGCAGGAATCCGCCCACCGCCGCCTTGCCCCGACATCACCGTCTCGTTCTCGGCCATGGCGCCGCCTCCCCCGATCTCGTACAAACACCAGCCGGACACCGGCCGCGAAGAACACCGGCCGCCAACATCAACTGCCCAAGACCGTACCGCCGCCCGCCGACGGGCGTCTCCCCCTGTGGATAACCCTCAATCCACCAAGCGCTACCGCAGCGTGACGACCGTCGCCGTCCCCACCGACCCGTCCGTCCCGATCTTCCGTACGTCCGTATCCCGCCCGCCGATCAGCCGCTCCAGCCCCGCCGCATCCGGCTGCAGCCGGCCGCGCTCGAAGACCACCAGGCTGACCCGCGTGCCCTTTGGCACGCGCATCTTCCGGTACTGGCTGTACGTCACCGCATCGCACCTGGAATACCAGCCGAACTCCGGCTCGTACCCCGTCACCACCAGGCACGGCACCCCATGCGCCGCGGCCCCGATCTCCAGCGCCACCGGCACCGTCGACCAGCTCAGCCGCTTGGGCCCAGGCATCGCGCCGTGCGCCACGACCTGTGCGGTGCCCAGCACCGTAAGACCGGCCAGCGCGGCCACGGCGGCCAGCACGGGCGCACGCCACGCGCCCCCCGACCAGTGCCCCGCCAGTTCGGCGACCGCCTGCACACCGAGCACCGTGAGGAGAACAACAGCGAGATAGACGAAGCGTGGTTCGCCGTCCGTCGCGAAGCCAAGGATCACAAAGACGAGCAGTGCGGCCGTCCCCAGAAAGACGCGCCTCCGGTCGTCCCCCCGCACCACACCGACCCGACCACCACTGCGGCCCCACACCCGCCGCACAGCGGACCCGGCCGCCCACAGCCCCGCGAACATCACCACGGCCCCCAGGTCCCCGGCCAGCCGGTACGGGAAGACGGCGAGGTAATAGACGAGCCCGTCGCCCACGTACGCACGGTTGGCCTGCGACGTCGCCGACAGGATCATGCCGAGCGGCCGCCCGGTCTCCAGCACGGCATGCACGAAGTGCGGTACGAGCCCCAGGGCCAGCACCGCGCCCGCCCCCGCCAGCCGCCGCCCCTGCGCAAGCCACGCGCGCGGCCCGTACGCGAAGACCGCCGCAAGCCCGATGGCCAGCAGGTTCCCCACCACTCCGTACCGCAGATAGAAGGCAGCCAGCGCCACGGCCGGCACGCCCCACAGGGCCCTCGACCCCTCCTTCTCCTGGGCACGGACCAGCAGAAAGACAACAACGAGGAGCAGACCCGTCGTTCCTATGTCATTGAGGTACTCCGGCACCCTGCGCAGGAACCCCAGCCCGCTCAGCAGCACCAGCACCACCACCACTGCCCGCCGCCGCGTGGTCCAGGCGGCGGCGACGAAATACGTCACTGTGAGCATCCCGAGCACCAGCAAGAGCGCCACCGCCCGCAGCGCCCCGACCCCACCCACCCCACCGACATCGCCGTACAGCCACAGAGCCAGCGCGCCGAGCGCGGGAAGCCCGACCGGACGGTAGACGCCCCAGCCCGCATCGGGCGTCCCCTCCACCCAGGAGCGCGCCTTGTTCGCGTAGACCGCTTCCTCATGACCGAGGTACGGCTCGAAGTCCTGAAGCACCGCCCACGCCCCGGCAGCCATCGCCAGGACCCCCGCGACGTACGCCCAGGAAGGCACCCGCCGCAGCGCGCCCACAGCCCGCTCCCAGACCGGCGGCACCCGCTCCCCCCACAGCGGCCGCGACAACAGCCACGCGGGGGCCGCCACCAGCAGATACGGCCACGGCTGCCACCCCGGCAGCCATCCCCCGAACCCGGCAACCAGCAGCACCTGCTGCGCACATGCCAACACCGTCAGCACCACGGCAACGACACCGGCTGTCCGGGTCGTCCGGGTTATTCGGGCCACCACTAAATTCCCCCTGCAGCAACAGCACACGGAAACAGAAACGGGCCTCGTCGCGGTCAACAACGAGGCCCGGATCATGTCATGCGACGCGCAGCGGGCTACGCGGTGAAGATGAAGTACTTCCAGGCGCCACGGGTGTGATCGGCGTGCCTGAATCCAGGCGCAGTACCGTCTCCCAGGACGGGGCGATGTGGACCACAGGAGCACCGATGCACGAGGACCGGGAGCTGGCGGAGGCACAGCGCGCGCACTGGCAGCAGACCTATGCCGCCCACCCTGGCATGTACGGCGACGAACCCTCCGCCCCCGCTGTCCACGCCGCCGAGGTCTTCCGTACGGCAGGTGCGCAAGATGTTGTGGAACTGGGCGCCGGACACGGCCGTGACGCCCTGCATTTCGCGCGCTGCGGCTTCACCGTCCAGGCCACCGACTTCAGCCCCACCGGCCTGGAACAGCTGAGGTCCGCCGCCGACGGCCTCGGGCTCAGCTCGTCGGTGACCACCACCGTCCACGACGTACGCGATCCTCTGCCGCTGCCCGATGCCTCGGTGGACGCGGTCTTCGCACACATGCTGCTGTGCATGGCGCTGTCCACCAGGGAGATCCAGCAGCTCGTCGCCGAGGTCCGCCGCGTACTGCGACCCGGCGGCACCTTCATCTACACCGTCCGCCACACCGGCGACGCGCACTACGGCGCCGGCATCGCGCACGGGGACGACATCTTCGAGCACGGCGGCTTCGCGGTGCACTTCTTCGACCGCGCCCTGGTCGAGGCCCTGGCGGAGGGGTGGGAGCTGAAAGCGGTGTACGCGTTCGAGGAGGGCGAACTGCCGCGCCGACTGTGGCGGATCACCCAGACTGTGCCCCGGTAACGCCGGAGACGGAGACAAAGCAGCGGGGCCCTGACGGGACCTCAGCCGTTGCGGGCAACGCAAAACGGGCCCCTGCGAGCGACTTTCGTCACTCACCGAGACCCGTTTCGTCGGTTTCTCTAAGTGCGCGAGGGGGGATTTGAACCCCCACGTCCCTAAGGACACTGGCACCTGAAGCCAGCGCGTCTGCCGTTCCGCCACTCGCGCATGAGTGGTGCCGTTCGAATCTCTCACTGGTTTGTGCGAGCGCCTGACGACATGCAGAAGATTAGCACGGTGGCGAGGAGGGATTCACACCCGTTGTTTCGGGGGAGCCGGGCAGGGAACGAGGCTGCCCGTCACCCACTCCTCCAGAGTGCTCCCCGGGTGCGGGACACTGTCAGGAGGCCACCTCTACGATCCCTGTGAGAGGTGACACTCATCCACTGTGCAGACAAGGGGAACCAGCCGATTTCCCGACGCGTGGATACGATCAGTAAGCAGTACCAGGCCGACAACGACGGAGGAGGTGCCCCATGGGAGTCATGAAGCGTTTCGAGCAGCGTCTCGAAGGTCTGGTCAACGGCACCTTCGCCAAGGTCTTCAAGTCCGAGGTCCAGCCCGTCGAAATCGCCGGCGCCCTTCAGCGCGAGTGCGACAACAACGCCACGATCTGGAACCGCGAGCGGACCGTCGTCCCCAATGACTTCATCGTCGAGCTCTCCACCCCGGACTACGAGCGCCTCAGCCCGTACTCCGGCCAGCTCGGCGACGAGCTCTCCGGCCTGGTCCGCGACTACGCCAAGCAGCAGCGCTACACCTTCATGGGCCCCATCAAGGTCCACCTGGAGAAAGCGGAAGACCTCGACACCGGTCTCTACCGTGTGCGCAGCCGTACCCTCGCGTCGAGTACGTCACAGGCCCCCGGCCAGCAGAGCCCGGCCGTCGGCCAGCCCGGCCCGGGCCAGCAGAGCCCGGCACCGGCCGCACCCCGGGGCGGCGGCTACGGCTACCCGCCGTCGGCCCCGCCTCCCATGCCGGCGGCACCGCCGCCTTCGCACGGCGCCAGGCCGGGCCCCGCAGCGGCCCCGGACCGGCGCCCGGCAGGACCGGGCCCCGGCCCGATGCCGGGTGCTCAGACACGGCGCTGGATCGAGATCAATGGCACACGCCACCAGATCTCCCGCCCGACGCTGGTGCTCGGACGCAGCACCGAAGCCGACGTGCGGATCGACGACCCCGGCGTATCGCGCCGGCACTGTGAGATCCGGACCGGAACGCCCTCGACGATCCAGGATCTCGGTTCCACCAACGGCATCGTGGTAGACGGACAGCACACCACCCGCGCTACGCTCCGCGACGGCTCGCGGATCGTCGTGGGCAGCACGACCATCGTTTATCGGCAAGCCGAAGGGTGAAGCGGGGGCAATGTCAGAGCTGACCCTGACGGTCATGCGGCTAGGTTTCCTGGCTGTTCTGTGGCTGTTTGTGATTGTGGCCGTCCAGGTCATCCGCAGCGATCTGTTCGGTACGCGGGTCACGCAGCGCGGCTCACGCCGTACTGCGTCCGCCGACGCCAGACCGCCGCAGACCGGACGCCAGCAGCAGGCCGCGGCACCGCCGCAGCAGCGCCAGCGCCGTGGCGCCCCGACCAAGCTGGTGGTGTCCGAGGGCACCCTCACCGGCACCACGGTCGCCCTCCAGGGGCAGACCATCACGCTGGGGCGGGCGCACGACTCGACCATCGTGCTGGACGACGACTACGCGTCCAGCCGCCATGCCAGGATCTACCCGGACCGGGACGGCCAGTGGATCGTCGAGGATCTGGGTTCCACCAACGGCACCTACCTCGACCGGACCCGGCTCACCACCCCGACACCCATTCCGCTGGGTGCGCCGATCCGCATCGGCAAGACCGTCATCGAGCTGCGGAAGTAGTACGACAATGAGCGAGCGGAGCGAGCGAGCCGCGGCGGTCCCGACAGCGGATCTCCGAAGGCTCCCGACCGGAGGGTGGGCAGTGTGGCTCGAGACCGGTTGTACCCGGAGCCGACGGGCGAGGTGCGCATGAGTCTGTCTCTGCGCTTCGCCGCCGGATCGCACAAAGGCATGATCCGGGAGGGCAACGAGGACTCCGGCTACGCCGGCCCCCGCCTTCTCGCCATTGCCGACGGCATGGGAGGCCAGGCCGCGGGCGAGGTGGCGAGCTCCGAGGTCATCTCGACCCTGGTCACGCTCGACGACGACGTACCGGGCTCCGACATCCTCACCTCGCTCGGCACGGCCGTACAGCGTGCCAACGACCAGCTGCGCATGATGGTCGAGGAGGACCCCCAGCTTGAGGGCATGGGCACCACGCTCACCGCCCTCCTGTGGACCGGGCAGCGCCTCGGCCTCGTACACGTCGGCGACTCGCGGGCGTACCTGCTGCGCGACGGCGTGCTGACGCAGATCACCCAGGACCACACCTGGGTGCAGCGTCTCGTCGACGAGGGGCGCATCACCGAAGAGGAAGCCACCACCCACCCGCAGCGCTCCCTGCTGATGCGCGCACTGGGCAGCGGCGACCATGTCGAGCCCGACCTCTCCATCCGTGAAGTCCGGGCCGGCGACCGCTACTTGATCTGCTCGGACGGCCTGTCGGGCGTCGTCTCCCACCAGACGATGGAAGAGACCCTCGCGAGCTACCAGGGCCCGCAGGAGACCGTGCAGGACCTGATTCAGCTCGCTCTGCGCGGCGGCGGTCCCGACAACATCACCGTCATCGTCGCGGACGTCCTCGACGTCGACGGCAACGACACCCTGGCCGTCCAGCTCAACGACACCCCCGTCATCGTCGGCGCGGTGGCCGAGAACCAGATCCAGCAGGCCGCCGCCGACAGTGCAGCAGCCATGCAGACCCCCGCGGGCCGCGCGGCGGGCCTCGGCCGGCCCGTGCCCCCGCAGTCCTCTCCCGGCGGCGCATTCGGCCCGCCAGGGAGCGGTGACAACGACGGATACGGTGGGGCGCCTCCCGGCGCCTTCGGGGCGTACAGCGACGAGGACTTCATCAAGCCCCGTAGCGGCCGTAAATGGTTCAAGAGATCGCTCTACATCGTGCTCGCGCTCGCCGTAGTGGGCGGCGGTCTGTACGGCGGCTACCGCTGGACACAGACCCAGTACTACGTCGGCGCCAGCGACGAGCACGTCGCGCTCTACCGGGGCATCAGTCAGGACCTCGCCTGGGTCTCCCTCTCGGAGGTCGAGAAGGACCACCCCGAGATCGAACTCAAGTACCTCCCGCCCTACCAGCGCAAGCAGGTGGAGGCGACCATCACCGAGGGCAGCCTCGACGACGCTCGCGAGAAGGTGGCGGAACTCGGCACTCAGGCGTCCGCGTGCAAGAAGGACGAGGAGCGCCGTAAGGCAGAGCGCGAGAACAACGCGCGTACGGGCGAGGGCGAGGCGGGCGGCACGACCGGCTCCGGCGCCACGACCCAGTCCACCAAGACCAAAATTCCGACGGCGACAGCAACGCCCACTCCTGGCCCCAGCCTCTCCGAGGAAGAGCAGAAGCTGGTCTCGCAGTGCGGTAAGCCGTAAAGCCGTAGGGGGCCTTACCACCATGAGCGTTGTCACCAACACGACCACCATCGGCGCGATCGAAGCGCCGAGCCGCCGCAACACCGAGCTCGCGATGCTCGCGTTCGCGGTCATCATCCCGGTCTTCGCGTACGCCAACGTCGGCCTCGCCAAGGACGGCAGCCTGCCCGCCGGCATGCTCGGTTACGGCGTGGGGCTCAGCCTCCTCGCGGGCGTCGCGCACCTGATGGTGCGTAAGTTCGCGCCGTACGCCGACCCGTTGATGCTGCCGCTGGCCACCCTGCTCAACGGGCTCGGCCTGGTGCTGATCTGGCGGCTCGACCTGGAGCCGTCCATCACCACCGCCGCGGTCGGCGGCGCGATGGCGCCCAAGCAAATGATGTGGTCGGCGGTCGGCGTCGCCCTGTTCCTGTGCGTCCTGCTGTTCCTCAAGGACCACCGCGTACTCCAGCGCTACACGTACATCTCGATGGTCGTGGCCCTCGTGCTGCTGATCCTGCCGATGTTCTTCCCCGGCGTGAACGGCGCGAAGATCTGGATCACCATCCCCGGCCTCGGATCGCTCCAGCCCGGCGAATTCGCGAAGATCATCATCGCGATCTTCTTCGCCGGCTACCTGATGGTGAAGCGCGACGCGCTCGCCCTGGCCAGCCGCCGCTTCATGGGCATGTACCTGCCCCGCGGCCGTGACCTCGGACCGATCCTCGCGATCTGGGCCCTCAGCCTGATGATCCTCGTCTTCGAGACCGACCTGGGCACCTCGCTGCTCTTCTTCGGCCTCTTCGTGATCATGCTGTACGTCGCCACCGAGCGCACCAGCTGGGTCGTCTTCGGCCTCACCCTCAGCGCCGCGGGCGCCGTCGGCGTCGCCTCCTTCGCCACCCACGTACAGTCCCGCGTCGACAACTGGCTCAACCCCCTCGCCCTCGACAACGGCGGCGTCACCGAGACCGCCCAGGCCGTGTACGCCTTCGGCTCCGGCGGCCTCTTCGGCTCCGGACTCGGCCAGGGCTACTCCCGCCTGATCGGCGGCATCGCTCCCAAGAGCGACTACATCCTCGCCACCGTCGGCGAGGAGCTCGGCCTGACCGGCCTCATGGCGATCATCCTGCTGTACGGCCTCCTCATCGAGCGCGGCGTACGCACGGCACTCGCCGCCCGCGACCCCTTCGGCAAGCTCCTCGCGATCGGCCTCTCCGGCGCCTTCGCCCTCCAGGTCTTCGTCGTCGCGGGCGGCGTCACCGGTGTCATCCCGCTGACCGGCATGACGATGCCGTTCCTCGCGCAGGGTGGCTCCTCCGTGATCGCCAACTGGGCGCTCATCGCCATCCTGCTGCGCATCAGCGACACCGCCCGCAGGCCCGCGCCCGCCCCCGCCCCGTCCCCCGACGTCGAGATGACCCAGGTGGTCCGACCGTGAACAAGCCCCTGCGCCGGGTCGCGATCTTCTGCGGCCTGCTCGTCCTCGCCCTGCTCGTACGCGTCAACTGGGTCCAGTACGTCAAGGCCGACGAGCTCTCCAAGGACCCCAACAACCGCCGCGTCCTGATCGACCGCTACGCCCACAAGCGCGGCGACATCATCGTCCAGGGCAAGGCGATCACCGGGTCCAAGGAGTCCAAGAGCGGCGACTTCAAGTTCCAGCGGACGTACAAGGACGGCCCGATGTGGGCGCCCGTCACCGGCTTCACGTCGCAGCGGATGGGCTCCAACCAGATCGAGTCGATCGAGGACGGGATCCTCACCGGCACGGACGACCGGCTCTTCTTCGACCGCACCCTGTCGATGTTCACCGGTGACAAGAAGCAGGGCGGTCACGTCGTGACCACCCTCAACGCCGACGCACAGAGGGCCGCTTTCCAGGGCCTCGGCTCCCGCAAGGGTGCCGTCGCGGCGCTCGACCCGAAGACCGGGGCGATCCTCGCCCTGGCCAGCACCCCTTCGTACGACCCGTCCCTTGTCGCAGGCAACACCGACAAGGACGTCGAGAACTGGCAGAAGTACGAGAAGGACCCGGACAAGCCGACGGTGAACCGGGCGCTGCGCGAGACGTACCCGCCCGGCTCCACCTTCAAGGTCGTCACCGCGGCCGCCGCTCTTGAGCACGGCCTGTACGACGACGTCGACGAGAAGACCAGCACGCCGCTGCCGTGGAAGCTGCCCCTCTCCACCAAGAACCTGGAGAACGAGGGCAACCTCCCCTGCAAGGACGCCACCCTGCGGGTCTCCCTGAAGGTGTCCTGCAACACCGTCTTCGGCAAGGTCGGCGCCGACCTCGGCAACGACAAGATGCTGGAGACGGCGGAGAAGTTCGGCTTCAACAAGCAGCAGTTCGTGCCGGTCCGGTCGAACGCCAGCGTCTTCTCCAAGGACATGGACAAGGCCCAGACCGCCCTCTCCTCCATCGGCCAGTTCAACACCGCCGCCACCCCGCTCCAGATGGCCATGGTGGCCTCGGCGATCGCCAACGACGGCTCGCTGATGAAGCCGTACATGATCGACCGGCTCACCGACCCGCACCTGGATCTCCTGGAGAAGACGAGCCCGGAGGAGATGAGCCGCCCGCTCTCCGCCGACAACGCCCAGAAGCTCCAGGAAATGATGGAGACGGTCGTCAAGGAGGGCACCGGCACCAGGGCTCAGATCGCCGGCGCCACCGTCGGCGGCAAGACGGGCACCGCCCAGCACGGCGTCGACAACAGTGAGAAGCCTTACGCCTGGTTCATCTCGTACGCCAAGACCGACCAGGGATCGCCCGTCGCCGTGGCCGTCGTCGTCGAGGACGACGACGCCAACCGCGAGGACATCTCCGGTGGCGGTTTGGCCGCCCCCATCGCCAAGAGCGTGATGAAGGCGGTACTCGACAGCAAGTAGTGACGCCGGTCACGCTTCGGCCGCGTACGCCCATGTCGCGGTACCGGTCGGGTATCAGCTGACAGTCACGGGCGGATCAGGTACGGCGTGCCCGGTACCGTATGCGCGAACAGCACACCGCCGGACCACGCACAGGTGCGGTCGGGACAGACGGAGAGGGCTGGATTAGCTATGGAAGAGCCGCGTCGCCTCGGCGGCCGGTACGAGCTGGGCTCGGTGCTCGGCCGTGGTGGCATGGCCGAGGTCTACCTCGGACACGACACCCGGCTCGGCCGCACCGTCGCCGTGAAGACGCTGCGGGCAGATCTTGCCCGCGATCCGTCCTTCCAGGCCCGGTTCCGCCGTGAGGCCCAGTCGGCCGCCTCGCTCAACCACCCGGCAATCGTCGCGGTCTACGACACCGGCGAGGACTACGTCGACAACGTCTCCATCCCGTACATCGTGATGGAGTACGTCGACGGATCGACCCTGCGCGAACTGCTGCACTCCGGCCGCAAGCTGCTGCCCGAGCGCACCCTGGAGATGACCGTAGGCATCCTCCAGGCGCTCGAGTACTCGCACCGCGCCCAGATCGTCCACCGCGACATCAAGCCGGCGAACGTCATGCTGACGCGCACCGGCCAAGTCAAGGTCATGGACTTCGGCATCGCCCGCGCCATGGGCGACTCCGGCATGACGATGACGCAGACCGCCGCGGTCATCGGCACCGCCCAGTACCTCTCGCCCGAGCAGGCGAAGGGCGAGCAGGTCGACGCACGATCCGACCTGTACTCGACCGGCTGCCTGCTCTACGAGCTGCTGACCGTACGGCCGCCCTTCATCGGGGATTCCCCGGTCGCGGTCGCCTACCAGCACGTACGGGAAGAGCCTCAGCCGCCGAGCAACTTCGACCCCGAGATCACGCCCGAAATGGACGCCATTGTCCTGAAGGCGCTGGTCAAGGACCCCGACTACCGCTACCAGTCGGCCGACGAGATGCGCGCCGACATCGAGGCCTGCCTCGACGGCCGGCCCGTCGCCGCCACGTCGGCCCTGGGCACGGTCGGCTACGGCGGCTACCCGGACGACCAGCCGACCACGGCCCTGCGCCCGACGGACGCCGGAGCGGGCGCCACGTCGATGATGCCGCCGGTGAACCCGGGGGACGACGGCTACGGCTACGACGACCCCCGGGACCGCCGCAGGCAGAAGAAGAGCAACACCTCGACGATCCTCCTCGTCCTCGCAGGCATCCTGGTCCTCGTCGGCGCGATCCTCATCGGCAGGTCCCTCTTCGCCGGTGAGAACAGCACCAGCGATGTGACAGTGCCGCCCCTGGTGGGCGAGACACTCACCAAGGCGAAGGATCTCGGCACGAACTCCGACCTCACGGTCGAGGTCGGCGAGCGCAAGAGGTGCGAGGAGCAGCCCAAGGGCAAGATCTGCAGCCAGAGCCCGGCGAGCGGCACGGAGGTCGAGGAGGGCTCGACCGTCACGGTCGTCGTCTCCACGGGTGCCCCTCTGGTCAAGGTCCCCGACGTCACGGAACAGTCGAAGGCCAGGGCAACCGAGAACCTCAGGGCCGAGGGCTTCAAGGTCGACACCGAGTCGGTCGAGTCCGAGAAGCCGGCAGGCACGGTCATCAAGCAGAACCCTGAGGGCGGCACGAAGGCGGAGACGGGCGCGACGGTCACCATCTCTGTCGCCAAGACCTCCAAGGCCGATGTCCCGACCGTGGTCGGCCAGGACTTCGAGGCGGCCAAGAAGCAGCTCACGGATCTCGGCTTCGTCGTCGCCCGCGTCGACGAGGAGTCGGACCAGACGCCGAACTCGGTCATCAAGCAGGACCCGGTGGGCAACAGCCGGACCGACAAGGGCGGCACCATCACCCTGACCGTCGCAAAGGCCCCCGCCCAGGAGCAGGTCGCTGTACCGCCTGTGGCCGGCCAGACGCTCAAGGACGCCCGCAAGGCGATCGAGGACACCGGACTCACCGTCGGCACCATCGTCGGCCCGCAGGACGACAACGCCATCGTCGCCCTTGTCCAGCCCGCGGCCGGTACGCAGGTCCCCAAGGGCACGGCGGTCAACCTCACCACCGCCGGTGGTGGTGACGGCGGCGACAACGGCGGGAACGACGGCGGCAATGACGGCGGCAATGACGGCTTCATCGGCGGCAACTTCGGGCGCAGCCAGGGCGACTAGCCCGTAGGGCGCGCAGTAATACAGCGCGCCCAGCAATACACAGCCAATACACAGGGGCCGTGGACTTCACCGAAGTCCACGGCCCCTGTGCTGTTCCAAGCTGTCGGCCCGGTCTGCCGCCGTCAGCGCAGCTCGGCCGGCGGCGTGCGGTGCCTGTCGACCTTCTCCGTACGCTCCAGCTCGCCCCACACGACGTACCGGTGCTTCGACGTATAGACCGGCGTGCACGTCGTCAGCGTGATGTAGCGCCCCGGCTTCTTCTTCCCCGACTCCTTCGGGACCGGCTTCAGCACGTCCACGTTGTACTTCGAGGTCTCGGGCAGCTTCGCGTACACCTTGTAGACGAACCAGGTGTCCTTCGTCTCGAAGACGATCGCGTCGCCGTCCTTGAGCTTGTCGATGTTGTGGAACTTCGCGCCGTGCCCGTCCCGGTGGGCCGCCAGGGAGAAGTTGCCCTCCTTGTCGGCCGGCAGCGCGGACTTGACCGGGTCCGTGTAGTACCCGGCGACACCGCGGTTGAGGCCCTTGGAGTCGGTGCCCTTCCTGACCAGCACCTCGCCGTTCTTCATCGCAGGTACGTGCAGGAAGCCGATGCCGTCCTTGGTGTCGAGAGCGCCCGGGCCACCGGCCCAGCGGTCGCGCACCTCGTTGCCCTGCTCGTGGGCGTCGCGATCGGCGAGCACGTTCGTCCACCACAGTGAGTAGACGACGAAAAGGCCGAGGATCAGGCCTGCCGTGATCAGCAGTTCGCCGAGGACGCTGACGGCGCCCGCGATACGTCCACGAGGCCGCCGCCCCGCCGCCGGAGCGGCCGCGGGCGTGCCGGTCTGCTCGTCCTGCTCCTGCTCGGTCTTCGATGCCACCGCACTCGTCCCCGTCCTGATGTCTTCCGTCCGACCGGCTCGGTCTCAGCCGACAAGCGCGTCGGGCAGGCCCTTGCTGCGCGGCCGTTCGTCGACCATCTTGCCCCACACGATCATTCGGTACGTACTCGTGAATTCCGGCGTACAGGTAGTCAGCGTGATGTAGCGGCCGGGCTTTGTGAAACCCGAACCCGGCGGCACAGGAGCGATCACTCCGACGTTGGACGGCGAGGTCTGCGGAAGGATGCTCGCCATCTCGTACGTGTAGTACCTGTCCTGCGTCTCCACGATGATCGCGTCGCCCGGCTCGAGCCTGTTGATGTACCGGAACGGCTCGCCGTGCGTGTTGCGGTGGCCCGCGACCGCGAAGTTCCCCTGTTTGTCCGACGGCATCGCCGTCTTGAGCTTGCCCTCGGCGTAGTGGCCGACCATGCCGTTGTCGAGGACCTTGGGCTTGTTGATGCCCTCGGCGATCGGGACGACGACGTCCAGCTTGGGGATGTGCATGATGGCGAAGCCCTGGCCCGGCTCGAAGGCGCCCGGTTTGCGCTCGCCCTTCGCCCAGCCGTCCTGGATCTTGTCCGTCTCCTGGCCCGCGAACAGATCGGCACGGACATTCGTCCACCACAGCTGGTACGTCACGAACAGCAGCATCAGGACGCCGAGCGAGATGAAGAGCTCGCCGACGACGCGGCTGGCGACGACGGCGGGGCTGTCCTTGGCGGCGCGGGCTGCACGCCTGGCCTCCATGCGGGAGAGCGGCGCCGCCGTCTCGTCCGCCTTGGCCTGTGTATCCGGCCTGTCCGGCTTGCCCTTCGGCTCCTTGGTGCCGCGGCCTTTGGCAGCCCTGCGGCGCTCCGCACGGCCCCCTGTGGGCGGCGGCGGGGCCTTCTGCTCGGCTATTCGCCGGGTGTCGGCGGTACGCAGCCCCACGGTCTCGTCGTCGTAGACAGGGGCCGCCGGCTCCGGGACCGGCTCGTACGCCGGTACCGGTATCGGCTCGGGCGTCTCTACCGGCTGCTGCACGGGCCGCTGTGTCGGCTGCTGTACGGGCCGCGGCTGTACGGGCGTCTGAGGCTCCTGTACGGGCGCCTGCTGGCCGTACCACTCCTGCTGGTAGCCCTCGGGGTCGTACCACTCCCGAGGCTGCTGCACGGGCTCCTGCGGCTGCGCCTGCGGCGCCTCGTTCTGCGGCCGCACCGTCGCCGACCGGAACCACGGCGAGCCCTCCTGCCCCGGCAGCGGATCGTTCAGCGGATCAGCGAGCTGGTCCACCGCCGCCTCGAACGCGCCCGCCGCCTCGTACGCACCTTGCTCGTACGAGGCAACGCGGTCGGCGTCGTGTTCGGGGCGGAGGGCCGTCACGCGGCGGCCTTGCCCACCACCGGCGCGAGCCCGGCCGATCGCTCCACCGCTCCCGGATCGCCGCACTGGGCAAGCCAGTTGGCCAGCATCAGATGCCCGTGCTCCGTGAGCACCGACTCGGGGTGGAACTGCACGCCCTCGACCGGCAGGTCACGGTGCCGCAGCCCCATGATGATCCCGTCGGCCGTCCGCGCGGTGACCTCCAGCTCGGCCGGGATCGTGTCCGGTTCGGCTGCCAGCGAGTGGTAGCGCGTCGCCGTGAAGGGCGAGGGCAGACCGGCGAAGACGCCGGCGCCCTCGTGCGTCACGGGAGACGTCTTGCCGTGCAGCAGCTCGGGAGCCCGGTCCACCACACCGCCGTACGCCACCGCCATCGACTGCATGCCCAGACAGACGCCGAAAACGGGCACCCCTGTCGCGGCGCAGTGCCGCACCATGTCGACGCACACGCCCGCCTGTTCGGGGGCGCCGGGACCGGGCGAAAGGAGTACCCCGTCGAAGCCGTCCTGGGCGTGGCTCAGTTCCACCTCGTCGTTGCGCAGCACCTCGCACTCGGCACCGAGCTGGTACAGGTACTGGACCAGGTTGAAGACGAAGCTGTCGTAGTTGTCGACGACGAGGATGCGGGCGCTCACTGGTCCGACCCCCCGTCGACCGTCACGTCGTTGAACGGAAGCAACGGCTCCGCCCACGGGAAGACGTACTGGAACAGTGCGTAGACAACCGCGAGGATCAGTACGAGCGAGATGACCGCCCGCACCCATGCGTTGCCCGGCAGATGCCGCCAGATCCAGCCGTACATGCTGTCCCTTCCGTTCGGTCCGGGACCCAGGGTAAAGGGCAGCGGCCGGGGCACGTGGGTCAGCTGCGCAATGCGGACGGCTTGCCGTCCTCCACGGGCTGGGTCTCATCCAGGTGTGCCCACACAATCAGCCGGTGGCTGCTGCCCCACTCCGGCTCGCAGGTGGTGAGCGTCAGATAGCGCCCGGAGCCTCTGAAACCCGACTTGCGGGGCACTTCGTCGATCACACCGGTGTCGCTCGGGACCGTCCGGTACGGCTTGTTCGCGATGCGGTACGTGAACCAGGTCGTCCCGTCCGTCAGCACGACAGCGTCACCCGGCCGCAGCGTCGGGAAGTCCTTGAAGGGGTCTCCGTACGTACGCCGGTGGCCGGCGACGGAGAAGTTCCCCGTCTCCCCGAGCTGCGTCGTCCTCGCGTAATGCCCGAGCCCCTTCTTGAGGGTGTTCGTCTTCGTACCCTCAAGGACCGGCCAGTCCCAGCTCCTGCCGAGGCGCGGCACGTACATCACGGCGAAGGGCTTGCCCGGCTCGTACGCCTCAGGGGCGGGCGGCGGTCCCTTCGGAGGCGTCGTACGCACAGGGGCCGGGCTCTGCGCCCACTTGTCCTGGAGGGCTTCGATCTGGCCGTCGCTCGCGTCGTAGGCCTTGATCCCGGTCCAGAACATCACATACAGCACGAAGAGGACGATCAGGGCGCCGATGGTGATGCAGAGTTCGCTGAAGGTCCTGACGATCAGTCGCACCGACACCGGCCGGCCTCCCCAAGGGGCTACTCAACAGGCTTCGCGTAGTGGAGATCCACTGTGCCCGAGTAGCCGGGAAGAGTCATCGCCTCGTGTTCGTCGACTTTCCAGCCGAGGCCGTACGCCTTGACGTACAGCTGGTAGTTCTGGAGCTCGGGGGAGGCCGTGAGCGCGCGCTGGAGCTTCTCCCGGTTGCCGACGGCCGTGACCCTGTACGGCGGCGAGTAGACGCGGCCCTGGAGGATCAGGGTGTTGCCGACGCAGCGCACCGCGCTGGTCGAGATCAGGCGCTGGTCCATGACCCTGATGCCCATGGCGCCGCCCTGCCAGAGGGCGTTGACGACGGCCTGGAGGTCCTGCTGGTGGATGACCAGGTCGTTCGGCTGGGGCTCGGGGTAGCCGGGGTTCGCCGTGGCATTCGGCGGGGCGTCGTTGAGCGTGACGGTGAGGGCGTCGCCGGAGAGCTTCTTGGTGCCTGCGGACTGCTCCAGCGCGCTGAGCCTGGCGTCCTCGGCCTCGGTGCTGCTGTCGCCGCGCTGCGCGAGTGCGTCGACGTCTTCCCGTACGGACGCCGTGGAGTCGCCCAGCTCCTTGTTCTTGTGGCTGCGCTGCTTGATGAGGTCGGAGAGCTTCAGCAGCGAGGCATCCGTACGGATGTTGGTGCCCTTGGCAGTATTGAAGCTGGTGACGAAGATGAGGCCTGCGAGCGCGAAAACGGCAGCCGTCAGGAGCCTGACCGGCCGGAGGGCGGGGCGCCGGGCCGGCTCGGTGGGGGAGTCGGCAGAATTGCTCAACGTACCCTTATCTCCTTCCACGCCGCGGAAGCACTACGCTAACGGACGCCCGGGGGAGGCAGTGTTCCCCGTTGCGCCCCAGGCCCAGCCACAGATCCCTGCGCGGTAACGCAGCGCATCGACAGGAGAGTCCCTCGTGCCGAAGTCACGTATCCGCAAGAAGGCAGACTTCACGCCGCCGCCCGCCTCTAAGCAGGCAACGAGTATCAAGCTGACGAACCGCAGCTGGGTGGCTCCGGTGATGTTGGCGTTCTTCCTCATCGGGCTCGCCTGGATCGTGGTCTTCTACGTGACCGAGGGCGACCTGCCGATCGACAGCTTCGGCAACTGGAACATCGTGGTCGGCTTCGGCTTCATCGCCGCCGGCTTCGGCGTCTCCACGCAGTGGAAGTAGCGCGGCACACGCAGCACGCCCGAGTGCAGCGCTCCTGAGGAAACTGGGAAAAGCAAGCCTTGCCCAGGGTTATCCACAGCGTTGTCCACACTGGGGAAAAGGTCAGACGATCTGTGGATAACTCACAGCGTGTTGACGCCGGTGTGACTGCCGCCGCTTCTTGAGACATACGGCCCGCCCCTTGTCCTGACTGGGAAAACCCAGGTCAGAGCCAAGGGGCACAGCTGTTCCCCACGGGATGCGGAAGATCCGCCACTCGCTGTGGACAACGAACGCCTACGCGCTCAAGTGAGCGCGGCCGTTCTCGCCAGCACCAGGCCGACGGTTACGAGCAGGACGAGCCCACAGGTGCCGTACTGCACCAGCGCCCGGCGCTCGCGCGGGGCGTGCACCATGCCGACCGCGATGGCGGTGCCGGCGACCAGGCCACCGACGTGCGCCTCCCAGGCGATGTTGCTCATGGTGAAGGTGAAGAGCAGGTTCAGCGCCAGGAGCACCAGGACCGGCTTCATGTCGTAATTCATCCGGCGCATCAGCACGGCCGTGGCGCCGAGGAGCCCGAAGATCGCGCCGGACGCGCCGAGCGAGGGCTCGTTCGCGTCGGCGATGAGATAGGTGAGCGCGCTGCCCGCCAGGCCCGAGAGCAGGTAGAGCGCCAGGAAGCGTGCGCGGCCGAGCGCCGCCTCCAGCGGAGCACCGAGCCACCACAGGCCCAGCATGTTGAACCCGATGTGCCAGACCTCCTGGTGCAGGAACATCGCGGTGACCAGGCGGTACCACTGACCGTCCGCGACACCGACGATCTCGTTGTCCACAGGGTTGTAGGCGAGGCCGATGAGGTCCAGGTCGCGGACGAGCTGGTCGGCGGCCCGCCCGGCGATGAACACCGCCACATTGATGGCCAGCAGGACCTTGGTGATCAGGCGCGGATCGGCCGCGATCGTGCCACCCGCGAGGGTGCGCGGCCGGCTCGCGGCCGGAGCGTGGCCCGTACCGGATCCGTTGCGGACGCAGTCCGGGCACTGGAAGCCGACCGACGCGCTGACCATGCAGTCCGTGCAGATCGGCCGCTCGCAGCGGGTACAGCGGATGCCCGTCTCACGGCCCGGGTGCCGGTAACAGCTCGGCAGGCCGTTGCCGACGGCGGGCTGGTCCGGGCTTCCTGGCGGCTGGTCCATCGGTCCCCTTGGGTGCCTCTTGGCGGTACATCTCAGCGCACCGCCCCGCTATCCAGTACGGATGAGCGGGGCGGGTTGTTCCCGCAGCGGGGTGCGGGGGAAACCGGACGTACTCAGCGAGTCTCGACGACGACCGACTCGATGACGACGTCGTCGAGCGGACGGTCGGTGCGCGGGTTGGTCGGAACGTTGATGATGGCGTCCACGACCTTCTGGCTGGCCGGGTCCGTGACCTCGCCGAAGATGGTGTGCTTGCGCGTCAGCCAGGACGTCGGCGAGACGGTGATGAAGAACTGCGAGCCATTGGTGGCCGGGCCCGCGTTGGCCATCGCCAGCAGGTACGGCTTGTCGAAGGCGAGGTCCGGGTGGAACTCGTCCTGGAACTGGTAGCCGGGGCCGCCCGTGCCGTTGCCCAGCGGGTCGCCGCCCTGGATCATGAAGTCGCTGATCACCCGGTGGAAGACGGTGCCGTCGTACAGCCTGTCCCTGGTCTTCTCGCCGGTGGCCGGGTTGGTCCACTCCCGTTCGCCGGTGGCGAGCTCGACGAAGTTCTTGACCGTCTTCGGCGCGTGGTTCGGCAGGAGCCGGACCTGGATGTCGCCGTGGTTGGTCTTCAGGGTGGCGTAAAGCTGCTCGGCCACGATCTGCCTTCCTTAAGTGCTCACTTGCGTCCTGCGATCCTCCCACGGACCGGTTTGTGACGAGTAGCGCCGAACCGGCGCGCGGGACGCCGAACCGTGGCATTGTCGTCCGCAAGCTCCCCTTGCACCGTATTGCCCCAAGGTCTGCTTCATTGCCCCCGAGGTCTGCTCCCAGCACGCCCGAGATTGCCCCGAGTCGCCTTCCATGACCCGGATGCCCGCCCGCACATGCCGCGAAGGCGACCGGGAGGCATGATTTCGAAATGGGTGGAAAGGCGAAATACCGAACCGCCACCAAGGAGGAGGATTCAGTGACCCGCATCGACAGCGTGCGCGCCGCATCCGAATCGGCGAAGGGAAGCGTGCTGCACGCCGCGGAAGTGGTGGCGCCCTACGCCGGTACGGCCAAGGACCAGGCCACGCGTTACGCGCACGACGCCCGCGCACGGCTCGCGCCCAAGATGTCCCATGCCTCGCATCAGGCAGCTCGACAGGCCCGTGTCCAGTACAAGGCGCATGTGGTGCCGCGGATGGAACACGCCCGCGCACATGTGCCCCCGAAGGTCGACCTGGCCGCCCGCAAGGCCGCCGTCCGCACCAAGCACGCTGCCCGGCAGGCCGCCGACTACACGGTGCCCCGGGTGGAGCACGCGGTGGCGGCGGCAGGACCCGTACGCGAGGAGGCCGCCGCGCGCAGTGCGGCAGTGCTGGCCGCCCTGCGAGGACAGGTCACGCAGAAGGAGATCCGCAAGCTCGTCAGGAAGCACGAGCGGCGGGCCAGGGCCGGACGGATGGCCAAGGGTCTCGCGGTAATCGGCGTGCTGGCGGGCGGTGCCTTTGCGGCCTGGAAGTGGTGGGACAAGCAGGCCAACCCGGACTGGCTGGTCGAGCCCCCGGCGGCGACCGAGGTGTCCGACCGTGCGCCGCTGGCCTCGGTCGACGGCAGCGCCCAGGACACGCTGGACCCGGAGGTGCAGGCCAAGCAGGCCGAAGCCGAGGCGGAGGCGGCGAAGCGACGCGACGAGAACCAGTGACGTAACGGCTGACGTAACGGCTGAAGTCCGTACGTCCCGTACGTCGACGGGTGTCCGGGAGGCTTGTGGGTCTCCCGGGCACCCGTGTTCTCTTTCGTATCGGCAGAGCGCGACGAAGGTCGGCCGCGGCCGACACCGCCCACTGCCTAGAGTGCGGCCGTGGACGTGTCATCGAAATTCCGGGCCGCACAGCAGTGGCTCGCGGGCCCCGAGCCCTGGTCAACGCGCCGGATCGCGGGCGAGGTCGTGCTCGCCGCGATTCTGGCGCTACTGGCGGCCGGGACCCAGGAATTGATGGGCAGTACGGGACCGGCCCAGCTCGGTACGGCCCTGGCCGTGGCCGCCCTGTCGCTGCTGCGGCGCCGCCTGCCCGCGAGCGTGCTGGTGGGTGCCGGCGGGACGGCAGCGCTGGTGGCAGGGTTCGCCGCGCTGCTGGTCGTGGCGGGGTGGTCGGCGGGGCGCCGGATCGCGGGGGCAGGGCGGGCGCTGGCCGCGTTCACCGCTTCGTACGTCCTGTTCCTCACGGTCGGAGTGGTCTCCGAGTGGCCGGACTTCACGCCGCCGACGCTGATCCTCTTCAGCACGCTCTACTTCCTGGCCACGACGGTCGTCCCCGGCCTCGCCAGCCGCTACTGGACCCAGCGCCGCACCTTGCTGCACACCCTCCAGGAGCACAACGCCCAACTGCTGCGTGAGCGCGCCATGGTGGCCGGCCAGGCACGGCTGCGCGAGCGGCAGCGGATCGCCCAGGACATGCACGACAGCCTGGGCCACCAACTGGCACTGATTTCCGTGCACACAGGAGCGCTCGAAGTCGACCCGGCGCTGACAGACCGGCAGCGGGAGGGTGTCGGCGTACTGCGGAACGCCTCGGTGGCCGCGATGCACGAGCTGCGCGAGGTCGTCGGCATCCTCAGGGACGGGGTGGAGCGGGACCCGGGCATCGCACACGGTCCACCGCCGCCCGCCGACGACCCGCATCCGGCGGCGCGCGGCGCTGCGGGCATCGAGGGCCTGGTGGCGGCGGCGCGGGCGGCGGGCAACGGCGTACAGCTGCGGCGTACGGGCGAGCAGCGGCCGCTGGCCGCAGCTGCGGATCACGCGGCGTACCGCATCGTGCAGGAGGCTCTGACGAATGCGTACAAGCACGCCCCCGGCGCGTCGATCACCGTGGAACTGCGATACGAACCCGACTCCCTCGTCGTCGAGATCGCGAACGGGCCCGCCCCGGCGGACGCCCGCGATGCCGTCAGCGGCGGTCAGGGCCTGACGGGGCTGCGCGAGCGGGCGCGGCTGGTCGGCGGCATGGTCCATGCGGGGCGTACGGACGGCGGGGGCTTCCGGGTCGCGGGCGTCCTGCCGTACGGCACGGACGGCGCGCAGCAGACCAAGGAAGCGGCGCCTTACGCAGGGCCTTACGCAGCGCCTTTCGTCGACGCGGAGGACGACTTCCGGCAGCAGTCGCCGACGGTGCTTCTCGGGAACGGTGGTCCGGTCATGGACTGGACCGTTTCACAGAGGGAGCTGGCAATGGGCGGCAAGGGCACGGGGCGTACGAATGGGGTCGTGCTGGGCTGCGGGATAGCGGCGGGGGCCTTGCTCCTGCTGATGGTCGCGGGCGCTTTCGGCCTCCTCTTCATGGCGGACTCGCTGGACAAGGGCATGATCGAGCCGAGCCAATACGAGGCTGCGAAGGTCGGTACGGCCGAGTCGGAGGTCCGCGACGAACTGCCGGACGGCGAGTCGTTCCTGGCATCGGGGCTGCAGGACAAGGGGCCCACGGCCCCGAAGGGTTCCAGCTGTCTCGTCCTGATGTCCTCGGAGACCGGCGACAGCCCTACGGCAGAGCCGGTGTTCCGGTTCTGCTTCAAGGACGGCAAGCTGATCGAGAAGAAGTCGTACGACGTCGAGCGATAGATGAGCGGTGACTGTGGAAGCACACGTGACGGGTCCGCGCGTCAGAGTCGTGATCGCCGACGACGAGCCCCTCATCCGGGCCGGGATCCGGATGATCCTCACCTCGGACCGGGGGATCGAGGTCGTCGCGGAGGCGGCGAACGGCCGCGAGGCCGTCGAACTGGCGCGCTCGCACGCGGCGGACGTGGTGCTGCTCGACCTTCAGATGCCGGTGATGGACGGGCTCACGGCGCTGGCGGAGCTGGGCAGGGCGGTGCCCGCGGCGCGCGTGATCGTACTGACGACCTTCGGCGAGCGGGAGAACGTTCTGCGGGCGCTGGAGCACGGGGGCGCGGGGTTTCTCCTGAAGGACTCGGCGCCCGCCGAGCTGATCCGGGCGGTACGGGCGGCCGCGGCCGGGGACGCGTATCTGTCGCCCGGCGCGACCCGGCACGTGGTGGAGCAGCTGGCCTCGGGCCGGGCGCCGGCCCGCGCCGAGCAGGCGCGGCGGCAGGTCACGGCGCTGAGCGGGCGGGAGCGGGATGTCCTCGCGCTGCTCGGCGAGGGCCTGTCCAACGCGGACGCCGGCAAGCGGCTCCATATGAGCGAGGCCACAGTGAAGACGTATGTCAGCCGGATCCTGGCGAAGCTGGAGTGCGACAACCGGGTGCAGGCGGCGCTGCTCGCCAGGGACGCAGGGCTGTGAACCACAAAAAATACCCCTCTGACCTGCGTAAACAGGTCAGAGGGGTATCTGCGCTGTGGAGCCTAGGAGATTCGAACTCCTGACATCTGCCTTGCAAAGGCAGCGCTCTACCAACTGAGCTAAGGCCCCGGGAATGGGTGGACGTGACCGGTCGGAAACTGCACCGTGGCCACCGCCGCAGACCAGAGTACCGGGTCTCCCCCCAGATCTTGCAAAAGGATTGGGACTCCCCGTGCGCGACCACGCTCCGTAAGATGCTCGGCGAGGTTCGCAGCAGCGAAGGGGAGACGCAATGGATGCAGCGCAACAAGAGGCGACAGCTAGAGCACGAGAGCTTCAGCGCAGTTGGTACGGGGAGCCGTTGGGGGCGCTCTTCCGTCGGCTGATCGACGACCTCGGCCTGAATCAGGCCAGGCTCGCGGCGGTGCTCGGTCTGTCCGCACCCATGCTGTCCCAGCTGATGAGCGGCCAGCGCGCCAAGATCGGCAATCCTGCCGTGGTGCAGCGCGTCCAGGCTCTGCAGGACCTGGCCGGCCAGGTCGCCGACGGCAGCGTCAGTGCCGTCGAAGCCACCGACCGGATGGAAGAGATCAAGAAGTCACAGGGCGGTTCCGTGCTGAGCAACACCGGTCAGACCACTGCCAGTTCCGGAGCCCCGACCGTACGACGCGTGGTGCGCGAGATCCAGTCGCTGCTGCGCTCGGTGGCCGCCGCCGGCGACATCATCGATGCGGCGGACACTCTCGCCCCGACCCATCCAGAACTGGCAGAGTTCCTCAGGGTGTACGGCGCAGGGCGCACCGCGGACGCGGTCGCCCACTACGAGGCGCACCAGAGCTGAGAGCAGCGGACCGGGGAGCGGGCACAGCGCAATGGGTGAGATCTTCGCTGGTCGGTACGAGCTGATCGACCCGATCGGGCGCGGTGGAGTCGGCGCCGTCTGGCGGTCCTGGGACCACAGGCGTCGCCGTTATGTGGCGGCAAAGGTGCTGCAGCAGAGCGATGCGCACACGTTGCTGCGCTTCGTCCGCGAGCAGGCACTGCGGATCGACCACCCCCATGTGCTCGCCCCGGCCAGCTGGGCCGCGGACGACGACAAGGTGCTGTTCACCATGGACCTGGTGGCCGGCGGTTCCCTGGCGCATGTGATCGGGGACTACGGCCCGCTGCCGCCCCGCTTTGTCTGCACCCTGCTCGACCAGCTCCTTTCCGGTCTGGCCGCGGTGCACGCCGAAGGTGTGGTGCACCGCGACATCAAGCCGGCGAACATCCTGCTGGAAGCCACCGGCACCGGGCGGCCGCATCTGCGGCTGTCCGACTTCGGTATCTCGATGCGCAAGGGCGAGCCCCGCCTCACCGAGACCAACTATGTGGTGGGGACGCCCGGTTATTTCGCGCCCGAGCAGATGCTGGGCGCGGAACCGGACTTCCCGGCCGACCTGTTCGCGGCCGGCCTGGTCGCCCTTTATCTGCTGCAGGGTCAGAAGCCGGACTCCCAGGCTCTGGTGGAGCACTTCGCGACGTACGGCACGCCGGGCGCCCCCCAGGGCATCCCGGAGCCCCTGTGGCAGGTCATCGCCGGGATGCTGCAGCCCGATCCGCAGGCCAGGTTCCGTACGGCGACGGGTGCGCGCAAGGCGCTGACCACGGCCGTCGAGATGCTGCCCGAGCCGGCGCCGGGCGAGGAGCCGGTGGAGATCTTCGACCAGATCGGGCCGCTGCCGCCCGGCTTCGGCCCGGCAGGCCCGGAGGCGCCCGCTGCCGGCCCCGGAAGCTTCGTACAGAACGCCCAGGGCCAGGCACAGGAGCATGCGCAGGGCCATGCACAGGGCGGCCGGCAGGCGCCCGTACAGCAGCCCGCCGCGCCCGCCCCCATGTCGGAGACAGGCAGCTTCCACCTGGCTCCGCCGCCGCAGCAGCCCGCCTACCCCAGCCCGCACCCGCACCTGGCGCAGCCGTCGACTCCCCCCACATCGACGCCCACGTCCGCACCCGCGCATGCGCCCTCCCCCCTCTCCGGCGCGGCACAGAACCCCTCCCAGAGCCCCGTGGCCGCGGTCCAGTACGAACAAGCCCTTACTCGTCCATACACCGCTCAGGGCCCGGAGGTTCCCACTCCGGCTCACGCTCCCGTCCCGGCCCCGCACACGCGCCCGGGACCGCCCCCGAAGGTGACGGTCCCGGTGCTGCTGCTGGCGCTGGTCTGTTTCGCGGTGGGCATCTGGGCGCTGACCCAGACCTGACGCCCGCCCAGTACGCCGCTGGTGTCTACCAGGCGGCGGGCGGCCCGTACTGCGTGGGCGCCCCGCTGTCGGCCCCCTGCCCCGCACTGGGCGCTCCCGCCGCCGCGCGCCGCCTGGCGACGAACATCCACACGCCGAGTCCGAGCACCAGCACAGTGCCCGCCCCGATCCCGGCCGCCGCGACGAGCCGCATCGTGCCGCTCTTCTCCGCCTCGGACGAGCTCTGCCCGCTCTCGGCCGCGCTCAGGTCGTCGTCGGTGACCTGAAAGTCACCGGCCGGTCCCGCGTAACCGGGCGCGCTCTTCGTGTCGCCCTTCACATTCAGCCGCAGCGACAGGCCGAGCGGTTTCGACCCGAACTCCTTCTCCACAGCGGGATTGAGACTGACCCTCAGGTAGTACCAGCCCGCGAAGCGCATCCCGTTGACGGAGTCGTTCGAGTCGAAGCGGTTCTCGTACGCCACGGGCGGCAGCGGATCCAGCGCGGTCGACTTCTGCTTGCCGTCGTACGCGACGTCGGACGTACTGTCGACGAGCCCCCGCGCCGGGTTGTACACCGCCATGGCGAGAGCGTTGGGCACGTACCCTTCGCCCGCCGCGCTGCTCAGGTCGGCGCTGGCGAAGAGCTGCTGCCCCCAGTCGACAGGCACCTTGTAGAACAGCGTCTCGCCCGGCTTGATCTTGTCCCGCCATTCGCCCTGCTTCAGCCCGGGAGCACTGAAGAAGCTCGTCCCGCCCCGGCGTTCCTGCGGCCCGCCCGTCGGCGGCTCGGGGGAGGCGCTGGGCCAGTTCTCGGGCGCGGCCGTGGGCCCGGCCGCCTTCAGCCCCGGCTCCGTCAGATGCCGGATCTCCAGTTCCCAGGGCTCACTCGACGAAGTGGCCTCGCTGTTCCGCTCGACAAGGACGTAGTACGTGTCGGCCTCCTGGCAGGAGGTGCTGTCCTTGTCGATGGTCCGGTGTGCGTAGGTGCCCACCGGCCGCGCGAATTCGGCGGACTGGAACTGCGCGGTGCCGTAATTGCAGGAATTCCCGTCGCGGTCCTGGAGCGTCACCTTGAGCTCGTCGGCGTACGACACCTTCGTGCCGAGCTTGGGCACCGCCGTGGCCGACACATAGGCGTTGGACTTCGCGTCGAGGACCACCCGGTAGAAGAGCTTGCCGCCCGGCTTGATGGAGTCCTTGTACGTACCGCCGGCCTTCAGCTGCTCGGCATCGGTGTTGACCACCGCGCCCTTGACCGGCTGCGCGGACGGCTCGTAGGTGTACGGACTGGGCTCCCCCGCCGCCCACGCCTGTCCCGGCAGAGCCGCCACCGCACACAGTGCCGCCAGCGCGGCCGGCGCCACTCTTCCCCTGCTGCGCTGCCTCTTCACGCGCCACCCCTTGTCGTCTTCATGGCCGACCTGCGCCGCATCGCCGCGAACACGAGCCCCGCGGCCAGGACAACCGCGCCGCCCGCCACCGCGGCGGTCACAGTGCCGGTCCATCCTGCCCCGGCAGCCTCACCACTGTCTGCGTGGGCCGCCGAACCACCCTTGTTGTCCGCTTTCTTGTCCGACTTCGCCACGACGGGCGCGTCGTGCTGCGGCCCCGCCAGCTCGTCACCGATCACATCCACCCGCAGTACGACGCCGACGGCCGCGTTCTCGGCGAACTTCGCGGCGTTCGGTCCGAGCGAGACCGCGATGAAGTACTCGCCCGCCGAACGCACCGGCACGACATGGGACGAGGTCTCCCAGCGGTTCGTCCAGGCCACCGGCACGGTGCCGAGGTCGACCGCGGCCGGCTTGCCGAGATACATCCGGTGGTCGTTGAACTCGCTGCCGCCCGCGATCGGTTTGCGGCCCGCGCTGTACGCCGCGGTGTCCACGAAGCTGGTCTCCGTGCTGCTCTCCTCCAGCGTGGGCTCATTGCCGAAGTCCACGGCGTAGCGCAACTGCTGCCCCCAGCCGACCCGCACCTTGTACCAGCGGGTCTGGGCGGGCAGCAGCTGGTCGCGCCATACGCCATTGTCCAGCGCCCTGGCGTCGTTGAAGCCGGTGCCGCCCTCGACGTCCTTCGGATCACCTGCGGGCGGTACGGCGTCCTTGCCCGCCTTTCCGTACTCGGTCGCGGACTCCGCGGGCACGGTGCCCTCGGCGAGCGGCTGCTCCGTTCCGTACCGGAGCTCGAAAGGCCAACGCGCCCGGTCGGAACCAGAATCGCTTGTGCGGTGTACAGAAAGTAGATAGCGCCCGGCCGGGTCGCAGAACCGGTCACCGTCGGAGGAGGGGATGCGGCTGACAGCAGTGGTGAGCACCATCGCACCCTCGTCCTGCCCGAAGTGCTCCTGCGCGCTGTCGCAGGTCGAGCCGGACTTCCCGGTGGAGGTGAGCTTGAGCTCGATCCCGTCCCCGTAACCGGCCTTGACTCCCAGCTGCGGCACGGCAGTCACCGCAAGGTCGGCGGCCGACTTCTCGTCGAGCTGCGCCGCGTACCAGCGGGTCTCGCCGGGCCCGATGGTGTCGGTGTACTGGCCGGGCGCGATCCGGGCAGCGCCGGTCGCACTCGCACCGCCCTCGATGTGCTCGCCCCGGAACCGGTAGCCGTTCGCGGAGAGTTGGGAGGCCCGCTGGAGCTGCCTGGCCAGCGCATCGGCGTCAGGCGCGTCGTAGTACGAGCCGTGGCCGGCCTCAGCGATGCATTCGAGCTGCTGCCTGGCCCTGCCTCGCACCTGGAAGCCGATGGCGTCGATCCGCAGGTCGACCCCGTCCTCGCCGAGCTGCTTGGCGACCTCGCAGGGCTGCGGCGTCCCACAGGTGTCCTCGCCGTCGGAGATCAGCAGGATCGTGCGCCGCCCGAGCGCGCCGCCGGCGGGCTTCGGCAGGTCCTGTGCGGCCTTCTGCAGGGACAGCCCGACGGGGGTGTCTCCCTTGGGCTTCACCCCGTTCACGGCCTGCTTCATCGCATCGCGGTCCAGCGGCCGTACGGGCCGTACCAGCCGTGTGTCGGTGCAGCCGGAGGCCCGGTCGGCGCCGTACACCCGCAGTCCTGTGGGGTAGCCGTCGGGAAGCGTGTCCACAACGGTGGTCACCGCCCCGCGGGCAGCCTCCATCCGTGTACGTCCCGTGCCGTCGTCGTCGGCCATGGAGCCGGAGGAGTCGAGCACCATCACCAGGCTGCTCCTGCCGTCCGCCCCCTCCGCCTGCCCCGTTCCGTCCGCGGCCACGGCGGGCAGCGGCCCCGCCACAACACCGAGCAGCGCCCCGCCGATCAGCGCGGCCGCCGCCCAGCGGCCAAGTCGTGCCTTCACCCGTTCCCCCTCCCCGGGACCCTTCGCACCAAGATCCCACCGCTTTGCTTATGCAAGTTATTGATTTGCGTCGGCGAATTCAAGAGGGAGGTGTCACGGTCCCGCAACAACGACTCGCCGCACCCGCACACACATCCCGCGGACAGCACAAAGCCCCGGTCGCTCGGCGACCGGGGCAAGTGTTACGGACTACTGGGTCTCACACACCCGAACCTGCGGGCACGGAGTCAGTCGCCTCCGTCCACAGATCCTGCTCGGCGCGATCCGCCTGGATCTGGCGGTACACGAGGAGCCCGCCGATGGCGGCCAGTGCGACCAGGAGAAGCTTCTTCACCGCGCGACCTCGTCTTTCCTTGACGTAGGAGACATCTGGCGCCCGACTATACACACCGACCGATACCGATCGGTGACCTAGTTCCCACCCGATTCGGGCCGTCCGCAGACACGCAAAAGGCCCGGTAGATCTTTCGATCTACCGGGCCTTCGACCTTTATCAGGTCCGCGGTGGGGCTAACAGGATTTGAACCTGTGGCCTCATCCTTATCAGGGATGCGCTCTAACCAACTGAGCTATAGCCCCGCGCTGCCCCTGAAGATTAGCGCACCTCGGGGGCAGTACCAAAATCGGTTCCGCCCGCTTCCTACTCGTCCTCGGCGAGCGTCAGCTCCACGCCGCCGACGAAGCCTGCGGACAGGTTGTAGATGAACGCGCCGAGCGTCGCGAGCGCCGTGGCGAGCACCACATCGATCATCGCGATGACCGACGTGAAGATCAGAACTCGCGGCAGCGAGAGGAAGGACTGCAGGTCGAAGCCGTTGCTCTCGTTCGAGCCCGTCGCCTCGCTGATCGTCCCGCCCACCGTGGAAAAGACGCCCATGGCGTCCATGACCATCCACAGCACCGCGGCCGCCACCACCGTGCAGATGCCCAGCGCGATGGAGAGCAGGAAGCTGACCTTCATCACCGACCACGGGTCGGCCTTGGCCACCCGCAGCCGCGCCTTGCGCGTACGCGGCGTCGTCTTCGCGCCGGTCCGCGGGCGGCGCACCGCTGCCGCCGCCTGCTGCCCGGGGCGCTGCTGGCCGCCCTGCGTACCGCCGGCCTGAGGCGACGGGTACGCCTCCGGCGGGTGGTACGGCTGCGTCGACTGGCCCTGCCCCTGCTGCTCACGCTCACCGGGCAGCGCCCCGCCGCCCGCGTACGCGTCGTACTGCTGGGGCTGAGGCCCTCGGGTATCGGTCACAGTCCCCCCCTGGGAGTCCGCGGCAGAGCCACGGGCACCGGATGATCCAGAACCGGAAGCGGTCGCTCCGGCGCCCGTGGCTCCACTCACGCTTTACTCCTCGTGCTCCCCGGCCGAAGGCTGGGCACCTTCGACGGATTCGGCAGATTCGGCAGAAGCCTCGGCCACATCGCCTTCGACCGCATCGGCATCGGCCTCTTCGGGACCGTCCACCTCGTCAGCCTCGCGACCGGCCTCGGCATTGCGAGCGATACCGACAACGGCGTCGCGCTTGCCCAGGTTGATCAGTTGGACGCCCATGGTGTCACGGCCCGTCTCCCTGACTTCGTTGACTCGCGTACGAATCACACCACCGCCGAGTGTGATGGCGAGGATCTCGTCCGTCTCCTCGACCACCAGCGCGCCGACCAGCGAACCCCGGTCCTCCACGATCTTGGCGGCCTTGATACCCAGGCCGCCGCGACCCTGAACGCGGTACTCGTCGACGGGGGTCCGCTTCGCGTACCCACCATCGGTGGCGGTGAACACGAACGTACCGGCCCGGACGACATTCATCGAGAGAAGCTCGTCGCCTTCGCGGAAACTCATTCCCTTGACACCCGACGTCGCACGCCCCATGGGCCGCAGCGCGTCGTCCGTCGCCGTGAAGCGGATCGACTGGGCCTTCTTGCTGACCAGCAGCAGATCGTCCTCGGCCGACACCAGCTCCGCGCCGATCAGCTCGTCGTCGCTGCCGTCCGCGGTCTCCCGCAGATTGATCGCGATGACGCCGCCCGAACGGGGCGAGTCGTAGTCCTTCAGCGACGTCTTCTTCACCAGGCCGCCCTTGGTGGCCAGGATCAGGTACGGCGCCGCGTTGTAGTCACGGATTGCCAGGATCTGGGCGATCTTCTCGTCCGGCTGGAAAGCCAGCAGGTTGGCGACGTGCTGGCCGCGCGCGTCCCGGCCGGCATCCGGCAGCTCGTACGCCTTGGCCCGGTACACCCGGCCCTTGTTGGTGAAGAACAGCAGCCAGTGGTGCGTCGTCGATACGAAGAAGTGGTCGACGATGTCGTCCTGCTTGAGCTTCGTACCGCGAACACCCTTGCCGCCGCGCTTCTGCGAGCGGTAGTCCTCGGTCTTCGTCCGCTTGACGTAGCCACCATTGGTGATGGTGACGACGATGTCCTCCTCGGCGATCAGGTCCTCGATGGACATGTCACCGTCGAAAGGCACCAGCTTGGAGCGGCGGTCGTCACCGAACTTCTCGACGATCGCGGACAGTTCCTCGCTGATGATCTGCCGCTGACGCTCCGGCGAGGCGAGGATCGCGTTGTACTCGTTGATCTTCGCCTGGAGCTCGTCGTGCTCGGCGACGATCTTCTGGCGCTCCAGAGCGGCCAGCCGGCGCAGCTGCATCTCCAGGATCGCGTTCGCCTGGATCTCGTCGATCGACAGCAGGCCCATCAGGCCCTCGCGCGCGACATCGACCGTGTGGCTGCGCCGGATCAGCGCGATGACCTCGTCGATCGCGTCCAGCGCCTTGAGCAGACCGCGCAGAATGTGCGCCCGCTCCTCCGCCTTGCGCAGGCGGAACTTCGTACGCCGGACGATGACCTCGATCTGGTGCGTGACCCAGTGCCGGATGAAGGCGTCCAGCGACAGCGTGCGCGGCACGCCGTCCACCAGGGCCAGCATGTTGGCGCCGAAGTTCGTCTGCAGATCGGTGTGCTTGTACAGGTTGTTCAGGACGACCTTCGCGACCGCGTCCCGCTTCAGGACGATGACCAGACGCTGGCCGGTCCGCGAGGACGTTTCGTCACGGACGTCCGCGATGCCGCCGACCTTGCCGTCCTTCACGAGGTCGGCGATCTTCTGCGCGAGGTTGTCCGGGTTCGTCTGGTACGGAAGCTCGGTGACCACCAGGCACTGGCGGTTCTGGATCTCCTCGACCGCGACCACCGCGCGCATCGTGATCGAGCCACGGCCCGTCCGGTACGCCTCCTCGATGCCCTTGCGGCCCACGACCAGCGCACCGGTCGGGAAGTCGGGGCCCTTGATGCGCTCCATCAGCGCATCGAGCAGCTCCTCGTGACCGGCGTCCGGGTTCTCCAGGAACCACTGCGCACCGGCCGCCACCTCCCGCAGGTTGTGCGGGGGAATGTTGGTGGCCATACCGACTGCGATGCCCGCCGAACCGTTGATCAGCAGATTCGGGAAGCGCGCCGGCAGAACCGTCGGCTCCTGGTTGCGGCCGTCGTAGTTGTCCTGGAAGTCGACGGTCTCCTCGTCGATGTCCCGGACCATCTCCATGGCCAGCGGCATCATCTTGCACTCGGTGTACCGCATGGCGGCGGCCGGGTCGTTGCCCGGGGAACCGAAGTTGCCGTTGGAGTCCACCAGCGGCATGCGCATCGACCAGTGCTGTGCCAGGCGCACCAGGGCGTCGTAGATCGAGGAGTCGCCGTGGGGGTGGTACGTACCCATGACGTCGCCGACGACACGGGCGCACTTGTAGAAGCCCTTCTCGGGCCGGTATCCGCCGTCGTACATCGCGTACAGCACGCGGCGGTGCACGGGCTTCAGGCCGTCCCGTACGTCGGGCAGCGCACGCGACACGATGACGGACATCGCGTAGTCGAGGTACGAGCGCTGCATCTCCGTCTCGAGCCCCACGGGCTCGACACGCATGCCGACGCCCTCGACGACGGGCGGCTCTTCGGGGGTCACTGGGACAGGAGTGTTCTCGTCGGCCATTGCTGGTCAAAGTCCTTTCGAGCTGCGGCTGGTGGCTTGCACGGCCGACTCAGATGTCGAGGAAGCGGACGTCCTTGGCGTTGCGCTGGATGAACGAGCGCCGCGCCTCGACGTCCTCACCCATCAGCACCGAGAACAGGTCGTCGGCCTGCGCCGCGTCGTCCAGGGTCACCTGGCCGAGCACACGGTGGTCCTGGTCCATCGTGGTGATGCGCAGCTCCTCGGCGTTCATCTCACCGAGACCCTTGAAGCGCTGGATCGAGTCGTCCCTGATCCGCTTGCCGTTCTGCTTGCCGAGCTCGACGAGCGCGTCGCGCTCACGGTCCGAGTAGGCGTACTCGAAGTCTTCCCGACCCCACTTGATCTTGAACAGCGGCGGACGCGACAGGTACACGTGCCCCGCCTCGACCAGCGGCCGCATGAAGCGGAACAGGAACGTCAGCAGCAGCGTGTTGATGTGCTGACCGTCGACGTCGGCGTCCGCCATCAGGATGATCTTGTGATAGCGGAGCTTCTCGATGTCGAAGTCCTCGTGCACACCCGTGCCGAACGCCGAGATCAGCGCCTGGACCTCGGTGTTCTGGAGGATCTTGTCGATCCGCGCCTTCTCGACGTTCAGGATCTTGCCTCGGATCGGCAGGATGGCCTGGTACATCGGGTTACGGCCGGACTTCGCCGAGCCACCGGCGGAGTCACCCTCGACGATGAAGATCTCGCACTTCGTCGGGTCGTTCGACTGGCAGTCGCTCAGCTTGCCCGGCAGCGAGGCCGACTCCAGCAGGCCCTTGCGACGCGTCAGATCGCGCGCCTTGCGGGCCGCGACGCGCGCCGTGGCCGCCTGGATCGACTTGCGGATGATGTCCGCGGCCTCGTTCGGATTGCGGTCGAACCAGTCGTTGAGGTGCTCGTGCACGACCTTCTGCACGAAGGTCTTCGCCTCCGTGTTGCCCAGCTTGGTCTTCGTCTGGCCCTCGAACTGCGGCTCGCCCAGCTTCACCGAGATGATCGCGGTCAGACCCTCGCGGATGTCCTCGCCCGCGAGGTTGTCGTCCTTCTCGCGCAGGAACTTCTTCTCGCGCGCGTACCGGTTGACCAGACCCGTCATCGCCGCACGGAAGCCCTCTTCGTGCGTGCCGCCCTCGTGCGTGTGGATCGTGTTCGCGAAGGAGTAGACACCCTCGGTGTACTGCGAGTTCCACTGCATCGCGATCTCGACCGAGAGCATGCGCTCCTTGTCCTCGGCCTCGACGTCGATGACGGTCGGGTGAATCAGCTCACCCTTGCGCGAGTTCAGGTACTTCACGAAGTCGACGATGCCGCCCTCGTAGTGGTACGTGACCGTACGGACCTGGTCGTCCTCCGTACCGTCCGCCGTGTCCGCTCCCGCCACGGCCTTCGCGGACTCCCGCTCGTCCGTCAGCTTGAGCGTCAGGCCCTTGTTGAGGAACGCCATCTCCTGGAAACGCCGCGACAGCGTCTCGAAGGAGTAGTCGGTCGTCTCGAAGACGTCCGGGTCGGCCCAGAAGGTGACAGAGGTGCCGGACTCCTCCGTGGCCTCGTTACGGGCCAGCGGCGCCGTCGGCACACCGAGCTTGTAGTCCTGCGTCCAGCGGTAACCGTCGGTCTTGACCTCGACAGACACCCGCGACGACAGCGCGTTCACCACGGACACGCCCACGCCGTGCAGACCACCGGAAACGGAGTAACCGCCGCCGCCGAACTTGCCGCCCGCGTGCAGAACGGTCAGCACGACCTCGACGGCCGGCTTCCCTTCCGACGGGATGATGCCGACCGGGATACCACGGCCGTTGTCGACGACGCGCACGCCGCCGTCGGCCAGGATCGTCACATCGATCATGGACGCGTGACCCGCCATGGCCTCGTCGACGGAGTTGTCGACGACCTCCTGGACAAGGTGATGCAAACCACGCTCACCGGTCGAGCCGATGTACATGCCGGGCCGCTTGCGGACCGCGTCCAGGCCCTCAAGCACAGTGATCGCGCTGGCGTCGTAGGCCGCCGCGACGGCAGCCGGTACTGCGCCCGGAACTGCAGCCGGCACTGCAGCCGCGCCGTCCTTGTCGGCAATGGACAGAATGTTCTCGTTGGGGTCGCCGGAATCGGCCACGAAGCGCCCTTTCTGGCACAGCACAGGCCGACCCGCGACAAACGGGACCGGCTGCGTCGTTCTGTATAAGTCGACGTGTCCCGCGAGCGGGCGGGATTGTCCACCAGTCTACCGGTAGCGCGGACACTCATGGGGGTTTGCCGGTACCTGAGTACCCATGTGCCGTCCTGAACCGGAGCCGTCCGACTCCCCATATCCGGGAAGGGGCTCCAAGAGGCTCACGCGGGCATTCAGCGCTTCGGCCTGTCAACCTCCGGCTACCGTGAGGGACGCCTCATGCGTACACCCGCTCCTCAGCCGTACGTATCCCCGGGCCCGGTGCTTCCCGGCGCCCGCAGAGGACCGAACCGGCGCTGCGGCCCGCCCGGGCCCCAGATCTTGATCATCCGCACCGTGTCCCGGCCGAGGTCTTTGTTCAGCCGCGTCAGCAACTCCCGTTGCATCAGGCGCAACTGCGTCGCCCACGCCGTCGAATCGCACTGCACGGTCAGCACGCGCTCGTCCTCGTCGTACCGCTGGGGAACGCAGTGCTTCGCCAGATCCCCGCCCACGATTTCCGGCCAGCGGCCCATCACTCCGCTGACCGCCATCGGCATCTCCCAGCCGCGCTCGGTCTTCAGCCGGTCCAGGGCAGCGCCCAGCGCCAGCGGATCGCGGCCGTCGGCCCCCGACCCGGACCGCAGGCCGCCGCCGCGCCGCGCCTGCTTCTTCTGCTGCGCCGCCGCGCCACGCGCCCGCGCCTGCTCCTTGGCCGCACGCAGGGCCACACGCGCCAGATCGACGCCGGACGGCTCGGGCACGGAGGGGCGAGGGGTCGAGAGTCCGGGCGTCGAGGATCCGGGCATCGAGGGCCCAGGCACCGAAGGGCCAGGCACCGGAAGCTCAGGTTCCGCCGGCGCACCCTGCGAGCCCCGCAAGCCCTTGGCACCCTGCGAGCCCCGAGCGCCCGGCAGCTCCGCGCTCATACGCGCGCCACCTCGCCATCGGACACCGCATACCGCGCACCGGCCAGCACCCCCGGCACATCGTCGTCCACCGCCGCCGTCACCAGCACCTGCTCGCCCGGCGCCACCAGCTCGGCCAGCCGCTCGCGGCGCCGCGCGTCCAGCTCCGCGAAAACGTCGTCGAGCACCAGCACCGGCTCGTTGCCCTCGGCCCGCAGCAGGTCGTACGAGGCCAGACGCAACGACAGCGCGTACGACCAGGACTCGCCGTGGCTTGCGTACCCCTTGGCCGGCAGCTGCCCCAGCCTGAGCACCAGGTCGTCGCGGTGCGGGCCGACCAGCGTCACGCCCCGCTCGATCTCCTGCTTGCGGGCATCGGCCAGCGCCGCGATCAGCTGGTCGTACAGCTCCTCACGGGTGTGCGCCGCCGCTATGCCCTCGCCTACGGAACTGCGGTAGTCCAGGCCCACCGGGCCCCCGCCCGGTGCCAGCTGCTCGTACGCCTTGTCCGCCATCGGCTGCAGCGTCGCGATCAGATCCAGCCGCTGAGCCAGCAGCTCCGCACCGACCTGCCCAAGGTGCTGGTCCCAGACGTCGAGGGTCGACAGATCCATGGAGCGGCCGCCGTGCCTGCGTGCCATCGCAGCCGACTTCAGGAGCGTATTGCGCTGCTTCAGCACCCGCTCGTAGTCCGACCGCACCCCCGCCATGCGCGGCGAACGTGCCGTGATCAGCTCGTCGAGGAAGCGCCGCCGCTCGCCCGGATCGCCCTTGACCAGCGCCAGATCCTCGGGCGCGAACAGCACGGTCCGTACGATCCCGAGCACATCACGCGGCCTGACCTGCGAAGACCTGTTGATACGAGCCCGGTTCGCACGGCCGGGATTCAGCTCCAGCTCGACGAGCTGCTGCCGCTCGCCCTGGGTGACGGCGGCCCGGATGACGGCCCGCTCCGCGCCCATCCGTACCAGCGGAGCGTCGGATGCGACCCGATGGCTGCCGAGCGTCGCGAGATAGCCGACCGCCTCGACGAGATTCGTCTTGCCCTGGCCGTTGGCCCCCACGAAAGCGGTGACGCCCGGATCGAGAGGGACCTCGACCCGGGCGTACGAGCGGAAGTCGGCCAGCGACAGATGCGTGACATGCATGGTGTACGCCGACCTTCTTCCAGCTCTGAACTACTTCTTGGACTCGACCGCGTGACCGCCGAACTGGTTGCGCAGGGCAGCGATCATCTTCATCTGCGGGGAGTCCTCCTGACGGGACGCGAAGCGCGCAAAGAGCGACGCGGTGATCGCGGGCAGCGGCACCGCGTTGTCGATCGCGGCCTCGACGGTCCAGCGGCCCTCACCGGAGTCGGCGGCGAACCCGCGGAGCTGGTCCAGGTGCTCGTCGTCGTCGAGAGCGTTGACGGCCAGGTCCAGCAGCCAGGAACGGATGACCGTGCCCTCCTGCCAGGACCGGAAGACCTCGCGCACATCGGTGACGGAGTCGACCTTCTCCAGCAGCTCCCAGCCCTCGGCGTAGGCCTGCATCATGGCGTACTCGATGCCGTTGTGGACCATCTTCGCGAAGTGGCCGGCGCCGACCTTGCCCGCGTGCACCGAGCCGAAGTCACCCTCGGGCTTGAGGGCGTCGAAGACCGGCTGGACCTTCGCGACGTTCTCGGCGTCGCCGCCGTACATCAGCGCGTAGCCGTTCTCCAGGCCCCAGACACCGCCCGAGACGCCGCAGTCGACGAAGCCGATGCCCTTGATGCCGAGCTCGACGGCGTGCTTCTCGTCGTCCGTCCAGCGGGAGTTTCCGCCGTCCACGACGACGTCCCCGGGCTCCAGCAGCTCGGAAAGCTCGTCGATGGTGGACTGGGTCGCGGCACCGGCCGGGACCATCACCCACACGACTCGCGGGCCCTTGAGCTTGGCCACAAGCTCCTCAAGGCTGTGGACATCGGCGACATCCGGGTTGCGGTCGTAACCGATGACGGTGTGGCCTGCGCGGCGGATGCGCTCACGCATGTTGCCGCCCATCTTGCCGAGGCCGACGAGACCGAGCTCCATCAGAGATTCCTTAAGCGTTGTGGCGATTCGTACCCGAGAACGAGCCTACGCCCGGCCTGCTGGGAGGATCTGACTGGCATCAGCAGGCCCGGGCCACCAGGGCACCGGGCCTGTGCCGCCGCATCAGCGCACAGTGTCGGCGCAGGGACTCCCTCGGCGCGCGGGGGCAGCTAGGGGTCAGCCCGAGAGCCGCACCGGCATGATCAGGTACTTGTACGCCTCGTCCGCCTCGGCATCCATCGCGGGCCTGCCGCTGAGCAGCGCCGGCTTGGTGGACGTCGTGAAGGAGAGCTGGGCGACCGGGGAGTCGATCGCGCTCAGGCCGTCCAACAGGAACGTCGGGTTGAAGGCGATCGAGATGTCGTCGCCGTCGAGGTTGGCGTCGACCCGCTCCACAGCCTGTGCATCGTCGCTCGATCCCGCTTCGAGGATCAGCACGCCCTGCTCGAAGCTGAGCCGCACCGGAGTGTTCCGCTCGGCGACCAGAGCCACACGCTTGACGGCCTCGACGAACGGGGCGGTCTCGATGACGGCGATCGAGTTGAACTCGGTCGGGAAGAGCGTCCGGTACTTCGGCAGGTCGCCTTCGAGCAGGCGCGTGGTCGTACGCCGGCCGGCGCCCTCGAAACCGATCAGGCCTTCGCCCGCGCCGGAACCGGAGAGCGCGATGGTGACCGTGTCACCGCTGGTCAGCGACTTGGCGGTGTCGAGCAGAGTCTTGGCGGGCACCAGCGCGACAGCGGAGGCTTCCGGGTTCTCCGGCTTCCACAGGAACTCGCGGACCGCGAAGCGGTAGCGGTCGGTGGAGGCCAGCGTGACCGAGTCGCCCTCGATCTCGATGCGTACGCCGGTGAGGACGGGCAGCGTGTCGTCGCGGCCGGCGGCGATGGCCACCTGGGCGGCGGCGGAGGCGAAGACCTCACCGGGAACCGTGCCGGTCGCGGTCGGCATCTGCGGAAGTGCCGGGTACTCCTCCACAGGCAGCGTGTGGAGTGTGAACCGCGAAGAGCCGCAGACCACGATCGCCCGTACACCGTCTGTGGAGATCTCCACCGGCCGGTTGGGAAGGGCGCGGCAGATGTCGGCGAGAAGCCGGCCGGAGACGAGAACGGTGCCGTCCTCCTCCACGTCCGCCTCGACCGAGACCCGCGCAGACACCTCGTAGTCGAAGCCGGAGAGGCTCAGAGCGCCGTCCTCCGCCTTCAGAAGAAGGCCCGCGAGGACGGGCACCGGCGGACGGGCCGGGAGGCTGCGAGCCGTCCAGGCCACCGCCTCCGCGAGTACATCGCGCTCCACCCGGATCTTCACCGGAACCGCCTCCTGCTTGTTGCTGGCTCGCCCTGCTGGCCGTCGTCGTCTGGGGTCGTCTGGCTGTGTTGCCGGAGACCAGTCTGACGCACGGCACCGACAGTCGGTGCGGCTCGGGGTCAAGTCGCGGCGAGAGGTCCTGGAGGCTCCGGGCTCGAGTTGTGCACAGGCCCTTCTTCCAAGCGAATTCCGAGCTAACTCTAAGTGGGAGTAGTAGTAGGGCCTGTGGAAACGGTGGATAACCCCGTATTCGCAGGTCAGAGGCGCTTTTTTGTCCACCGGCCCTGTGGGCGCAGCCCGTGGACAACCCGGGGTTTCTGTGGACACGCGAAAGTTCTGCACAGCCGGTGCACAGGCCGGTGGGAGTTCTCCCCAGTGCTGTCCCCAGCTTTACCCACGTTCCCCACAGCCCAACCGACCCCCTTGGTGTGACGGCTTTCACTCGACGCAGTGAGCCCGGGCGTTTCGTTGCCGAACAGTGGACAGGGGTGTGGAGAAGCTGTGCACAACATCATCCTGCCTGTGGGCCGGCAGTGGACAACCTTGATCACACCCTGTGGACAGTTTTTCTGTCCACAGCCTGTGGAGGGCGGTTGACCACAAATCCCCAACCACCTGACCTGGGGTGATCAAGTCTGAGCAACCGGACCTGTGGACCCACTCTGGACAACTTGGGAGTCCCCAGGGTGTGGACGGAACATCCTCCCCTGTTCTGTGGAGAACAGAGCCATGCGGGTGCGTATTCGAACACCGCAGAGACACCGAAGAGGGTCCGAACGACGAAGGGCGCCCCGGGAGTTCGTCCCGGGGCGCCCTTCCGACGCTGTTTTACGCGGCCGTGTCAGCCGTTCTTGATGCGGTTCGTGAGCTCGGTGACCTGGTTGTAGATGGAGCGCCGCTCGGCCATCAGCGCGCGGATCTTACGGTCGGCGTGCATCACGGTCGTATGGTCGCGGCCGCCGAACTGGGCGCCGATCTTGGGCAGCGAGAGGTCGGTCAGCTCACGGCACAGGTACATCGCGATCTGCCGGGCCGTCACCAGCACGCGACTGCGCGAGGATCCGCAGAGGTCCTCCACCGTCAGCCCGAAGTAGTCGGCGGTCGCGGCCATGATGGCGCTCGCGGTGATCTCGGGCGACGCGTCCTCGCCGCCGGGGATCAGATCCTTGAGCACGATCTCGGTGAGCCCGAGGTCCACCGGCTGCCGGTTGAGCGACGCGAAGGCCGTCACCCGGATCAGCGCGCCCTCCAGCTCGCGGATGTTGCGCGAGATACGGGAGGCGATGAACTCCAGCACCTCCGGCGGAGCGTTGAGCTGCTCCTGCACCGCCTTCTTGCGGAGGATCGCGATGCGCGTCTCCAGCTCCGGCGGCTGTACGTCGGTGGTCAGGCCCCACTCGAAGCGGTTGCGCAGCCGGTCCTCCAGCGTCACCAGCTGCTTGGGCGGCCGGTCGGAGGACAGCACGATCTGCTTGTTCGCGTTGTGCAGCGTATTGAAGGTGTGGAAGAACTCCTCCTGCGTCGACTCCTTGCTCGCGAGGAACTGGATGTCGTCGACAAGCAGGATGTCCACGTCGCGGTAGCGCTTGCGGAAAGCGTCGCCCTTGCCGTCGCGGATCGAGTTGATGAACTCGTTCGTGAACTCCTCGGAGCTCACATAGCGCACACGCGTCCCCGGGTAGAGGCTCCGCGCGTAGTGCCCGATCGCGTGCAGCAGATGCGTTTTTCCGAGTCCCGACTCCCCATAAATAAAGAGGGGGTTGTACGCCTTCGCCGGCGCCTCGGCGACGGCGACCGCGGCCGCGTGCGCGAAGCGGTTGGACGAGCCGATGACGAAGGTGTCGAAGAGGTACTTCGGATTCAGGCGCGCGTGCGGCTCGCCAGGACCGGGCGGCGACGAGGGCTGGGCGGCCAGCGGCCCGGGCGCGCCACCGCCGGTCGGCGAGGAGCCGGGGCCGCCGCGGTGCGGTGCCTGCTGGTCCTGGTGGTCGCGGCGGTCGAGCTGGCGCTCGTGACGCGGCGCCTGGTCGTAGTGCGGCTGCTCGTACTGCTGGCGCTCGGGCGCCTGCGGCCGGTAGTCGTGCTGCTGGGGGCGTCCGGTGTACGGGTCGCGCTCCTGGTAGCCGCCGAGCCGGGGCTGCTGCCAGCCGTGGTCCTCCTGCGGGCCCGGCCAGGCACCGGGCTCGTGGCGCGGCTGCCGGTAATCGGGGTACGCGGGCCGAGCGGTCGGGAGATCATCGGCGGCGGGCCGGTGCCCGTAGCCGTCGTACGACTCGTGCTGAGACTGCTGCTGCGAGTCGTCGTGCGACGGCCCCTGGTACCGGGGCTGCTGCGACTGCTGGGACTGCTGCGCGGACGGGGCTGGCGGCGGGGCGGAATCTCCCGCCGAGTCGTCGACGGTGATCGCGATCCGGATGGGACGGCCGCACTCGCGGCTCAGGGTCTCGCTGATGAGCGGGGCGAGCCGCCCTTCGAGGACGCGCTTGCCCCATTCATTGGGGACGGCAAGCAGTGCGGTGTCGGCCACCAGGGCGAGCGGCTGGCAGCGCTCGATCCACTGCTTGTCCTTGGGTTCGATGCCCTGCTGCCCCTCTCCGAGGAGATGCTCCAGCACCCGTGGCCACACTGCGGCAAGATCGGCAGGTACGTCAGCCACAGGGCACGCTCTCTCACAGGTCCCACGAATGTGTGGTTCTTGGGACGGGATGGGAAGGACAGGCAGGAAAGGAATCCAAGTTCAGCCACGGTAGTCGGGGCGCGTCACGCGGTTCAAGTTGTTGTCCACAGGCTGTGCATAGTGGACCACGGCGAAGACCCGGTTTGACCGGATGGCGTAGCCGCGCGTACCGTGACCAGGTCGAGTTGTCGATGGCTGCTGCCGCCTGCCTCCGATGGGCAAAGATCACGATCTGTGGTCGTGAAGCGGTGCACACGGGCGTTGCGAGCTTCCTCGTGGGCGCACGGTGACAGCCAGGCGATGTCCCGCCATCACCCGATTCATTTCTGGAGCCCCCGAGTGAGCAAGCGCACCTTCCAGCCGAACAACCGTCGTCGTGCCAAGACCCACGGCTTCCGCCTGCGCATGCGCACCCGCGCCGGTCGCGCCATCCTGGCGACCCGCCGTGGCAAGGGCCGCACCCGCCTTTCCGCCTGATCTCGTAAACGAGTCATGACGTGCTGCCTACCGAGAATCGGCTGAGGCGGCGCGAGGACTTCGCGACCGCGGTACGCCGAGGACGCAGGGCCGGTCGCCCGCTCCTCGTCGTCCATCTACGCAGCAGCGGTTCAACGGACCCGCACGCGCCTGGGGAGAGCGTTCCCCCGACGCGTGCGGGTTTCGTCGTCAGCAAAGCCGTCGGCAACGCGGTCGTACGCAACGTGGTGAAGCGGAGACTTCGCCACCTTGTCCGCGATCGGTTGTCCCAGCTGCCCCCCGGTAGCCTGGTTGTCGTACGGGCATTGCCCGGAGCAGGCGATGCCGACCATGCACAGCTGGCCCAAGACCTGGATGCCGCCCTTCAGCGGCTGCTGGGAGGGGGCGCGCGATGAAGTACCCGCTGCTGGCTTTGATCAAGCTGTACCAGTGGACGATCAGTCCGTTGCTCGGGCCTGTGTGCCGCTATTACCCGTCGTGCTCCCACTACGGTTTTACGGCCATCGACCGGCATGGAGCGGTGAAGGGCACGGCCCTGACCGCCTGGCGCATTCTGCGGTGCAATCCGTGGTCGCCCGGCGGTGTGGACCATGTCCCGCCGCGCAAACGTCCGCGTTGGCACGAAGCGCTGCGCAACGCGTGGAGCGGCAACCGCGACACCAAGGGCGGGCAGTACTCCGCCGCTGAGCCCAACCTGGCTGCAGAGACCTCGCCCAATGCTCAAGGAGCCTGATTAGTGGACACGATTGCCAGTCTGTTCAGCTTTATCACCACACCTGTTTCGTGGGTCATCGTCCAATTCCACACGATGTACGGGGCGATCTTCGGACCTGACACGGGCTGGGCCTGGGGTCTGTCCATCGTGTCCCTCGTGGTGCTTATCCGGATCTGTCTGATCCCGCTGTTCGTCAAGCAGATCAAGTCGACGCGCGGCATGCAGGCGCTCCAGCCTGAGATGAAGAAGATCCAGGAGCGCTACAAGAGCGACAAGCAGCGTCAGTCCGAAGAGATGATGAAGCTGTACAAGGAGACGGGTACCAACCCGCTCTCCTCGTGCCTTCCCATCCTGGCGCAGTCGCCGTTCTTCTTCGCCCTCTACCACGTGCTCTCGAGCATCGCTTCGGGCAAGACGGTCGGCGTCATCAACGACTCGCTGCTGGCCAGCGCGCGTGAGGCCCACATCTTCGGTGCTCCGCTGGCTGCCAAGTTCACGGACAGCACGGCGAAGGTGGCGTCTTTGGACGCTTCCCTGATGGATGTGCGCATCGTCACCGCCGTCATGATCATCCTGATGTCGGCGTCGCAGTTCTACACGCAGCGCCAGCTGATGACGAAGAACGTCGACCTGACGGTCAAGACGCCCTTCATGCAGCAGCAGAAGATGCTGATGTACATCTTCCCGATCATGTTCGCCGTCATGGGCATCAACTTCCCCGTCGGTGTCCTCGTCTACTGGCTGACCACCAACGTGTGGACCATGGGCCAGCAGATGTACGTGATCCACGGCAACCCGACTCCGGGCAGCAAGGCGCAGGCCCACCTGCTGGAGCGGATGCAGAAGTCGATCTCCAAGCACGGCAAGGTGCGCACCCGCCGCGAGCGCAACGTCATCAAGCAGATCGCTGCCAAGGGCCGCGAGCGCAACGAAGCCGAGCGCAAGTTCGTCAAAGGCCTCGCCATGGTGCGTCTGACCGTCCAGCCGGACGGCACCGTGGCGAAGGGGGAGCCTGCAGCCGAGGTCGAAGAGGGCACGACGGCCGAGACTGGCCACAAGCGGCAGCAGCCCAAGCGCCTGAGCAAGTCGCAGCGTCAGGCAGGCAGCGAATCCGTGGCGAAGACCTCGCTGCAGAAGGATGAGCCGCAGGACGCCAAGCCCAAGCCGGCCGGCAAGTCTGCTCCCGGTTCCGCACGCCAAGCCAAGTCCGGGCAGCGCAAGGGCCAGCAACGGCCCAAGCACCCGTCCAAGAAGTAATAAGGAGTCCATCCGTGACGGAAGGCACCACCTCCGTGGCCGCTGAGGGTGGCGACACCCTGACCCGCCTCGAGCAGGAAGGGGAAATCGCGGCCGACTACCTCGAGGGTCTGCTCGACATCACCGACCTCGACGGCGACATCGACATGGATGTCGAGGCCGACCGGGCCGCGGTTTCGATCATCAGTGACGCGGGCAGCCGTGATCTGCAGAAGCTCGTGGGGCGTGATGGTGAGGTGCTTGAGGCACTTCAGGAGCTCACGCGTCTCGCCGTGCACCGCGAGACCGGGGACCGCAGTCGGCTGATGCTCGACATCGCGGGATTCCGGGCCAAGAAGCGCGAAGAGCTCGCAGAGCTTGGTGCCAAGACCGCGGACGAGGTGAAGAGCACCGGTGAGCCGGTGAAGCTGAACCCGATGACGCCCTTCGAGCGCAAGGTCGTGCACGACGCGATCGCGGCCGCGGGTCTGCGCAGCGAGTCCGAGGGCGAGGAGCCGCAGCGCTTCGTCGTTGTGCTTCCGGCCTGACGGGTCCATTGCCTTTCGGCCCCGTCTGTTCGCAGGCGGGGCCGATCTTTGTCAGCCTGATAGTCAGCCACCAGTTCGGTAGCGCGGTACGGAAGGACGGTCCCCGTGACGGAGGAAGCAGCGCTTCCCCAGGCGCCTGAAGAGGCACGGGCGGTATTCGGTGAGTGCTTTCCAGAGGCCGTCCGGTACGCGGAACTGCTCGCGGACGCCGGGGTAGAGCGAGGCCTGATCGGCCCTCGTGAGGTGCCGCGTCTGTGGGAGCGGCACCTGCTGAACTGCGCGGTGCTCTCCGAGGTTGTCCCCGAAGGCGTCACGGTCTGCGATGTTGGCTCCGGCGCCGGGCTTCCGGGCATCCCGCTGGCGCTGGTGCGCCCGGACCTGAAAATCACTCTGCTGGAGCCTCTGCTGCGGCGTACGAACTTCCTTCAGGAAGTGGTCGAGCTGCTGGGCCTGGACCATGTGACGGTCGTCCGTGGCAGGGCCGAGGAGGTCCTGGGCAAGCTGCAGCCCGTCCATGTGGTGACAGCTCGGGCGGTGGCACCGCTGGACCGACTGGCCGGCTGGGGTGTTCCCCTGCTGCGTCCGTACGGCGAGATGCTGGCGCTGAAGGGCGACACCGCCGAGGAAGAGATTAAGAGCACACGCTCTGCACTGAGCAAGCTTGGTGTGGTGAAGACCGAAGTGCTGCATGTCGGCGAAGGAGTGGTTGATCCGCTCTCGACGGTGGTGCGTGTGGAGGTCGGGGAGAGCCCCGGAGGGGTGCGATTCGCGGCGAAGCGGGCCAAGGCAGCGCGGACTGGGCGTACGCGCCGCCGCCGTTGATCTTCCCTGTCTATCAACGATGCTCCATACAAGCTGCCATACGTACGCATTTCGGAGTGTCGTGAAGGTGTAGCTGCGCAGCCGGTGCATCGTGTTTCACGTGAAACGTCGCTCTCTGCTGCATGGAATCATCAGCCGCGGTCGTGCGGCTGCCGAGCCGCGCGACCGTAGGCCCGCGAGGGTTGCAGGGTTGTCCACAGGCGTGGATTACTCCACAGAAGAACGGGCCTCGCTGGTTCATGACCCCGAAAGCATGGCAGGCTCTGTGCATTGCGAGCCTGAAGTCGAGGAGAGTGAATCCTTGCGGTCCGACGCCAACATCGCGGGACCGATGACCGATCCGGTCCCCGGTCCCCGTACCGAGTCGGCGGGGGAGGATGTTTCACGTGAAACACCGCCCCCGATGGACGACACCCCCATTGGTCGTGCTGCCCAATTGGCGGTAGAAGCTCTCGGCCGTGCCGGCGAGGGCCTGCCCCGGCCTGAGCAGACACGGATCATGGTGGTTGCCAACCAGAAGGGTGGCGTCGGGAAGACCACGACAACGGTCAACCTGGCTGCATCACTCGCGCTGCACGGTGCCCGTGTTCTGGTGGTCGACCTCGATCCGCAGGGCAACGCCTCCACGGCGCTTGGGATCGACCATCACGCCGAAGTCCCCTCTATCTATGACGTCCTGGTGGACAGCAGGCCGCTCTCCGAAGTGGTCCAGCCGGTCCCGGATGTCGAAGGTCTTTTCTGCGCGCCGGCCACCATCGATCTCGCCGGTGCGGAGATCGAGCTGGTGTCACTTGTGGCGCGGGAGAGCCGACTGCAACGGGCGATCCTGGCGTACGAGCAGCCGCTGGATTACATCCTCATCGACTGTCCGCCCTCGCTGGGCCTGCTGACCGTCAACGCACTGGTCGCCGGCGCCGAGGTCCTGATCCCCATTCAGTGCGAGTACTACGCACTCGAGGGCCTGGGGCAGCTCCTGCGGAACGTCGATCTCGTGCGAGGGCATCTCAACCCCGACCTGCATGTTTCGACGATCTTGTTGACCATGTACGACGGCAGGACCCGGCTCGCCTCCCAGGTGGCCGACGAGGTGCGCACGCACTTCGGCAAAGAGGTGCTCAGGACGAGCATCCCTCGGTCCGTACGGATCTCGGAAGCCCCGAGCTATGGGCAGACGGTCCTCACCTATGATCCGGGCTCCAGCGGATCGCTCTCGTATCTTGAAGCGGCCCGTGAGATTGCGCTGCGTGGCGTGGGCGTGCACTACGACCCGCAGCATGCCCAGTCGGGCACCCAGAACAGCCAGCAGAGCATGTCGGAGGGGATCCAGTGAGTGAGCGACGTAGAGGCCTGGGGCGAGGGCTCGGAGCGCTGATTCCTGCGGCTTCGCAGGAGAAGCCGGGTCCGCCGTCAGGGCCGGCCTCGACTTCCCCTACGGCGGTGCCGGTCATGACCGCGGAGCGGGGCGTGGCGGCGGCGAAGGTCACCTCGCTTCCCGCAGGTCCCGTTTCACGTGAAACGGAAGTTCCCGCGCAGGTGCCGGAGCCGGTGGGTCCCGAGGAGGTTGCCGGTGCTCACTTTGCCGAGCTGCCGCTGGACTCCATCAAGCCGAACTCCCGGCAGCCCCGAGAGGTGTTCGACGAGGACGCTCTCGCGGAGCTGGTCACCTCCATCAAGGAAGTGGGCCTCCTCCAGCCCGTCGTCGTACGGCAGCTGGGTCCCGAGCGCTACGAGCTCATCATGGGGGAGCGCCGTTGGCGGGCATGCCGGGAAGCCGGCCTGGAGAGGATCCCGGCGATCGTCCGCGCCACCGAGGACGAGAAGCTTCTTCTCGACGCTCTGCTGGAGAACCTGCACCGGGCTCAGCTGAACCCCCTGGAAGAGGCTGCGGCTTACGACCAGTTGCTCAAGGACTTCAACTGCACGCACGACCAGCTGGCCGACCGCATCGGGCGCTCGCGCCCGCAGGTCTCCAACACGCTGCGACTGCTGAGGCTTTCGCCCTCGGTTCAGCGCAGGGTGGCTGCCGGGGTGCTGTCGGCAGGGCATGCCAGGGCGCTGCTCGCGGTGGAGGACTCCGAGGAGCAGGACCGTCTGGCGCATCGGATCGTTGCCGAGGGCCTCTCGGTGCGTGCTGTCGAGGAGATCGTCACTCTGATGGGCTCACGTCCTCAGAGCACCCCCAAGGCCAAGGGCCCGCGTGCCGGTGCCCGGGTCTCGCCTGCGCTCTCCGGTCTTGCCTCGCGGCTCTCCGACCGCTTCGAGACACGGGTGAAGGTCGATCTGGGGCAGAAGAAGGGAAAGATCGTCGTCGAGTTCGCGTCGATGGAAGATCTCGACCGGATCCTCGGCACGCTCGCCCCTGGGGAGGGTCGCGTCCTGGAGAGGGGACCCGCTGAGGAAGGCGAAGAGGACGCCGAGGGGTGATCCCTCGGAGAACCGTTGCAGAGGCGGGTTGTGTCCGGCACGTTCCGGAACACGGCCCGCCCTTTGCTTTCCTACGGTATCCGTGCGACCGATGGGTGGATACGATGCGTTCTGGTATGGCACATCCACCTTGGTTCACTTCAGAAGGAGGCCGGTGGCCATGCGATCGGTGAGCCGCACCCAGCTGGTGACAGCAGGGCTCAGTCTCGGTGCGGTCGGCGGCTTCGTCGGCAGCCTGATTCGGGAGCGGGGCGCGCTGACGGCCGCCCGCAGTGCGGCAGGCGAAGGAAGTGAGGAACAGCTTTCATGGGGCGACGGCTCGTACCGCTCACGTTGGACAATCTTCCGGATCTCCCCAAGCGCTGCCGTTCCTGTGTCTTCTGGGAACTTGATCCCGTCAGTGGAGAAGCAGCGGTAAAGGCAGGCACGCCCGAGCTGGAGAAGGAAGCGTGGATCTCCGCTGTCCTGCTGGAGTGGGGCTCCTGCGGCCGGGTCGTCTACGTTGACGACGTTCCTGTGGGATACGTGCTGTACGCACCGCCGGCGTACGTACCGAGGTCCACGGCATTTCCCACGAGCCCGGTGTCCCCCGACGCAGTGCAGCTGATGACCGCCTGGATCATGCCCGGTTATCAGGGTCAGGGGCTGGGGCGCGTGATGGTGCAGACCGTCGCCAAGGACCTCCTCCGGCGAGGATTCAAGGCCATTGAGGCATTCGGCAACGCCCGCTGGACTGAGCCCGCCTGTATGTTGCCGGCCGACCATCTGCTGGCGGTCGGATTCAAGACCGTACGCCCCCATCCGCTGCATCCCCGGCTGCGGCTGGAGCTGCGGACGACGCTCTCCTGGAAGGAAGACGTCGAGTTGGCGTTGGACAGGCTGTTGGGTGCGGTTCAGAAGGAGCCGGTGCTGCGCCCGTTGTGAAGGCGCATACGCCTGTGGGCCCATCCCCCGGAAGGGAGATGGGCCCACACATGTTTCACGTGAAACAGAGACAGGCGGTCAGGCCTTGGCGACCTCGTCACCGATGAAGTCCCCGAGGTCGCGGAGGAGCGCAGCCTTCGGCTTGGCGCCGACGATGGTCTTGGCGACCTCGCCGTCCTGGTAGACGTTCAGCGTCGGGATCGACATCACGCCGTACCTGGCAGCGGTGGCCGGGTTCTCGTCAATGTTGAGCTTGACGATCTCGATCTGGTCGCCGTGCTCGGCCGCGATTGCCTCAAGGGACGGGGCGATCTGGCGGCACGGACCGCACCAAGCGGCCCAGAAGTCCACCAGAACAGGCTTGTCGCTCTTGAGGACGTCCTGCTCGAAGGAGTCGTCGGTCACGTTCTTCAAGGTGCCGGCCACGGCAGCCTCCTTAACTTCGTGGGGTGTGGGGTGGGGAGTGGCAGATCAGGCGGTGGCGGTCTTCTCGGGTTCCGCAACCTTCTCGCCGTCGGCGAGGGCGGCCAGGAAGCGCTCGGCGTCGAGTGCGGCCGAGCAGCCCGTCCCCGCAGCCGTGATGGCCTGCCGGTAGGTGTGGTCTACGACGTCACCGGCCGCGAAAACGCCGGACAGGTTCGTGCGCGTCGACGGTGCGTCGACCTTCACGTAGCCCTCGTCGTCGAGCTCCAGCTGGCCCTTGAATAGTTCGGTGCGCGGGTCGTGGCCCACGGCGATGAACAGTCCGGTCACTGCAAGCGGGGAGGTCTCGCCCGTCTTGGTGTCACGCAGGGTCAGGCCCGAGAGCTTCTGGGCGCCCTGGAGCTCGGCGCACTCACTGTCCCAGGCGAACTTGATCTTCGGGTCGGCGAAGGCGCGGTCCTGCATGGCCTTGGAGGCACGCAGAGTGTCCCGGCGGTGGACGACGGTCACGGACTTGGCGAAGCGGGAGAGGAAGGTCGCTTCCTCCATCGCGGTGTCGCCACCGCCGACGACGGCGATGTCCTGGTCCTTGAAGAAGAACCCGTCACAGGTGGCGCACCAGGAGACGCCGCGTCCGGAGAGTGCGTCCTCCTGCGGGAGGCCGAGCTTGCGGTGCTGGGAGCCCGTCGAGACGATGACGGCCTTGGCACGGTGGACGGTGCCTGCGGTGTCTGTGACCGTCTTGATTTCGCCTGTGAGGTCGACCGACACGACATCGTCCGGAACGAGCTCGGCGCCGAAGCGCTCGGCCTGGGCCCGCATGTTGTCCATCAGGTCGGGGCCCATGATGCCGTCTCGGAACCCGGGGAAGTTCTCCACGTCGGTGGTGTTCATCAGAGCACCGCCTGCGGTCACAGCACCCTCGAACACCAGCGGCTTCAGCGACGCACGCGCGGTGTACAGCGCGGCGGTGTAACCGGCGGGCCCGGAGCCGATGATGATCACGTTTCGGACGTCGCTCACGGGTTTTTTCCTCGTCTCTGCGGACTGCCTGCTGCCTACGGGGCTTGGTCTTGGACTCTCACCCCACCCAACGGATCCTACGGGGCATGCATTCCCGAGGTGTCCGAGCCCACTCGGGCGCGTTTCAGCGGTGAGGGTAGGCCTGCGTCAGCAGAACCTTGCCCTTGGCGGGCGGAGTCTCGTTGACGCAGGCGGCGTCGACGACATACGCCTCCACCTTCGTGACATCGGTGGGGTGCGGCAGCACGACGAGGAAGGCGCTCTTGCCGTTGTACGTCCCCTCCTCGGCGGCGAGCGGCACGGCGTTGCGGCCGATCCCCTCCTGCACGCACGGCGGCACGTAGACATCGGCCCCCCGCATGGGGGTGTTCTCGATATCTACGGACGGCGCCTTCTCGGGCTTGCCCTGCGACATCGGCTGCTTGGCGATCAGAGACTGCACGCGGTTCTCGAGAGCGGGCTTCGAGAACGCTGTCCCACGATCCTGCGAGGCGGTGACGTCACCGCTGGTGGACGAGTCACCACCACCCGACGGTCCGACGGACTGCAGCAGGAGCAATCCCATGCCGATTGCGGCTGTCCCGAAGACGGCCCCGATGACGGCATTACGGCGGCGGCGAGTCGCCTGACGGCCGGGCCCTGTCGTCGCGCGGGGGCGTCCCGCCGGGCGGTCCGGGGTGGCCACTTCGGCCACGCGCGGGGCAGGCGTTGTTTCACGTGAAACAGGGGTGGTCTCTTCAGGCGCTGTGGAGTCCAGGAGCGCCTCGGCGGCCAGTGCGGCGTCGATACGGCCGACAACATCGGCAGGCATCCGATGCGCACCGGGCAGTGTGCCCAGCAGCCCGCGGATCTCCTCCAGAGAGGCCTGTACGTCGGCGCACAGTGCGCACCCGTCCAGGTGGCGACGTACGTCCGCCGTGCGGGAAGGGGTGAGGATGCCTTCGGCGAGATCGGAGATCTCCGAGACGTCCGGGTGCTGAGTCGTGCCGGCCGTCGATGTCATGCGCGCCCACCTCCGCCCTTCACAGCAGCAGGATCACTTGGTCCTGCATCCTTTGGTCCCGACGCCGGTGGGACGGATGCCCCGTGCGTCCGGTTCCTTCCCCCGCCGAGGTCATTGCTATCCCCGGTATTCGTGCGCAGATGGGTGAGTAGTGGCAGCAGTCGTGCCCGGCCGCGCGCGCAGCGGCTCTTTACGGTCCCTGTCGGTACTTCGAGGACGCGCGCAGCCTCCGCGACGGGGTACCCCTGCATGTCCACCAGCACCAGGGCTGCCCGCTGCTCGACGGGCAGGGTGGCCAGAGCCGCGATCAGTTCCCGGTGGAGGTCCTGGCGCTCTGCCGGAGCCTCGGCAGACTCGTGGGGTTCGAGGAGCTGATCCAGGCGCTCGGCGTCATCGACGGGCGCTGTCTTGCGGGAGGCAGCCTTGCGTGCTCGGTCGAGACAGGCGTTGACGGTGATGCGGTGCAGCCAGGTGGTCACGGCGGACTGGCCGCGGAAGGTGTGGGCGGCCCGGTAGGCGGACACCAGGGCGTCCTGAACCGCGTCAGCGGCCTCCTCACGGTCGCCCAGCGTGCGGAGGGCTACCGCCCAGAGCCGGTCGCGGTGGCGACGTACGAGCTCACCGAAAGCGTCTGGGTCGCCCTTGACATGGCGGGCCAGTAGATCCTGGTCGCTTGTGTCGCCGAGTGTGACGTCGTCCAACGGTGAGCCCCCTCCCCTGGTGTGGCGGTCAGCCGGTGACTTTGATCTCCGAGATTCCACCACGGAAGGCGCCGGGTGAGCCGTCGGTCGGCAGCGATGTGATGTGGATCAGGATGTACCGGGTCCGGACGGGCTTGTCGAGCGTGGCTTCCAGCTTGTCTGCTGCCGGCTCCAGTGCGGTGATCTCCTGGGAAAAATCGGAGAGCGCGGAAGGATTCGAGGCGTTCTCGTCCGCTGCGAGCACTTCGACGGTCTGACCGCTGCGGTACATGTCGATGTCGACGCCGGACACGTCCTGGGCGCTGCCGAGATCAATGATTATCCCGCTGCCGTCCTTGCGCTGCGGAAGATTGCCGAAGTTGGCGTAGCCCCTGTACTGCGGGGTGATCCAGGCGGTGCCCGTATCGTCGTCGATGGCTTGGGGTACGTCCTCCGCCTCTATTCCGTCGCCGTTCGGCGCGTACACGCGGGCGTCGGAGATCCGGAGCGGCTTCGGGTCGGGCTTCTTGGGCTCTTTGCCGTTGTTGGTCTGCGAGGACGTCTTGTCGTCGGAATCCTGGTCTCGGTCCAGGAGGGTGTCCGCAAGCTGCCAGCTGCCCAGGCCGAGCGCGGCGATGAGCAGCGCCGCCACACCCCACTTGAGCACCTTGCCGGTGCGGCTCTGGAGCGGGCGGGGCGGGGCTGCCACGAGGGGCTGGCTGGCCTGCGCACCGGAGTGCGGGCCCGGCCTGCCGTAGGTGCCCTGCTGGTAGGTGGTGCGCTGGTACTCGGGCGGCGCAGTGAACGTGGGCTCCGGCGGACGGATGCGGGGCATGGCCGCGACGGCCTTCGCCAGCTCGTCCGGGGTGGTGCAGGGCGGTTCCTGGCGTGAGGCGGTCGCACCGTCGTTGATCAGCGCACGCATCGCGAGCTCCGAGAGCCCCCGGTGGATGCCGGCGCGTACCTGGTCGGGGGCGATGAGCCCGACGCCCTTGGGCAGCCCGGAGAGGCCGTACGCGTCCCTCTCGTACGGCCAGCGCTGTGTCAGGGCGGCGTACAGCAGTGCGCCGATCGCCTCGGTGTCCGTGCGCTGCGGCCGGTCGGATGTGATGCCACGCAGGGCGGCGTTCACCGCGAGCCCGCGGATCCGGTACTGGCCCGACGAGGTCCGCAGGATGGCGCCCGGGGTGAGCTTGAGGTGGGCGAGGCCCTCGCGGTGGGCGGCGGCCATGGCCTGCGAGATCTGGCTGACGAGCTGGTACGCCTCGTGGGCCTCCAGCGGGCCCGCTGCGACCATCGCCGTCAGCTCTGTGGCGTCCGGCAGCCACTCGTGGACGACGTAGACGAGGTCGTTCTCCTCCACCGCGTCCAGGACCTGGACGAATCGGGGGTCGCCGAGCAGCGCCGACGAGCGGGCCGCGGCGAGCACGGACCTGGCCCGTGCGTGGTCCGCCGGCAGCAGGTGGACACCCACGGCGCGACGGAGCTTTTCGTCGACCGCGCGCCAGCTGCTGAATCCGTCCAGACGGGTGACGCATTCTTCGAGCCGGTAGCGTCTGGCGAGCTTGTGCCCGCTGTGCAGCTCGGGTGTGGCGATGGGGGTATCGGAGCTTTGTCCCTCACCGTCCGCTTCGCCCTTTTTCTCGTCCGCTGTGTCCTGGGCTTCCGCCACCCCGTCGGCCGTGGCCTTGTCCGCCTTGGCGGTCAGCGGTTCATCACCGCTGTTGTCGGCCACGTCGACGGCAGCCGTGCTACGTTCCGCCACCGTCGTTCCTGCCTCCCCATCCGTTGCGCGCTGTTGAACAGCCATGCCAATTGTGCCCACAGTCCGGCGCTATGCACGACACGCAGCGGCCGATGATGGTTGTGCGGGGCCAGCCCGGAGGTTAGCGCCCGAGCCGCCCGCGCACCATGCCCACCATGGCGTTGAGCTCCTCGATCCGCATCCGCTTCGCGGCGACGAAGAAGACGCCGAGCAGCACGATCCCACCGACGACCAGCGCCGCCAGCGATCCGAGAGCGTCGCTGCCCAGGACGTGCATGATGCCGAAGCCGGCAGCGCCGCCCAGGATTGCCGCCGGTACGGAGGCCCCGGCCAGACGGGCGTACGTACGCAGGACGTGAGTGCCGTCCAGATCGCCGCCCAGCCTGTTGCGCAGGCGCCGCCAGGCGATACCGACGCCGATGGCGTAGGCCAGGCCGTACGAGGCCGCCATGCCGACCACGGCCCACTGTGCGGGCAGGACGACGTAGCAGACGGCTGAGGCAGCCGCGTTGATGGCGGCGACGATGACGGTGTTGTAGAAGGGCGTGCGGGTGTCCTCGTACGCGTAGAAACCGCGCAGGACGACGTACTGCACGGAATACGGGATGAGGCCGAGCGCGAAGGCCATCAGGATGAAGCCCATGGCCTGGGCGCCCTCGTGGCCGGTCGAGGCGAACAGCAGGGTGCACATGGGGACGCCGAGCGCGAGGAACGCGAAGGAGACGGGGACGATCGCGACGGCCGAGTTGCGCAGTCCCTGGGAGATGTCGTCACGGACGGCACCCGGGTCGTTGTCGTGTGCGGCACGGGAGATGCGGGGCAGCAGGGCGGCCATGACGGAGACGGTGATGATGGCCTGCGGCATGCCCCAGATCAGCTGGGCGTTCGAGTAGGCGAGGATGCCCGCGCCGTCCTTGCCGGAGGCCGCGCCGGCCGCCGTGGCGAGCTGGGTGACGACGACTACGCCCGCCTGGTTGGCGAGGACGAAGAGAACGGTCCACTTGGCGAGCTTGACCGTCTTGCCGAGGCCGTGGCCCTTCCAGTCGAAGCGCGGACGGAAGCGGAAGCCGGTCTCGCGCAGGTACGGGATCATCGCCAGGGCCTGGACGACAAGGCCGAGCAGAGTGCCGATACCCAGCAGCCTGACGCCCTCCGCAGGGATGGTCTCGACGCCCATCCGGGACTCGGCAGAGGTGCCGTAGACCCAGATGAACAGCCCGAACGTGACGATCATGACGATGTTGTTGAGGACCGGCGTCCACATCATCGCGCCGAATTTTCCGCGGGCGTTGAGGATCTGGCCCATGACCACATGCACACCCATGAAGAAGATCGTGGGCAGGCAGTAGCGGGCGAAAGTGACGGCGACGCTGTTGGCGTCCGGGTTGTCGGCGATGGTGGGCGACATCGCGTGGACCAGCAGCGGCGCCCCGAACACGGCAAGCACGACGATGGCGCCGAGAACGACCATGACGAGGGTGAGGAGGCGGTTGGCGAACGCTACGCCGCCGTCCTCGTCGTTCTTCATGGCGCGCACCAGCTGCGGCACGAAGACCGAGTTGAGGCCGCCACCGACGGTCAGAATGTAGATCATCGTGGGCAGGGTGTACGCCACGGTGAAGGTGTCACCGAGCAGGGCCGCACCCAGAGCCGCAGTGATCACCAGGCTGCGTACGAAGCCCGTGAGGCGGGAGACCAGCGTGCCCGCTGCCATCAGTGCGCTCGACTTCAGCACGCTCGCCGCACGGCCCGCGGGCTTCTTGGGCGGGGGCGCCGGGGCCGGTTCGGGAGCGGCCGCAGGAGTGGCTCCGCCTGCCTCCTGCTGGTCGCGGTAGAGGTGGGCGAAGGCATCCTGCTCCGGCAGCTCCTCGCCCGCCTGTGTGACCAGGTCGTCCACGCCGACGAACTGGGTGGTCGCGGCATCGTCGCCGTACGGCAGACGGCGCGACGGGCCGTCCTCCGGCTCCGGCGGCGGGGTCTGGGCCCATACGCGCGGATTCGGCGCATGCTGCGGCGCGGACGGCTGCTGGTACAGCGGCTGCGGCTCCTGGTAGGTGCCGGGGGGCGGCGGGGGGTGCGAGGCGCGGTCGTAGAGCGCCTCCGTCACCGGATCCTGCGCGGAGGGGTCCTGCGACCGGTAAGGGTCGTGGCTGTAGGCGTCCTGGACATACGGGTCCTGGGCGGTCTCGGGCTGCTGCGGCGACGGCACATGGCCCGCTGCCGTGGGCTCCGGGGGCAATCCCCTGGAAGGCGCAGTGCCGCCCGCGCCTTGTCCACGGTCACCGTCGTACGGCGCGTTCACTGGTGCTCCCCTCGAGCTTCCTGTTCCGGCGAGCTGTGCCCCGCTGGGTGTGCGGCCACCGATCCGGGGACTGTCCCCCGGAAAGGCGCAGCATTGCAACCCCTCATCGTCCCCGGCCGGCCGGCCACGGCGTTGCTCAACGGTCCACTTTCTCACCCGTGCCCGACGGGTTGCCGCTTTCCGGTCCAGTGTCCGGTGTCGGGTCACTCGGCTGCTCGGGGCCGTCGGCCCCGTCACCGGCCTCACGGGCCGCCGCACGCTTGCGCTGGGTGTACATCCTGACGCCCGCGAGAACGAGCAGCAGCACGCCTCCGGCGATCACCAGCATGACGGTGGGAGTGAACTCGTTGACGTCCACCGTGAACTCCATGGAGCGGCCGTACGGTGTGCCGTCCTCGGTGTAGAGCTGTGCGACCACCGGGACCGGGCCGTTGGCGTTCGCGGTGGCAGTGAACTTCACCGACTGGCTGTGGCCGCCCGCGACCTTCACCGGCCGCTCCGCGATGGTCTGCTTGCCGTCCAGTTTGAGGCGGGTGGGCTTGGTCGACTCCAGCCGCAGCACCAGGTGCTCGACGCCCTGCACCAGCTTGTTCTGGACGGTCACCGGAATGGTGGCGCTGCGCCCCGACAAGGTCGCATCGGATTTCTGGATGAGCTGCACCTCGTCGGTGAGGCTCACCAGGTAGCTCTGAACACCGTTCCGGTACGCCTGGGCGGTCCGCTCGTTGCCGCGCCAGGACGTGGACATCGCACGGTAGATCGCGTTGCCGAAGGGCGTGACCACCCGGTCCTGTGCGGTCAGGATCACCTTGAAGTTGTCGAGCTTGTCCTGCGTGGCCTTGATGTCCTGGAAGGCCTTGGCGGGAAGCTCCTGCTTGCGCAGCGCTCCGGGGTACTCGGCCTCACCCGGCACCTGGGTCGTGGCCTTGGCATCAGGCTTGGCTTTCGCCGCCGCCACCATGTCCAGCGGCTGGGACCAGCGCTGGGCGTCGAGCCCGTGCAGGGCGCTCGCCATCGACTGTGCCTGGCTCGCGGACGGCAGCCGCTGCGGGGCGACGACGATGCTGCGCTGCTTGGTCTCGTTCTGAAGGGTGATCGCCAGCGTCTGGGCGAGGAACTTCTGCACCGCGAGTGTGGAGTCACCCGCCGTCGACATGTCGCCCTGGAAGGCGGTGGAGAGCCGGGCGTCGGCGACCACGGCCGTCGTGCCGCCGCCGATCGGCCGGGCCGCGGAGGGTGTGTACGGCAGGCCACCGGTCTCCTGCAGGCTGTCGCTGCGCGCGATCACGTTGTGCGCACCGGCCGAGGTGGCGACGTCGACGACCGAGGGATCCACGGCGCCGTCCACCGGCCACGCGAAGTCCGTCGAGGGCTCCGTGAGGAGGATCGACTGCACGGCCGTGGCAGCGACATCGGTCGCCGGCTTCAGGTGGCTGAGGGATCCGGGGACGTCCTTGCCGCGGTGCGCCAGAGAGGCCAGATCGGGGTCGGCGAACGGGAGCGCCACGACCTTCCGGCCCTGCACGGCCTTCTGGAGATTGTTCAGCCACCGGTTGGCGACGGCCTGGTTCTTTCCGGCGACCGTTGTTTCGCCGTCCTCGGACTTGACCTGGTAGCCCTTTGTCATCGCGTCGACGGTGGCGAGCAGGTCCGGGTCCACGACCCATGTCACGGGCAGCTCATTGCCGAGCGAGACGAGCCGCTCCAGCCGTCCGCCCGGTGCGAGCTCCGCGCCGAGGTCGTCGTTCTTGAAGACCGGAGTCTGCTGCTCGTCCGAACCTGTCTCGGCGGTGAGATGTGTGGAGGAAATCAGCGGCCAGAGATAGGTGAGCTGGGTCTTCTTCTCCGTGTCCTCCGGCTGCCAGGGCAGGAAGGTCCGCTCGATGCCCAGCACCTGCTCGTACGGGCGGCTCGGGGTCTGTCCCCAGAGGGACACACCGAGCTGGTAGACGCCCTGGTCGTCGAGACCCAGCTTGCCGACCGGCACCGTGATGCTGAATTCCTCGCTTATCCCGGCGGGGAGCTTCGCGAACTTCTTGGTGAACTTCCCGCCGATCTCCGCGGCGTCGAGGCCGTTCGTGTACCCGGTGCGTTCGGCCGCCGAGTCGATCGCGGACCTGCTCGACATCCGCGGCCCGACGCCCAGCCCGACATGGGCGTCGGTGACGGTTTCCTTGCCCCTGTTGGTGATCGTGCCCGAGACCGTGACCTTGCCGCCCTCCACCGGGGCGCTGGGGGTCAGTGTGTCGAGGGACACGTCGACGGTGCGTGAGCCGGTGCCGTCCTCCGCGGCGTGCGCGGGGGCAGCTGCAGGGAGGCACAAGAGGCCCGCTACCAGGGGGGTGCCGGCGAGCAGCGCTGCTGTGCGCCGCAGCCACCGGCGGGCAGGTGAGGGAGTCGTCCCCTGGAAGTCTGCCGCCTCGGCCACGCGCTCGCCCGTCCTTGTCGTCGTCTGCTGCCGGTGGTGGTTGTCGATTAATGCGTCCACGCATGGTAACGAGGTGCGCTGTGGCGAAGTGCTGCGGACTGCGCCACATGATCGCGAGAGTGTTCCGGGCGGAGGGAAACTGGGGAGCTTCGTCCGGCTGGGGCACGTACCCTTTTCTGTTGTGCCGAACGCCAACGAAGACAATCCCAGTGCCCTGAGCCAGGTGCAGCGACGCGCAGTCAGCGAGCTGCTGCGCGTCGCCCCTGTCGCCGACGACCTCGCTCGCCGCTTCCAGGAGGCGGGCTTCAGTCTCGCCCTGGTCGGGGGATCGGTCAGGGACGCGTTGCTCGGCAGGCTCGGCAACGACCTGGACTTCACGACCGACGCCCACCCCGAGGACGTACTGAAGATCGTCCGGCCGTGGGCGGACTCGGTGTGGGAGGTCGGGATCGCCTTCGGGACGGTGGGATCCCAGAAGATGGGCTACCAGATCGAGGTCACGACGTACCGCTCCGAGGCGTACGACAGGAACTCGCGCAAGCCCGAGGTGTCCTACGGCGACTCCATCGAGGAAGATCTCGTACGCCGCGACTTCACCGTCAACGCGATGGCCGTCGCGCTCCCGGAGAAGGAGTTCATCGACCCGCACGGTGGCCTGGAGGACCTAGCGGCCCGTGTTCTGCGCACTCCCGGGACGCCCGAGGAGTCGTTCTCCGACGACCCGCTGCGCATGATGCGCGCAGCACGGTTCGCCGCTCAGCTCGACTTCGAGGTGGCGCCCGAAGTTGTGGCCGCGATGACGGCCATGTCCGAGCGCCTGGAGATCGTCTCGGCGGAGCGGGTACGTGACGAGCTCAACAAACTGATTCTCTCCGACAACCCGCGCAAGGGTCTGAGGCTTCTTGTCGACACCGGGCTCGCCGAGTACGTGCTTCCGGAGCTGCCTCAGCTGCGCCTGGAGAGTGATGAGCATCACAGGCACAAGGACGTCTACGAGCACTCGCTGACCGTGCTGGAGCAGGCCATGGACCTCGAAGAGGACGGTCCGGACCTCGTTCTGCGGCTGGCGGCTCTGCTGCATGACATCGGAAAGCCGAGGACGCGGCGCTTCGAGGCGGACGGTCGGGTCTCGTTCCATCACCACGAGGTGGTGGGGGCCAAGATGACCAAGAAGCGCATGACCGCTCTCAAGTACTCCAACGACCTGATCAAGGACGTCTCGACACTCGTGGAGCTGCATCTGCGCTTCCACGGGTACGGGACCGGGGAGTGGACCGACTCGGCGGTGCGACGGTACGTACGCGACGCGGGCCCGCTGCTGGACCGGCTGCACAAGCTGACCCGTTCTGACTGCACTACGCGCAACAAGCGCAAGGCGGGCGCGCTCTCGCGGGCCTACGACGGGCTTGAGGAGCGCATCGCGGAGCTGCAGCAGCAGGAGGAGCTGGACTCCATCCGGCCCGATCTGGACGGCAACCAGATCATGGAGATTCTGGGCATCAGGCCCGGCCCGGAGATCGGCAAGGCCTACAAGTTCCTGCTTGAGCTGCGGCTGGAGAACGGCCCGATGGAGCACGAGGCGGCGGTCGGGGCACTCAAGGAGTGGTGGGCGGCTCAGAGCTGAGCGCATGTTTCACGTGAAACATGACGGAGTGCGGATGGGCTGAGGGGCGGTGTTTCACGTGAAACACCGCCCCTTCCGCGTCAGCCGAGCCAGCCAATCCAGTCGCTTCGGCTAGTTGGCCTTCAGGTCCGTCAGGCACAGGACGACGCTGGTCCTGCTCTTACGTCGTCCTGAAGTCTCGGTGTAAGCCGTGTACTTGGTCTTGTCGCAGAGGTTCATGTCAGCGGTGTCGTCGTGAACCTCGGCGATCTTGAACTGGGCGGCTGAGTTGCCGCAGCCGACCGCCTCCATGTTCGGCGTGAACTCGGTGCCGTTATTCTTCATGCAGTCACCGACCGCCGCCGCCTTCGCGTCCGACTCGAAGACCTTGTCCCAGCCGAACTTCAGGCCGCCCAGAGCGCCGAGCAGCAGCACGATGATGGTGAGGTTGCGTATCACCGACATGTTCTTGGGTGCTTGCGGCGGAGGCGGCGGGCCTTGCGGCGCCATGTGGCCGGGGTAGCCGCCCTGCTGCTGTGGGTACTGCTGCGGCGTATAAGGCTGCTGCGGGTACTGCTGCTGAGGCGGGTAAGGCTGTTGCTGCTGGGGATAGCCGTAGCCGGGCTGCGGCGGGTAAGGCTACTGCGGGGGCTGCTGTCCGTACGGCGAAGGGCCTTGCTGCGGCGGATAGGTCATACGGGACTCCCCCTGAGAATGCGCTGCGCACATGAGTGTTTGACGCGCGCACGCTATAGGACGCCACCAACGCGCTTCCAACGGGACACGATCGCAGCCGCCATCGCATAGACGACCGCGACGGTGACGACCAGAGCGGCCGAGCGGCCGTCGGGGGGCAGTATCAACGCCGCCACCGCCGCGGCCCCTACGAACGCGACGTTGAACAGCACGTCGTAGACCGAGAAGATCCGCCCGCGATAGGCGTCGTCGACCTCCGACTGCACCACCGTGTCCGTGGTGATCTTTGCGGCCTGCGTGGTGAGCCCGAGCACGAAGGCGGCGGCCATCATCGGTACAGGTGCGAAGGGCAGGCCAAGAGCCGGTTCGAGTACGGCGGCCGATCCGGCGCACACCACCATCCATCCGTACGCTCCGAGCCGCCCCACTGCCCACGGGGTGAGCACAGCGGCCGCGAAGAACCCCGCCCCCGACATCGCGACAGCGACCCCGAGCAACGCCAGCCCGTCCGAGCCGTCCGACCAGGCGTACCGGCACAGCATCAGCACCATCACCGTGAGCGCGCCGTAGCAAAAGCGCATCAGCGTCATTGCGGCCAGCACACGGCGGGCGGGCAGGCGCTCCGCGAGATGCCGCAGCCCGTCGGCGAAACCGCGTGCCGTTGAGGCCAGCGCGGCACCCAGTCCCGGCAGGACCAACTCGGGGTCGGGGCCGAGCAGCTCACGGCTCATCCGCAAGGACGCCAGGGCGGCGCAGAGGTACAGCGCGGCACCCACCAGAACCACCGCCGCATCGGAGTCCGACGCCACGAGCCGTACCGCGAAGGCGAGACCACCGCCGGCGGTTGCGGCGAGCGTGCCCGCGGTCGGCGAGAGCGAGTTGGCCATGACGAGCCGGTCGGCGTCGACGACGCGTGGCAGGGCGGCCGAGAGTCCGGAGAGCACGAAGCGGTTGACGGCGGTGACGGAGAGGGCCGAGGCGTAGAAGAGCCAGTCCGGCACGGAGGCCAGGATCAGCAGCGCTGTGCCGCAGGCGAGCACCGCCCTCAGCAGGTTCCCGTACAGGAAGACCTGGCGACGCTGCCAGCGGTCGAGCAGTACGCCGGCGAAGGGGCCCACGACGGAATAGGGGAGCAGCAGGACGGCCATCGCCGAGGCGATGGCGCCGGGGGAGGTCTGTTTCTCCGGGGAGAAGACGACGTACGAGGCCAGTGCCACCTGGTAGACGCCGTCCGCGGACTGCGAGAGCAGTCTCACCGCCAGCAGGCGGCGGAAGTTGGTCAGGCGCAGGAGGACACGCAGATCACCTACGACGGGCATGCGAGCAAGGGTCACACACGAGGAGGGTCCCCGGGCGGATTGCCAGGGGACCCTCAACGATCGGACAGCGGCAGAGCTTTAGCGCTCGACCTCGCCCTTGATGAACTTCTCGACGGCGCGGTGGGCCTCGTCGTCGAAGTACTGCACCGGCGGGGACTTCATGAAGTACGAGGACGCGGAGAGGATCGGGCCGCCGATGCCGCGGTCCTTGGCGATCTTCGCGGCGCGCACGGCGTCGATGATGACACCCGCGGAGTTCGGGGAGTCCCAGACCTCGAGCTTGTACTCCAGGTTCAGCGGGACGTCACCGAAGGCGCGGCCCTCGAGGCGCACGTACGCCCACTTGCGGTCGTCCAGCCACGCCACGTAGTCCGACGGGCCGATGTGGACATTGTCCGCACCGAGGTCGCGGTCGGGGATCTGCGAGGTGACTGCCTGCGTCTTCGAGATCTTCTTGGACTCCAGGCGCTCACGCTCGAGCATGTTCTTGAAGTCCATGTTGCCGCCGACGTTCAGCTGCATCGTGCGGTCCAGGACGACGCCCCGGTCCTCGAAGAGCTTCGCCATCACGCGGTGCGTGATGGTGGCGCCGACCTGCGACTTGATGTCGTCGCCGACGATCGGGACGCCCGCCTCGGTGAACTTGTCGGCCCACTCCTTGGTGCCGGCGATGAAGACCGGGAGAGCGTTGACGAAGGCGACCTTGGCGTCGATGGCGCACTGCGCGTAGAACTTCGCAGCGTCCTCGGAACCGACGGGCAGGTAGCAGACGAGAACGTCGACCTGGCGGTCCTTGAGGGTCTGGACGATGTCGACCGGGGCCTCGGCGGACTCCTCGATGGTCTCGCGGTAGTACTTGCCCAGGCCGTCGAGGGTGTGGCCGCGCTGGACGGTCACACCCGTGTTGGGCACGTCGCAGATCTTGATGGTGTTGTTCTCGCTGGCGCCGATGGCGTCCGCGAGGTCGAGGCCGACCTTCTTCGCGTCGACGTCGAAGGCGGCCACGAACTCGACGTCACTCACGTGATAGTCGCCGAACTGCACGTGCATCAGACCCGGGACCTTGCCCGCCGGGTCGGCGTCCTTGTAGTACTCGACGCCCTGCACCAGCGAGGCGGCGCAGTTGCCCACGCCGACGATGGCTACGCGAACCGAACCCATTGGCGGTTGCTCCCTGTGTGTACTCGACGAGGCCCTGCGGTGTGCAGGGGCCTCACTTGGCGGTGTCGTCGGACGGATCCGGCGGGGTGTCATCCCGGTGCCGGGGCAGGCCGCCCGTCTCTCCAGATGTGGTGTCTTGGCGAGCTGAGTTCTCGGGGGTGGACCGTCGCTGGTCCCGCCCCGCCCGCTCGCTCTCGATGAGCTCGTTCAGCCAGCGCACTTCGCGCTCCACGGACTCCATGCCGTGCCGCTGCAGCTCAAGCGTGTAATCGTCCAGGCGCTCCCGGGTACGGGCCAGGGAGGCGCGCATCTTCTCGAGACGCTCCTCCAGCCGGCTCCTGCGGCCCTCGAGCACCCGCATCCGCACCTCGCGCTCGGTCTGCCCGAAGAAGGCGAAACGGGCCGCGAAGTGCTCGTCCTCCCAGGAATCCGGGCCGGTGTGGGAGAGCAGCTCCTCGAAGTGCTCCTTACCTTCCGCCGTCAGCCGGTAGACGATCTTGGCGCGGCGTCCCGCGAGCGAAGCGGCAAGCGCGTCCTCCGGAGCGCTGCCCGGCTCCTCGATCAACCAGCCGTTGGCGACCAGCGTCTTGAGGCATGGGTAGAGGGTCCCGTAACTGAAGGCACGGAAGACCCCCAGCGAGGTATTGAGCCGCTTGCGCAGCTCGTAACCGTGCATCGGCGACTCGCGCAGCAGGCCGAGCACGGCGAATTCGAGGATGCCTGAGCGCCTGCTCATTCCTCGCCTCCCCAGTCGCCGACGGGCCTTATGCCGAGCTGATGTATCGACTCGATACATCCAGACGATAGAACGGGAGTCCCGATGCGACAAGTGGGGGCAGAGTGAACGGCGTCACATCACTGATTCGCAGGACGCAACTTGCCTGATTTGGGGTGAAGATCGGCACTGGGTGGGTTTTGACGGTGCGTAGTCTGTGCGGCATGCAGACCACCGGGAACCAAGTGACGCCAGGTAGCGTCCTCGTCCTGGATGCACATGAGGCCGTACGGATGAGCCCGCCCCCGGGCTGGTCCGTACTTCGGGGGGACCGGAACTCAGCTGCCGCTTCCAGGCGATCTCGCCTGCCCGAGGAGTAGTCGTTCGATGAGCGAGCACCGTCGCAAACCGCCACAGTCGCAAGACAGCGGGCGTGCCGCGGCCCGGCGAGCCGCGCAGCAGCCGTCAGGCCGCCGCGCGGCTCCCACGCGGGGCACCACCACCGGGTCGCCCTCCGGTTCGTATGAAGAGGAGCGCCAGTACGGCAGCAGAGCGGAGGCCCGCCGTGCCGCCCAGCGGGGCGCCAGTGGCGGCTCGCGGCGGCGCGGGCCCGAGGCCGGCGGCGGAGGGGGGCACGAAGGGCCCCGCCGGGGTCGTGGCGGCCCGCCTGCCAAGAAGCGGTTCATCGACTACCCGCGCTCGGACAAGTACGGGTGGAGACGGTTCGTACCGTCCTGGAAGCAGGTCGCCGGCACCTGCTTCGGCTTCTTCGCGATCCTGGTCGCGGGTGCAGGTGTGGCCTTCGCCTGGGTCGACAAGCCAAACCCGCAATTGATGGCGGAGGCGCAGAACAACGTCTTCTACTGGGACGACGGTAAGCAGCTCGCTGCGACCGGCGGCCAGCGCAATCGCCAGAACGTCGGGATCGGCGAGATTCCGAAGCACATGCAGGACGCCGTTATCGCGGCCGAGAACGAGTCCTTCGACGACGACTGGGGCGTCGACCCTGTGGGAATCGGCCGGGCCGTTTTCAACATGGCCACGGGTGGGGAGACCCAGGGCGGCTCGACCATCACCCAGCAGTACGTGAAGAACACGTACCTGGAGCAGGATCAGACGCTGAAGCGCAAGTTCACCGAGCTCTTCATTTCGATCAAGGTGGGCGTCCAGGAAGACAAGAAGGACATCCTGGCGGGTTACCTGAACACCGCGTATTTCGGTCGCGGCGCGTACGGGATCCAGGCCGCGTCCCAGGCGTACTTCGGCAAGGACTGCGTCAAGCTGAACCCGGACGAGAGTGCTTTCCTCGCCCAGCTGCTCAAGGGGCCGAACCTGTACAACCCGGACGGCGGCATTGGCGACAACGCCAGGTCTGAGCTCAACACCGAGCGCGCCAAGGAGCGCTGGGAGTGGATCCTCGACCGCGAGGTCGAGGTGGGCCGCATGGAGCAGGCCGATCGGGACAAGTACAGGACGTTCCCCGAGCTCAAGGACTCCGACCAGGCCACCGGCCTCAGTGGCCAAAAGGGCTACCTGGTCGAGACGGCCAAGAAGTACCTGATGAAGCAGACCGACATCACGCCGGAGCAGCTCGAGCGTGGTGGCTACCGTGTCTACACGACCTTCAACAGGGAAAAGGTCGAGGCGATGGAAAAGGCGGTGAGGAAGACCCGCAAGGAATTCCTGGACGCCAAGCAGCGGCCGGATACGGATAGATTCGTCCAGTTCGGCTCGGCCTCGGTGGATGTGAAGTCCGGCAAGATCGTCGCGCTCTACGGCGGCGAGGGCTGGGACAAGAAGCACTTCACCAACAACGCCGACACTTCCGGTGTCCCGGTCGGCTCGACCTGGAAGCCCTACGTCCTCGCTGCGGCGATGCAACACGGCACCCAGAACACCAACGGCAGCGGACTCTCGCCGATGAGCAAGTACAACGCCAACGACATGCTCGTCATCAGGGACCGCAACGGCGACCCGATCCCGGGCAAGGACGGGCAGCCCTTCCGGCAGAAGAACGAGAGTGACACGGAGTACGGCTACGTCACGCTGAGGGAAGCGATGGAGAAATCCATCAACTCCCCCTTCGTGCAGCTCGGCTTCGACGTCGGCCTGTCCAGGGTGGCCGAAATGGCGGAGGACACCGGAATCCTCAAGCAGAGCATGGACCAGCGGAACGCGTCCTTCTCCCTGGGTACGTCTACGCCGAGCGCCATCCGCATGGCCGACTCGTACGCGACCTTCGCCGCCTCTGGGGAGCACCACGACCCGTATTCGGTAACCAAGGTCGTTTACGACGGCGAGGAGCAGGAAGGGTTCGATCAGCCCGCACCCAGCCGGGCGATGGACGAAGACATCGCCAACAACATCACCGACGTCCTCAAGAACGTCGTCGAGAACGGCACCGGCACCAAGGCCAAGAAGCTTGGCCGCCCGGCCGCCGGCAAGACCGGCACCACCGACAAGAACAAGTCGGCCTGGTTCGTCGGCTACACCCCGCAGCTGTCGACCTCGGTCACCCTGTTCCGTACGGACCCCGAGTCCCGCAAGCTGCTCTCCATGAACGGCACCGGCGGCGTCCCGTCCATCCACGGTGGTGACATTCCCACCGAGGTATGGACGAACTACATGCGCGAGGCACTCAAGAAAATGCCTCCGTCGGACTTCCCCGCCGCCGAGCCGATCGGCGAGAAGGCGGACTCGGTCGGTGCGCCGAGCCCGACACCGAGCCCGACGCCGTCCGAGACGCCGTCCGAAACCCCGTCCGAGACCCCGTCGGCGACGCCCTCGGAAACGGCCCCGTCCGAGACCACTGACCCGGAGAAGCCCTGTAAGCCGTTCGACTGGGAGTGCGAAGAAGACGGCGGCACAGACACGGGCGGTACGGACACCGGTGGCACCGATACGGGTGGCACGGATACGGGCGGTACGGACACCGGTGGTACCGATACCGGCGGCACGGACACCGCCGGTACGGATACGGGTGGTACGGACACCGGCACCACCGACACCGGTGGCAGCGGAAACGGCAACGGAAACGGCAGTGACGGCGGCCTCTTCGGAGGCGGCGGCTGACGCACCACCGCCAGCCAACCCATGACGAGGGCCGTCGCACCCAGTGCGGCGGCCCTCGCCGTGTGCACAGCCCCGTACGGCAGGATGACCCCCATGACGAGCGTGCACGAGGATCGGCCCGTAGTACGGCCCACGCAGCAGGACGAAGTCGCCGCAGCCGGCAGCGAGCTGATCGGCGGCCCCGTCGGCCGGTGGGCCAGGATGGGCGCCGGCCGACTGACACCCGTCCGCGTCATCGCCCTGGTGGCGCTCGGCATGTTCGCGCTCGGCATGGTGCAGAAGATCCCCTGCTACGACTGGGCCTGGTTCCGCGGCACCAGTTCGCAGTACACGCACGCCTGCTACTCCGACATCCCCCACCTGTATCTCGGGCGCGGCTTCGCCGACGGCCTTGTGCCGTATTTCGACCGGCTGACCGGTGACATGGAGTTCCTCGAGTACCCCGTCCTGACGGGCCTCTTCATGCAGGTGGCGGCCTGGCTGACGCTCCCCTTCGACGGCTCCGTACAGGGCCGCGAGCAGGCGTACTGGATGGTCAACGCCGGCATGTTGATGATCTGCGCCGCCGTCACCGCGGTCTGCGTCGCCCGTACGCACCGACACCGCCCCTGGGACGCCCTGCTCGTCGCCCTGGCGCCCGCGCTGGCCCTCACAGCCACCATCAACTGGGACCTGCTCGCAGTCGCCCTCACGGCCGCCGCGATGCTCATGTGGTCCCGGGGGCGCTCCCTCGCCTTCGGCATCCTCATCGGACTGGCGACCGCCGCGAAGCTCTATCCCGTACTCCTGCTCGGACCCCTCCTTGTGCTGTGCTGGAGGGCGGGCAAATTCCGGCAGTACGGTGCGGCAGTACTCGGCGCTACAGGGGCCTGGCTCGCGGTGAACCTGCCCGTCATGCTTCTCGCCCCCGAAGGGTGGAAGAAGTTCTACACCTTCAGCCAGGAACGGTCCGTCGACTTCGGGTCCTTCTGGCTGATCATCACCCAGCGCACCGGCAAGCCCCTCGACGTCGAAGCCGTGAACACGTACGCGACGCTCCTGATGGTCCTTGTGTGCGGGGGCATCGCTGCGCTGACGCTGACGGCCCCCCGCCGGCCGCGCTTCGCCCAGCTGGCCTTCCTGGTCGTCGCCGCCTTCGTCCTGACCAACAAGGTCTACTCACCGCAGTACGTCCTGTGGCTGATCCCCCTCGCCGCACTGGCTAGGCCGCGCTGGCGCGACTTCCTGATCTGGCAGGCCTGCGAGCTCATGTACTACTTCGGTATCTGGATGTACCTGGCGTACACGACGAGCGGCGACAAGCACCAGGGACTGCCTCAAGAGGGCTACCAGCTGGCCATCGCCCTCCACCTGCTGGCGACGCTCTACCTGTGCGCCCTCGTCGTACGCGACATCCTCATGCCGGAGCGGGACGCCGTACGGCGTGACGGTTCGGACGACCCGTCGGGCGGTGTGCTCGACGGGTCGGAGGACGCCTTTGTGCTGGGGCGGGCGGCGCACCCTGCGCGGCATGCCGTGCACCACTTCGAAGGGCCGCGTGTGGAGTGGGGCACTACGTCCCGGACCTGAAGCCCGGGACGTCTGCTCAGCGGTCAACCAGCTCGTCGGTCAACTGGCTCAGCGGTCGACGAGCTCAGCGGTCGACGATGCGGTCGAACTGCGTTGTCGTGTGGCGCAGATGGGCCACCAGCTCCTCGCCCACCTTCGGCTCCTGAGAGTCCGCGGGGACGAAAAGGATCGACACCTGCATGTGCGGCGGCTCCGCGAACCAGCGCTGCTTGCCCGCCCACACGAACGGCGCGAGATTGCGGTTCACCGTGGCCAGACCGGCGCGCGCCACACCCTTCGCACGTGGCATCACGCCGTGCAGCGCCTTCGGCGCCTCCAGGCCCACACCGTGCGACGTGCCGCCGGCCACCACGACCAGCCAGCCGTCGGAGGCCGCCTTCTGCTGGCGGTAACCGAACCGGTCGCCCTTGGACACCCGGGTCACATCCAGCACCGAGCCGCGGTACTCCGTCGCCTCGTGGTCGCCCAGCCACAGCCGCGTACCGATGCGCGCGCGGAAGCGGGTCTGGGGGAACTGCTGCTGCAGCCGCGCCAGCTCCTCGGCCTTCAGATGGCTGACGAACATCGTGTGCAGCGGCAGCCGGGCCGCCCGAAGGCGGTCCATCCAGCCGATGACCTCCTCGACCGCGTCCGAGCCGTCCGTACGGTCCAGCGGGAGGTGCAGGGCGAAGCCCTCGAGGCGCACGTCCTCAATGGCCGCGTGCAGCTGTCCGAGCTCCTCCTCCTTCACGCCGTGACGCTTCATCGAGCTCATGCACTCGATGACGACACGGGCGCCGACCAGGGCGTGCACGCCGTCGACCGACGACACTGAGCGGACCACCCGGTCCGGCAGCGGCACCGGCTCCTCGCCCCGCCGGAACGGCGTGAGGACGAGCAGATCGCCGCTGAACCAGTCCTTGACGCGGGCCGCTTCGTATGTGGTGCCGACGGCCAGGATGTCCGAGCCGAAGCGGGTCGCCTCGTCCGCGAGCCGCTCATGGCCGAAACCGTAGCCATTGCCCTTGCAGACCGGCACGATCCCAGGGAACTGATCGAGTACGGACTTCTGGTGCGCCCGCCAGCGCGCGGTGTCGACGTAGAGGGTGAGCGCCATGGCCGGTCCGGAACCTTTCTCGTGGCTGCGGTGTATCAGAGGTATGAAGGGAAACGGGTTCGAACGGAGATCAGCGGCGCGACATGTAGATGTCGAGCGCCTTGTGGAGCACCTTGTTGAGCGGGAAGTCCCACTCGCCGACGTACTCGACGGCCTCGCCGCCGGTGCCCACCTTGAACTGGATCAGGCCGAAAAGGTGGTCGGTCTCGTCGAGGGAGTCGGAGATGCCCCGCAGGTCATAGACGGTCGCGCCCATCGCGTACGCGTCGCGCAGCATCCGCCACTGCATCGCGTTCGAGGGCCGGACCTCGCGGCCGATGTTGTCGGAAGCGCCGTACGAGTACCAGACATGCCCACCGACGACGAGCATCGTCGCCGCGGACAGGTTCACGCCGTTGTGCCGCGCGAAGTAAAGCCGCATGCGGTTGGGGTCCTCGGAGTTGAGAACGGACCACATGCGCTGGAAGTACGAGAGGGGGCGCGGCCGGAAGTGGTCGCGCACGGCGGTGATTTCGTACAGCCGCTGCCACTCGGCAAGGTCCTCGTAGCTGCCCTGGACGACCTCGACACCGGCCTTCTCGGCCTTCTTGATGTTGCGCCGCCAGAGCTGGTTGAAGCCCTTGAGGACGTCGTCGAGCGAACGGTTCGCCAGCGGCACCTGATAGACGTACCGCGGCTGTACGTCGCCGAAGCCGGCGCCGCCGTCCTCGCCCTGCTGCCAGCCCATCTTCCGCAGCCGGTCCGCCACTTCGAAGGCGCGCGGCTCGATGTGGGTCGCCTCGACATCCCGCAGGCGCTTCACATCCGGGTCCTGGATACCGGCCTTGATGCTCGGCGCGTCCCAGCGGCGGATGACGACCGGGGGGCCCATCTTCACGGAGAAGGCACCCTGCTGCTTCAGGTGCGCCAGCATCGGCTGGAGCCAGTCGTCGAGGTTCGGCGCGTACCAGTTGATCACCGGGCCCTCGGGCAGATACGCGAGGTACCGCTTGATCTTCGGCAGCTGTCGGTAAAGCACCAGGCCGGCACCGACCAGCTCGCTGTTCTTGTCGAACCAGCCGAGGCTCTCGGAGCGCCATTCCGTCTTCACATCAGCCCACGCCGGGACCTGGCAGTGGCTAGCCGCGGGCAGGCTCTGGATGTACGCCAGATGCTGCTCTCGGCTAATGGTCCTCAGGGTCAGGCTCATGCGGGGCGCTCCTCGGCAGGTGTGTCCCCATGGGTCAGGGGCTCCGGCTCTCGCGCCGAAGCCTACTGCGCCAAGGGAGCGCCCTGTCTGGCCCCAGGGCGGGCGCGGGGGCTTAGCCGAGTACGCCGCCGAAGAGACCGCCGTGCGCCATGCCGAGGAAGAACCCGATGGCGGATGCTCCGAGGCCGACGATCAGCAGGAACCGCTCTCGCGTCGTCACCGAGATGAACTGGCCGTACGCGCCCGTGAGGATGCCCAGCAGGCCTGTCCACGAGCTGAGCAGATGCAGGCTGTGGAACATCGCCGTAATGAAGGCGATCGAGCCCAGCACCAGGGTCACGGCCATCAGCGTGTCCTGGAGCGGATGAGGCTTGCCGTCGGTGGCGAGGAGAGAGGCCGAGTTGTTTCGTCGCATTGCCTGTGCCATGGAGCACCTCCTGGCGGACGGCGGCGAACGATGACGCCGCACAGACCCGATGTGTACAGATTGTGGCCCTTGTCGGCCGGATTTCAACCCGAAGGTGGTGAGCAGGTACTCTGTACGGTCTGCACCGGTGTCTGCCCATGCCAGGAAATGAGCTCCTCTCTCGAAGAGGCGGCTTGTCAGTGGCGGCCGATACCGTTGCGTACGCATCACGACCCTCCTGCCACGGAACGACCGTGGCCGCTGAGTCCAAAGGAGGTGGGTTCCACATGCGTCACTACGAAGTGATGGTCATCCTCGACCCCGATCTCGAGGAGCGCGCTGTCTCCCCGCTGATCGAGAACTTCCTCTCCGTCGTCCGTGAGGGCAACGGAAAGGTCGAGAAGGTCGACACCTGGGGCCGTCGTCGTCTGTCCTACGAGATCAAGAAGAAGCCTGAGGGCATCTACTCGGTCATCGACCTGCAGGCCGAGCCTGCGGTCGTCAAGGAGCTCGACCGACAGATGAACCTGAACGAGTCGGTCCTCCGGACCAAGGTCCTCCGCCCCGAAACCCACTGAGCTCCGTAGCTCAGCGGTAATCGGGTCCGAGTAGCAACAAGCAGCCAGCAGCAATCCCCGCCGAGAGGTTCACCCATGGCAGGCGAGACCGTCATCACGGTCGTCGGCAATCTCGTCGACGACCCCGAGCTGCGCTTCACCCCGTCCGGTGCGGCGGTCGCGAAGTTCCGTGTCGCGTCCACTCCCCGCATCTTCGACAAGCAGACCAATGAGTGGAAGGACGGCGAAGGCCTGTTCCTCACCTGCTCGGTCTGGCGTCAGGCGGCGGAGAACGTCGCGGAGTCGCTTCAGCGAGGCATGCGCGTCGTCGTGCAGGGCCGGTTGAAGCAGCGGTCCTACGAGGACCGTGAGGGCGTCAAGCGCACGGTCTACGAGCTGGACGTCGAGGAAGTCGGCCCCAGCCTCAAGAACGCCACGGCCAAGGTCACCAAGACCACCGGTCGAGGCGGTCAGGGTGGGTACGGCGGCGGTGGCGGCCAGCAGGGCGGCGGCAGCTGGGGCGGAGCCCCCAGCGGTGGCGGCCAGCAGCAGGGCGGCGGCGCACCCGCCGACGACCCCTGGGCCAGCAGTGCACCGTCCGGCGGCGGTCAGCAGCAGGGCGGCGGCAGCTGGGGCGGAAGCTCCGGCGGTTCCGCCGGCGGCGGCTACTCGGACGAGCCCCCCTTCTAGGGCGGGCCCGTACCCCACTTCTTGATCACACAGGAGAAACACCATGGCGAAGCCGCCTGTGCGCAAGCCTAAGAAGAAGGTCTGCGCGTTCTGCAAGGACAAGGTCACGTACGTGGACTACAAGGACACGAACATGCTGCGGAAGTTCATTTCCGACCGTGGCAAGATCCGTGCCCGCCGCGTGACCGGCAACTGCACGCAGCACCAGCGTGACGTCGCCACGGCAGTCAAGAACAGCCGTGAGATGGCGCTGCTGCCCTACACGTCCACCGCGCGATAAGGGAAGGGTGACCGAAAAATGAAGATCATCCTCACCCACGAGGTCTCTGGCCTCGGCACTGCCGGCGACGTCGTTGACGTCAAGGACGGCTACGCTCGCAACTACCTGGTCCCGCGTGGTTTCGCGATCCGCTGGACCAAGGGTGGCGAGAAGGACGTGGCGCAGATCCGCCGCGCCCGCAAGATCCACGAGATCGCGACCATCGAGCAGGCCAACGAGATCAAGGCCAAGCTCGAGGGCGTGAAGGTGCGTCTGGCCGTTCGCTCCGGCGACGCCGGCCGTCTCTTCGGCTCCGTCACCCCCGCCGACGTCGCTTCGGCGATCAAGGCTGCCGGTGGCCCCGAGGTCGACAAGCGCCGCGTTGAGCTGGGCACCCCGATCAAGACCCTTGGTTCGCACCAGGTCTCCGTGCGTCTGCACGCCGAGGTCGCCGCGAAGCTCGGTGTCGAGGTCGTCGCCGCCTAAGCGGCTGCGTCTCGCAGAGCGAGTCAAAGGGCCGCACCCTTCGGGGTGCGGCCCTTCTGCACGTCACGGCCCTGCGGTTTCACGTGAAACATCGCCTCAGCGCGTGGCGCCCGTGACGACCCAGCGGCCCGAGCGGGCACGCAGCCAGAGGGTCACCATCCGGACGGTCATCATCAGCATCATCGCCCACCACAGGGCCGTCAGTCCGCCACCGAGCGCGGGCACCAGGAGTGCGACCGGCGTGAAGACCGCGAGTGTCGCCAGCATGGCCCATGCCAGATAGGGGCCGTCGCCCGCACCCATGAGCACGCCGTCCAGGATGAAGACGATTCCCGAGATGGGCTGGGAGACGGCAACCACCAGCAGTGCGGGCAGCAGCGCATCACGCACGACCTGATCACTTGTGAAGAGCGGTATGAACAGCGGCCGCGATACCGCGACCAGTACGCCGAGTACCACCCCGGAGACGATTCCCCACTGCACCATCCGCCGACAGGCTTCCTGTGCGCCCTTGGCGTCATTGGCACCCAGATAGCGCCCGATGATGGCCTGTCCGGCAATGGCGATCGCGTCTAGGGCGAAGGCGAGCAGGCTCCACAGGGACAGGATGATCTGGTGGGCCGCGACATCCGCGTCCCCGAGTCGGGCCGCCACAGCGGTGGCGATCATCAGGACGGCGCGCAGCGAGAGCGTACGGACCAGCAGGGGGACGCCGGCCTGGGCGCAGGCCCGTATCCCTGCCGCGTCGGGGCGCAGTGACGCGCCGTGCCGGCGGGCTCCCCGTACGACCACCCTGAGATAGACGGCCGCCATGCCGCACTGGGCGATCACTGTGCCCCACGCTGACCCGGCGATGCCGAGCTCGGCGCCGTACACCAGCCCCACATTGAGAACCGCGTTGGCGGTGAAGCCGCCGATGGCGACGTACAGCGGCGTCTTGGTGTCCTGGAGACCCCGCAGGACTCCGGTGGCTGCGAGTACGACCAGCATGGCGGGGATGCCGAGGCTGGAGATCCGCAGGTACGTAATGGCGTAGGGAGCCGCGGTGTCGGATGCGCCGAAGAGATCCACGAGCCAGGGGGCAGCGGGCAGGACGACCGCGATGACCGCGGCGCCGAGCAGGAGCGCGAGCCAGATGCCGTCCATGCCCTGGCGGATGGCGGACTGGAGATCGCCCGCTCCGACGCGGCGTGCGACCGCGGCGGTGGTGGCGTAGGCGAGAAAGACGAAGACACTCACGCCGGTCATCAGAAGGGCCGCGGCGATGCCGAGACCTGCGAGCTGGGGTGTCCCGAGATGGCCGATGATCGCGCTGTCGGCCATCACGAAGAGCGGCTCGGCGACCAGGGCGCCGAAGGCGGGGACGGCGAGTGCGATGATCTCGCGGTCGTGTTGGCGGCGGCCGTTCTTCGGAGTCGTGGAGGCCTGTGTCATGAGCCCAATCTAATCTTCCACAGGTAAGAGATGCAATGCCTTAGTGGTCCTTACCTGTGGACGCTTTGGCGGTTCGGCTGTGTGCCGTTTGTTCTGAACTTGGCGCGGGTGCGAAAGTTTTTCTCCCCCACAGCCGGTGGATGGAGAAACACCAGGTCAGGGCGGTGGGGGCGTGGGTGCTATGAGTTTGTCCACAGTGCTGTCCCCCGGTCCGTGCACAGGATCTGGAGAGTTCTCCACAGCAACTGGTCCTTCGTCCACATGGCCTGTGGATAACCAGATTGGCTGACGGTGCCCGCGGGCCTACCGTGGTCCGGCGCCCGCCTTCCGTTCCGGCCCTGGAAGCCTGTCGAACTCGATGCGCCGGAACCGGAGTCGGGCGTCTTATTTGTCAGAGCCGTGCCGTAAGAAAGAGTGGCACAGCGAGGTCCGCGAAGCGGACGGGAGGAGGTGGCCCGGTGAGCATTTCCGAGCCATTGGACGACCCCTGGGCCGACAGCGGTCCAGGTGACCGTCTGCCTCCCCGTCGGCGCAGCGGCGAGGGCAGAGGCCGCGACGAGCAGCACGACCGTGGAGGCGACGGCGGCGGCTGGGACGGCGGTTCCTCCGGTTTCGAGCGGGTGCCCCCGCAGGATCTCGACGCCGAGCAGTCCGTCCTCGGCGGCATGCTGCTGTCGAAGGACGCCATCGCAGACGTGGTGGAGGTCCTCAAGGGCAACGACTTCTACCGTCCTGCCCACGAGACCGTCTACACAGCGATTCTCGATCTCTACGCCAAGGGCGAGCCGGCCGACCCCATCACGGTGGGCGCCGAGCTGACCAGGCGCGGCGAAATCACGAAGGTCGGCGGGGCGTCGTATCTGCACACCCTGGTCCAGACGGTGCCGACGGCGGCCAATGCGGAGTACTACGCCGAGATCGTCCATGAGCGGGCCGTACTGCGGCGGCTCGTCGAGGCGGGCACGAAGATCACGCAGATGGGATATGCGGCCGACGGCGACGTGGACGACATCGTCAACTCCGCCCAGGCCGAGATCTACGCCGTCACCGAGCAGCGCACGAGCGAGGACTACCTCCCACTCGGCGACATCATGGAGGGCGCGCTCGACGAGATCGAGGCGATCGGATCCCGCACGGGTGAGATGACCGGTGTGCCGACCGGTTTCACGGACTTCGACTCACTGACCAACGGTCTCCACCCGGGCCAGATGATCGTCATCGCAGCCCGTCCTGCCATGGGTAAGTCGACACTGGCTCTGGACTTCGCCCGTGCCTGCTCGATCAAGAACAACCTGCCCAGCGTGATCTTCTCCCTCGAAATGGGGCGCAATGAGATCGCGATGCGCCTGCTGTCGGCGGAGGCCCGGGTGGCGCTTCACCACATGCGTTCCGGGACGCTGACGGACGAGGACTGGACGCGGCTGGCGCGGCGTATGCCGGATGTCTCGCAGGCGCCGCTCTACATCGACGATTCGCCGAACCTCTCGATGATGGAGATCCGGGCGAAGTGCCGTCGGCTGAAGCAGCGCAACGATCTGAAGCTGGTGATCATCGACTATCTGCAGCTGATGCAGTCCGGTGGCTCCAAGCGTGCGGAGAGCCGTCAGCAGGAGGTCTCGGACATGTCCCGAAACCTCAAGCTGCTGGCCAAGGAACTCGAGCTCCCGGTGATCGCACTGTCGCAGCTGAACCGTGGTCCCGAGCAGCGTACGGACAAGAAGCCAATGGTCTCCGACCTGCGTGAGTCGGGCTCCATCGAGCAGGACGCGGACATGGTCATCCTGCTGCACCGTGAGGATGCGTACGAGAAGGAGTCGCCGCGCGCGGGCGAGGCGGACTTGATGGTCGCCAAGCACCGTAACGGTCCGACAGCGACGATCACGGTGGCCTTCCAGGGCCACTACTCACGCTTTGTGGACATGGCGCAGATCTGATCCTCCGAAATGAAGTCGACGGGGATGGGCCGGGGCGGTAGGTCTTGTCCATGACCTCACCGCTCGAAGAGCTTCTTCCCACGACGCAACGCGCCCTGCTGCACCGCATCGCCACTGCTCAAGCCGAAGGCCGGGCGCCCTCGTTCGTCGCCGCGGTGCAGCGCGACGGGCGCATGGTGTGGACGGGATCCCGTACCTGTGTCGACGGGCACGGGCCGGATGCAGATACCCAGTACCGCATCGGTTCGATCACCAAGACCTTCACCGCTGTGCTGGTGCTGCGGCTGCGTGACGAGGGACTGCTCGACCTCGATGATCCGCTGGAGAAGTACCTCCCCGGCACGGGGGTGGGCGAGGTGACGGTCGCTCAACTCCTGTGCCACAGCGCGGGACTGGCCGCGGAAGCGCCGGCGCCTTGGTGGGAGCGGACGCCGGGTGATCTGCGCCCCGACCTCGCCGACGTTCTCGGTGAGCAACCGCTGGTGCACCCTGTCGGGCGCATTCATCACTACTCCAACCCCGGATACACGCTGCTTGGCCGACTGGTCGAGGCTGTACGCGGGGTGAGCTGGGTTGAAGCGCTGCAGTGCGAGATCCTTGATCCACTGGGCATGGACCGGACGAGTGCGCAGCCCATGGCGCCGCACGCGGGGGGCTGGGCCGTGCACCCCTGGGCCGATGTGCTGCTGCCCGAACCATCCGAAGACCTCGGGTTGATGGCCCCGGCGGGCCAGCTCTGGTCGACGGCCGCCGACCTCTGCCGCTTTGCCGCGTTCCTGGCCGATGGCGACGAGAAGGTGCTGAGTGCCCAGTCCGTACGGGAGATGAGGACGCCTGCCGCGCCGCCCGGGGGGTTGGGCAGCGGGTACGGGCTGGGAATGCAGATCGTCGAGAACGACGGCCGCACTCTGGTGGGCCACGGAGGCTCGTTGCCGGGCTTCGTCGCGTGCCTGTGGATCAGCCCGGAGGACGGTGTGGCTGCCGTAGCGCTCGCCAATGCCACCTCGGGCCCGCTCACGGCGACGGTTGCCGCCGACCTGATCCGCATCGTGGCGGAGGCCGAGCCGCGCTTCCCGGAGCCGTGGCGGCCGCTGCCCGAGGTCGACCAGGAGCTGCTGAAGCTGACTGGCCCCTGGTTCTGGGGCACGTACGCGTACGCCCTGACGCTGACCGGGGACCGGGGCCTGGAGCTGCGGCCGCTGCGCGGCCCCGGCCGTCGCTCGCGCTTCGCCGCGCAGCCGGACGGCACCTGGACCGGTCTCGACGGTTACTACACGGGGGAGACGCTGCGTGTGGTGCGTCGTGGCGACGGCTCGGTGAGCCATCTCGACCTGGGGTCCTTCGTCTTCACGCGTGAGCCGTACGAGTCGGGGGCGGCTGTTCCGGGAGGCGTCGACCCCGAGGGCTGGCGCGGCTTGTGATGTTTCACGTGAAACCGGACTGCTGAAAGGGCGTTCAAAGGCTCATCTTGAATCCGACATGGGAGGCCTCGAAGCCGAGCCGCTCGTAGAAGCGATGGGCGTCGGTACGGGTGGCGTCCGACGTCAGCTGGACCAACTGGCAGTGCCGGCGCCTGGATTCGTCGACCGCCAACTCGATGAGCTGCGTACCGAGGCCGCTTCCACGTTCGTCGGCGTGGATGCGTACGCCTTCGATGATGGAGCGGGTGGAGCCGCGCCGGGACAGGCCCGGAATGATCGTGAGCTGCAGTGTGCCGACGACCCGGTCCTCGCGTACGGCGACGACCACATGCTGGTTCGGGTCGTTGGTGAGCCGCTCGAGGGCGGCGGTGTACGGGGCGAGGTCGTCCGGGGACTCCCGCTGGGCGCCCAGCGGGTCGTCGGCGAGCATGGCCACGATCGCGGGAATGTCTCCGAGCGCCGCAGGGCGTATCTCAAGATCGCTCATGGAGCGCAGATTACGCGGGGACCCGGAGATCTTCGACTGCCCTGACCAAGGGGGCCAGTTCCGGGTTCTTCGCCGCTTCGTCGAGGGCCTCACGCAGGGCGGTGTCATTGGTGGGCCTGGCCTCGGCGAGCAGGGCCTGGCCGACGTCGGTCACGTCGGTGTAGATGCCTCGCCGGTCTGTGTCGCAGAGGTAGCGGGTCAGTAGGCCGCGGTCCTCCAGGCGCGTGACGAGCCGGGTGGTGGCGCTCTGGCTGAGCACGACAGCGTCGGAGATCTGCTTCATCTGCAGGTGGCCGCCGGGTCCGTTGTGCTGGCGGCTGAGGACGTCCAGGAGTGAGTACTCCCGCACGCTCAGACCGTGCCGGCTCTGGAGGGCCCTCTCGATATGCGCCTCAATCCTGCCGTGCAGCAGGGAGAGGGCACACCAGCCCTGGGAAAGGGCGGTCAGTGCTGGATCCGTCGCTGTCATGGATCTCTCCTTGTCCGGAGCGGCTTGGCCCCAGGATAGACGACAGTCGCGATAGCCCGCGCTTGCAATTAACCCGCGTCTGCAATTAATGTGGACGCTTGTAAAGCGCATGCGCAATCTATTGGGAAGGTCTGGCCATGCCACTCGCGCTCCTCGCCCTCGCCATCGGGGCGTTCGGTATCGGCACCACCGAATTCGTGATCATGGGTCTGCTGCCGGAGGTCGCGGCCGACTTCGGCGTCTCGATCCCCACCGCCGGCTACCTCGTCAGCGGTTACGCCCTCGGTGTCGTGCTGGGTGCCCCGCTGATGTCCGTCCTCGGCACCCGGGTCTCTCGCAAGCGGATGCTGATGCTGCTGATGGGCCTGTTCATCGCGGGCAACCTGCTCTCCGCCTTCGCACCCAGCTTCGGCGTGATGCTCGCCGGCCGTGTGGTCGCTTCCCTCGCGCACGGTGCGTTCTTCGGTATCGGCTCGGTCGTCGCGGCAGATCTGGTCGCCCCCGAGAAGAAGGCCGGAGCCATTGCCATGATGTTCACCGGCCTGACCGTCGCCAATGTCGTCGGCGTTCCGCTCGGCACGCTCATCGGCCAGAGCTACGGCTGGCGGATCACCTTCGCCGCGGTAGCCGTACTCGGCGTTCTCGGCCTCGCGGGGGTTGCCCGGCTCGTACCGGAGGCTCCCAAGCCCGAGGGCGTACGACTGCGCCACGAACTCGCCGCCTTCCGCAATGTGCAGGTGCTCCTCGCCATGGCGATGACTGTCCTCGGCTTCGGCGGAGTCTTCGCCGCGATCACCTACCTCACGCCGATGATGACCGGCGTCGCCGGCTTCTCCGCCGGGTCCATCACCTGGCTGCTGGTTCTCTTCGGTCTCGGCATGGTCGGCGGCAACCTGATCGGCGGCCGGTTCGCGGACCGCGCGCTCATGCCTCTGCTGTACGTGTCGCTGGGCGCCCTCGTTGTCGTCCTCGCCCTCTTCACGGTCACAGCCCACAACCAGATCACGGCGGCCATCACCATCGTGCTCATCGGCGGGCTGGGCTTCGCCACTGTTCCGCCGCTCCAGAAGCGGGTCCTCGACCAGGCTGCGGGGGCTCCCACCCTGGCTTCTGCCGTCAACATCGGCGCCTTCAACCTCGGCAACGCGCTCGCCGCCTGGCTCGGCGGCCTCGTGATCGCGGCGGGCCTCGGCTACACCGCTCCGAACTGGGTCGGTGCCGTGCTCGCCGCCTCCGCCCTGGCGCTCGCCGTCCTCTCCAGCGCGCTGGAGCGCCGCACGGCCACCCGTGGCCGGGTCGTTGCGGGATCCGTTCCCGAGCCGGTCGCCGCCACCGCGGCCCGCTGAATCCCGTCGCCGAATCAGCGATTCAAACCCTGAGCAACAACCGTCAACGTCCCTTTACCACCGAGGAGTTCCCCATGAGCACCACCACCGCTGTCGCCCCGCTGACCATCCAGGACGCCGAGGCCCTCGTCTATGCGGCCCGCCGCGCCGCCGAAGCGGCCGGGGCCACGGTCGCCGTTACCGTTCTTGACGCCGGCGGTCATCTGCTGGCCTTCCGGCGTGACGACCTGGCCGTACTGATCGCCGGCGAGACCAGCACCCGGAAGGCCTACACCGCTCTCCAGCTCAACGCCCCGACGGCCGACCTGGTCGAAGCTGTCCAGCCGGGCGGGCCGTTCCACACTCTGCCGACCGCTCTCGACCGGCCGCTCCTGTTTATCGCGGGTGGAGTTCCTGTCCGCCGTGGCGGCCGTCTGATCGGTGCGATCGGTGTGGGCGGCGGAGCGCCCGAGCAGGACCACGGCTTCGCGACCGAGGCAGTCGAGGCCCTCGACAGGTAACCGGGACTGTGAACGCTGTCGACGCTTCCCCGTCAGCCCGCCGCGACCGTCAGAGGTGCGAAGCGGCGGGTCCAGTCGCCCGGCAGGGCAGGGATGCCGTAGGTCATCACCGCGTTGAATGCGACCGACTCCAGGCCGCAGGCCTTCACCCAGGCCAGCAGGTCCTCATGTCGTACGTCGATGTCGGTGTGCAGCGGGCGGTCCGTGCCCGCCGCCAGGGAGGCGATCAGAGCCTTGGCGGTGTCCGTGTTCCGGGCGATGAGCGGGCCCACGACATGGGTGTTCATGTTGGGCCAGGCCGCTGCGTAACCGGTGAGGCCGCTCTCGTCCTCGGCTACCCGGATCTGGTCGGCAAAGGCGGGCAGCCGCGTGATCATGTGGGTGCGGTCCTGGCCGAAGACCTCGGCGTCCAGGCGGAGGATCGCGGCCAGGTCCTCGGCGGTGGCCGGGCGGGTCGGCACTTCGGCCGGCGGACCGGACGGGCGGAAGCGGCCGCGGACCATCTCGACCCTGCCCGTCACGGCGAATCCGAGCTCCTCGTAGAGCGGGCGGCCGTCGGGCGTGGCGTGCAGGGTGAGCGGGGTGTCCCCGGCTTCCGCCATGACGTGCTGCATCATGCGGCGGCCGACGCCCTGCCGTGCGTGCTGTTCGGCGACGAGGACCAGCCCGATGGCAGCGAGTCCCGGGCCGTGCGCAGCGGGCCCCGGGCCGTACGAGGTGAGGACGATTGTGGCGGCCAGGCCCTTGCCCCCGGGTGCGTCGATGCCGTAACCGGTGCCGGCTGTCAGCAGGAGACTCCATCTGTGCTCCTGGCGCTGCCAGCCGCGGTTCTCCGCGAGGTCGGCGCAGGCGGTGAGGTCGCCCCGAGTCAGACGACGGACAGGAACATCGGCGAGCGCAATCGGCATGGGGTCAGGCTGGCTGACGCACTGATCGCGCGTCCACCTGTTTACGTGCGGAGGCCGTGGCGGCTCGTAGACGCCGACCGCGCCGGGTGAGCCCCCAGGGCTTGAGCACCGAAATCGCCGTCATGAAGAAGTAGGCGGTCGAGGCGACGGTCGGTGCGGCGACCAGGCTGCTGTCGGGGATACCCAGGGCGGCGGCCGCACTGATTTCCGGGCGCAGCGCGAAGATCGTCGCAGCCATGGTGATCAGGGTCAGCCAGAACTTGACCCAGACCCAGCGGTGCCTGGCCAGACCCCAGGGCGTGCCGAGCGACAGCACGAGCCCGGTGCCGAGCGACAGCAGCGCCACGGGGGCGACCAGCCAGTCGCCGAAGACCTTCATGGCGCTGTACGCAGCCTGTGTAGTAGCGGCGGAGTCGGTCGTGTAGGCGGTGAGCCCGAGCGTGAGCAGCCCAACTGTGAGGCCCAGCCAGCCGACAGAGGCGGCGACATGGGTGACCAGGAGGGCGCGGCGTGCGGGGCGTGGGAGTTGTTTCACGTGAAACACGGTGCCTGGCGGCGGGGTGGTCCCGCGTCTTACAGGGGGAGTAACCGCTCGTACTAGCCTCGGCGTACATGGCGAGACTTCATCTTTTCGACCTTGACGGAACGCTGATGCGCGGCTCGGCGGCTGCAGTGGAGATCTCGCGGCAGCTGGGGCTGAGCGCCGAAATCGCCGAGCTGGAGCGCGATTTCCTGATGCGGGGCCTGGCACCCGACGAGTTCGCCGTACGGGCCAGGGAACTGTGGGCGCTGCTCACCGAGGTGCAGGTGGCAGCGGCTTTCGAGGGTGCGCCCTGGCTGTCGGGAATCCAGGAGGTATGGGCGGACATCCGGTCGCGCGGCGACTATTGCGCCGTCATCTCCCTTTCGTCGGATTTCTTTGTGGAGCGGCTCCTGGCGTGGGGTGCTCACGCCGCGCACGGCTCCCGATGGCCGGCTGTGCCGTTCGTGGAGCCGGTGGACCGTGCAGGAATCCTGAATGCCGCCGCGAAGGTGAAGATCGCAGACCGGCTCTGTGAAGAGTTCGGGCTACTTCGGAGTGACTGCGTCGCTTACGGGGATTCGATGTCGGACGCGGAGATCTTTGCGGCGGTGCCGCTTTCCGTAGCAGTCAATGCAGATCACCATGTGTCGGGCTTTGCCACGCTTGCCTACGAAGGTGGCGATCTGCGTGAGGCGTACGAACTGGTGCAGCCCCTCCGGTAATTCCCGAATAGCCGCAGAGTCGGCCGGGCATTCGGCAGCGCAGGCGGCGGAACAGGGGGGTTGTGCCCCGCGCTACCGCCGGTATGGTCAACTCCGGTTCGCGCCTGCGTGCCTCTGCGTATGGGCATGGGGCAAAGCAGCCTAACCGGAAAGCCGGTTGGGATGCCCGGAGTTCCCATTCTTTGTCCGATGTGAAAGTGGTCCCTGGCATGCTGCGACGACGGGAAGTGCGGGCAATGTCACACTTTTGTCCGGCTCGCCCTGAATGGGGGTAGCGGCGTGATTAGTGTGGGCTGCCAACAGATCTGAAGCAGAGCGGGGATTGCGAGCACGTTCCGGTTCCGGAAGTGCAGAGACCGACCGAAAGATGTTCGAGGCGAGGCACAGGTATGGACGCTCCGACCACCAACTCGGCCGACAGCGGTGCTTCCGGTGAGGACGGCGGCGGCTGGTTCAAGCCGCGCAAGAAGCCGGGCACTGCCCCTCCGCATGCCGGCCCGGGCTCTGACCCCGGCCAGGACCGGATACCCGGCCCGAGCCGTCCCGTGAGCGCGATACGCCCTGTCGGTACGGGGGCTTCACGCCCGCAGCCCGCACCTGTGCCCACCCCTGGGTCCGCCAACGAAGTGCGCCGGTGGCCCGAAGTAGCCGAAGTGCCCGAAGTGCCCGAAGCTACGCGGCCGCCGGTGAGGCAGGCGGAAGGGGTCTGGGGGGCCGCCCCGGCCCCACAGGCGCAGGCCCCTCGCCCCGCGCCAGCCACCCCGGCCCCGCAAGCGGAAGCCCCCCGCCCCGCACAGGCCCCCCGCCCCACACCGGCCCCGCAAGCGGAAGCCCGTCACCCTGCACAGGCCGCTCGCCCCGCACCGGCCCCGCACCCAGCGCCCGCCCCTCAGCGGCAGCAGCAACCGCAGTCGCCGCAGCAGGAGCGGCAGCAACCACAGCAGTCGCAGAGAGCCCCCCAAGCTGCGGCCCCCCAAGCGACGGCCCCCCAAGCCGCAGCCCCCCACGCAACAGCCCCCGAAGCCCCCGCTCCGCGCCCCCCGGCCGCCCCCGCCACCCCGGCGGCCCCCCCCCCCCCCCCCCCCGCCCAACCCCACCCCCACGACCCCCCCCCCCCCCCCCGCCCCCGCCCCCCCGAAGTCTAGCGCCCGGCGGGCGACCGCGGCCCGCCGCCCGCCGGCGCCCCCCCCCACGACGCGTACGCCTCCCCCTGGCGGCCAGGCC
>NZ_JAGGPB010000017.1 GCF_018614055.1 Streptomyces sp. ISL-98
CACACCACAGGAGTCACCTCAGAGATGGCCCGCACCCACGGCGTCCGCCACGCCACCGGCCCCGCCGGCACGGTGGTCCTCTTCCACAGCAACCTGGTCCACAGCTCGTCCCCCAACCGCTCCCCGCACACCCGAACGCTCGGCCTGATCACGTACAACCCCACGTCCAACACCCCCGTCGCACCCACCGGCCCACGCCCGGACTTCTTCGTCAACCACGACCCGACACCCGTGCCAATGGCGTCGTTAACCGGCCTTGAGGAACATCGGTAACCGACGCTGTCACCGTGAGGTGATCGACGCGATCGCCTGGAAGTTCCAGACAGACTCGCAGTGGGGCCACCCGCCGGAAGAAGTACGACTCATGGAAGGGCGCCTACACGCGGTTGCGGAACTGGGCGGTCGACGGCACTGGTAATGGGTCTTCACCGCCTTGCTCGCCCAGGCCGACGGAGTAGAGCGTCAGGCCAGGTGGCTTTATTCACGAGTAGTGGGTCTGGCTCAAGTTCTGTGGAGTGGCACGCTGAGTGACAGCTGAGGCCGGAGCGGGGTGTCGGCGAAGGTGTCGTGGGTTGAACTGCGGGGCGCCTCGTGCGACCGGTGGGCCTCGCTGGCCCTTCCGGGATGTCGTGGCGAGTCTCCCTGGGGCCCGTGGCGTTGTCGGTCGGCCGTAACGAGACGTCGGTGGTGCTGGCAGCGGTGCGCGGCGGGTGCGCCCCCTGGCCGTACCGCCTCCCGTCACGGGGGCCGGGGCCACACAGTCCGTGCCGCTGCAGGCCGTCTGTCACGCTTCTGACCTGCGGTAGCTCGGCGCTTGCTTGGACGTCGCGACGGATCCTGCGTCTACTGGACGCCGGGCGTGAACTCGATGCGTACATCGTCGGCTTCCCGGATGACGTAGACATGATCGGTCTTCGCCCTCCACCCGACAGGGACGGCGTAGTAGCGTCCCTCGCGTGCCGTGATGAGTCGCAGGCCCGTGTAGCGGAAGCGAAGGTGGACGTTCTCGCCGAGGTCCTCGAAGTGGAGATCGGGTGATCGTGAGCTGAGGCCAAGTCGCTGCCCGCTGAAGACCACCAGGCCGGTGCGCTTGACCACATCGCGGGCCTCGTTCTTGGCGTTCTGCTCGCCGAGCTGGCCGGCAGCCAGGGTGACAGTCCAGAGCAGGAACACTCCGGCGGCGAAGATCGGCACAGCTGTGTCCAGCAGGCCCCTCGGGTGATCCACGTCAGTTGGCCGCGCTTCACCGAGCAGCAGGCCGATGGCGATGAGAAGCGGGCCGACCCAGCGGTACGGCAGCAGCAGTTGCCATTGCCACCACATGATGAGCAGGAGCAGGCCTGCGGCCACGATGACCAAGTAGTAGCGGGCCAGTGCCTGCGTGCCCCGCGATGTGCCGCGTACCAAGCCGTTGGGTAGTGCTTGTCGCGGTCGGCGCCCGCTAATGGCAACCGCGATGAGCAGCACGACGGCACCCACGAGGACCGGGAAGGTCATCAGATGCAAGCTCTGCAGGACAAATTCAGCAAAGCCGAAGCCGAGATAGAAGGGGGAAAGGTGGAAGTGGCCGTAATACGCGCTCGTATAGATCACGCCCACGTAGAACATCAATGCGGCGATGAACGACGCCTGGGCGATCACGATATTGACCAGCGCGGTGGGCGACGCCAGGTCTGGGTCCGCTCGCTTGGCCCACCGCGCAGGGCGAGGCTCCGTTTCGCTCACGTACCGTCCGGCGCGGGCTCTTGAGGCTCGCGGTTCCCAGGAGGCGGGGGACAACCGGGAGCGCCGGGGCAAGCGGGAGGTTCGGTAGACGGCTCCGGCGGAGCGATCTCGGGATCCGTCTCTCCCCTTCCGGTGTGCTTCGGAACAGGCGGAGGTGGAGGGACCGACTCGCCGCCATAGGAACGAGACCCATCGGGCGGCGAAGGTGTCGCGTCGCCGCCATAGGAACGAGACCCATCGGACGGCGAAGGTGTCGCGCTCGTCTTTGAACTGGTGGGGCTCGGAGTTGATGTGGTGAGGCTCGGAGACGGCGGAGTGGGGGATGCGTCGTCCTCGCCGGGTCCCCCTCCCGAACCGCAGGCTGCGACAAGCCCAAGGCACGCCGCGAACACGCCAACGCGGGCCATCCTATAGAGGCCATACCTCATGCGCTCTCCGTGTCCTCCGGTGCGACCAGAGGGGAGCGTAACGCCGTTTCTGCTGGTCACTGGGACCTGACGGCATAAGTGGGCCCGCACCGCTCGATCGGAGCAGCGAACAGGAACTTGCCGTCGGGAAACAGCAGCCTGGCGCGCGGTGACAGGGACTGGGACGCCTCGCCCGATGCTCGCCGTCACTCAGCGTGCCGCTCCACAGAACTTGAGCCAGAGCCCGAGTTCTGACAGCACCGGGCCTTCCTAGCGGGCCGAGCGCGGCGGTGGTCAACGCCAGTCGTCGATCACATACGCGTCGGGGTGGCTGTACCCGGGTTCGTTGGGCCTGTGCATGGTCACGCCCTGCAACCAGGTGCGGAAACCGCGGTCGATCATGCGCCGGTAGGCATCCGGGCGACCCAGGTTCATGCCAGCGTCCAGTTGCCCCAGCCCGCGCTCGGCGGCCAGCCGCTCGCATGCGTCGAGCAGTCGCTCGAACCGGTCGGCGGCCTCCGGACCAGGACGTACGGCGCCGAATTTGACGAAGCACACGTCCACGCCAGCCTCCGACCCGGCTCCGCAGTGGCAGACGGCCAGGCCGTCGAGCTCGGAGCCAGCGCCATGGAGCAGGATGGTGTCACCGAGTCCCTGCGCGTGCGCGGCCACGATCTCGCGTTCCAGGCTCAGGCCCTCGTACACGGCTCCGGTCAGTGCGCGACAGAGGCTCAGCGCGTCGGGCCGCTCGGCGGCGGGCAGTTCGCCATAGAGCACCCGGCCGGGGACTGCGGCACCGTCTGTGACCTGCTTCTTCATGATGGCTGTGAGGAATCGAGGCCAGAAACCGTACCGGCGGTAGAGCTCAAGATGCTTGGGACTGTGCGCGAAGGTGAACAGGCCGAGGTGGCGATTCCCCCAGGCGTCGAAGCAGTCGATGACCGGCTCCATCAGACGCCTGCCGATGCCCTGGTCCCACAGATCCGGACGTACGGTCAGCGGTCCGAAAAACCCGACGCTGCCCCAGTTGGCGGCGAAGTTCGATGCAACCACTTCGCCCTCGACCGTCGCCGCGAACGCCGCCTGTGGATCGGCCGCCCAGCGGGTGCGGACGTAGTCGACGGTCCCGAACGGATCAGGTGCCCCCAGGAAGGTCCCGAAGGCGACTCTGCAGATCTCATCGGCCCGATCCAGGTCAGCCTCATCCAGCGGGCGGACTGATACCGGGGCCGCGCCACTCTTGCTCTCCGCTGCTGGTGGGACCATCACTCTCTCCTTCCTACCCCCGTTCCATCGCACCACGGAGGTGCGCCGCAGGCGAGGTGAACGGTCCGGCGACACCCCCGAGGATCGAGGACCAAGCCGGTCTACCTTGCCTTTCCGCGGGAACCGCAGCAGGTAGCCGGCGCCAGCGACCACCATGGCCGCCTGGATCGTCCTCTCCGACTCCACACGATGTAGTCATCACACACGTGATGGCCTATAAGCGACCCGGGTCGGCTACTACGGGTGCCGAGGCTCAGGAAAGCCACCCTGCCCGGGATGACGAGTCCGCGGCCGGAACAGCCTCGGGTTCGGGTTCAGGAGCCGTGGGGACCAGAGCGCGGAGGCAGCGGCGGTGCTGGGCGACGCTCCGCTCGGCGGCTTCGCTCAGGTTGTGCCAGAGGGTACTGGTGGGCCGTCGGCGAGGTGCCTGCTGAGCAGGTCCTTTTCCAACGACCCCCAGTCCGAACGACGCATGCGACTTGTCACCGCACGTCGCTCTCCAGTGACTACTCCGTGTGTGCTGAGCCAGGGTTCTTGCCGTGGATGTCCGCGTGGCAAGTCCCGCAGACCACCAGGGTCTTGCGCTTCCGCGCGGCCATGAGATCTGCCCACGGCGGCCGATCTCCCGGTCTGCCCAGGTCTGCGAGCTTGGCGACGTGGTGGACTTCCACCTCGTCGACGCGCCCACATGCCTCGCATCGTCCGGCGAGGAGCCGGGTGACCAGCTCCTTGCGTTTGATGTTGACCGGGGCCAGCTGGCGGTCGGTGACGACCGTCTTCTTGTTCTGTCTCAGCGGGATCCCGCCGAACCGTCCGACCAGTGGCTTCCTGCCGGGTTGTTCGACGCGGGCCTCGAAGCACTTGCGCGGCCCGTTGGGTGTCTCGATCGTGGCCGCGTACTTGCGAGCCACCTTCGAGAACGACGACCGGTGCTTGTTGGCGTCATCAACATCGAGGCCGACATGGCCCATTGCAGCCGGGCGAATCGAAAGACGTCGCCGGCCAGCAGGTAGTACTGGACGATGCCGCGGTACTCGGACCCGTAAGTGCTGATGATGACGTGATCGTCCTGGTTCAGCAGTTGGGGCCGACGCGCGGGTTTGCCGCGCTTCATGTACTGGGCCTGCTTGGCAACTACCACCGAACGAGGGACACGCAGACCGATCGTCCCATTGACAGACCGACGCCTGCCGGAGATCTTGCGGTCGTTGTGGTGCACGGTGATGTCATAACCGAGAAACCTCGCCGCCCCGGTACGGGCATGCGTGATGAGCGTCTTCTCCGGCGACAGTTCCAACTTGAGTTCATCACGCAGGAATTGCGCCAGACGCTCCTTGATCTCCTCGGCTTCTGCCTTTGGTCCGGCGAACCCGAGCAGGGTGTCGTCGGCATAGCGCACATACCTCAGCCGTCGATACCCAGGATCATGGGTATCTATGCTGGGCATGCTGTGGAGTTGCTTGCGTAGTTCTCGCACCTGGGTGCGGTCGCCACGCTTGCGAGCGCGTTGCATCGCCGCCCACACCCGGAAGAAGGCGCGGTTCGGCTTCCTGACTTTTCCTCGGGTGTATTCAGGGATCAGAACCTTCTCGACATACTCATCCATCTTGTGCAGGTAAATATTGGAGAGGATGGGTGAAACAACCCCGCCCTGCGGGCTTCCGCTGTGCGTGGCGTTCCAAATCCAGTCCTCCATGTATCCGGCCTTGAGCATGTTCCGCACCAGCCGCAGGAACCGGTTGTCGTGGATTTTCTCGCCCAGGGTTCGGAGCATGACCGAATGGTCAAGCCGGTCGAAGCACCGGGAGATATCACCCTCGATAAACCAGATCGACCCCGTCCAGGTGTTGGCCACCTTGCGCAGTGCGGTGTGACAGCCCCGGCGGGGACGGAAACCGTGAGAGGAATCAGAGAACGTCGGCTCGTAATACGCCTCAAGAAGCAGACGGATCACCTCGCCGACGAGCTTGTCACTCCACGGAGGCAGGCCGAGCGGCCGCAGCTGCGAACTGCCCCGCCCCTTCGGGATGTAGACCCTTCTGGCTGGGCTCCACCGGTACCGCTCGTGGCGCAGCGCGTCGATGACGTGCTCGATCTTGCCCAGCGACATGCCGTCCACGGTCTCCCCGGTGACCCCGGGCGTCATCGCTGCCTTGTTGGAGTACAAACGCCCGTAGGCCAGCAGATACAACTGCGGATTGAATAACTGTCGGTACAGTTCGTTGCACGGCAGGCTACGCCTGCCGCGTCCACGGAGGACACCCAGTACTGTTTCGGCACTCTGCATTTCGCATACCTCCCGATTCTGTGGTGTCCAATCACCTGGCCCCCTTCGCCCAATGTGAACGGCTTTCCCGTTCTCCTTGGCCGGTCGTGACTCCGGCGACTACTACGGGGCCTCCGTCGCCATAGGAAGATCTCCTCCCGTAGGCGATCCCATGTTCGTCCTTGTCGTACGTACTAGCGTGACGTAGGCGCCCCACTCATACCCTTGAATACCCTCACTGGGCATCGCTCCGTTTCCCGGAGGTTGTCTCGGGTCTGGCATTAACCCAAGGCAGGGAACGGCACCGGTTTCGGACGTCTTTCCGGTGGATTTGACCTTCAATCTTCTGGGCATTGGGGTTCAGGCAATCCAGCTTTCGCCATATCACGCGGGTCCCGCGACGCACCGTCTCTGACGCCTGAACCCGGCCGTCGCTTTTCTGGCATGCTATTTTCCCCATCCCCGTTTCCGGTTTGGGTAAGCCATCAGACCCAGGAATTTCCCTCCGAATTCCTCCCGGCTGAAGCCGGGAATACGACAAGGCGCCTCATGGCGCACTGCCACCGGTCCGCGACCTGGACGGCCTGCGGAGCCCCGGCAGCGGCACCCTCGGCGAATAACGGCGCCCGGTCCCGGCACACGACCTCGACACCGGGCCGATCGGCGAGCCAGGCCGCCAGGCTCGTTGCCTCCCGGTCTGGCAGCAAGTCGACAGGACGGCGGGTTTCGACGTCGACGAGGACCGTGCCGTAGTGGCGGCCCTTGCGGGTCGCATACTCGTCGACGCCCACTACACGCGGCGCGGGCGCCTCCGGCTGGGGAATCGCGTCGACCAGGCGCAAAACCGTGCTCCGGCTGACGGAGACCCCGAGGACAGAGGCCAGGCGGGCGCCGGCCCGGCCCGCCAGGGCGAGACCAACCGCGGCCAGCGTCGAGCGCAGCTGCTCGGTCCGCTGATCGTGCCGACGGGTCAGGCCAGGTATCTGCTCGACGAAGGTGCGGCGAGCGCACCCCGAGTTCCCGCAGGCGAACCGGCGGACCCGCAGCTGGAGAACAACGCTTCGTCCGGCGCTTGGCACATCAGCAGGAAACCGCAGATAGGAACCATGAACCCGGTTCGACCAGACCCCGCACGCCGGGCACGCGGCACCGTTCGGGCCTGGTGCTCACGCACTTTTTCACCGTCTCCGATGTGCCGCGCTCCCGGGCGTTCTACGCCGACGTGCTGGGGGGACAGGTGGTGCTGGACGAGAATCCCTGCATCATCAAGGTCGCCAACAGCTGGATCATCATGAACCCGGGCGGCGGGCCCACCGACGACAAACCGGATGTCGTGCTGCGCCCCCCGGAGGACCCCCGCACCGCCTCCAGCTTTCTGAATGTGCGGGTGGCCGACATTCACCGCTTCCACGCCGCGGCCGTCGCGAAGGGAGCGGAGTTCCTCACCCCGCCCATCGACCGCCGTGCCGAGCTGCGCTGCTACATGCGCGATCCGGACGGCTACCTCATCGAGGTGGGCCAGGCAACGGGGCTGCTCCAGGGCGTGCTGGCGCGCACCGACACCTGACCGGGCGGTGCCGCCGTGACCACGCCGACGGCCGGGCCGCGGCGGCGTGCGGGCGTCAGCCGGACGCGGCGCCGGGCCCGTGGGTTCACAGCTGCGGGTCCGTCACCCCGCCAGGGCATGCCATCTGCTCGATCTCCCAGCCGGCGCGCCCGGCGCCGGCCTGGTACGCGCTCTCGTAGAAGGCGAGTACGGCAGCACACGGGTCGGTCTCTGTACGGACCTCGTCGTACCGCAGCACGGCAAGGTGGCTGTTGCCCCGGGCGATCCAGCGTGCCGCTGCGGGCCGGAGCGGCTCCTCGGCCAGGTGCGCGGGCTCCGGGGCGGTGTAGGAGTAGAACGCGGGCTCGGGGAAGGTGTCGTCCCCGAACCAGAAGCCGAAGCTGATCACCTCCTGGGAGTACGCCTCCCGGGTGACCGGGTCGAGCTGCGCAGGCTGCTCGATGTGACGCCCGGAGAACCGGCTGTGGGCGATGTCGAAGGTGTGCCAGAAGTGGTGCACCGGGCTGACCTTCCCCGAATACCCTGCGGCGAATTCCTCCAGTACTGACGCCGCTTGGCTGAGCACCCGCCAGTAGCGGTTGGCCTGCGGGGGATCGTAGGTCGCGTGCTCGGTGTCCTCGGCGAACGGCCGGCCGGCGTCGGGCAGGTCGAAGGGCCTGGGTACGTCGAGTCGCACCCGGACGCCCAGCGCAGCCAGCGAGGCCATGACCGCGTCATGGAAGGACGCCACCGACTGGCCGATGAGCGGGAGGGAAATCTGCCTGCCGTCCAGAGTCGAAACAACCAGCTGATGTCCGACGAAGTCGAAGTCCATCGTGAAGATCGGATTGCCGTCGACCTGTCCCATCGGGCGAGTGGTGATGCCGCGCCCCGTGAGGTGGAACGGGACATTCCACCAGTGATTACGCCGGGCGCCGGCGGCGAGGCGGACCTTCCCGACGATCTGCGCGAAGCGATGGAGTGTCTCTTTGGTGTCGCGCCACTCGGCGAGCGGGATCGGCGGGAACAGCTCCATCGTCATCACCTTCCCCTCCCGCCCAACGCTCCTGATGGCCGGACGGGGCCTGGATGACCATGATGACCACGCCGGACAGGTGCGGCACCTCGTCGAACCCGGGAGGCATATCAGCGTTCGCGCGCGGCACTGCCCCGGTCGCCTGGGCGTGTCTTGTGGGCCACCTCCGAAGTGGCCGGGGCACTCTGACCCGGGCCACGTCCGGACACACCGCGGGCCCCAGGGGATCAGCGCCATGACATCCCCGGGGCCCGCGGGTGCGAAGAGGCGCGCTCCCTCTGACCACCGACGAGCGGGCGGAACTGGCCACTCTGCGCAAGGAGAATGCCCAGCTCAAGCGGGCCAACGAGGTCCTGCGGACGGCCTCGGCTTTTTTCGCGGCCCAGCTCGACCCGACCCGGCCCAGGTGACCGCGCTCCTCGACGAGCACGCGCACCTGGGGGTCGAGCCTGTACTCCGGGAACTGCACATCCCCTCCTCCACCTACTACCGGTGGTGCCACGCCGAGAAGGAGCCGTGCGAGCGGCGTCGGCGGGATACGGAGCTGACGGAGCAGATCCGGCGGATCCACGCCAACTCCGGCGGGATCTACGGCTCCCCGCGCGTGCACGCCGTCCTGAAACGCGAGGGTGTGGCCATCGGCCGCAAGCGGGTCGAGCGATTGATGCGCGAGGCCGACTTGGCGGGGGTGAGCCCGCGCCGCAAGGGCTTCACACGCCGCGATCCGAAGGCCACCCTGGCCCCGGACCTGGTCCAGCGGGACTTCACCGCCCCCGCGCCGGACCGGCTGTGGGTCACCGACCTGACGATAATCTCCACCGGTGAGGGCCCCCTGTGGCTGTCGGCGATCCGGGATGCCTTCTCCCGGCGTGTGGTGGCCTGGGAGACCTCCGCCCGCGCGGACGCCGATCTCGTCCTGACGACGCTGGAGTACGCCCTGGCCAGCCGCGAAGTCGAGCCCGGCAAGCTCGTTCATCACGCGGACCACGGCTGCCAGTACACGTCCATCAAACTCACAACACGCCTGCTACGGACGGGAGTTGAGGCATCAATGGGCTCCGTCGGGGACTCGTACGACAACGCCCTCGCGGAGAACTTGTGGATGCTGGTCAAGACCGAGTGCGTCCGCGGCCGCGTCTTCGCCACCCGGGCCGAGGCGAACCTGGCGCTCTTTGAGTACATCGACGGCTTCAATAACAGCCGGCGCATCCAAGAACGGCATGGTGTTCAAGCTGATCGAATCGGCCCAGGACCGCTGGCGCGCGGTCAACGCACCCCACCTCGTCGCCCTGGTCCGGGCCCGCGCCCATTTCGAACGCGGACACCTCGTAGAACGGCCGGAGGGGGCGGTCGCGGCGTGACGCTCCGTCATCCGATATCGAACGGGCACAGCAGGGGAGGCGAAGATGCGACCATGCCTGGTATTCGTGTCACCCACGTTCTGCTCGACTTCTTCGGCACCCTGGTTGCCCATTCCCCCAGCTGCACCGAACAGGGCTTCGCTCGGTCCCATGACCTCACGCGAACCCTGGGCGTCTTCCTTTTCTTCACCTGCCCACGCCGACGTAGTCACCAAGCGCCTCGTACTGCGGCCCTGGACCAAGAGCGAGGCCACCGCAGTCCTCGACGGCGCCCGGTCCCCTCACTGGGCGGACGACTTTCCCGCCGATGGCGATCGCGTGGTCGCGGGCCTCTTCAACCAGTACCCCGACTGGCTCGGCACCTACGGCCACCGTCTGATCATCGAGTGCGACAGCGGCCTGGTGGTGGGCTCCATCGGCCTGTTCTGGCCGCCCAGCGACGGCGTCCTTGAGATCGGATACGGCATCGTGGCCTCCCGCCGCGGCCGGGGCTATGCCCCCGAGGCCACCCAGGCCCTGGCCGAGTTCGCCCTCACCCTGCCAGATGTCCACACCGTGTCCGCCGACGTAGAACTGTCAAATCCGGCCTCAGTCCGAGTACTGGAGAAGGCCGGCTTCCACCGGTGGACGACCGGGGAGAACGTAGCCAAGTTCAGGATCGCGATCCCGAACCACGATCGGCGCTGATTGCGCGGGGTCCTGGAGGCGATGCCGCCAGGACCCCATCGCGGTGGCCGAGTCCCCGGGCAACCAGCGTGATCGGAGAGACAGAATCTAAAAGTTGTTGCAGAACGTCTGGGATGGGGCATTCCCCTTGTGTGGGTGGGGTGTTGCGGGCTGAGCCGTTGTGGGTGGAGACGTTCACCGGGTTGCGGATGGGCCGGTTCGAGAAGCTCGTGAGGGTGGTGCGGGAGCGGGGCGGGAACGGGCCTGGTGGTGGCCGTCCATGGTGCCTGCCGTTGGCGGATCGGGTGCTGCTGGTGGCGGTGTACTACCGGACGAACCTCACGATGCGCCAACTCGCCCCGCTCTTCGGGATCTCCCCGGCTACCGTCTGCCGGGTCATCCAGCGGCTGCGTCCGCTCCTCGCGCTGGAGCCGGCGCCGCGGCCCGTCGCCGATGTCGAGCGGTTGTGGATCGTGGACGGCACCCTGATTCCGGTCCGCGACCGCACCGTCGCCGCCTCCTCCCGCAACTACCGGTTCTCAGCAAACGTGCAGGTCATCATCGACGCGGACACGCGGCTGGTGATCGCATCAGCGCGTCCGGTACCCGGAAACAAGGCCGACGCCCACGCCTGGCGGGAGTCGGACCTGCCGGCGAAAGCCGCAGGCGCCACGGTGATCGCGGATGGCGCCTACCTGGGCACCGGGCTGATCGTCCCGCATCGCAGACGAGCCGGACGCCCCCTCCTGCGCGGCCAGGAGGAGGACAACGCCGAACACCGACGGGTGAGGCCCGCGTCGAGCACACCTTCGCCCGGATGAAGAACTGGAAGATCCTCCGCGACTGCCGCCAGAAAGGAGACGGCCTCCACCACGCCATCCAGGCTGTCGCCACCATGCACAACCTCGCCATGACACGCTGAACCAGCAGGTCAGCCAGCACACCGACCTGCCCACACCCACCCTTCTGCAACAACCTTTAGTCGTATGGGGTAGCGGGCTGAGGGTGCTGGGTGGCTGTACCAGTCAGGGTGGAGTCTCGGCTCACTCTTTCCAGTAATCCTCCCGCTCCCATTCGAAGGTCAGTCTGATGTTGGCCGCCTCCAGCTCGCCGGGATGGTCCAGGGTCAACGAGCACCACGAGCAGTAGTACAGCTCCGGGTACGCCCACCGCACCACGTCGCCGGGATGGTCCAGGCAAGCCCCGCTGCCACACTCGCGCACCTCGCAGCCGCAGTCCTCCTCAGTGATGCCCCCGTAGATCACCGCGACCTTGTGGCACGCGGAGCAGGAGGCGAGCGCCAGTTCACTCAACACCCGACGCGACACCGGCGCCGGCCACACCAGCGTCCCAACGCCGGTGTTCGGGTTTCCCCTCGCGGATGGCTTGAGCAGGCCGCCCATCGAGGGGCGGGAGGCGCAGCCCTCCATGAAGCCGTTGAAGACGGCGCGGGCAACGCTCTGCTTCACGGCGAGCGCATCCTGCGCCCGCAGGAACATCATCCGCGTGGGGGCATGCGACACAGGCTGGAGCGCCAGCGGAAGAACGTCGTACTCCGTCAGGAGCCGCACGGCCTGACGCTGTGCGACGGCGCCGACCGTCTGAAGAGCGGTCCAGGTCGCCACGTAGGCGGAACTGTCCTTTCTGTCGAAAGCCGTGTCAGTGGCGCTCATGGCGTTCTCGAACTCCCTGCGCGCCAGGGCTTCGACCGCGTCTTCCAGCCCCGGCCGCAGGGCTGGCACCGCCACCTTCTTGACCTTGTCCAGGTCGGCGAAGATGCCGTCGTATGGCCCCCAAAAGACGGCCGATGGGGCCTTCAGATCGGCGCGGATGGCCTCGATGAGGGTGACGGCGTACTGAAGGCCGCGGTCGGCGCTGCTCGCGTGGTGCCAGCCCAGGTGAGTCTCGCCGTCCTTTCCCTCCACGATCACGGCGAACTGCTGTTGCGTGATGGGCGCGTTCTTGCCCCAGATCACTGTGGCCTGATCGAACGCTTCCTTCAGGCTGATGGTGCGGACCTTCTTCCTCCCGCTGCCTGACCTGCAACCGCGTCAGCACCCCTGGACCATCAGCGCCACCAGCGACGCCGCCACCAGCGACGCCGCCACCAGCGACGCCGCCGCCAGCGGATAATTCGCGTACGCCGCAATCAGCTCAATCACGTGCGAACCCTACGCCGCCACGGAGCCTCCCCCTCCGCACCCCAGTGCGCAACACAAGTGCGTCAAGGGGCTGTTGTAGCCCTACCGGAGAGCGTTAGCTTGCTTGTCATGGCCGCGCCACGCGGCCCCACGGGGAACCACGCCGCCCGGGGGAAACCGGCGTGAGACGGGGGGCCCATGCTCCTGCCCAGAAACACCATCCGGCCCAAACGCACGATGGCCAGCGCCATCAGCGTCCTGCTGACCGCTTCAGCCGCCGTCGTAGCCGTCCCGACCACCGCTGCCGCAGCCGAGCTGGACGTCGATTACACCGGCGTCGCTACGGCCGCCTACCGTGCACCCACGACCGTCTCAGCCAAAGTGACCCTCGGCGAGGACGGGCACGCGGGCGCGAAGGTCACCTTCCGTGTCGGCGACGCCACCTGTGAGGCGACCAGCACCAGCACCGGCGCCGCCTCCTGCACGCTCGCGCCGGTCAACAAGCCCGGCTATTACGGCATCAGCGTCCGAGTCGAATCCCCGGCGGGCAGGGTCGGCACCTTCCACACCTTCCAGGTCAAGAAGGCCACCACCGCCCTCGCCTACAACGGCACCCGCCATCTCGCCAACGACGAACCGGCCAAACTCGCCGCGACCCTCAAGGACGGGGCAGGGCAGGCGGTACCGGAGCGCACCGTACGCCTCGCTCTGGGCGCAGGCGGCGCCGAACAGGCCTGCAACGGCGCCACCAGCAGCGGCGGCGACGCGACGTGCACCGTGGACAAGGTCAACCAGGACCTGAACACAGAGGCCACCGTGCCCCTGTCGGCGGCGTTCGCGGGGGACGACTACTACCTCCCCTCCAACGCCACCTCCACGGCCGTACTCCAGTACGCCACCGGGCGCGCGTTCGGCGCCTCCGCGGACGTCAACCTGATCCTCTTCCCGGTCAAGATCCCGCCGCAGCCCGACACCGGGGTCATCCGCACCGCACGCGCCACCACCAACCGGCCTCAGTGCAGCGGACAGGTCAAGACCATCGGCGTCAACATCGAAGCCCTGTGCGCCGAGGTCAACACCAGCCTCAACCCCGGCACATCAACCGCGAAGACCACCGTCAAGTCCGCGAAAATCGGACTTCCCGGCCTCCCGGTACTCGACCTCTCCGGAGTCGAAGCCGTCTCCACCAGCACCTGCACCAAAGCCGAAGGGCACACCGGCACCACCCTGAAGATCGCCGGTAAAACGATCGACGTCCCCAACGTCCCGAACACCGTCATCGACCTCGGCGTAGCCCGACTCGTCATCAACGAGCAGCTCCCCGCAGCCGGTGCCGACAAGGGCATGACCGTCAACGCCGTCCACCTCAAGGACGCGCTCGGACTCATCGACGTCGTCATAGGCTCCGCCACCACCGGCGCCCACAACTGCGCGCCGGCATCCTGACCACACGGGGGAAAAGAAGCATGAAAACCAGCAAACCCAGAACAGTCCGCGTCCTCGCGACAGCCACCGCCCTCATAGGCGGGATCCTCACCGTCGGAGCAGCCGAACCCGACTCCCACCGCCCCACCGACTCCCACAGCCCCAAAGTGAGCATCAAGACCCCGGCCGGTATCACTCTCAGCGGACCCGACGCCTACCGCTTCCACCTCCAAGAGCTGAAGAAGATCAGCCCCGACATCTACAAAACCGTCTGGACCGACGGCGACGCCACCGTCCGCGTCACCAGCCGCGCCCAGTCCAAGGTGCGCGTCGAAAAGAGCCGCGGCAGCCTGAGCGTGGAGAGCATCGAGGCCACCGACACCGCGGGGATGAGCGGAAAGCAGCTCATTGCGCGTCAGGAAAACCGCGGCATGTCCGCCGTGGACCAGCAGATCGCCATGGGCATGGACCCCGTCCAAGCCAGGAAGACCTTCGCACCCGAGCCCCGCGCTGCGGCTGAAAAAGGCCCGATCATCGCCACTTGGTGCGTCGACCTCTCAGCCGAAGGCGGCAAGCTCGAATCCCACGGCTGCAACCTCCGTCGCCTCGACCAGGACGACCCCCACGGCCGCTACATCGCGGACGAGATGAAAACCAGCGCCGTCTCCCACGACGACGACTTCTGGTTCCCCTACAAGCTCAACCGCGTCGACTCCATCCTCATCTACCGAGGAGGCGAAGAAGTCGTGAGCTGGCAACCCCTGGCCGATCAGCCGGTCGCCCAATGCGGAAGCATCACCGTCAGCGTCGAAGGCAAGGGCGGCGGCGCATCCGTCTCCAGCCCCATCTGCCCCGACACCTTCGGACCCTCCGACATCCCCTCCGCCGGAGACCCCCGCTTCGGCGCCGCCTGGTCCGGACCCATGGCCCCCATCGGCCACTTCCGCGGCACCCACGGCGTCACCCTCGTCAAACAAGCCGCCGGAGCCGAAGGCACCGGCCTCCAAAACAAGATCCGGTATAGCTGGGGCCTGTAAGCATGCAGGTGTAGCCCCCCCCCACGAACACGCGAGCGCCCCGCCTCGACACCCCCGAGGCGGGGCGCTCGTCGTGTGAACCATGCGGTACGCGAGGGTCGTTGACACCCCCGGCGGGTAGGTTCAGCAGCTCGTGATCGGGTTTGCCGGAGGTGCCCAGCGTGTAGTGGATCAGGGTTTTGTCTCGACTGGAGTCGATCAGCCCCGGATTGCGGCGCATCAGAAAAGCCTTGAGGGCGTACTCGCAGCCGAACCCGGAGTGCAGAACGGCGAAGTGCTCACTGCCCGCCCCCCAGTCCTCTAGGGCCCGCCGTATGGATTGCCCAGCCCGTTCAGCGAAGTTCTTCTCATCCATACGGCCGATCATGCCGGACCACACCCACAGCCTCGGGCGGATTATTTGGCCGAGCTGCGGCCGAGTCAGGCTTCGCCGGTGCAGGGCGCCAGGGCCCATACCGCGCAGGTTCGCGGCTGGCCGGCCGCTTCGGCCGTGGTGCCCATAAGCCACCGAGAGTGGTGCGGGCCGGGCCCACCGGGGAAGGGCGCGCGCGAGCGGGCTCTGATCGTTTGACATCGGTCGCGCCAGGCCGGGCACCGCACCGGACTAATTTCGTTGTCAAAGGACATCGACGGCGAAACGCGGTCCCACAGCGTCGAAGTTCATCGAACTCTTCGCAGGGTGGGTCGGGTTGCACTGGGCCAACAGGATGCCGTCGCGCGTAACCGATCACTCGCACGGGCGGGTCACCTACGCCAACCACAGCGCCCTGCAGCTGCTGGGCGTGCGCGGCGACGAGTTGCTGGGCCAGTTTCTCTCGGACGTGCTGCCGTGGCTGTCCGATCCCGACGCCGAGTACCGGCACCGGTCCGCGATGATCTCGCAGGCGCCGGTCTCCTTCCTCGCCTGCCGCCCGCCCGACCGGTGGCTCGCCTTCTCCCTCCATCCGGAGGCGGACGGAGTAACCGGCCGGGTGGTGCCCTCCGGTCATCCACCCTCGACCTCGACCTCGACCTCGACGCCGTCCGCCTCCTCGGCCGAGACAGCAACCCCTGCCACACCGGCCCGCATGGGTGTCATGTACCACGTCCTGCAGCTGGGCAGCGCGCTGACCGAGGCGGTCACCGCCCGCGAAGTCTGCGAAGTCGTCTCCGACCAGTTCCTACCAGCCTTCGGGGGCCAGCAGCTGGCGATCTACGTGGTCCGCGACGGAACGATGCACCTGCTCTTCCACACCGGCCACCACGAAGACTTCCTCGACTGGCTGGAGGGCGTACCGCTGCACGCCCGCCTGCCCGGTACCGACGCCCTGACCTCCGGCGCTCCGCTCTTCATCGAGTCGCAGCAGAACCTCTCCCAGGGCTACCCGGGCATCCCCGTGGGCGGGGTGAGCTCCTGGGCGTATCTGCCACTGATCGCCTCCAGCCACCCTGTCGGCACCTGCGTCCTCGGCTTCGACGAGATCCACCGGTTCACGGAGAAGGACCGCGGTGTCCTCACCGCACTCGCCGGGCTGATCGCCCAGGCCCTGGAACGCGCACGGCTCTACGACTCGGAGTTCGCCCTCGCGCGCGGTCTGCAGCAGGCGCTCCTGCCGCACCGGCTGCCCGTAGTCCCGGGCATCCGCACCGTCGCGCGCTATCTGCCCGGCACCAGCGGAATGGACATCGGTGGCGACTGGTACGACGTCATCCCCACCGACAGTGGGGTCTCTCTCGTCATCGGAGACGTGGAAGGGCACAGCATCGCCGCCGCGGCCACCATGGCCCAATTGCGCAGCGCGGTACGGGCCTTCGCAGCCGTGGGCCATACGCCCGGCGATGTGATGGCCGGCGTCAACTGAACCCTCATCGACCTCGACCCCGGGCTGCTGGCCAGCTGCTCCATCCACCTCGAACCACACAGCCACCATGCCTACGCCGTCATCGCCGGCCACCCCCCACCCCTGCTCCGCCGTCCCGACGGGATGACCGACGCCCTTGAACTGGACGTCGGCCCACTCCTCGGTGTGGATCGCGCAAGCGCCTATCCAGCAACCCGGATCGACCTCCCGCCAGGATCCATCCTCGCCCTCTACACCGACGGACTGGTCGAGGAACGCGGCGCCGACATCGACGTGGGGATCGACCGCCTGCGAACATCCCTCGCCCGCGCCCGCGCCGGCTCACTGGACGAACTCGCCGACCGGCTTCTGCACAACGCCCGGGGCTCCTCGTACCGAGCCGACGACATCGCCCTGCTGCTCACCGAGCACGGTTCCGGTCACGGCGCCGAGGTGACACCTGATGCGGTGTCACTCTCACCGACTCGGCAAAACGCTGAGGCCAACGCCGAACTCGCCTGCAGCCGTGATCAGCGTCCACAGCATGGCCGCAGCTCCTCACGGCGTCCACCCGCCACCGACTTTGCAGGCCGGGCACCGGGAACTTTCGCCGGTGCCCCGCGTACGCATCAAGACTACTGGTGACGCGTAGTCACCAGCATCCGCTCGGAGACCCGCCTGAATGCTCACCGAGCTTCCCGACCACGCGACGGAGACCTCCGTGCAGCCACCCTCTGGATCGCCAGTCTCCTGCGGCAGAGGGCCCGGGCTACGCCGTGCGATGGTCCCGGCGCGCTCGGCGGCGTCCCATCCGCTGTGGGGGCTCCCGCACACCGTTCAACCCATCGCTCCGCATCGGTCCGTCGGGCCCTGTCCAGAAGTATCCTGAAGTTACCGAGGACACTTCGCACACCTGCTTTCACGCTCGTGTCGTCTCCGGCGATTCACAACGCCGGGTCGGCCTGCACCGGCCCGGGGCAGGGTCCGCGTCATGACCGCGACCATTTTGTATACGCCCGCGGTCGAAGACCGGACCTCTTCGCCGCCCCTCCGACTCATGCTGGCGCCGGCCGGCACCGCTCCGGCTCTGATCGACGGTGCGTGGTGGCCCCGGTCCCGCGACCTCGTGGCGGAACTTCCCGCGCTGACGGCCGTACTGGACCCCAAGTGGGGGCGGATCACTCGTGTCACGGTGAACCCCACGTTCTGGCCAGTCATCCCACGCAAGGTGCCCGTCCACGGGCATGTGGTACACGTGGGCTGGTTCAAGGCCGAGCAGGACCCGCACAAACTGCTGCTGCTCTCCTACACCGCAGGCCGCTGGGACCTGCTCGTGATCCCACCCGAGACCAGCCCCGGCACAGCGGCCCGTCTGATGACCGCGGCCACTGATCCGTTGCGCAGTCTCACCGCGAGCGGCTTGATCCAGGAGGCCGAGCTCTACCGGATCGCCGCCGAGGCCGACTGGGACTCGACCCGGGAGAGGGTCTGGGACTCCGAAGGCGGCCTTGGAGCACGCCAACCGACCTCACCTTTGTCTGCCCCGGCAGTCATTGGTCAGGTACCGGATCCGGCTGAAGGGATGTGACGATCATGGACACCCTCGTCACCGTGCTCGTGATCCTGGCGATGATCGCTCTGGGCACGCTCGCGATCCACATGCTCAACTCCCAGCACGACGAACGCATCGCGGCCTTCCCCTACGGCCGCGCCAAGTCGAACCTTCGTACTCGGCCCACGGCAGATCCGCCCGATTCCCGCGGACACGCGGCTTCGAGTACCACTGGCGTTCACCGCGACCATCGCATCGCAGGCTTCGGGCGGCTCTGGCCGCGCCGTCGCGCCCGGAAGTGAGACACCATGCGCAGTCCGCCCGTGCAGGAAAGTCCTCAGAGGGGCGGCAGATCATGACCGCCGATACCCCGGCTCCTCTCCTGCTCCTCGCGGACACAAGCGATCAGCCGGTTGTTCCCGGCGCGGCCGTTCTGAGGATGGAGACAACCTCCAGCCGTGACGGGCTGTTCGACGGCGCGTGGTGGCCACGCACCCGTGATCTCAAAACCCAACTGCCGGGCCTGATCACCGCCCTGACTGGCCGGCTTGGCCCCGTCGCACGCGTCGGTCTGGACGCGAGCGCCTGGGACGGCGCTCCGGGCCACCTGGTCATCGACGACCGCATGGTCCGCATCGACTGGTCCGCCGTCGGCGACGGCACAATGATCATCACTCGCGGACCTCAGGACCACTTCTCCTTCCTGGTAATCCCGCCAGAGGCCCCCGCGTCGGCCGCGCGCGCCGCGATGACCATGGCCGTACAGGACGGCAACTGCACATCGGCAGAACAGATCCTCACCGACACCGGCATCCTGCCCTAGCGCACTCCGGCCGCCACAGCGGTCGCACACTGCGCTGGAGTCATGCGCACGCCGCCCTCGTTTGCGAGGCACCTGGGCCTGCCGTTCCCGCATGTGCTTCGAGTCCCCAGGCAGCAATCGAGACATGCCATCACCGCCCAGTATCTCGGAACTCCGCCGCGCCAAGTTCGCCCGGCGGCTGCCGGGCGAGCTCGCGGCGCTCGTCGGCCTCATCCAGGCTGAGGGCGCGTTCCGGGTCGCTTGCCTTGGCGGAATCCTCGTCTGCCAAGGAACGCGCCCGTAGACGCGCCGGAGTGGCCCGGTGGTAGCGGCAGCGATCCGGGCCCACTCCAAAGATCTGTGGTCAGCGGCTGACGGCCCCTCGGTCCGCGCGTACCGACGCTTCTACCGGCGCAACCTCCCTCCGGACGCAAGAGAACGCACCACTGCCCAGCCGCACCGGGATACATGTGACTGCCACCGACCCGAGGTGCCAGGCGGTATCGCGTCATCAGCCGCGAGCAGTCATGTCTCACGCCCTGCCCCCGCCTCCGCGTGGCACGACCATGTCGG